>CAWFEZ010000010.1:0-447649 GCA_963814935.1 uncultured Actinomycetota bacterium | reverse complement strand
ACGTTGGCGTAGCCGACGATCCGCGCGACCTCCTCGACCAGGTCGAAGGGGTCGGTGACGTCGCCGCGCCAAGGCGGCGGGGTGACGGACAGCGACGAGCCGGACTCCGCGACCTCGCACCCGACGGCACGCAGGTTGGCCACCGTGGTCTCGGCGGAGATGTCCATGCCGGTGACGCGCGCGGGCAGACCCGGCGTCGATCGTGATCGGTTCGCGGACCGGCGCGCGCCCCGACGTAGGTCACGCCCTGCTCGACCGTCCCGCCGCCGTACGTCGTCAGCAGCTCGGCGACGCGGTCGGCCGCGACCAGCGGCGATCGTCGGGTCGGTGCCGCGCTCGAACCGCTTGGCGGCCTCGGAGGGCAGCTTGTGGCGGCGTTCGGTGCGGAAGATCGTGACCGGGTCCCAGTGCGCGGCCTCGATGAAGACGTTGGTCGTCGTCTCGGACAGCTCGGTGGTCTCGCCGCCCATCACGCCGGCGAGGCCGATCGGTCCGGAGTCGTCGGTGATCAGCAGGTCCTCGGCCGAGAGCTCGCGGTCGGCGCCGTCGAGCGTGGTCACCCGCTCGCCCGGACGCGCTCGGCGTACGACGATCGGGCCGGCGAGCTTGTCGCGGTCGTAGCCGTGGATCGGCTGGCCCAGCTCGAGCATCACGTAGTTGGTGACGTCGACCGCCAGCGAGATCGGCCGCATGCCCGCGAGCTGGATGCGGCGGGCCATCCAGTCCGGCGTCGGCGCCGAGGGGTCGAAGCCCGTCACCGATCGGCCGGCGAACACCGGGCAGCCGACGGGGTCCTCGACGACGACGTCGTACGCCGCCTCGTCCGACGCCGGTTCCGGCCGGTCGGCGGGGTCGCGTGAACTCGACGCCGTAGGCGAGCGCGGCCTCGCGGCCGACGCCGCGCAACGAGAGGGCGTAGGCACGGTCGGGGTTGATCTCGAACTCGATGACCTCGTCGCGCAGTGGCAGCACGTCGAAGACGTCGTCGCCGGGCTGGCCGGCGTCGGCAGGCAGCACGATGATGCCCGTCGTGGTCGTCGCCGAGGCCGAGCTCCTCGGCCGAGCAGATCATCCCGGCCGAGACGTGGCCGTAGGTCTTGCGCGCGGAGATCTCGAAGTCGCCAGGCAGCACGCCACCCGGCAGGATCACCGGCACCAGGTCGCCGACGGCGAAGTTGTGAGCGCCGCAGACGATGCCCTGCGGCTCGCCGGTGCCGTTGGCGTTTGAAGCCGACGTCGACCGAGCACCAGCGGATGGTCTTGCCGTTGCTTCTGCGGCTCGTCCTCGAACGACAGCACCCGGCCGACGACGAGCGGGCCGGTGATGTCGTGGCCGGGACGCTCGATCGCCTCGAGCTTGAGGCCGAGCGCGGTCAGGCGAGCGGCGAGCTCCTCGGTGGACACGTCGGGAAGGTCCGGGACGACAGCACGGATCCACGAAACGGGGGTGCGCATCGCGGGCTCAGAGCTCCGTTCCGAAGGCCGAGGAGAAGCGGACGTCGCCCTCGAAAAGGTCGCGCAGGTCCTCCACGCCGTGACGGAACATCAGCGTCCGCTCGATGCCCATGCCGAACGCGAACCCGGTGTAGCGGTCGGCGTCGATGCCGCAGGCGACCAGCACCCGCGGGTTGACGACGCCGCAGCCGCCCCACTCGATCCAGCCCTCGCCCCGGCAGGTGCGACAGGACTCCGGGTCGCCGCCGCGGCAGACGAAGCAGACCAGGTCGACCTCGGCGCTGGGCTCGGTGAACGGGAAGTACGACGGCCGGAACCGCGTGGTGATCCCGTCGCCGAACATCGAGGCCGCGAAGTGGTCGAGGGTGCCCTTGAGGTGGGCCATGGTGATGCCCTCGTCGACGACGAGCCCCTCGACCTGGTGGAACATCGGCGAGTGCGTCGCGTCGTACGGGTCGGTGCGGTAGACCCGGCCGGGGCAGACCACGTGGATGGGCGGCTTGCGACCCAGCATCGTGCGCGCCTGCACCGGCGAGGTGTGGGTGCGCAGCACCACGTGGTGGTCGGCAGGCTCGGTCCAGATGGTGTCCTGCATGGTGCGGGCGGGGTGGTCGGGCCCGAGGTTGAGGGCGTCGAAGTTGAGCCACTCGGCCTCGACGACCGGGCCCTCCGCGACCTCCCAGCCGAGCGCGACGAACACGTCGGCGATGTCCTCGGACAGCATGGTGAGCGGGTGGCGCGCCCCGGCCGGACGGCGTGACGTCGGCAGGGTGACGTCGACGGTCTCCTCAACGAGCATCCGCTCCTCGTGCGCGACCTCGAGATCGGCCTGCCGGGCGGCGAGCGCCTGGTTGACGGCTTCCCTGGCCTGGCCCACGCGCTGGCCGGCCTCCTTGCGGGCCTGTGGCGGAAGCGCGCCGATCTCGCGGTTGGCGAGCGCCAGCGGCGACCGGTCGCCCGCGTGGTCGATGCGCACCTGCTTGAGCTCCGCCAGGTCAGTGGCCCCCGCGATGGCCGCAAAGGCCTGGTCGCGCATCTCCTCGACCTGGTCAGCCCGCAGGGGCGTGACCTCGACGGGGTCGTAGGACGTGTTGGGGCCGGACATGCCCCGCAGTCTAGGAAGGGGTGCCGCGGACGGGCGAACCGGTTAGTCGGAGACGAGATACTCAGCCGCGCGCCAACGGCCGAGGTTCCAGGCCAGCCAGTCGTCGTCGGCGGGCGTGCGGCCGTCCAGTGCCTGGGACCGCAGCGGCTCGGGAAGCGCGGTCGCCAGGACGGGTACGGCGTCGTCGGAGAGGGTCGCAAGGTAGTCGACGTCGACCTTGCCGGTCTCCTCGTAGCGCTCGATGTTGTGGCGGGCGATCCAGGCGTCGGGGTTGATCGCGGCGATGCCGAGCAGCCCGACCACGCCCGGTGACGAGCGCGAACCGCGGCACCCAGGTGCCCCAGCGGACCAGGCCGGAGATGGCCACCGCGAGCACCACGACACCGAGCCAGCCCTCGAACACGTCGACGACCAGACGGGCCTGGGTGAACCCGTACGCCTCCTGGTAGAGCTGCATCCGGTGCAGGGCCGAGACGACCACGACCAGGGTCAGCGCGCAGAGCAGGCCCAGCGAGATGCGCAGCCAGAGGACGTCGCCCGGGTCGTCGCCGGCTCGGCGGGAGGCGCGCCCAGACCACGAGGAACATCAGCAGGGTGGCGACGGTGAGCTGGCCGAAGCCCTGGTGCACGTACTCGGCGTACGTGAGCCCGGTGGTGCGCTGCACGTAGTCGTGGCCGCCGAACAGCACCGCCGCCTGCGCGGCCACGAACACCGCGAACACCAGGTCCACGAGCAGGACCGGCACCAGCCACTCGAAGCGGTGCGCCGCCGCCGCGGCCGGGCGCCCGGGAACCGCCGAGACGTCGGGCGGGTTGAGGGCGAGGTACGCCGCCGCGAGCGTCGCGCCGCCGATGAAGACGCCGGTGAAGCCACGCTGCACGAACGAGGTGATCGTCAGGTCGGGCACCACGCCGTCGAGCCACTCGGCCACCACCGCGTCGGCGGACGCGAACAGGAGTCCGAACACGAGCACCGCGCCCGCCGACCACAGCGCGGTCAGCAGCACGCGAGGGGCGCGGCCGGAGCCGAGGACGCCGCGCAGGCTCCGGGCGAGCCAGGGCTGCCCCCGGAGCGCGGACAGCGGCCAGGCGAAGCCGGCCACGACGAACTCCGCCAGGCGGCGTCCGCGAGTGACGCCCGGCGACCATGCTGGCCATGCCGGCCAGCAGACACAGGGCCACGATCCACTCGGCGTCCAGCAGCACGACCGGCAGCGTGCACAGCGCCGCCAGTGCCAGGCAGGCGACCGTGAACGGGTCGCTGCGGTGCTTCGCAGCCCACCACACCGTCCCGCCGGCAGCGAGCAGCACCAGGAAGAACGCGAGACCGAGGTCGCGGTACGGGATCAGCATGCCGGCCAGCACGCCGACGCCGACCGCAGCCAGGACCACCGGCCGACCCGACTCCGGACGCGTCGGGCCAGTGCCTGCCGAAGAGCGGGTCGATGACGGGCGGCACGTCGACGGGCGCTCCGTCGACTGGCGGGGCAGGCGACGGCGCGGATGCGGTCTCGGTCATGGCGACCTCCGGTGGATGCGCAGCAGGGAGCGGTACGGCGGCCGGCGCGGTCGCGCGCCGTGCCGGCGGGTCGACCGGCAGGTCCACGCGCAGCACGGCGCCCGTCGTACCGGCGGGCGGGTCGACGAAGCGGACGGTGCCGCCGTGCAGGGTGGCCACCCAGCGGGCGATCGCCAGGCCCAGGCCGGTGCCTCCGCCGGCCGCGCTGCTGGGATCGGTGGCCAGGGTGCCGAAGCGCTCGAAGGCCCGCTCGCGGTCGGCAGGCGGCACGCCCGGGCCGTCGTCGGCGATCTCGAGGCGCCAGCGGGTGCCGTCGAGCCCGGCGTGGATCCGGACCGTGCCGCGCTCGGGACCGTGGCGCACGGCGTTGTCGAGCAGGTTGACGACCAGCTGTCGCAGCCGGGCCCTGTCGGCCCGGACCGTCAGCCCGTCTGCGACCTCGACGCCGAAGCTGACGGCGCGACCCGTCGGCACCAGCTCGGCCACCGTCTCGTCCAGCAGCTCGGCGACGTCGACGTCGGCCAGCCGCAACGGCGCGACGCCGGCGTCGACACGCGAGAGCTCGAGCAGGTCGCCGACCAGGTCGGAGAGC
Organism: uncultured Actinomycetota bacterium; assembly: GCA_963814935.1. Lineage (GTDB taxonomy): Bacteria > Actinomycetota > Actinomycetes > Propionibacteriales > Nocardioidaceae > Nocardioides. The sequence continues at coordinate 442,978 of CAWFEZ010000010.1, read as the reverse complement.
CGGCGGGCCTGCCCCACCGCAGCCTCGAGGTGCTCCTCGTCGGGGGGCACCACACCGTCGGCGAGGTTCTCGAGCACGGCGGTGAGCCCGGCCAGCGGGGTGCGCAGCTCGTGGGACACGGTGGCGACGAGGGCGCGCTGCTCCTTGTCGACCGTGTCGAGCTCGGTGGCCATCTGGTTGAACGCGCGAGCCAGCTCGCCGACCTCGTCGGCCGACTCGGCCCGCACCCGGCCGCGGTAGTCGCCGTGGGCCATCCGTCGCGCGGCCTCGGTCATCTCCCGCAGCGGCGAGGTCATGCCGACGGCCAGCAGCTGCGTCACGCCGAGCGCCAACGCGACCGTCACCGGGACGGCCAGCAGCAGCGGGACGCCGGAGTCGTGGCCCACCAGGCTGACCACCATCGCCACGAGCACGCTCACGACCACGAGCACGCCGAGCTTGACCTTGATGGAGCCGACGCTGGCCAGCGGGGTGCTCATGACGTCGGTCCCTCGAGGGCGTAGCCGACGCCGTGCACGGTGCGGACGCGGTCGGCGCCGATCTTGGCCCGGAGCGCCTTGACGTGGCTGTCGACGGTGCGGGTGCCCGACGCGTCCGCCCAGTCCCACACGTCGGCCAGCAGGCGCTCGCGGGTGAGCACCTCCCCCGGCGCCGAGGCGAGCCGGGCGAGCAGGTCGAACTCCGTCGGCGTCAGCCGGACCTCCTCCCCCGCCGCGACGACCCGTCGCGCCCCCGTGTCGACGACCAGGTCGCCGACGACGAGACGGGCCGCCGGGCGCGCGGCGAGCTCGGCGGCGCGGTCGACGCGCCGCAGCAGGGCCCGTACCCGCGCGACCAGCTCGCGCATCCGGAACGGCTTGGTGAGGTAGTCGTCCGCCCCGACCGCGAGCCCGACCAGGATGTCGGCCTCGTCGTCACGCGCGGTCAGCATCAACACCGGCACGGGGGCCACCGCCTGGATGCGCCGGCAGACCTCGAGCCCGTCGAAGCCTGGCAGCATCACGTCGAGGACGACGAGGTCCGGCCGACCCGCGGTGTGGCGCTCGACCGCACCGGGGCCGTCGTACGCCTGGTCGACGGCGAACCCCTCGGCCCGCAGCCGGTCGGCGACGGCCTCGTTGATGACGCGCTCGTCCTCGACGACGAGCACGCGGCGGGAACCCATGCTGCGAGCGTAGGAGTGGTCAGGTGTGGGACGTGGCCATGACTCGTGAAGGTCCTGTGCAGATGTGTCGCAGAGCGTCCGACGCGCACTCGCGTCTGCACGACGAGCGGATGCGAGCGCAGCGAGCGAGCGAGGAGGAAGACGCGACCTTATAGCGCGTCGGACACGCGCCGAAGCGCAGCGGAGGCGCAAATTCAGCCATCGCAGGCTCGCCCGGCCAGTCCATCACGATGCGGGCCCCGCCTCCGGGGGACTCGAGGATCGTGACCTGGCCGCCGTGAGCGCGGGCGATGCCGTTGACCAGGTAGAGACCCAGGCCGGTACCGCCACGGGCACCGTGGCCGGTCCAGAACTTCGTGAACACCCGGCGCCGCATCTCCAGGGGGATGCCGTCACCCTCGTCGTCGATGGTCAGCCGGACGCCGTCGGTGGTCCAGCCCTCGTTGAACCACGGCTCGGCCGTGACCCGCACGGTGCCGCCGCCGTGGCGGATGGCGTTCTCGACGACGTTGGTGACGACCTGGGTGAACTTGTCGGGGTCGATGTAGACCTCCGGCAGGTCGGTCGCGCGCGTCCAGCACGATGTCGTGCGGCGCGCCGGCCTTGACGTTGGTGATGATCCGCTCGAGCAGCACCCGCACGTCGGCGCCCCGGCGGGCCAGGCTGAGCCGGCCGGTGTCGAGGCGGGCCACGTCGAGCAGCTCGGTGATCAGCCGGCTGAGCCGGTCGGCGTCCGCGTGGACCGTGGTCAGCATGAGCAGCTTCTGCTCGTCGTTGAGCCGGGTCCAGCGGCTGAGCATCGCCTGGACGAAGCCCTTGACCCCGGTCAGCGGAGACCGCAGCTCGTGGGCCACCGCGGCCACCAGGTCGGACCGTTCCCGGTCGAGGCGGGCACGGCCGCGGCCCGAGCGGACAGACATGGCGACCCCGGTCGGTGGCCCCAGCGGGAGATCGCGACGGATCCGCGCGGTGACCAGGCACTCGTTGCCGTCGGGCAGCACCCAGGACTGCTCGGGCACGCCCGTACGCGTCCGTGGCCCCTCGAACGGCAAGTTGTGCTCCACCCACGTGCGGCCGTCGTTGTCGGTCAGCGAGAAGGCGTCGGTGAACTGCTTGCCGACGACCGCGTGCCGGTCGACGCCGAAGAGCCGCTCCGCGGCGCGGTTGACCAGCACCACCGAACCGTCGCGGTCGAAGATGACGACGCCGTCGGCCAGGACGTCGACCGCGTCTCCTGACTCCCACCCCACGTCCGGCACGTTACAAGAGGGAGGAGCCGTCGGTACGCCGTTGGGCGCCGGCCGAGGCGTAGAGACACAACGCGGCCGCGGTCGAGAGGTTCAGGCTCTCGGCCCGGCCGTGGATGGGGATGCGGACCCGGTGGTCGGCCAGCGCGGCCACCTCGCGCGGTAGTCCCCAGGCCTCGTTGCCGAACAACCAAGCCGTACGCCGGCCCAGCAGGTCGCCCGCCTCGTCGAGGGAGGTCTCGCCGTCACCGTCGGCGGCGAGCACGCTCAGGCCCGCCGCCTTCGCGGCCGCGACAGCCGTAGCCACGTCGGGCTCGACCGCGAGGGGCAGGTGGAACAGGCTGCCCACACTCGCCCGGACGGTCTTGGGGTTGTAGGGGTCGACGCTGCTGCCCGCGAGCACGACGCCATCGGCGCCGGCCGCATCGGCGGTGCGGATCACCGTGCCGGCGTTGCCGGGGTCGCGGACGTCGCCGCAGATCGCGATCAGGCGACTGTTCGTCGCGAGGGCGGACACGAGCGCGACGTCGAGGAAGCGGCAGACGGCCACGACGCCGGCCGGCGTCACCGAGTCGGAGAGGGAGGCGAGGGCGCGGTCGTCGACCAGCACCCAGGCCACGGCTCCATCGTCGGCGGCGCGGCGCAGGGCGGCGTACCGTCCCGTGGCCTCGACCGTCGCGAACACCTCGACCGCACAGCCCTCGAGCCCGAGGGCGGCCTCCACGGCCTTCGGGCCGTCGGCAAGGAAGAGCCGCCGCTCGGAGCGTTCCGAGCGGCGGCTGAGCTTCCGGGCCTCCTTGACGCGGGTGTTGCCCGTCGTCAGAGGTGGCTGGGGTGTGATCAGGCTGAGACCTTGTCCTCGCGAGGAGCGTTGACGTCCTCGGGAAGCGCGGCCTTGGCGGTCTCGACGAGGACGACGAACGCCGCGATGTCGTTGACGGCCAGGTCGGCCAGGATCTTGCGGTCGACCTCGACGCCGGCCAGGTGCAGGCCCTGGATGAAGCGGTTGTAGGTCATCCCGTTGGCGCGGGCAGCGGCGTTGATGCGCTGGATCCAGAGCCTGCGGAAGTCACCCTTGCGAGCCTTGCGGTCGCGGTAGCTGTAGACGAGCGAGTGGGTGACCTGCTCCTTGGCCTTGCGGTAGAGGCGCGAGCGCTGGCCGCGGTAACCGCTGGCGCGCTCGAGGGTGGTCCTGCGCTTCTTGTGGGCGTTCACTGCCCGCTTGACGCGTGCCATGGTGGTTCTCCTTGATGCTTTGGGTAAGTAGTCGGGTGCGGCCTGAAACAGCCTGGGTCAGCGACCGAGCAGCTTCTTGGCGGCCTTGACGTCGGCCGGGGCCACGTCGACGTAGCCGCTCTTCTGGCGGTGCTTCTTGCGGCTGCCAGTGGTCGGGGCCGAGGCGAACGCAGCGCCGGACTTGCGGCCGACCTGGAGGCGGCGCAGCTTGCCCGTCCCGGTCACCTTGAACCTCTTCTTGGCACTCGAGTGGGTCTTCATCTTCGGCATGTTCGGTTCCTTCTTTCGATGTCTGGGGCAGGTCTCGTGACAGGCGCTACGGCGCCTTCCTCGACCAGCGGGGCGGTCGGCTCAGGCCTCGATCTCCGGATCGAGATTCTCCGAGCGCCCGCGCTCCTTCTTCTGCGCCACGGCGTGGCCCGGCGTTGTGGGCGGTGCGCTCCTCGCGCTCCTCGGCCTCGGCGGCGGCGCGCTCGGCCATCCGGGTGTCGCGCTCGGCGGCCATCTCGACCTTGGCCTCGGCCTTCTTCTTGTGGGGCCCGAGCACCATGATCATGTTGCGGCCGTCCTGCTTGGGCGCCGACTCGACGAAACCCAGCTCGGTCACGTCCTCCGCCAGTCTCTGCAGCAGCCGGAAGCCCAGCTCGGGGCGGTGCTGCTCGCGGCCGCGGAACATGATGGTGATCTTGACCTTGTCGCCGGCCCTCAAGAACCGCACGACGTGACCCTTCTTGGTCTCGTAGTCGTGGGCGTCGATCTTGGGACGAAGCTTCATCTCCTTGATGATCACGTTCGTCTGGTTCCGGCGCGCCTCACGGGCCTTCTGGGCGTTCTCGTACTTGAACTTCCCGTAGTCCATGAGCTTGCAGACCGGCGGACGTGCCATCGGGGCGACCTCGACCAGGTCGAGGTCGGCTTCCTGGGCGAGCTTGAGGGCCTCGCCCGTGGGGACGATGCCGACGGTCTCGCCGTTGGGTCCGACGAGCCGGACCTCGGGTACCCGGATCCGGTCGTTGATGCGCAGCTCAGTGCTGATGTGTCCTCCTCGTTCGGTTGGCCGACCCGAGGGACCCTCTGAATGACCGAATAAATGGCTGAGAGCCCCCGTGCGACGCACGGAGGCTCGATAGGTCACCCCAGGAAATGCGTCCCTGAGGGACGCCACGCCTGGCGCGGACCGGACCCGACGACCTGGTGCTGCTGCGGTCGGTGCGGGTGGGAGTGAGCCTCCACTTGTCGGACCCGGTCGACTCATCCTGGGACGGGCAGGCCGGATCGGTCGCTGGCAAGAGTAACAAGGCTCACGCGCGCGTGCCTATTCCCCAGGGGTCACCCACGCGGAGCGGCCATCGACGCGGGCCAGCGTCCAGCCGCGCGCCAGCCCCTCGAGGTCCTGCCCCTCGACCACGAACGTCGCCGGGCCGGCCACGTCGACCACGATCGCGGCCGCGCCGTCCTGGAGCGCAGCCTGTGCGGCCGTCCGCGCCGTCACCGGGACCGGCCGGGCCTGCGGGTCCCAAGCCTGGAGCGCGGGTGTGCCGCTGAACGCGAGCAGCGCCATCCGGCCGTCGGCACCTTGCAGCAGCACGGTGGCCATGTCGCTCGTCTTGTCGTGGGCCCTGTCATTGTGTGGGTCATGGTCTGGGTCCTGGTCGTCGACCTCGACCTCGCCGAGCACGGCGACGACCGGGACCAGCAGGCGGGAACTTCGCACGGCGGCGAGCGCGTCGACCTGGCTGCCTGTCCCGCCGGCGTACGCCGCCAGGGCCGCCGTCAGAGCTGCGCCGGGCTCTCCGTGGTCGCCGGGGAACCCGGGGTCGGGGATGGTACGGCCGGTCACGCACCGATCCTCCCAGCCCGTCCCGACACGGAACTCGGTGGTCGCCGGCCCGACAGGCGGGGACGATGTCGAGATGGTCGACCACGAGGAGCTCGCTCGCCGGCTGGCCCGGCCAGGAACCGTTCCTCTCGCTGACGGGGTAGAGGTCACGGTCGTGGCCATCCGTCCCTTGGGGAACGACCGGTGGGAGGTCCGGTACGCCGTGCCAGACCTGCCGGACGGCTTCGCGCAGCTCCCGCCGCCGTACTCCGTCGACATCGACGAGGCGGCCCGCGAGTATGCCCTCGAGCTGCACGGCTGGGCGACCGAGCACGTGCGCCGCTTCCGGCCGCTCCCGCCGCCCGACCGGGATGCGATCCGGCGCGCGCTGCCGGACCGTGAGGCGCTGTGGGCGATGCTCGGCCAGCGCCGCGAGGGGAACCGGGCGACACCGTGGTGGTGACGCCCGAGCAGTGGCAGGACTTCGTCGTCGAGTGCGAGATCGTCGCGCGCGAGGACGCCGGGGTCGATGCCGCCCGTCCGGGCGACGGACCGTTCCTGGCGTGCGAGGCGGTCGACGAGCTGCTCGCGACCCTGGACGAGGGCGAGCACTTCGTCGTCTTCGACGGCCGCAGGTTCCACCGCTCGACGCGCCGGGAGCTCCCGCCGGTGCGCAGCGGCGCCCTGCAGCGTCGGACCCAGGAGATCGTGCGGCGCACCGGTGGTCGCGGGGAGTGGCGGGCGTACCCGCCTGGCCAGGACGACCGGGGTTCGACCAGGGGATGACCGGATGGGTCGGCCTGGTGCGGTGTGTCAGGCTTGTGCCGTGGATGACGTCACCTGGGGCGCTCTCACGCTCACGCTGACCGCGGTCGGCGGCTTCTACACGTGGTGGGCCTACAAGAACCGCGGCGCGACGGCGGCGGTGCGCGGCCTCGCGTTCACCCTGCTCCCGGCCGCGGCCTGGCTCACGGGGACGCTGCAGATGTTCAGCAACATCGCCTCCGAGATCACCGACTGGGCGGTGCACCTGGCCTTCAGCCCGAAGGTGTGGCTCGGCGTGATCCTGGCCGGCATGTCGGTTGCGTTGTTCTTCCTGGCGGGCTTCCTCCGCGACCGCAGCGTCGGCGGCGGCACCCCACGCCGTACCGATGACTCCGCCGCCGCCAAGCCCCAGCCCCGCGCGCTGCCGAAGGCGAAGCAGACGCCCGGGGCGCTCGACGACGACGGCCTCGACGACGAGATCGCCGCCATCCTCAAGCGCCGCGGCATCTCCTGAACAGGCCGTTGAGCAGCACGACCAACGCCGAGCGAGTGCTCGAGCTCGTCGACGACCATGCGCCCACCCTGGGTAGTGGTCGGCTGATCTGCATCGACGGGCCGGCCGGTTCGGGCAAGACCACGCTGTCCGGCGAGATCGCGGCGTTGACCGGGGCGCCGGTGGTGCACATGGACAACCTCTACGAGGGCTGGGACGGGTTGCCCAGGGTCCGACACCAGCTGGACCAGCTGCTCAGGCCGCTGTCGCGCAACCGCCCGGGCAGCTACCGGCGCTGGGACTGGTACGCCGACCGGTGGGCGGAGGTCGTGGTCGTGCCGCCCGCTCCCCTGCTGGTCCTCGAGGGCGTCGGCTCCGGCTCGCGCACGCACGCCGGCCTGATCACCGCCCTGGTCTGGGTGGAGGTGCCGCCAGGCCTCCGGCTCCAGCGCGGGCTGGCCCGCGACGGCGTGGAGACGGCCGAGCACCTCCGGGCCTGGGCGCTGTCCGAGCAGGAGCACTTCGACCGGGACGGCACCCGCGCTCGGGCCGACTTGGTCGTCGACGGGGCGCGGGGCTCGACCGGCGCTCCTTGAGTACCGTCTGCAACGGTGTAATCATGTAATCATGATGACGAACGATGACCTGGAACGGGTGCGCGGCTGGTTCGCGGGCCGCCTGCCGGACGAGTGGAAGGTCGAGGCCCCCGACGTGACCGTCGACCGTGAGGAGATCACGGTGGTCCTCACGATCGCCGATGTGGAGTCGGCCGAGGGCACGTCCGACGCCGAGCGCGACGAGGCCCGGGTGGGTCGGGCCAGCGCATTCCGCGAGGACACCCGCCGCAAACGGATGTCCATCGCCGACGAGGCCCAGAGCAGGTTCGACCGCAAGGTCTCGTGGGGCGTCCGGCTGGCCGGCATCCCCGACCAGACCGCCCTGTTCACCCATGTGGCCGCGCCGGTGATGACCCGGCTGCGCCAGCCCCAGCGTCTGGTGCTCGACACCCTGGTCGACGCCGGCGTGGCCAGGTCCCGGGCCGATGCCCTGGCCTGGTGCGTGCGGCTGGTCGGCCAGCACGAGGAGGACTGGCTGGCCGAGCTGAGGACGGCGATGGAGTCCGTGGCCGACGTACGTGCGAAGGGCCCTGCCGCCTGACCCTGAGCGTCTTGACACGCGGGTGACGATGACCTCATGACCGAGGCGACCGAGCTCCGCTCCTGAGTCGCAGCACTAGTGTGGCGGCCGTGGTAGCGCCGACAGGAGACCAGTTCGAGATCAGCGGCGGCGGCTACCGTGCGGTGGTCACGGAGGGCGGCGCGACCCTGCGGCTGCTGGAGCACGACGGGCGTCCGCTCCTCGACGGCTTCGGCGAGGACGAGATGCCGAACGTCGGCCGCGGGCAGATGCTGATGCCGTGGCCCAACCGGATCCGCGACGGCCGCTACTCGTTCGGCGAGCGCGACCTCCAGCTGAGCCTGTCCGAGGCCGCGCGCGGCAACGCCTCGCACGGGCTCGTGCGCTGGGCGGCCTGGTCGCTGGAGGAGCTGTCGCCGGCGTCGGTGTCACTGACCTACCGGCTGATGGCGCAGAGCGGGTACCCGTGGACCGTCGACCTGCACGTGCTCTACGACCTGTCGGCCGACGGCCTCACCGTGACGCAGACGGCGACCAACCTGTCTTCGTCCCCGGCGCCGTACGCATCGGGCGCCCACCCGTACCTGCGGGTCGGCGCCGGCGGCGTGGACGACTGGGAGCTGACCGTGCCCGCCTCCTCGCGTCTGCTCGTCGACGAGCAGCTGATCCCGGTCGGCTCGGAGTCGGTGGAGGGCACGCCGTACGACTTCCGCATCTCGCGGCCGGTCCGCGACACCGTCGTCGACCACGCCTTCGGAGACCTCGACCGCGACTCCTCCGGCGTGGCGACGGTCACGGTGCGGGACCCTTCGTCGGGTGACGGCGTGGCGCTGTGGATGGACGACCGGCACCACTGGATCCAGGTCTTCACCGCCGAGCTCGACCCCGTCCCCCGCCAGGCGGTGGCGGTCGAGCCGATGACCTCACCCCCCGACGCCTTCCGCTCGGGTACGGACCTGGTGGTCCTGGCCCCCGCCGGCGAGGACGCCGACGAGTTCTCGGCCTCCTGGGGCGTCCGCGCCCTCTCCTGACTCGGCTTGACGGGACTATCCCGCGGTGGCGGTGTTCAGGACGGCGCGGAGCTCGCGGAGGGCGGTCTGGGCTCGGAGGCCGTCGGAGCCCTGGATGCCCATGGCTGAGACGGTGGTGCCGTCGTCGAGGTCGAGGGTGACCCAGGGTGCACCGGGAGGCAGATGGGCCTCCACCACGGCGGCGTACTCGAACTCGCGGCGCCGGTAGCCGTTGACGACGACGAGACGGTCGGGCTCGGCGACCACCCTCGACCGCGCCAGGGCGAAACCGAGCGACAGGACGAGGAGCGCGAGCGCGACCAACGTGGCGACCTGGAACGGTGTGAACGCCGAACGGGTTTCGGCGTCGAAGGAGAGCCACGCGAACCCGACGACGACCGCCAGCATCGACCCGAGCCCGATCGCGGCGATGCGGACGCCGAGCGGCCGCCAGGTGTGTGGCAATGACACAGGTGGGGACACAGGTTGGGACACGGGCTCAGAGACGGCAGGCATGGATGTCGGTGAGCAGGATGCCGCGAGCGCCGATGTCGAACAGCTCGTCCATCAGCCGCTGGGAGCCGGCACGCGGGACCATCGCGCGTACGGCGACCCAGCCCTCCCGATGGAGCGGCGAGATGGTCGGGCCCTCGATGCCCGGCGTGAGCGCGACGGCGTCTTCCACGCGGGACCGCTCGATGTCGTAGTCCATCATCACGTAGGTCCGGGCCACCAGGACGCCCTCGAGCCGTCGCTTGAAGACCTCGAGCCCGGCCGGCGTCTCGCCGCCGCGGGTGATGAGCACGGCCTCGGACTCCAGGATCGTCTCGCCGAACACCTCCAGCCCGGCCTGACGCAAGGTGCTGCCGGTCTCGACCACGTCGGCGATCGCGTCGGCGACGCCGAGCCGGACGCTCGTCTCGACCGCGCCGTCGAGGCGCACGACGGTCGCGTCGATGCCGCGGTCCTCGAGGAAGGTCCGGACCACGCCGACGTACGACGTGGCGATCCGGCGGCCGGCCAGCTGCGTGAGGTCGGTGAACTCGCCCGCCGGGCCGGCGAACAGGAAACGGCTGCGGCCGAAGCCGAGGGTGAGTGCCTCCTCGGCCTTGGCGCCGGAGTCGAGCAACAGGTCGCGGCCGGTGATGCCGACGTCGAGGGTGCCCTCGCCGACGTAGACGGCGATGTCACGCGGGCGCAGGTAGTAGAACTCGACGCCGTTCTCGGCGTCGAACACCGAGAGCTCCTTGGCGTCGTGGCGCTGGCGGTAGCCGGACTCGCGGAGCATCTCGGTGGCGGCCTGCGAGAGCGAGCCCTTGTTGGGCACCGCGATCCGGAGCGTGGTGCCGTTGGGTTGGAGCGACATGAGCGGGGCTTCCTAGAGGTGTGAGTAGACGTCGTCGGGGGTGATGCCGGTCGCCAGCATCAGGACCTGGGCGTGGTAGAGCAGCTGGCTGATCTCCTCGGCCGCCCGCTCGGGTCCCTCGTGCTCGGCCGCCATCCAGGACTCGGCGGCCTCCTCGACCAGCTTCTTGCCGATCGCATGGACCCCGGCGTCGAGCTGCGCGACGGTGCCCGACCCCGCAGGGCGGGTCTCGGCCTTCTCGGCCAGCTCGACCCACAGCTCGTCGAACGTCTTCACAACGGTCAAGGGTAGTGCCGCTCGCGCGCCCGCCCTCCCCCGGCTTCCTGGGGCGGACGTCATACGTTCTGGTCGCGATAGCGACCACTTCGTATGACGTCCGAGCGGCGTCTCAGGTCAGTCCAGGTAGATGCGGCGGATGGAGCGCAGGGTCTGGGCGGTGACGAGCGCGGCTGCGGCCGCCTCGTAGCCCTTGTCCTCGTGCGAGGTGTCGAGGCCGGCGCGGTCGAGGGCCTGCTCCTCGGTGTCACACGTGAGCACCCCGAAACCGATCGACGTCTGGTGGTCGATGGCGACCCGGTTGAGGCCGTCGGTGGCGGCCGAGCAGACGTAGTCGAAGTGCGGGGTGCCACCGCGGATGACGACGCCGAGCGCGACCACGGCGTCGTACCCCTGCCGGGCCAGTGCGTCCGCCACGACGGTCAGCTCGAAGGTGCCCGGCACGCGGACGACCTTCGGCTCCTCGACGCGGTAGTCCTTCAGGGCCCGGCGGGCTCCGTCGAGCAGCCCCTCCATCACCTGCTCGTGCCAGCTCGCGGCGACGACCGCGACCCGCAGTTCGTGGCAGTCGACGGGCTGCTGCTCGGGCGCACCGTGTCCGGCCACCTCAGCGCTCCTCGCCGAGCACCAGGCCGGGCAGCCCCGGCAGGGCATGCCCCATCCGGTCGCGCTTGGTCTGCAGGTACGCCAGGTTGTGGTCGTTGGGTCGCGTCGTGAGCGGCACCTGCTCCTTGACCGGCACGCCGTACTCCTCCAGGGCCCGGGTCTTCTCGGGGTTGTTGGTCAGCAGCCGCACGCTCTCGACCCCGAGGTCGCGCAGGATCTGCGTGGCGGCACCGTAGTGGCGCGCGTCGGCGGGCAGGCCGAGGTCGAGGTTGGCGTCGACGGTGTCGCGGCCGGCGTCCTGCAGTGCGTAGGCCTGCAGCTTGGCCACCAGCCCGATGCCGCGGCCCTCGTGGCCGCGCAGGTAGACCACGACGCCGCGGCCCTCCTCGACGATCCTCGCGAGCGCCTCGTCGAGCTGAGGGCCGCAGTCGCAGCGCTCGCTGCCGAACACGTCGCCGGTCAGGCACTCGGAGTGCACGCGCGTCAGCACCGGCTCGTGGCCGCCCAGGTCGCCGTACACCAAGGCGATGTGCTCGCTCTGGTCGAAGCCGATGCGATACCCGTACGCCGTGAAGTCACCCTGAGCGGTAGGCAGCGAGGTCACCGCCACCCGCTCGACCAGCACTTCGCTGCGCTGCCGGTAGCGGACGAGGTCCTCGATCGAGACCATCGCCAGGCCGTGCTCGTCGGCGAACTCGCGCAGCTCGGGCCCACGCTTCATGGTGCCGTCGTCGTTGACGACCTCGACCAGCACGCCAGCAGGGGTCAGGCCCGCGAGCCGCGCGAGGTCGACGGCCGCCTCGGTGTGCCCGCGGCGGACCAGCACGCCCCCCTCGCGGTAGCGCAGCGGGAACACGTGTCCCGGCCGGGTGATCTCCCAGGGCTCGGTCGCCGAGTCGGCGAGCACGCGCGCGGTGTGGGCACGGTCGGCCGCGGAGATGCCGGTGCTGACGCCGTCACGGGCGTCGACAGAGATGGTGTAGGCGGTCCGCATCTTGTCGCGGTTGTGGGGGGTCATCAGCGGGATCTCGAGCCGGTCGAGCATCGCGGCGGGCATCGGCACGCAGATCACGCCGCTGCTGTGCCGGATCGTGAAGGCCATCAGCTCGGGCGTCGCCTTGGACGCGGCGAAGATCAGGTCGCCCTCGTTCTCGCGGTCCTCGTCGTCGACGACGACCACGGCCTTGCCGGCGGCGATGTCGGCGACGGCGCGCTCGATGCTGTCGAGAGGGACGCTCATCGGGCAGCTCCTGGGACGTAGGCGGTCATCAGCTTCTCGACGTGTCGGGCGATCACGTCGGTCTCGAGGTTGACCCGGTCGCCGGGCTGGCGGGCTCCCAGGGTGGTGCGCGCGAGCGTCTCGGGGATCAGGCTGACGGTGAAGGAGTCGGCGCCGACGTCGACCACCGTGAGCGAGACACCGTCGACGCAGATCGAGCCCTTCGGGACGACGTACCTTGCCAGCTCGGCCGGGAGGGAGACCTCCACGACCTCCCAGTGCTCGCTGGGCCGGCGGCGTACGACGGTGCCGACGCCGTCGACGTGTCCCTGGACGAGGTGCCCCCCGAGGCGTTTGTCGGCGGTCACCGCCCGCTCCAGGTTGACGCTGTCACCTGGGGTGACGCCCAGCAACGACGTCTTGTCGAGGGTCTCCTGCATGACGTCGGCGGTCCAGGTGTCTCCGTCGGTGGCGGCCACCGTCAGGCAGCAGCCGTTGACGGCGATCGAGTCGCCGAGTCCGGTGCCCTCGAGCGCGGTCGTCGCGCGGACGGTCAGGCGCAGGGCGTCACCCTGGTCCTCGACGGCGGTGACGGTGCCGAGCTCCTCGACGATGCCGGTGAACATTCTGGGTCTCCTGAGTGGTTACGGGGTCTCGTGACGGGCCTGACGGCCCTCCTCGACCAACGACGACGATGGGGACATGGTGAGGCGGATGTTGACGTCGTCGCCCGGCTCGGCGGGGTCGAGGACGGCGACGTCGGTGACGGTGAGGTGCGCCGCGTCGGCGATGGTGCCGATGCCCAGGTCGGCCACCGCCGCGCGTCCTGCGCCGAGCAGCATCGGGGCGACGTACGTGACGACCTCGTCGACGAGTCCCGCCTGCCAGAACGCGGCAGCCAGCGTCGGCCCGCCCTCGAGGAAGACGTGCTGGCGGTCGAGCTCGAAGAGCTCCTTGAGGGCCTCGTGGGGGTCGCGGGTGCGCAGGTGGACGGTGCGAGCGCTCTCGTCGAAGACCCGCCGGTCTGCGGGCAGGTCGCGCAGCCCCATCACGGCACGCAACGGCTGGACATCGGTGGCCCGGTCCGCGTCGTCGCGGACCGTCAACAAGGGGTCGTCGACCTCGATCGTGTTGCTGCCGACGAGCATGGTGTCGCACAGTGCCCGGAGACGGTGCGTGTCGACCCGCGCGGCCCGCGAGGAGACCCAGCGACTGGTGCCGTCGGCGGCGGCGCTGCGGCCGTCGAGCGTGGTGGCGAACTTCCAGGTCACGAACGGCCGGCCGCGGTCCATCGCGAAGGTCCACTCCCGGTTGACGCCCCGTGCCTCGTCCTCGAGCAGGCCGCCCTCGACCTCGACACCCGCGGCGCGCAGGGTGGCCGCTCCCCCGGCGGCCACCGGGTTGGGGTCGCGCTGGGCGAACACCACTCGTCGTACGCCGGCCTCCAGCAGCGCCCGCGAGCACGGACCGGTGCGCCCGGTGTGGTTGCACGGCTCCAGGGTGACGACCGCGGTCGCCCCGCGAGCGACGTCGCCCACCTGGCGCAGCGCGTCCACCTCGGCGTGCGGCGAGCCGGCCCCGCGGTGCCAGCCCTCGGCCACCGTGCGGCCCTCGGCGTCGAGCAGCACGCAGCCGACGCGAGGGTTGGGGCCGGTCGGGACGCCGGGTGAGGCGGCCAGCACGAGAGCGCGGCGCATGGCCGCCTGCTCGAGAGTGCTGGTGGTCAAGGTGTCGCCTCCGGTCGGGTCCACGGACCCCGGGGCGTGCGGTCGGTCGCTGTGCACCCTCACGGAGTGCTCAACGAAACCGTCCCTCGTGCGTCTTCCCATCCGGACTTTGACCGTCGGTCCAGGAGTTCCACCTGGTCAACCGACTGCTGGCTGCAGCCGGGTCGCGGACTTTCACCGCCGGTTCGGAGTTGCACCGACCCCAGAGCACGTGAGCTGGTCGCTCGACGTCCAGTGTGGCACAGCGCAGGAGACCGATCACCGAGGTGTTGGCCACACTAGGACGCCGCAGCCTCGGCCTTGTCGCGCAACGCAGCGACCATCGCGTCGGGGTCGTCGGCCGAGAACACCGCCGAGCCGGCCACGAACACGTCAGCGCCGGCCTCGGCACAGCGCTCGATCGTGTCGAGGGAGATGCCGCCGTCAACCTGGAGCCAGGTCTCGAGGCCGTGCTTCTTCATCAGCGAGCGGGCCGTGCGGATCTTCGGCAGGCACAGGTCGAGGAACGACTGCCCGCCGAAGCCCGGCTCCACGGTCATGATCAGCACCATGTCGAGCTCTGCGAGCAGGTCCTCGTAGGGCTCGATCGGCGTCGCCGGCTTCAAGGCCATGCTCGCGCGGGCCCCCTGCGCGCGGATCTCCCGCGCCAGCCTCACCGGCGCTGCGGCCGCCTCCACGTGGAAGGTCACGCTGCCCGCGCCCGCCTCGACGTACGCCGGGGCGTGCCGGTCGGCGTCGGTGATCATCAGGTGCGCGTCGACCGGACGCTCGCTGCTGCGCGCCAGCGCCTCGACCATCGTCGGCCCGAAGGTCAGGTTGGGCACGAAGTGGTTGTCCATCACGTCCACGTGCACCCAGTCGGCGCCGGGGATGCGGGCGATCTCCGCACCGAGGTCGGCGAAGTCGGCGGTCAGGATGCTCGGGGTGATCTGGATGCCCACCCTCGGATCCTAGGCATCGATCTGCCCGCACCGGCGCAGGCCCGTATCTACGCGCCGACTCGGGTCTCCTCTCCCCAGGCCTCCAGGCCACATCCATCGAGAGGAGAACACCATGTCCACGTCCACCACCGCCAGAGTCCGGTCCCGGCTCGCCGCGAGCGTCGTCGCGCTCGCGTTCCTGGGGCTGACGACCGCCTGTGGCGAGCGGAGCGCGCTCGACCAGCCAGCCCACCAGCCGGCGCCTCAGGTCCAGCCCTCGGGCAACCCGGCCACCGGCTTCCCACCCCCGGTCCGCAACGGGTCCGAGCGGGGCGCCACTGCCGTGCCCGGCGGGCCCTGGCTCGGTCGGGATCGCGTCGCGCAGCGGCGTGTGGCGCAGCACGAGACGCGCTACCACGGATCCCCGGGGTCCTACCGCCCGTGAGGCGACCCGGTCAGTCGAGCAGGCTCTGGTCGAGCACGGCGGTCATGTCTCCGCCGGCGTCGCCAGTGTTGACCACGCCAGCGGGTTCGATCAGCATCACCGCCACCTCGCCGTCGGCGACCGGACGGTGCTCGACGCCTTGCGGCACGACGTACAGCTGGCCCTCACGCAGCCGCACGTCGCCGTCGCGCAGCTGGATGGTGAGGTCGCCCTCGATCACCAAGAAGAGCTCGTCGGTGTCGTCATGGCTGTGCCACACGAAGTCACCCTTGAGCTTGACGACCTTGACCTCGTAGTCGTTGAGCCGGGCCACCACCTTGGGCGACCAGTGCTCGGAGAACAGGCTGAGCTTCTCGCGGATGTCGACGGCTGCGGTTCACGGCTCCTCCTCCGGCTCCTCGGGTGTCTCGCTTGCCCTCGGCCTCGTCGCGGTCGGCCCACTCCAGGAGCGGCGCGATGTCCCAGACGTGGTCGTCGATGTCCTCGTGGAGGTCGCCGACCCGCTTGAAGCGCTCGGGCACGGTGAAGATGGTGAAGTCGTGCGGATCGGCGTCGTCGACCTCGTCCCAGCGGATCGGTGTGGAGACACGCGCGTCGGGCAGGCCGCGGACCGAGTACGCCGCCGCGATGGTGTGGTCACGCGCGTTCTGGTTGTAGTCGACGAAGAGGTGGTGGGGGTCGCGGTCCTTGCGCCACCACTGCGTCGTGACGTCGTCGGGGGTCCGGCGCTCCACCTCGCGGGCGAAGGCCAGGGCGGCGCGGCGGACGACCTTGTGGCCGTGGTCGGGCCGGATCCGGACGTAGACGTGCATGCCCTTGCTGCCGGTCGTCTTCGGGAAGCCCACGACCCCCAGCTCGTCGAGCACCTCGTGGACCACGTGGGCCACGCGACGTACCTGGGCGTAGTCGGACAGCGGCCCGGGGTCGAGGTCGATGCGCCACTCGTCGGGTTTCTCGGGGTCGTCGCGGCGGCTGTTCCACGGGTGGAACTCGACCGTCGACATCTGTACCGCCCAGATCACCGACGCCAGCTCGGTGACGCAGAGCTCGTCGGCGGTGCGGTTCCAGCGGGGGAAGTGCAGCCGGACCGTGTCCACCCACGGCGGCGCCCCTGCAGGCAGCCGCTTCTGGTGCACCTTGTCGCCGGCCAGCCCCTTGGGGAACCGGTGCAGCATGCAGGGCCGCTCGAACAGTGCGTTGACGATCCCGGGGCCGACGGCGAGGTAGTAGTGGACCAGGTCGAGCTTGGTGGCCCCGCTCTCGGGGAAGTACACCCGGTCGGGGTTGGTGACCTTCACGACGCGGTCGTCGACCTCGATCTCGACGAAAGGGCTGGCCACGCCCCCAAACTAGCCGCCCATACTGTTCCCGTGGATCTGCGACTCGAGCCGCTGACGAAGGAACGCGAAGCCGACTTCCTGGCCCTGATGGCCCGCGACGAGCACGGCGGCCAGTGCTGGTGTGTGGCCTGGTGGGTGCCGACCTGGGAGAGCTACATCGGCCAGACGCCCGAGGAGCACCGCACCGTGCGTGACGACCTGTTCGCAACCGGCGTCCACGACGGCTACCTCGCGTACGCCGAAAGGGCGCCGGTCGGCTGGGTGCAGGCGGGTCCGCGCGACGACCTGCCCAAGATCGCTGAGACGTTCTCGCTCGCCCCGGACCCGGATGCGTGGGCGATCAGCTGCTTCATGGTGCTGGCGCCGTATCGCGGCCAGGGGCCTCGGGCGGCGGATCTTCATCGCGGTGCTCGACGACATCCGGAGCCGGGGCGCGAGCGCCGTCGAGGGCTACCCCCTCCACGGCACCGGCCACGAGGCCGAGGACGTGTGGACGGGGCCCGAGTCGCTGTACGTCGCGGCCGGCTTCACCGAGGTGAGCCGCGGCCCGCGTCGGGTGGTCTACCGCCTCGACCTCGGCACCTGACGCGCCGCGCCACCCCAGCGGTGAGCCTGGCACCGTTTCCGGCCATCGAACGGTGCCAGGCTCACCGCCACCCCCAGGTCGGCGATGGTCAGGCCCTCGGTCATCCCGCGACCCTACGCAGCAGCGCCCCGAACATCGCGTCCGTGCCGTGGCGGTGCGGCCAGAGCTGGAACGTGCCGGGCAGCGGTCCTGCGGCACCGAGGTACGCCGGGCAGCAGCGCCACCGCGTCACCCAAGCGTCGCGTCGTCACGGGCCGCGAGCACGGCCGACACGACCTCGGACGTCTCGGCCAGCACCGGCGAGCAGGTCGCGTAGAGCACCACCCCGCCTGGCCGCACGGAGTCGAGCGCCGACGAGAGCAGCGCCTTCTGCAGCGGCACGAGCGCGTCGAGGTCCGCGGGCTGCCGGCGCCAGCGCGCCTCGGGCCGGCGCCGGAGCGCACCGAGGCCGGTGCAGGGTGCGTCGACCAGCGCGCGGTCGAACGACCCTGGCGGCCACGGTGGGCGTACGCCGTCGGCCGCCACCACGCCGAGCACGCCGTCGGCATCGCCGAGCGCACGTCGTACCAGTCCGGCGCGGTGGGGCTGGAGCTCGCTGGCGAGCACGCGGGCACCGCGCTCGCCGGCCAGCGCCGCAAGCAGCGCGGCCTTGCCGCCCGGCCCGGCGCAGAGGTCGAGCCAGCGCTCGTCCGGGCCGTCGAGCGGGGCCGAGGCCAGCGCGAGGGCGACCAGCTGGGAGCCCTCGTCCTGCACCCCCGCCCGGCCCTCGGCGACCGCGGCGACGGCGCCCGGGTCGCCCGCGGCCAGCCGGACGCCGTACGGCGAGTAGGGCGTCGGCTCGCCAGGCAGCTCGTCGCGGGTCGAGCGACCGGGCCGCGCGACCAGAGTGACTCCGGGAGGTTCGTTGTCGGCAGCCAGCAACGCCTCGATCTCGTCGCCACCGACCGCCGCTGCCAGCGCCTCGACGACCCACCGCGGGTGGGCGTGCGCGACCGACAGGTGTCCGAACAGGTCGGCGTCGCGCGCGGGCGCGACCCGGCCGACCCAGCCTCCGAGGTCGTGCTCAGACACCCGTCGCAGCACCGCGTTGGCGAAGCCGGCCGCACCGGGGCCGACGTCGGAGCGGACCAGCGCGACGGTCGTCGAGATGGCCGCGTGAGCCGGCACTCGCATGGCCAGCAGCTGGTGGACGCCGAGCCGCAGCGCGTCGAGCACCCGCGCCTGCACCTTCGCCAGCGGACGGTCGACGCAGGCGGCGAGCACGGCGTCGTACAGGCCCTGGCGGCGTACCGTGCCGGACGCCAGCTCGGTCGCAAAGGCCGCGTCGCGGCCGGAGAGGCCGTGCCGTCGCAGGGCGGCCGGGAGCGCGAGGTTGGTGTAGGCGTCGGCGGAACGGACGGCGCGCAGCACCTCCAGCGCCGCGGTCCGGGCGGGGTCAGCCAAGGGGCCCCTCGAGGTGCTGGTCGAATGCTGGGTCACCAGCCTCTTCGGCGCCTTGGCGGCCCAGGCGTCGGTGATGACCTCCTCGAGCTCCTGGCGGGTGATCTCGCCGAGCCGCGACTGCTGGACGAGCACGGCGCTGTAGCCCTTGAAGTGCGGGATCGTGAAGAACGGCGTCGACTCGTCCTCGACGAGCGCGTTCTTCTCGACCTCGGTGGGCGTCATGATCACCAGCAGGTCGTCGTACATCTCCCCGGTGACGGGGTCGATCGCGTTCTTGTGCGGTGCCCGGTACAGCAGGAAGCCCTTGCCCTTCGGCCCGCGCGGCACCTTCCAGGTCGGCCGGTCTCCCCACGAGATGCCGAGCTCGGTCTCGGGCAGAGCCGCGCAGATCTCGTCGACGATCCCCGGGGCGGGCTTTCCGCGAGCGGGCCATGGCGCTGACCCTAGTCACCGAACCGGTCATTCGACCGGTCATTCGAACCTGGCGCCCGGCTCGACCCGGACCCCGCGGGCCCAGTCGGCGGCCGGCATCTCCTTCTTGCCGAACGCCTTGACCAGGCCGAGCTTGAGCGCGCCCGTGCCGGTGCCGACGGCGACCGCGTTCTTGCCGACGAGCAGCTCGCCGGGCGGGAGCGCAGCCGTCGGCCGGCGTGACCGGGCCGAGCTTGACCCGCTCGCCCTCGTACGTCGTCCAGGCGCCGGGCACAGGCGTGCAGGCGCGGATCCGGCGGTCCACCGCCCATCGCCGGCTCGGTCCAGTCGACGTGCGCGTCCTCGACGGTGATCTTGGGGGCGAAGCTGACGCCGTCCTCGGGCTGCTGCGCGAGCCTCGATCGAGCCGTCCTCGATGCCGTCGAGCGTGGCCACGAGCAGCCCGGCACCGCCCTCGGCCAGCCTCGCGAGCAGCGTCGCCGGCCGTGTCGCCGGGGCGGACCCGTTCGGTCATCAGGCCGTACGTCGGCCCGGCGTCGAGCTCGCGCACGATCCGGAACGTCGTCGCGCCGGTCACCTCGTCGCCCGCCCACAGCGCGTGCTGGACCGGGGCGGCGCCCCGCCAGGCGGGCAGCACGGAGAAGTGCAGGTTCACCCAGCCGTGGGCGGGGATGTCGAGGGCGGACTGCGGGAGCAGGGCGCCGTACGCGACCACCGGGCAGCAGTCGGGCGCCAGGTCGCGCAGCGCCTCCTGGAACTCCGGGTCGCGCGGGTGGTCGGGCTTCAGGACGGGGACGCCGAGCTCCTCGGCCCGCGCCGCGACCGGGGATGGAGTGAGCCGGCGGCCGCGGCCGGCCGGTGCGTCCGGGCCGGGTGATCACGCCGACCAGCTCGTGGCGGAGACGCCGCGATCGCGTCGAGCGCCGGCAGGGCAGGCTCCGGCGTTCCCGCGAAGACGACTCGCACTAGCAGCCCGAGTCCGAACGTCGCGTGCGGTGACACCTTCACCGTTGGCTGCTCCAGCCCGAACCACTCGGACTCGCGGATCGCCTTCATGGCGAGCTTGCGGTTCGCGGAGTCGAGCCGGTCGAGGAACAGCACCCCGTCGAGGTGGTCGGTCTCGTGCTGGAGGGCGCGGGCCAGCAGCTCGGACCCCTCGATGGCGACCGGCTCGCCGTGCATGTCGAAGCCCTTGGCGACGACCGACATCGCCCGCAGACAGTCGATCGAGAGACCCGGGATGGACAGACACCCCTCGGAGCCGTCCTGGGTGTCGTCGGAGAGGTCGAGGACCGGGTTGACCAGGTGGCCGACCTCGCCCTCGACGTTCCAGGTGAAGACGCGCAGACCCACCCCGATCTGCGGAGCGGCCAGCCCGGCGCCGGGCGCGTCGAGCATCGTGTCGGTGAGGTCCTCGACGAGGCGGCGCAGCTCCTTGTCGAAGTCGACCACCTCGACGGCCTTCTGCCGGAGGACCGGGTCGCCGAAGAGCCGGATGGGTTGGATCGCCACGCGGCGAGTCTAGAGACCGCCCCCGCCCCCCGAGTCGGCGCCAATCGCCCTGCACACGCCGAGTCGGCGCCAATCGCCTCGGCGCACGCCGAGTCGGCGCCAATCGCCCTCAGAAGCACGCCGAGTCGGCGAAGGGGTAGGCGTATTCGCGCCGACTCGGCGCATGGGTCGGGCACATTGGCGCCGACTCGGCGTGTGTCAGGCACATTCGCGCCGACTCGCGAGCTCGGGTGGCTAGGTGGCTGAGACCCGGGTCGACCTGCACGCGTACGGCGTCGAGCTTGCGGGCCGAGCGCACCCGCTGGAGCTCCAGCAAGGCCTGGGACAGGGCGGCGCCCTGCGCCCGCGGCACCCGCAGCACCACGCGTACGTCGCCGTCGTCGACCGGCACGGGGCCGAGAGCCTCGGCAGCGGCAGGGAGCGCCAGCAGCGTGAGCGCGTCGTCGACGGCACCCGGGTCTCCGGTGATCGTGGCCAGCCGGGACGCCGGCGGCAGGTGGGCAGTGGCGCGCTCGGCGGCCTCGCGGGCGGCGAACCCGCCGGGATCCCACCGCACCAGCGCCTGGAGCCCGGGAAGGGCCGGGTCGCCGACCACCACGGCGCTGCCGCCGGGCCGGACCAGGCCGACGGCGTTGACCCAGCGCCGGACGGCCTCCTCAGCGGTGCGCAGGTCGGGCCGCGCCAGCATCAGCCACGCGTCGAGCAGCACGACGGCGGCGTAGCCACCCTCGGCCACGGGCTCCGCTCCGGGCGTCGCCACCACGATCGCCGGTTGCGGCCCGACCTCGGCCAGCACGGTGTGGCCCGAGGACGACGTGCGGACCGGTGTGGACGGGAAGGTCCGGCCGAGCTCCTCGGCGGTGCGGGACTCGCCGACGACGGGCGCTCGCAGGCCGCGGTGACCGCAGACGGCGCACGACCAGGCAGGGTGGTCGGTGCCGCACCAGCCGCAACGCGGCGCGGCCGCCGCTCGCGCGATCGTGAGCGGGCCCCGGCAGGCGCCGCCCAGGGCCGGACAGCGCGCGGCGGTGCGGCAGCGTTCGCAGGCCAGCGCCGCGGCGTAGCCCAGCCGCGGGGTCTGCACCAGCACCGGACCGCTCGCGAGCCCCTCACCGACCACCTCGTGCACCAGCGTGGGCATCCGCGCGCCGCGGGCGAACGGGTCGCGGGCGAGCTCCGCATCGCTCGCCCCGGCCACTCGCACCGTGACCCGTTCGCGGAGCCGCTCACGCGGCACCTCGAGGGTGTGGGCCCAGCCCGACCGGAGCAGGTGGTCGGCCTCGACCGACCGGGCGAAGCCGCCCAGGAGAGCGGCGGTGCCCTCGCGCTCGGCGCGCAGCAGCAGGGTCTCGCGGGTATGGGGGTAGGGCGCCCGCGGTTCGGCGTGGAGGTCGTCGCCGTCGTCCCAGATCACCACGAGGCCGAGGTCGTGCACCGGCGCGAAGGCGGCCGCGCGCGTGCCGACCACCACGCGCCTGGCCCCACGGGAGACCGCCAGGAAGTCGCGGTAGCGCCGCGCGGGCCCGGGCTGGGCGGTCAGGGTGACGTGGTGGCCCTCCCCCAGCACCTCGGTCAGCGCGCGGCCGACGCGGACGACGTCCTTGGCGTCGGGCACGCAGATCAGGACGCCGCGTCCCGATCCGGAGTACGTCGCCGCGGCGGCGTGGGCGAGCAGCTGCGGCCAGTCGGCTCCCGGCGGCGTGGCCCAGACGGCCCGCGGGGACCCCCCCGACGGCGAGGCGGCGCAGGTAGGCGCCGGCCTGTGGGTGCTCGGCCCAGGCAGCCCCGGCGGCGGTCGCGTCAAAGGCACCCGGCTCGGCGGGCGGGGCGGACTCGGCACGCTCGGTCGCCGCGTGGCGCGGAGGGACGGCCAGGCGGAGGACGTCGCTGCGGGTGCCGGCGTAGCGAGTGGCCAGGTCGCCGGCCAGGGCGGCGACTTGCCGGGCTCAGCACGCGCTCGGCGCTGACCACCCGCCGCAGCGGGGTGAGCCGGCCGGCGTGGTCGGTGTCGGCGGCTCGGGCCAGCAGGTAGCCACCGACCTCCTGGCCCGCGAAGCGCACCTTCACCCGCGCCCCGGGCACGGCCAGGTCGGCCATCTCGGAGGGCACGAGGTAGTCGAAGGTGCGGTCGAGGTGGGCAAGGGGCACGTCGACGAGCACCCTGGCCACCGGGTCGACCGGCGCGGGCTCGGCGGCCGCCGCCTTGGCGGCGCGGGTGCGGGCCGCCTTGGAGCGCGACGTCTCGACGGCCTCCCGGAGGCCGGGGAGGGCCTCGGGCTGCTCGGGAGGGCCGGTCACGGCCGCTGTTCTACCAGCAGCCGCCCCACCCGCGACTCGTCGAGAAACCTGCAGCGAGGAATCCGCACGATCGCTGACGAATCAAGCCCCTGCGGCGGCCTTGAGGGCGTCGGCGCGGTCGGTGCGCTCCCAGGTGAACTCCGGCAGCTCGCGGCCGAAGTGGCCGTAGGCGGCCGTCTTGGCGTAGATCGGTCGCAGCAGGTCGAGGTCGGCGATGATCGCCGCTGGGCGCAGGTCGAAGACGTCGAGCACGGCCTTCTGGATCGCCTCGTCGGGGATCACGCCGGTGCCGAAGGTCTCGACGAACAGACCGACCGGCTGGGCCTTGCCGATCGCGTAGGCGACCTGGACCTCGCAGCGTCGGGCCAGGCCGGCGGCCACGATGTTCTTGGCGACCCAGCGCATGGCGTAGGCGGCCGAGCGGTCGACCTTGGACGGGTCCTTGCCGGAGAAGGCGCCACCGCCGTGGCGGGCCATGCCGCCGTAGGTGTCGACGATGATCTTGCGGCCGGTCAGGCCGGCGTCGCCCATCGGTCCGCCGACCACGAAGCGGCCGGTCGGGTTGACCAGCAGCCGGTAGCCCTCGGAGCGGATGTCGAAGTCGGCGAGCACGTGGTCGATGACGTGCTTCTTGACGTCGCTCTCGAGGGTGTCGAGCTCGACCTCCTCGGCGTGCTGGGAGGAGATGACGACCGTGTCGACGCGCACGGGCCGGTTGTCGGCGTCGTACTCGATGGTGACCTGGGTCTTGCCGTCGGGTCGCAGGTAGGCGAGGGTGCCGTCCTTGCGCACCGCAGTCAGCCGCTCGGCGAGGCGCTGGGCGATCACGATCGGCAGCGGCATCAGACATCGGTGTCGTCGCAGGCGTAGCCGAACATCAGGCCCTGGTCGCCCGCACCCTGCTTGTCCATCGCGTCGACGGAGCCGGAGCGGCTCTCGTGGCCGGTGTCGACGCCCTGGGCGATGTCACCGGACTGACCGCCGATCGCCACCATCACGCCGCAGGAGTGGCCGTCGAAGCCCTTGTAGCGAGGAGTCGTAGCCGATCTCGAGGATCCGGTCACGCACCTTCTGCTTGATGTCGACGTAGCCGGTGGTGGTGACCTCACCAGCCACCACGACGAGGCCGGTCGTCAGCAGCGTCTCCACGGCCACCCGGCTGTGAGGGTCCTGCTCGAGCAGGGCGTCGAGCACGGAGTCGCTGATCTGGTCGGCGATCTTGTCGGGGTGACCCTCGGTCACCGACTCCGAGGTGAAAAGTCGTCCGGACACGCTGTCCCCACTCCTGCGTTGCTGGTCGGTCACCGATGACGTGCGCAGGAACCCTAACCGTGAACCGGGGCACTCACGGCATCCGGGCCACTACCTGGTCCCAGATGGCGTGGGCCAGGGCCGCCTTGCTACCGAGCGGTACGTCGATCGCGGCGCCGTCGGCGGCCAGGATCACTGCCTGGTTGTCGGGCGCACCGAAGACCGCGCCACCGCTGACGTCGTTGACGACGAGCAGGTCACAGCCCTTGCGGGCCAGCTTGGCGCGGCCGAGCTCGACCACCGTGCCGGTGTCGTCGCCGGTCTCGGCCGCGAAGCCGACGATCACGGCTCCGGGGCGGACGCGGTCGGTGGACAGCTCGTGGAGGATGTCGGGGTTCTGGGTCAGCTCGATGCCGGGCGAGCTGCCGTCGGCGGCCTTCTTGATCTTGGTCTCGCTCGCCGAGACCGGCCGGAAGTCGGCCGGTGCGGCGGCCATCACCACGGCGTCGGCTCCGGCCGCGGCCGACACGACCGCGTCGCGCAGCTGTGCGGTGGTCTCGACCCTGACGACCTTGACCCCCGCGGGGTCGGGCAGGGAGACGTTGGCGGCCACCAGCGTCACCTCGGCGCCGCGCGCGGCGGCGGTGCGGGCCAGGGCGTAGCCCTGGAGGCCGGAGGACCGGTTGCCGAGGAAGCGGACCGGGTCGAGGTACTCGCGGGTGCCGCCGGCGCTCACCACGACGGAGCGGCCGGCCAGGTCGGGGGCAGCGGCGCCCCGAGCGAGGATCTCGGTGCAGACCTCGAAGATCTCGAGCGGGTCGGGCAGCCGGCCCTTGCCGGTGTCGGCGCCGGTGAGACGGCCCTCGGCGGGCTCGATGACCACGGCGCCCCGCTCGCGCAGGGTCGCGACGTTGGCCTCCGTGGCGGCGTGCTCCCACATCTCGGTGTGCATCGCCGGCGCGAACACCACCGGACAGCGCGCCGTGAGCAGGGTGTTGGTGAGCAGGTCGTCGGCCAGCCCGTGGGCGGCCTTGGCGAGCAGGTCGGCCGTCGCGGGCGCGACCACGACCAGGTCGGCGGACTGGCCGATGCGCACGTGCGGCACCTGGTGGACGTCGTGCCAGACCTCGGCCGAGACCGGCTTGCCCGACAGGGCGGCCCAGGTGTCGGCGCCGACGAACCGCAGCGCCGCCGCCGTCGGCACCACCGTGACGTCGTGACCCGACTCGGTGAGGCGTCGCAGCAGCTCGCAGGCCTTGTAGGCGGCGATGCCGCCGGAGACCCCCAAGACGACGTGCGGCCGGGACCCCGCTGGGGGGTTCCCGGCCGTCGCGTCGGTGGTCATCTCGACCGTGGGGTCAGGCGTTCTTGCCGAAGTTGCCGTCGCCGGTGCCCGCCTGGCGGGCCTGCTCCTCGGCGGCCAGCTCGGCAGGGTCGACGTCCTCGCAGGTGAGCAGGTCGTCGTTGATCTCGCGCAGGGCGATCGAGAGCGGCTTCTCCTGCACGTGGGTGTCGACGAGCGGGCCGACGTACTCGAGCAGGCCCTCGCCCAGCTGGGAGTAGTAGGCGTTGATCTGGCGCGCGCGCTTGGCGCTGTAGAGGACCAGCTTGTACTTGCTGTCGGTCTTGGTGAGCAGGTCGTCGATCGAGGGGTTGGTGACGCCCTCGGCGGCGATGTCGGGTGCAGACACGCAGGAGCCTCGCAATGAGTAGTGGATGGGTCGCACCGACGAATGACACAGCGTCTAACGGTCGGCGACCTCTGAGCAGATCAAGGCTACCAACTCCTCCGCCGCAGCGTGAACTTCGTGGTTGACGATGGTCTCGTCGAACTCCGCCTCGGCGGCCAGCTCCTCGCGCGCCGTCTCGAGCCGGCGGGCCCGTTCGTCCTCGCTCTCGGTGCCCCGGCCGACCAGCCGGCGGACCAGCTCGTCCCACGACGGCGGCATCAAGAACACGAACAACGCCTCGGGCATCCGCTCGCGCACCTGGCGGGCGCCCTGGAGGTCGATCTCGAGCAGAGCGGCCCGCCCCTCGGACAGCGCCTGCTCGACCGGCTTGCTCGGGGTGCCGTAGCGAGCGGACCGGTGCACGACGGCCCACTCGAGCAGCTCGTCCTCGGCGACCATCCGGTCGAACTCGGCGTCGGAGACGAACCAGTAGTGGACGCCGTCCTCCTCGCCGGGCCGCGGCGGCCGGGTGGTCGCGGACACGGAGATCCAGATCTCCGGGTGGTGGCGGCGTACGTCGGCCGCGATGGTGCCCTTGCCGACGGCGGTCGGTCCGGCGAGGACGGCGAGGCGCGAGCGGGTCACTCGCGCCAGTCAATCGGTCGGCCAGGCCGGGTCTCAGTCATGGGGGGCGAACTCGCGCTCGAGCGCGGCCACCTGGTTGACGCCCAGCCCCCGGACCCGGCGGCTCTCGGCGATGCCGAGACGCTCCATCATCTGGCGGGCCCGGACCTTGCCCAGACCCGGCATCGACTGGAGCAGGTCGACGACCCGCATCTTGCCGATGACCTCGTTGCGCTGGCCGTCGTGCAGCACGTCGACGATCGAGGCGCCGGAGTTCTTCAGGCGGTTCTTGACCTCGGCTCGCTCCCGTCGCGACGCGGCCGCCTTGTCGAGGGCTGCCTGGCGCTGCTCGGGAGTCAGAGGTGGAAGAGCCACGGCTCACCTTTTCGGGTCAACGGACGAACCGGGCCAATCTAGTCAGGTTGGCAACGTCACAGCAATTGCGCCCCGAAGGAGTTTCCGGGCCACATCCCAACAGCAGAGCGGGATCGGCGTCCGTCACAGGCTCAACGGGGTGTGGCAGACGTCCTTGGCCTGTTGCTGGACCGCGTCGAAGGCCGCGGCCACCGCCGGGTCGGCCAGGGCGGCCCCGGCCGCCTCGATGCGCTCGCGCTCGTCGTCGGTGAGGTCCGCCGGCAGGGCCTTCGGGTCGTACGTCGCGGCGTCGAGGTCCGCGTCGCGGAGCGCGTGGTCGAGCTCGTCGAGCGGGTCGAGGAAGGCCTTCCAGTCGTCGCGGATGTCGTCGGGCGCCTGGTCCGCGAGGTCGCGGAAGATCGGCAGCGCCTCCAGCAGGGCCGCCGGCGAACCCGCCGCGGTCACGTCGGTGAGCTCGGCCTGGTGCTCCTCGACGGCGCCGCAGTAGTCCTCGCCCCCGCAGCCGCTCAGGAGTGCGAACGCGAGCACGGCGGGCGCGAGCGCAGCGGTGAGTGAGTGCGCGTTTCGGCGGGTGGGCGGTGTGTGAGTGTTGGTCCCAGTGGCCACAACCAACCCTCCCTCACCGCCCCTCGCGAGAAACCAACACTCACTCACCGCCGGCGCAGCAGAAACCGCAGGTCGTCGTTGGTACGCCGGGCGGCGTCGCGCATCGCGGCCGGGTCGGGGCCGACCCGGAGCAGCTCGCGCGATGAGCTCGGCAGCACCGCCGGGAGAGCGGACCCGAAGATCCGCGGGAGGTCGGCCAGGGTGCCGCCCTGGGCGCCGTAGCCGGGGGCGAGCAGCGGGCCGTTGATCGCGAAGTCCTCGCCGGTGTCGCCGACCGTCGCCCCGACCACGGCGCCGAACGAGCCGAGCGGCTCGGCCCCTGCGTTGAGTGCGCGGAGGTGGCTCAGGATCGTGCCGGTGACCGTGTGGCTGTCGTCGACACGCGCGGCCTGGACCTCGGGCGCCTCCTTGTTGGAGGTGCGGGCCAGCACGAAGAGCCCGGCGTCGTGCTTGCGAGCGGTGTCGACGAACGGGTCGAGCGAGCCGAACCCCAGGAACGGGCTGACGGTGATCGCGTCGGCGGCGAGCGCGCTGGTGGGGTCGAGGTAGGCCTCGGCGTAGGCCTGGCTGGTAGAGCCGATGTCGCCGCGCTTGACGTCGAGCAGCACCAGCGCGCCGGCCTCACGAGCCGTGGCGATCACCCTCTCGAGGACCGCGATCGCCCCGGCTGCCGAAGCGCTCGTAGAACGCCGACTGCGGCTTGACCACGGCTACCTCGGGAGCGAGGGCCTCCGTGGCGCCCAGCGCGAAGCGCTCCAGCCCGTCGACCGAGTCGTCGAGGCCCCACTCGTGCAGCAGCGCGGCGTGGGGGTCGATGCCGGCGCAGAGCGGGCCACGCGCCCGGACGGCGGCGTGGACGCGGGATCCGAAGGTCATACGGGCTCCCTCAACGGGTCGAGAGACAGGTCGTCGATCATTCTGGCAACGGTCGTGGGGTCGTGCAGGAGCGCCGTGCCGACCTGGACGGCGACCGCTCCGGCCGCGAGGAACGACCGCGCGTCGTCGGCGCTGCCGATCCCGCCGCACCCGACGACCGCCAGGCCCGGCAGGTGGTCGCACACCTCGGCCACGCACCGCAGCGCCAGCGGCCGGATCGCCGGCCCGCTGAGCCCACCGGGGCGGCCGTCGGGCATCCCCGCGGGCAGCGCGTTGCCGACCACGACCGCGGCGGCGCCGGCGTCGACGACGGTCCGCGCGGCCTCGACCACCCGGACCACGTCGGAGCGCAGCTTGGCGATCACCGGTACGTCGCTCGGCAGCTCACGGCGTACGGCGGCCACCGCGCCGCCCGCGTGGAACGGCTCGCGGACGTCGAAGACCCCGGTGACGTCGGCTGCCGGCGCGGAGACGTTGACCTCGACCGCACTGACGCCCGGCGCGCGGCCGACCCGGCGGGCCAGCTCGGCGTACTCCCCCAGCGAGCGGCCGGCGACGCTCACCACCACGGTCACGTCGTGCTCGACCAGCCACGGCAGCTCGGTGGCGAGGAACTCCTCGACCCCGGGGTTCTGCAGCCCGACGGCGTTGACCAGACCGCTGGGTGTCTCGACGATCCGAGGCGGGGCGTTCCCGGCTCGCGGAGCGATGGTGAGCGAGCGGGTGACGAAGGCTCCCAGGCGGGCGGGGTCGACGTACGGCGCCAGCTCGCGGCCGGTGCCACCGCACCCGGCGGCGACCATGACGGGGTTCTTCAGCCACGAGACGGGGCTCGGGACAGGGACAGGGATCACGCCAGCGCCTCCCAGCGCACCCGGTCGCCGCGGAAGACGGGGCCGTCGACGCAGGCGCGCACGACGTGATCCGAGCCGTCGTCGCCGACCACGGCCACCGGGCACCCGTCGCAGAGGCCGGTGGCGCAGGTGAGCGGGCGCTCGAGGGCGAGCTGGCTGCGGACGCCGAGCGCGTCGGCGGCGACGGCGATTCGCGCGAGCAGAGCCACCGGCCCGGCGGCGTAGACGACGTCGGAATCGACCAGGGCGCGCTCCGCTACGGCGGCGACGGCGTCGCGCTCGCCGACGCTGCCGTCGACGGTGACCACCGTGACGACGCCGGCGGACCGGCGCGCCTCGAGCGCGTTGAGCAGGTGGGCCTCGTCGTCCGCGCCGACGACGAGCCTCACCTGGCTGCCGCGCTCGCGCAGCCGCTCGGCGAGCGGGAACAGCGGAGCGACGGCGTACCCCTCGCCCACGAGCAGACAGCGGGCCGCGTCGGTGGGGAGCGCGAACGGCCGGCCGAGCGGTCCGGTGACGGCGACCCGGCTGCCGACCGGAAGGGCGGCCAGCCATCGGGTCCCGGGCCCGGTCGGCGACACGACGACGTCGAGGGTCGCGCCGTACCCGCCGGAGGCCTTGACCCGGTGGATCCACAACGCCCGCCGGCCCAGCAGCGCCTCGCCGACCGAGACCGCGAGGAAGGTCCCCGGCCGGAACCGCTCCGCCACGCCCGGAGCCACCAGCGACAGGTGGCGGTAGGCGCCCGCCCTGCGGGAGCCGATCACCTCGGCAGTGACATGGACGGGTCCGGTCACGTGCGTGCGAGCCCCCTGACCACTCGTCTCGGCCACAGCGGGCCGCCGTACACGAACCCCGTGTAGGCCTGCACGAGCGTGGCCCCCGCGTCGAGGCGTTCGCGGGCATCCTCGGCGGTCGCGATACCGCCGACCGAGACGAGGGTGGTCGCGTCGCCGACGCCCTTCTTCAGCAGGCGCAGCACCTCCAGCGAGCGCGCGGCCACCGGCGCGCCTGAGAGGCCACCGGCTCCGACCCGCTCGACCTCGGCGGCAGGCGTGCGCAGACCCGCGCGGGAGACCGTGGTGTTCGTGGCGATGATCCCGTCGAGCCCCATCCGCAGGGCCAGGTCGGCCACGTCGGCGACGTCGTCGTCGGCGAGGTCGGGGGCGATCTTGACGAGGAGGGGTACGTCGGCCACGCGACGTACGGCGTCCAGGAGCGGCTCCAGCCGGTCGACGGCCTGCAGGCTGCGCAGGCCCGGGGTGTTCGGCGAGCTGACGTTGACGACGAGGTAGTCGGCGTGCGGGGCGAGCAGCCGGGCGGACTTCGTGTAGTCGGCGAGCACGGCCGCCTCGTCGTCCTCGGGCACGAGCTTGGTCTTGCCGATGTTGACGCCGAGCACGGGGCCGCCGGAGGGACGGCCTCGCTTCTCCAACCGAGCCGCGACGACCTCGGCGCCGTCGTTGTTGAAGCCCATCCGGTTGACCACTGCGCGGTCAGCGGGCAGGCGGAACAGCCGAGGCTTGCGGGTTGCCGGGCTGCGGCTCACCGGTGACGGTGCCGACCTCGACATGGCCGAACCCGAGCGCGGCCAGGGCGTCGATGCCGACGGCGTTCTTGTCGAACCCGGCCGCGAGCCCGAGCGGGTGCGGGAAGGTCAGGCCCGATCGCGTGCACCGGTCGGGTCGCGGGGCCGGGGCAGCCATCCGCGTCGCGGCCGCGCCGCCCGGATGCCCGCGAACCCCAGGTGGTGCGCCCGCTCCGGGTCGACCCGCGTCAGGACATGGTCGAACAGCGCGTCGTACGGGCCGGACGTCATACGTTCTGGTCGCTCGGGCGACCACTTCGTATGACGTTGCATCAGCGCCCCAGACCCGGAGGCCCAGTCCTGGAGCGACCGCACGCCGATGTCCCCGCGGAGGAGGGCCTCGATGCCCTGCACGGCCGCGCCGAGACCCTGGACCGTGGTGATGCAGGGGATGTCGGCGCCGACCGAGGCGGTGCGGATCTCGTAGCCGTCGACGCGCACCGACCCGCCGGCGCCCGAGGAGCCGTGGGGAGTGTTGATGACGAGGTCGATCTCGCCGTCCTGGATCATCTGCACGGTCGTCTTCTCGCCGTTGGGGCCGGGACCGTCGAAGTGCTTGCGTACGACGCCCGCGTGCACGCCGTTGCGGCGCAGCACCTCGGCGGTGCCCTGGGTGGCCAGGATCTCGAACCCCAGGTCGGCCAGCACCTTGACCGGGAAGATCATCGAGCGCTTGTCGCGGTTGGCCATCGAGACGAACACCCGGCCGGACGTGGGCAGCGACCCGAACGCAGCGGTCTGGGCCTTGCTGAACGCCCGCCCGAAGTCGGCGTCCAGTCCCATCACCTCGCCCGTCGAGCGCATCTCGGGGCCGAGGACGGTGTCGACGCTCTTGCCGTCTGGTCGGCGGAACCGGTTGAACGGCATCACCGCCTCCTTGACGGCGATCGGCGCGTCGGCCGGCAGCGTCCCCCCGTCGCCCTCGGCGGGCAGCAGGCCCTCGTCGCGCAGCGCCTTGATGGACTCGCCGAGCATCACGCGGGCGGCGGCCTTCGCCAGCGGCGTGGCGGTCGCCTTGGAGACGAACGGGACGGTCCGCGACGCCCTCGGGTTGGCCTCGAGCACGTAGAGCACGTCGGCACCGAGTGCGAACTGGATGTTGATCAGCCCCAGCACGCCCACGCCGCGGGCGATCGCCTCGGTGGCCTCGCGGATCCGCTCGATCTCGCGCGCGCCCAGCGTGATCGGCGGCAGCGCGCAGGCCGAGTCGCCGGAGTGGATGCCGGCCTCCTCGATGTGCTCCATGACGCCGCCGAGGAACAGGTCCTGCCCGTCGAAGATCGCGTCCACGTCGATCTCGACGGCGTCGTCGATGAACCGGTCGACCAGCACCGGGTGCTCGGGGCTGATGGCGGTCGCGCGGCCGATGTAGCCCTCGAGCGCCTCGTCGTCGTAGACGATCTCCATGCCGCGCCCGCCGAGCACGTACGACGGCCGGACGAGCACGGGGTACCCGATCTCGGCCGCGATGGCCGCGGCCTCGTCGTACGACGACGCCATGCCGTGCTTGGGAGCCGGCAGGCCCGCCTCGGCCAGGACGCGACCGAACGCGCCGCGCTCCTCGGCGAGGTGGATCGCCTCGGGCGGGGTGCCGACGATCGGCACGCCCGCGTCGGCGAGGCCCTGGGCCAGGCCGAGCGGCGTCTGGCCGCCGAGCTGGCAGATGACGCCCGCGATCGGGCCGGCCTGCCGCTCGGCGTGCACGACCTCGAGCACGTCCTCGAGCGTCA
This sequence comes from uncultured Actinomycetota bacterium, assembly GCA_963814935.1. GTDB lineage: Bacteria > Actinomycetota > Actinomycetes > Propionibacteriales > Nocardioidaceae > Nocardioides. Next base: position 410,362 of record CAWFEZ010000010.1, on the reverse strand, counting down.
GCGGCTCGAAGTAGAGGCGGTCGGAGGTGTCGTAGTCGGTGGAGACCGTCTCGGGGTTGCAGTTGACCATCACGGTCTCGTAGCCGGCGCCCCCTTGCTCGACGGCGCCCAGCGCGAGGGAGGCGTGCACGCAGGAGTAGTCGAACTCGATGCCCTGGCCGATCCGGTTGGGGCCGCTGCCGAGGATGATCACGGCCGGCTTGGTGCGCGGCGCTACCTCGGTCTCCTCGTCGTAGGAGGAGTAGTGGTACGGCGTCGTGGCGGCGAACTCGGCCGCGCAGGTGTCCACCGTCTTGTAGACCGGGCCGGATGCCCAGCGCGTGGCGGACCCCGCGGACGACGTCGGCGCTCATCCCGCGGATCTTGCCGATCTGGAGGTCGGAGAAGCCGTGCCGCTTGGCCAGCCGCAGCAGCTCCGGGGTCAGCTCGGGGGCCGCGGTCACCTCGGCGGCCACCTCGTTGATCAGCATCAGCTGGTCGACGAACCACGGGTCGATCGCGGTGGCGTCGAAGATCTCCTCGGCGGTCGCGCCGGCGCGGATCGCGTCCATGACGTCCTTGAGCCGGCCGTCGTGGGGCACGCGGGCCTTGTCGAGCAGCGACTCCTTGTCGAGCTCGACCCACTCCTGGTGCCAGTCGAAGGGCGCGTCCTTGCTCTCCAGCGAGCGCAGCGCCTTCTGGAGCGCCTCGGTGAAGTTGCGGCCGATGGCCATCGCCTCCCCCACCGACTTCATGTGGGTCGTCAGCGTCGGGTCGGCGGCCGGGAACTTCTCGAACGCGAACCGCGGCACCTTCACCACGACGTAGTCGAGCGTCGGCTCGAAGCTCGCCGGCGTGCTCTGCCCGTCGGGACGGGTGGTGATGTCGTTGGGGATCTCGTCGAGGGTGTAGCCGATCGCCACCTTGGCCGCGATCTTGGCGATCGGGAAGCCGGTCGCCTTGCGACGCCAGCGCGCTGGATCGCGAGACCCGCGGGTTCATCTCGATCACGACCACGCGACCGTCGCGCGGGTTGACCGCGAACTGGATGTTGCAGCCGCCGGTGTCGACGCCGACCGCGCGGATGATGCCGATGGAGAGGTCGCGCAGGTGCTGGTACTCGCGGTCGGTCAGCGTCATCGCCGGCGCGACGGTGATCGAGTCGCCGGTGTGCACGCCCATCGGGTCGAGGTTCTCGATGGAGCAGACGATGACCACGTTGTCCTTGCGGTCGCGCATGACCTCGAGCTCGTACTCCTTCCAGCCGATGATCGACTCCTCCAGGAGCACCTCGGTGGTCGGGCTCGCGGCCAGGCCGGCGCCGGCGATCCGGCGCAGCCCCTCCTCGTCGTAGGCCATCCCCGAGCCGACGCCGCCCATCGTGAAGCTGGGGCGGACGACCATCGGGTAGCCGAGCTCGCCGGCCGCGCCGAGGCAGTCCTCGAGCGTGTGGCAGATGACCGACTTGGCGACCGTGCCGCCGAGCTCCTCGACGATCTGCTTGAACTGCTGGCGGTTCTCGCCCCGGTCGATCGCCTCGATGGACGCGCCGATCAGCTCGACGCCGTACTTCTCCAGGACCCCGCGCTCGGCCAGCGCGACCGCGCAGTTGAGCGCGGTCTGGCCGCCGAGCGTGGCGAGCAGGCGTCGGGGCGCTCCTTGGCGATCACCTGCTCGACGAACTCGGGCGTGATCGGCTCGACGTACGTCGCGTCGGCGAACTCCGGGTCGGTCATGATCGTCGCCGGGTTGCTGTTCACCAGCACGACGCGGACGCCCTCGGCCCGCAGCACCCGGCAGGCCTGGGTGCCGGAGTAGTCGAACTCGCACGCCTGCCCGATCACGATCGGCCCCGACCCGATCACCAGGACGCTGTTGATGTCGGCGCGCTGCGGCATCAGGCGTCCTCTCCGTCGCCGCTGGTTGAGGAAGGCGCGCTAGCGCCTGTCACGAAACCTGCGCTTGGCTCCGCGGGTTTCGTGACGGTTGCTGAGCGCAACCTCCTCGACCAGCGGAGTGCCCGCCATCAGGTCGACGAACCGGTCGAACAGGTACGCCGCATCGTGCGGGCCGGCGGCCGCCTCCGGGTGGTACTGGACCGAGAACGCCTTCAGCGTCCCGTCGTCGGAGCGCAGCTCCAGTCCCTCGACCACGTCGTCGTTGAGGCAGACGTGGGAGACGGTCGCGACGCCGTACGGCGTGGTGGTCGGCGCATCCAGGGGTGCGTCGACGGCGAAGCCGTGGTTGTGGGCCGTCACCTCGACCTTGCCGGTGGTGCGGTCCATCACCGGCTGGTTGATGCCGCGATGACCGTAGGTGAGCTTGTAGGTGCCGAAGCCGAGTGCGCGGCCGAAGAGCTGGTTGCCGAAGCAGATGCCGAAGTAGGGGATCCCGCGCTCGAGGGCGCCCTGCAGGACCTCGACCTGCCCGGTGGTGGCCGCCGGGTCGCCCGGTCCGTTGGAGAAGAAGAGCCCGTCGGGCTGGACCGAGAGCACGTCGTCGAGCGTGGCGGTGGCGGGCAGCACGTGGGTCTCGATGCCGCGCTCGGCCATCATCCGCGGCGTGTTCGCCTTGATGCCGAGGTCGAGGGCCGCGACGGTGAACCGCCGCTCCCCGGCGGCCGGGACGACGTACGGCTCGCTCGTGCTGACCTCGGCCGAGAGGTTGGCGCCGGACATCTCGGCGGAGGCCCGCACTCGCTCGAGCAGGGCGTCGGACGAGGTCTCGGTCGACGAGATGCCGACCCGCATCGCGCCGCGCTCGCGCAGGTGCCGGGTCAGCGCGCGGGTGTCGATGCCGCTGATGCCGACCACGCCCTGGTCGCGCAGCGCGTCGCCGAGGCTGCGTCGCGAGCGCCAGGAGGACGGGCGGCGTGCGGGGTCGCGGACGACGTAGCCGGCCACCCAGATGCGTGAGGACTCCGGGTCCTCGTCGTTCATGCCGGTGTTGCCGACGTGAGGGGCGGTCATCACGACGACCTGGCGGTGGTACGACGGATCGGTGAGCGTCTCCTGGTAGCCGCTCATGCCGGTCGAGAAGACCGCCTCGCCGAAAGTCTCGCCGGGGGCGCCGTAGGAGTCGCCGTGGAAGGTGCGGCCGTCCTCGAGGACGAGCATTGCCCGGGACTGGACCGGTCTGGGCGGGAGCAGGCACGAGTGCCGGACCTCCTTCTCCGCCTCACGGGACGGATCGTTAAAGGATGTCGCCAATAGTGAATCGCGGCCGACCATATCAGCGTCGGCGAGGTCTACCCTCACGCCATGGACGACACGGGACGGGTGTTGTCGCGCGCCCACGAGCTGGCCGCGGAGTTCCTGGCGGGCCTGGGCGAGCGGCCCGTCTGGCCGCGGGCGACGTACGACGAGATGCTGGCCGCGCTCGGCGGTCCGCTGCCCGAGGCGGGCGAGGATCCCGTCGCTGTGGTGGAGGAGCTGGCCGGCCACCGCCGACGCCGGGCTGTCCGGCACGGCCGGCCCGCGGTTCTTCGGCTTCGTGATCGGCGGCTCGCTGCCCGCCGGCCTCGGCGCCGACGTGCTGACCTCCGTCTGGGACCAGAACGCCGGCATCAACGCGCTGACGCCGGCCGCGGCCGCCGTGGAGGTCGTCGCCGGCGAGTGGATCGTCGACGCCCTCGGACTGCCCGCGGGCTCGGCTGTCGGCTTCGTCACCGGCGGGATGATGGCCAACTACTCCTGCCTCTCCGCGGCCCGGCACGCGGTGCTGGCCAGACACGGCTGGGACGTCGCCGCAACGCGGGCTGTTCGAGGCGCCGCGGGTGCGGGTCGTGGTCGGCCGCTACCGCCACGACACCGTCGACCGTGCCGTGCGCTACCTCGGGCTCGGCCAGGACTCGGTCGTCGAGGTCGACACCGATGGCGAGGGCCGGATCTCGGTGACGGCCCTCGAGGACACGCTCGCCGCCGGCGACGGGCCGACGATCGTCTGCCTCGGGGCCGGTGAGGTGCACAGCGGAGCGTTCGACGACTTCGCCGCGCGATCCCGGTGGCCCGGAGCGTACGACGCGTGGGTGCACGTCGACGGCGCGTTCGGGCTCTGGGCCGCGGCCAGCCCGTCGTACCGGCACCTCACCGTCGGCATGGACGCCGCCGACTCCTGGGCGACCGACGCCCACAAGACCCTCAACGTGCCCTACGACTCGGGGCTCGCGCTCGTCCGCGACCCGGCCGCGCTGGCGGCGGGCTTCGGCGTGGTCGCCGACTACCTGATCGGCGCGGCGGGCGACCCGATGGAGCGGACTCCGGAGTTCTCCCGCCGCGCCCGCGGCTTCCCGGTGTGGGCCGCGCTGCGCAGCCTCGGCCGCGACGGGCTCGCCGTCCTGGTCGACCGGTTGTGCTCGCACGCCACCGCGCTCGCCAAGGGCTTCGAGGCGATCGACGAGGTCGAGGTCGTCAACGACGTGGTCTTCACCCAGGTGATGTTCCGGCTCTCGACCGACGAACGCACCGCCGAGGCCGGCCGCCGCCTGCTCGCCGACGGCACCTGCGTCGTCACCCCCGCCGTCTGGCAGGGTCGCGCCGTCCAGCGCTGCGCCGTCTCCAACTGGTCCACCACCGAGGCCGACGTCGACCTCACCCTCGACGCCGTACGCCGCGTGGTCGCGGGTCTCCGCTGAGTCGGCTGCGGATGGCCCCTCGGCAAGCCCGGTCACGCCCCCGGAAGGCCAGTGCGCCGACTACGGGCCTCTGACATGCGCTAGCGGCCTTCAGGAGAGGCCCGACCAGGCGGGCGGACTCCTCGCGGAGGCGGAGGGCGAGGTCGTCGTCCTGGGCGAGGCGCGAGGGGGCCACCGGGCGGAAGCGGTCGAAGTACTCCCCCGTGACGCCCTCGACGTCGGGCGAGACGGCGAGGTGGGTGAGCGCACGGCCGCCGTCGGCGGGGGTGAGCATCCGGCGCTTCGCGACCGCCAGGAACGGCCGTGCGAACCACGGCGCACCCGACCAGATGTCGGTGGCCACGCTGCCGGGGTGCACGGCGTTGACCGTCACGCCGGTACCGGCCAGCTCGGCCGCCAGCGACCGCGCGTACAGCGCGTTGGCGAGCTTGGAGCGGGAGTAGGCCCGCATGATCGAGTAGCCGTGCTCGAACCCCACGTCGTCGAGGTCGAGCGTGCCGCTGTAGTGCCCGACGGAGGACGTGATCACCACCCGCGACGGCGCCGAGCAGCGCAGCCGCTTCTTGAGCAGCTCGGTCAGCAGGAAGCCCGCGAGGTGGTTGACCTCGAACGTCGCCTCGATGCCGTCGTCGGTGAGGGTGCGGCGCGCGAACACCGTGCCGGCGTTGCTGAGGAGCACGTCGATCCGCTCCAGCCGCTCGAGCAGGTCGCGGGCCAGCGAGCGCACCGACTCCAGCGAGGCGAAGTCCGCGACGAAGGTCTCCACCCGGGCGCGCCCGCGGCCCGCACCGCCTCGGCCGCGTCGGCCAGGCGCACCTCGTTGCGGCCGACGAGCACCAGGTGGTGCCCGTCGGCCCCGAGCTGGAGGGCTGACTCCAGCCCGATCCCGGCGGAGGCGCCGGTGACGACGATCGTGCCCAAGTCGATGTCTCGCAGAGGCTCAGAACGCGAGGGCCGACGAGTTGCGGAGTGCGCTGCGGGTCGTCACAGGAATTCTCACGCCGAGCAACCTAACCCCGGCCCTCCGGCAGATCGAGGCCAGGGCCGGAAGTTTTGCCGCCGAGCGGTCAGAAATGCCCGCGCTTGCGGAGCCGCCAGGGCCGGCCGTCGGGGTCCTGCAGCACGCGCAGCGGCAGGCGCGACCAGATCCGGGTGGGCCGCGAGAGGTCCGGGACGTCCTGTCGGCGCAGCCGTCCCGGTGGCCGCTGGCCCGGCCCGGCCACCGGCGTGCCAGGCGTCCAGGGCGTCGGCCGCGTCGGCGTACGTCACCACCATGTCCTCGGGCTTCCAGCAGTCCGCCATCACCGTGCGCCACTCGTCCCCGCTAGCGCCTTCGAGGGCAGTCGAGCCGGCCCAGGTGCTCCGCCGCCATGCGCAGCCGGAGGGCTTGCGCGTACGGGCCGGTCTCCCCGTCCGCCCGGTCCACCACGGCGGCAGTGAGCTCGGAGTCGTGGGTCCACGACCGGCGGTTGAAGTTGTCGGAGCCGGTGGTGGCCCAGACGTCGTCGATCACGCACACCTTGGCGTGCACGTAGATGGGTGTCCCCTGCTCGTTCTCGAGCCCGTACGCCGCCACCCGCCCGGGCGCGGCCTCCATCAGGTCGCGGATCGCCCGCTGCCGCCCGAGCAGCTGCGGCGTGCGCGAGGAGCCCTCGAGGTCGGGGTGCAGCGGCAGCACGCACACCAGGTGGAGGTCGCGGTTCTCGACCAGCGAGTCGAGGAAGGTGGAGGCGATCTCCTGGCCCCAGAAGTACTGGTCCTCGACGTAGATCAACCGTCGCGACCGCTTGGCGGCCTTCGCGTAACCACGAGCGACGCTGCGCTCCCCGCCCGGCGCGAACGGGTAGTCGCGGGCCTGCCGCAGGTTCGGGTAGGTCCGCAGCAGCTGGACGGCGTGCGTCCCGCCGTCGACGGGCGGCGGAGGGGGTCGCTGGTCGGGCAACGGATCGGGGCGGCGGTCGATGCGTCGCAGCTTGTCGGCGATCCAGTAGTCCGGCCGCCGGCTCAACGGCGCGGGGTCCTCCCAGCGCTCCCGGAACGTGGTCTCGACGTCGTGGACGGCCGGCCCGGTGATCGCGACCATCGCGTCGTGCCACGGCGGCCGTTCGCCGTACTCCCGGGCCAGGGGCTGGTTCTGCGGGTCGCCGAGGTGTCGGTGGTCGTCGCGCCTCGAGTGCGCCAGGTCGATGCCGCCGACGAAGGCGATGTCACGGCTCGGGTCGTCGTGATGCCGGATGACGACGAACTTCTGGTGGTGCGACCCGCCGTTGCGGACCCGCATGTCGAGAAGCGCCTCCGCGCCACGCTGCTGCAGCTCCTCGCCCAGGGTGCGGTTCTCGCGCGAGAAGAAGCCGACCTTGTCCCAGTGCGATCGCCAGATCAGCCCGCGTACGTCGACCCCGCGCTCGTCGGCCCGCGCGAGCACCTCGACCACTGCACTGTCGGGGTCGTCGGCCACCAGCAGCTCGTCGGCGTCGCCCTGCCAGTCGGTGAACAGCACCAGGTCACCCTCGCGGGTCGCCTCGAGGCGCTCGCGCAGCTCGTGGAAGTAGCTCACCCCGTCGATGAGCGGCCGGCACCGGTTGCCCTCGGACCAGGCCGCATCGGGGTGCACCCGGTCGACCCACGCCGCGTCGTTGTCACGTTCGGCGCGGGTCAGGAACCAGTCGGTGACGTCACCCACGGCTCCCGACCGTAGTCCCCCGCGCCCTCCGTGGTCAGGCCAGTGCTCGTACGGCGCCCGCCCAGCGCCGTCGTAACCACCGGTCGTGGGAGGCGACGACGACGGCGCCGGGGCTGACGCCGAGGGCTTCCTCGATCTCGCCGGCAAGCGCCGGTGAGAGGTGGTTGGTGGGCTCGTCGAGGAGCATCAGGTCGGGGGCCTGCGCGACGGCGACGGCCAGGCCCAGGCGACGGCGCTGCCCCACCGAGAGCAGGCCGACGGGCCGGTGGTGGTCGCGCGGGTGGACCAGCCCGAGCTCGCGCAGCGACGGTGCGCCTTCGAGGCCGGCGACCGCGTCGGCGTACACGTCCGCGACCCGGCGGCGGTCGTCCCCGAAGACCACGTCCTGGGCCAGCTCGGCCACCCGTCCGCCCACGGAGACCGAGCCCGAGGTGGGGACGAGCCGCCCGGCCAGCACACCGAGCAGCGTGGACTTGCCTGAGCCGTTGGCGCCGGTGACGAGCAGGTGCTCGCCGGCCTCGACATCGAGGCGGTCGAGGGTGAGGCGCCCGGCGACGACCAGGTCGCGCACCTGCACCAAGCGCCCGCCCGCGCCCACCTCGGCGAGTGGTCTGCGAAACGTCAGCGCCTTGGGCGGCTTGCGGACCTGTTCGCGCTCCGCCGCGTCGAACCTGCGCTGGGCGTCCTTCTTCCGGCGCGCCAACGTGCTCTCGACCTTGGCGCCCTTGAACTTGTAGATGAACTTGTCGTTGTCGGTCGGGCCGCGGTTGTGGGCGATCTGCGCGGTGCCGATCCTCGTCGCCGCCCGGAGCCGGTCCAGCTCCTCCTGTTGGGCCTCGTACGCCGCCTCCCACCGGCGGCGCGCGTCGTCGCGCGCGGCGACGTACTCGCTCCAGCCGCCGCCGAACCGCCGCCCGCCGAGTCCGTCGGTCCCGAACGCCGTCGGGTCGAGGTCGACCAGGTCGGTGCAGACGTCGTCGAGCAGCACTCGGTCATGGCTGGCCAGCAGCACCACACCGGGGAGGTCGACCAGGAACCTGGTGAGCACCGCGATCGCCTCGTCGTCCAGGTGGTTGGTCGGCTCGTCGAGCAACAGGCAGGCGGGCCGCGTCGTCATCACGGTCGCCAGGGCGAGGCGCGTCCGCTGCCCGCCGGACAGCGTGCCGACAGGCCTCTCGTGGTCGAGCGCACCGAGCCCGAGGTCGTGGGCGGCGACCTCGGCTCGGCGGTCGGCGTCCCACGCGTCGTGGTCCACGGCGTACTCGAGCGCCGCGGCGTACGCCGCCTGGCCGGTGTCGTCGTGGAGGTCACCGGACATCTGCTGGGCGAGCTCCTCGACCCGCCGTACGGCCTCACGCAGCGGCCGGAGGGTCGCCGCGAGCACCTCGCCGATGGTGCGGTCGTCGCGGAACGGTGGTTCCTGACCGAGCAGCACCAGGTCGCCCGGCCCCCGGGGCGCCTCGATGGTGCCGGAGACCCTCGCCGAGGCCGGAAGGCGGCCGGCCACGGCGCGCAGCAACGTGGACTTGCCGCTCCCGTTCTCGCCCACCAGGCCGATGCGCCGGCCCGGCTGGGCGACGAGGTCGACGCCGGAGAGGGCCGTGGTGTCGCGGAAGGAGACGGACAGGTCGCGGACGACGACGGGGTTGAGGGCAGACATGCTGAGTCCTGACGCTTCGGGATCGAAGGACTCGCCGGGCCCCGAGTGATCGGGTCTGCCGCGGGCGCGAGTCGGGTCAGGCGGTCATCCACATGATGAGTCGAGGGTACGGGCAGGCCCGGCGGATAGCCAACTTCGTTTACTCAGGACGTCATACGTTCTGGTCGCAATAGCGACCAGAACGTATGACGTCCCGCCTGGTCTAGGCGCGGTCTTGGAACCGCGACGCCAGGAGCTCGCGGAGAGTCGGGAGCACCCGCTGATCCTTCGGCCGGTTTGCGGCCTGTTTGCTGCGGATGATGTCGGCCAGCGAGGCCACCGGAACCACGAGCCCGAACACCTCGACGCAGGACGCGTCCGACGCCAGGTCGTCATAGCCGGCCGTGCCGCTCGGCACCAGCGCGATGTCCAGCTGTCCGTGGGGAGTCACCAGCCTCCGCATCCTGGCCGACCCCCGAGGGTACGCAGTCTCCTCAGTGCTCTCGCGCGCCCGCAACTCGTCCAGAGCGTGTGCGAGGCGTGTCAGGTTGGGTTCGCTCCGCTCGGGAGTGATGTCGAGGTCTTCGGTCGGGAACGGCGATCCGTGGACGAGGCCAGCAACCCCGCCGATGACGACGAAGTCCACCTCGCGGTCGAGCAGCGCCCGGAGTAGGTACTCCACGTCCAGGTCTACCTCAGGCGTCCCGGTCCCACTCTTGCGTATCTCCCGCATCTGTCGGGCGACGCGATCCATGGCACTGACCCGCTCATCAGGAGTTAGCGCCCGCAGTTGCTTCGCGTGAGCCCAGTCGGACTCATCGCGTTCGACCAGCATCATGTCGAGGTCGTGGCCGGTGAGTCGCAGCAGCCGTAGGACGGCGTCGAAGGACGGCGTCGACCCGCCTGTCTCGATCCGCGCGATCGCGCTCTGCGTCGTGCCGGCCCGCTCGGCCAGCTCACGCTGGCTCAGACCCGCCCTCCGACGTGCCTCGCGCACCAGGTCGTTGCCGATTCCCGCCATGCGGCATAGCGCGTTCGCTATGTCCTAGGCGAGCTTGCCGTCCAGGACCGTGGCCTTGCCCCGCAGGAACGTCGCGACGACACGGCCCGGCAGCTCCCGGCCGGCGTACGGCGTGTTGCGCGACAACGACGCGGTCTCGGACGGGTCGACGACCCGCGAGGCGCGCGGGTCGTAGAGCACCACGTTGGCCGGGGCGCCGTCCTCGAGCGGGCGGCCATGGTCGCTGAGCCGGCCGATCCGGGCGGGAGCGAACGACATCCGCTCGGCGACGCCCGCCCAGTCGAGCAGGCCGGAGTCGACCATCGTCTGCTGGACGATCGAGAGCGCGGTCTCGAGGCCGAGCATGCCGAACGCGGCGGCCGCCCACTCGCAGTCCTTGTCCTCGTGGGGGTGGGGCGCGTGGTCGGTGGCCACGATGTCGATGGTGCCGTCGGCCAGGCCGGCGCGCAGGGCCTCGACATCGGCCGCCGACCGCAGCGGCGGGTTGACCTTGTAGACGGGGTCGTAGGTCGCCGCGAGCTCGTCGGTCAGCAGCAGGTGGTGGGGCGTGACCTCGGCGGTGACGTTCCAGCCGCGCGACTTGGCCTGCCTCACGATCTCGACCGAGCCGGCCGTCGAGACGTGGCAGACGTGCAGCCGCGAGCCGACGTGAGCCGCCAGCAGGCAGTCACGGGCGATGATCGCCTCCTCGGCGACGGCCGGCCAGCCCGCCAGCCCGAGACGGCCCGACAGCTCGCCCTCGTTCATCTGGGCGCCCTCGGTGAGCCTCGGCTCCTGGGAGTGCTGGGCGATCACGCCGTCGAACGCCTTGACGTACTCCAGCGCGCGGCGCATCAGCAGCGGGTCGCTGACGCACTTCCCGTCGTCGGAGAAGACCCGCACCCGCGCAGCCGAGTCGGCCATCGCGCCGAGCTCGGCGATCCGCTCCCCCGCCAGGCCGACCGTCACCGCGCCGACCGGGAAGACGTCGGCGTAGCCCGCCTCACGCCCGAGTCGCCACACCTGCTCGACCACGCCGGCCGTGTCGGCGACCGGCTCGGTGTTGGCCATCGCGTGCACGGCGGTGTAGCCGCCGAGGGCGGCGGCGTGGGTGCCGGTCTCGACCGTCTCGGCGTCCTCGCGGCCTGGCTCTCGCAGGTGGGTGTGGAGGTCGACCAGGCCGGGCAACGCGATCAGCCCGGTGGCGTCGATGACCTCGGCGCCGACCGTGACGTCGTACGTCGCCGAGATGGCGCCGTCTCGGAGCATCAGGTCGGTCGGCGTCCCGCCGAGGACGGCGACGTTCTTGATCAGGTAGTCGGTCACGCGCCTGCTCCTGGAGTGTCGACAAGCTCGTCTGGGGTGTGGTCGTCGTCCGCCGCCTCGTGCTCCGAACCCGACAGCAGCAGGTAGAGCACCGCCATCCGCACGGCGACCCCGTTGGTGACCTGCTCGACGATCACCGAGCGGGCACTGTCGGCGACGTCGGCCGTGATCTCCATGCCCCGCACCATCGGGCCGGGGTGCATCACGATCGCGTGGTCCTGCAGCGTGGCCATCCGCCGGCCGTCGAGCCCGTACCTGCGGGAGTACTCGCGCGCGGTCGGGAAGAACCCGCCGTTCATCCGCTCCCGCTGGACCCGCAGCATCATCACGGCGTCGGCCTTGGGGATCACGCCGTCGAGGTCGTAGGACGTGTCCACGCCCCAGGTGTCGACGCCGACGGGCAGCAGGGTCGGCGGCGCAACCAGGGTGACCTCTGCGCCGAGGATCTGCAGCAGCAGCGAGTTGGACCTGGCCACCCGGGAGTGCAGGACGTCACCGACGATGGCGATCCGCTGCCCGTCGAGGGTGCCGCCGTTGCGCGGCCCGAGGTGGCGCCACATCGTGAACGCGTCGAGCAACGCCTGGGTGGGGTGCTCGTGCGTGCCGTCACCGGCGTTGACCACCGACGAGCGCACCCAGCCGGAGTGGGCCAGGCGGTGCGGGGCCCCGCTGGCGCCGTGGCGGATGACCACGGCGTCGGCCCCCATCGCCTCGAGGGTGAGGGCGGTGTCCTTGAGCGACTCGCCCTTGGACAGCGAGGAGCCCTTGGCCGAGAAGTTGATGACGTCTGCAGAGAGCCGCTTGGCCGCTGCCTCGAAGGAGATGCGGGTGCGGGTGGAGTCCTCGAAGAAGAGGTTGACCACCGTCCGCCCACGCAGGGCGGGCAGCTTCTTGATCGGCCGGTCGGCCAGGGAGCGCATCTCGTCGGCCGTGCGCAGCACCAGCTCGGCGTCCTCACGCGTCAGGTCGGCGGCGCTGAGCAGGTGGCGCTTCATCGGGCTCCTTCCAAGATGGCGACGGAGTCGAGCCCGTCGATGGCCTCGACGCTGACCCGGACGCGCTCGGCCAGCGAGGTCGGGAGGTTCTTGCCGACGAAGTCGGCGCGGATCGGGAGCTCGCGGTGGCCCCGGTCGACCAGGACGGCAAGCTGGACGGCCTTCGGCCGCCCGACCTCGGTCAGCGCGTCGAGCGCCGCGCGGATCGTGCGGCCGGAGTAGAGCACGTCGTCGACGAGGACCACCGTCTTGCCGTCGATGCCGCCCGCCGGGATATCGGTCGGCATCAGCGTCCGGGCGGGCTTGAGGCGCAGGTCGTCGCGGTACATGGTGACGTCGAGCGACCCGACCGGCACCGAGACGCCCTCGACGGAGGCCATCCGTTCGGCGATGCGCTCGGCGAGGGGCACCCCGCGCGAGGGGATCCCGAGCAGCACCAGGTCGGCGGCGCCGCGGTTGCGCTCGAGGATCTCGTGGGAGATGCGGGTGAGAGCCCGGGCGATGTCACGGGCGTCGAGGACGGTGCGCGAGGCTTCCGTCGGATCCGTACTTGCTGCAGGTTGGGTGCACACGTGCGGCCTGACCTCCTTCTCCGCCTCACGGGACGGCTCGTTAAAGGATGTCGCCAATCAGTTCCGGGTCGTCACCATACATGCGAGTCAGAGCGCGTGTGAAACCCTGCTCGCGTGTCCGTCACCCGCCGCTACGCGATATCCGGCCGCGACCACACCGGCAAGACCACCATCTGCCACGCCGTCACGGCATGGCTCCGCGCCCTGGGCGTGGACGCCGACATGGTCGACGAGCAGTCCCGTCGCAGCGTCGCGCTGGCGGAGGGCCGGCGCGGCATCACCACCCAGCTCGACCTCTTCGCGCGCACGGTGGTCGTCGAGCTCGAGGTGGCCCGTCCAGCGAGGTCGTGGTGTGCGACCGCTCCCTGGTCGACATCCTCGCCTACACCGACCTGCTGGACCCGCCGCAACGGAGGACCCGGCCGAGCTGGCCATGCGCCGGGCCATGGACGCCTTCGCCGAGCACTACCACACGACGTACGCCGCGATCTTCCTGCCATCCTGCCCTCGACGCGGACGCGACGACCCGCTGCGAGGGCGGTCCGCCACCGCCAGGACGACCTCGAGGCCCACATCGAGCGCCGGCTCGCACCGTACGCCGACCTGGTCGTCCGCCTCCCCGACCAGGCCGCGGCCGTCGACGCTGTCGTCGACCACGTCCTCGGCAACCTGGAACGTCATTTTATGCCAGCACCGAGACGCCGCAGGTCGCCTGGATCGATGGTTGAGGTCCGAGGGCCACCCGAGCCTCAAACCCACTACCTCTCGCGCCGCACAGGAGTGGTTTCGAGGGCTCGTCGCCTAGCGCTCCTCGCACCTCGACCACCGAACAAGGATGATCTGTGGTTTGTCCCATGACCCACACCGGCGCCCCACGAGCACACCGCCGACCCGCGCAACGACAAGATTCTGATCTGGGTCAACGGCAAGCTGCGGCGTCGCGCCGAGGCGGTGGTGTCGGTCTTCGACTCAGGGGTTCCGTGCTGGGTGACGGCGTCTGGGAGGGCATCCGCGTCTCCGGTGGACACCCGGTGTTCCTGGAGCGTCACCTCGACCGCCTCTGGGAAGAGGCAAGGCAATCATCCTATCAACGTCGGGATGAGCCGCGACGGGCTGACGGCGGCGATCTACGACACCATCCGCGTGGAACAACATGTCCAACGGCGTGCACATCCGGCTGATGGTGACCCAGGGGCGTGAAGTCCACGCCCTACCAGGAGCCCGCGGATGACCCTCGGCCCCACGACCGTGGTGATCATCGCCGAGCACAAGGAGGCGATGCCCTCGACGGTGACCGACGGCATCACCCTCTTCACCACGCACGTACATCAAGCGACCCCCGACGCGCTCGACCCCAAGCTCAACGCCCACTCCAAGCTCAACGACATCACCACGTGCATCCAGGCCTACACCACCAGCACCGACAAAGACGCTTATACTCAAGCCAGACGGGTTCGTGGCCACCTGCAACAGCACGCACTTCTTCTGCGTCGTCGAGCCCCGGGACGGGCACAGCGAGGACGCCGAGGTCCTGACCTCCGACGGCCCCCGGTGCCTGGCCGGCATCACCCGCGCCAACGTGTGCCGCGTCTGCCGCGACGCCGGCATCACCGCACCCCAGACAACGTTCAGCCTTCACCAACATCTACTCCGCCTCCGAGGCGTTCAGTGACGGGCACCTTACGCAGGCGTCGTGCCAGTCACCTCGGTCGACGGACGGACCATCGGCACCGGGCGCCGCGGGCCGATGGTCGAGCAGCTTGCGGGCCTGTACGCCGACCTGGTCGCGGCCGACGTAAGGTCCCAGGGTCGGGTCACGAGGCTGGGTCGTGACCATGCGGGTCGCGGTGTGGTCCGGTCCGCGGAACATCTCGACGGCAGTGATGCGGGCCTGGGAGAACCGGCCGGACACCGTCGTGGTCGACGAGCCGTTCTACGCGGCGTACCTCGCCCGAACCGGCCTCGACCACCCCGGCCGCGACGACGTGATCGCATCCCAGCCGACCGACCCGGCCGAGGTGGTGGCGGCCCTGCTCGCGCCACCGCCCGACGACCGGCCCGTGATACACCAACGAGATGACCCACCATCTGCTGCCTGAGGACGACTTGTCGTGGCTCGGCGGCTCCGCAACGTGCTGCTCATCCGGACACCCGAAGAGGTCGTCGCGTCGTACCTCCGCTCGCGCGAGGTGTGCGAGCCCGAGGACATCGGCCTCCTCCAGCAGGTTCGCCTCCTCGAGGCTCTCACCATGCTGATGAACCGCCACCGATCATCGACGCCGCTGATTTCCTGCGCGATCCCGAGTCTTACCTGAGATGGCTCTGCGACTGGCTCGGGATCGGGTTCACCGACCGGATGCTGTCGTGGCCCTCGGGGCCGCGGACAGCGACGGGGTGTGGGCCCCGCACTGGTACGACGCCGTGTGGGCGTCGACCGGGTTCGAGCCGTACCGACCCCGCGACGCACCTGGACGCCTCGGGCGAGGCGGTCGCAACAGCGTGCAGCCCGGCGTACGAGCGGCTGCACGACGCAGACTCACCCTCTAGAACAGGAGACGACAACCGATGATCGACCCCAACCGTGCCTTCAACGGCTTCGCCGTGCCCGACATCGACGAGCTCGCGCCTTCTACGCCGACGCGCTCGGCGTCGAGGTCAGCGAGGAGAGCGACATCCTCCAGCTGCACCTCGGTGGCGGCACGCCGACCTTCGTCATCCCAAGCCCGACCACCAGCCCGCGACCTACACGATCCTCAACTTCCCCGTGCCCGACGTGGAGGCCGCCGTCGACGACCTGACCGCCAAGGGCGTGAAGTTCGAGCACTACGAGGGCACCCCCGTCGAAACCGACGAGAAGGGTGTGTTCCGCGGCGGCGGGCCGCTGATCGCCTGGTTCACCGATCCGGCCGGCAACGTGCTGTCGGTCATCCAGCAGGACGGATAACGAGTCGCGCCACTCCCCCGCGCTTGCCTAGGGTCTGCGCTATGGTGACGTACATGGTGATGGTGCGTCGTGTCCGGCGAGCGGTCGGGGCGAACGGGCGCGAGACCGCTGTGGGGATGGCACCCGCTTCGTGCTGACTGGGCCGCGCGGGTCGTGGCCGGCTCCCCGGGTCACCCGCCACGACGTCGTTGGCGACCTCGGGGCGGGCTTTGGCGCGCTGACCGCGCCGCTCGCTGCCACCGGCGCGCGGGTCATCGCCGTCGAGCTGCACCCGCGCCGGGCCGCGGCACTTCGGTCCGAGTACGCCGGCACGCGCGTCGCCGTGGTCGAGCTGGACCTCCGCGACTTCACCTTCCCCGGCCGGCCGTACCGCGTCGTCGCCAACCCGCCGTACGCCGGGGTCAACGCGCTCATCCGGCGGCGACTGCCGATCGCCACCCCCGATCCGCGGACCTGGTCGTCAGCGAGGGCACCGCTCGCGGACTGCTCCGCCAGTCACCGCGGATCCATCTCGGCGAGCGACTTCCGCGACATGCGTTGTCAACCCGCCACCGGGTGCAGCCCGCGTGCTTCAGGTACGGCGGTGAGTGAGGGTCGGTTTGTCCCGGCCGGCGGTGGGTGAGGGTCGGTTGCCGCCGCCGAACCGACCCTCAGTCACCGCTCCTCGCGCAGAACCGACCCTGACTCACCGCCACTCAGGCGAAGGGGTTCGGCGTGGCGCCGGGGAGCTGCGCGAGGATCTCACGGGCCTGGGCCGCGACCTTGTGCTCGACGAGGACCTCGTACTTCGTCGCGACGACCGACGTGATCGAGGAGAAGTCGCGCTGGCCGCGGGTGAAGGCGTAGCCGACCAGCGCCCAGATCACGCCGAAGAGAGCGCCGATGAGCACCGTCGAAGGATCACTCCGAAGACTCCCTCGTCGGTGAAGAGGGCGAAGATCAGGCCGACGAACAGGCCCAGCCAGATGCCGGTGATGAGCCCGCCGAGGGCGACCCGGCCGGTGGTCAGGCGGCCGGTGATCCGCTCGACGCGCTTGAGGTCGGTGCCGACGATCATGCAGTTCTCGACCGGGAACTCCTTGTCGGAGAGGAAGTCGACCGCCTTCTGCGCGGCCGCGTAGTCGTCGTAGACGGCCAGCGACTGCGGGAACTGCAGCTTCAGCGGGGACGCCATGGACCCGGGCAGACCGGAGGACATGCTCATGCCGTCAGTCTGCCAGCCGTCCGTTGGTCGAGGAGGGCCGTCAAGGCCCGTCACGAGACCCGGTGACGGACCGGCGGTCAGTGCGGTGGTTTCGTGACAGGCGCTGCGCGCCTTCCTCAACCAGCGACCGCGCCTCAGAGTGCCGTCGCCATCCCGGCGCACACCGACAGCCAGGCGCGGCGGGTCTCCTTGGAGAGGTCGCGATACGGCAGCACCGACCCCGGCACCAGCGCCGGGTCGAACGGCACCCGATGCACGCCGCGGGTGCGCTGGCCGTATACCTCGACCAGGTCGCGGGCCAGGCCGTCGTCCACCCGGTCGGAGGGGTCGGACAGCACCGTGACCGTCTTGTACTTGAGGTTGGGGTACCCGGCGTCCTGCAAGGCGTCGAGCATCCAGAGGCCGGAGTACCCGGTGTCCTCGCGCACGGTGCTGGTCACCACCAGCAGGTCCGCAGCCTCGGCGGCGGCCAGCCAGTTCTCGGCCCGCATGTTGTTGCCGGTGTCGACGAGGACGAGCCGGTAGAACCGCTCGAGCAGCCGGTGCACGTCGTCGAAGTCCTGGGCGCGGATGGTGCCGGTGACGCCGGGCCGCTCGTCGGAGGCGAGCACGTCGAAGTGCGCGTCGCCCTGGGTGCGCACGTACGACGCCAGGTCGCCGATCCGCGCGTCGGCGCCGGTGAACTTGCCGAGGTCGTCGAGCAGCTCGCGGGTGGTGTTCTGATGGCTGCCGCGCAGGGCCCGGATGCCCAGCGTGCCGCGGGTCTCGTTGTTGTCCCAGGCGACCACCCCGCCACCGCGGACGGTGCCGAAGGTGTATCCGGCCGCCAGCACGCTCGTGGTCTTGGCCGCCCCGCCCTTGGGGTTGAGGAAGACGATCGTGCGCGGACCGTCGAACTCACGCTGGACCGACGCGCGCTCGTCCTCGTGACGTCGTTCGGCGCGCGAACGCTGCGGCGCGATGACGCCACCGGACCAGCGGGTCAGGGCGCCGCGCCAGCCCCACGTGGCGGGCTGGCGCTCGGTGACACCTTCGCGGCGGTGCAGGAACTCGCCCGCGCTGCGGGCCTCGGCATGCCGGCGCGTGGCAGCGGGGTCTGGTCCGGGGTCCGGGGCGAGATCCGGTGTCGTGTCGCGAATCGCGGTGAGGCGGGCGTGGTCAGCGGCCATGGGGGGCCTCCGCTTCCGAGGGGGGTTTCTCCACAGTAGAGCCCTGGCGCCACTTGCGCACCAGGAGTCTCACCCCTTCAGATCGAGGTCCCTCAGTGCGTGCTCCAGCGCTCGGTGGTAGGTCGGGTAGGCGAAGTGCATCGTCAGCAGCGTGGAGATCGGGATCTCCGCGTGCACGGCGACCTCCAGGGCGGACAGGATCTCGCCGCCCGCCTCCGAGACGACGCAGCCACCGACCAGGATCCCGCGCTTGCGGTCGGCGACCAGCTTGATCAGTCCCTCTTCCTTGGCCAGCCACCCTCTCGCGCCGAGGTCGCCGCCGCCGACGGCGACGTCGATGCCCTGCTTCCGGGCAGCCTCCTCGCTCAGCCCCACCGACGCGACCTCCGGTGAGGTGAACGTGACGTGCGGGACCGCGCGGTAGTCGGCCCACGGGCCGTCCTCGCCCAGTACGTCGCGCACCACCACGGCGCCCTGGTACATCGACACGTGCGTGAAGGCGCCGTGGCCCGTGATGTCGCCGATCGCCCAGAGGGTGTTGCCGTGCTTGTTGCCGACGCGCATCCGCTCGTCGGTCTCGATGACGCGCAGGTCGTCGGGCAGACCGCCCGGATCGAGCACGGTGTCCAGGCCGACGTGGTCGAGGTTGGCCTTGCGGCCGGTTGCCACCAGCAGTCTCTCGGCCGTCACGGTCTTGCCGTCGACGACCAAGGTGAAACCGGACTCGTCGTGGCTCACCGAAGCGACCGACGCCCCGGTCAGCACCGTGATGCCTTCGTCGGCGAACGCCTTCTCGAGCAGCTCGGAGGCCTCCGGCTCCTCGATCGCGATCAGGCGGTCGGCCATCTCGACCACGGTGACGTCGACGCCGTAGCGGGAGAAGACCTGCGCGAACTCGCAGCCGATCGGCCCGCCACCGAGCACCACGACGGATCCGGGCAGCTCGGTCGCCGCGACGGCGTCGCGGTTGGTCCAGTACGGCGTCCCCTGCAGGCCCTGGATCGGCGGCGCGGCAGGCTCGGTGCCGGTGTTGAGCACGACGCCCTTGCGGGCGGCGTACGTCGTGCCGCCCACACGGACCCGGCCGGGACCGGTGAGCACGCCCCTGCCGCGCACGAAGCGGGCGCCGCTGTCCTCGAGCCGCTTGACCGCGACGGCGTCGTCCCAGTCGTCGGTGGCCTCGTCACGGATCCGCCGGGCCACCGTTGCCCAGTCCGGCTCGACCCGCGAGGTACCGCCGAAGTCGGCGACCTTGCGCGCGTCGGCGATCACGTGCGCGGCCGCGATCATCATCTTCGAGGGCACGCAGCCGTAGTAGGGGCACTCCCCGCCGACCAGCCGGTCCTCGACCCCGATGACGTCGAGCCCGGCGCGAGCGAGCTTGATGGCGACGTGCTCGCCGCCAGGTCCGAGCCCGAGCACGACGACGTCGACGTCGGCTCCCGCGTCGTCGGAGGTCACTTGGACAGGTGCCGCGCCCGCGCGAAGCAGAAGACGCCGTAGCAGCCGATGCCGATGGCAATGGCGCCCAGCAGGAACGGTCCGAAGGGCTGCTCCAGCACCGTGCGCAACGCGACGTCGAGCCCGCCCGACTTCTGCGGCTCGTGCTCGATCGCGGCGTAGATGAACAACCCGCCAACGATGGCGATCGCGATCCCCTTGGCCACGTAGCCGACCTTGCCCAGGCGGATGTACCACTTGCCGGTCTCACCGCTCTTGCCCTCGGCGTCGAGGTGCTCCTTGAACTTCTCGCTCAGCCCGCGCCGGACCAGGTTGGCTCCGTAGACGACGACGGCCAGTCCGATCAGGCCGACCAGCCACCGACCGAACGGCTGGTCCATGAGCTTCGCAGTGTTCGAGCGACCCTTGCTCGACCCGCCGGCATGCAGGGCCACCTGGAGGGCGATGAAGCCCACCGAGCCGTAGATGATGGCCTTGACGAGCGAGTCAGCGCGCTTCCACCAGCGCTTGGCACCTTCCTCGTCGCGATGCCCCAGCACCGCCTCCAGGAGCCGCCACAGCACCAGGAAGAACATGCCGATCGCGATCGCCCAGAGCAGCACCTCGCCCATGGGCTGCTCGGCGACCTGCTGCATGGCGCCCTCGGCGGACGGCTTGCCCTCGTGGTCACCGATCGCGAGCTGGAACGCCAGCCACGCGATGAGCAGGTGGACGACCCCGTAACAGACCAGCCCGACGCGGATGGCTTTGTCGAGCCAGTCGCTGTCCTGGGCCTGCTGGCCCATCTGTTCCGCGCTGCTCCCGGCGCGGTCGGTCATGTCTGTCATGCCCGCAATCTATTCCGCGTCGCGGGGCCCCGGCCCACCCCCAAGGAGGTTGAGCCGGCCTTCAGGCGCCGATCTGGTCCTTTTCGCGCAACATCGCGCCGAGCACGCCGTTGACGAAGCCCGGCGAGTCGTCGGTGGACAGCTCACGCACCAGCGCGACGGCCTCGTCGACGGCCACCGCGTCTGGCACGTCGTCGGCCCACAGCAGCTCGAAGACCCCGATGCGCAGCGCGCTGCGGTCGACGGCCGGCATCCGGTTCAGCGCCCAGCCCTGGGAGTACTGGGTCAGCAGCTCGTCGATCCGCACCTGGTGGTCGACGACGCCGTGCACCAGGAAGCCGGTGTAAGGGTTGCTCGGCCCCTCACCCGCGTCCACCGCACGAGCCAGCGCGTCGACGGCGTTCTCGCGGCGCAGCTCGGCGGCGTACAGGACGTCGAGGGCCCGTTTGCGGGCTCGGGAACGGGCAGGCACGGGGTCGGGTCTCAGCTGGAGACGCGGCCGAGGTACGACGAGTCGCGGGTGTCGACCTTGATCTTCTCGCCGGTCGTGATGAAGAGCGGGACGTTGACGGTCGCGCCCGTCTCGACGGTGGCGGGCTTGGTGCCGCCGGTCGAGCGGTCGCCCTGGAGGCCCGGCTCGGTGTAGGTGACCTCGAGCTCGACGGAGGCGGGCAGCTCGATGTAGAGCACCCGGCCGTCGTTGGTAGCCACGATGGCCTCCTGGTTCTCCAGGAGGAAGTTGGACGCGTCGCCCACGATCTCGGGTGTGATCTCGAGCTGGTCGTAGGTGCCGGTGTCCATGAACACGTAGGACGAGCCGTCGTTGTAGAGGTACTGCATGGTGCGCTTGTCGACGTTGGCCACGTCGACCTTCACGTCGGCGTTGAAGGTCTTGTCGACGGTCTTGCCGGACTCGACGTTCTTCAGCTTGGTGCGGACCACGGCGCCGCCCTTGCCGGGCTTGTGGTGCTGGAACCAGATGACCTGCCAGAGCTGGCCGTCGAGGTTGAGCACCATGCCGTTCTTGAGGTCGTTGGTCGTCGCCATGCGCGTGGATCTGCCTTCGGTCATCGAGGACGTAGTGGGGCCCCGGAGGGCCAGCGGTCGAGTCTAGTGGGCGGGTCTACGGTGACCGGAATCGTGACGTCCGGCGCGGCCATCGCGTCCTGCAGCGACGGAGCGAAGGAGGAACGACTGAGCGGAGGAGTGAAGGACGCGATGCCTCAGCCGCGCCGGACACGCTCCGAAGCGCAGCGGAGGAGCAAATATCACAGCGCCTGCAGCGCCTCGCGGTAACCGTCGACACCTTTGCCGACGACGACCTTCTTGGCGTGCGGCGTCACCACGGAGGTGTGCCGGAACGTCTCCGGCCGCTGCCCCGGGTCGCTCAGGTGCACCTCGACCAGCGGTGCCGTCAGCTGCGCGCAGGCGTCGTAGACGGCCAGCGAGTAGTGGGTCCACGCACCGGCGTTGAGCACGACCGGGGTGTCGTCGTCGGCTGCCTCGTTGAGCCAGTCGAGGAGCTCGCCCTCGTGGTTGGTCTGACGCACGTCGACCTCGTAGCCCAGCTCGCGACCCCAGTCGACGCACAGCTCGACCAGCTCGTTGTAGGAGGTGTGGCCGTAGACCTCCGGCTCGCGACGGCCGAGCCGGCCCAGGTTCGGGCCGTTGAGCACCAGGACCTTCATCTCGCTCCCCGCATCGCTCAGCCTGTCTATGGGCCAGTCATCACGGCGTACGCCGCACGCAGCATGTCGTCCTGAGGGTCGGCAAGCACCTGCGGCGCGCCGACACCGGACAGCACGACGAAGCGTAACCGGCTACCACGCGCCTTCTTGTCCACGGCCATGGCGGCCCGCAGCTCGTCGTACGGCGCGCCGTACCAGCGCGTGGGCAGCCCCACCCGCTCGAACGCCGTGCGGTGACGGTCGGCGGTGGCGTCGTCGAGGACCCCCGCGGCCCGCGCCAGCTCGGCGACGTAGACCGCGCCGATCGCGACGGCCTCGCCGTGCCGCACGGTGTAGTCACTGACCCGCTCGATCGCATGGGCCATGGTGTGGCCGTAGTTGAGCACCTCGCGGCCTGGGTGGCCGGCGGGCAGGGCAGAGCCCCCGGTCTCCTTCAGGTCGGCCACGACGACATCGATCTTGACGCGGACGGCTCGCTCGACCAGCTCGCGCAGGACGTGGGAGGTAGGGGTGAGCTCGGCCGGATCGGTGGTCTCGACGAGGTCGAGGATCACCGGGTCGGCGATGAAGCCGCACTTGACCACCTCGCCGAGGCCCGCGACCAGCTCGGCACGCGGCAGGGTGTCGAGCAGCGCCAGGTCGCACAGCACACCGGCCGGCTCGTGGAACGAGCCGACGAGGTTCTTGCCGGCGCCGGTGTTGATGCCGGTCTTGCCGCCGACCGCGGCGTCGACCATCGCCAGCAGGCTGGTCGGCAGGTGCACGACGCGAACGCCGCGCAGCCAGGTCGCGGCCACGAAGCCGCCGAGGTCGGTGGTCGCGCCGCCGCCCACGGTGACCACCGCGTCGGAACGGGTGAAACCCGCCTGGCCGAGCGAGTCCCAGCACCGGGCCGCGACTGCGGCCGTCTTGCCCTCCTCCCCGTCGGGGACCTGCAGCAGCAGCACGTCGTAGGCCGACAGCGCGGCGCGGACCCGGTGGGCCAGCTCCCCCAGCCGGCCGGCGTGCACCAGCGCCACCCGTTCGGGGGCCTGGCCCAGGATCCCCGGCAGCCGGCCGAGCAGGTCGCGGCCGACCACCACGTCGTACGGCGACGCGCCGCCGACGTGGAGGGTCGTGACCTGTTCTGGGGCGGTCATGCGGGTACTCGGCGGAGGATCTCGTCGGCGACCTCCTCGGGCGTGCGCCCGTCGGTGTCGACCGTCTCGCTCGACAGGCCCTGGTAGATCGGCGTGCGCTCGTCGAGCAGGGCCTTGATCCGCGACCGCACGTTGCCGAGCAGCAGGGGACGCGACGTACCGAGCCCGACCCGCTTCACCGCCTCGGCCAGACCGACGCGGAGGAACACCACCCGGTGGCCGGCGAGGAGCTCTCGGGTGGCGGGGTCGAGCACCGCACCCCCGCCGAGGGCGAGCACGCCGTCGTGCTCGGCCAGCGCGGTCGCGACGGCCTCCACCTCCAGCGCGCGGAACGCCGCCTCGCCGGACTCGACGAAGATGTCGGAGATCTCGCGACCGTCGCGAGCCTCGATGTCGGCGTCGGTGTCGCGGGCGGTGGTGCCCCAGGCGGTCGCGAGCAGGCCCGCCACCGTGGTCTTGCCGGCGCCCATCGGACCGACCAGGACCACGCGCGGGGTCACCGGAACCTCAGCGTGTCCAGGTAGCTCTGGGCGTTGCGACGCGTCTCGGTGGCGGAGTCGCCGCCGAACTTCTCCAGCACGGCGTCGGCGATCACCAGCGCGACCATCGCCTCCGCCACGATCCCCGCGGCTGGTACGGCGCAGACGTCGGAGCGCTGATGGTGGGCCACGGCCTCCTCGCCGGTGGCCACGTCGACGGTGCGCAGCGCGCGGGGCACGGTGGCGATCGGCTTCATCGCTGCCCGGACCCGCAGCGCCTCACCCGTGGTCATGCCGCCCTCGGTGCCGCCGGAGCGACCGCCGGTACGGCGGATCCCGGCGTCGGTCGGCACGATCTCGTCGTGCGCCTGCGAGCCGGGGGTGGCGGCGAGCTCGAACCCGTCGCCGACCTCGACGCCCTTGATCGCCTGGATCCCCATCAGTGCGCCGGCCAGGCGGGCGTCGATGCGGCGGTCCCAGTGGACGTGTGAGCCGAGGCCCGGCGGCAGGCCGTGGACCACCACCTCCACGACTCCGCCGAGGGTGTCGCCGTCCCTGTGGGCCTGGTCGATGGCGGCGACCATCTTCTCGCTGGCGGCCGGGTCGAGGCACCGCACCGGGTCGTCGTCGAGCGCCGGGACGTCGTCGTTGGTGGGGACGACACCTGCCGGGGCGCGGACGCCGCCGAGCTCGACCACGTGGGAGACCACGCTCGCACCGACGGTCTGCTGGAGGAAGGCGCTCGCCACCCGACCCAGTGCCACCCGTGCGGCGGTCTCGCGTGCGGAGGCCCGCTCGAGCACCGGCCGGGCCTCGTCGAAGGCGTACTTCTGCATGCCGACGAGATCGGCGTGGCCGGGCCGGGGGCGCGTCAGCGCGGCGTTGCGCGCCAGCGCCTCCAGCTCGACCGGGTCGACGGGGTCGGCTGACATCACCTGGTCCCACTTCGGCCACTCGGTGTTGCCGATCTCGACGGCCACCGGGCCGCCCATCGTCAGGCCGTGGCGGACGCCGCCGACGAAGCGCACCTCGTCCTGCTCGAACTTCATCCGGGCACCGCGGCCATGGCCCAGGCGCCGGCGGGCGAGCGCGTCGCGCAGGTCGTCGGTGGTGATCGAGACGTGCGCGGGCAGCCCCTCGAGGATGGCGACCAGGAGCGGGCCGTGGGACTCGCCCGCAGTGAGCCAGCGCAGCATGGCCTCAGTCTTTCACGCAGGTCCCGGCAGCGCCTCCGCGTCCTCAACCGGTGGTGAGACTGCCCAGCCAGTCACCGACCAGCAGGCCCAGGACGGCGCCGACCAGCATGAACGGGCCGAACGGCACGTGCTTGCGGTGCACGACCCGCAGCATCGTCAGCAGCGCTCCGCCTACTCCGCCGAGCAGGAACCCGGCGTACACGCCCACGACCAGCTCGGCGGTGCCGACGTAGCCGAGGGCGATGCCGATGACTCCCGACAGCCTGACGTCGCCATAGCCGAGCCCGCGGGGGTAGACGAACCAGAGCACTCCGTAGAGCAACCCGGCGCCGGCCCAGCCGATGGCGGCGCGGACGAGGTCTTGCCAGTCCTGGGTGAATGCGGTCGCCAGCAGGGCGAGCAGCACGACGAGGACGTAGGTGCGCATCACCAGCCAGGTGGGGAGCAGCCGCGTGCGCCAGTCGATGACGGCGAGCGAGATGCCCAACGGGACGAGCGGCAGCCAGACCAGCAGTGCCCACTGCCAGCCGAGGGCGACACCGATCAGCCCGCCGGTGACGCCGGCTGCGAGCACGGACCTCCACCACAGGCCAGGCCCGTCGGCAATGGCGTGGTACAGCTCCTTCGGCGGCTCCTCGGGCTCGGACTGCCCCTCGAACCGCGGGACGTCCGGACCCTCCGGACGCACCTTCGCGTCGGCGGGCTCCGGCTCGGGCTCGGGCACCCGCTCGATGATGCGCGGCACCAGCACTCCGGCCGCCGCCGACACCAGCGCCCCGAACGCCGCCGCGTCGAGGTTCGCCGCCCAGTCCATAGCCCCGGACCCTACTGATCGTCGCGAGTTGCGTGGTGTGTTCGCTCGAGATCGCCACGCCTGTGGGGGCGGACCTCGACTCGTGACCCGTACGGACGCACAAATCGACCTTGGACCAGTCCGCTCGGGTCACGAGTGGGGGTTTCCCCGGTCGACCGGGGAAACCCTCAGGGGAGGGCGGAGCGCATGGCGTCGAGGGAGGCAGGGCGGCCGGTGAACTGCTCGAACTGGAGGGCGGCCTGGTGGACGAGCAGGTCGAGGCCGGTCACCAGGACCTGGTCGCTGCCGCTGCGGAGCACGGATTGGGCGAGCGGGGTCGGCCAGGGGTGGTAGAGGACCTCGAAGACGAGTGGCGTGGCCGCGCAGCGGGCGACCAGCTCGGCGGTCTGGGCGGCGGCGGGGATGGTCGACACGACGACCTCACCCGTCACCGCGTCGTGCAGCGAGGCGACCTCCACGCCCGGGCGCGCGGGATGACGCTCGAGGGCGGCGACGGCATCGACCGCCCGGTCTGGTTCGCGCACGAGCAGGCGGATGGTCCGTGCGCCCAGCCCGGCCAGGGCCAGTCCGACCGAGGCCGCCGTAGCGCCCCCACCCAGGACGGTGGCGACGGAGATCTCCGACGTCCAGCGCTCCCGCAGCGCCGCAGCGGCGCCCGGGATGTCGGTGTTGTCGGCGTGCCATCGACCGCTGTCGCGCACCAGGGTGTTGGCGACGCCTGCCATCGCCACGGCCGGCGAGACGACGTCAGCGCGTTCGGCGGCCTCGCGCTTGAGCGGTGCGGTGACCGACACCCCGCGCCACTCGGGCCCGAGGTCGTCGACGAAGGCGCCGAGCCCGCCCGCCGGCACCCGGTGGGCGTCGTACTGCCAGTCCAGCCCCCACGCGGCGTACGCCGCCCGGTGCAGCGCCGGTGACAGCGAGTGGGCGATCGGGTCGCCCAGCACCCCACACCTCACGCGGCTCCCCATCGGTCGACTAGCAGCGGTCGGACTGGGTCTCGCAGTACTCCTGCAGCTCGCCCTTGAAGGCGAGGAACTCGTCGTAGCTGTCGGTGAACTTGGTCTCGCCGGTCTCCAGGTTGGTCGTCACGTAGAAGAACCACGGCCCGTCCTCGGGGTTGAGCGCGGCCTCGATGGAGTCCTCGCCCGGTGCCTCGATCGGCCCCGGAGGCAGGCCCTTCTGCCGGTAGGTGTTGTACGGCGAGTCGGCCACCGAGTCGATCTCTTCCGTCGTCAGCACGGCCGGCCCCGGCCTGCCGAGGGCATAGTTGACGGTCGCGTCGATCTGGAGGAAGCCGGCCGACGGGTTCGGGTCGATCTCGAGGCGGTTGTAGATGACCCGCGCGATCTTGGCGCGGTAGTCGCCGCGGCCCTCGGCCTCGATCATGCTGGCGATGGTCATCAACTCGTGCGGGGTGTAGCCCATCGCCTCCGCGGCCTCCTCGAGGCCGGCGTCGTCGGCCGCCTGGCGCCAACGGTCGACCATCTTGGTGAGCATGTCCACGGGCTTGTCGTTGGGGCCGAAGTCGTAGGTCGAGGGGAACAGGTAGCCCTCGGCGCTGTCGCCGGCGTAGTCGGGCAGCCCGATCTTCGCGGGGTCCGCCAGCACCTTCTCGAAGGCCTTCGCCGGGAACTCCGTCGACTTCGCCAGCTGGTCGACGATCTGCGTGACCTGGTATCCCTCCGGGATGGTCACGGTGTTCTTGATGATGTTGGCCGGGTTGCTGAGGATCTCGAAGGCGTCGGCCGCCCGCATCTCCTTCTTGAGCTGGTAGTAGCCGACCTGGATGCCGGACTCGCCGTTGGACGCCTCGATGAAGGCGTCGACCGACTGCACCACACCCTTGGCCTTGAGGTTGCGACCGATCTGGCCCACGGTGTCACCCGACTCGACCTCGAAGGTGACCTTGCCGCGCCCCGGGCCGGGGTAGTCGGCCGCGGTGGAGAACTGGTCGCGGATGAACTCCGCGCCCTTGGTGACCGCGACGTAGGCGCCGCCGGCGATCAACGCGAGCGCCACCAGGGCGGCCAGGCAGCCAGGGATGCTCCGGCCGCGCTTCTTGCGGCGGCCGCCTTCCTCGTAGCCGGGGTCCTCGACGGGTGTGCCGGGGTCGTCGTACGCCTCGTCGTCGAGGTCATAGGCCCCGGCGTCTCGGTCAGTCATCGTTCTCCTCCCGGGCGCCTCCCGGCTTCCCGCTCAGGTCCGCTCCGACGATCTCGCCGGGCGGGGTCCCCGTCGCACGCTCGGTGTCCAGCGCATGCTGCAGGATCACCACCGCCGCGACCTGGTCGACCACGGCGCGTCGCGCCTGCCCCTTCAACCCCCGGTCGCGCAGCATAGCCTCCGCGGAAAACGTGGTGAGCCGTTCGTCGACGAGTCGCACAGGCAGCGGCGCCAGCGCCTCAGCCAGCGCCGTGGCCCACGCGCGGGTCTTGACGGCTGCCGGCCCCTCGCCACCCGAGAGCGATCGAGGCAGCCCGACGACCACCTCGACGGCTTCGGTCTCGAGGGCCAGCCGCACGATCCGGCCCAGGTCGCCCTTGCCGCGGCGGACGGTCTCGACCGGCGTGGCCAGGAAGCCGGTCGGGTCGCTACGGGCCACGCCGATGCGGGCGTCCCCGGGGTCGATCCCGAGACGTACGCCGAGCCTCAAGAGCCCTTCACCAGCTGCCTCACCAACTGCGTCACCAGCTGCGTCACCAACTGCGTCACCAACTGGGCCCGGCCTTCACGGCGACCTCGGAGCGCACCAGCTCGAGTGCCTCGTCGATGCGGCTCGCATCGCTGCCGCCGCCCTGGGCGACGTCGTCCTTGCCGCCGCCCCGGCCGCCGACGAGGGGTCCGACGGCACCGACGAGCGCGTTGGCGCTGAGCCCGCGATCACGGGCGGCGTCGTTGACGGCCGCTACGACCGACACCTTGGTCTCCTCGCCCGCACCCGTCGCGCCGATGACGACGACGACGCCGGGACGGTCGCCCGGCAGCCGGCCACGCACGTCGAGCGCCAGTGTGCGTACGTCGCCCCCGGACGCCCCGTCGACCCGTTGAGCGACGACCTGGACACCGTGCACGTCGTGGGCCGCGGCAGCCAGCGATCCCGCGGCGGCCAGCACCTGGCCGACGCGATGCTTCTCGATCTCCTTCTCGGCGGCGCGCAGCCGCTCGACGATGTCACCGACCCGCTCGGGCAGCTCCTCGCGGCGCACCTTCAAGGTCTCGGACAGCTGGGAGACGAGTACGTGCTCGCGCGCCAGGAACTGGTAGGCGTCCGCGCCGACCAGCGCCTCGACCCGACGTACGCCGGAGCCGATCGATGACTCCCCCAGCAGCTTGATCACGCCGAGCTGGCCCGAGCGGCCGGCGTGGGTCCCGCCGCAGAGCTCGCGCGCCCAGTCGCCGACCGAGATGACGCGTACCTGGTCGCCGTACTTCTCCCCGAACAGCGCCATCGCTCCCGAGCGGACGGCCTCCTCCTGGGTCATCAGCTCGGCGTGCACGCCCAGGTCGGCGAGGACGAGGTCGTTGACGCGCGCCTCGACGTCGTGGAGCACCGACACCGGCACGGAGCCGGTCGCGGAGAAGTCGAAGCGGAACCGGCCCGGGGCGTTCTCGGAACCCGCCTGCGTGGCCGTCTCGCCGAGCGCCTCGCGGAACGCCTTGTGCACCATGTGGGTCGCGGTGTGCGCACGCGAGATCGACCGGCGGCGCTCGATGTCGACCTCGGAGTGCGCCGCGTCGCCCACGCCGACCTCGCCGCTGAGCACCTTGACCTGGTGGACGACCAGGCCGTTGATCGGCGTCTGCACGTCGCGGACCTCGAGGCGCGCGCCGTTGTCGAGCTCGATGACGCCCTGGTCGGCGAGCTGGCCACCGCCTTCGGCGTAGAAGGGGGTCCTGTCGAGCACCAGCTCGACGTCGTCGCCCTCGCGCGCCGACGAGACCACGTCGCCGCCGAGCACGATGCCTCGCACCGCGCCCTCGCTGACCACCTCGTGGTAGCCGGTGAACTCGACGGCGCGGCCCAGGTCGTCGGCGACCTGGCGGTAGGCGGTGGTGTTGACGTGCCCGCCCTTCTTGGACGCCGCGTCGGCCTTGGCCCGCTGACGCTGCTCGCCCATCAACGAGCGGAAGCCCACCTCGTCGACCTCCAGGCCCTGCTCGGCCGCCATCTCCAGAGTCAGGTCGATGGGGAAGCCGTAGGTGTCGTGCAGCGCGAACGCGCGGTCGCCACTGAGCACGTGACCACCGGACTGCTTCACCTCGGACGCCGCCAGGTCGAAGATCTGGGTGCCCGCCCGCAACGTCTGGCGGAAGGCGTCCTCCTCGGCGTACGCGATCTGGGAGATCCGCTCGAAGTCACGGTGCAGCTCGGTGTAGGTCTCGCCCATCTTGTCGCGACTGACCGGCAGCAGCTCGGGCAGCACGCGGTCATCGGTGCCGAGCAGCCGCATCGACCGCACGGCCCGGCGCAGCAGCCGGCGCAGGACGTAGCCGCGACCCTCGTTGCCGGGCGTGACGCCGTCGCTGATCAGCATCATCGTGCTGCGGATGTGGTCGGCCACGACGCGGAACCGCACGTCGTTCTCGTGCGAGTCGCCGTACCTCCGACCGGTGAGCTCCTCGGCCTTCTCGATCACGGGGTACATCACGTCGATCTCGTACATGTTGTCGACGCCCTGGAGCAGGTAGGCCACCCGCTCGAGGCCCATGCCCGTGTCGATGTTCTTCTTGGGCAGCGAGCCGGCGATGTCGAAGTCCTCCTTGGCCCGCACCGCGCTCAGCTCGTCCTGCATGAAGACGAGGTTCCAGATCTCCAGGTAGCGGTCCTCACCCTTCGGCCCGAAGTCGAGCTCCGGGCCGTACTGGTCGCCGCGGTCGTAGAGGATCTCCGAGCACGGGCCTCCAGGGCCCGGGCACGCCCATCGACCAGTAGTTCTCCTTCTTCCCCAGCCGGATGATCTTGTCGTCGGGGACGCCGGTGACCTTGTTCCACAGGTACGCCGCCTCTGGGTCGTCGTCGTAGATGCTCGGGTAGATCCGGCCCTCCTCGAGCCCGAACCCGCCATCGGCCTGCGACTTGGTGACCAGGTCCCAGGCGAACTCGATCGCGCCTTCCTTGAAGTAGTCGCCGAAGGAGAAGTTGCCGCACATCTCGAAGAACGTGCCGTGCCGCGTGGTCTTGCCGACGTCCTCGATGTCGGGGGTGCGGACACATTTCTGCACGCTCACCGCACGGTCGTACGGAGGCGTCTCCTGACCGAGGAAGTAGGGCTTGAACGGCACCATTCCCGCGGCCACGAAGAGCAGCGTCGGGTCGTCGAGGATCAACGACGCCGACGGCACGGCGGCGTGCGCGGCTCGCTCGAAGTGAGCCACGAACCTCCGCCGAATCTCCGAGGTGTCCATCAGTCGGTGCCTTCCCCTACGTCGGTCGAGCTTGTCGAGACCACGTCCGTCGGGCGGCGCGCGGTCAGTTCAGGTGTCCCATGAGGCGGGAGACCGTACCGCTCCCGCAACTCCGTTTCCTTCTCCGCCTGCCCCTGGACGACCTCCTCGCGCAGCATGCGGGCACCCAGGCCGACGGCCTCCCACCGGTCGCGCAGCCCGTGGATAGTGAACGCCTCTGCCAGCCGCCGGGCACGGGCCATCGCATAGATCCCCGCCCCGGCCCCGGCAGCGAACCAGAGCCCGCGCCTCATGCGGCGTCTTCCCCCCGCACGGCCGCGCGCTGGCGCGCTCGCCACTCCCGGACGGCCTCGCGCTCCTCGGCCTTGCGCTCCTTGCGCGCCCGCTTGACCTCGCGCCGCATCTCGAACCAGATCCGGTTGCGGTTCGCGGGCGAGAGTCCACGACGTACGCCGTAGACGAACGACGCGGCCTTCACCACCGTCTCGCGCAGCACGAGGTCGGCGAACAGCCGCGACTCCAAGGCCGGGGCCGGTTGGTCCTCGGGCTCGGCGCCGATCCGGGTGATGACGTACTCAGCGTCCCCGCCGGTCGAGGAAGGCGCGCGAGCGCTCTCGCTGGTTGAGGAAGGCGCGCTGGCGCTCTCGCTGGTTGAGGAAGGCGCGCTAGCGCCTGTCACGAAACCCGGTGACCGAACAGGCGACGTCTCCAGGGCCCGCACCCGCTCGCGCACCTCACGCAGCGCGACGGCGAGGACGACCACGGCACCGGCGAGCACGAGGCACGCCAGGAGCAGGATCGCCACGGTCATGTCGGGGTCCCCGCGGAGGCGTCAGCCGGAGGAGCGCAGCGGAGGAGGCTGGCGGCTCCGCGGGGTGAGTTCATGGGAAAAGACCCTATCCCGCGTCGCCGCGGATGATCCGCCGGATCCGCTCCCAGCGCTGCTTGACCTGGGCCTCGGCGCCGAGCTCGGTCGGACGGTAGTACTCCGCGTCGAGCACGACGTCGGGGCTGTACTGCTGCTCCGCGATGCCGAACGGCTCGTCGTGGCTGTACTTGTACGACGACCCGTGATCCAGCCTCTTGGCTCCCGCGTAGTGCGCGTCGCGCAGGTGGGGCGGGACGTTGCCGATCTTGCCGTTGCGCACGTCGGCGATCGCCGCCTCGATCGCCATGATCACCGCGTTGGACTTGGGGGCGACCGCGATCGCGATCGTCGCCTGGGCCAGGTTGAGCCGCGCCTCGGGCATGCCGATCAGCTGCACGGCCTGGGCTGCGGCCACCGCCGTCGTCAACGCGGTGGGATCGGCCAGGCCGACGTCCTCGCTGGCCAGGATCACCAGCCGGCGGGCGATGAACCGCGGGTCCTCCCCGGCCTCGAACATGCGGGCCAGGTAGTGCAGCGCCGCGTCGACATCGCTGCCGCGGACCGACTTGATGAACGCGCTGATCACGTCGTAGTGCTGGTCTCCCTGGCGGTCGTAGCGCACGGCTGCGCGGTCGACGGCCGTCTCGGCCGTCTCGAGGTCGATGGTCGCCAGGCCCCGGCTCTTGGCGGCGCCCGCAGCAGACTCGAGATAGGTCAGGGAACGCCGCGCGTCGCCGCCGGCGAGCCGCACCAGGTGGTCGAGCGCATCGTCGTCGATGGCGTAGCCGCCGGCCAGGCCGCGGTCGTCGGCGAGCGCCAGGGCGAGCACCGACCGCACGTCGTCATCGGTCAGCGACTCCAGGCGCAGCAGCAGGCTGCGGGAGAGCAGCGGGGAGATCACGGAGAAGAACGGGTTCTCGGTGGTGGCCGCGACCAGGGTCACCCAGCGGTTCTCCACGCCGGGCAGCAGGGCGTCCTGCTGCGCCTTGGAGAAGCGATGGACCTCGTCGACGAACAGCACCGTCTCGCGACCGCTGCGCACCAGCTCGGACCGAGCCGCGTCGATGGCCGCGCGGACCTCCTTCACGCCAGCGGACACAGCCGAGACCTCGACGAAGTGACGGTCGGTCTGCTGGCTCAGGATCGCGGCGATGGTGGTCTTGCCCGTGCCGGGTGGCCCCCAGAGCAGCAGCGACATCGGCTGGTCGCCCTCGATCAGCTGGCGCAGCGGCGACCCCGCAGCCCGCAGCTGCTCCTGGCCGACCAGCTCGTCGAGGGTCCGCGGCCGCATCCGCACGGCCAGCGGCGCCGACGCGTGGGTGTTGCCCGTCAGCGCCCCACCCCCGGGCTTGGGTGCTGCCCCCAGCCCCGTCGCGTCGAACAGCTCCTCCACGCCGAACAACCTACGGCACCACGCGCAGGAGCCGAGTCGGCGCAAATCGCCCCTCGGACGGCGCCGACTCGGCGCTGTTGAGGGGGCGATTTGCGCCGACTCGGCGAGGTGAGCACGGTCCGCTGGCGGCCGGCGGACCGCAACCGTCAGGAGCTTGGGTAGCCGCTAGCACAGGTGATGGTCGTAAGGGCGACCTGCGAACTACCGCGCGCCCCGAACGTCTTGCTCTTGAGGTCGAACCAGGTGTCGGCATAGCCAGGCTGGTTGGGGATGTCGACCGGGCTGGCGCCGGGGTCGTGGTTGCCCTGGTCGTCGGTTCCCAGCAGCGGGGCCGTGATCGGCTTGGCGGGGTTCTGGCCCAGCTCGGCCGCGAAGTGGCAGGCCACCTTGTGGGTGGGGCCGATCTGGAGCAGCGGTGGCTCCTGCTTGGCGCAGATGTCCTGGGCCAGCCAGCACCGAGTGCGGAAGCGGCACCCGCTGGGCGGGTTGATCGGGCTGGGGACGTCGCCCTCGAGGCGGATGCGTTCGCGGCGGCCACCGATGGCGGCTTGCTTCACGTCGGGGGAGGCCGACAGCAGCGCCTGGGTGTAGGGGTGGTGCGGGTGCTCGTAGACCGACTCGCGCTCGCCGATCTCGACGATCTTGCCGAGGTACATGACCGCGATCTCGGGGCAGAAGTGGCGGACGACGGCGAGGTCGTGGGCGATGAACAAGAACGCGATGTTGAACTCGTTCTGCACGTCGCGCAACAGGTTGATCACCTGAGCCTGGATCGACACGTCGAGTGCGGAGACGGGCTCGTCGGCCACCAGCAGCTTGGGCTGGAGAGCCAGCGCGCGGGCGATGCCGATGCGCTGGCGCTGGCCGCCGGAGAACTCGTTGGGATAACGGTTGTAGTGCTCGGGGTTGAGGCCGACGACCTCGAGCAGCTCACGGACCCGGGTGAGCACCTGCTTGTCCGGCACCACCTTGTGCACGCGCAACGGGGTGCCGACGATGGTGCCGACCGTGTGGCGCGGGTTCAGCGAGCTGTAGGGGTCCTGGAAGATCATCTGGACCTCCTTGCGCATCGGCGTCATCGCCTTGTGCGACAAGGTGGCCAGGTCGTGGCCCTCGAACATCATCGACCCGGCGGTCGGGTCGTAGAGCCGGGTGATCAGCCGGCCGGTCGTCGACTTGCCGCAGCCGGACTCGCCGACCAGCCCCAGCGCACTGCCTTCCGCGACCTCGAAGGAGATGCCGTCGACGGCTTGGACGTGGCCGATCGTGCGCCGGATCAGACCTGAGGACTTCACGGGGAAGTACTTCTTGAGGTCGGTGACCGACAGGATCGCCTGTCGGCCGCTCGACACACTCCGGTTGGGCGCGGGGGTCATCGCCGGCACGCGCTGGTCTGCCGTCTGGCGTGCCACTTCGGACTCGGTCATGGAGGCCTAACGCTCCTTCGGAGAAGCTTCGTCAGAGGGAGAGTCTTCCACGAGAGCGGTCCCCGTTTCATCGGGGAACTCGTCCTTGATCGTCATCTCCACCAGGTCGGGCGCGATCTCGGGCAGGACCTCCTGCACGTAGATGCTGGACGGGTCTGGCAGATGGCATCGCTTGACGTGCCCGCCCTCGGCGTGCTCGGCGGGCGTCAGGTCGGGCAGCGTGGTGGTGCACAGGTTGCCCGGCACCTTGTCCCGGTGGTCGCAGCGGGGATGGAAGGCACAGCCGGACGGCGGGTTCAGCAGGCTCGGCGGGTTTCCCTTGATCGGGATCAGCCGCGCCTCCGGGTCGGCCGTCACGTCGGCAACGCTCGAGAGCAGGCCCCAGGTGTACGGCATCTCGGGGTGGGTCAGGATCTGCCGTGTCGAGCCGTACTCGACTGCGCGGCCGGCGTACATCACCATCACGTCGTCGGCCATCTCGGCCACCACGCCGAGGTCGTGGGTGATGATGATGACGGCGGAGTTGAAGTCCTTCTGGAGCTCTTGGAGCAGGTCGAGGATCTGCGCCTGGACCGTCACGTCGAGGGCTGTCGTGGGCTCGTCGGCGATCAGGAGCGACGGGTCGTTGGACAGGGCCATCGCGATCATGGCGCGCTGGCGCATGCCCCCGGAGAACTGGTGCGGGTAGTCGTCGACGCGGGTGCGGGCCTGGGGGATGCCGACCCGGTCGAGCATCTCGATGGCCTTGGTGCGCGCCTTGGCCTTGGAGACGTCGTGGTGGGCCTGGTAGGCCTCCGCGATCTGGGCTCCGACCTTGTAGAAGGGGTGCAACGCGGTCAGCGGGTCCTGGAAGATCATCGCGACGTCACGGCCGCGGATCCGGCGCATCTTGTCGTTGGAGAGGCCCAGCACCTCGGTCCCACCGACGCGGATGGAGCCGGACATCTGGGTGCTCTTGGTGTCGTGCAGCCCCATCACCGCGAGGCTCGAGACGCTCTTGCCCGAGCCGGACTCTCCCACGATGCCGAGAGTCTGCCCCTGCCTGACGGTGTAGCTCAGGCCGGACACCGCCTGGACGAGGCCGTCGGCCGTCGGGAAGCGGACGGTCAGGTCCTCCACCACCAGGAACGGCTCGCCGTCGTCGGTGTCGCTCGGCTCGCTGAGGTGGCCGGCCTCCCGCTGCGGGGCCGGTTCGTTGGTCTGGGTCATGCTAGACGCACCCTCGGGTCGATGACGCTGTACAGGATATCGACCACGATATTGGCAACGATGATGAAAATGGCACTGATGAGGGTGTACGCCGCGACCATCGGCAGGTCGGTGCGCTGCACGGCGTCGAGGCCGGCGAGGCCCATGCCCTGGATGCCGAAGATCTTCTCGGTGAAGATCGTGCCGGCCAGCAGGCCGGCGAAGTCGAGACCGAAGATCGTCACCACCGGGACGATGGCCGCACGCAGCGCGTGCCGTCGGACGATCGTGCGCTCCATCAGGCCCTTGGCGCGGGCGGTGCGCACGAACTCCTCGTGGAGCGAGTCGATCATCGCGCCACGGCTGAAGCGGGAGTACTGCGTGGAGAAGGAGATGCCGATCATCAGCCACGGCAGCGCCAGCCCGCCGATGAACTTCAGCGGCCCTTCGGTGATCGGCGAGTAGTAGCCGGTCTCGGGGAAGATCGCGAGGCCTTGGACGAGGTAGAGGTAGGCCAGCAGGGCGAGCAGGTAGTAGGGGATGGCGTTGATGAACAGGCTCGTGCTCACGATCGCCTTGTCGGCCATCGTGCCACGTCTTCGCGCGGCGAAGATGCCGGTGGACAGGCCGATGGCCAAGAAGCAGATGGCGCCGCCGACGGCGACGGAGAGTGTTGCTGGGAAGCGTTCCCACAGGTAGTCGAAGACGGAGACGCGGTACTTGAAGGAGACACCGAGGCAGGGCCACTCGCAGTCGACGGAGATGCCTCCGGACTCGATGTGGCGGCTCTTGACCAGACCGCTCATGTACTCGACGTACTGCTGCTGGGGCGGGACGGTCGAGGCCGAGGTTGTGCCGGATGTTCTCGAGCCGCTCAGGTGTGCACCGGGATTCAGGGCAGTACGCGACGGCCGGATCGTTCGGGCCGTAGAAGAACAGCGCGAACACCATCATCGACACAGCGATGAGGACGAGAATGCCGGAGATCAGGCGTCGGAAAACGTAGCCGAACATCTGGCGGTGCTCCTGTCTGGCTCGTTAGGCCCCGTTGTGCGACCCGGTCCGGGTGGCCGACCCCTGGTGAGGGCCGGCCACCCAACCGAGAGGCCGCTCGGTCCGATCCAGCTGGATCGGACCGAGCGGCCATCTGTCATCTGGAACTCATCACGAAGTCTTGCCTGATCACTCAGTGATGTACATGTCGTCGAACGTCGGCATGCCAAGCACGTTGTCGTTGAAGAAGCCACCGATCTTCGACCCACGGATGATCGCGGTGCCGGAGTAGCCGGTCACGACCGCCGGGTAGTAGGTCTCCATGATGAACTTGTCGAACTCACCCCAGGCAGCGGGCACCTCGTCCGCAGGAAGGCCGAGGATCTCCTTCTGCTTGGCGTCGGCGTCGGCCTCCTTGAAGTTGGCCGGGTTGGGCATGCCCTCCAGGCCGACCAGAGCGCCGTCCCACTGGGCCGGGAACCACGAGCCACCCGACGGCCAGTCCGAGCACCATCCGGTGGAGCGGACGTTGATCGGGCTGTCGTAGTCGGTCCGTGCCTCTCGGATCTTATCCACCGTCGAGGCGATCGGCGTGGCGGTGAAGCCAGCCGGCCTCGAGACCCTTGACGAGCTGGTCCTTCGCGGCAACCAGCAGCGGGTCGTCGGTGGCGTAGAGGAACTTGAGCTCGTAGCCCATCGCGCCGGCCTGCTCGAGCAGCTCCTTGGACTTCGCCGGGTCGGTCTCCTGGCCGCCGTTGCCGAGCACGTCGTACTCGACGCGACCAGCAGTGCCCGGAGGCAGGATGCTGGTGCCGGGAACGCGGGTCAGACCCACGATCTCGCCGCCGGCCTTCCAGACGTCCTCGTAGGGGTAGGCGTAGCCGATGGCCTTGCGCACGTTGATGTCGGTGATCTTCGTCATGTCGAGGTACCACATGTACGTGCACGGCGAGGTTCCGATCACCAGGCGCTCCGGAGCGTCGGCGCTGACCTTCTTGTAGGTGGGCGGGGTGATGTTGTCATACGAGATGGTCGTCTGACCCTCACCGGTGTCCGACAGGATCGTGTTCTCGATCTTGGCGGTGTCCTCACCGAACTTGAAGACCCACTTGTCGACGGACTGGATGCGGCCCGGGTCGGTGGCGGGGTCCCAGTTGGGGTTCTTGACCAGCGTCAGCGACGAGCCGGGCTTGTAGTCCTCGAACATGTAGGGACCGGTCGCCAGCGGGTGGTTGCCGTACTCCTCCTTGGTGTCCTTCGCCTCCGGGATGCCGGTGAAGGAGGGGAAGGAGGCGTAGTAGTCCATCTCGGGGAACGGCTGCGACATCTTGATGGTGATGTCGTTGCCGTCGACGACGACGCCCTTGTAGGGGTCCTTGTCCTTGTAGGGGCCCTTGTAGGTGTCGCCGTCCTGGAAGAACGTGCAGCTGGTACGTCGGGCCGTCGGGCAGCTCCTCGATCGCGAACGACCGCGAGATGGCGTAGGCGACGTCCTCGGCCGTCACGTCGGTGCCGTCCTCGTACTTGAGGCCGTCCTTCAGCGTGAAGGTCCACTCGGTGTTGTCCTCGTTGGGACGACCGAGGTCGGTCGCCATGTCGGGAGCCAGGACCATGTCGTTGGTCTCGGGGTCGTAGACGTACTGCGTCAGCCCCCGGGTGACCATGTTCATGATCGCCACCGAGTCGACGAAGTAGGCCCGGGTGGGGTCCAGGGTGGCCGGCACTACAGCGGTCAGCACGGTGACCGTGCCGCCCTGCGCAGCGTCGTCCGGCACCGCGCGCGGTGCCTCCAGGTCCGGATTCTTGCCGGCACCCGCGCCGCCACCCGCCTCTTGTGTCGGGACGACTTCGTCGGGGCTGTCCTCGTCTGTCGCCGCCGCAAGCGGCCAGCGCGAGGAGGGATGCAGTAGCAGCGATGGCTACTGCGGACTTTTTGAGTCGCATCAGGGTGTTCCCCACCTTTCTAGGGCAGATCGATGATGCCTCTCGGCCGGTGTCAGTCTCACCGTCGAGTTTTGGGGTCGAAGGCGTCACGAATGGCGTCTCCGAGCAGGTTGAGCGCCACGACCAGGACGAAGATCCCGATCACGGGCGCGTAGAGGTAGAGCGGGTAGGTATCGAAGTAGGGCACCGCCTTGAGGACCGTCTGCCCCCACGACGGGACGCCGATGACGCCGATGCCGAGGTAGGACAGGCCCGCCTCCGCGGCCACGATGGCGGGCAGGGTCAGCGAGAACGACACCACGATCGGCGCCACCATGTTGGGCAGCAGCTCCTTGAAGAGGATCTGCCGGGTCGGCACGCCCATGACTCGGGCGGCCTGGATGAACTCGCGCTCGCGAAGCGAGAGCACCTCGCCGCGGATCAGGCGGGCCAGCCGCATCCAGCCGAAGAAGATCAGGATGAGGATCAGCGCGATCACCTGCGCGTACTTCAGGACCTGCGGCTGGTCGTTGAACCGGAGCACGATGATCGGCGCCACGGCCAGGGCCATCACCAGGAACGGCAGGGACAGGAACACGTCGATGACGAAGGAGATGAACCGGTCGAGGAAGCCGTGGCTGAAGCCGGCGATCAGTCCGATGGTGATGCCGATCAGGGTCGCGACGATGGTAGAGATGCTGGCGATCATCAGCGAGGTGCGAGCGCCGTAGAACCACTCGGCGAGGTTGTCGTCACCGGTGTCGGGGGCCAGGCCCAGGGGAGCCTCCCACGTGAACGGGTGGTCGGGCGGGCCGATGACCGGGAAGTTGAACATGTCGGTGTCGGACGACGGGTCGCCGGCGCGGACCTCGACCCCGAACAGCTTGGTCAGCAGCGGCGCGAAGACGGCGATCAGGATGAACATGATGACGATGGCCAGGCAGAGCATCGCGATCTTGTCGGAGCGCAAGCGGCTCATCGCGATCTGGAACGGTGATCGCCCGGCGATCTCGGCTTCTTCTTCTCGGGGTCCGGCGGCTCGGTCGCGTTCTGGAGCTTGCATCTCCAACGGTGTCAGCGCCATGTCGCCCCAATCTGGTCGTCACTGCTGTCGGTCGGTGTTGCGGTCCTACCCCGTAGACCGCCGCCGGTGTCTCGCACGCTTTGGCACGCACGTCGGGTCGTCACGTGGTGACGTGACCCGGGACACAGGCAGGCATCCGAACGGCGACATTAGACGAACAGCACACGATGTTGAGCATCGGAGAGGTAACGGTTTGATACCAGCGCGTCGAGAAGGTATCCCGCCGCAAATTCTCAACGAGCGCGCGCCGAGGCCTTCTGTCAACCGATTTGCGCGTCGTACAGGTCCCCGACCTGCGGTTTCGTGAGTCAGGACCGCTCAGGCGTCGTCCTTGTCGGGTACGGCGTCCACGCCGGCCTCCTTGCGCTGCTCCGGCGTGATGGGGGCCGGGGCTGCGGTCAGCGGGTCGAAGCCACCGCCCGACTTGGGGAAGGCGATGACGTCGCGGATCGAGTCGGTGCGCGCGAGCAGGGCCACGATCCGGTCCCAGCCGAAGGCCATGCCGCCATGGGGCGGGGCGCCGTACTTGAACGCCTCGAGCAGGAAGCCGAACTTCTCCTCGGCCTCGGCCTCGTCGAGGCCCATGATCGCGAAGACCCGCTTCTGCACGTCCTCGCGGTGGATACGGATCGACCCGCCACCGATCTCGTTGCCGTTGCAGACGATGTCGTAGGCCCACGCCAGCGCGTTGCCGGGGTCCTGGTCGAAGGTCTCGAAGTCCTGCGGCGAGGTGAAGGCGTGGTGCACCGCGGTCCAGGCTCCGCTGCCCACCGCGACGTCGCCGGCGGCCGTCGCCTCGTCGGCGGGCTCGAACAGCGGAGCGTCGACGACCCAGAGCAGGTTCCAAGCGTCCTCGTCGATGAGGCCGCCGCGGCGGCCGATCTCGAGCCTCGCCGCTCCGAGCAGCGCCCTGCTGGACTTGGGTGGCCCGGCGGCGAAGAAGGCGCAGTCGCCCGCCTTGGCGCCGATGTGGTCGGCCAGGCCGGCCCGCTCCTCCTCCGACAGGTTCTTGGCGACCGGGCCGCCCAGCTCGCCGTCCTCGGTGAACAGCACGTAGGCCAGTCCGCGGGCGCCGCGCTGCTTGGCCCACTCCTGCCAGGCGTCGAGCTGTTTGCGCGGCTGGCTCGCGCCTCCGGGCATCACCACGGCCCCGACGTACGGCGCCTGGAAGACGCGGAAGGGCGTGGACGCGAAGTAGGTGGTGCAGTCGACGAGCTCCTGGCCCATCCGCAAGTCGGGCTTGTCGGACCCGAACCGCGCCATCGCCTCGGCGTAGGTCATCCGCGGGAACGGCGTGGGCAGCTCGACGCCGATCAGCCTCCAGAGCGCGACCAGCACCTCCTCGGAGACCGCGAGCACGTCGTCCTGGTCGACGAAGCTCATCTCGATGTCGAGCTGGGTGAACTCCGGCTGCCGGTCGGCGCGGAAGTCCTCGTCGCGGTAGCAGCGCGCGATCTGGAAGTAGCGCTCCATGCCGGCCACCATCAGCAGCTGCTTGAACAGCTGCGGGCTCTGCGGCAGGGCGTACCAGCTGCCTGGCTGCAGCCGCGCGGGCACCAGGAAGTCGCGGGCACCCTCGGGCGTGCTGCGTGTCAGCGTCGGGGTCTCGATCTCGACGAAGCCCTGGCGGTCGAGCACGTCGCGGGCGGCCTTGTTGACCTGGCTGCGCAGGCGCAGGGCCCGGTTGGGGCCAGTTCGACGCAGGTCGAGGTAGCGGTGCTTGAGCCGAGCCTCCTCCCCCACGTCGCCCCCCTTGTGCGACCCGGCGTCGTCGACCGGGAACGGCAGGGGCGCGGCCGCGCTGAGCACCTCGAGAGTCTCGGCGATCACCTCGATCTCGCCGGACGGCAGGTTCGGGTTGGCGTTGCCCTCGGGACGCAGCTGCACGATGCCGGTGACCGCGATGCAGTACTCGCTGCGCAGGCTGTGCGCGACGCTCTCGTCGCGGACGACCACCTGGGCGATGCCGCTTGCCTCGCGGAGGTCGAGGAAGGCGACGCCGCCGTGGTCGCGGCGGCGCGCGACCCAGCCGGCGAGGGTGACGATCTGTCCGGCGTCGGCGGCCGTGAGGGTGCCGGCGTCGTGGGTGCGGATCACGTGAGCTGCTCCTTGTCAGGTGCCTGGTTGACGATCGTCTGGTGGAGGTCGGCGGCTGGCGGGAGCCAGGCGTCGGGGTCGGCGGTGACCTGGTCACCGCTGCGGATGTCCTTGACCTCGTGGACCCGGTCGTCCTGGTCGCCGGACGGGGGAACCACACGAACGGGATGCCGCGCCGCTCGGCGTACCGGATCTGCTTGCCGAACTTCTGCGGGCTGGCGGCCACCTCGGTCGGGATGCCGCGGCGGCGCAGCCGGTCGGCGAGCTCGTGGGCGGCCGGCCGCGAGTCCTCGTCGGCGAGGGCGACGAGCACCGCGCTGGAGACGGCGCGGCTGCCGGCCAGCACGCCGTCGGCGACCAGCGGGACCAGCGTGCGGGAGACGCCGAACGAGATGCCCGACGCCCGGGTACGTCGTGCGGCCGTCGCTGGCCAGGGCGTCGTAGCGTCCGCCGGCGCCCACGGACTTGAGCCGTTCGTAGCCGGCCATGAAGATCTCGAGGACGGTGCCGGTGTAGTAGTCGAGACCGCGGGCGATGCGCAGGTTGACCTCGACCGTGACGCGGTCGCTGACAGCGCTCGCACAGCCGTCGACGACGGCAGCGAGCTCCTCGAGCCCTGTGTCGAGCAGTTCGTCGTCGACACCGAGAGCACGCACGCGCTCGACGAACGAGGTGTCGGCGACGCGGATAGCCGCCAGCGCCAGGCACGTCTCGGCCTGTTCGGGCGTGGCGCCCGCGGTCTCGACGAGCAGGGCGGCGACGGCGTCGGCGGGCTGCTTGTCGAGCTTGTCGATGGCACGGATCGCGGCAGCGACGTCGGGGATGCCGAGGCCGCCGTAGAAGCCCTGGATCAGCTTGCGGTTGTTGAGCTGGAACGACAGCGCCGGCAGGGACAGCTCGCCCAGGGCCTCGACCATCACCCGCACCACCTCGACGTCGTGGTGGAAAGGCAGCTCGTCACGACCCACGATGTCGATGTCGGCCTGGTTGAACTGGCGGTAGCGGCCTTCCTGCGGGCGCTCGCCGCGCCAGGCCGGCTGGATCTGGTAGCGGCGGAAGGGGAACTCCAGCTTGCCGGCGTTCTCCAGGACGTAGCGCGCGAACGGCACGGTCAGGTCGTAGTGCAGGCCCAATTGTCGACCAGCCCGCAGTCGCC
Source organism: uncultured Actinomycetota bacterium (assembly GCA_963814935.1). GTDB lineage: Bacteria > Actinomycetota > Actinomycetes > Propionibacteriales > Nocardioidaceae > Nocardioides. Next base: position 367,076 of record CAWFEZ010000010.1, on the reverse strand, counting down.
GGCCGCTGTGTCATCGGGGTCGGCGTGCAGGCGGCGCAGGACGTAGACCTCCTGCTCGATCTCGCCGCCCTTGGCCAGCCGGTCGAGCGGCTCGACGGCGCGGGTCTCGATGTTGGCGAACCCGTGCAGCTCGAAGGTGCGCGACAACGACGCGATCACCTCGCGCTCGACGACCCTCTCGGCAGGCAGGAACTCGGGGTAGCCGCTCAGCGGCGTGGGCTTGGACAACGGGTTCACAGTCCTCGTGTCACTCGTCCCGCGGCTCCCGGTGACCTTCGGGGTCCTGGAGCTCCAGCAGGAAGGGGTTGGTCGCGCGCTCGCGACCGATGGACGTCTGCTCTCCGTGGCCGGGCAGCACGACGATGTCGTCGGCCAGCGTCAGCACCTTGGTGCGCAGGCTGTGCAGCATCGTGGGGTGGTCGCCACCCGGCAGGTCGGTGCGGCCGATCGAGCCCTGCGAACAGCAGGTCTCCGGAGAACATCACCGCTGAGACTTCTGGGATGTCCCCGTCGGAGTCGTACGGCGATCGGAAGGTCACCGACCCGCGCGTGTGGCCCGGCGTGTGGTCGACGGTGAGCTGCAGACCCGCGAGCTCGAGGTCCTGGCCGTCGGCCAGCTCGCGGACGTCGTCCGGCTCGGCGAACTCGTACTTCCCACCGAGCAGCATCTGCGTTGTCTCGGCGCTCATTCCGGCCATCGGGTTCGCCAGCAGGTGCCGGTCCTCCGGGTGGATCCACGCGGTGGCGTCGTAGGTGCCGGCCACCGGCGCGACGCACCACATGTGGTCGACGTGCCCGTGGGTCACCAGCACGGCGACCGGCTTGAGACGGTGCTCGCGCACCACCTCGGCCACGCCGGACTCGGCGTCCTTGCCGGGGTCGACCACCACGCACTCCGCGCCCGGCCCGGTGGCCGCCACGTAGCAGTTGGTGCCCCAGGGACCCGCGGGGAAGCCGGCGATCAGCACCCTCGCAGACTAGCGAGACGCGGCGTCCCGGCCGCCATCGGCACGGATGATCGACGGGCTGGCCGACCTCGGCCGCCGGGCGTGCGGAGGCCGTTGACTAACATGGTGCCTCCTCGTGGGTGACCGGACTGACCGCTGACTGCCTGGCCGGTCCCTTCGAGCGCCCCCTGACACAGCGACCGAGGGACTGCAGTGACGAGCCACCAGAGTGGGGACGCGTCGCCGACGACGGCACCGTCTTCGTGAGGACCGCCGACGGCGAGCGCCCGGTCGGGCAGTACCCCGAGGGGTCGCCCGAGGAGGCCCTGAAGTTCTACACCGACCGCTACGACGCGCTGGCCTTCGAGGTCGAGCTGCTCGACCAGCGGGTCAGGTCCGGGGTGATGACGCCGGAGGAGGCGACCGAGTCGGTCAAGACCGTGCGCGGGCAGGTGACCGACGCCAACGCGGTCGGCGACCTCGCCGCGCTCCTCGCCCGGCTCGACTCCTTCGCCGAGGTGATCGGAGAGCAGCGCGAGGTCGCGCAAGGCCGAGCGCGCGCAGAAGCAGGCCGAGGCGAAGGTCGAGAAGGAGCGGATCGTCGGCGAGGCCGAGAAGCTCGCCGCCAGCACCGACTGGCGCAACGGCGCCAACCGGCTGCGTGAGCTGCTCGACCGGTGGAAGGCGCTCCCCCGGATCGACCGGCCCTCGGACGACGCCCTCTGGCGGCGCTTCTCGACCGCGCGGACGGCGTACACCAAGGCGCGCAAGTCCCACTTCTCCGAGCAGCACGAGAAGCGTGAGGGCGCGCGCGTCGTGAAGGAGCGGCTGGCCAAGGAGGCCGAGGCCCTGGCCGACTCCACCGAGTGGGGCCCGACCTCCGGCGAGTACCGCGAGCTGATGCGCCGCTGGAAGGCCGCCGGACCCGCTCCCCGCGACATCGACGACGAGCTGTGGAAGCGGTTCCGGGCCGCCCAGGACACCTTCTTCAGCGCGCGCGACGCGGCGAACGCCGCCCAGGACGCCGAGTTCGCCGCCAACGCCGAGATCAAGGACAAGCTCCTGGTCGAGGCCGAGGCCCTGGTGCCGGTGACCGACCTCGAGGCGGCCAAGGCCGCCTTCCGCGACATCTCCGACCGGTGGGACGCCGCCGGCAAGGTGCCGCGCGAGCGCATGCGCGAGCTGGAGGGCCGGATCCGCAAGGTCGAGCAGGCCATCCGCTCGGTCGAGGAGGAGCGGTGGGCCCGCACGGACCCCGAGAAGTCCGCCCGCGCCGACGACATGGTCTCCAAGCTCGAGGACGCCATCGCCAAGATCGAGGCCGACCTCGCCGCCGCCCGCACCGCCGGGAACGACAAGTTGGCCACGGAGCTCGCCGAGAACCTCGAGTCCCGCCAGGCCTTCCTCGAGATGGCCCGCCGCGCCGCCGACCGACTACTCGGGCTGAGCCGCCGCTGGCTCAGCCGGTCTGGCTCGCGTCTTCGCACCGGCTCGCTGGTCCGGTGGCCGCCTCGTCGGAGCCTCAGACGCGCCGACTCAACGAGCGTCATGGCGTGGGCAGCCAGTCGAGCAGCTGCTGGGCGACCTCGGCCTGCCGGAAGTAGGAGTTGTGGTCGACCGAGGTCGAGGCCTCCAGGACCAGGCGCTCGTCGATCGGGAAGCCGGCCGCGTCCTCGACGTCCCAGCAGCCCGCCGTCGGCACGACGAGGTCGTTGTCGGCGGACTTGAAGACCAGGTCCGTGGCGCCGTCGCGGGCGACGCGGGCGAGCGGGGCTCCGCGCGGCGGCTCGTAGTCGGCGGCGACGGCACGGACGACGGTGTCGGCGGCCGCCCGGCCGTTGAGCTCGGTGAGGTATGCCTCGGCCGGGTTCATCGCCATGATGCCGTCGAGTCCGCCGACCGCACCGACCGCGAGCTGCTTGACCACCGCGAACACGATGCCGAGGGTGTCGGTCACTCCGTTGTCGGGCACGAACTGGGCGAGGTCGGTGACGCGGTCGAGCAGGTCCGACAGGTGCTCCCGGTCGGCCAGGACCGTCCCGGCGTTCGGGGACGCGACCATGACGAGGCCACGAACACGGAGGTCGCGCGCCGCGGCGAGCTCGCGGCCCACGAGCCCGCCACGCGAGTGCGTGACGACGTCGACCTCGAGGGTCGAGCCCGCGGGGACGAGACCGGCGAGGCGCTCGGCGTTCTCCTTCGGTGTCACGGAGATGCTGTGGTGGTCGTACGCCGCGACCCGGCCGTCGTACTTCTGGTGCAGCGCCGCCATCGTCTCTCGCGGGACGCCGCCGAACCCGCCGTGGGCGGTCGAGAACGTGCCGTGCACGAGCAGCAGTCCGCGCCCGTCGCGGAGCGTGGCCCAGTCGGAGGCCGTGAACGACGGGGCCTGGCCGCTGCGGTAGGTGTCGACCGTCATCCACCGCACCCGGTTGGGCCGGTTCTTCTCCTCCCACTTGCGCGCGAAGTGGTCGCCGACCTTCCCCAGGATCGGGTCGACGAGCGGGAAGACGAGGACCTTCAGGACCTTCTTCCCGATGGCTCCGACGATGCCGCGGTGGGCATCCCCCTCCAGCTCGTCGGGAGGCACGACGGCCTTCGGCACGCGGTACGTGCGCCGGTCTCCCCCGCGGTCGGGCGCGGCCTCCGGCGGGACGTCGTCGGCGAGGTGCCACGAGAGCGATCCGTCCTCGGCGGCGTACAGCAGGACCTGGCCGTTGCCGTCGCCCGGTGCGGGGACGTTGACCTCGATGTCGTCGGCGCCGCCGCTGCCCCGCGTGCCGTCGGCGGGGGTGATCTCCTGGTGGTTGGTGATCACCACGGAGAGCTGCTCGGCCAGCCCGGCGTCGCCGAGGGCCTGCAGGAACTCCTCGGTGGTCAGCTCCTCGCCGCGCATCCCAGGGGACGTCGGCCGGTACACCTCGACCTCCCCGATGAGACCGGGCGTGCGGATCACGACGTCGTCGACGAAGACGTCGCCGTCGGGGCGGAGGGGCTCAGCCATGTTCTCTCTCCTCGATGCTCATTGGGGCTTGGTCAGGTGCAGGCGCGGATGCCCGAAGACCTGGTAGGCGATCAAGGTGGCGTGCAGCGCCGGGTCCTCGGCGCGCGCACCTTCCTCGGTGTACGTCGCGCGCACCGAGCGCATCGCCTCGGCGGCCGACACGGGGTCGGCACCGAGAGTGGCGGCGTAGAAGGACCGCGCCACGGTGTGGGCGATGTCGTCCTTGACGTTCCAGAGCGGGGCGACCACAGCGGCGGCGCCGATGCGCATGAGCGTCGATGCGAACCCTGCGTAGTCGCCGAGCACGGTCTCGTCACTGGCGACCTGGCAGGCGTTGAGGAAGACGAAGGGCCCGTGCGGCAGGCTGCCACCTTCGAGCATCGTCGGGGTGAGGAACTGCGCGACCGCCCCACCCGCCGGGCTCTTCTTCAGCAGCACGATGCCCTCCTGGCCTCCTTGCGCGTCGTACTTGCCGTGCAGGGCGGCGTGCAGTACGTCGTACTCGGGCCGGCTGTCGAACAGGTCGATCACCGTGACGAGCTCCGGCGCCACGGTCGGAGCGGGCGGGGTGAAGAGAGCCGCAACCTCGCCGGCCTCCTCGACGGCGCTCGTCAGGTTCTTCCAGCCAGGGACACCGGTGTAGTCGGCGGTCAGGACCGCCGCCGTCCGTACGGCGACCGTCGGCCGCGGGCGGGGCCGCGGCTTGTGCTCGTCGAGCGGCCACCGCGAGACCGCCACGTGGGCGCCCAGGAACGGCGAGGAGCCGCCCCACGGAGTGGTCAGCTCGGGGCTGAGGGACGCGAGCTCCCACGGCACCACCAGCTCCTCGGTGAGCAGCAGGACCGCTGGTGCGGTGCTTCGGCCAGGGTCGGCGGCGAGGCTGCGGATCGCCCCCTGGACCCCTGCCGGCACCGCGCGGCCGATCTGCACCGCGCGCCCGGCCAGGGTGAAGTAGTCCTCGGCCTTACCACCGGAGAACTCGATGGACCTCCGGATCTGGGTCGCGAACTCGGCGACGTTCGCGTCGAGCGTGGTCGTGCTGGGCAGGTCGGGCACCGGCACGGCAGCGTCGGCGGCGTACGCCGTCCACACGAAGGTCGCCGTGCCGGCGTCGGCGCGACAGATGGAGATGACCAGGTCGGGCGGCTGGTCGCCGAGCAGCGGGTCGAGGTCGAGCAGCCCGACCTCGCGCCGCTCCGGCACGACGGCGCCGGCCACCCGGTCCGGACCGTCGACAGCGACGATGGTGCGCCACGCGACCGCCACGACCTGGCCGTCGCGGAGCAGCTGCAGCCCGAGCCGGCGTTCTGGCGCGAGCTCCTCGCCGTACCTCGCCGTGGCCGTCATCGTCACCGTCGGGTAGGGCTGCAGATCGGTGACGGTCAGGTGCGCGCGCGGGCTGCCGGAGACCTCGATCGACGTCGGGTCGTGGAGCAGCACGACCTCCAGCTCGACGGTCTCGCCCACCTGCAGCTCCAGCGGCGAGCTGGAGACGAGGATCTTGTCCTTGCGCTGCTGGAGGCCCAAGGTGACCTCGAAGGGCTGGTCGATCACCACGACGTCCGGACGACCGGAGCCCGCGACGTCGAGGCGAGGGTAGGACTTCCGGGTGCCGGCGTCGCCAGGGCCGCGGAGCACGGTCTCCCCGGGCTCCTCCTCCGGCCCGTGGCTTTCTCCGTTGCCCATGGGCTCACCCATCGCCATCTCCGGTTCGACCCACCAGCGGTACGGCGTCTCGGCCGCGACAAAGGGGCGCACGACGGCCACCTGGTTGAGGACGTCCTCGAGCGCGGGGTCGGCGCCCACCTCGTCGAGCGCGGAGCGCAGCCTGACCGCGGGCGCCAGGGCTACGGCCCGTACGAGCATGTTCCGTTCGTAGTCGAGAGGCAGGCCGGCGGCCATCCGGAGCAGCGTGGCGATCGGGTAGCGGTGCGGCGGCGTCGCCGTGACGACCATGACCAGGGCGTCGACCCGCCCGGCGTCTGCGAGGTCCGCGACCAGGCGGCCGGCCTCGTCCGGGGACAGCGCGGCCAGCTCTTGCGGGCTCACCATCGCCGCGCTGTCGCCGCCCGCGCGCAGCACGTCAGCCGCGGCCAGCGCCCGGTCGAGGTCCGCGTCACTGAACGACGGCGCGTCGTCGTACACCGGCTCGGCAGCCTCGATCGCTGCCCGTGTCGCCGTCAACTGTGTGGGGTCCATCCCGTCCCTCCCAGCGAGAGGAGCCCGCTTCCCGACCGGTGGATACGTGAGCCCGGCTGTCGCGCGGCACGTATCAAGGGGGCGCCCTCCGGCTCTAGTCTGGTGTCCGCACCGAGCACGCGAAAGAGTGCAGATGGCCTCGAGGCGCTACCTGAACTTCGACCTGCTCCTGGAGCAAGAGGGAGAAGGCCGCTACCAGGCGCGCGTCACGGACTCTCCGCTGGGCGATACCCCCAGCGTCCGCTTCCAGCTGCCGTTCGACGCGACCACGCTGGAGAACCTCCTGCTCAAGCTGGATCCGGGCCGCTCCGGCACCCGCCGCGTGGGTGCCACCGGCCAGCAGCAGTCGGCCATGGACTTCGGAGGTCCGTTGTACGACGCCGTGTTCACCGGCGACCTGGCGCTGGCCTGGCAGCGGAGCATGGACCGCGCCCGCGCCGAGGACGCAGGCGGCCTGCGGCTGCGCCTCCGGCTCAACGACGCACCCGCCATCGCCGGTCTCCCGTGGGAGCTGCTCTACGACTCCAAGAGCAACAGCTTCCTGGCCCAGTCGGAGCGCACGCCAGTCGTCCGCTTCCTCGACGTGCCGCAGGTGCCGCGCCCGATGACCGTCGACGGGCCGTTGAAGGTCCTCGCGATCATCTCCGCGCCCGTCGACCTCGAGGAGCTCGACGTCGAAGCCGAGTGGCGACGGATCTGCGACGCCCTGGCCCCGCGCATCGACGCGGGCCTGGTGGTCCTCGACCGCCTCCCGAGCGCCACGCTCGGCGAGCTCGGGGACTGGCTGCGCCAGCACCCGACCCACGTCATCCACTTCGTGGGGCACGGCGACTTCGACGCCCGGCTGCGCGAGGGCGTCGTCTACTTCCAGGACAACCACGGCAAGAGCTCTCCGGTGACCTCCTCGATCCTGGGGCCGTTCGTCCGCGACCACGACCCACTGCGGATGGTGGTGCTCAACGCCTGCCGTTCCGCGCGATCCGACGCCCTCGACCCGTTCGCGGGGATGGCGCAGGGCCTGGTGCAGCAGGACGCCACGGCCGTGGTCGCGATGCAGTTCCCGATCAGCGACCGTGCGGCTGTGACGTTCACCGGGGAGTTCTACGGAGCGCTCGTCGAGGGTCTTCCCGTCGACCAGGCGGTCAGCAGCGCGCGCAAGGCGCTGCTGGCCGAGTACCGCGACGAGTGGGCGACCCCCGTGCTGTTCATGCGCTCGCCCGACGGCAACATCTTCGAGAACGTGCACGCCGTCCCAGGAGCGGTGCCCGCTCCCGTGCCGTCGCCACGTCCGCCGAAGCCGCCGGGTCCGTCGTTCTGGAAGTCGCTGGTGCTCTTCGTCAACCGGAACCGGAAGCTGGTCCTCGGTGTGGTTGCCGGCGTGGTCGTCCTGGTCGTCGCCCTTCTGGTCGTCCCGCGGCTGGGTGAGGACGACGACCCCGTCGGCGCCGTACTCCCCGACTCCCAGCTGCTCGTGGCCGCCGGCGACGACAAGAACCAGATGCACATCTTCGTCTTCGACGCGACGACCGGCCAGGAGGGCAGTGTGCTCACCTTCGGCGACAACACCCGCGAGTCGAATCCCGTGCTGAGCCCGGACCGGACAACGATGATCTACGCGCGAGACCGTGGGTCCGGCAACCAGCTGCGTATCGCCTCGGCGACCGACGGGAGCGGCGACCGGCCGTTGTTCGACGAGAACTCGGTGACCGAATGCAGCGAGAGCAGCGGTCGGCCGGCCTGGATCGCGGACGCGGACGACGTGGTCATGCGCTGCTTCGGCCGGGACGGGCCCATCCGGATCGTGCGCGTGGGCATCAACGGCAGCCTCGAGGACACCTACGCCGAGATCGACCGGGACGACAAGGCCCGTGACCTCGGCCACCCGACGGTGTCCGCCGACGGGACGACGGTCGTGTTCCCCATCGCCGCCGAGCGCAAGTCACGGGACGGCACTCTCTTCTCGGTCGACGTGGACACGCACCGACGCAAGCTGCTGCTGGCACCCGACGGTGAGTACTCCGCCTTCGGCGACGCGGTGTTCTCGCCGAGCTCGGACATGCTGGCGTGGCGCGCGGTCACGGTCCCCGCCGAGGGCTCCGACCCGACCGTGGACCTCGGGTACGAAGTACTCGCCGCCCCCTTCGTCGACGGCGAGCTCCAGATGGACGGACCTGGTCCGCATCTCCGGGGACGTCGTCGGCAACGACCAGGACCCCATGTTCTCCCCTGACGGGACGCAGGTCGTCTACACCCACTCCCCTCCCGACGACCCTGCGACCGAGGTGGTCGAGCCCGACGTCATCAGGGAGCTCTGGATCGCCTCCGTCGCCGACCCCTCAGACCGCACCAAGCTCAGCAGCGACTCCCACACCTTCTACTCCGTCCCGGCGTGGTCGCGCCGCTGAGACGCCAGCGGTTCCCGGGCCGGCGGTGAGCCTGGCACCGTTTCCGCGGCCACGGCGGTGCCACGCTCACCGCCGCCCGGCCGCCCCGCCAGGCGCTACTGCGTCACGCGGTAGGCGTCGAAGACGCCGGGGACGGAGCGGACGGCGCGGAGGACGCCGTCGAGGTGCTTGGCGTCGGCCATCTCGAAGGTGAAGCGGGACTTGGCGATGCGGTCGCGGGTGGTGGAGAGGTTGGCAGAGAGGATGTTCACGTGTGCGTCGGAGAGCGCCATGGTGATGTCGGAGAGCAGGCGGTTGCGGTCGATGGCCTCGACCTGGATGTTCACCAGGAACGTCGACTGCGCGGTCGGCGCCCACTCGACGTCGAGCAGCCTCTCCGGCTGCGACTTCAGCGATGCGGCGTTGGTGCAGTCGAGACGGTGCACCGAGACGCCTCCGCCCTTGGTGACGAAGCCGAGGATCGCATCGGGCGGCACCGGGGTGCAGCACTTGGCGAGCTTGACCCAGACGTCCGAGACGCCGCGCACGATGACGCCGGCGTCGCCGCCCACCGAGGCCTTCGAGCGCACCCGGCGGCCGGTGATCTGCACGCCCTCGGAGAGGTCCTCCTCCGCCCCGCCCTCGCCGCCGTGCAGCTCGATGACCCGGCGTACGACGGCCTGGGCGCTCAGGTTGCTCTCGCCGACCGCGGCGTAGAGCGCGGAGACGTCGGCGAGCTTGAAGTGCACCGCGGCCTGGGTCAGCGACTCGTGGGTCATCACCCGCTTGAGGGGTAGGCCCTCCTTGCGCATCAGCTTGGCGATCTGCTCCTTGCCGCGGTCGATGGCCTCCTCGCGACGCTCCTTGGTGAACCACTGCCGGATCTTCGACCGCGCACGCGGCGACCGCACGAAGCCGAGCCAGTCCTGCGACGGGCCGGCGTTGGGCGCCTTGGAGGTGAAGATCTCGACGACGTCGGAGTTCTCGAGCGTCGACTCGAGCGGCACCAGACGGCCGTTGACGCGCGCGCCGATGGTGTGGTGCCCGACCTCGGTGTGGACGGCGTAGGCGAAGTCGACGGGCGTGGCGCCCACCGGCAGCGCGATCACGTCGCCCCGCGGGGTGAAGACGTAGACCTCGGCCCGGTTGATCTCGAACCGCAGCGACTCGAGGAACTCACCCGGGTCCTCGACCTCGCTCTGCCAGTCGAGCAGCTGGCGCACCCAGGACATGTCGTCCATGTCGCCCCGCTGGTCGGTGTCGACGCCGGCGCGGCCGTTCTCCTTGTACTTCCAGTGCGCGGCCACGCCGTACTCGGCCCGGCGGTGCATGGCCCTCGTGCGGATCTGGATCTCGACCGGCTTGCCCTGAGGACCGATCACCGTGGTGTGCAGCGACTGGTACATGTTGAACTTCGGCATCGCGACGTAGTCCTTGAAGCGGCCGAGGACGGGGTTCCACCGCGAGTGCAGCACGCCGAGGACGGCGTAGCAGTCGCGGTCCTCCTCGACCAGGACCCTCAGGCCCACCAGGTCGTAGATGTCGGTGAACTCGCGGCCACCCAGGATCATCTTCTGGTAGATCGAGTAGTAGTGCTTGGGCCGGCCGGTGACGGTCGCCTTGACCTTGGCGTCCTTCAGGTCGCTCTCGACCTGGTCGACCACCTCGGTCAGGAACTGGTCGCGGGACGGCGCGCGGTCGGCGACCATCCGCACGATCTCGTCGTAGACCTTGGGGTGCAGGGTCGCGAAGGCGAGGTCCTCGAGCTCCCACTTGATGGTGTTCATGCCGAGCCGGTGGGCCAGCGGTGCGTAGATGTCGAGGGACTCGGTGGCCTGACGCTCCTGCGTGGACTGCTTGACGTAGCGCACCGTGCGCATGTTGTGCAGCCGGTCGGCGAGCTTGATGACCAGCACGCGGATGTCGCGGGCCATCGCCACGATCATCTTGCGGATCGTCTCGGCCTGCGCAGAGTCGCCGTACTTGACCTTGTCGAGCTTGGTGACGCCGTCGACGAGCCTGGCCACCTCCTCGCCGAAGTCCTCGCGCAGCTGGTCGAGGCTGTAGTCGGTGTCCTCGACCGTGTCGTGCAGCAGCGCGGCGACGAGGGTCGGCTCGGTCATGCCGATGTCGGCCAGGATCGTGGTGACGGCGAGCGGATGGGTGATGTAGGGGTCGCCGCTCTTGCGCATCTGGGTGCCGTGCCACTTCTCGGCGGTCACGTACGCGCGTTCCAGCAGCGCCAGGTCGGCCTTGGGGTGGTTGGCCCGCACGGTCCGGAACAGCGGCTCCAGCACCGGGTTGCCGGTCTGGGTCCGCGACCCCATCCGGGCCAGGCGCGCGCGCATGCCGCGGGCAGGGGGCACCGACTCGGGTGTGCGTACGGCGGCCGGTGCCGAGGGTTCGGCCGGTGCCGCTGGTGCTTCCTCTGCCATTGGCCCCAGTCTACGGACCTCTCGCTCCGTCTCGGGCCGCAGCGCGGCTGGCGTGAGGCGGTGAGTGAGCGTTGGTTACGCCGCCCGAGCGGTTACTGAGTGTTGGTTGGCGGGCGTTGGACCAACCCTGAGCCACCGCCGGGCGCGAGGAACCAACCCTCACCCACCGCCGGTGTGGGTCAGACGGTCAGCAGGCTCGTCAGGGGCACGTCGCCGACGGTCTCACGTCCCGGCAGGAAGCTCAGCTCCATCAGCACCGACGCGGCGTGGACGGTGGCGCCGGCCCTCTCGACGAGCCGGACCGTGGCGGCGACAGTGCCTCCCGTGGCGAGCACGTCGTCGACGAGGAGCACGCGGGCGCCCTGCGGGAGGGCGTCGCGGTGCATCTCGAGGGTGGCCTGGGCGTACTCGAGCGCGTAGGACTCGGCGTACGACTCGCGTGGCAGCTTGCCGGCCTTGCGCACCGGTACGAAGCCGGCGCCCAGCGCGAGCGCCACCGGCGCGGCAAGGATGAAGCCACGCGCCTCCATGCCGATCACGAAGTCGACGACGGTCGTTCCGGACTCGTCGCGCCCCGGGGCAGCGAGCGCCTCGACCACATCGGTGAACGCCGCATGGTCGGCGAGCATGGGGGTGATGTCCTTGAAGACGACCCCGGGCTCGGGGAAGTCGGGGACGTCGACGACCAGACGCGCGAGCGTCTCACGGGCGGTCACCTGACGGCCTACTTCTTGCCTCGCTTGGACCGCGGCTGGCGCGTCGGTTGCTGACGGCCGGCCGCGGTGCTGGGACTGACGGGTCGCTGCGGCTGGGGTACGACGCGACCACGGCCGGTCGGGACCGCTCGCGACGCGCCCGGTGACTGGGTCTGCGTCACGGGCACCTCGTCGTGCTCGTCGTCCGCCTCGTCGATCTCGTCGTCGATCTGGTCGTCACCGTCGTCGGCGGGGACGGCCATGTCGTCGGTGAACACCGGGACCGAGGCGTAGCGGTCGGCTTCGTGGCGGCGCTTGCTGGCCAGCCTCTTCTCGATCGCCTTGTTGGCCGTCTCGCCCTGCTTCATGTGCACCAGCAGGGGCGTGGCGATGAAGACCGACGAGTAGGTGCCCGCGGCCATGCCGACGAACAGTGCGAGCGCGAGGTCCTTCAGCGACCCGTTGCCCAGCTGGACGGCACCGACGTAGAGGATCGCGCCGACCGGGATCAGGGCCACGATCGAGGTGTTGATCGACCGCACCAGGGTCTGGTTGACGGCGAGGTTGGCCGCCTCGGCGTAGGTCATCCGCTTGGAACGGAGGTTCTTGGTGTTCTCGCGCACCTTGTCGAACACCACGACGGTGTCGTAGAGCGAGAAGCCCAGGATCGTGAGCAGACCCGTCACCGTCGCGGGTGAGACCTCGAAGCCCGACACGGCGTAGATGCCGACGGTGATGATCACGTCGTGGATGAGCGCCACGATCGCCGCGACCGACATCTTCCATTCTCGGAAGTAGGCCCAGATGAAGAGCACCACGAGGACGAGGAAGACGACCAGACCGGTCAGCGACCGCTTGGCGACGTCTTGTCCCCAGCTCGCGCCGATCTCCTCCTGCGACATCTCGCCGGCAGAGGCGTTCATCGCCTCCTGGATGGTGGCGACCACTTCTTGCGAATCGGCGGTGTTGAGCTGCTTGGTCTGGACGATGATGCTGCTCTCGCCCGAGGTGATCACGACCGGTGAGGCAGCGCCCTCGATGCCGGTGCCGGCCACCGCCTCGCGCACGGCGTCCGCGTCGTCCTGGTCGACCGTGCCGTTCTCGAGCGTGACGCGGTACTGGGCGCCGCCGACGAACTCGATGCCCATGTTCAGGCCCTTGAGGTACAGCCCGAGCACGCACATCAGCACGATCCCGGCGGAGATGGAGTACCAGAGCCACTTGCGACCGACGAAGTTGATCGACTTCTTGCCGTTGTAGAGGTCGTTGCCGAGCCTCGAGAACTTGCCCATCAGGCCCGACCTCCCACGCTCTGCCCGGCAGGGGCAACGGTGCCGAGGTTGATCCGGTCGATGCCGAGCGACTCGGCGTCGAGACCGGACAGCTTGTGTCCTCGGTTGAAGAGCGGGAACCGCGCCAGCCACGAGACCATCGGGTGGGTGAACCAGAAGAAGACCACCAGGTCGATGAGCGTGGAGATGCCCAGCGCGAACGCGAACCCGCGGACCACGCCGGCAGCGAAGATGAAGAGGACGACGGCCGCCAGCAACGAGACCGTGTCGGCGGCCAGACAGGTGTTCCGGGCCCGCTTCCAGCCGGCCTCGACGGCGACGCGCATCGACTTGCCGTCGCGCATCTCGTCGCGGATGCGTTCGAAGTAGACGATGAACGAGTCGGCCGTGATGCCAACCGCCACGATCAGTCCAGCGATTCCGGGCAGGGTCAGCGTGAAGTTGGCGGCGGTGTCGAGCAGCAGCACCACCCCGTAGGTCACGAAGGCCGCCACGAGGAGGGAGGCGATCACCACCAGCCCGAGCCCGCGGTAGTAGAGCAGGCAGTAGATCATCACCAGGCCGAGGCCGATCAGGCCGGCCGTGATGCCCGCGGCGAGCTGGTTGCCCGCTAGCGAGGGGCCGATGGTCTCCACGGTCGGCTTCTCCTCGAAGGCGATCGGGAGTGAGCCGAAGCGCAGGCTGGTGGCCAGGCTCTGGGCCGAGGCCTGGTTGAAGTCGCCGCTGATCTCGGCCTGGCCGTTGGTGATCAGGCCGTTCATGGTCGGCGCCGAGATCACCTGCCCGTCGAGCACGATGGCGAACTGCTTCTCGGTGCCGTAGAGCGCCCGCGAGACCTCGGCGAACTTGTCGGTGCCGTGACCGTTGAAGTCGAGGTTGACGACCCAGTTCACCTGGCTCTGCGGGATGCCGGCCGACGCGTCGTCGAGGTCGGTGCCCTCGACCACGGCGACGGACAGGAGGAACTTCTGGCCCTGGTCGTCGCACGCCAGCAGCGGCAGGTCCGGGTCGTCACCGGTGGTGACCTTGCCCGTCACCGGGTCGACGTTCTGGGACGGCGTGGTGGCGCCGCTGTCACAGGCGAAGGCGTTGTAGGCCTCCACCGACTTGGCGTCCGGGGAGTTCATCCAGGTGAGCGGTTCGTCGATCCCGCCCTTGGCGTCGGCACCGCCGGTCGCTCCGTCGGTCGGCAGGGCGCCGTCGGTCGGGGAGGCGGTGTCGGTCGGCGCGGCGCTGTCGGTCGGCGAGGCGGTCGCGGACGGGTCGGCCGTCTCGGAGTCGTCGGCCATCAGGAACGGCGGCCGGTTCTTGCCCGTGGCCTTCTTGGTCGGCTTCGCCGTCGCCGTCCCGGAGGGGTTGGCGGTCTCGCTCGGGAGCAGCACGCCCCCGCCCGGCGTGGTGGAGGGCGTCGGCTCACCCGATCCGCTCTGGGTCGGCGCGGCCGTGGGCTGCGCGATGCCGACGCCGCTCTGGGCCACGACACGGAACCGGAGCTGGGCCTGCCGCTCGACGGTCTCGACGAGGTCACGGCGACTCTTGCCGGGGATCTCGACGACGACGTACTGGTTGCCCTCGGTGGTCACCTCGGCCTCGGCGACACCCGTGCCGTTGACGCGCTGGTCGATGATGCTGGCCGCTTCCTTGAGGTTCTCGGAGGTCACGCCGTCGCCCGTTGCGGTCAGCCGGATGCGGGTGCCGCCCTCGAGGTCGAGGCCCAGGGCGGGCTTCCAGGAGCCTGCCAGCGCCACCAGGCCGAACATCACGCCGACGCCGATGAAGAAGACGACGAGGGTGCGAGCAGGGCTGGCGGCGACGGGCCATCTCAGCGCTCCTCGGTCGTGGTCTCGGACGTGGGGCTCCTCGTCGGCGCCAGTGGTCGTCGAGGAGTCGGTGGCGGGCGGGACCTTCGCTCCGACGGCCCCGCGAGCAACCTCGACGACGACACCCGGGGCGATCTGCACGCTCACCCTCTCGTCGTCCAACGACTGGAGGACGCCGTAGATCCCCGAGGTGAGCATCACCTCGTCACCGACGACCAGGGACGACTGCATCTGGCGGACCTCGCGCTGCCGGCGCTGGGCCGGGCGGATCATCAGGAACCAGAACAGCAACGCGATGCCCACGAGGGGCAGCACGGAGGCAAGCTCTTGCACGACAACAGACCTCTTCACAGGGGTACGAAGGATGAGTCAGCCACGCGACGGGGCCGACCAACGGTGAAGTGTAACCGTGGGTGGTGCAGGTCACGGCATTGTGGTGGGCGGTCTGGTTGCGCTCAGCCGCGACCGTGCCAGGAGTCCCACAGCGCGGCGTACGAGCCCCCGGCGGCCACCAGGTCGTCGTGGCTGCCGAGCTCTGTCACCACGCCGTCCTCGACCACCGCCACCCGGTCGGCGTCGTGGGCGGAGAAGAGCCGGTGGGCGATGGCGATGACGGTGCGCCCCTCGAGCACCGCGGCGAGCGACCGCTCGAGGTGGCGGGCGGCGCGGGGGTCGATGAGCGAGGTCGCCTCGTCGAGCACCAGGGTGTGGGGGTCGGCGAGCACGAGTCGGGCGAGGGCGACCTGCTGGGCCTGTGCGGCCGTCAGCGCCCGCCCACCGGAGCCGACCACGGTGTCCAGCCCCTCGTCGAGCGCGTCGACCCACGCGGTCGCGTCGACCGCGTCGAGCGCGGCCCTGACGCGCAGGTCGTCGGCCTCGGGAGCCGCGAGCGCGAGGTTCTCGCGCAGGGTGCCGGCGAAGACGTGGTGCTCCTGGGTCACCAGGGCGACGTGGCCTCGCAGGTCGGCGAGCGGGAGCTCGACCAGGCCGACGCCACCCACGGTGACCTCACCGGTGCGGGGTGGGTGGATCCCGGCGAGCAGGCGACCGAGCGTGGACTTGCCCGCACCCGACGGCCCGACCATGGCCAGCCGCTCCCCCACCCCCACGTCGAGCGAGACGCCGTGCAGCACGTCGCGGCCGGTGACGTAGGCGAAGCGGACGTCGTGTGCGTCGAGCTTCTCGTCCTCCGGCTCGCGGCCGCTGACCTCGCGGTCGTCGGGCACCTGGGCCACGCCGAGCAGGCGGGCCAGTGAGGCCGCTCCCATCTGCAGCTCGTCGAGGATGGAGACGATGCGGTCGACCGGGTCGATGAGCATCTGGACGTAGAGCGTCGCCGCGGTCACCTCGCCCAGCGAGACCGTGCCCTGGGCGTACAGCCAGCCACCCGTGAGCAGGGTGAGCACGGTGGGGACCAGGTAGGACAGCTCCATGCTCGGGAAGAACACGGTGCGCAGGTAGAGGGTGTAGCGCTCGGCCCAGTAGGACTGGCGGCAGTCCTCGTCGAGACGGCGTACCTGCTCCTCGGCCAGGCCGAGGGCCTCCACGGTGCGGGCGCCCTCGACGGTCTCGGTCAGCGTGGCGTTGATCCGGGAGTACGTCGCCGACTCGCGCAGGTAGCCGTCCTTGGCCCGGGCGAGGTACCACCGCAGGCCGACCACGAGGGGCGGCATCCCCAGCAGGCACGGCACCAGGACCCACCAGCCGACCGACAGCGCCGCAACGAAGGTGAGCACGGCGGTGACCACCGCGATCGTCCACTCGGGCAGCGCCCAGCGCACCGACCACCCGAGCTGGTCGACGTCGCGGGAGGTACGGGTGAGCAGGTCGCCGGACCCGGCCGACTCGACGACCCCCACCGGCAGCGCCAGGGCGTTGCCGACGAAGTCCTCGCGCAGCTCGGCGAGCACCTGCTCGCCGAGGACCTGGGAGACGTAGCGCGCGTAGCGGGTCAGCACCGCCGAGGCGACGACGAAGCCCGCCAGCACCAGCACGACGCGGTCGACGTATCCGACCGTCGTGCCGTCCTCGACGGCCTCGACCAGGTCGCCCAGCAGGCGCGGGGCAGCGAGCGTGGCGACGGCGGCCAGCACGTGCAGCGCCAGCGCGCTCCAGAGCAGCCGAGGGTGCCGCCGGGCGATCCGCACGGCGTAGCGGCGGACGGCCCTGCCGTCGGCGACAGGCAGTGTCGTGCTCATGGCGTCCCCGCGGCGACGGACGGGGGCGTGACGGCGTCGTCGTCGCCGCCGCTTCGCGTCACGACGGCCCGGTAGTGGGGGTCGCTCTCCAGGAGCGCAGACGTGGGTGCCGACGGCGACGACCCGGCCGGCCACCAGGAAGGCCACCTCGTCGGCCGCGTCCAGCATCAGCGGGCTGCTCGTCGTGACGAGGGTGGTACGTCCGGCCCGGTGCTGCCGCAGCCGGGCCGCGATGCGCGCCTCGGTGTGTGCGTCGACGGCACTGGTGGGCTCCACCAGGACCAGGATCTCGGCGTCCGCGAGCAGCGCGCGGGCCAGCACCAGGCGCTGGCGCTGGCCACCGGAGAACTCACGGCCGCGCTCGGTCGACCTCGGCCTCGAGGCCGCCCTGGATGGCCTCGAGCACGTCGTCGGCCGACGCCGTGGCCAGCGCCGCCGCGACGTCGCCGTGCCCGGTCACGTCCAGCCGCTCGCCGAGCGGGCCGGAGAACAACGTCGCCCCGGTGTCGGACACCAGGATGCGGCGGCGTACGTCGGCCGGGCGCAGGCGCGTCAGAGGTGTGCCGCCGAGGCGCACGTCGTCGTCCACCTCGGCGGCGCACAGGCCCAGCCGGTCGGCGAGCAGCGCGCTGTCGTCGGGCTGCTCGCTGACGACCGCGGTCAGGAGCCCGGAGCGGACGCGGAGCCCACTGCGTACGTCGGTGAGCTCGGCACCGGCCGGTGGTGGCGCAGCAGGGTCTGCCGGCTCGCGCACCGCGGGCTGGAGCGCGAGCACCGTGCACACCCGGCGCGCCGAGACCCGTCCACGGATGAGCTTGTTGGCGAACTCGGTCACGGTGCGCAGCGGGATCATCAAGAAGGCGGAGTAGCCGTAGAAGGCGACCAGCTCGCCGGGGGTGATCTCGCCGGACACCGCGGACCTCGCGCCCAGCCACACGACCAGCACGACGAAGACGCCGGGCAGGAACACCTGCAGCGCGTCGAGCACCGACTGCAGCCGGGCGACCTCGATCCCGGCCCGCCGGACCTGCTGGGACTCGCGGCGGTAGCGGTCGTGGAAGACCTGCTCGCCGCCGATGCCCCGCAGCACTCGCAGCCCGCCCACGATGTCGGAGGCGGTGTTCGCCAGGCCACCCATCAGGTGCCGCTGGGTGGTGCTGCGGTCCTGCAGCGGCCGGAGCAAGGGCCTACCGCCAGCATCAGCACGCGGGACGCCGATGAGCACGAGCAGCCCGAGGGTCACCGAGGTGCTGAGCAGGATGGCCGCCACGAGCAGGAACGAGACGATCGCGCCGGTGAACCGGGCGGTGACGTCCATCACCTGGCCGATGTGGGAGAGGTCGGAGGTGCCGATCGCGACCACCTCGCCGGTGGAGACCTTGCGGGGCAGGGTGCCGCCGAGCCGGACCGACTGGCGACCCACCAGCTGGACGACGCGGTAGGCGGCGGTCAGCCAGTTGGTGACCGCGAACCGGTGGCGCATGATGCCGCTGAGAGCCTGGACCACCCCGACGAGCAGCATCACCCCGGCCCACAGCAGCAGCGCCTCGCGGTCGCGGGCTGCGACGCCGCGGTCGATCGCGGCGCCGAGGACGGCCGGCATCACGGCCTGCGAGCTCATCCAGACGATGCCGAAGAACATGCCGCCGGCCAGGGTGCGCCACTGCTGCAGCGCCATCCACCACAGCAACCGTCCGGGCGACCGGTGGTCGGCAGTGCCGGGATCGGCTACGGGGAGGAGACGCACTCGTCCCAGGCTAGAGAGGTGTCCCGACCGACCGCGACCGCATTGTGCTGGAGGGGTGGCGCCGGTCGGGATACCCGGTCAGCCGGGTATCGCGTCACTTGTGACGCGTACGGACTCCCCTGACCCCCTCGGACGCGTCCTCTGGGGTCACAAGTCGGGACTTCCCGGTCGACCGCCGAAATCCGGCGGGTTGGGACCTCGTCACTCCTCGAACAGGGTGGCCTCGGCGACGGCGGGTACGTCGGCGGTGGCGGGGGCGCGTCGAGCCCGAGGTGGCGCCAGGCGGCGGCGGTGGCGACCCGGCCGCGCGGCGTACGGGCCAGGAAGCCGAGGCGCACCAGGAACGGCTCGGCGACCTCCTCGACCGTCTCGCGCTCCTCGCCCACCGCCACCGCGAGCGTGGAGATGCCGACCGGGCCACCGCCGAAGTGGCGGCACAGGCAGTCGATGACCGAGCGGTCGAGCGAGTCGAGGCCGAGCTCGTCGACCTCGTAGAGCTCCAGCGCCGCGGCGGGCGATGTCGTGGGTGACCACGCCGTCGGCCTTCACCTGGGCGTAGTCGCGGACCCGGCGCAGCAGCCGGTTGGCGATGCGCGGCGTACCGCGGGACCGCGACGCGATCTCGGCGGCACCCTCGGGCGTCGAGGTCGACGCCGAGCAGGCCGGCCGAGCGGTGCACGATGCGGTCGAGGTCGGCCACCTCGTAGTACTCCAGCCGCGCGGTGAACCCGAACCGGTCGCGCAGCGGGCCCGGCAGCAGCCCTGCGCGGGTCGTGGCGCCGACGAGCGTGAACGGCGGGATCTCGAGCGGGATGGCCGTCGCGCCGGGACCCTTGCCGATGACGACGTCGACGCGGAAGTCCTCCATCGCCATGTAGAGCATCTCCTCGGCGGGCCGGGACATCCGGTGGATCTCGTCGACGAAGAGCACGTCGCCGTCGTTCATCCCGGAGAGGATCGCGGCGAGGTCGCCGGCGTGGGTGATCGCGGGGCCGCTGGTCAGCCGCAGCGGCGCGGTCATCTCGTGGGCGATGATCATCGCCAGCGTGGTCTTGCCGAGACCGGGCGGGCCGGAGAGCAGGACGTGGTCGGGCACCCGCCCGCGGCCGCGAGCCGCCTCGAGCACCAGCCCGAGCTGCTCGCGCACGCGGTGCTGGCCGACCACCTCGTCGAGCGTGCGCGGCCGCAGCGCCGCCTCGACGGCGCGCTCGTCGCCCTCGGCCTCCGCGGCGGTGAGCGAGCGGACGTGCAGACTCGTTGTCGGTCTCCTGGGCCTCCAGGTGGTCCACGGGCTCGTTCATCTCAGGCCTTGCTCAGCGTGCGCAGCGCCGACCGGAGGAGCCCGGCGACCTGGGGGTCGTCGCCCGCCTCGGGCGCGACCGCCTCGACGGCGCTGTCGGCGTCCTTGGCCGACCAGCCGAGGCCGACCAGGGCCTGCAGCACCTGGTCCTTCCACGGGGCCGGGGCACTGGCGCGCGTGCCGTTGCGGACGTGCCCCACGGGAGAGCCGAGCCGGTCCTTGAGCTCGAGGATGATCCGCTGGGCGCCCTTCTGGCCGATGCCGGGCACCCTGGTCAGCGTCTTGGTGTCGTCGGAGGCGACGGCCACGCGCAGCTCGTCGGGCGCCAGGCACGGCGAGGATCGCCTGCGCCAGCTTGGGGCCCACGCCCGAGGCGGTCTGCACGAGCTCGAAGACCACCTTCTCGTCGTCGTCGAGGAAGCCGAAGAGGGTCAGGGAGTCCTCGCGCACGACCATGCTCGTGGGCAGCGTCGCGGTCTGGCCGGTGCGCAGGGTGGCGAGCGTGCCCGGCGTGCACATCAGCTCGAAACCGACGCCCCCCACGTCGAGGACGGCGCTGTTGAGGGTGATGGCGGCGACGGGGCCGCGGACGAAGGCGATCATCGGGACCTCCCGGGTGGGGACGAGGCGGCGAGGGTACGGCGGTGCGCAGCGGCCGCGGCCTCGATGCGGGACTGCGCGCCCCCGCGCCAGATGTGGGTGATGGCCAGGGCGAGCGCGTCGGCGGCGTCGGCGGGCTTGGGCGGCGAGTCGAGCCGCAGGATGCGGGCCACCATCGCGCCGACCTGGGCCTTGTCCGCGCGGCCGCTGCCGGACACGGCGGCCTTGACCTCGCTCGGCGTGTGCAGGGCGATCGGCAGGCCGCGCCGGGCAGCGACGACGAGCGCGATGCCGCTGGCCTGGGCCGTGCCCATGATGGTGCTGGAGTCGGAGCGCGCGAACACCCGCTCGACCGCGACCGCGTCGGGTTGGTAGTCGTCGAGCCAGGCGTCGATGCCCTTCTCGATGGTCACCAGCCGCTCGGCGATCGGCACGTCGGCGCTGGTGCGCAGCACGTTGACGTCGATGAGCGTGAGCGGCCGGCCGACCGAGCCCTCGACCACGCCCAGCCCGCAGCGGGTCAGCCCCGGGTCGATCCCCAGCACGCGCACGCGGTCGCCCTCTCGTCCGAACAGGTGTTCGCACGAACGCTATCCGCGACCACCCGCCGTACGGGCACGACACGCCGATCCGGCGATGACATTGCGCAGCAGCCGACGAGACCGCGCGACAGGTCCGCCTAGTCACCGGGCCGTGACGGATGCCTGACGGCCGCACGCTCGACCAGCGGTGGAGTCAGGCGTCGAGCTCGGCCATGACCTCGTCGGAGACGTCGAAGTTGGCGAAGACGTTCTGCACGTCGTCGGAGTCCTCGAGGGCCTCGATGAGGCGGAACACCTTGGCGGCGTTGTCCTTGTCGAGCTGCACCTGCAGGTCGGGCACGAACTCGCGCCTCGGCCGAGTCGTAGTCGATGCCGGCGGCCTGGAGAGCGGTGCGTACGGCGACCAGGTCGGTGGCCTCGGAGACGACCTCGAAGGACTCGCCCAGGTCGTTGACGTCCTCGGCGCCGGCGTCGAGCGCCGCCTCCAGCACGTCGTCCTCGGTCACCGTCCTGCCGTCCTGCGCCTGCGGGACGATCACCACGCCCTTGCGGTTGAACAGGAACGCCACCGAGCCGGGGTCGGCGAGCGAGCCGCCGTTGCGGGTCATGGCGGTGCGGACCTCCATGGCGGCGCGGTTGCGGTTGTCGGTCAGGCACTCGATGAGCATCGCGACGCCGGCCGGGCCGTAGCCCTCGTACATGATCGTGGTGTAGTCGGCGCCGCCCGCCTCCGCACCGGAGCCGCGCTTGACCGCGCGGTCGATGTTGTCGTTGGGGACCGACGACTTCTTGGCCTTCTGGATGGCGTCGTAGAGCGTCGGGTTGCCGCTGATGTCACCGCCGCCCATCCGGGCCGCGACCTCGATGTTCTTGATCAGCTTGGCGAACATCTTGCCGCGGCGGGCGTCGATGACGGCCTTCTTGTGCTTGGTGGTCGCCCATTTCGAGTGGCCGGACATGACTCTTCCTTCTTGCTGGTCTACGACTGCTAGACTGGGCTGGACTGACGTCACGAGGTCGACGAAGACCCGGTGGACGCGGGAGTCGCCTCCCACCTCGGGATGGAACGACGTTGCCATCAGCGGGCCCTGCCGGACCGCGACGATCTTACCGGCGGCCGGTCCCTGGGCCGGCTCGTCTGGGACCTTCGCAAGCACCTCGACCCCGTCGCCGACGGCCTCGACCCACGGCGCGCGGATGAAGATCGCGTGCACCGGGTCGGTCAGCCCGGCGAAGTCCAGGTCGGTCTCGAAGGAGTCGACCTGCCGCCCGAAGGCGTTGCGGCGCACGGTGATGTCGAGACCGCCGAGGGTCTCCTGACCCTCGATGCCGTCCTCGATCCGGTCGGCGAGCAGGATCATCCCCGCGCAGGTGCCGAAGACCGGCATGCCCGCCCGCGATCCGCTCGCGCAGCGGGTCGAGCAGGTCGAAGATCCGGGCCAGCTTGGCCATCGTCGTCGACTCACCGCCCGGCAGGACCAAGCCGTCGCACTCCGCGAGCTCGGACTCCCGCCGTACGGCGACCGGGCGCGCGCCCAGGGAGTCCAGGACGCGCAGATGCTCACGCACGTCGCCCTGCAGGGCGAGGACACCGATGACGGGAGCGGGCACGGGCGCAGGCTAGTGCCCCCTCCACGCCGCCTCGAAACTGCGGCACGATGGGGCGATGAGAAGCCTTCTCGCGGCCGTCGTGGCCGCTCTCGTCATCCCTCTTCTCGGGCTCGCGCCGCGGTCGCCTCCCCCGCGACCCGCCAGCGCCCCGTCGGCGGCGGCGGAGTGCCGTCGCACGCTGCCGTCGTACCCCGAGATCGAGCCGGGCACGACCAGCAGAGCCGTGCGCACGCTGCAGTGCGTGCTCAACGACACGCAGTTCGGTCCGGTGACCGTCGACGGGTTCTACGGCCCGGAGACCAAGGCCGCGATCAAGGAGCTCACGGGCAACTTCGAGGGCGGCATCGAGAACCGGTTCCTGGTGCGCACGTGGTACTGGACGATCCTGTTCTCCCAGTCCCACCGCCTGCGCGGCCTCGAGCTCGGCGACTCCGGGATCCGCGTCAAGACCCTGCAGCGCGCCCTGCGCGCCGACGGCGAGACGGTCGTCGTCGACGGCGACTTCGGCCCGCAGACGCGCGCCCAGGTGAGGGTGTTCCAGGACCAAGTGCGACATCAAAGTCACCGGACGGGTGAACGACCAGACCTCGTTCTTCATCTCGCAGGGCGGCTGCAACGACGACAACGCCTCCTAGGTCGACTGCGGGGAGCGCCAGCGGTACTCCACCTCGGGCCGACCCCCGCCGCCGTACCGCGGCCGCCGCACCACTACCCCGCCATCGGCGAGGTGCTCGAGGTAGCGCCGAACGGTGACCCTCGACGCGCCGACGACGGCGGCGGCCTCGCTGGCAGACAACCCTGCGCCGGCGTCGCGCAGAGCCGCCGACACGGCGGTCAGGGTCTCGGGGCTCATGCCCTTGGGCAGGTCGGGAACGCCTGCCGACGCGCGTAGCGGGTCCAACAGCCGGTCGACCTCGTCCTGGGCCAGCTCGGGCGTCGCGGAGTCGAGACCCTCGCGGTACGTCGCGTACTGCTCGAGCTTGGCCCGGAACGCCGCGAACCCGAACGGCTTGAGCAGGTAGAGCACGACGCCCTGGGCGACTGCGTGCCGCACCACCTCGGCATCTCGCGCCGACGTCACCGCGATCACGTCGACCAGATGGCCCTGTGCGCGCATCCGTTGCAACAACCCGAGCCCGTGCCCGTCCGGCAGGTGCATGTCCAGCAGCAACAGGTCGACGTCCCGGTCGGCCTCCAGGAACCGGGCCGCGTCGCCGGCCGACCGCACGATCCCGGCCAGCTCGAACCCGGGGACCCGGCCGACGTATGACGCGTGCGCCTCCGCCGCCAGCTGCTCGTCCTCGACGACGAGGACCCGCACGCTCATCTTTTGGGGTCCCCTCGGAAGTGTGGGCGGAAGGAGCGAAGCGGGGGGAGCTCACAGTTCCGTGGGGTAATCACGCCCTCACCCGACTCGGCCGGAGCTTCACCACGAACTCGGCCCCGCCCAGCGACGACCGGCCGACGCGTACCTCGCCCGCGTGACGCCGGGCGACCTGCGCGACCAGGGCCAGACCGACGCCCCGGCCGGTGCCCCCGGCCTTGGTCGACCACCCGCGCTCGAGCGCGTGCGCGGCCGCGTCGTCCTCCAGGCCCGGACCGCTATCGCCGACGGTGAGATTCAGGCCCCCGTCGTCGCCTGAGAGCACGACGTCGACCCGCTTCCACGACGACCCGGCGACCGCGTCGAGGGCGTTGTCGACCAGGTTGCCGAGGACGGTGACGAGGTCGCGCGCGGGTACGCCGGCCCCCGACTGCGGCGACGGCAGCTCGCCGGTCACGGTCAGGTCCACCCCCCGCTCGGCCGCCTCGGCGCTCTTGCCTAGTAGCAGGGCGGCGACCACCGGGTCGCCGACGGCGCCGACCACGCGGTCCGTGAGCCGCTGGGCCACCTCGAGCTCGTTCGTCGCGAATTCCACCGCGTCCTCCGGCCGGCCCATCTCGATCAGCGACACCACGGTGTGCAACCGGTTGGCGGCCTCGTGCGTCTGCGAGCGGAGCGAGTCCGTGAGGCCACGCACCGCGTCGAGCTCGCCGGTCACCGACCGCAGCTCGGTGTGGTCGCGCAGGGTGACGACCGCGCCGACGTCGCGACCGTCCCAGCCGGCCGGCGACGAGCTGACGACCAGGATGCGGTCGCCGGCGACGTAGAGGTCGTCGGTCTCCGGCGTCTCGCCGAGGGCGGCGGCGACCAGGCCGGGAGCCAGGCCGAGGTCGTCGAGCCGGCGGCCGATGACGTCGTCGTCGAGCGACAGCAGGCGCCTGGCCTCGTCGTTGACGAGCTGGACGCGACCGTCGGCGTCGACGAGCAGCAGGCCCTCCTGGACGGCGTGCAGCACCGCCGAGTAGTACTCGTACATCCGGGTGATCTCGCGCTCCCCCATGCCGTGGGTCTGCCGCCGCAGCCGCCGGCTCACCAGCCAGGCGCCGAGCAGCCCGGCCACCAGGACGGCCGAGCGCCGCCAGCAGCACGAGGGCGACGTCTTCGCGCAGCTGCCGGTCGATCGAGGCGATGGTGATGCCGACCGAGACGAGGGCGACCACGTCGTCGCCCTCGTAGCACGGGCACGACCGCTCGCATCGACGGGCCGAGCGTGCCTTCGTACTCCTGGGTGAACACGCCTCCCTCCGGCGCGTCGCCGAGGTCCCCGATGAACGGTTTGCCGATGTTGTCGGGGGTGGGGTGGGTGTAGCGAGTGCGGTCAAGGCCCATCACCACGACGAAGTCGACGTCGGCGTCGAAGCGCACCCGCTCGGCGTACGGCTGGAGTGTCGCCGACGGGTCCGGCTGCTGTACGGCGTCCACGACGGTCGGCGAATCGGCCACGGCCAGCGCGACGGCGACGGCGCGCTCCGTCGCGGCGTCTCGGGCGTCGCTGCGGGCGTCGACGGCCGCCAGCGTCAGGGAGACGAGCACGAGGACGCCCACGACGAGTCCCTGCAGCAGCAGGATCTGCCGGGCGACCGACAGCTCGCGGACCCATCGCAGCACGCGCACGACCGCATTCTTGCCGCTGGAGTGAGCCAGGTCACGAACTCAACGACCACAAGGGTGACCGGCCTCACACGAGACCCGATCGTGGTGGCCAGTGGCCGTGAGAGCCCGGCCCAAACCAATGGCCCGACCTGGAGGACCAGATGAGTGCCACCGTGAGCAACCGCACCCACTACCTGTACATCGCCGTCGTCGTCGCCGTGCTGCTCGGCATCGGCGTCGGCCTGGCCGCCCCGGACCTCGCCGTCGAGCTCAAGCCGCTCGGCACGGCGTTCGTGGCTCTGATCAAGATGATGATCCAGCCGGTCATCTTCTGCACGATCGTCCTCGGCGTCGGCTCGGTCGCCAGCGCGGCCCGGGTCGGCAAGGTCGGCGGTCTCGCGCTGGCCTACTTCCTGACGATGTCGACGTTCGCGCTCGCCATCGGCCTGGTCGTCGGCAACATCCTGACCCCGGGCAGCGGGCTTCACCTCGACGGCGCTGTCTCGGCCGCCGGCCAGGAGCAGGCCGCGGGCGGGCACGGCAGCACGACCGAGTTCCTGCTCGGCATCATCCCGACCTCGATGCTGTCGTCGCTGACCTCAGGTGAGGTGCTGCAGACCCTGCTCGTGGCGCTGCTGATCGGGTTCGCGCTCCAGCAGATGGGCCCCGTCGGCGCGCCGATCCTGCGCGGCGTTGGCCACCTCCAGCGGCTGGTGTTCCGGGTGCTGGCGATGATCATGTGGGCGGCTCCGGTCGGCGCCTTCGGTGCCATCGCCGGCGTGGTGGGCGAGACCGGCGTCGACGCCCTGAAGAGCCTGGCGGTGCTGATGTTCGGCTTCTACGTCACCTGCGCGCTGTTCGTGTTCGTGGTGCTCGGTCTGGTGCTGCGGCTGGCCGCCGGCGTCAACATCTTCAGCCTCCTGCGGTACCTCGCCCGCGAGTTCCTGCTCATCGTCTCGACGTCGTCCTCGGAGTCGGCCCTGCCCCGCCTGATCGCCAAGATGGAGCACGCCGGCGTCGACAAGCCGACCGTGGGCGTGGTCGTGCCGACCGGGTACTCGTTCAACCTCGACGGCACCGCGATCTACCTGACGATGGCCTCGCTGTTCATCGCCGAGGCGATGGGCAACCCGCTCTCGATCGGCGAGCAGATCAGCCTGCTGCTGTTCATGATGATCGCCTCGAAGGGCGCCGCCGGCGTGACCGGCGCCGGCATGGCCACCCTGGCCGGCGGCCTGAGCTCGCACCGTCCCGAGCTGGTCGACGGCGTCGGCCTCATCGTGGGCATCGACCGGTTCATGTCCGAGGCCCGCGCGGTGACCAACTTCTCCGGCAACGCCGTCGCCACCGTGCTCATCGGTCACTGGACCGGCAGCCTCGACCGCCCGCAGCTGGACCGGGTCCTCGCCGGCGACGACCCGTTCGACGAGACCACGATGCTCGACCCGGACGAGGAGGGGCTGCCCGAGGAGCCGTCCGCGGCGCCCACCAGGGAGCCGGTCTCGGTCTGAACCCACGCCGTACGAAGTGGGGGCCGATCAGGAACGAAACGTTCCTGATCGGCCCCTACCGTCATGATCGACGGACAAGCCCCACGAGCAAGGAGACGACGATGGTGGACTACCGGATCGAGCTGGTCGGGATGCCGGTGAGCGACGTGGACCGCGCCAAGGAGTTCTACGGGACGACGCTCGGCTGGCCCGTCGACCACGACCACGAGGTCAGCGACGACGTCCGCTTCATCCAGGTCACCCCGCCGGGCTCGGCCTGCTCGATCGCCTTCGGAAAGGGCGTCAGCGACATGGCGCCAGGCTCGCTGAATGCGCTCCAGGTCGTCGTGGCGTCGGCCGACGAGGCGCTGGCCGACCTGAAGGCGCGTGGCGTCGAGGCGACCGGAGTCGACGACCAGCCCTGGGGCCGGTTCGTCTACTTCGCCGACCCCGACGGCAACACCTGGAGCGTCCAGGAGCTCCCCGACTACTGCAGCTCGGCGAGTGGCAGGACGAGCAAGGCGTCACCGACAACCGACCCGAGGGCAAGCGTCGTACGCCTGACTTGGTCGACGTTTCCCTGCACTTGTCGTGGCTCCCTAGCCCGCACAGTGAAGATTTCCCCGGTCGGCCGGGGAAATCTGACGGCCGCGCTACCAGCCGCGCTCGGCGAGCCGGTGGGGCTGGGGGATCTCGTCGACGTTGATGCCGACCATCGCCTCGCCGAGACCGCGGGAGACCTTCGCGACGACGTCGGGGTCGTCGTAGAACGTCGTCGCCTTGACGATCGCCGAGGCACGCTCGGCGGGGTTGCCGGACTTGAAGATGCCCGAGCCGACGAAGACGCCCTCGGCGCCGAGCTGCATCATCATCGCCGCGTCGGCCGGCGTCGCGATGCCGCCGGCGGTGAACAGCACGACCGGCAGCTTCCCGACCGAGGCGACCTCGCGCACCAGGTCGTACGGCGCCTGGAGCTCCTTCGCCGCGACGTACAGCTCGTCGGGCTCGAGGCCATGGAGCCGGCGCAGCTCGGCGCGGATGGTGCGCATGTGGGTGACGGCGTTGGAGACGTCGCCGGTGCCGGCCTCGCCCTTGGAGCGGATCATCGCCGCCCCCTCGGTGATCCGCCGCAGCGCCTCGCCGAGGTTGGTCGCCCCGCACACGAACGGCACGGTGAACTGCCACTTGTCGATGTGGTTGGCGTAGTCGGCCGGAGTCAGCACCTCGGACTCGTCGACGTAGTCGACACCGAGGCTCTGCAGCACCTGCGCCTCGGCGAAGTGGCCGATCCGGGCCTTGGCCATCACCGGGATCGAGACGGCCTCGATGATGCCGTCGATCATGTCGGGGTCGCTCATCCGCGACACCCCGCCCTGGGCACGGATGTCGGCGGGCACCCGCTCGAGCGCCATCACTGCGACGGCGCCGGCGTCCTCGGCGATCTTGGCCTGCTCGGGCGTGACGACGTCCATGATCACGCCGCCCTTCAGCATCTCGGCCATGCCGCGCTTGACGCGGGTGGTGCCGGTGCCGGAAGTCTCTTCTGGGGACTGCTGAACCATGGGTCAATCGTACGGCGGCGAGTGGCCGCTCCCTATTCGGGGACGCCTGGCGGGACGACCGGTCCGCGATCGAGCTCGATCGCCTGGCGACGTACCTTCAGGATCCGGAAGACGACCGTGTAGGCACTTGCGGCCGCGAGCACCCACAGCCCCAGCTCGAGCAGGATCGGCAGGTCGAACAGCGCGCTGAGCCCGGTCGTCGCCAGGATCAACACGAGCCGGTCGGAGCGTTCGGCGATGCCGCCCTTGGCGTCGAGGCCCAGCGACTCGGCCTTCGCCCGTGCGTAGCTGGTCAGGTTGCCCGCGACCAGGCAGAACAACGCCAGGCAGAGGTAGAGGTAGCTGTCGCCCGGGTCGGCGAAGTACAGCGCCAGGCCACCGAAGATCGCAGCGTCGCCGATGCGGTCGAGGGTCGAGTCGAAGAACGCTCCGAACACCGACGTCCGGCCCGACTTGCGCGCCATCGCCCCGTCGATCAGGTCGGAGAAGACGAAGGCCGTGATCACGAGAGTGCCGACGAGCAGCTCGCCGCGCGGGTAGAAGGCGAGTGCGCCGGCAGCGACGCCGAGGGTGCCGACGAGCGTGACGGCATCGGGGCTGACGCCGAGCCGGAGCAGCAGGTTGACGACCGGCGCAAGGACGACGCCCTGCCAGAAGGCCTTGAAACGCTCCAACATGAGGGCGCCAGGCTATCGCCCGCCAGCCCGTGGCTAGTGGGCGGCCACCAAGGAGTGCGTGCCCAGGTCGAGGACGCTTGCGGGATCGGCCAGCACGGGCGCGAAGACCATCTCGGCCGCTCCCCGCCACGGGGAGTCCAGGCCGAACGCCGACGCCCGGATGATGACGTCGCTGCGCGGGCTCATCAGGGTCCATCGGTCGAGGGTCTTGTCGACGACGTCCTGACGTGCCTGCCACAGGGCGGCCATCGAGCCGCCGAGCACGATGACCTCGGGGTTGAACACGTTGATCACGGCGCGCAGGCCCACCCCGATCCACTGCCCGACCTCGTCGAGTGCGTCGATGGCACGCACGTCACCGGCGTCGGCGGCTGCGATCACCTCGGCGACGCCTTCGGGCCGCCGCCGGAGAGCCGTCCGGCGCGCACGAGCAGCTGGTTCTCGCCGACCTTGGTCTCCCAGCAGCCGACGTTGCCGCAGCGGCACTGCAGGGTGCTGCTGCCGTCGACGAGCAGGTGACCGACCTCGCCGGCGTACCCGCGCGCACCCGAGAGCGGCACCCCTCCGACGAGGAAGCCGCCACCGATGCCCACACTGCCGTTGACGTAGGCGACGTCGGCTGTGGCCGACGGCGGCGCCGCGCAGGTGCTCGGCGAGCACGCCCAGGTTGGCGTCGTTGCCCGTGAACACCCGCATGTCGACCCGCTTCGAGAACAGCTCGGTGAAGGGCTGTGTCGACCCAGCCCAGGTTGGGCGCGAACCTGACCAGGCCGTCGGTGTCGCGCACGGCTCCGGGCACCGAGACGCCGATGCCCAGGCAGCGGGCGCCGGGGTGGGCACCGAGCACTTCCTCGACCATCTGGGCCGCCGACTCGATGACATGCTCGACGTCGTGCTCGCCCGGTGCGTGCGCCCGCTGCCGATGCTCGAGCACGTCACCGCCGAGCGCCACCAGCGCCGTGACGATCCGGTCGACGCCGATGTCGACAGCCACGGCGACGTTGTCGCGCCGCGGTTCGAGCACCAGGGACGGCCGGCCCGACTGGCGTACGGCGGCCGGTTGCCGCTCGCTGACCAGGCCGAGGTCCTCGAGCTCGGCCGCCAGCGCGCCGATGGTGCTGCGGTTCAGACCGAGGCCCCGGGTCAGCGACGCACGGCTGATCGCGCCGTGCAGGTGCACGCGGGTCAGCAACGCGCTCAGGTTGTTGCGGCGCAGCTCCTCCTGCCCGAGACCCGTTTTCGTGGGCGACGTCGGGGGGCTGCCCGACCGTCGGACCAAGGCGCTACACCCGCCCAGAGGCAGAAGCCCGCCGCCGGCTGATGGCGTCCACGCTGGCGGCGACCAGGAGGACCAAGCCGGTGATGATGTAGATGTTGCCGGTCGACTGGCGCATCAGGCCCATTCCGTTGGCGATCACGGCGATGACGATGCCGCCGATCACGGCGTCGGACACGCGACCCTTGCCGCCGAACAGGCTGGTGCCGCCGATCACTGCCGCGCCGACGGCGAACAGCAACGTCGTCGACCCGCCGGTGCTCGGCGAGACCGAGTTGTTGCGGCTGGCGATCAGCAGTCCGGCGAAGGCCGCCATCGTCGAGCACATCACGAAACAGGTGAGCTTGACCCGGAAGACGTTGATGCCGGAGCGGCGAGCGGCCTCGGTGTTGCCGCCCACGGCGTAGATGTGGCGCCCCCACGCGGTGCGGCTGAGCACGTAGGTCAGCACGATCAGCAGCGCCACGACCAGCGCGACGACCAGCGGCACGCCCTTGATCGACTTCAGATCCGGGTTGGGGCTGCGCTCCATCGACAGATAGGCGACGAACGCGAGGACGAGGATCGCCAGTCCCCCGGTCTTGATGGCCCACAGCAGCACCGGCTGGCTCTCCAGCCCGGCCTTGCGGCGCCGGGTGTTCGTGCGCCACGTCAGCAGGGCGTAAGCCGCCAGCCCCACCAGGGCGAAGGTCCAGCCGAGCCACACGGGCATGGGGTCGTTGTTGAGCTTGAGGATGACGTCGTTGCGGTAGGCGATGGTGCCGCCCTCGCCGATGATCACCAGCATCACGCCCTGGAGGCCGAGGAAGAACGCCAAGGTGACCACGAACGACGGGATGCCGAGCCGGGCGACGAGCATGCCGATCACCAGACCGATCACCGCGCCGGTGAGCAGGCAGGCCATCAGCGAGGGGATCCACGGCCAGCCCTTCTCGGTCATCACCACGCCGGTGACTGCCGCGGCGGTGCCTCCGGTGTAGCCGGCGGACAGGTCGATCTCGCCGAGCAGGAGCACGAACACCAGGCCCATCGAGAGCACCACGATGGCGGCGGACTGGTTGAGCAGGTTCGCCACATTGAACTGGCTGGGGAACCGGTCGGGTTTCAGCACCGAGAACACGAGGACGAGCACGACCAGTCCGAGGATGGCCGGGAGGGACCCCAGGTCTCCCCCGCGGATCTTGGCCAGGTAGCCCTGGACGATGTCGCCGAGGCCTACGGCGTCGGGGGCAGGAGCGTCGGGCTCGCTGCCGTGCTGGGCTGCGGGAGTCTTGGTGTCGGCCATCACTCCTCCTCCACCTGGGCGGCGTCCTGGGCGCTCAGGCCGATCTCGCCGTAGCGGCCGCTGGTGATCAGCTCGACCACCTGGTTGGACGTCACATCGGCACGTCGTACCTGGGCCACCATCGCGCCGAGGTAGAGGACCGCGATGTCGTCGGCCACCTCGAAGATGTCGTTGAGGTTGTGGCTGATCAGGATCACGCCGAGCCCGTTGTCGGCCAGCCGCCTCACCAGCCGCAGCACCTGTTCGGTCTGGGCCACGCCCAGGGCGGCCGTGGGCTCGTCGAGGACGACGAGCTTGGAGTTCCACAGCACCGAGCGGGCGATCGCGACGGTCTGCCGCTGGCCGCCGGACAGCGACGCGACGGCCTGCCGCACCGACTGCAGCGTGCGCACCGAGAGGCCGTCCAGGGTCTCGCGGGCGCGGGCCTCCATGGCGTCCTCGTCGAGCGCCGCGACACTGCCCATCTCGCGGCCCAGGAACATGTTGTGGACCACGTCGAGGTTGTCGCAGAGCGCGAGGTCCTGGTAGACGACCTCGATGCCCAGGGCGTTCGCATCCTTCGGGCCGTGCACCGTCACCGGACGGCCCTCGAAGAGGTACTCGCCCTCGTCGAAGGCATGGATGCCGGCGACACCCTTGATCAAGGTGCTCTTGCCGGCACCGTTGTCACCGACGAGTGCGGTGACCTGGCCTGCTCGGACGTCGAGGTCGACGCCGCGGAGCACGTGCACCGCGCCGAAGCTCTTCTGGATGTTGCGCAGGCTGAGTAGCGGGGTGGCGGCGTCGGCGCCGGGCGAGGGCGCGAGAGCCTCGGCGGTCATGGGGGTCCTTCCGTGGGGAGCCGGGTCGAGAACCTGCAAGACGGTACGGCGGCCCGGACGGCTGCTGAGAGCCGACCGGGCCGCCGTGCTGACTAGCTGATACCCGCCTCGGTGCAGGCGGCCTCGACCTCACCGGTGCAGACGTCGGCGACGGTCTGGTAGCCGTCGTCGAAGACCTGCTGCATGTTCTCGACGGTCACCCACACCGGGGTGGCCAGGGCCGAAGGAACGTCCTCGCCCGTGTCGGGGTCGACCACGGAGCCCGTGGCCAGTGCGGCCGCGCCCTCCTCGTCGCCCTCGATCAGTGCGATGGCCAGCTGCGAGGCGGCATCCGCCTCGAGGTTGGTGTTCTTGTAGACGGTGCCGGCCTGGAAGCCCAGCAGGATGTTCTGCAGGCCCTCCACGCTGGCGTCCTGGCCGGTGACCGGGACGTCACCGGCAGCGCCGGCCGCCTTGAGCCGGGCGATCACGCCGCCGGCCATGGTGTCGTTGGCGACGACGGCGCCGTCGACCTTGCCACCGTTGTCGGTGTACATCTGCTCGAAGACGTCACCGGCCTTGGTCGCGTCCCACTCGCCGCTCTGGTCGCCGACCAGGGTGTAGTCACCCGAGTCGATCTTGGACGCCAGGGCCTCCTCGTAGCCGCTCTTGAAGAGCGCGGCGTTGTTGTCGGTGGCGGCGCCGTTGACGTAGACGATGTTGGCCTTGGTCTTGCCCGCCGCGTCGAGGGAGGAGATCAGCCCCTCGCCCATCAGGCCGCCGACGCCCACGTTGTCGAAGGACACGTAGTAGGACGCGCCGCCGCCAGGGGTGAGCCGGTCGTAGTCGATGCTCTGGATACCCGCGTCGGTTGCCTTGTCCAGGCACGCCTTGCCGGACTCCTGGTCGATGTTGACGATCATCAGCACCTTGACGCCCTCGCCGATCATCTGGTCGCAGAGCGTGCCGAACGTCTCGACGCTGCCCTGGGCGTTCTGGATGTCTGCGGTGACGCCCGCGGCTTCGAAGGCCGCCTCGAGGCTGGGTCGGTCGTTGGCCTCCCAACGGGGAGAGGTCGTGGCGTCGGGGAGGATCACGCCGATGTCGGTGTCGCCGCCGCCGTCGTCGCCGCCGCCATCGGCGGTCGAGGAGTCTTCGCTCGCCGCACGCAGCGGCGGTAGTGGCCACCAGCCCCATCACCGCAACAGCGGTGAGGCGCTTGAGGACTGTGGTTCGAACCATGCTGACTTCCCTCCGGTCAGATACACGTGGAAGTCGGAGCCGTCATCGGGACTGGGACGAGACTGTGAGCACCGTCACGTGTATGTTGTCGCGCACAACTTAGTCACCACTTTCGCTCCCCCGCAAGGGTGGATCGCGGCGGGTTAAGTTGCAGCAGGTAACAAATAGGTCACGGCACGAGTGGGTCACGGCACCACAGAGGTCACGGCGACCACGACACGGACCCGGCCCGCCCGGAGAGAGGCAGAGACATGACGACGGCTGACGCGAGCACCGACCGGATCCCTCGCGGGGACACCCCGCGCCCGACCCGCGAGGACCGCTTCTCGTTCGGGTTGTGGACAGTCGGGTGGCAGGGAGTCGACGTCTTCGGCGGCGCCGTCCGCCCGCCCCTCGATCCGGCGTCGGCGATCGAGCGCCTCGCCGAGCTGGGCGCCTACGGCGTGACCTTCCACGACGACGACGTCATCCCCTTCGGGTCCTCGGCCACGGAGCGCGAGGCCCGGCTGGCGCCGTTCCGCAAGGCACTCGAGTCGACCGGCCTCGTGGTGCCGATGATGACCACCAACCTGTTCTCCCACCCGGTGTTCCGCGACGGCGGCTTGACCAACAACGACCGCGACGTACGGCGGTTCGCGCTGCGCAAGACCCTCGACCAGATCGACCTCGCAGCCGAGCTGGGCGCCCGGGTCTTCGTCGCCTGGGGAGGCCGAGAGGGCTCGGAGTCCGGAGCCGCCAAGGACGTCAGGGCCGCCCTCGACCGCTACCGCGAGGCGTTCGACCTGCTCGGCGCCTACGTGGTCGACCAGGGCTACGACATCCGGTTCGCCATCGAGCCCAAGCCCAACGAGCCCCGCGGAGACATCCTCCTGCCCACCATCGGCCACGCGCTGGCCTTCATCGCCGAGCTCGAGCACGGCGAGCTCGTCGGGGTGAACCCCGAGACGGGGCACGAGGAGATGGCCGGCCTCAACTACGCCCACGGCCTGGCCCAGGCGCTGTGGGCGGGCAAGCTGTTCCACATCGACCTGAACGGCCAGACCGGACCTCGCTACGACCAGGACTTCCGGTTCGGCGCCGGCAACGCCCGCGGAGCGTTCTGGACCGTCGACATCGTCGAGAACGGCGGTTACGACGGCCCGCGCCACTTCGACTTCAAGCCTCCTCGCACCGAGGACATGGACGGCGTGTGGGCCTCGGCCGCCGCCTGCATGCGCAACTACCTCATCCTGCGCGACAAGGTGACCGCCTTCCGCGCGGATCCGGAGGTGCAGGAGGCGCTGCGTGCGGCGCGCGTCGACCAGCTCGCCGTACCGACGGTGGCCGACGGCGAGACCGTCGCCGACATCCGTGCCGAGACGTTCGACCCCGACGAGGCCGCGCTGCGTGGCATGGCCTTCGAGCACCTCGACCAGCTTGCCCTGGAGCACCTGTACGGCGTCCGCTGAGACGCGGTTGACTGTCGCCATGGTGACGGCGTCCGACCCCCGGCTGATCCCGACACGGCGCGCGCTGCACGGCGTGGCCGAGCTCGTCCTGGCCGGGCCGCAGCACGCCCAGACCGGCGAGATCTCGCTGCGGTCGGTGCCCGGGGGGTTCGCCACGACGCACACTCCCGACCTGCGCGTCGTCGGCACCGATGTAGTGGCCGGCACCACGACAGTGGGCATCAACGGCCACACCCCGGCCACGCTGGCGGTCGCCTTGGGTGTCGAGGCGACATCTTTGTCCGAGCTCTACTCCGACGGTTCGGGACTCGGCTTCGACGACGCGTTGGAGGTCGACGCGTCGGCTGCCGCCCAGGTCGCCGACGCCTTCGCGACCGGTGACGCCGCGCTGAGGGCGCTCGCGCCGAGCGAGACTCCGATCCTGTGGCCCGAGCACTTCGACATCGGCATCACCGTCGAGGAGGTCAACTACGGCGTCTCCGCCGGCGACACCTACCTCGCGGTCCCCTACGCCTACGTCGGACCCTGGTCTCCCCCGGCTCAGGACGACTTCTGGAACGCCCCCTTCGGCCGCGCCCTGCCGGTCGCGGAGATCCCCGACCTGCTCGCCTTCTTCACCGAGGGCCGCGACCGCGCACTCGCTGGCGCTTGACCCCCCGGGACGTCATACGTAGTGGTCGCCATGGCGACCACTACGTATGACGTCCTGGCCGTGCTAGACCAGCTCGGGGACCCGCAGGTGCGCGATCGCGAGCTCGAACTCCTCGACGTCCATGACGTGGAAGCCCACCTCCCGCACGCCGTCCTCCCGCAGGCCTCGCGCCGCGGGGGCGGCGTCCATCATGGACTTCTGGTCGTCGAAGCGCGCCGTGCTGCACCCGCGGCCGTTGGTCCGGTCGATGAGCAGGCTGGCGCTGCAGAAGCCGGCCATCTCGTCGAAGCTCGGCATCACGGTCTTGCGGAAGCGCTCGATCATCGAGTCGATGGCATCGGGGTCCATCTGGACCCAGGTGACCCGGCAGCACGACCCCTGGTGGGCGTCGTGCTCGCGGTGCATCATCGCGATCTCCCACTCGTCGACGACGGGCGTGCCACCCATGATCTCGGCAGCCTTGGCCCGCGCATCGGAGACGTTGGCCGCCGAGGCTGCCATCTCGTCGTACGTCGTCCATGAGGTCGTCGCGATCGCCCGGCCGGACTCCCGGTCGACCATCATCGAGAGCCCGATGCAGCCCGGCATCTCCGAGAGCATGGGCATGACCTGGTCGCGCACGTAGGCGATCCCTGCGTCGATGGAGCCCGAGTCGCCGTTGATCGTGGTGGAGCGTGCGAACATCGCTCCCTCCCATCGTTCGGAGCAGCGCCCCGGCGGCGCCGCCGCTCCTTGCACTCTCCTCCGTTTTCGCTGGTTGAGGAAGGCGCGCTAGCGCCTGTCACGAAACCACTGGACCGGACCGCGCGACTCTCCGGGCTTTCGGGCCACTTCATCCAGCAGGGCGTCCCTCCTCAACCAGGGGTTGTCGCAGTGGGCAGGTCGCGGATGTCGGGGTGCAGGGCGACGCCGTTGACGATGACCGAGAACGCCGCCAGGGCCACCGCCCACCCGGTGTGACCCGCGGCCGCCAGGCCGACCACGGCGGCACCGATCACCAGCACCTTGGCGACCGGACGGGCGACCGGCCCGCCGTACCGCGCCTTGGGGGAGGCGAAGAAGAACCAGATGACCACCCCGGCCAGGACGGCCACCACCGCGAGCGGCCAGCCGCCGGCGTCGGCACCCCAGACGCCGAGGGCGGCCATCACGAGCAGCTCGTCGAGGAACACCAGCGCCAGTACGGACCAGCCCAGACCCGGGGAGACCGTCACCGTTCGATCGTAGGCGTACGGTTGCCGGACGGAGCCACCCAGGCAACCGACTCGAGGGAGCCGCGATGAGCGACAAGTCGCCACGCCAAGGCATGTCCAAGAAGTCCGGGAAGTCCATCAAGGAGAAACGCGCCGAGAAGCGCGACAAGGGCCACGTCGAGACGCTCTCGGAGAAGATCCACGTCAAGAAGAAGTAGCGCTCGAACCTAGGCTCCCCATACATAGGCTCCGGGGCATGACCGTCACGCTTCGCCCCGGTACCTCTGACGACGCTCCAGCCGTCGCCGACATCTGGCACGCGGGCTGGCACATCTCCCACCCCGGGCACGTGCCCGACGGGCTGACCGAGCGGCGCACGCTCGCGGCGTTCCACGAGCGCTCCCCGAAGCGGGTCGGCGACACGACGGTGGCCGAGGTGGACGGCGAGGTGGCCGGGTTCATCATGGTCGTGGACGACGAGGTCGAGCAGATCTACGTCAGCCCTGCGCACTTCGGCAAGGGCGTGGCCGGCATCCTGATGGCCGAGGCCGAGCGCCAGGTGGCCGAGGCCGGGTACGACGTCGCCTGGCTGGCGGTGGCGATCGGCAACGTCCGTGCGCGGGCGTTCTACGAGAAGCAGGGCTGGGTCAACGTCGGCGACCTGCCCTACGAGGTGGAGGCGCTGGGCGAGAAGTTCGTCTCGCCGTGCCGGAGGTACGAGAAGACCGTTGGTCGAGGAGGTCGCGCAAGCGACCGTCACGAGACCCCGTGAGCTGTACGCCGACCTGTTGCGGGGTCTCGCGACAGGACTTCGTCCTTCCTCGACCGGCGAAGCCTTGACGCGCCGTACATTTCGTGAGTCTATTTGGTGCACCAATTGTTCTCACGAAAGTGACTGCCTCCCGTGAGCCCTCGCAACTACCGGATGACGGCCCGCAGCGAAGCCGTTGCCGCCACCCGCGGCCGCATCGTCGGCGCGGCGATGGAGCTGCACGCCGAGCACGGCGTCCGCGGCACCGGCTGGGACGACATCGCGTCGCTGGCCGAGGTCTCGACCGCCACCGTCTACCGCCACTTCCCCTCGCTCACCGAGCTCGTCCCGGCGTGTGCTCGCGAGGTCTTCGACATCATCAAGCCGCCCACCCTCGAGGAGGCCGGCTCGACGTTCGCCGAGCTGGACGACGCAGCCGACCGGTTCGAGCACATCGTGGTGTCCTCGTGCCACTGCTACCGCCGCGGCGAGGGCTGGCTGCACGCTGCCTACCGCGAGCGCGACTTCGTGCCCGAGCTCGACGCGGCGCTCGACGTCATCCAGGGCACGCTGCACGTGCTCGTCGACGCCGCGGCCGCGCGACGGCTGCGCCGGGGGTCGCACGCCACCCTCTTCACACTCTGCGACTTCCCCTTCTGGAAGTCGCTGGTGGACGCCGGGCTCGCCTACGCCGCCGTCCAGTCAACCGTCTCGGGGCTAGTCCGGGCCGAGGTCGAACGCCTCGACCCGCCGTCCTGAAGGAGAGCCTGATGAAGAGCATCACCGCGGCGCGACTCGCGCGCACCGACGCCGGGACCACCGAGCCCGCCGCCCTTTTCCTCACCGGCTGGTGCGGAGACCGCTTCGTGTACGACGACGTCGTGTCGCGGCTCGCGGCAGCTCCCGGGGCCCGGCGGGCAGTCGCGCCCGACTGGCGCGGTCATGGCGAGACGCCGCTCGGTGCCGACGACTTCGGCCAGGCCGAGCTGGTCGCCGACACCATCGGGCTCCTCGACGAGCTCGGCATCCAGACCGTCATCCCCGTCGCCGTCGCCCACGCAGGATGGGTGGCCATCGAGCTGCGTCGCCTCCTCGGCCCCGAGCGCGTGCCCGGCGTCGTACTGCTCGACTGGATGGTCCTGGGCGCGCCCGAGCCCTTCATGGGCGCCTTGGCCGGGTTGCAGCACCCGGACTCCTGGCAGCAGGTCCGCGCGGCGCTGTTCGGGATGTGGACCGAAGGGGTCGACGTGCCCGCCGTCCACGAGTGCGTGGAGCGGATGGGCCGCCAGGGCTTCGAGATGTGGTCGCGAGCCGCTCGCGAGATCGAGGCGGCGTTCACCGCCGAGCCGGTGCCGCTCGCCGCGCTCGACGGGCTCGACTGCCCGACCCTGCACCTCTACGCCCAGCCGGACGACCCGGCGTACCTCGCCGGTCAGCAGGCGTACGCCGCCGCGAACCCGTGGTTCGAGGTCGTCAAGCTCGACGCCCGCAGCCACTTCCCGATGGTCGAGGTCCCGGATCTCGTCGCCGCCCACGTCGACCGCTTCGCCGCCCACATCGCTGGTTGAGGAAGGCGCGCTAGCGCCTGTCACGAAACCCCGGAGGTTTCGTGACGGGACTTCGTCCCTCCTCAACCAGCGTTCACGCCCAGGCGTCGGCGAGCAACGACCGCGTGTCCTGGAGCAGCTGGGGCAGGGTCTTGGTGTGGCCGATGACGGGCATGAAGTTGCTGTCACCGACCCACCGCGGGACGACGTGCTGGTGGAGGTGGGCGCGGATGCCGGCGCCGCCGGCGGTGCCCTGGTTCATGCCGACGTTGAAGCCTTCGGCGTGCGAGACCGCCCGGATCGTCCGCATCGCCGCGCGCGTCATCGCGCCGATCTCGGCCGACTCCTCGTCGGTGACCTCGGTGTAGTCGGCGATGTGGCGGTAGGGGCAGATCATCAGGTGGCCGGCGGTGTAGGGATAGAGGTTCAGCACGGCGTACGCCGCCCCGCCGCGCCGCACGACCAGCCCCGCCTCGTCGTCGAGACCGGGGATCCGGCAGAACGGGCACTCCCCCGCCGAGCCGTCGGCCGGCTTGTTCTCGCCGCGGATGTAGGCCATCCGGTAGGGCGTCCACAGCCGCTCGAGCGCGTCCGGCCCACCGATGCCGTCCTGGTGCCCAGACGAGTGACCAGACGAGTGACCAGACGAGTGACCAGGTGGGTGACCAGGTGGGTGATCGGTCATCGGTTGGCTCCCACGTGCTCGCGCAGCAGCCGCCACGCGTCGAGCCGGGCTGCGTGGTTGCCCGCCCGGCTGCCGCCGTTGCGGACCGCTTCGTCGGAGAGTGTCGGGAAGCCCGGCGGCGTCGTGCAGAAGTGGCCGGCGTCGGGGTAGGCAACGTGCGTGACCCGCTCGGCCGCACCCTCGCGCGCGGCGCGCTCCTCGGCGATCCGGCTCAGCCGGGCGCTGGGCCACATGGTGTCCTCCTCGCCGCTCAGCAGCAGCACGGGCCCGGTGGCCCGCTCCACGGGGATCTCCGCAGCCGCAACCATCTCGGCGTCGTCGAGGCACGCTTCGGGGTCGTCCTCGTCCTCGTCCATCTGCGCGACCGGCTCCCCGCCGAAGCGCCAGGCCGTCTCGCGCACGTCGGTGCCTTCGCCCCACGCACCCCACGGCACCCCGCTGCCCACCAGCGAGGCGACCGGACCGATCCGCTCGGGCATCAGGGACGCCGCCAGCAGGGCGAGCTCACCACCGCGGGACAGGCCGACCAGGCACGGCGGCACGTCGTCGACCCCCTCCTGGACACGCAACCAGTCGCACCCCCTGACGGCGACCTCGACGTCGATGTCGCGAAGGGCGGAGGGCACGCCCGGGTGTCCCCAGTAGGCCAGCGACAGGACGGGCACTCCGTGGCCTGCAAGCAGCGCACCGACCACCGGCCCGCCCGGCCCGCCGTCCGACCCGCCCACGATCACCACGCCACGTGCTGAGCCTTCACCTGCCGGCAGGAACAGCCGGCCGACGACGCCCTGCTCGGACACCACGTGCTCTGTCACTCCCTCGGCCAGGACCGGGCGCGCGTACGACGTCTCGACGGTCTGCTCGTCGCAGGTGGTCCGCAAGGTGACGCGCATCGGGTGCAGGACGTTCCAGTCGTAGAAGTCGTCGACCTCCGCGCTCCACGACAGCCCGAACGGGTCGACTCCGCGGTAGCTCCCGCCCGAGCTGGCGTCCCCGGCCGTGTCGACCTCGCCGTTGCGGTCGGCGGCGTACTCCCCCGCGCAGGTCCACGACCGGCCACACAGCTCCAGCGAGGCATCGATGGTGACCCGGCCTCCGGGCGGCGCGCCGGTCACCAGCACGCCGTCCGGCGTGTCGACCAGGGACTGGGGCCGACCCGGACGGACCTCCACGCGAGGTCAGACCTGCTCGCGCGACGCCACGGCCGAGGCGACCCGCTCGATGGCCTCCGCCACGGGGACGCCGTTGTCCTGGCGCCCGTCGCGGTAGCGGAACGAGACCGCACCCGCCTCGACGTCCTGGTCGCCGGCGATCACCATGAACGGCACCTTCTGCAGCTGCGCGTTGCGGATCTTCTTCTGCATCCGGTCGTCGGAGTCGTCGACCTCGACCCGCAGCCCGCGTGCCCGCATCTGCTGCGCGACGTCGTACAGGTAGTCGTTGTGGCGCTCCGCGATCGGGATGCCCTGCACCTGCACCGGCGAGAGCCAGGGCGGGAAGGCGCCGGCGTAGTGCTCGACGAGCACACCGATGAACCGCTCGATCGACCCGAACTTGGCGGAGTGGATCATCACCGGCTGCTGACGGGTGCCGTCGGCGGCCTGGTACTCCAGCCCGAACCCTGCCGGCTGCCCGAAGTCGTACTGGACCGTCGACATCTGCCAGGTGCGGCCGATGGCGTCGCGCGCCTGCACGGAGATCTTGGGACCGTAGAACGCCGCGCCACCCGGGTCGGCCACCATGTCGAGACCCGACTCGTCGGCGACCTTCTGCATGATCGCGGTGGCGACCTCCCAGTCCTCGTCGGAGCCCTGGAACTTGTCCTTGTTCTTGTCGTCGCGGGTCGAGAGCTCGAGGTAGAAGTCGTCGAGGCCGAAGTCGCGGAACAGGCCGAGGCAGAAGTCCAGCAGGTGCTTGACCTCCTCCGGCGCCTGCTCCGGGGTGACGTAGGAGTGCGAGTCGTCCTGGGTCATCCCGCGCACCCGGGTCAGGCCGTGCACGACGCCGGACTTCTCGAGGCGGTAGACGCCACCGAACTCGAACAGCCGCAGCGGGAGCTCGCGGTAGGACCGGCCCCGCGACTGGTAGATCAGGTTGTGCATCGGGCAGCTCATCGCCTTGAGCCGGTACTTGGCGTTCTCGAACTCGATGGCCGGGTACATCGTCTCCGCGTAGTACGGCAGGTGCCCGGAGGTGTGGAACAGCCCCTCCTTGGCGATGTGTGGGCTGCCGACGTACTCGAACCCCTCCTCGATGTGCCGCTGCCGGACGTAGTCCTCCATCACCCGCTTGATGACGCCGCCCTTGGGATGGAAGACGACCAGGCCGGAGCCGAGCTCGTCGGGGAAGCTGTAGAGGTCGAGGTCGCGGCCGAGCCTGCGGTGGTCGCGCTTCTCGGCCTCCTCCAACCGCTCCAGATAAGCCTTCATCGCCTCCTGGGACTCCCAGGCGGTGCCGTAGATGCGCTGGAGCTGCTTGTTCTTCTCGTCGCCGCGCCAGTACGCCGCGGCCGAGCGCATCAGCTTGAACGCCGGGATCCGCTTCGTGGTCGGCAGGTGCGGCCCACGGCACAGGTCGGACCACGCCACCTCGCCGTCGCGGCGGACGTTGTCGTAGATGGTCAGCCCGTCGCCGCCCACCTCGACGCTCGCGCCTTCGGCGGCATCGTCCCCGTGACCGGCGCCCTTGAGCCCGATCAGCTCGATCTTGTAGGGCTCGTCCTTCAGCTCGGCGATCGCGTCGTGGTCGGAGACCGGGCGCCGGGAGAACCGCTGGTTCTCCTTGATGATCTTGCGCATCCGGGTCTCGATCTTCTCGAGGTCGGCCGGATGGAACGGCACCTCGACGTCGAAGTCGTAGTAGAAGCCGTTGTCGATCGGCGGGCCGATGCCCAGCTTGGCGTCGGGCCAGAGGTCCTGCACCGCCTGCGCCATCACGTGAGCGGTGGAGTGGCGCAGGATGTCGTGGCCGTCCTTGGAGTCGATGGCCACGGGCTCCACCTCGTCGCCGTCGGCGAGCTCGTAGGCCAGGTCCTTCAGCCCACCGCCCACTCGGGCCGCGACGACGTCCGGCTGCTCGGTGAACAGCTCCCAGGCCTTGGTGCCCGTCGTGACCGCCTTCTCCTCGCGCGCACCGGCGGTGACGAGGGCGATCTTGATGTCGGACACGGGCCTGCTCCTTTCGGGTTGAAGCCGTTGGTTGAGGAAGGACGCTGGGTTCATCTTGGGCCTGTCACGAAACCATCGGCACAGGTCCTCGATGCTATCGACCGACCCTGCGTCCGGTCGCGGCCGTTTCACCGTGGGCGTCACCGCCCTCCCCTTATCCTTCCTGCGACGGATGCGGTGGACGGAGGCCGAGATGGCACGACGTGACAGGAGCTCCGGGAGCCGGCGTCGCCGCTGGCCCTGGGTGCTGCTGGCCTTCGGCCTGCTCATTTTCGTGCTCGTCGGGCTGGCGCTGCTGGCCAAGCCGATGCTGCAGGTCAAGCCCGAGGCCGACGCCGCGCGAGACGAGCTCGCGGCCGCCCAGGACGCCATCGAGGGCGAGGACCTGCCCACGGCGAAGGCTCATGTCGCCGCGGCGCGCGTCCACGTCCAGGAGGCATCCGACCGCGTCAACGGCTTCGGCGGTGACGTGTGGCGCTGGGTCCCCATCGCCGGCGGGGCCGTCAAGGACGTCCGCCACCTCGTCGGGGCGCTCGACCAGGCGACGTCCCTGGCCGAGATCGGCACCGAGGTCTACCCCGAGCTGATGCAGAGCGACACCCTCGTGCAGAACGCCACGGTCGACCTCGAGCAGCTCGATGAGATCCTCACCGCGCTCAACCGCGCGGGCCACCACCTCCACGCCGCGTCCGAGGACCTCGACGCGGTCAACGGCAACACTCCCCTCATCGGCGACAAGGTGCTCGACGCCCGCGACGCGGCTCGCGAGCGCATCGAGCCCCTCCGGGCGACGTACGACGACGCGGAGCCGGTGCTCGACGCGCTGCCCGACGTGCTCGGTGCTGACGGCGAGAGCACCTACATCGTGGCGATCATGAACCCCGCCGAGCTGCGCTACTCCGGTGGCGCGACCCTGACGCTCGTGCCGATGACCATGACCGACGGCAAGATCGAGTTCGGCGGCACGCTCACCAACGAGGACGTGTCCGCCGGAGCCGAGAAGATCAAGTGGCCCAAGGTGGAGGGCAACCCGTTCCACCCGCCCGGCAGGACCCGCGTGGTCAACGCGACCTTCTCGCCGTACTGGTCGCAGTCGGGAGAGGAGCTCCTGCGCGCCTGGGAGGTGCGCTACGGGCAGAAGGCCGACGGTGTGATCGCCGTCGACCTCCAGGCGCTCGCGCGGCTGATGGACCTCACCGGCCCGGTGCAGGCGCCCGACGTGGGCGAGCTCAACTCCACCAACCTGGTGAAGGTCCTCGCCGGAAGCTACGACACCTACGACACCGTCGCTCAGCGCAAGGCCATCAACGAGGCGGTGGTGCCGGCGTTCCGCGAGAAGCTGTTCCAGGGCGGCCAGTTCGCGGAGAAGTTCCAGGTGCTGGCGACGGCGGCCAAGGGACGGCACTTCGCGATGTACTTCCGCGACC
This sequence comes from uncultured Actinomycetota bacterium, assembly GCA_963814935.1. Taxonomy (GTDB): domain Bacteria; phylum Actinomycetota; class Actinomycetes; order Propionibacteriales; family Nocardioidaceae; genus Nocardioides. The sequence continues at coordinate 322,123 of CAWFEZ010000010.1, read as the reverse complement.
CCCGCCTCCAGAATGCCTTCGTCAAGCGCGATCTCTCCGGCGACCTCAGCGACACCGAGCACGACTACCTCGGGGTGTTCACGCAGAACCTCAACTCCAGCAAGGCCGACTACTGGCAGCACCGCATCGTCGACTCAGACATCAAGCTGAACGCCGACGGGAGCGCTGACGTCGACCTCACGGTCACCGTGCAGAACCCGTCACCGCCATGGGTCCACGCCGACGTCCCCGACCCCTCGCAGGACCCGCGGTTCGGCTACTACACCCGCTGGGCAGGCAACTCCATCGCCGTGTTCCTGCCCGAGGGGGCGGAGATCCAAGGCCAGGCGAACGTCCGCAGCACGCCGTTCAAGCCTGTCTTGCGGCCGGTGCTGAACCGGACGTACTTCTACCGCAAGGTGATGCTCGAGCCCGGCGGCCAGGCGGTCCTCAAGGTCTCGTACCACGTGCCGAACGCCGCGACGGTCGACGGCGACAGCCTCGTCTACGGCCTCGACATCGACCCGCAGTCCACGGTCGTGCCGATGGCCATCGACGTCACCTTGCACCTACCGAAGGGTTACGGCCTGAGCGCGCCTCCTGTCGGCTGGGCGATGGTCGACGGCCGGACGCTGAGCTTCGCGGGTGGCGCGCTCGACGAGAACCGTCGCTTCGTGGTGAACCTCTCGAAGCTGTGAGCCGCTCGTCGTTGGTCGAGGAGGTCGCGCAGCGACCGTCTCGAGACCCGGTGACCTGACTGGTTGGTCGACGAGCCTCCGCGTCCCCCGTCCCTGACCTCACGTCCCTGACCTCACGCCTGGTCGAGGGCGGCCGCCGGCAGCCACTCCTCGACCAGGATCCAGCCGACCCCGTCGACAGGGTCGCGGACCGGGTGGACGACGCGCCCTTGCCAGCCGGCCGCCGTACGACGCCACTCGATCAGCAGCGCAGGCACCCGGCCGTGGTCGCCACGCACCCAGCAGTGCTTGAGGGCGTCGGGTCCGCGTGCCGGCGGGGCTGCGGGCGTGGACGCGGGCGGTGCCGCGGTGGCCTTGGTGGCGGCGATGCGCTCGGCCATGGTGCCGTAGCCATGCCCTCCGCGCTTGTTCATGCCACCCGCCATCTGCCCAGTGTGGCACGGGTTCGAACATCTGTTCGATCAAGCGACTCAGATACCAAGGCGGGTTTCTTACTACGATCCGCGCGTGGGTATGCGCCTCTTGCTGGTCGACCACGCGCTGCCCACCCCGGATCGCGACTCCGGGTCGGCGTGCACGTACTCCCATCTCAAGATCCTGGCCGGGGCCGGGTTCGAGGTCACCTTTCTCGCCCCGCTCGCGCAGCCCGATGATCCGTACGCACGCGCCCTGACCCGACTCGGGGTCGCGGTACCCCGGGTCGACGACCACGACGCGCTGCGCGACGCCGTCGGGATCCTGGCGCCCTCCTGTGACATGGCCCTGCTCTACCGGGCGCCCGTGGCCATCCAGGTCATGGACCTCATCCACGACGTGGCGCCGTCCACCAAGGTGGTCTTCCTGCCGGTCGACCTCCACCACGTGCGGATGGCCCGCGAGGAGGCCGTCACCGGGTCCGACACGACCGCGTCGGCCCGGGTGCGGTCGCTGGAGCTCGGCCTGGTCGACGCCGCGGACGCGACCATCGTGGTCAGCACCTACGAGCACGAGCTGCTCCTGCGCGACCGTCCCGGCGCTCGCGTCCACACCGTGCCGATCCTGCGCGAGACGCGGGGCCGGTCAGCCACCAGCGCGCACGAGCCCGCGTTCCGGCGGCGGCGCGACATCGTGTTCCTGGGCGGCTTCGTCCACCAGCCCAACGTGGACGCCGTGCACTGGTTCGTCGCGGAGGTGCTCGGCCTGGTTCGTGAGGCGGGCGTCGACAACCGCTTCGTGATCGCCGGGCACGCCGTCCCGGCGTCCGTGGCCGCGCTGGCGCGTGAGGACGTCGTGGTCGTCGGTCACGTGCCGGACCTCGCCGACCTCTTCGCCACGGCGCGGATGAGCGCTGTTCCCCTGCGCATCGGGGCCGGCTTCAAGGGAAAGATCGTGACCAGCCTGAGCTTCGGTGTGCCGACCGTGACCACGTCGATCGGCGCCGAGGGTGGCGGACTGGTCGACGGGTACGACGTCCTCGTCGCCGACGACCCGGCCGGCCTAGCGGCCCACATCGTCCGGCTCAGCCGCGACGACGAGCTGTGGCAGGACCTGTCGCGGGCGTCGTACGAGACGTTCCGGACACGGTTCTCGCACGAGGCGGGTGGCCCTGGGCTGGTGTCGATCGTCCATGAGCTGGCTCAGCGGTAGCGGTCGCGGGCGTGGTCCTCGGCGAGGGTGCGCGAGTCGGGCGTGCCGGCCAGCGCGGTGAGGAAGGTCCGGCGGTCCACCGTGACGACTTCCAGGGGCCCTTCGGAGGTGACGGTCGCGGTGCGGCGGGAGTCCGCCCGCAGCAGGGCCAGCTCGCCGAACCAGTCGCCCGTACCCAGCCGCCGCACCTCTTCCTGCCCGTGGGTCACCACCACGCGGCCCGTGTCGATCACGTAGAACAGGTCGCCGGTCTGCCCCTCCGTGACCACGGCGACATCGCCGGCGAACGACTCGCGCCCGGAGGCGAGCGCGATCCGCTCGATCACTCGCGGGGCCAGCACGGCGAGCATCGGGACGGCGCGCAGCAGGGCGAGGCGGTCCTCCGGCACGGTCGCGGCGGCGTCGAGCCGACGCAGAGCCGGCCAGGCGGCCAGTGCGACCGCAGGCAGGAACAGGCCCGTGACCACGAACGACGCCGTCGGGCCGGCGGTGTTCACCAGCACCGACGCCGTCACCGAACCGACGGCCAGGCCGCCCATCATCGTGGCCTCCTGCAGCCCGAAGACCGCGGTGAGCAGCTGGTCGGGGAGGAGCCGTTGGGTGAAGGTCCGCGACGCCACGTCGAAGAACAGCTTGCCCGCCCCGCACACGGCGATCAGCGCCATCGCCAGCCAGGCACTGCGACTGAGCCCGGCAAGCGCGAACGGGACGCCGGTGGCGACGGCCCCGGCCAGCAGCGCTGGCGAGAGACGCTGGGCGCCGATCAGCACGATGGCGAACCCTGCGCCGAGCAACCCGCCCATTCCCAGGGCGGAGTTCAGGAGACCCGGGCCGGCTGTCGACATGTCGAGCAGGTCGAAGGCCAGCACCACGAGCAGGATGTCCAGCATCCCGAGCATCGCCCACTCGGCCGCCACCAGGCCGCTGATGAGCCGGGCGGCCGGGTGGCGCACCGTGGCTCGCAGTGCCGCGGTCGGACGAGCGTCCTCGGCGACGACGACCACACGAGGCACACCCGGGCCCAGACCGATCGTGCACAACAGCGCAACGGCGCTCCCGGACGCCATCATCACCAGCACTCCGCCGGGGTGCCACCATGCCGCGATCGCCCCGCTCGCCAGCGGGCCCAGGAAGATGGCCGCTGCCTCGACCCAGCCCGATGCGGCGTTGGCGGCCGTCAGCTCGCCGGTCGTGGCCGAGACCTCCGGGAGCAGTGAGTGGTGCACGGGCCTGGTCATCGTGACGCTCACGGTGATGGGCAAGGCGAGCACGCAGACCAGGCCGAACGACGCGTCGAGGAGGATGGCGGTGCCGAGCGTCGCCGCGGACGCTGCCTGGGCGGCGTACCCCAGTCTCAGTGCGCGGGGCGCCGGCATCCGCCCCAGCCAGGCGGCCCCCGGCGACGCGAGCAAGGCCGCCGGGACGAGCTGGACGACAGCGATCACGCTCGCGCCGCGGACGCCGACCTCGCTGTAGGCCCAGACCAGGAGCGCGATCCAGTTCGCCCACTCCCCGACGTTGAAGAGGAAGTACGCCGCCAGGGCTCGGCGCAGCCGAAGGTTCGCCCAACACCGGCGGATCGCCTCGCTGCGACTGCCCACGCCGCCCTCCCCTGGGCCGGGCCCTGCGCCCCGACCCCAGATGGAGCCTCGACCCTCGGGATGCGCGTGGCAAGCGCGGTCTGAGGGTTCGCAGGACCGTGCTGGCGTGGCGGTACGCCGCCGCGGGCATCGAGCAACTGATCTCGGAAGGGTTGTGGGGAACGATCGGGCCTCGGGCGGTGTACCACGGACATGCGAGCGACCCGGGTCACCCGACTCCTCTCCCCTCGGCGCCGATGCGCCTTCGCCGCGCTGGCCCTGGCCGGGACCACCGTCGGCTGCGGGGCCAGTGCGGGCACTCCCGCCGGCCGCCGGACCCTCGGAGCCGGACTCGTCGCCGCCCGCGACGACTATCACCCTCGCCCTGGTGGCCACCGAGGCCGGCCTGGCCGCCGTACCGGTCGGGACGGCGGAGCCACTCTGGGTCGTGCCCGGCGCCGTCGCCGCCCCCGACGGGTCGGCCGTGTTCACCACCCGCCCCGCCCCTGGGGGCGGCGACGGCGGCCACGAGGTCCTCCGCGTCGACCCGGCGACCGGCGCCGAGGAGTCGGTCGGCAACGTCCCCGGTCCGACCGGCCTCCACGTGGCCGCGGTCGAGCCCGGAGGCGGCCGCGTGGCCCTGGCCGCCCCCGGCGAGGCCGCCACGACCATCTTCGACTTCGACCCGGCGAAGGGTGCGGTCCGCCGGACGACGACGTTCGAGGGCCGGGTGGAGCCTGAGGCCTTCTCGACCGACCGGAGCCTGTTGTTCGCGGCCCGGATCTACGAGGACCGCTACCACGTGCACGTGCTGGACCTGGACGCCGGCACCCAGTACCCGACGCTCGGGCCCGACAAGTCGAAGCCGCCAGAGGACATGTACGGCTCGGTCGTCCAGGCCGCCCTCAGCGCCGACGGCACGCAGCTCGCCACGCTGTACCGGGACGCCACGACGCCGGACCACACCGCGTTCGTCCACCTCCTCTCCCTGGAGAGCGGATCGACCGTCTGCGTCGACCTCCACGCCCCCTTCGGCACCGAGGAGCCCGGCACCGACGCCATCGCCTGGCAGGACGACGGCACCGTCGCCGTCGGGCACCGGGCCGACGACCCCAGCCTCTCGATGACAGCCACGTTCGACCCGGCAGCCATCTGGGGTGGCCAGCCGCAGGAGCACTACCACGCCGATGCCGTGCCCGACCGTTCTCCACCGGGCGTCCCGGAGGGTCTGGCCGCCACTCCTGGGTTCCTGCGCTTCGTCGCGCTGGTCGACTGACCAAACGGCTGGGCGATACTGGGCGCACGACGTCGTCCACGAAGCGGAAGGTGCCCATGCTGACGCAGGTCGCGGAAGGTGTGCTGGTCCACCAGAGCGAGCTACTCGCGAACAACGCCGTCGTCGTACCAGGCCGGGACGGCGCCCTGCTCGTCGACCCCGGACTCACGGACGACGAGATGTCCTGCCTCGCGAACGACCTTCGCGAGCTGGGGCAGCCAGTGGTGGCCGGCTTCGCAACGCATCCTGACTGGGACCACGTGCTCTGGCACGAGGAGCTCGGCGGAGCGCCGCGTTACGGCACAGCCCGCTGTGCGGCTCACATGCAAGAGCTGCGTTCGGGCGCGGACTGGAGGGCGCGTGTCGCCGAGGGGCTACCGCCGGAAATCGCCGACGAGACGCCGCTGGACCTGTTCGGCCTCCTCACCGGTCTGCCTGCCGGGACAGCGTACGTTCCTTGGAACGGCCCCGAGGTCCGGATCATCGAGCATCCGGCGCACGCCCCTGGGCATGCCGCTTTGTTGATCGAGGAGCGAAGAGTTCTCGTGGCCGGCGACATGCTTTCTGACGTCTTCGTTCCGATGCTCGATGACTTCCACGGCACCAACGACCCGATCGAGGACTACGTCACTGGGCTGCAGATGCTCGAGGACGTGGCGGACGACGTCGATGTCGTCGTCCCCGGCCATGGCTCCGTCGGCAGAGCTGCTCAGGTACGTGCACGGATCGAGCTGGATCGGGCGTACCTGAATGCGTTGCGTGAAGGCCGTGATCCCCATGACCCGCGGGTCGAATCGCCCAAGCCCGGCTGGGAGTGGGTCAGCGACATTCACGAGGGGCAAGCCCAGAACCTCGCCCGAAGAAGCGAGCACGGCGGGACGTCTGGCTGACCCCTCCCGACTGCGGCAACCCCACGACCCGTTCCTGATCACCAGGGGCGGGTCCTGGCGTTCTCCGGGCGTATCAGACCGCTGTGATTCGTCCTCCTGCTCACCGGCGACCTCGCGCGCAGAGTGGCGAAAGGCCGGCCGTGCTGCGGGGCCGAGGGAGGGAGAAACAGTCATGGGACGGATCTTCACGGAGAGCCGATATGCCTCTGTTGTGTCGACGGTGGCGCTGGTGATCGCGCTGGGTGGTGGCACTGCCTACGCGGCGACCCTGGTCACCAGCAAGGACATCAAGAACGGCAACGTCAAGCGCGTCGACATCCACCGGGGCGCCGTCAACTCAGCAAAGGTCGCGGACGGTGCGCTCCGCGCGGCCGACTTCAAGGCTGGGGAGCTGCCCGCAGGCGCGACCGGAGCTACCGGTGCCACTGGCGCGACCGGTCCCGCCGGGCCGGCTGGCACCCCCGCGGCGAAGTTCTTCGCTGCCGGCGATGCGGACGGCTCGCTGCAGCGCTCGAGCGGCGGCGTCAGCGTCAACAAGTTCGGGACCGGGCTGTACCGGGTCACGTTCCCGGCTGGTGTCGACGGCTGCGTGGCGGTCGCCTCGATCGGCGCGACCACGGGCGGAAACAACGTCGTGGCCGGTGGCGCGGGCGCCACGATCAACCCGTCGATCGGCACCGGGGTGACGACCGTGCTGACCTCCAACGGGACGGCAGCGGTGGACAAGCCCTGGGCGATCGCGGTGTTCTGCTAGGCAGCGGCGCCGCCCGCGGCACGGACGCCAGCAGCGACGATGTCCGCGTGACGCAGCGCTCCTCGCGCCGCGGTCCGCTCGGCCGCACTGCCCTCGACCTGCTCGGAGCTCGTCACCAATGCCTTCCCGGCTCGGCGTGTCACCGCACCCGCCTCCGCCCGGATCGCGGCATGGTCGGACGGGGTTGAACCCACGATCGGCCGACAGGAGGAGTGCCACGCCAAGTGCGGTGACATCGGCACCCATGAGCGAGGCCGTGCTCTCGGCTTGGATCAGGCGGACTCGCAGATGCAGAGCTGGAGCGGCTCAGCCCCGGTGAACGATCGACCCGACCAGTCACCGAAGCGATCGATGAGCCGAAGTCCGCCGAGCGAGAGGAGCAGCGGCAGCTCTTGCGGGAAGATGCTCCTGATCTCCAGCGCCAGGACGATGAAGTCGGGCTCGGAGTCAGTCGAGAGGTGCCACGTCCCGCGGGTCACTTGCGCCCGTGCGTCGTAGGTCTCAGCGACATCGACGCTCACGTCGCCACGGTCGGGATCGGTGAACGACAACGACTCCCGCGTGCGCCGTACGCCGACGGCTTCGGCCAGGAGACGCAGGCTCGGGTTGAAGACGTCGAAGGCAAAGCGCGCGCCAGGTGCCAGGTGTCGCCGGACCGATCGGAAGCAGCTCACCAGGTCCTTGGCGTCGTGCAGGTGCAGCAGGGAGTTGGCCGCGATGAACACGAAGTCGAAGGTGCGGCCCAAGTCGAAGTCCCGCATGTCGCCGTGCACCCAGTCCACCGCTACTCCGCGCTCGTCCGCCTTGTGGCGAGCCTCGGCCAGCATGTCCGATGAGAAGTCCAGGCCGACGCACGGATGCCCGTCGGACGCGATGGGGATCAACTTGTGCCCGGTGCCGCACCCGAGCTCCAGGACGCGCCCGCCCGGCCGATCGGCCTCGGCCCGGTAGAAATCCGCTGCGGGTCCGCCGCTGGGAAACATGAGGTCGTAGAGCTTCGCGTGCGAGTAGAACGCTTCGCTCATCACATCGCTCCTTGCCGACTGGTCTGCAGCTCGCCGTCGTGGCCCTGCTGATTCAAGCGTCTGCGCCGACAGTGTGCCTGCCGGTGGCCGCGTCACGGGGGACGGAAGCCTGCATCGCTGATGAGCGCGCGTTTCCGTTGGACGACAACCTGCGCCGTCTCGCCGCCTGCCACCGCAAACGCAGGTTTCGGGGGGGTCGCTACGTCTGGTCTATCGGCCGGTTTCATGATTTGCTGACCATGCGCACCCAGACCCCGTGCAGCAGCTGGCCTCTCTCGCACGCCGAGAGAAGGCGTGAGCGGCTGAAGTTTGGGTGATGACTTCACTCACGACCTCGGCCCGCTTCCGCCGTTCAGGCCCCGCTTAGCGAACCGGGGGGATCGGTGAGCGGGGCCTGAGCTTGCGGCCCCCGCGTCCCCGGGGGCGCGCGACTCCCAGTTCCCAGTGGGCACTACTCGGCGTACATTGGTTGGCCTTCGCCATCTCCGGTTTCCCCCCGGCTGGGCATGGCGAGGAGGGGAGGGAGATCCGGGCTCCCGCCAGCGCCCTGTCAACGTTGTTGCGTGATGGCGGGGCGCGCCCCTGCTTCACCTGAGCGCCGCCATGGACACCCAGACGAACCACCACCCGCTATCTCCGGGACAAGCAGTTCCGTCTGGTGGTGGTGCACTCGGATCGCGGCAGAGTGCGTTGGCCGGATACGACACATGGCGCCCGATCTCACTGGCGATGGCGAACGAGGGTGTCAGCGCACTGGCGGGGCAAAGCCGTGTTGCAGGGCCCACACCACGGCCTGGGCTCGATGACTCACACCGATCTTGCGATAGGCACTGCGGATGTAGGTCTTCACCGAGTTGACACTGATGAAACACTCGTCGGCGATCTCCTGATTGCTCCGACCCTGGACGATCAAGGCCAACACCTCCGACTCCCGGCGGGAAAGACCCACTGCCTGGCCGGGATACGTCGAGTCGTCGGGGGTGCGCACCGTCGGCATGTCTGTGAGGTGCCCCTCGATGGCGGCGCGGATGACCTCGTCCAGTTGCTCGGCGGAGATGCTGAGCGGGATCACGGCGGCCGCGCCCCGCTTCAAGGCCAGCGCCTCGAGGTCGGGTCGCAGGCCGTCGTAGCTGACGGCGATGACCATCGAGCCCGTCTGCTGGCCGAGACGGTCGAGCTCTGAGGTGTCGCCGGCTGCCAGGCCGATAACGTCGTAGAGGACGACGTCCGGCTCGCCATCGACCGGCCCGACCGTCATGAACACCGATCCGCCGAACCTGGTCTCCAGGATGTGGCGAAGCCCGGTGGCCACGACCTCCTGAGGTGAATCGATGTCCACCCACAGACGCCCAGCACCCGGCTCAAGCGTGGAATCAGGCATCGGGAACGCGTCCGATCTGGCTCATACCGAGGCACGGCAAGCGGTCGGACACCATGATGTGGAAACGAGACTCCTCGCTCGTCCCCAGAGCGCACCATGTGACTCATCGTTCCGGGGTGTGTTGGATCACCCTACTCCGAGCAAGACATCGGGCGAAGCACCCCTACAAGGGAGGACTGGCTTCGATCTGGTGGGTCGGCTCCGTGCTGGCCGCCGGGTCAGGGACCGCTCGGAGCAGGCGCGGGCACCCCCCAGCGGAGGATGTCAGCCGACCTCATCGCGAACTACCGTAGGCGTCAGCGAGGGTGAACGTTTTCACTCCTCCGCGGCGGGGCGCCGTCCAACCCGATTCTCGGAAACGGGGCGGCGTCTCGCGTGCGAATCGAGCAACCAGAACGTCGCGCGCCTCCCGCAGATCGCGGTCCAGGCATCGGCTCATCGGCATTTCCGGCGTCGGTTCACCTGACGTGACGTGGCTAGGTCCTGGCATGGGTTGCTCGGCTGCGCCCTGTGGTGACGCCGGTAAAGGTCATCAGGGCTTCACATCCTGCGGTGACGCTCGACCTCGCTCCCGGTGGCCGAGTTGATGCTGACCCGCCAGCCGGACCTCGAGTCGCCGACGACAGCGTCACTCTGAGCCTCGACCGACACCCAGCAGTCACGCTTTCCGTCAGGTGGAAGGGCCTGCCACCTGACTGACCCGTCGAGGTCACAGCACACGATCATCAAGATCTGACCGTCGGCTCCCTCGCACAGTTCAACGTGGCCGGACCCGCCTGGTAAGGCCAGCGAGTTCGCCATGAACAAGCAGGCTGCCGCAAGCGCGGCCTGTAGGGCTTCATTCTCTCGGGCGAACGCACTGGGTTCGAACCAGTGACCTCTTCGGTGCAGACGGCAGAGCCGCGCTACCACTGCGCCAATCGTCGGTGGGCGATACTGGGCGAACCAGTGACCTCTTCGGTGCAGACGGCAGAGCCGCGCTACCACTGCGCCATCGTCGGTGGGCGATACTGGGTTCGAACCAGTGACCTCTTCGGTGTGAACGAAGCGCGCTACCACTGCGCCAATCGCCCGAGATTGTGCCTCGGCGTCCCTCGCAGGACGAGGCGAAACCTTAGCGCACGGCTTCGCACCGACCCACATCAGCAGCCTGGCTGACTCCTTCGAGGTGGTGCCATGACAACCAGCCTCCGATCGGTGGGCGACGCCGAGCTCGAGGTCACCGACTGGGGGTCGGGAGAGCCTCTGGTGTTCATCCAGACCGCCCTGACCGCCGACGAGCTGTTGCCGCTCGCCCGCGACGAGGCCCTCGCCGGCTACCGCAAGATCGTCTACCACCGACGCGGGTACGCCGGCAGCAGTCCCGCCGTACCGCCTGGTTCCATCGCGCGAGACGCCCACGACTGCTTCGGCCTGCTCGCGGCCCTGGGCATCGAACGTGCCCACGTCGTGGGCTTCTCCTACTCGGGTGCGGTCGCCATGCAGCTGGCGGCCAGCGAGCCGGAGCTTGCGAGCAGCCTGGTGCTGATCGAACCGCCACCGGTCCACGTGGCACTCGCGGCGGAGTTCCGGGAGGCCAACGAGCGACTGATCCGGACGCGTCAGGAGCATGGCCCGGCCGAGGCTCTCGACGAGTTCCTCTCGCACCTGATCGGCCAGGACTGGCGCGCCAAGACCGAGCAGCAGATCCCCGGCTCCGGCCGCCAGATGGAACGCGACGCGGCCACCTTCTTCGACTGCGACATGCCGGCCTTGTTGGACTGGGAGTTCGGACCCGAAGACGCGCGGCGGATCGCCTGCGCGGTCCTGCATGTCGGTGGGAGCGACAGCGGACCGTGGTTCGCCCAGGTCCGCGAGCTGATGCTCGACTGGTTCCCAGGCGCTGAGGACGTCGTCATCGCCGACGCCGACCACGGCCTGGCGCTGTCGCACCCGGCCGAGGTGGCTCAGGCGATCGCGCTGTTCCTGGAACGAGAGCGCTGAGACATCAGCAGAGTGCGTCAGACACCCATCAGGTCCTGTTCGCGGCTACGCCACGTGGCCAGCGCCTCGGCAGTCACCGGACCCGGCGCCTCGAGCTCGCGGTCGTCCCATCGAGCTACCCCTTGGACGTCGCGCGTGGTCGACACCAGGAAGATCTCGCTGGCCTCCGCGACCACCTCGATCGGCTCGTCGACCTCACGCCCGCCGACCCACTCGAGGACCAGACGCCGGGTGATGCCCGCCAGGCAGCCGCTGTCGAGGGTGGGCGTGCGGAGCTCGCCGTCGACGACGTAGAAGACGTTGGTGCCGGTGCCCTCGCAGAGATTGCCAGCCAGGTTGGCGAACACCGCCTCCGTCGCCCCGCGGCGCTTGGCCTCGGCCAGGGCGACCACGTTCTCGGCGTACGACGTCGTCTTCAGGCCGGCGAGCGCGCCCCGCTCGTTGCGTGGCCAGGGCATCACGGCGACGTTCGCCGTCGGCGCGGCCGGGTCCATCGGCGCCGACACCACGACCAGTGTCGGCGGCTCGTCACCACGTCCAGACCCGAGGGGGGCCGGCCCGCCGGTGTACGTGATCCGCAGCCGCCCCAGCGGCAGCCCTCCCCCACTCAGCACGGCCTCGACGCCCTTGCGCACGAGCCCCTCGTCGACCTCGGGAAGCCCGAGACCGGCAGCCGACCGGGCCAGCCGCTCGAGGTGAAGGGTGAGCGCGAAGGGGTGGTCGTCGACCACCTTGACCGCCTCGAACACCCCGTCGCCGACTGTCAGTCCGTGGTCGCTGACCTGGATCGCCGGGGCCCCGGGATCGTCGAGGAGACTGCCGTTGACCCACGCTCGCATGCTCCGAGACTAGGCATGCCGGACCCGCGCCACGCCCGCCGGACCTGAAATTGGAGGCTGCTGAGCGTTCGGCTATGGTTCTCTTCGTTCTGCCGGGCAACCGGCGTGAGCAAGCGGACGTAGCTCAGTTGGTAGAGCGCAACCTTGCCAAGGTTGAGGTCGCGAGTTCGAGCCTCGTCGTCCGCTCGGGAGTTCCCGGCCAGGTGTGGGCCTCCACGGTGGGTTGGCCGAGAGGCGAGGCAACGGACTGCAAATCCGTGTACACGGGTTCAAATCCCGTACCCACCTCGACACAACCGAACAAGATGCACCCAGCACCACCCACGGGCGATTGGCGCAGCGGTAGCGCGCTTCCTTGACACGGAAGAGGTCACTGGTTCAAACCCAGTATCGCCCACTCACGTTTCACCTGGTCAGAGGCGGTTTCCCCTCGGAGCGGGGGACGGCGAGGAACATACGAGGAATAAGGCTCCTCGCGCGGACCCGCTCGACGGCCTGGCGAGGAATAGGCCTCGGACGTCCGAGGCCGCTCGGCGACGAGGGCGTCAAGACGTAACCAGGCTGGACCTAGATCAACCTTCTCTCCCGGCGTCGTACCTCGCGCCTTTGAGCCGCGCTTCTAGGTGTCGTCCCTGCTCCGCCTCCTGATGCCGAGACGGCGACTCCCAGCCGCAGGTACAGCAGGCGGATCCGGTCGGGTTGTACCGGTGCTCCTCGCGGATAGCGGCCTCGCGCTCTTCCAACGTCTCTTCGGTCACGCGAGATCCACGCCGGGACGAGCTCGGCGGCGAACCCTTCGCAGGCGAGCGCCTCGCCTTCAAGAGCGGCGCGACCGTTGACGACCTCGGCGTACGCGGTCGGCCGCTTCCCCTCGGCGACCGCCCGCACGTCGACGAGTAACGCCTCGCGGATCGCGGACCCCTTCGAGACCGGACCACCTACGACCGGGTCCTGAGCGCTTTCCACCTTGCTGCGAGCGGTACGAGCCGCCTCGATCGCGGCGAGCACCGCTTCGAGCCGGTCCGCGACCTCGGCTACGTGCTCCCGGAGGAGGTCGAGCGGCGGAGCGTCGAGCGTCGTCATGAAGGCCTCCAAGGGGTCGAAGTGGACGGAGTCGAAGTCGGAGCGGACCGCGACGCGACAGGCTCTCTCGGCGCCTCTCGCGTCGCCGTCACCGGAACCGGCGCCGGACGAACCTGCCGCTCGGCTATCGGCGTCGACGGCGGACGCCCCTGCTTGCCGTTCAAGTGACGGCGATCCGCAGGAACCTCACCCGCCTCGATCGCGAGAGCCAACGCCTCGACCTCGGCGGCGTCGAGCAGCACGCCGACGTCCGAACGACGACCGACGACGCGGAGCTCGCCGTCGTAGGTCCTCCGGCGGACCGCCGACGGAGACACTCGCAGCCGCGCTGCCGCAGCCGGAAGGTCGAGCGTCCCCTTCGGCACCGGGTAGCGGCGGCGACTCTGACGGCGGGGATCGACGTCCATCGGCATCGCCTCTCATCGCGGGGTGCTCTGGCGTTCGAATTCTACGCTTGGCGAATTCCGGCGAGATCGCGGCGAGATCGGCGCTGATCGGCCGTTCCTGTGTCGGAAGAACCGCCGTACCTCGCGCGCGGCATCCGAACGACGTCGTAGAGGAAAAGAGAGCGGCGGCGATTTCCGTCCGGCACCCGGCCTCCGAAGAACGTCAGGCGAGGGCGCCGCTCTCGCCGGGCGTACGGTTGCGGTAGGGCGGGCGTACGGCCTAGCGGCGTCTCGGCGGCCTCTCGGTACCGGCGGCGGGGTTCGGGCGCTCCTATCGCCGTCTAAGCGACGCCCGCTGCGACCTTCGCTCCTAGCTTTCCGTCGTCCTCGGCGTCGGTCCACTCGGTGTCAGGGGCTGTCTCAGTCGACGGGGCGTTCGACCGAAGTGATCCAGTCGATGCGTCCGTCGTGGTAGCCACCACTACCGCTGTCGAAGCCGGGACCTCCGTCGAGGCGGTCGTTGCCGAGGTCCCCGGACAAGAAGTCGTTTCCGCTTCGGCCGAACACTTCGTTGGGCGCGGTGTCGAAACACGCTTCCGGCAGGTGGCGGTCGGCGGTTCCCCCTCCTCCGTGCTGAGTGCAGCCGCCGCCGGCATGTAGGGTAGTCGTCACCGGGTCCGCCGTCGAGGTAGTCACTACCGGGGGCACCTGCGAGGGAGTCGGAGCCCGGCCCTCCGTACAACCGGTCCGCACCGGGGCCGCCGTCACCCCAGTCGTCCCCGGGTCCCAGATAGATCCGATCGCCCCCTTCGCCACGGGCTGGGTAGTAATAGATCCATCCACTCCACACGTCGTCGTTACCGGCTCCCGCACGCACTAGGTCCGCGCCGTATCCGGGGTCGAGTTTGTCGTCTCCGCCGCCGCCCTTGAGTTCGTCGTCTCCGTCTCCGGCGTTTAGTTTGTCGTCTCCGTCTCCGGCGTTGAGTTTGTCGTTTCCGGGGGTGCCGAGCAGCACATCGTCGAACCGGCCACCGACGGCGCATCGGGTATTCCGAGGAAACCGGTCGTGCCCCTCGCCCGTCGCGCGTCCCCGCGCAAGGTCGATCCGGACCGGACCTCGCGCCGTACGCAGGTCGATACACGTCGTGCCGTGGTCACCGCGCAGGGCGGGCCCGCGGATCAGGTCGTCGCCGGGACCGGGGACAACCACAGCCCCACTCTTACGCCCAAAGAGGATCGTGTCGTCCCCGGACCCGGCGCGGATGAAACGGATCTCGGGACTGGTGACCGTCATTCGGTCGTCTCCCGGCCCGAGATCGACTTCACTGTCGAGGCGGTCAACGTATCTTCCGCCGACATAGATGACTTGGTCGTCGCCGGGGCCGGTACAGAAGAGGTCTCTCCACTCTCCGCCCTTAGGGCCCACGATGACGTCGTTACCGCCGAGGGTCATGATGACGTCGTCTCCAAAGGTGGCGCGGATTCGGTCGTCACCCGGGGTGCCGACGAGGGTGGGTCGGTCGCCCAAGCACTTCTTGTCCTTGTAGCTCGCGGCGCGCTGTCGCGCGTCTTCGGCGTCGGCCCAACGACGGGGTGAGGGTTCTGGTGCGGGACTGGAGGAAGGAGTCGGGGCGGGCGATGACGTCGCAGCCTCCGTCGGCTCCGGCTCGGGCTTGGGCTCGGACGATGGGGAGCCCAGCGAGCAAGCCGGTCAGCGCAAGACCGGACAGCATCGCGGCGTACCCAAGTCTCATCGCGGCCCCGTTCGTACCCCGTCGATACCCGAGGGTCTCACTCTTGGGCCGCCGAGTCATGTACGCGATATCCGCTGTGGCCATTTCCATGACGAGCCGGGCCGAGGAGACTAGGAGTCGGAGACCGGCGACGAGACACGCGCATCCGAGAAACCAGCGGGCGGTGTCGGCGTCGGAGCCCCGGACTCGAAGCGTCGGGGCGGTTACGGACTGCAAAGGGGCACGATGCGCCATCGCCTGCTTCTCGGGATCGCTGTGGTCCTCTGCGCGACCCTTCCCGCACTTGCAACCGCGGAGCTCTCGGCAGCCGAAGTCGCCGAGCTCCCCGCGCCCGGGACCGCCGACCGGTTCTTAGTCAGGACCGCTGACGTTTCCACGCTCAGGACTGCCGAGGCGGATCGGCCGACCTGCTTCGGGCAGCCGGCCACGCTGGTTGGCACCAGCGGCGACGACGTGATCGAGGGGACAGCCCAGGGGGACGTGATCGTCGCGCGGGCCGGAAACGACGTCGTTCGGTCCCGCGGCGGCGACGACGTTGTCTGCGGTGGCCGCGGCAAGGACCGGTTATCCGGCAACGAGGGCGATGACCGCATTTCCGACCGCCGCAGTTCTCGCGACCTACTGCTCGGCGGATCCGGCGATGACTACCTGGCGTCTTACGAGTCGGCGAACAAGACCCTGAGCGGGGGGTTCGGCGCGGACCGACTCATCAGCAAACGGTCGTCGGACGACCGCCTGCGCGGTGGCGCCGGGCCAGACAGGCTGTCGAGCATCTCCGGAGCCGGAATCTCCCCTAGTGTGGCGGGCGGGCCGGGGACCGATGTCCTGACCCTCGTAGGGGGCGGCGACCTCGGCGTCTTGGCCACCGCCGACGGGGACCTCATCCGCACCCGTGGTGCGTCCTACCTCGCCCTGGACTATGAGGGCAGCGCGGGGCCTGTCGAGGTCGACCTGGCGGCGGGAACCGTCCGGTTGATCGGCGCCGCCGTCGGCGACGTCATCACCCACCTCGCCGGGGTGCCGAGGATCTACTATGTGTACGGCACCGGTGGCGACGACCGGATGAGCGGCGGAGATGATGGCGAGATATTGTCCGGGCTCGCGGGCAACGACGTCCTGTCCGGGCGTGGCGGCGACGACTGGCTCTCCGGGGACCGGGGCGACGACGTGATTGACGGCGGCAATGGCGAGGACGGCGCCAACGGCGGCCCGGGCCGCGATACCTGTATCAACGCCGAGCAGGTGTCCGGCTGCTCGCCCTAGCCAGCCGGGGGTAGATCTCGGCGCGTGCTAGCCGATTGGCGAGGTCTCGGATGATGACCTCGGCGGCGAAGTCCCTAGTCATCGGTCGTTCCTTCCTGGTTGGGGTAGGGGTGAAGGTCGTCGAGGGCGTAGAGGTCGGGCGGCGGGGTCTCGGGGTTCGAGGAGGCGGTAGCCGCGCCGCCGTCAAGTACGGCCCACCGATACCGTCGCTCTCGGTGCTGTCTCGCGGCGTCTTGGCGTAGGTCGTAGTTGTGGATCGTCCAGCCGGTGAGGTTGGGCTCCCATAGCCGGTGGTAGACGAGGAGGTCGGCGACCTTCTTGTTGGCGTGGACGAACGGGAGCGCTACAGCGGGGACGCGGCCGTTGGTGCGTTGGTCGGCGGCCCATCCGATCGCGGCGACGTAGACGAAAGCGGCGCGGTAGCGGAGACCGCGCGTGACTGCTTCGTCGTTGAGGACCTCCGCGAACGTTGTCGAGTACATACCGTTGCCATCGGGTCGGGTTCGGCTAGTCCATGCGGGTTCGGCAGGCGAAGGTGCTCTTGACGGCGTCCCAGGCGCACGGCGCGGTAGCCAACACGGGGCCAGTGCCGTTGGTCGCCTTGGTGAGCACCGCGCGTACCTGCCCGTTCGTTCCCAACGCGCTCGACGCGGCGTTGGACCTGACGACGTTCTGCTTGTGGTCGCCTCAGCTGTTGAGGGGCAGCGCCCGGGAGACGGTGATGCCGTGACGCGCTGTGACGTAGCCGAGGTGTTCGTTGAGGCGCAGCATCGAGGTGTTGCCGGCCTGCGTCCAGGTGGAGAGCTCGTCCAGTCCGTTGAGAGCAGCCCAGTGCAGGGTTCGGCGCTTGAGATGTGAGGCGATGCCACGACCGCGCCAGCCGCGGCGCGACTGCAGTTAGCGCGTTCTCGGCGCGTCTCGGGCCGGTCGGCGTCGCGGTTGAGACCGGCGCAGCCGATCACCTCGCCGTCGTGCAGGGCCACGAACATCGGGTCGCCGTACCAGTACGTGTTCCACTGCTCCGCACCGATCTCCAGCGGGGAGTACACGGCGAAGTCGACGAGCACCTCCTTGCCGAACGTGTCGAAGCAGGCGGCCCACAGGCCGGGGTGTTCGCGGGCATCGATCACCTCGATGCCGGCGCGCAGACCCGTCGCGAGCCGGTTCGTCGCCCACCTGACGGACCTGTTCGACCTCGCGGTCGACCTCGACGAACCCGAAGCGTTCGGCAAAGGCCAGGGATCCCTCGTCGTCGACACTTGTCCCGACCGTGGGTAGGCCCAGGCTGCTGCAGTGCTCGGCCAGGGCTAGCAAGAGCCCCGACCCCACGCCCGCACGACGATGCTGCGGTAGGACGCGTGGGGCGACGAATCCTGCCCCGGCGGTGTCAGACCGATCGGCGATCCCTGAGCCCACCACCGCACCGTCCTGAACAGCCAGGAGCAGCAGGCGGTCCGGCGAGTCCAGCTCACGCATCTCCTCGACGCTGAGGCAGCGTGAGTCCGCCTCGACCACGAGCCGGACAGTGCGCCACGCCTCGTAGTCCTCGTCGGTGACGCACACGGACAGGTTCATGACGTGCAACCTAGTCGGCGCATCACCTGGCCTAGGTCAGCGATGGATCGACGAAAGTTGCGGCAGCACCCAACCTGACGCGCATGAGCGTGTGTCAGGGAGGTGAGACAGACCCATCGGGACGCCATGACTCTCGTCGTGCAGCCGTGAGCTGCATCTACTTTGGAGGCGCTGATGAGGCACGCACCGCGATAGACAACGCACCTTCCGGCCAACGGCCCGCTGGAACGACGCCGCAGCGCATGGTGGCCGGGCGTCCTCGCGACCGCTGTCGCGCTCGTGGGTGGAGCGTGCACCGCGCAGGAGAGTGGCTCCGGCGATCGACAGACCGGTCCGAACACTGCGGACGAGCCGACGTCCACGACACAGTCGCCGACTGTCCCCACCGAGAACCGGGAGACGATCGGCGTCGACAACGAGTCAGGCCAGCCTCGGACGACAGCTTGAGCGCTTCCCGCGAGGCGCGGTCACGCAGCCACTCGGGGCGACGACCGCCTTCGGGTACGAGGCCTTCCACGTGCGGCTGACCGTCAACAACGGGTGCCCCGGCGGCCAGGCCTACCTGGTCGCCGAGGCGGACACGGACTTCGGCATCTCCTACAGCGAGACCCTCAGGACGTCATGGTCGACTTCCTGGTCGTCGATGTCGGAGGTACGCCGATCGTGGTGGCGCTGTGGAACGAGACCGACGCATCCACACAAATGGTCGAAGCTGTTACGGAGGTACGCGACTCGATCACCTTCGTCACCGGCGCGTAGCTGCCCTCAGGGCACAGCTGTGAACGTGATGCTCTCCACCATGGCTGCGACGAAGTCGGACCCCTTGCTGCCACAGGCGTCGCAGAACGTCTGGAGTACCGCCCGCTGCCCCTCGACGTCGAGGATCCACCAGTGGCCGACGTATCCGGGTGCCATGTTGTTGTTGGTGCCCGGGTTGCCAGGAAGTCCGACCTGGTCTCCGGAGCACGACGAGGCGTCGTAGCCGGACGGGATTCGCACCTCGAGGAACTGACCGGAGGCGTCGCCGATCCGGACCGGCTCAGCGCGACTGACCCGGTAGATCGGCTGGTCACGGATTGCGCTGACCAGGTCGGCGACCGTTGGTCCCGCGGGGACGAGGCCGCCGAAGGCACTGCACGGGTCGGCCGGGAGGCCGTACGCCGCACCAGCGGCCTCGACCTTCAGGACGGCTCCGTGGATGGCGAGGTACAGGCCCCGGTTGTTGGCCTCCGTGCCCGACGGCACGTCGACGTCGTAGGAGAGCGTCTCGCCCAGCGCGACCCGGTAGCGGCCTGCCGGGAGGGCGATGACCTCGTCGGCGTCCTCGAGCTCCGGCAGGGCGATCACTCCCGCCGGAAGCGTCTCCTGGCCTGGTGAAGGCACCGAGTCCGACGGATCGTTCGCGGGTTGCCCGACGCGATTCTCGCCGTTCACCATGCCGACGCCGAAGCCGACGGCGGCGAGCAGCCCGAGCGCGGCGACGCCGATCGCGATCCGGCCTCGGCGGTCTCGTTGGTCTGCCGTGGCCACAAGTGAGTCGAACGGCGGTGGAGACACCCGGTGGCCGACCTCGCGCAGCTGGTCCCAGTCAGTCATGGCTCGGCTCCTCGCTCTCCACCAACAGCTCGCTCAGACGCGCTCGGCCCCGACCCAGACGCGACTTCACCGTGCCGACGGCGATGTCGAGCTGACCGGCGATCTCCGCGACGGAGAGGTCGGCCAGGTGGTGCAGGACGATGACCTCACGCTGGCGTGGGTCCAGCTCTCTCAGCGCGGTCACGAGCGCGACGTGCTCCGGACCGACCTCCACCGCTGGGTGCTCGCCGCGGTCGGCGAGCTGCCGACGTCGTACGACGGCCGCATGGCGCCAGCCGTGGTGCAGGCGGTGCAGCGCAACGGTCCTGAGCCACGCCTCACGGTTCTGGACCGTGCGCAGCGTCCGGCGCTTGCGGATGGCGGTGATGAACGCCTCCTGCACGGCGTCCTCGGCGTCGTTCAGGTCCCCGCAGATGGCGTACATCTGGACGACGAGCCGTCGGTAGGAGCCGGCGTAGAGCGCGTCGAGATCGTCCACCTCACGGCCGCCGTCCACCAGCACCTCCGTCATCTCGATCAACCGTCCCGCATCAGGGTGTCTGTGTGAAGGTGATGCTCTGGACCATCCGCGTCGCGCTCTCGGACGCTTTGGCGTCGCACTGCTCGCAGAACGTCTGCGCGACGACACGCTGTCCGTCGACGTCCAGGAACCACCAGTGGCCGACATAGCCGGGGGCCATGTTGTTGTTGCTCCCGGGGTTTCCTGGCAGCGCCACCTGACCTTGCGTGCAGGACGAAGCGTCGTACGCCGCCGGGATGCGCAGCCCGAGGTACTGGCCGGCAGCGCCGCCGATCTCGACCCGCTCGGGACGGCTGGCGCGGTAGATCGGCTGCTCGCGAATCGCACTGACCAGGTCGTCGACCGTCGGGCCCGAGGCGGTGATGCCGCCCTGGCCGGTGCACGGTTCGCTCGGGACGCCGTAGGTCTCGCCCGCGGGCTCGACCTTGAGGATGGTGTCGTCGGCTACGAGGTACAGGCCGCCGTTGTTGGCCTCGGTGCCCGCGGGGAGGTCGACATCGAAGGAGAGCGTGTCACCCAGCGAGAGCCGGTAACGGCCCGCTTCGAGGCTTACCGAGTCCTCACCGGCACCCGGGTCCGGAAGAGCAAGCACCCCAGCAGGGAGAGCAACCTGCTGTACCGAGGGCGAGCTCCCCTCGGCGGGGGTCGGGTCGGTCTCTTGCGAGGAGCCTGCATCGGCGTTCTTGCCGCTGGGTCCAGCGTCGTCGTCGGCACAACCAGCGAGCAATGTGGCGATCGCGACGAGGGCGATCGCGGGCCGCAGGATCCTGGTTCGTCGTGTCATGGGAGCTCTCCTCTGGGCGGCGCTGGAGGCGGGCTCCGAGTCGCCCTTGTTACTCCCACGAGGGCTGAGCGAGGTGAAAGGTTCCCGAACACGCAGAGGCAGTTCGTGCCCGGGCCGGAGCCTCGGGTCAGCCCGAGACCAGGCCCGGGTGGTCGGGACGACATCGGCGACCGAGGTCGCCTGCGGGGCGCGGTACCGGGCTCGGTAGCGGCCGCTGGGGAGTCGTCGATGGCACCGAAGCCGCGCTTGTCAGCCATGGGTCACCGCCGGCTTGACGGTCACCGGGTCTCGTGACGGGCGCCAGGGCGCCCTCATCGACCAGCGGTTTGGCGGCCAGGTCGCCCTCCTCGACCAGCGGTTTAGAGGGTTTCGTGGGCCACACGTGGGCGCGTGCGATAGCGAATCGCCTCAGGAGCACCCAGAGGGGTCGCAGGCGAGACAGGGCACGGATCTTGCACGGACGGCCCCTCAGCGACCCGGCGGTTGCCACACGGGGATGCGCCGGAGCATGTCTCGAGCTCGTTGAGGTCGATCTTCAGCAGCCGCGGCCCGACCCGGTACGCCGGCAGCCTCCCCGCCGCGATCCACCTCCGCACGGTGCGCGGATGCACGTCGACGTACTCCGCCGCCCGCCCGATCGTCGCCAGGCGCCGCCTCGGCTTCGCGCTCGATGCGGCCACGCTCTTCACGGTCTTCGGCTGCACGGTCATGCCCACAAAGCCGTTCGCCGCGTCCGCTTGCCGGCACGAGAGCGATCCCGGAAAGCGACACGCCACCCTGCTCGGGCGCTGCAGACCGCCCAGAAAGCACGTACATCTTGGCTAGAAGCTGAGTCGTGGTTGGTCGTAGAAACCGGGCGGCCCAGATCCGAACTCGACCCCGGCGAAGCTGCCCGGGGGTCCGGTGTGCTGTCCAGCCACGAACCGCAGGACGGTCCCGTCCGGGTCCGCGACATCCATGGCGATGCCAAACTCGCCCCGGTCGTGAACGTCACCGTGCGCGATTCCCAGCTCGTCGCAGCGAGCGATCACCGTGGACATCTGCTCCGCCGTGTCGACCATGAAGGCACATACATCGAAGCCGTCCAGCACCGGACTGCTCGCGCAATAGGCACGCTCGCGAAGGCCGATCACGAAACCTGCATCATGATCGGCAAGCACGACACCCCGAACGGCGGAGTCCTCGAAGAACTCGTTGGCCAGTTCCAAGTTGAACAGGTCGGCGTACCACCGAGCGCTGCGCGCCAAGTCGCTGACTGGCAGCTTGATCTGGCGCACGCCAGAAATCGGGAGCTTCATGATCTGCAGTTTGTCGCAAGATCGCGCCAGCCCATCAGACTTCGCGTCCGACGCCGGTCACGCCTGCCTGAAGCTGCGTCTTTGCGCCGCGTGTGCGCTCGGAACGGATGGCGTCCGGCGAGACGACCGACATCCGGGGCTCAAGTCGCCAGTCCGCCGCTACCGCAAGGACCGCTCGCGTAGGCCACGCAGCGGGCTAGAGGCCGCGGAGCTCCTTGAGGATCTCGGTGACGAGTTGCTCGGGGGCCACCTCCTGCAAGTCATGTGGGCCCTGAATCGCCACCTGCCGGGAGTGCGGGGAGAGCTGCAGCCAATAGCTTTGGTTCTTCTCGCCCCCTGGGTCTGCTTCGGTGGCGCTCATCACGAGGACGGGAAAGTCGCCGATCGGCATGGTGAGGGTGTCCAGTTCCTCTGAGTAGTCGACGTAGTCCACGAACTCCGGGTTGTCGGTCCACACGAAACCTTCCGCCCGCAGGTCCTCGGGGTCGTCGTGGTAGCTGTCGATGGTCACCAGGCCGGCCACGCGCTCCGGGTGCCGGGCCGCGCAGCCGATGTTGAGGTTGCCGCCACCCGACTGGCCGACTAGCACGTACGGCGTCCGCAGGCGCAGCTTCGCCACCACTTGGTCCTGGACGGCGCACAGGTCGCGCATCGTGCGACGCCGGTGCGGCGGTGGGTCACTCTTCCCGGTGCCGGGACGGTCGTAGGCGCAGACGGTCGCCTCCGCGACCAACGGGTCGACGAATGCTGCGGGGTAGGCATCGGTTCCCCCGGAGTCGGTGCCTGCCTCTAGCAGCACGCCCGGGCTGCCCTCGCCGGTACACCAGTAGTAGACGGACTCACCCGAGGCAAGCGTGAGCGTGCCGCTGCGTGGTCCATCCGGTGACGGCGAGGGTGAAGCCGGGCCGCTGGTATCCGGTGTGCCGCTCTCCACGTCGTCGGACGGGTCTTCGCCGCAGCCGGCGAGGAGGAAAAGTGCTGCCGCCAAGGCGAAGCCAGCCCTGCGCATGTGCTGCACCTCCCTCTGGGACAGGCCGCAACCCACGACCCATCGGGGCGGGAGTCATGATTCCGCTGCCGGAGGCCGGGCGCCAGTCATCTCGACAAGCTCAGCACTCGATGGCGTTCAGCTGGGTCAGCTACCCGGCTGGACCGTGCACCAGCCGGCGTCGACCGGTGCATGTCCCGCGCTCTCCGCGGGCCGACAGAGGCTTCGTCATACCCCCGCAATGGCACGCCGTCGCGGTCGAGGCCATCTCGGGCAGACATGCGCCGAGCGGATGGCGTGCGGCAGGTGCGCGGGTAGCGCTACCCCCAACCAGTCAGCGTCGTCGAACTGCTCACGCAGAAGACGTGGCCCTCCGGATCCTGCATCACCGCGAACGTGTCGGGGTTCTCGATGTCTCCAGGGTCTTGGCGAAGCTCAACGAGGGTGGCGCCGAGGGTGGTCAAGCGTTCTACTTCGTGCTCCATCAGACCTTCGGTCAGCAGGTCGAGGTGGAGACGGTTCTTGCCGATGAGGGGCTCTGGAACGGCCATGAAGTACAACGGAGAGGCCACACCCGAGGGATCCGTCACCAGGAATTCACCGGGGTTGCGCTCCACCATCCGCCCGGACAGCACGCGCGACCAGAACTCGGCTTGGGATCTCGGATCACGGCAGTCCACGACGACGGCCAGGAGCGACGACGACACGGCGGCCACCTCCAAACGACTCCGCAGTCAACCACGACCGAGCCATCCGAGGGCGCCCCGAAGACAGCCTCGCCACCCGCTGATACGCCGTGATCAGCCCCTCGCGCTCGACTGGTTCTCACGAGCCGCCTTCAGCGGGTGAAGGTCGACTCCTCCATCATCCGCGACAGCTTCTCGGGGTTCCGGACGGTGTAGATCGCCGACACCAGGCCCTCGTCGACCCGAACCGACAGCACGGAGTCGATCTCGCCGTCGAGGCGGATGAGCAGCGCCGGCCAGCCGTTGACCTGGACCAGCTCCATCGACATCCCCATCTCGCGCGCGGCCGACATGCCGACGCCCATGAGCTTGCCGACCTTGTCCGCGCCCATGACCGGTCGGGGAAGCGCCTGCTTGATGCCACCACCGTCACCGAGCGCCACGACGTCGGGGGCGAGCACGTCGACCAGGTGCTGCAGGTCGCCGGTCTCGAGGGTCCGCATGAACGCCTCCAACGCCGAGCGGGTCTCCGCCTGGGACGCAGCCTTCCGCGGCCGTCGCTCGGCAACGTGGGCGCGGGCGCGATGGGCGATCTGCCGAACCGCAGCCTCGGACTTGCCGACCGCCTCGGCCAGCTCCCCGTAGCCGAGGTCGAACACGTCACGGAGAAGGAACACCGCACGCTCGGTCGGCGTCAGCGTCTCCAGCACGAGCAGCATCGCCGTCGACAGGCTGTCCGCCAGCTCGAGGTCCTCGGCGACATCGGGCGAGGTCAGCAGGGGCTCGGGCAGCCACGGGCCGACGTACTCCTCCCGACGCCGCGCGATCGTGCGCAGCCGGTCGAGGGCGGTGCGGGTCACGATCCTCACCAGGTAGGCGCGGGGGTCACGTACGTCGGCCCGGTCGGCGCGGTCCCACTTGAGCCAGGACTCCTGCAGGACGTCCTCGGCGTCGACCGCCGAGCCGAGCATCTCGTAGGCCACGGTGAACAAGAGCCGCCGGTGCGTGACGAACGGGTCCTCGCTCACGGCATCGCCGGCGCTGTCCGGCTTGCCAGCGGTTCGAGCCCGCAGGCGTCGGCGAAGTGCTCGGACGTGATCCCGAGGGCGACGTTCGACCGGGCGGCCAGGTTCATGTACCCGATCCTCGCGGTCAGCTCGATCAGCCCGTCGGCCCCGAGGTCCGCGAGCAGCGCCGCCGACATCTCGTCGGTCACCTCCAGCGGGGTCTGGCACATGGCTTCGGCGTACTCCATCACTCGCCGCTCCAGTGGTGTGAACACCGAGGACGTCCGCCACCGCGGGACCTCGCGCGCCTTCTCCACCGCCAGCCCCTTGTTGTGCGCCATGAAGTAGTTGAGGTCCAGGCACGCACCGCACCCGATCTCAGCAGCCGCCGCCATCACCGCGAACGACGCCAGGTTGGCGTCCACCCGGTCCCACTTCTCGACCTTGGCTCCTGCCCGCATCAGGTCCTTGAAGACAGAGGGGTGGTTCCACATCACGGCGACATTGTCCGGGACGCGACCGATCTTCTTGCGGACCGCCATCTTGAGCAGGCTTCCCTGCACGCCGCTCAGCGCGGCCTGGGGGATGCGGGGCGTGTCGGACATCTCTGGCTCCTGTCGTTGAAGTGTTGGACATCAAGACGCCGGCCAGGCACGTGCTGTGACATGAGGCTGCCGCTCCACCGGCAACGCGTGGCGGTTCACGCCGGCCTGAGGAGGCGCGGAACGGTGACCTAGGCTCCCCGGGATGAGGATCCTGATCATCGGCGGCACGCGGTTCGTCGGCCACGCGATGGCCGAGGCGGCGCTCGCCGCCGGTCACGACGTGACCCTGCTCCACCGCACCGCCACCGAGGAGCTACCGGCCGCCACCCATCTCCTCGCCGACCGCGACGGCGACCTCTCCGTCCTCGCGGACGGCCGTTGGGACGCGACCATCGACGTGTGCGCCTACCTGCCCGGTCAGGTCGCGTCCCTCCACGACGCCCTGGGCGACCGCGGCGGTCACCACGTCTTCGTCTCGACCGTCTCGGTGTACGTCGACCAGGCCGCGCCCGGAGCCGACGAGGACGCACCACTGTTCCCCGAGTCGTCGCCCGACACCAGCGAGGTGACCAACGAGACCTACGGTCCGCTGAAGGTCGCGTGTGAACGCGTCGCCCGCGAGAGGTGGGGCGATGGCGGGCTCACGATCATCCGCCCGACGTACGTCGTGGGGCCGCGCGACCTGACTGGCCGCTACCCGTGGTGGGTCCTGCGGGCGGCACGCGGCGGCCGGATGATCCTGCCGGGGCCCGCCGACGCGCCGATGCAGTGCATCGACGCCCGCGACATGGGTGCCTGGACCATCCGGCTGGTGGAGGACCGCACCGCCGGCGTCTTCACCGCCGCACGGCCGGCCACCACCTTCGGGGAGTTCCTCGCCGACACCGTCGCGGAGGTCGGCGAGCCCGTCGAGCTGGTCCCGGTCGACGGTGCCGTCCTCGCCGAGCAGGGCGTGGACGGTGCCCAGCTGCCGCTGTGGTCGGAGGGCGCTCCGGAGTACGTGCTGGCGATGAGCACCGCTCGCGCCGAGGCCGCGGGCCTCACGCACCGGCCGTTCGAGGAGATCGTCCGCGACACGTTGGCCTGGGCGCTGGCCCACCCCGACCAGGCCACCCGTGACGGGGTGGGACTCACACCCGAGCGCGAGCAGGAGCTGATCGAGGCGGCGGGGTCCGATGCCTAGGCGCTGGTGAGTGGCAGGCCCGATTCGGACTGACTCACCTTCGTACACTCGGCGCATGCCCGGCCTGCAGCACACCGTCACCATCGCAGCCCCGCCCGAGCGGGTCTGGGACGTGGTCGTCGACGTCGAGCGCTGGCCCGAGCGGATCCCGACGGTCGACTCCGTGGAGCGTCTCGACGCCGGCCCGCTGGCCGTCGGCTCCCGCACTCGGTTGGAGCAGCCGCGGCTGCCCACAGCAGTGTGGACGGTCACCCAGCTGACCCAGGGGTCGTCGTACACCTGGGAGTCGAGCTCGCCGGGTGTCACCGTCACCGCGTCGCACGTCGTCGAGCCGCACCCCGACGGGAGCCGGCTCACCCTCGCAGTGGCCGTGTCCGGTCCGATATCCGGGATCGGTTGGCTGATGACGCGGTCGCTGACCAAGCGGTACGTCGAGACAGAGGCCGCCTCGATCAAGACGGCCGCCGAGACCTCGGCCCCGTAGACACCCGGTGAGCCGAGCGCGAAGCGGGCGGCTCGGTCACATGGGCGGGAAGGCGAACGAGTCCGGGATCTCGGCGGGGGGCGCGCCGATCACGACGGCGATCAGGCTTGTGCCAGGCATGGGGGGTTGCTCGTACGCGTTGGTGGGTACGTCATGCAGGTGACGTCACCGACGCAACAACTTGCGCCTGCTCTGGACATCGACGCGAACCTCACCGAGATCGAACGCGGCTTGAACTTGCTGCTCAATGTCACGCCGGTCAATGCGAGAGAGGCCTGGGCAGACTTCGAGCGGAGTGACTTCGCGACGGCTCCCACCCTCCGGCTCAGACAGCTCGAGTTCGAGCCGGACCTGGTGCGACGTGACCTCTACGACCTCGAGATCGAGAACGTCACGGACCCTGCGCTGCACACCCTCTTCCAGGCGAAGCGAGACGAGATAGCAAGGCAGATCACGGCCTTGGAGGATCGCGACACCGCACGGTTCGTGTACGGATCCCTGCAGCTCTACGGCGGGATCGCCCCGCCTCTCGTGTCGGCCGCGAAGGAGCTGCTCGCGATGATCCCAGAACAAGCTCCCAGCAAGAGCAGCGTCACGGCCGGGGTGTTCGCGGATGCGGCTCGTGCGGAGTGCGATCGATACCGCGCCGTGTATCCAGACTTCCCGTCGCACATCGAGGTGCGCGACGACATCTCCGAGCTGATGGTGTCGTTCGGCCGGCTGCTCATCCCCGAAGCCGCCACCATCAGGGCGGACCGGGTCGAGCCCTTGCTGCATCACGAGGTCGGCACCCATGTCGTGACCTACCAGAACGGCGCCAGGCAACCCCTGAAGCTGCTGACGATCGGACTGCCTGGCTACGACGAGACCCAAGAAGGTCTTGCCGTGCTCGCCGAGTACCTGACCGGCGGACTGGATCCGCGGCGTCTCCGCGTGCTCGCCGCCAGGGTCGTCGCCATCGCGGAGATGCTCGATGGCGCCGTATTCGTGGAGATCTTCGAATCGCTTCGGACCGAGTATGGGATTCCGACGAGGACCGCTTGGTCGATCGCCATCCGGGTCGTGGTCGGGGGTGGCTCGGTGAAGGACGCGATCTACCTCCGGGGGATCGCGCGCCTGCTCGAAGCCATCGCGGAGGGCATCAGCCTCGACGCACTGTTCGTCGGCAAGCTCTCGCTGGACCACATCCCGCTGATCCAGGACCTGCTCGAGCGCGAGGTGCTCAACCCACCGTGGGTTCGTCCACGCTGGCTCGACGTGCCCGGCGCTCAGGAACGCCTCGACAGGCTGCGCGAGGGAGCGTCGGTCACAGACCTCTACGAAGGAGAGCGGTCGGCATGAGGCTTGCCTTCTTCGTCAACGAGGTCGCTACCGAGATCGACGAGTACACGACCACGCGGCTCGCGAGGGCCGCGGCCCAGCGCGGGCACGAGGTCTACTACGTCGGAGTCGAAGACATCGAGCTCGGGGAAAGCGATGGGCAGCTCCTGGCCCGGGCTCACCGCGCAGTCTTCAAGGCGGCCGACACGCTGGAGAGCTTCATGGAGCGCATCAAGGAACGCGGCTCCGAACGGATCGTCATGGACCACCTCGATGCCTTGTTCCTCCGCAACGAGTCGATCGAGGATTGGCAGGATCGTCCGTGGGCAAGCCCACTGGGTGTGGTGATCGGCCAGATGCTCAAGGCTCGCGGCGTCACAGTGGTCAACGACCCGAAGTCCCTGGTGCGCGCCACCAGCAAGCTCTACCTGGAGGAGTTCCCCGAGAAGATCCGGCCGCGATCGCTCGTGACGAGAGACGCCGAGGCGATCGAGCGGTTCGTGGCCGAGGTCGGCCACTCCGTCGTCAAGCCGCTGTACGGAGCCAAGGGTCGGAACGTGTTCGTGATCAAGGACGAGGACGAAGCAAACCTCGCGCAGATCACGGAGGCGGTGCTGCAGGACGGCTACGCGATCATCCAGCAGTTCGTCGACGGCGGAGAGGACGGAGACTCACGCATCTTCCTGCTCGAAGGACAGATCCTCGAGCACGACGGGCAGCTGGCTGCCTTCCGACGAGTGCCCACAGGCAACGACCCCCGGGCCAACATCAGCACGGGCGGACGTGCGGTGCCTCTCGAGATCGGTGACGTGGAGCTCGGCATCGTCGAGGCGATGAGCGACAAGCTCGTGGCCGACGGCATGTACTTCGTCGGCATCGATGTGATCGGCGACAAGGTGCTGGAGATCAACGCAGAGAGCCCCGGCGGGATGCAAGCCGTCGAAAGGCTCTACGAGATCGACGTCTGTCCGACCATCATCGAGACACTCGAGCGCCGCACCGGCTCGAACTCCTAGCGGAGGTCCACGTCTCGCTTGTGGATCTGCTGGAGCTCGGCGGGAAAGACGACCGTGCCGCACTCGGGACATTCCTCCTGGATGGCGTCCAGGTTCTGCAGGGCGGATGCCAGGTCGGACCGTCCTCGGAAGGCCGCGGCTGCCGCAAGCAGATAGCGAAGCTCATGGCCGGCCGGGCAGTCGGCCAGCCGTTCGACCACGTGGGCCAGCGCTTCTCGGGTGGCTCTTCTGTACGCCGCCTCGAGATCCTCGGGGACCTCGGCCGCACAGGTCTCGATCAGTCCCAGCACGATGAGGTACTCGAGGGACTCCCTCGCGGGCAGTTCTCGCGCGATGCCTGTCAGGTACGGCGCCACGGCGAACGCGGCGTCGTACGTTCTGTCCTCGGAGCACAGCTCCGGCCACAGCTCCCGAAACGCCTCCGACCCGAGCGTCCGGTGCTGGAGTCCTCGGATGACGTCGGTCACCCACTCGGACCCCACGCCACTTCGGGTTCGAAGCTCTCGCCACCGTGCATCGCCGAGCGGAAGCGGCTGGTTCCCGTCTGACATGCGACCAGTGTGCACACCCGATGGCCAGCAGCCTCCGGCGAGACATGGCGCTCGGACTAACCTCCGAGGTGTGCAGCTGTACGACACCATCGGCGCCACCTACACCGTGACGCGGCGAACCGAACCGCGCATCGCGGCGCGGATCTGGGCGGCGCTCGGCGATGCCCGGACCATCCTGAACGTCGGGGCGGGCACGGGTTCCTACGAGCCTCCCGACCGGCACGTCCTCGCGGTCGAACCGTCGGCGCTGATGCGTTCGCAACGCCTCCCGGACGCGGCGCCGTGCCTGGCTGGATCGGCCGAGAACCTGCCGTTCGACGACCAGTCCTTCGACGCCGCGATGGCTGTGTGCACCGTCCATCACTGGCAGGACCCGGTCGCCGGCCTCCGCGAGATGAGGCGCGTCGCTCGCCGCGTCGTGGTGTTCCTGTTCGACACCAGTGACCCTGACCAGTTCTGGCTGACCCGCGACTACCTGCCCGAGTTCGCTGCGCTGAGAGGGTGCAGGGTCTTGGCGTCGCTGCCCGAGCTCGCCGGCGCGATCGGCGCCCGGACCGAACCGGTACCCATCCCGTGGGACTGTGCCGACGGCTTCTTCGAGGCCTACTGGCGTCGCCCCGAGGCCTACCTGGACGACAACGTCCGTCGCGGGATCTCGGTCTGGGACGCAGTCGGGCAGGACGCCGAGCAGAGAGCAGTGCGCAGCCTCCGTGATGACCTCGCCTCAGGTCGGTGGGCCGAACGCAACCGCGACCTGGTCGATCTCGACGAAGCCGAGCTCGGCGCTCGCCTGCTGATCGCCTGAAGTCCAGCCACAGACCCGGGGATCGAAGCGCCCTCAGCTCTCGCAGGCGACCCCGTCACCGTCGGCATCGAGGTCGTATGGGTCAGAGCCGGTGACGCGCACGAGTCCGGTGTAGCTGGGGCCGTTGCCTGACCCACCCGCGCAGTCGTAGTCCGACGACGGAGCGAGGCACGGCGAGTAGCCGGGAGTGCAGTTCGCCGGCGGCGGTGGGGCGACGACAGGCCGCACGACGTTGGCCACCACCACGGTGACGACGGAGTTCGGTCTCGCGCGCTGCGAGCCGACGGGTGTCTGGCGCAGGACGACCCCGTTGCGGCCCGACGTGACGACCTGCTGGGTCACCCTCACCTGGAAGCCCGCGCTGCGCAGGCGCTGCATCGCGGCGGCCTGAGCCATCCCGGCGGTGCCCGGCACCATCGGGTACGGCGCGGCGAGCACGAGACCGACCGAGGAGCCCTCGCGGATCGAGACGCCCGCAGCCCTGAGCTGACGCAGCACCGTGCCGACCGGGCGGGGCGAG
Source organism: uncultured Actinomycetota bacterium (assembly GCA_963814935.1). Lineage (GTDB taxonomy): Bacteria > Actinomycetota > Actinomycetes > Propionibacteriales > Nocardioidaceae > Nocardioides. The sequence goes on along the minus strand of CAWFEZ010000010.1, from coordinate 290,728 downwards.
GGGACCTCTCGTGCGACGAACGCGACGAGCCCGACCGCCGCGAGCTGCCGCTCCGCCTGCTTGCCGACCAGGCCGGTCACCCGCGGCACGGTCGACTTGGCCGGCTTCGGCTTCGCGGCCTCCGCGTCGTCCGCCGGCGTCGGTTCGGTCGAGTCCGAGCCGTCAGCGGTCGAGCTGGGAGCACCTGCCTCCGGCGACTTCGCCTCGTCGTCGTTCGACAGGACCGCGCCCGCGAAGATCTTCATGAGCACGATTGCCGCGATCACCGGCCCTCGGCGCTGCCACCACGGTGGCTTCCCCTGCCCGCTCGGCGGACTCGGGACTTGGGGTCTTGGCTGGGTGTGGACCGACCAGCTGGCTCCGTCCCAGTAGCGGATGAGTTGCGGGTTGCCCGGGTCGGCGTACCAGCCGGGTTGCGCCTGCGTGGTCGGCTGCGGCGCATCCATCAGGCGGCGGTCTTCGTGACGGTCATGGCACTTCCCCGTGGTCAGAGCTGGAGGCGGAACGTGAACCTCCTGGCGGCGACCGTAGGTCGCTCCGCAGCGACTGTCAGAAGAATCCCGAATGTCCGACCGGAAGGACGACAGGAACTGAGGCTCCGTGCGCCGGTCAGCGGGCGATGGTGCGCCCCGCGGCGGCCATCAGCCGTTCGGTGTCGGTGGCGTCGGCGGGAGGCTCGGTCGGCGGCTTGATCAGGCCCAGCTCGATGGCGTGCTCGGTGCAGGTGAGCGCGACGACGTCCGCCATGTCGGGGATCGTCTCTGCCGGGAAGTCGATCGCGCGGCCGAGGCTCGACGACAGGTCCCAGGCATGGGCGGCGGCGTCGATGATCGCGAAGTCGACGACCACGGCGCCAGGCAGCTGACCGAAAGGGGTCTCGTGCTGCGTGGTCATCACGTCGTCGCCGCGCCAGAGGTCCAGTACCCGCGCGGCAACGTCTGAGGCGATCGGCGCCAGGTCGCCGTCGTACGGGACGGCTGCCATCGCCTCGTCCAGCGGCATGAGCTGCTGGTCGCTGGCGCTGCCCGCCCAGACCAGCTGGTTCTTCAAGGCATGGCTGGCCAGGCGGCGGACCGTCCACGGCGGGCAGTTGCTGAGGACGTCCATCTCCGCGTCGTCGAGCCCTTGGATCACCTGGACCAGCTGGCCCTCGGCGTGCTCCAGAAGCGTCAGGTGATCCATGGGTCGTCCTCCCCGTCGTTGCGCCGATCCTGCCCCCACCACGACGTCGATGCCAGACTGAGGAAGTGAGCGTGCAGCCCGGCCGCGGGAACCTGCCACTCTCCCCCACCACTCTGGTCGGGCGTTCGCGAGTCCTGGCCGAGGTGGCCGCTCTGGTCCGCTCCCGGCCGCTGGTGACCCTGAGCGGGGTGGGAGGCGTCGGAAAGACCCGGCTCGCACTGGAGGTCGCGGCGGAGCTCGCCGGGGAGTTCCCGGACGGCGTGTGGCTGGTCGAGCTGGCACCCGTGGGTGATGCCGACGCCGTGCCCGACGCGATCGCCACCGCCCTCGGCATCACCCCGCAAGGCGGCGCTCGCGTCATCGACACGGTGGCCGAGGCACTGGCCGGACGTCGCGTGCTGATCGTGGTCGACAACTGCGAGCACGTGCTCGCCGCGGCTGCCGAGGCGATCGGTGAGATCCTGGCCCGCTCCGACCTCCCCCGCGTCCTCTCGACCTCGCGGGAGCACCTGCGCGCGCCGGGCGAGGCACTGCTGACCGTGCCCCCGCTGGAGGTGGACGGCGTGACGTCCGACGCGGTGACCTTGTTCGTCGAGCGGGCTCGTGGGGTGCGGCCAGGGTTCGGGATCTTCGACGAGCAGACTGCGGACGCCGTGATCCGGATCTGCGCGACGCTCGACGGGCTGCCTCTCGGCATCGAGCTGGCCGCGGCGCGGATGGCGGCCATGAGCGCGGTCGAGGTGTCCGATCGGCTCGACGACCGCTTCCGGCTGCTGACCGGACCCGAGCTGGGGCCCGACCGCCAGGCGACGCTGCGCCACGCGGTGGCCTGGTCCTACGACCTGCTGGAGGACGACGAGCGCGCGACCCTGCGATGGGCTTCGGTCTTCTCGGGTGGCTTCGACCTGCCGGCGCTGTGCGCCGTCGCCGAGGCGGGCGACGACGTGGAGGTCCTGCGGATGCTGGACTCCTTGGTGCGTAAGTCCCTCGTCATCGCGCACCTCGGCTCCGCGCGAACCCGCTACAGCCTCTTCGAGACCATCCGGGCGTACGCCGACGAACGGCTGGCGGAGAACGGCGAACGCGACGCGGGCCGCGACCGCCACGCGTCGTACCTGGCTGGCGAGGCTGTCCGGCGGTGTGAGCTCTGGAACGGCCCGGAGTGGCGGACCCAGGTCGACTGGGTGCAGACCGAGCTGGCGAACCTGCGGTCGGCGTACCGGTGGAGCCTCGACCGCGGTGACGTGGAGACGGCCAGTGACCTCGCCGCCCACGCCGCCCTGATGGGGTTCTCCGTCGAGCTGTTCGAGACCATCGGGTGGGCGGAGGCCGTGCTCCCGTTCGCGGAACAGGCCGATGTCCGGCGGCTCCCCCGCCTGTACGCCGCCGCGGGATACGCCTGCTTCGTCGGACGGGCCGAGGTGGCGACCGCGAACGCCCACCGGGCCCGCGAGCTCGAGGGCCGGCCCGGCTACGAGTCCTGCGAGCCCGGCTACGCGACGTTCATCGAGGCGCTCGGCCAGGTCTACTGCGGCAACCTGGATCGGTACGTCGAGCTGACCCGCGAGGTCGCGGCGCTGCCGGGCCGAGGGCAGGCCTACGGGATAGCTGCGTACGTCGACGGCCTGCAGTCGTCCGGAAGGATCGAGGAGGCGCTGCAGCTCACCGAGTCAGCCTTGACGGCGGCGCGCGAACTCGGAAACCCTTACTGGCTCACCTACACGCTCTGGATCGTGGGTCTGGCCTACTCGAAGGCGGACCCGCAGCGCGCCCTTCAGACCTGGGACGAGGGCGTGTCCTACCTCGGCGAGCACGACGTGCGGTTCTTCGAGGGCTTCCTCGCCCGCGACGCCGCCCTGTTGCACACCTCGGACGGCCAGCTCGAGACGGCGTTGAGTCTCCTCGGCAACTCGATCGAGGCCTTCGTGCGCTCCGGCGCCGTGGCCCAGCTGGTCATCTCGTTGGCCAGCCTGCCGGCCCTCTTCGAGCGGCTCGACCGTCCGGCCGTCGCCCAGACCGTCCTTGGCGCGATGGCCCGGGAGAAGGGCAGCTCCCACCACGTGCCCGGCCTCGGCGAGCTCGGTGGAAGGCTCGAGGTGCAGCTCGGACAGGAGGCGGCGGAGCGCTTCGCTGCTGCCGGCGCCGCGATGGACGTCCGTGACGCGGCGTCGTACGCCCTCCACCAGATCGACCTCGCCCGCCGTGCGCTGACGGCCGCCGGTCAGCACGCCGCCGGAGCCGCGGGCCTCACGGCCCGCGAGACGCAGGTCCTGCGGCTGATCGCCGACGGGGCGTCAACCCGCGAGATCTCCGAGCGGCTCTTCATCTCGGCCAAGACCGCCGACAACCACATCCAGCACATCTACATCAAGCTCGGTGTCACCAACCGGGCCGCGGCAACCCGGTGGGCCTTGGACCACGACGTCGTCGAGGGGCGCTCCGCAGATGGGGACCCGAAATAGGGGAATCTCCTCATGTGGGGACACCGACGCGTGGCCCAGGATTCCGGTCGAGCCAGCAACCAGGCTGGGAGGCACGGGGACCGATAGTCCCCACCACGGAGGAGAACGACATGATCCTGGCGACGACGAAGGTGAAGGACCTCGACCACTTCCTCGAGGTGTTCAGCACGAAGGGCGCCGACAAGCGCGGATCGCACGGCTCGCAGGGAGCCACGGTCTACCGCGACCCCATCGAGGAGGACCGGGTGTGGGCCGTCTTCGACTGGGACGAGGACGGGTGGACCTCGTTCGCCACGGACCCCGAGACCCCCGGCATCATGCAGGAGGCCGGTCACCTGGGCCGGCCGTCCCTGGGCCAGTACCTCGGCAGCTTCAACGCCTGACGCGCCCCCGGCAGCCGGCTACGGCGCCATCCGCGAGACCCCCCCCCGTGCGACCGCACGGGGGTTCTCGCGCGCGACGAAGAAAGCGCGCCAGATCACGCTTGCGGCTTAGGTGGCGGATCCCCGGCACCTGGTGCCGGTGATCCGCCACTCAACCGGTTCGGCATGTCTCGCCTGCCAGGCTACGGGCGGGCGTTGAGGACGCGGGCGTACAGCTCGCTCACCCTTTGCGCCGGCTCTACGTCGCCGTCCTGGAAGTGGTCGAGGCCCGGGCAGCCGTTGACCTCGAGCACGGCGTAGTCACCGTCCCGCTCGATGTCCGCCGTCGACAGGTCGACGCCGCAGAAGCGGGCGCCCAAGGACGCGGCGATGGCCACGGCCAGCTCCTTCCAGCGCGCGGCCATCCGGGTCGTGACGTCCTCGGCGGTGCCGCCGGCGGAGAGGTTCGAGACCGGCAGCAACGCCACCTGCTCCCCCGCCGCCGGGACCATCGAGGTCGAGCGGCCCGAGTGGGCGAGGAACGACACGATCCTCGGGTCGGCCGCGTCCAGCCTGGTACGGCGTCCCGTCGCCCGGAACTCGTCCTGCCGGCGTTCGATGAGCTCGGCGATGGTGGAGGCCCCGTCGCCGCGCACCGCCAGGGGACGCCGGCGATAGGCAGAGATCACCTCGTCGTCGAGCACCACGATGCGGAAGTCGGGCAGGTCGATCGCCTCTTCGACGAGCATCGTCTTGACGCGCAGCACCTCGTACCTCGCGACAGCCTGCTCGACCTCGGTGGCGTCGTGGCAGCGCGCTACGCCGGTCCCGTGGGCGCCGTCGACGGGCTTGACGTACACCGGGAAGCCGAGGTGCTCGGCGTACCCGAGGGCATCGGCGGTCGTGACCAGCTCGTCGTACCCGCGGCGGGCCAGGCTCGGGCCGATCGTCTCGGCCCACCACGGCAGGGTGAAGGACCGGCCGGCCGGGCAGCGGTAGCCCGACGACCGCAGGAGGAACTTGGTGAACTCCTTGTCGCGGAGGGTCTCGATGGCGGCCCAGGAGTTCAGGCCCACGTCGTTGCCCTTGACCAGCCTGATGCCGCCGCCGCGATACGAGACGCGCGCAACCTGCCCGAACTCCGGCTCGACCTCGACGCTCTCGACGTTCGGCAGGCTGCCCGCTGCGTACAGCGTGACCAGCATGCGAGTCACGTACGAGTGGTGACGCGGCACCTTCAACCTCCGCCGTACGAGCCGCCGGCGAGCACGGCGACCTCGTCGGCCACCCATCGCTTGCGGACGTTGCCGACCAGGTAGAAGGACCCGATGACGACGACGACCCCGTCCTGACCCGCGAGCGTCTCGGCGCGGCGTACGGCCTCGAAGGGGTCGTGCTCGACGATCACGTCGACACCGGAGCCATCGTCGACGAACCCGGCGAGATCCTCGGGCGGCACGCACCTCCACGGAGGAGCGTCGAAGGTCGTGAAGACGATGTCGCGGAAGACCGCGGCAAGCGTGCGAACGAGCAGAGAGGCGTCCTTGCCCTCCTTGAACGCCACCACCCCGACCAGGTCCCTGCCGCCGAACGCGCTGCGGATCCTCGACATGGAGGCGGCGATCTTGTCCCCGTTGTGGGCCCCGTCGAGGACGGCCGTCCTACCGTCGCGCTCGAACACCTCGACCCGCCCCGGCAGGCTGATGGACGCCAGCGCCTTCGAGCACCGCGCCGGGTCGAGCCGGTCGCCGAGGATCTCGGAGGCTGCGGCGACGGCGAGCCCGGCGCTGACCACCTGGTACTCCTGCCAGTCAGGCGGCACCTCGTGGACGTCGATGCGCGTCTGGTCCAGCTCGACCACGAGTGTGTCGTCGTCGCGTCTCACGCCCAGCGTGTCGCCGATCAGCCACAACGGGCTCTCCAGCTCGCGACACCGGTCCTGCACGATCTGCCGGACGCTCGGCTGGGTGGCTCCGCACACCACCCTGCCGCCCGGCCGGAAGATGCCGACCTTGTCGGTGGCGATCTCCTCCACGGTGGAGCCGAGGACGTCGACGTGGTCGAGACCCACGTTGGTCAGGACCTTGACCCCGCTGCCGAGGACGTTGGTGGCGTCGTACGAACCACCGAGGCCGACCTCGATGACAGCGACGTCCACCTTCGCCTCGCGGAAGAGCGTGAACGCGAGGGCCACCTTGAACTCGAAGTACGACGGCGGGCCGTACGGCGAGGGGTGCGCCTCGACCAGCTCGCGGAGCGCGAGCGCCTCGTGCAGGACCTGCGACGGGAGAGCATGGCGGCCATCGAGCTGCCAGGTCTCGTTGAGGGTCTGCACGTACGGAGACATGTGCAGTCCCACCCTGAGCTCGTGCGCGCTCAAGATGGCGGCCGTCATGGCGGCGACGGTCCCCTTGCCGGAGGTGCCGCCGACGTGGACGTGGGGGTAGGAGTGCTGCGGCGAGCCGGCGGCCTCCAGCACCCACTCGATGCGCTCGAGCCTCAGGTTGGTCTCAGCGGTCCAGATCTTCACGCCGGCCATCTCGGCGAAGAGCTCGCGCAGCTGTGCCATGGCAGCCATCTCGGCCGCGACGACGTCTTCGTCCATGTCCTGCTCCCCCGCGATTCTCCTGCCCGGGCCCGCCGCGATCCTCCCAGAGTCAGCGACGGATGCGGACCCGGGTCGTGGCGCGGTCGGTGTCATGTGAGCGGTCGCCCAGGTACCTGGCCTTGACCCAGTATCGGCCGCGCGGCAGTGGACTCTTGGCGCCGAACGTGGCGACGCCACGACCGTCGGTGAGGCGGACGACGGCGCGGCGGCCGTCGACCTTGACGACCACCTTGCCGGAAGGGACGGGGCGTACGCCGCGTGGAGACCTGACGCGTACGGCGACGCGCAGGCGGCCGCCGTCCGCGCGCCCCTCCACGGAGACTGTCGCGGGGCCGGTGGTCGGTCCGGACGACCAGCGCCTGCGGGTGACGGGCTTCAGGCCCGGCTTGCGGGCGGTGATGCGGACGGAGATGCGGGTGCCGACGTCGGCCGGCCGCACGTCGTACTGACGTCCCGAGGCGCGCGGGATGCGACGGCCGTCGCGGAGCCAGACGTAGTTGATGGCGGCGTCGGCGGGGGTGTAGGTGCCCGGGTCAGCGGTGAGCGTGCTGCCGAGGGCCGGGGTCCCGTGCAGGGCCGGGGGTTCGACGACCCGCACCTTGGAGTACCGCTCGACGAGGACGGCGGCGCGGTGCCGGATCTCGTCGAGGTGGTGGTAGAGATGGCGCCCGGGGCAGGCGGTCTGGTTGGTGTCGCGGTGACCGTCGATGGCCGGCAGCCGCACCTTCCGACCCGCCCGGAACCGGTCGCTGCCGCGCGACCAGACCCGGACGTTGCCCAGAGGGTCGCGGCCGTAGGGCTGGAGCTTCCAGGCAGCGACGGCGGCCACCGCGTCGAGCACCCGGTCCGAAGGGCGGGTGAGCTCGAAGTTCCCGATCACCGCGACTCCGGCCGAGGTGGAGTTGAAGCCGAGGGTGTGCGCGCCGCGCACCGGCCGGCGTGCCCCTCCCGCACGGCCGGTCCAGATCCGCCCGAACCGGTCGACGAGGAAGTTGTAGCCGATGTCGGACCAGCCGAGATGACGCGTGTGGTAGCGGTACATGCCGCGGATCAGAGCCGGCACGTCGCGGCGGCGATAGCTGTTGCTGTTGACGGTGTGGTGGACGTGCACCTGCTTGATGGTGTGGTTGAGGTGGGGCCGGCCGTCACGCCACGACTCCCTGGCGCCCCACTGCCGGCGGCCGTGCAGCCTGGGACGCGGCACGCGCCCGGCCCGGGAGCCGCGAGCGGCCGCCGTACGCGCGAGTGGCTCGCCGCTCTCGTCGTCCGATGCTTCGTCCCCCGGCTGCGCCCACGGCCGCAGCAGCACCAGCGTCAGGCCCCGCGGGCGCACTCCCCCGACCCGGACCCGTACGCCGTCCGACAGGCCGATCCACACCAGCTCGGTGCTCGCCACGGCTGAGCCTTCGCCGGACGAGGCGTCAGGCCGGTCGGCGAGCGGCGCCATCGACAGCCAGTCGCCCCACTGACCATCGGTGCGCGTGCGCACCTCGAGGACGGGGTCAGCGTCCCGGTCGTCCCACGTCAGCCCGAGCATCGAGTACGGCGTCGAGGACAGTTCGTCGCTCTCCCACACGTCGTCGCCTGTGCGTCGCGCGAGAACCGGGCCGTCGAGGGGTACCGCGAGCTCGCTGATCCCGTCGTCGCCCTGGTCGACCAGAGCCAGCGCCGGGAGTCCGTCGGGCCGGCCGCCGGGACCGGCACCTGGCCACACGCGCGCGGCTCCACCGACGGCCCCGACGGCGACGACGCCGCCGAGGGCCGCCTTCAGGACAGGACGCCGGCGCGCCGCAGGCTGCTCCACCTCAACATTCTTGGCACACGACTACCTCGGGTCCGTGCAGACACGGCGGAAAGCCTTCGTATTCAAACAGGCACAACCCCGTTGCTCACACCGATGCACGGCGGGAGACGATCCTCAGAACAGAGTTCTGCCTGTTTGGTTACGTGCCCCCCGAGGCTGGAGATGCTGGGGTCTGCTCCCTCGTCCTGCCAGAGGGCGATTCCGGATCGCAACGTCGGTCGCTGCACCCATAATGTCCGCGTGTCCGCATCCGCCACTCGCCGCTCGACCGCCGGTCGTACGGCGCGCGCCTCGGTCGAGGTCTGGTCGCTGACGGTGGTCGCCCACACGGTCGCGGGTGGTGCGCTGCCGTCGCTGCCGTGGCTGGTCGGGGTGGCCGGGCTGGTGACCGTGTCGACGGCTTGGGTGCTGCGGCGGTCCGTGCGGCCGGCGGTGATGCTGCCGGTGCTGGTGCTGTGCCAGCTGGGGCTGCACGCCCTGTTCGCGACGCTGTCGCCTGCCGGGGCCGCGGTCGGGCACGCACCGGGCCACGCGCAGCACGCTGCCGCGCCGTCGTCCTGGTGGATGGAGGAGCTGTCGCCGCGGATGGCGGCCGCACACGTGCTGTGCGCGCTGCTGACGGCGGTGGTCTGGTGGGTGCGGCGCTGGGTCGTCGACGTGGTGCTCAGCCTTGGCCGGCCGCTGGCGGTCGCGATGCGGCCGGCCACGATCGCCGGGGTCGCGAGGGCGTCGCTCGGCACCGCCCTCGTCTGGCTGGTCGGGAGCCCGGGGCGCGCACCCCCATGCGCCGCCATGCCTGCCTGAGTCGTCGCTGACCAGGCGGGCACGCGCGTGCCGTCCCAGACCAGTTCCGAATCCCCGAAAGGGAGTCCCGATGTCTCTACGTACCCTCACGCGCCTGGGCGCCGTACCCCTCGCGCTCGGCGCCGTCGTCCTCGGCGTCGCCGCCCCGGCCAGCGCCCACGTCAGCGTCTCCGCCTCGACCACAGCGGCCGGTGCGTTCACCGTGCTGACGATGAGCGTGCCTCACGGCTGCGACGGGTCGGCGACCACGGAGATAGCGATCCAGATCCCCGAGGAGATCAACGCGGTCACGCCTACCCGCAACCCGCTGTGGGAGGTCGACAAGGAGGTCGAGCAGCTCGACCCGCCCGTGACCGACTCCCACGGCAACGAGATCACCGAGCGGGTCGCCACGGTCACCTACACGGCCCGGACGCCGTTGCCGGACGGTTACCGCGACGCCTTCGAGCTGTCCTTGCAGCTGCCGGAGTCCGAGGGCACGACGCTGGTGTTCCCGACGATCCAGACCTGCGAGCAGGGTGAGTCGGCCTGGATCGAGGTCCCCGAGGACGGCCAGGACGCCGAGGAGCTCGAGCTGCCCGCACCGTCGGTGACCATCACGGCCGCCGAGGGCGACGCCCACGGTTCGGACGAGCCGGCCGAGGCACCGGAGGACGGCAGCGACCTGGGCGCCTGGGCTTTGGGCGTCGGGCTGCTGGGTGTGCTCGTCGGCGCCTTCGCAGTCATCCAGGCACGCCGGCGCTCGTGAGGGTTGCGCGTCGCTGGTATGGGATCGCCGCAGTGGTGGCCGTCGTCGTCCTGGCCTGCGCACCGCCGGCGTCGGCGCACGCCGAGCTGATCGAGACCGACCCCGCCGAGGGCTCGGTGCTCGAAGCCGCTCCGGACGTCGTCCGGTTCACGTTCAGTGAGCCGGTCAGAGGAGTGCCGGACGGCGTCCAGGTCTTCGACGCCGAGGGCGAGCTGCTCGCGTCGTCGTCACGCACCAGCGACACCGACCTGCTCGTCGCGCTCGACGAGGACATCACCGACGGGACCGTGGCGGTCGCCTGGCGGGTGGTGTCGGTCGACGGACATCCGATCGCCGGCACCCTCAGCTTCTCGGTCGGCGCGCCGAGCGAGAGCGTGGACGCTCCAGTCGTCGACGCGCCCGAGGACGGCGTACCCGTCGCGCTGAGCCTGTCGCGCTGGCCGGCGTACGCCGGACTGCTGCTGGCCGTGGGGCTCGTCTGGTTCGCGACGATCCTGCTCCCCTCCGGGCTCGACAAGCTCGACCGGGTCTGGCGCCGGCTCCTGCGGGTCGCGCGCCTCGCCGCTGGCGTGTCGGCGACGGCCTGGGTGGTGGGGCTGCCGCTGACGGCGCTCTACCTCCGCGGCACCGGGCCGCGCACGCTCCTGGACGCCGCCACGTGGCGCTCGCTGCCGGCCGAGGAGGTCGTCATCACGGCCGCCACGGTGGTCGGCGTGCTGGCCGCCGCCTGGCTGTTGCCCCGGGACCGGGCCTGGTCGAGCCGCCACCAGCTCGCGGCGTTGGCCGGGCTGCTGGCCCTCGCTCCCCTGCCGCTCTCGGGCCACACACGCGCCGAGACCGAGACCGAGCTCGTCGTCAGCGTCGACTGGCTGCACCTGGTCGCCGGCAGCGTGTGGCTCGGAGGGCTGGTCGGCCTGGGGCTGACGCTTCCCGGCCTGGCGGCCCGGCGCGAGGCCGCCGCCGCACTCGTCAGCCGGTTCTCCACCGCGGCGGCCTCCGTCCTCGCCGCGCTCGTGCTCTCCGGTGCGTTCCTGGCCTGGCGCATCGTGGGCTCGTGGGACGCGCTGCTCAACGACGGCTACGGACAGCTGCTCCTGGTGAAGATCGGGGTCGCCGCGTTCGCGGTCGCGATCGCGGCGTACAACCGGTTCCGGCTGCTCCCCCGCATGAGCACGGCGGCCGGGTTCCACGACACGGTCGACGCCACTCGGGCGCTGTCACGTACCACGGGCGTCGAGGCCGTGGCTCTGGTGGGGGTGCTGCTGGTGACCGGGTTCCTGACCCAGAAGAGCCCGCCCGTCGAGGGCCTCCCGACGGCGCCCGTTTCGGGTGCCCAGACCCAGCGAGCCGACCTCGGTGACCTCGAGGCGGTGGTCACCATCTCGCCCGCCACCTCCGGCATGAACACGCTCACCCTTCGCGTGCGCGACGAGGACGGCGTACCGGCCGAGGGCGCGGAGCTGCCGCGCGTGCGGCTGACCAGCGACGACCTCGCGGGCGACGTACCTCTTGCCAGGATCGAGCCCGGCACCTTCCGAGGCCGCATCGTCATCCCTCGCGAAGGCACCTGGCAGGTCCAGGTCTCCCTCCGGCTGAGCAAGTTCGACAACCCCGTCGCCCATCTGGAGTTCCACGTGGGCGGGCACGCCCAGCAGCCCTAGCTGCCCGATCCGAACGCCGCGGCGTAGGCGTCGGCGAGCTCCTGGGTCCACGGGCCGCTGAAGCCGCAGTAGCTGACGGCCCCGTCGAGGGCGGTCACCAGGTAGCGCGAGCCGACCTGGAAGTCGATCCCGACGCCGAGCGAGGTCATCGAGGTGTCCGGCGCGGTCAGCCGGACCTGGTCGGTGTCGCCCCCGCGGTACCAGGTGTCCACGTCGATCAGGACCTCGTCACCGGTCTTCTCGCTCACCTCGCCGCCGAACGCGACGGGCATGGGTGAGAGGGCGTCGTCCGACAGGGCCATGCACATCGCCATCGTGTCCTCGGCGCCGAGGGTGAGGTCGGTGACGGTCGGCGCCGCGGTGGTCGAACCATCGGTACTCCCGCTGCTGTCGTCGGTGCCGCGCAGGAGGAACCCGCCGGCCGCGGCGGCCAGCACGACCGCAGCTGCGGCAGCGACCAGGACGACGGCGCGCGGCCGCCGCGAGGGCGGCCGCGTCGTGGCCGACTGGGCGGCCTCGCTCAGCCAGTCCTGGTCGCGGGTCTCGTCAGTGGTACGGCGCGCCAGCGGGTCGGCGTCGCGGAGTCGGCGTTCGGTCGTGGGGTCCATGGCGGGTCGGCTTTCGTGAGGTACGGCGGGTCAGTGCGTGGGCGAGGTGGTGCGTGATGCAGCGGTCTCGAGCAGGGCGCTCAGTCGCTTCTTGGCGCGGTGCAGCCGCACCGACACCACCTCGGGCGTGGTGCCGAGGACGACCGCGATCTGTGCCGGCTTCAGGTCGTCCCAGGCCCACAGGCGCAGCAGCTCCTGGTCCTCCTTGCGGAGCGAGCCGAGAGCCGCATGGAGCTCGTCGTCGTCCTCGGACGACGGCGGGCCCGATGCTGGAGGCGGTCGCTCGAGGCTGGCCAGCCGGCCGACCAGGGAGAGGTGGCGGCGGGCGGACCGCTGCGCGTTGGCGAGGCAGCCGCGGGTGATGCCGATCGCCCAGGCGACTTCGTCGGCGCGCTCGCGCTCAGGGCCGCCGGATCGGGACAGCTCGTGCCGCCGCCGCCACAGGACCAGCAGCGCCTCGGCGACGACGTCCTGGGCGGTCTCGTCATCGACGCGCCGCCGGGCGTAGGCGAGCATCGCCGGCCCCGCACGCCGTACGACGGCCTCGAAGGCGTCGTGCGGCTCCGGCTGGACGCTCATACCCGTAACTGTCCGGCAACCTGCCGAATCTTGCAGGGGGACGTGAGCCCCGTTTGTCGCTCAGCGAGATCGTTTCGCCGGCGAGGCCTTCTTGGTGCGCGCAGAGGGTGCCCGGGACGTGGACTTCGCCGCCGTGCGCTTCCGTGGCGACGCGGACGACTTGGCAGCCGCGGACGACTTGGCAGCCACGGACGGAGCCCTGCGCCGAGGGCTCGCTCCCGAGCCGGATCCCGCGCCCGTCGAGCGGTTCTCCGCCTGCGCGGCGGCGAGTGCCGACTCGGCCTTCGTCAGCTTCTGCTGGCGCTTCGCCATCGTCTTGGCCAGGTCCTTCAGCTCCTTCTCGGCCTGGTCGTGGTCCGACTCACCGGCCTCCAGTCGCAGCCGTGCGCGCTTGGCCTCACGCGAGAGCCGACGAGCCTGCTCCTTGGCCTGCTTGGCGCGCTTCTTCAGCCGCTCGTGCTCCCGCGCGGCCGACTGGCGGTCCTGGTCCGCGGTAGCTGCGCGCTTCTCGGTCATCTCCAACAGGGTCGTGTGTTCCTGGAGCTTGGCCTTCTGCTTCTCCACCTGCTTGGTCAGCAGGTCGACGTCGGTGTCCATAGGGTCTCCTCTCCCTTGCATCGGACCCTGCCAGGGGAGCCGTCCGCCTGCCTCACCCCTCCGGGTCGGCCGCCGTACGCAAGCAGGGTCCACAACGTCATACGAATCGGTCGCCAGGGCGACCAGAACGTATGACGTCCGACCCTCAGCCGCGGTAGGCAACCTCGGTGTGCCAGTCGGACTCGTCCTGGTGGGCGGCGTCCCAGATCGCCTCGGCCACGCGGTCGGGGGTGAACGGACCTTCCTTGCCCAACGTGCCGCGCACCGTCAGGGAGACGGCACGGGCACCGAGCGGCTCGAGGGTGGTGTCGATGCTGCGGACCAGGTTGCGCAGGCCCGCCTTCTGCACGCCGAGGGACGCTGCCTCGTTCCAGGGCTTGTCGGCGGCCATGCTGCCGGTCGCGGTGACCCGGGCACCCTGCTGAAGGAACGGACGGACCGCCTGCAGTGCCGTCAGCAGTGCGGCGACCCCGAGCCCGACGTCGGTCAGCAGCTCGGCGGCGGTCAGCGAGAGCGGGTCCTTCTGGCGGAACGCGCTCGGGTTGAAGTGCAGCCAGTCGACCCGGCCGAAGCCCTCGGCCAGGCGGCGTACGGCGTCGGTCGCCGCCTCCACGTCGGTCACGTCGGCCACGGCGTGGCTGACCGACGCGCCCAGCTCCTCGAGCTCGGCGGTGAGCGTCTGGAGGGCTTGCTCCTCGTGGCCGACGAGCGCGAGGTCGTAGCCCTCGCGGGCCATCCGGCGCGACAGCGAGCCGCTGACCCCAGGGCCGGCGGCGATGATCACGGCGACAGGTCGGGTCACGAGTCCTCCTCGTAGGGCGACCCACGGAAGCGGCGGTAGCTGTAGACCATAGGCCGACCGCGAACATCCCCGACAACACGATGGTGACGCCGGGCGGCCAACCGCCCCAGAGCCACCACTTCTCGTCGACCGGCCACCACGACGGAGCGGGCGGCTGCAGGAACCAGTAGACGCCTACCGCGATGCTGACGAGAGCGGCACCGAGCGCGACCACGATCCGGGGCCAGGTCTGGACGGCGTCGGAGGCGCCACCCAGCGCCTTCCTCTTGATCGGGTCGACGCGCCGCTCGGCCCAGTCGTACTGCTGGGACAAGATGACCAGGCCCGCGAAGATCCCCAGCAGCCCGGGACCAGGCAGGATCAGGCCGGCGATGCCGGCCACGATCAGGACCCACCCGAGGATCTCGAGACCGACCCGCTTGCCGTGCTTGGCGACTGCTCCCGTCTTGCTCACCGGCGCTTCACCCGGCGGCGTAGCTGGACGATCCGCAGCGAGCCCGCGATCGCGGTGAGCAGGATGCCCCCTGCCGCGGCGAGCAGCAGAGCGGCGGCCAGCGGCGGCGTGCCCTCCCACCACAAGAAGGAGACCTCGACCTCCTGGGTGTTCTGGAGGATCAGCACCACCAGCAGGACCAGCACGAAACCGAGCCCGATGGTCGAGAGCCAGAGCATGCTGGTCCTCGATCGTCTCAGCGGGTCGTCGGTCCGCGTCGTACGGCGGGGTGTCTCCTCGCTCTTCGCCTCGCGCTCCTGGTCGAACGGTGGTTCGGATGGGGGCGGTGGCGCCTCCTCGGCGGGGGGCTGCTCGACGTTCGACACGCGCACAGCCTAGGTGGCGGGTCCCGAACGCCGGGTCACCCCGTTGTGCATGAGCCCTGGTCACGCCACGGGTCTCGAGGCTCGTCGCTGGCGCTCCTCGACCAGCGGGCGGGGGCGCGACAGGATGAACGGGTGACCACGACGTCGGGGGTGTCGCCGCGGGAGTGGTCGGTGCCGCAGTCCGACGTGCTCCTCTCCGACGGGACGATCGCGGTGATCCGGACACTCACGGACGACGACCGCGAGGCGGTGCTGCACCTCCACGAGCACGTCTCCGAGGACACCCTCAGGCTTCGGTTCTTCACCGCGAACCGCAACGCCGGCCGCCGGTACGTCGCCCGGTTGTTCGACCCGGAGCACACCGAGCAGTTCGCGCTGGTCGCGCTGGTCCGAGGCCGCCTCGCGGGGCTGGCCACGGCGGAGGTGCTCTCCGAGGAGCGGGCCGAGGTCGCCTTCCTCGTCTCCGACCAGGACCGCGGCCGCGGTCTCGGCAGCCTGCTGCTCGAGCACCTTGCCGCACTGGGTCGCGCTCACGGGCTGAACCGCTTCGACGCCGACGTGCTCGCCGACAACTACGGGATGCTCCGGGTCTTCCGCGGCGCCGGCTTCTCGATCGCGCGGCGGACCGAGCACGGCGAGGTGTCCGTCGAGCTGCGCACCGACGTCTCCGCCGCCGCTCTCGACGCGTCGGACCGGCGGGAGTGGCGATCCGAGGCCCGCTCGCTGCGGCCACTGCTCGCGCCCGAGAGCGTGGCCGTGGTCGGCGTACGCCGCTCGGCCGAGGGGATCGGCCGAGCCGTGCTCGACTCCATCGTCGCGGGCGGGTACGCCGGGCGACTGTCGGTCGTGCACCCCGCGGCCGACGGCGAGGGGGGCATGATCGCCGGGGTGCCGGCGTACCCGAACGTGCAGGCCGTGCCCGGTCCGCTCGACCTGGTCATGGTCGTGGTGCCACCCGACGAGGTGGGCGAGGTGATCGCCGACGCGTGTGCGGCCGGCGCGGGCGCGGCCGTCGTCGTGTCGTCGGGCTTCTCCGGGACTGGTCACGACGACGACCGGGACCTGGTCGAGCTCGCCCGGGCCCACAGCCTCCGGCTCGTCGGCCCCAACTCCCAGGGCGTGCTCAGCCACGCCGGTGCCGGTCCGCTGAACGCGTCGTTCGCGCGCGTGCTCCCCGAACGTGGCGGGCTCGCCGTGGCGTCGCAGTCGGGTGGAGTCGGCTTCACGCTGCTCGACCTCGCGAGCGACCTCGGCGTCGGCGTGCACTCGTTCGTCTCGCTCGGCGCCAAGCTCGACGTGTCCAGCAACGACCTGCTCGCCGCCTGGGGCGACGACGACAGCGTGTCGGTCGGGGCGCTGTACCTCGAGTCGTTCGGCAACGCCTTGAAGTTCGCCCGCACCGCACGCCGCTTCGGGGAGCGCAAGCCGCTGCTCGCCGTCGTCGGCGGCGACCGCGAGGCCCGCGGCGCCGTCGGCATCTCGGCGCTGTTCGCCCAGGCGGGGGTGATCCGCTGCCGCGGGGCCGCCGAGCTCTCCGAGGCCGCGGCGGTGCTGTCGCAGCAGCCCCTGCCCGGCGGTCACCGCGTCGGCATCGTCAGCAACGCAGGCGGCATGGGCTGGCTCGCGGCCAGCCTGGCCGAGGGCGAGGGACTCAGCGTCCCTCGGCTGTCGCCCGGGCTGCAGGAGTCGCTGCGCAGCGCGGGCTCGCTGGTCGGCGTCGGCAACCCGGTCGACGTCGGCGCCGACGTGACGCCGGTCCTGCTGTCGACCGCCCTGCGGACACTGCTGGAGTCCGACGAGGTCGACGCGGTCGTGGTGCCGCTGGTGCCTACCACCCTGGCCGACCCGCGGCAGCTGCGCGAGGCCGTCGCCGTCGCGTCGGCCGGGAGCGGCAAGCCCGCCGTCGTGGTGGCCTCCGACTTCCGTGGGGAGGACCCGACACCAGGAGTCACCGTCTACCGCACCCCGTGGGCGGCGGTCCTCGCGCTGGCCCGCGCCATGCGGTACGCCGCGTGGCGGCGCGTCAGCGCCGACGACGCACCCCCGGCCGACCCCGCCCGCACGACCGCCGCCAGGACATGGGCCACCGAACGGCTCTCCCGGCGCGGTGGCCGGTCCGAGTGGTTGCCAGGAGGTGCGGCGGCCGCGCTGCTGGCGCCGTACGGCATCGACCAGGTCGGCCTGCCCGCACACGGCGGCGCGGACGCCGTCGCGGCGGCCGAGTCGCTCGGCTGGCCGGTCGTGGTCAAGGTCTCTGACCCCGACGTGCTGCACAAGAGCGACCGCGGCCTGGTGCGGGTGGGTCTCGGCTCGGCGGGCGAGGTGGCCGCGGCGATGACAGGTTTCGCCGACGAGCTCGGAGCAGACGTCGCAGACGTCGAGGTCCGGGTGCAGCCCATCGTGGGCGGCGTCGAGCTGGCGGTCAGCGTGGTGCGTGACGACACCTACGGGCCGCTGGTCCGGGTGGCCGCCGGCGGCGTGGCCAGCGACCTGCTGCAGGACGAGGTGCACCTGCTCGCACCCGTCGCGCCCTCAGACGCGGCCCGGGCACTGCGAGGGCTGCGGATGTGGCCGCTGCTGGACGGCGTACGCGGGCTGGAGCGGGTCGACGTCCCCGCCCTCGAGGCCCTCGTCGTGGCCGCGGGCCAGCTCGCGGTCGACGTACCCCAGGTCGCACACCTCGACCTCAACCCCGTCTTCGCCCGCCCCGACGGCGTCCATTGCGTCGACGTCAAGCTGCTGCTCTCCCCCGCCGAGGCCGCCGACACCGGCTTCCCCCGGAGGTTGCGACCGCCGTGAGATTTCCCCGGTCGACCGGGAAATCTGTACTTGTCGGGGCTAGGGAGCCACGACAAGTACAGGGAAACCCCGACAAGTCCACGGGGTGGACGCGTCAGAGGCGCCCAACCAGCGACAGGGTCTGGCGCGCGATCTCGTACTCCTCGTTCGTCGGTACGACGAGTACGGCGACGTCGGAGTCGTCGGACGAGACCACGGTGGGCCCGGAGACCGGGCCCTCGTTGCGGCCGGGGTCGACCCGGATGCCCAGCCGCTGCAAGCCGTCGAGGCAGGCGGCGCGCAGGTCGGGGCTGTGCTCGCCGACGCCGGCGGTGAACACGACGACGTCGACGGTGCCCAGCACGGCGTAGTAGGCGCCGACGTACTTGCGGATCCGGTAGCAGTAGACGTCGAAGGCCAGCGCGGCGTCACGGTCGCCGGCCGCCCGCTGCCGCATCACCTCGCGGAAGTCGTTCTCACCAGCCAGGCCCTTCAGCCCGGACTCGCGGTTGAGCGCGCGGTCGATGTCCTCCAGCGGCCAGCCGAGCGAACGGTGCAGGTGCATGTGTACTGCGGGGTCGAGGTCGCCCGAGCGGGTGCCCATCACGAGTCCCTCGAGCGGGGTCAGCCCCATCGAGGTGTCCACGGACTCCCCACCGCGTACGGCGGTGGCGGACGCGCCGTTGCCCAGGTGCAGCACGATCATGTTGACGTCGTCGACCGAACGCCCGAGTGCCCGGGCGGCCTCGCGCGAGACATAGGCGTGCGAGGTGCCGTGGAAGCCGTAACGTCGGATGTGGTGCTCCTCGCGCCACGCGCGCGGGACGGCGTACGTGTGCGCGACCTCCGGGATCGTGTGGTGGAAGGCCGTGTCGAAGACCATCACCTGCGGCAGGTCGGGAAACAGCTTGCGAGCCACCGCGATGCCCTCGAGGTTGGCCGGGTTGTGCAGCGGCGCCAGTGGCACCAGCGCCTCCACGGCCGCGACCACGTCGTCGTCGACCAACGTCGGCTCGAAGAACTGCTCTCCGCCGTGCACCACCCGGTGCCCGACCGCGACCACCTCGATGTCGCGCTGCGACGGCCCGTGGTCCTCGAACGCGTCGATGGCTGCGCCGAACGCGTCCTCGAACGTCGGGAACTCCCGCTCGCTCGTGTGCTTCTCCCCGCCGACCTCGTGCGAGAGCCGTCCGCTCGCCTCACCGATCCGCTCGACCGACCCCGAGGCGGGCGCGTCGCCGGTCTCGCCGTCGACGAGGCTGTACTTCAGCGACGACGAGCCCGCGTTGATGACCAGCACATAGGCGCTCACCGAAGCGCCTGCGACAAGGACTGGGCCTGGGCCTGGATCGCGGTGATCGCCACCGTGTTCACGATGTCGCGGACCAGCGCCCCGCGCGACAGGTCGTTCACAGGCTTGCGCAACCCCTGGAGGATCGGCCCGACCGCCAGCGCCCCGGCGGACCGCTGGACCGCCTTGTAGGTGTTGTTGCCCGTGTTGAGGTCCGGGAAGATGAACACGGTCGCCCGGCCGGCCACTTGAGAGCCCGGCAGCTTGGTGCGCGCGACGGCGGCGTCGATCGCGGCGTCGTACTGGATGGGTCCCTCGACGAGCAGGTCGGGTGCCCGCTCGCGCACCATCGCGGTCGCCTCGATGACCTTGTCGACGTCGGAGCCCGAGCCCGAGGCCCCGGTCGAGTACGACAGCATCGCCACCCGCGGCTCGACCCCGAACGCCGCGGCCGTGCGCGCCGAGGCCAGCGCGATGTCGGCGAGCTGGGCGGCGGTCGGGTCGGGGTTGACCGCACAGTCGCCGTAGACCAGCACCTGGTCGCGCAGGCACATGAAGAACACCGACGACACGACCGAGACGTCGGGCACCGTGCGCACCACCTCGAGGGCCGGCCGGATCGTGTGGGCAGTCGTGTGGGCTGCCCCGGAGACCATGCCGTCGGCGAGTCCGAGCTCGACCATCATCGTGCCGAAGTAGGACACGTCGATGACGATGTCGCGGGCCCGCTCGAGGTCGATGCCCTTGTGCTTGCGGCGTTCGTGGTAAGCCGCGGCGAACCGTCCGCGCAGCTCCGGGTCCATCGGGCTGAGCAGGCGAGCGGCCGAGAGGTCGACGCCGAGCAGACCGGCACGCTGCTGGATCTCCCGGGGCTCGCCGAGGATCGTCAGGTCGGCGACCTTGCGGCGCAGCAGGGTGTCGGCAGCCTGGAGGATCCGGTCGTCGTCGCCCTCGGGCAGCACGATGTGGCGCCGGTCGCCGACGGCCCGGTCGATGAGCTGGTGCTCGAACATCAGCGGGGTGACCGCGCGCGTGCGCGCGACCTCGAGCCGGTCGAGCAGCAGCTCACGGTCGACGCGCTCCTCGAACAGCGCGAGCGCGGTGGCCACCTTGCGGGGCGACTCCTTCTGGAGCCGGCCGCGCACCGACGTCAGCGCCTGCGTCGCGTCGCTGGTGTCGAGCGTCGTGGCGACGATCGGCATGGTGGTGTCGAGCCCGTCGATCAGCCGCGTCACCTGCTCGGGCAGGTCGAAGCCGCCGTTGAGCACGATCCCGGCCATCTGGGGGAAGTTCGCCGACACGTGGGCGGTGAGCACGCCGAGCACCACCTCGGGACGATCGCCGGGCGTGACGACGACCGCGCCGTCGAACAGCCGGTCGAGCACGTGCGGCAGCGTCATCGCCGCGACCACGATGCCGGTGGTCTCCTGCGACAGCAGCGACTCCTCACCGCTGACCAGCGTGCCGTCGCAGGCGGCCATCAGGTCGGACACCGACGGCGCGCTCAGCAACGGCTCGTCGGGCAGTGCGAAGGCAGGTACGCCGAGCCCGTCGAGCGACTTGACCACCGCGTCGAGGTCACCACCGGTCGGGTTGGCCCGGTTGGCCACGATGGCGAACAACGTGCCGTGGTTGGCGTTCAGCTCGCTGATCGCCAGGTCGGCGGCAGTGCGGAGCTCCGAGGATGAGCGGTCGTGGGCGTTGAGCACGAGCAGCACGGGACTGCCCAGGTTGGCGGCGATCTTGGCGTTGAAGGAGAACTCCGTCGGCGCACCCACATCGGTGTAGTCGCTGCCGACGACGACGACCGCGTCGGCCTTGTCGGCGACCTGGTGGAACCGGTCGACGATCCTGTCGAGCGCGCCCTCAGGGTCGCGGTGCAGGTCGGCGTACGTGACGCCCGCACACTCGTCGTACGTCAGCTGCACCGCCTCGTGGGACACGAGCAGGTCGAGGACGTAGTCGGTGGCCGCGTCGCCGCGGACGACCGGCCGGTAGACCGCCACCCGCTCGACGCGGCGCGAGAGCTGCTCGAGGACGCCGAGGGCCACCGTCGACTTGCCCGTGTACCCCTCGACCGCCGCGACGTACACGCTCGTGGCCATGTGGTGACAGTAGCCACGGCGACGACCCGGCGGGAGATGCCGTCCCACCCTTCCGAGTGATGTCCGGCCAAGGGGCGCGCCCCTAGCGTGACAGGCATGACAGACCTCACCGGCAAGAAGATCGCCTTCGCGGTTGCGAAGGAAGGCATCGAGCAGGTCGAGCTGACCTCGCCGTGGGCGGCCGTCAAGGAGGCAGGCGGGGAGCCTGTGCTCGTCTCGGTGGAGAAGGGCCAGGTGCAGGCGTTCAACCACCTCGACAAGGCCGACACCTTCGACGTGGACGCGACGTTCGCCGACGCCGAGGCCGACTCGTACGACGGCCTGGTGCTGCCCGGCGGGGTCGCCAACCCCGACGCCCTACGGCTCGACGAGGATGCGGTCGCCTTCATCAAGGGCTTCTTCGACAACGACCTGCCCGTCGCGGCCATCTGTCACGCCCCGTGGTCGCTCGTGGAGGCCGACGTGGTCCGCGGCCGCACGCTGACGTCGTGGCCCAGCCTCCAGACCGACCTGCGCAACGCAGGAGCCACCTGGCAGGACAAGGAGGTCGTCGTGGACGGCAACCTGGTGACCAGCCGCAAGCCCGACGACCTGCCGGCCTTCAACGAGGCAGCCCTCACAGCGTTCGCAGGCTGAGCCCGGGTGGCAGTCCGGACGTTCGGGATCGAGGAGGAGTTCCTGCTCGTCGACCCCGACACCGGGCACGTGGTCGAGCGGGCCAGTGCGGTGCTGAGGAAGGTACCCGTCGGCTCGGACCTGGTCGACCACGAGCTGCTCCAGCACCAGATCGAGACCCGCACCGAGCCGTGCACCGACATGGCCGACGCACGTCGACAGCTGGTGGAGGCACGGCGGCTGCTGGGGCAGGCGGCGCGCGACGCCGGTGTCGCGGCGGTCGCGACCGGCACCGCGCCCTTCCGTGTCGACGAGGTCGAGGTCTCACCGAAGGACCGCTACCGCGACATGGTCAACGAGTTCGGTGCCCTCGGCCGGGCGGCCGGAACCTGTGGCATGCACGTCCACGTCGGCATCGAGTCCCGGGAGGAGGGCATCGGCATCATCGACCGCCTGCGCCCCTGGCTGCCGGTCGTGCTTGCCCTCAGCACCAACTCCCCGTTCGCGGAGGGCCGCGACAGCGGGTATGCGTCCTGGCGCGCCCACGTGTGGAGCCGCTGGCCGACGGGCGGCGCCACCGAGCTCTTCGGCGACCCCGCGACGTACGACGCGCTGGTCGAGGGCCTGATGGCGACCGGGGCGGCGATGGACCCCGGGATGATCTACTTCGAGGCCCGGCTGGCCGAGGACTGGCCCACCGTGGAGATCAGGGTCGCCGATGTCTGCACCGACCCCGACGACGCCGTCGTCATCGCCGCCACGGTGCGCGCGGTCGCCAGCACGGCCGCGAGGGAGTGGGAGGCCGGAGCTCCCCCGCGACCCTGGCGCAGCGAGCTGCTGCGCGCCGCCGCTTGGCGCGCCTCGCGCTACGGTCTCGCCGGCACCCTCGTGCACCCCGTCGAGGGTCACCTGGCACCCGCTCGTGAGGTGCTCGAGAACCTGGCTGAACGGATGCGCCCGGCCCTGGAGGACGCCGGTGACCTCGACCTGGTCACCCACGGGTTCGAGCGGCTGCTCGCCGCCACAGGTGCGGTCCGGCAACGGTCGGCGTACGAGCGCGGTGGCACCCTCGAGGCCGTGGTCAGCCGACCTCGTCGATCGCACCGAGTCCGTCTGGAAAGCCGCTGGCTGAGGAGGTCGCGCAGCGACCGTCACGAAGCCCGGTGACGGAAACCACCTCTCTCGCGCTGGTTTCGTGACAGGACTTCGTCCTTCCTCAACCAGCGGACTTGCACGCCCGCTCGGCGGCGCGGGCCTTGCGTAGGTACTCCAGCTCGTCGTCCACGGTGTCCTCGCGGGCGGCGACGGCGTTGGCTGCGGCCCGCAGCTCCTGGCAGCGGACCTCCTCGGGGGTCGGCCCGTCGTCGTAGGCCGCTCGCACGACCCCGAGCACGACGAGCAGTGCCACGACCGCAGCGGCGCCGACCCAGGTACGCACGTCCATCGGGCGCCGGCTCAGTCTGGAGAGGGCAGGGTGAGCTCGAAGACCGCCCCGCGCCCGCCCGGTCGTTCCGGCTCGGCGTCACGGGCGGTGATCGAGCCGCCGTGACGCTCCACGATGCGGCGGCAGATGGTCAGACCCAGCCCGCGTCCGTCGTACGACGTGTGGGCGCGGTGGTGCTGCTCGAAGATGCGCTCGTGGGCGCCGGGGGGCAGCCCGATGCCCTCGTCGGCGACGGCGATCGCGACCGTGCCGAAGGCGGTCCGGCGGCCAGTCACGCTGACCCGTGGCTCCTCACCTGCGGGCACGAACTTCAAGGCGTTGGTGATGCAGGTTGTCGAGGACCTGCCGGACCAGCGCGGCGTCGGCCCGCACGTCCGGGATGTCGCCGACCTTGACGTGCTCGCTGGCGCCGTGGTCGGCCGCGACCTCCTCGGCCAGGGCCGTCACGTCGACGCGGCGCAGCTGGAGCGTCGAGTCGTGGGTGGCCCTGCCGAGCAGGTCCTCGATGAGCCCCTTCATCCGGCGGGTGCCGGTGCCGACCCGGTCGACGTACTCCCGCACGAGTGCGGGCTCGACATCGCCGTCACCGAGCTCGATCGACATCATCCCGGTCCAGCTCTCGACGGCAGCCAACGGGTTGCGTAGGTCGTGGGCCACGACCTCCGCGAACGCCGTGAGGTCGATGCGGCGGGCATGCTCGACGGTGGCGTCGCGGAAGATCAGCAGCGCCCGGGCGTGCCCGGTCACGGAGTCGCGCGGGAGGGGCGCGGCCGAGACGGCCAGGGTGCGACCCGCGCCGGGCGGGTCGGCGACGCGCAGCTCCACGTCCTGCACGGTCTCGCCGGCCAGCGCGCGGACGAGCGGGTCGCCACCGGGCGCGGTCGCCAGCAGGACGCGCAGGTCGCCGGCGAAGCCACCCACGCGCGTCGCCGCGGGGTTGCGCAGCAGCCAGCGCCCGCGGTCGTCGACGACCGCGAGCCCCTCGGCCATGGAGCTGACCACGGCGTTCATCAGCTGGGCCTGGTAGGTCATCTCCCGGGACGTCTGCCGAAGCTCGGAGGTCAGCCGCGCGCGTTCGTCGAGGCCCGTCGACAGGGCCAGGCCAGTGCAGGCGGTGGCGATCACGAACAGCTGGACGAGCAGCGCGTCGACCACGGGGTCGTTCCCGGCGAACGGGCCAGAACCCTCGATCGTCGCCCACACGGCCAGGTAGCCGAGCACGAGCACGTGCAGGGAGTTCATCAGGGTGCCGAACCTGACCCCACACCAGACCAGCACGCCGAGGACCAGGAACAGCAGGGTGTCCGCGCCGACGATGAACACCACGACGTACGCCGCAACGCTGCTGAGGCAGGCGGCGGTGAACTCCAGCTTGCTGCCTTCCCACAGCCGGCTTCGCGGGGGCGGCTGCGCGAAGTGCTGGAACAGCATCAGCCCGGCCGTGGTGACGAGGAGGATCCCGCAGTAGTTGCGGGCGGTCCACAACAGCACGTCGAGCCAGGTGTCCGGGTCCCCGGCAGCTGATCCAGACGACGGTCACGGCGGCGGCGCTGACCAGGACGCCCGCGGCGATGGACGCGAGGTACGCGGCGAGCATCCTGGGCGAGTCGAGCGGCCGGTCGCCGCCGCATCCCCACAGGTCCGGGACGAACCTCCGCAGGAGAGCGACGACGACCAGGGTCTGCAGCGTGTGGGCGCAGGCGATCGCTCAGGGCCATCCACTCCGGGATGTCCATGAGCAGCGCGAAGCCGAGCATCGAGGCGAACATCAACGCCGTGTCGATGCTGAGCGGTGCTGCCCGCCGGACCAGCAACCACAGGACGGTGACACCTGCGGACGGCCACACCGTTGCGAACTCGGCCTCCGGCAGCAGGGTTGTCCGAGACAGCGAGACCCAGCACGCTGGCGACGCCCAGGAATGCCAGCATCGTGGCCCAGCCCGGCCGGTCCCGAACGAGCCCGACCTCGACGCGCGCCGTGGCCACGCTCACGTCAGGTCTCCTCGGTCGCCAGCGCCTCGTCGTGGGTACCGGGCCGCGGCGCCCACGGCAGCTCCTTGGCCGGGCGTACGACGATCAGCCGGTCGCCGCGGGCCAGCTGGGTGACCACAGGGTCGAAGTAGCGGTAGACCTTCTCGTCGCGCACGACCGCGATCACCTGGTCGGGCAGCGTCTGCGGCTGCTTGCCCACCTCGGTGACCAGCAGGTCGCGCTCGGCGACCTCCAGCCCCTCGCCGTAGGTGAGGAGGTCCTCCATCACCGATCCGAGCGTCGGCGACAACGACGACAGACCCAGCAGCCTGCCGACGGCGTCGGAGGAGGTGATCACGGAGTCGGCGCCGGACTGCTTCATCAGCGGCACGTTCTCCTGCTCGCGCACGGCCGAGACGATCCAGGCGTCGGGGTTGAGCTGGCGCACGGTCAGCGTGGCGAGCACGTTGGAGTCGTCACGGTCGGTGGTGATGATGACGTGGCTCGCGGTCGAGATGCCGGCGCGCTGCAGCACCTCGCGGCGCGTGGCGTCGCCGGTGACCACGGCCAGCCCGTCGGCGTGCGCGTCAGCGAGCGCGGTGGCGCCCTTGTCGACGACGACGATCGCCTCGCGGTCCTGCCCGTTGTTGACCAGCGTCTCGACGGCGCTGCGGCCTTTCGTGCCGTAGCCGACGATGACGACGTGCTCTCCCATGTTCTTCCTCCAACGGGCGACTCGGAACATCTCGCGGCCCTGGGACGCCAGCACCTCCAGGGTGGTGCCGATCAGCAGGACCAGGAAGGCGATACGGGCAGGGGTGATGAGGAACGCGTTGACCATCCGCGCTTGGGTGGTGACCGGCGCGATGTCGCCGTACCCGGTCGTGCTCAGCGTGACGGTCGTGTAGTAGATGGAGTCGGTGAAGTTGACGCCATACAGCGGCGGGTCGTTGCCGTCGCGGTAGCCGGTGCGGTCGAAGTAGACCAGCAGCACGGTCCCGACCAGGATGGCCAGGGCCAAAAGCATCCGGCGGCCGAGCTCCCACCACGGGGACCTGACCCGGTCGGGAAGCGCGATCCGGCTGACGCCCAGATGCGGGTCGACCAGCAGGCGAGGCTGGTCAGTCTGGTCGTCCGGCACGCCCCGAATCTAGTCCCTCGGGCCCTGTCGACCGGGGCGGCGCGTCGCCACCGTCGCCCGCGTCTTGTCCGTCGGCAGGCTCGGGGCCGTGTGCCTCATGGGCCATCCTGCTGCGCAACCGCTGCACCAGCTCGAGTCGGGCCGAGGTGGTCGCCTTCTGAGGAAACTCGGTGTCGAACGACGCGTTGACGGCCGCGCCGATGAGCACCGCGAGGGCGAGCAGGTAGAGCCACAGCAGGACGGCGATGGGAGCCGCGAGCGGTCCGTAGATCGACCGGGAGTCCTTGGCTGTGGCAGTGAGGAACTCGCGCAGCAGGTAGGAGCCGACGATCCAGCAAAGCAGCGAGAACGTCGCCCCCGGCAGGTTGAAGGTCCAGTTGGTCCGCACCGGCACGGACACGTGGTAGAGCGTCGCCAGGAAGCAGACGGTGAGCACGAGCACCGCCGGCCAGTAGAAGCCCATCAAGAACTCCAGCTGCTCGGGCAACCAGTCGCGGACCAGGGACGGGCCCGCCACGATCAGCGGGATCGACACGATCCCGGTCACGACCGCCAGCAGGTAGAGCCCGAAGGAGAGCGCTCGAGTCTTGATGATCCCGCGGTGCCCGCCGAGGCCGTGCATGATCGTGATGGTGTCGACGAACACGTGCAGGGCCCGCGAACCCGACCACAGCGCGAGCACGAAGCCGACGGAGATCACGTCGAAACGGCCGCCTCGCAGCACGTCGTTGATGGTCGGGGTGATGATCGAGTTGACGGCCTTCTCGGTCAGCCCTCGCGAGGCCAGGTCGATCACGGCGCGCCGGACGTCCTCGATCTGTGCGGCGCTGAACTGGTCGGTCACGTAGCCGATCGACCCGGCCAGCGCGAAGATCAGCGGCGGCACCGACAGCACCGCGAAGAACGCCGCCTCGGCTGCCAGCCCGGTGACGCGGTGGCGCATGCACGACCCCGCCGTGGCGACCACGATCCGCCAGAGCCTGAGCGCCGCTCGCCGCCACCAGGGCTGCGCTGCCGCGGCCTGCCTCCGCGCCGCGGCCCCCGCGGAGAGACGGTCGGGGGCGGCACTCATGACCTCAAGATAACCAGCACGAGTCCCCGGTCGAGGTTGTCGAGACCCTTCCGCCCGCGCGTCTACGGTGTTCCCATGGCACACCTCGGCAACCGCGCGGCCTCGAACCAGCCGCCACCGTTGGTCGGCCACAACGTGGTCACCTCCGACGTCGCCCTGGTCGAGGCCGTCACCCGGCACGGGTCTCCCGAGGTGGTCGACGACCTGACCGGGCTGGGGCAGGACGCGGGCACCGCCGAGGCCCGCGAGCACGGCGTGCTGGCCAACACCCACAAGCCGGAGCTGACGCCGTACGACCGTTTCGGCAACCGCATCGACGAAGTCGTCTTCCACCCGTCGTGGCACTGGCTGATGGGGAGGGCAGTCGGGCACGGGCTGCAGGCAGCGCCCTGGGAGCGGGCGGACGCCGGCGACGCCCACGCACACGTACGCCGTGCCGCCGGCTTCCTGGCCTGGTCGCAGACCGAGCCCGGGCACGGCTGCCCGGTCTCGATGACCTACGCCGCCGTCCCAGCCCTCCGCGCCGACGACTCCCTCGCCAAGGAGTGGATCCCGGCGCTGGCGGCCACGACGTACGACCCCGGCATTCGCCCCGTCGTCGACAAGGCCGGGGCACTGGCCGGGATGGGCATGACCGAGAAGCAGGGTGGCTCCGACGTCCGTGCCAACCTGACCGAGGCACGGCCAACCGGCCTGGACGGCGAGTACACGCTGCACGGGCACAAGTGGTTCACCTCCGCGCCGATGAACGACATCTTCCTCGTGCTGGCGCAGGCCGAGCACGGGCTGACCTGCTTCGTGGTGCCGCGCGCGCTCCCCGACGGCAGCCGCAACCCGCTCGACGTCGTCCGGCTCAAGGACAAGCTCGGCAACCGTTCCAACGCGTCCGCGGAGATCGAGCTCGACGGCACTCTCGCGCGACGGCTGGGCGACGAGGGCCGGGGCGTCCGCACGATCATCGAGATGGTGGCTGCCACTCGCCTCGACTGCGTGCTCGGCTCCGCCTCGTTGATGCGCCACGCGCTCGCAGAGGCGTCGTGGCACGTCGCGCACCGGTCGGCGTTCGGGTCCAAGCTGTCCGACAAGCCGCTGATGCAGAACGTGGTCGCCGACCTGGCCGTCGAGTCGGAGGCCGCGACGGCACTCGCCATCAGGCTGGCCGCCGCGGTGGACGGGATCGGCGACGCCCACGAGGCCGCGTTGCGGCGCATCGCCTTGCCACTGGCGAAGTTCTGGGTGTGCAAGCGCACGCCAGGCTTCGTGGCCGAGGCGCTGGAGTGCCTGGGCGGCAACGGCTACGTCGAGGACTCCGGGCTCCCCCTGCTCTACCGCGAGGCGCCGCTCAACTCGGTGTGGGAGGGGTCGGGCAACGTCAACGCGCTCGACGTCCTGCGCGCGCTCACGCGAGAGCCTGAGGTGCTGGGCGCGTGGATCACCGAGGTCGGGCGCGCCCGCGGTGCCGACGCCCGTCTCGACCGGGCCGTCGACGACACCCTGGCCCTCCTGGGCGACGAGGGGTCGCTCGAGGTGGGCGCCCGCCGGCTGGCCGGGCGGATGGCCGCCTGCTTGCAGGGCTCGCTCCTGGTTCGCTTCGCGCCACCCGAGGTGGCCGACGCCTTCTGCGGCTCCCGGCTCGGCACGTCGTACGACGGCACCTACGGCACGCTCTCGACGTCCGCCGCCGATCTGAGGACGATCGTGGCCAGGACCACGCCGACCCTCTGACCGGAGGTGCGTCATGACAGACCTGCCCGTACCTCCCGCAGTGCGGGCGCAGCTGCTCGCGACCGAGCACTGGAGCCTGCTCGCGACGCGCAGCCAGACCTGGAGCGAGGTGATGAGCCGGATCATGGCGCAGTTCACCTTCACCTCCGCGGTCCTGGTGGTGCTGGCGCTGGTGGTGCAGAACGACGGACCCTTCCGTCCGCTGGCACTCGGGCTCGGCGGCGCGATCCTGCTCACCGGCACGCTCACGGCCATGAGGGTGCATTACGCGTCCCACGAGGACGCCCAGCTGGTCCGCGGCATGAACCGCCTGCGGCACGCCTACGTCGACATCGACCCCGGGGTGGCGCCGTACCTGGTCGCGGGCCACACGGACGACGTCGCCGGGATCACGCAGACCTACACGATGGGACCTACTCGCAACGCGACCCAGCTGCTCGCCAGCGCCTCGTTGTTCATCACCGGCGTCACCTCCATCGTCGCCGGCGGATGGGTCGGGATCCTCGTCTCACCGGCAGGGACCGCGTTCGCCGTCGTGGTGGGCGTGCTGGCAGGGCTCGCGTACATCGCGGCGTTCCTGTTCGCCGGCTACCGGCTCTACACACGGTACGAGCAGACGCCGGGGCTGGTCCTCTTCCCGACCCCGACCCGGCGAGGACGTCAGCCCGAGTGTCCCGCCAGCTCCGCCATCACCCTCTTGAACGTGGCGAACCGCCGCTCGCCCACCTCCGCGGCGAACCCGTCCTCGATCCGTTCGAGGGCGGCGTATACGTCGCGCATGAACGCGATCGCCGGCCGCTGTCCTGAACACCAGCCGCACCCGGCCGTCCGCGGGGTCTGGTGACGTGCTCAGGTGACCGGTGCCGGCCAGGTGGGTCACGAACTGGCCGCAGCCCTGCTTGGTCATTCCAGCGCTGCGGGCGAGCTCGGTGACGTTGACGCCATCGGGCGGCACGGCGGCTAGGACGCGGACGTGAGACATCCGCAGGTCGCCCATGGTGCCGTCGGACAGCTCGGCCCTGATCCGGCCGAACAGGCCGGCCATCAGCTCGGGCAGCACGTCGTCCCGGCGCGGTGGTCATAAAGCCACTTTACTAGTTGGCGCACTGGTAGTAAAGTTACTTTCTCATCTCCCGACCCGGCCGGAGAAGCCATGCATGACCTCGCCGCACTCGGCCCCGCCGACGTCGACGACCCCACGCTCGCCGCGATGGTCGCCTCGCTGTTGGGGGCCGACGGTGACACGGTGACGCTCGTCGACTCGAAGGCCGAGGAGTTCCCCTACGACCTCCCCGCGATCACCACGGCAGGGCGCTACGTGGTGAGCGGGACGGCGAGGTCGCCGGCGAGCGCACGCCGTACGAGCTGTTCGTCAAGGTGGTGCAGTCGTGGGCACGCTCGCCGTTCTTCGAGTACGTGCCCGACGAGATGAAGGAGTTCGCCGAGGCCTCGGTGCCGTGGCGCACCGAGCCCCTCGCCTACCGGTCCGACCTCGGCGACCGGCTGCCCGACGGGCCTCACCATGCCGCGAGCGGTCGGCGTCTTCGACCTCGACGAGAAGTCGGCGGCGGTGTGGCTCGAGAAGGTCGCCGTGGTGCCGAGGCCCTGGGACGACGCGCGGTACGAGCGAGCGGCGTACCTCCTCGGCCGGCTCTCCGGCAGCCCTCGCGTCGCCGTGCTCGGCCGACGTGGGCGAGCACGGGTTCACGATGGCCGACTACGCCAACGGCCGGCTCTTCGCGCAGGTGATCCCGATGCTGCACGACGACAGCGTCTGGCAGCACCCACTCATCGCGTCGGCTTTCGGCGTCGAGCTGCGCGACCGGCTGCGGGCGGCGGCCGGCGAGGTACCCGCGTACGTCGAGGAGGTGCTGGCACTCCCGCACGCCCCGGCCCACGGCGACGCCTGCCCCAACAACCTGCTGACCACCGGCGACGACTCGTTCACGCTGATCGACTTCGGCTTCTGGATGCCGATGCCCGTCGGCGCAGACCTCAGCCAGCTGCTGATCGGCGACGTCCAGATCGGCAAGCAGCGCGCGGGCGACCTCGCCGCTCGAGACGACGCCCACGTGGCGGCGTACGTCAAGGGCCTGCGCGACGAGGGCTGCGCACATCCCCGAGCCCGTGGTCCGGCGGGCGCACGCGCTCCACATGCTGATGATGAGCGGCCTCTCGGCCCTCCCCGTCGAGCTCCTCGACCACCCCCTCCCCGCCCTGGAGGCCCAGGTCGCCGACCGCGCCGCCATCGCCCGCTTCTGCCTCGACCTGGAGCGACCTGCGCGTACGAAGCACGTCCGACCTCGACGCGACTGCGGCTGGGTCAGGTGAGCTCGAGGCCGGGGTAGAGCGGGTGCTTGTCGAGCAGCTCGGCGGAGGCGGCCTTGACGCGGTCGGCGACGCCGTCGGCGAGGGCGTACGTCGCCTTCGACGGGCCGCCGGCCTTGGTGTTGCCGGGCTGGGTGTTGGAGAGCACGTCGACGATCAGCTCGGCGACCTTGTCGAACTCGTCGTGGCCGAAGCCGCGGGTGGTCAGCGCGGGGGTGCCGAGGCGGATGCCGGAGGTGTACCAGGCGCCGTTGGGGTCCTGCGGGACCGAGTTGCGGTTGGTGACCACGCCCGCGTCGAGCAGCGCCGACTCGGCCTGGCGGCCGGTGAGGCCGAACGACGTGACGTCGAGCAGCACGATGTGGTTGTCGGTGCCGCCGGTGACCAGCTTGCGCGCCGCGCTTGAGGAAGCCCTCGGCCAGCGACTTCGCGTTGTCGGCGATGTGCTGCGCGTAGGTCTGGAACTCCGGCTGCCGGGCCTCGGCCAGCGCGACGGCCTTGGCCGCCATCATGTGCGAGAGCGGGCCGCCGAGCACCATCGGGCAGCCGCGGTCGACCGACGGCGGCGTACTCCTCCTGCGCCAGCACCAGGCCGCCGCGCGGGCCGCGCAGCGACTTGTGGGTCGTGGTGGTGGTGACGTGGGCGTGCGGCACCGGGTCCTCGTCGCCGGTGAAGACCTTGCCGGCGACCAGCCCGGCGAAGTGCGCCATGTCGACCATCAGCGTGGCGCCGACCTCGTCGGCGATCTCGCGCATCTTGGCGAAGTTCACCCGGCGCGGGTAGGCCGAGTAGCCGGCCACGAGGACCAGCGGCTTGAACTCGCGGGCCTTCGCGCGCACCGCGTCGTAGTCGAGCAGCCCGGTCTCCGGGTCGGTGCCGTACTGCTGCTGGTGGAACATCTTGCCGCTGATGTTGGGCCGGAAGCCGTGGGTCAGGTGGCCGCCGGCGTCCAGCGACATGCCGAGCAGCCGCTGGTTGCCGAGCTTGCCGCGCAGCTCCTCCCAGTCGGCGTCGGACAGCTCGTTGACGTTCTTGGCGCCGAGCTTCTCCAGCGCCGGCGACTCGACGCGGTGGGCCAGGATCGACCAGAACGCCACCAGGTTGGCGTCGATGCCGGAGTGCGGCTGCGCATAGGCGTACGGCGCCCCGAACAGCTCGCGGGCGTGCTCGGCGGCGACCGACTCGACGGTGTCGACGTTCTGGCAGCCGGCGTAGAAGCGGTGGCCGATCGTGCCCTCGGCGTACTTGTCGCTGAACCAGGTGCCCATCGTCAGCAGCACCGCCGGCGAGGCGTAGTTCTCGCTGGCGATCAGCTTCAGCGAGGCCCGCTGGTCGGCCAGCTCCTGGCGGGTCGCGTCGGCGATCCGGGGTTCGACCGAGCCGATCACCTCGAGGATGGCGTCGTAGGCGCTGGAGGCGGTCTTGGCGAGAGCATCGGGTGTGAGGCCGGTCATGGCGCACACCCTAAGGGCGCTGGGCCTCGGGGCAAGAGGGCCGTCCGCGGTGACGTCGAGAGCCACGGTGGCCAGCTCACGTTGCCAACGTCAACAACGTGTGGA
The DNA here is from genome assembly GCA_963814935.1 of uncultured Actinomycetota bacterium. Lineage (GTDB taxonomy): Bacteria > Actinomycetota > Actinomycetes > Propionibacteriales > Nocardioidaceae > Nocardioides. The sequence goes on along the minus strand of CAWFEZ010000010.1, from coordinate 257,662 downwards.
GTCTCAACATCATGGACAGCCGTCTCACATCACGGGATTTCGCCTTGTGAGAAGGGCGTCCAGCCCCTGAGACTTCTTGACATGATCATCGCCGCCACCCACAAGCACCTCGTGGCACGTCGCCACGTGGACTTGGGGCGTACGCGCAGCGCGATGTGTTGGCTTCGCTGAAACCAAGCCGCCCCTTCCGCGCCCAACGTCGCGCGCGGCCCGTCAGCGAACAAGGACCTCGTCCCGTGCCAGACCTTCGTTTCCAGTCCCAGCCCGCTCGTCACACCGAGATCCCGCGCCCCAAGCGCGCCGAGGGCCAGTGGTCGCTCGGCTACACCGAGCCGCTGAACAAGAACGAGCAGTCCAAGAAGGACGACGACCCGCTCAACGTCCGCGCCCGGATCCTCCACATCTACTCCAAGCGCGGCTTCGACTCGATCGACCCCGCCGACCTGCGCGGCCGGTTCCGCTGGATGGGCCTCTACACCCAGCGCAAGCCCGGCATCGACGGCGGCAAGACCGCGATGCTCGAGGAGGAGGAGCTCGACGACCGCTACTTCATGATGCGGGTCCGCTCCGACGGCCGGCTGCTGCCGGCGCAGGCCGTGCGCGCGCTGGGCAGCATCGGCGTCGACTTCGCCCGCGACACCGCCGACGTCACCGACCGCGAGAACATCCAGTACCACTGGATCCGCATCGAGGACGTCCCCGAGATCTGGGGCCGCCTCGACGCCGCCGGGCTGAGCAGCCTCGAGGCCTGCGGCGACTCGCCGCGCCCGTTCCTCGGCTCGCCCGTCGCCGGCGTCGCCAAGGACGAGATCATCGACGGCTCGTCGGCGCTGGAGGAGATCTTCCGCCGCTACATCGGCGACCCGCGCTTCTCCAACCTGCCGCGCAAGTTCAAGACCGCGGTGACCGGCCACCCGAGCCACGACGTCTCCCCCGAGACCAACGACGTGGCGTTCGTCGGCACGGTGCACCCCGAGCTCGGCCCGGGCTTCGACCTGTGGGTCGGCGGCGGGCTGTCCACCAACCCGATGCTGGCCCAGCGAGCCGGCGTCTGGATCCCGCTCGAGGAGGTGCCCGACGTCTGGGAGGCCGTCGCGTCGGTCTTCCGCGACTACGGCTACCGCCGGCTGCGCTCGCGGGCCCGGCTGAAGTTCCTGGTCGCCGACTGGGGCATCGAGAAGTTCCGCGAGGTCCTCGAGAACGAGTACCTCGGCCGCCCGCTCGTCCGCACGCCCTCGCCGCCCTCACCGGTCGGCCACCGCGACCACGTCGGCGTGCACGAGCAGAACGACGGCGACCTCTACGTCGGCGTCGCGCCGACGGCCGGCCGCGTCTCCGGCACCGTCCTCTCCAGCTGGCCGACCTGATGGACGAGTACGCCGTCCGCGGCGCGCGGCTGACGCCGTACCAGAAGATCGTGCTGATCGGCGTCGAGCCCGAGGCCGTCGACCCGCTGCTGCGACCGGCTCGACGAGATCGGCCTGTCGGCCCGCCCCTCGCAGTGGCGGCAGAACACGATGGCCTGCACCGGCATCGAGTTCTGCAAGCTCGCCATCGTCGACACCAAGGACCGCGCCCGCGACCTGGTCGCCGAGCTCGAGCGCCGCTTCCCCGACCTCGACACCCCGATCACCGTCAACGTCAACGGCTGCCCCAACGCCTGCGCCCGCACCCAGTGCGCCGACATCGGCCTCAAGGGCCAGCTGGTCCTCGACGACCACGGCAACCAGGTCGAGGGCTTCCAGGTGCACCTCGGCGGAGCGACCGGGCTCAACGCGAACTTCGGCCGCAAGCTGCGCGCGCACAAGGTGACCAGCGCCGAGCTCGACGACTACGTCACGGCCGTCGTCACGGCGTACCTCCAGGAGCGCGAGCGAGGGCGAGTCCTTCGCCACCTGGGTGGTCCGCGCCGACGAGGCCGTCCTCAGAGGCGAACGCCGCGCTGGAGGCTGTCGTCATGAGCCGCCACGCCAGCCCGTTCCACTGCCCCTACTGCGGCGAGCAGGACCTGTTCCCACGCGAGGACGGCTTGGGAGTGCCGCGCCTGCCTGCGGGCGTTCGCGGTGACGTTCCTCGGCCAGGTCGCGCGGCCCGAGGGTGTCGCCGTCACCGGTGGCCCGGGAGCGGGCTCATGACCACCGCCACCACCAAGCAGGCCCGCGAGTTCCGCGGCACCCACACCGAGGGCCGCACCACCGAGGAGCTGCGCGACCTGGTCTCCCACGTCGGCGCCGAGCTCGAGCTCGCTCCGGCCGAGCACATCATCGAGTGGGCCGTCGCGACCTTCGGCAAGCGCTTCTGCGTCACCTCCTCGATGGGCGACGCCGTGCTGGCCCACCTCGCCGGCAAGGTCGCGCCCGGGCTCGACGTGGTCTTCCTCGACACCGGCTACCACTTCGTCGAGACGATCGGCACCCGCGACGCCGTCGAGGCGACGATGCCGGTCAACCTGCTCACCATCACGCCGGTGCAGTCGGTCGCCGAGCAGGACGCGACGCACGGCAAGGACCTCTACAAGACCGACCCCGACCTGTGCTGCCAGCTGCGCAAGGTGCAGCCGCTGGTCGACGCCCTCGCCGGGTACGACGCGTGGGCGACCGGGTCTGCGCCGCGCCGAGACCCACAACCGCGTCATCGCCCCGGTCGTCGGCTGGGACGCCCGCAAGGGCAAGGTCAAGGTCTCCCCGCTGGCGCGCTGGAGCGACGACGACGTCGAGCGCTACATCGCCGAGCAACGGCGTCCTGGTCAACCCCTTGGTCTACGACGGCTACCCCTCCATCGGCTGCGCACCCTGCACCCGGCGGGTGGCGCCCGGCGACGACCCGCGCAGCGGTCGATGGGCCGGCACCAACAAGACCGAGTGCGGGATCCACCGATGACCCGCCCGCCGCACCGTCCACCTGCTCGACACCGTCGTCGAGCGACCCACCCGAAACACCCCGTTGACGACCGAGAGGAGGCCCCACTGATGGCCGCTCCCGCTCTGGTGGCCCTGGCTCATGGCAGCCGGGACCCCCGCTCCGCCGCCACCATCAACGCCCTCGTCGCCGAGGTGCGCTCGCTGCGCCCCGACCTGAAGATCGAGCGCGCGTTCCTCGACCTGGCCAAGCCGTCGCTCGACACCACGATCGACCGGCTGGCCCGCAAGCACGACGAGATCGTCGTGGTCCCGCTGCTGCTCACCGAGGCCTTCCACGCCAAGGTCGACGTCCCGTCGGCCGTCGCGGCCGCGCAGGCACGGCACCCCGAGGTGCAGATCCGCGCCACGCCGATCCTCGGCCTGGAGCCCCGCTTCCTGGAGGTCCTCGACCTGCGGATGCGCGAGGCCCTGCGGAGCGCCCGCGCCCGCGAGCTCGACGCGCTCGTCCTGGCCGCCGCCGGCTCCAGCGACCCGCTCGCCAACCAGTCCGTCGCGCGGCTGGCCCGGCTGTGGGGCACCCACCACAAGCTCCCCGTCACCGCCGCGTTCGCCTCGTCGGCCCCACCGGCCACGGGTGAGGCCGTGCGTGCGTTCCGCAAGGAGGGCCGCCGCCACATCGCGGTCGCCTCGCTGTTCCTGGCGCCGGGCTTCCTGCCCGACCGGGCCGCCGAGCTGGCCCTCGAGGCCGGTGCCGTCGCCGTCTCCGAGCCCCTCGGCGCCCACCCCGAGATCGCGCGCACCGTCTTGGCCCGCTACGCCGTGGGTGCGGTCGAGCTGGTCCCGGTCTAACGCCGAGTCGGCGCAGATCGCCCTCGCACATCCGCCGAGTCGGCGCAGATTGGCCTCGTCGCAGGACGATCTGCGCCGACTCGGCGCAAACCTGTGGGCGATCTGCGCCGACTCGGCGTGGGTACGGTGACCCGGTGAGCCTGGAACTCGACCTGGAGACGGCAGGTGTCGCGGCGGTGAGCGCGGCGATGGCGTCGGGAGCGACGACGAGCGCGGAGCTCGTCGAGGCGTACGTCGACCGCATCGCGCGCGAGCTCCGGCCACCTCGTCAACGCGGTACGGTGCCTGGCGCCGGACGCCCACGATCGAGCCGAGGCGCTGGACACCGAACGACGTGACGGCCAGGTGCGAGGCCCGCTGCACGGCGTACCCGTGCTCATCAAGGACAACATCGACATCGCCGGGCTGCCCACGACTGCCGGCGCGCTCGCGCTCGAGCACTCCGTGCCCGACAAGGACGCCGACCTGGTGGTCCGGCTGCGCGAGGCCGGTGCGGTGGTGATCGGCAAGACCAACCTGACCGAGCTGGCCAACTTCATGGCCGAGGAGATGCCGAGCGGATACTCCTCGCTCGGCGGCCAGGTGCTCAACCCCTACGACGTCAGTCGCACGCCCAGTGGGTCGAGCTCCGGCGCGGGACGGCCGCCGCGCTCGGACTGGCCACGGTCACCGTCGGCACCGAGACCGACGGGTCCATCCTCAGCCCGTCGTGCGCGCAGAGCCTGGTCGGCCTCAAGCCGACCGTGGGCCTGGTGCCCGGCCGCGGCATCCTCCCGATCGCGGCCAGCCAGGACTGCGCCGGGCCGATGTGCCGCACCGTCGCCGACGCGGCGGCACTGCTCGGTGTGCTGACCGGGGAGACGTACGGCGAGGGGTCAGGCCCCGACACCCTGCGCGGCGTCCGCCTCGCCGTGCCGCCCGAGCCCGACGACCTGCACGCCGATGATGCCGAGGTGTTCCGCGCGGCGCTGGACGTGCTGCGCGACCGCGGCGCCGTCCTCGTCGAGGTTCCGGCGCTCCCGGAGACGCTCGAGCTGCCGGTGTTGCACTACGAGTTCGCGCGTGACGTCGACGCTTACCTGGCCACCCTCCCCGAGGGCGCACCGATCCGCACGATGCGCGACCTGGCCCAGTGGAACGAGGCTCACGCCGACGCGGCACTGAAGTTCGGCCAGGCCCACGTCGAGAAGGCGCTGGCGGTCGACCACGAGGCCGATCGGGCGGCGTACGAGGTGCATCGGGCGCGCGACCTCGTGGTTGCCGGCGAGCAGGGCATCGAGGCGGCGCTGCGTTCGGCCGACGCGGCCGCCGTCGTCTTACCCGGGCTGGCACGGCGAGGGAATGCAGCGCGGGCCGGGCACTCCGAGCATGGTCCTGCCGGCGGGCTACCGCCGATCCGGTCGGGCGCCTGTCGGGCTGACGTTCGTGGGCCCGTCGCGCAGCGAGGGTCTGCTGCTGGCCCTCGGCGGCGCGTTCGAGGATGCGGCGAAGGTCCGCAAGCCTCCGTCCGTGGTCAACCCGTCGCTGTTGCGTCACCGCTCGGAGCCGTCGCAGGATCACTGGCCACTGGGTGAGCAGGGCCGCCAGGTGCGAGGTGTCCGGGAGCGACATGTACGTCGGCCTGCGGCACCCGCTCGACCCACCAGGGCGCAGCCGCGACATCGACTTGTCGTCGCGTCGCCGCCCACAGGGTGTCGGGCAGCGCACGTCGGCCGAGCTCGAAGTCCCACGCGCGGAACAGCAGCGCGGCGTCGCGGAGGTAGCCCTCCGGCTTCACCAGCGCCTCGAAGGCCAGATAGCCGACGAACTCGTCGTCGAACTCACGGAGCAACGCAGCGTCGGCGGCCGGGAGCTCGGCCAGAAACCGCGCCCGCGAGCGCTGCGTCGTCCTCGTCGTCCGGGTCGATCTTCGCGCGCCACTCCATGAACTCCGGACGCATCCGCTCGACGGCGTCCTCGACCGTGCCCTCGGTGTCGGTCACGGCGTTGCCCTGGGCAGACACCAGCGCCAGCGCGGTGACCCGCTCGGGATACGTCGCGGCGAACGCAGCGGCGTACGATCCGCCGACCGACATCCCTAGCACCGCGACCCGCTCGATGCCCCAGAGGTCGAGCAGCTCGGCCGCGTCGCGTCGCGACGGAGGTGTGCGTCGAGGCCGCTGGCGTCGACGAGCCGTAGCCAGGACGGTTGAAGGCGAGCAGGCGGACACCGGCGTCGTAGGCCGCCTTGCCCCCCGTCATCGCGATCCGGCGGGTGTCGGGACAGCCGTGGAAGACCAGCACGACCGGGCCGTCGGTGCCACCGTTCCAGTAGCGCAGCGCCCGGCCGTCGGACAAGAAGACCTTCACCCGACCAGTCTCTCCAGCAGATGCTCCAGCTGGCGCGCCGGGTCGTCGGTCACACCGCCGTGGACCGGACCGGGCCGGACGACGGTGCTGCGCGGGGCCTTGAGGAAGCCGAACCGAGTGCCGATCGGTTGCCGGGCAGCCTCTCCCCCGCGGTCGTCGCCGGCGCACACCCCGTCGACGAAGGTCAGCGCCTCGCACACCTGGTCGACGTCGATCCGCGGATCCAGGGCGACCAGCCGCTCGCGGTCGACGTTCCATGCCGCGTGGAGGAACTCGGTCGCCTGGCAGTACAGCACCACGCCGACGTTGACGAACTCCTCGCGGTCGGCCCTCGGCACGCACCGGAGCACGACGTACTGGTAGGGCTGGCCCGGCGGCTTCACGACGCGCGCTCCAGCGGAAGCCACTGCCGGGTGGCCAGTCGCGCGTCCAGGAACGAGACGTAGGCCGCCCGCAGCTCCTCGGGGGTCTCGGCGCCGGGCACCGGCTCGAGCCAGGCGTCCGGTACGTCGGCCACCACCTCGACGAAGACGTCGTGGCCGAGGAGGTCGCCGACCTCGGCGTCGACCTCGGGCAGCCGGCGGACGTGGGCGCCCAGGACGTGGTCGCTGACGTCCCACGGCTGCGCGGCGAACTGCTCGGGGGCGGTCGGCCCGTTGCCCCACGCATGGTGGAAGTACAGCGAGGCGCCGTGGTCGATGACCCACACGCCGTCGTGCCAGCGCAGCAGGTTGGGGTTGCGCCAGGACCGGTCGACGTTCGCGATGAACGCGTCGAGCCACAAGATCCGCGCGCCGACCCCGTCCGCGCCACCCGCCAGCTCGCCGTCGTAGCCGAACGCTCCCGGCAGGAAGTCGACGCCGAGGTTGGGTCCGGGGCTGGCAGTTGAGCAGGTCCTGCACCTCTTCGTCGGCCTCGTAGCGCGCAATCGCCGGGTCGAGGTCGAGCACGACCAGCCGCGGGCGTCGACAGCCCGATCCGCTGGGCCAGGCCGCTGGCGACGACTTCCGCGACAAGCACGCGGGTGCCCTGTCCCGCGCCGCGGAACTTGCAGACGTAGGTGCCGAGGTCGTCGGCCTCCACGATTCCGGGCAGGCTGCCGCCCTCTCGGAGCGGGGTGACGTAACGAGTGACGCCGACGGTCTCGAGCATCAGCGGGCATCCATCACTGGGCATCCATCACTGGGCATTCATCGGGGGCATTCATCGGGGGCATCTAGGCGATCGGCTCCTCGTCCAGCAGCCGCTGCCGCTCGGCCTCGACGTCGAAGTCGGCCTTGGGCCACTGCGGGTCGAGGCCGCGCAGGGTCTCCAGCAGCAGGTTGCCGACGGCCAGGTTGCGGTACCACTTCTTGTCCGCCGGGATCACGCGCCACGGGGCGTTCTCGGTGTTGTTGCGCTCCAGCGTGGTCTCGTACGCCGACCGGTAGTCGCCCCAGCGCGCCCGCTCGGCCAGGTCGTTGGGGTTGTACTTCCAGTGCTTGGTCGGGTCGTCGAGCCGGGCCAGCAGCCGCTCCTTCTGCTCCTCGGGCGAGATGTGGAGCATGCACTTGACGATCGTGACCCCCGACTCGACCAGCTCGGCCTCGAAGTCGTTGATCGCGCCGTAGCGGCGCTCGATCTCCTCCGCCGGCGCCAGCTCGCGCACCCGGGCGATCAGCACGTCCTCGTAGTGCGAGCGGTCGAAGACCCCGATGATCCCGGGGCTGGGCACGGCCTTGCGGATCCGCCAGAGGAAGTCGTGGGACAGCTCCTCCTTGGTCGGGCCCTTGAACGAGGTGATCTTGACTCCCTGGGGATCGACCATGCCGACGGTGTCCTTGAGCGTGCCGCCCTTGCCGGAGGTGTCCATGCCCTGCAGCACCAGCAGCACCGATCGCTGCCCGTCGTCCTTGCCGGCGAACAGGCGCTGCTGCAGGTCGAACAGCTCCTCCCCCATCGCCGACAGGTCGGCCTTGCCGGTCTTCTTGTCGCCGTCATAGCCGGGGGCTGCGTTGGTCTCGACGGCCTGGAGGTCGACGGGTCCGGGCGGAAGACGCAGCAGGTCGGAGTAAGGAGTCGCGCTCGACATGCGCCCCATCATGGCCGACGGCGGGTCAGTCGTGCGCCAGCAACCCGCGCTCGGCGTAGAGGTCACGCCCACGATCGGTCAGCCGCGTCGAGCTCGTCGAACAGCTGGTCGTCGACCCGGGTGAAGTTGAAGCAGCTCTTGCCCTGCATCCGCTTGCGCAGCTCGGGGCTGAGGCCGTCGAGCTGTCCCGGTTCGAGGTAGACGGCTGAAGAGGTGGTAGCTGACGTAGCGTTTGCCCTTGCGCACGCCGGCGAACATCTGGCCGTCGGGGTACTTCTCGGTCGGCGCACCGAGCAGGAGATAGTTGTGGCTCGGGCTCGGCCTTCGCGGTCGGGTCCTTGCGCGAGCGTGCGGTGTTGGCGTCGGTCGGGTTGTCGGTCGCGCGGAAGTCGCCCTCGTGACGGGCAGCCGCCGCGACAGCTCGTCGTAGACGGCTTCGAGGTCCTTGGATTGAGGTGCGAGCTTGCGAGCCTCGAAATCTGGCATGCCCCGACCCTAGGCGTCGAGCTGCCCGTCGTCACCGGTGTCGGACGCGCCCAGCTCCTCGCGGACAACGGCGAAGGCCAGCCCGGCGGAGTAACCCTTGCGGGCCAGCATCCCGGCGAGCCGGCGCGTCGCCGTGGCCCGGTCGACCCGGCGCAGCGAGGGCAGCTTCTTGCGGACCAGCGCGCGGGCGGCGGCCTCCTCGTCGGCGGGATCGACCTCGTCAACGGCCTCGCGGACCACCTCGGCGTCCACGCCCTTGCGTCGCAGCTCGTCTGCCAAGCCCGGCGGGCCAGCCCACGGCTCGCCTGACGCGACTCCACCCAGAGGCGGGCGAACGCGGCGTCGTCGATCAGCCCGACCTCGGTGAACCGGTCGAGCAGCCGGGTGGCGACGTCGTCGGGCACTCGCTTGGCCTTGAGCTTGTCGGCGAGCTCGCGCCGTGTCCGCGCCCGCCCGGTGAGCTGGTCGAGCAGGATCGTGCGGGCGACCGACTCAGGATCGGCGTCCGGACCCAGCGCCTCGAGATCGGGCTGCCCGTCAGCGGAAGGATCCTCGAGGGCCGGATCCCCCCGGACCGGCCCTCGAGTCTCCTCATTGTGCGACGGTGGACGCCCCTCGTCGCCGAGCCACGCCGAGACCCCCGCCTCGACGTTGCCGCGCCACTGGTCATTGCTGATCACCTCGTGGTGGTGGTTTCGAGGCTCGGCCGTGAACGGCCTCGCACCTCAACCACCGAAACGGTCAGAAGTCGTCGACACCCACCGGCTCGGCCGGCACCTCGGCGTCGACCTGCGGTCCGACGCCGAGCTTCTCGAGGATCTTCTTCTCCAGCTCGTTGGCGAGGTCGGGGTTGTCGCGGAGGAAGGCGCGGGCGTTCTCCTTGCCCTGGCCGAGCTGGTCGCCTTCGTAGGTGAACCAGGCGCCGGCCTTGCGGACGATGCCGGCCTCGACCCCCACGTCGATCAGGCCGCCCTCGCGGCTGATGCCCTTGCCGTACATGATGTCGAACTCGGCCTGCTTGAACGGCGGGGCCACCTTGTTCTTGACGACCTTGCAGCGGGTGCGGTTGCCGACCGGCTCGGTGCCGTCCTTGAGCGTCTCGATGCGGCGCACGTCGAGACGGACCGAGGCGTAGAACTTCAGCGCCCGGCCACCGGTGGTGGTCTCGGGCGAGCCGAACATCACGCCGATCTTCTCGCGCAGCTGGTTGATGAAGATCGCGGTGGTGCCGGCGTTGTTGAGGGCGCCGGTCATCTTGCGCAGCGCCTGGGACATCAGCCGGGCCTGGAGGCCGACGTGGCTGTCGCCCATCTCGCCCTCGATCTCGGCGCGGGGCACCAGCGCGGCCACCGAGTCGATGACGATCAGGTCGAGAGCCCCCGAGCGGGTCAGCATGTCGGCGATCTCGAGCGCCTGCTCACCGGAGTCGGGCTGCGAGACCAGCAGGGCGTCGGTGTCGACGCCGAGGGCCTTCGCGTACTCAGGGTCGAGTGCGTGCTCGGCGTCGATGAACGCCACGATGCCGCCGGCGCGCTGGGCGTTGGCCACCGCGTGCAGGGCGACCGTGGTCTTGCCGGAGGACTCGGGACCGTAGATCTCCACGACGCGGCCTCGCGGGAGCCCGCCGAGGCCGAGCGCGATGTCGAGCGCGATCGAGCCCGTCGGGATGATCTCCAGCGGCGCCCGGGTGTCGTCGCCCAGCCGCATGACCGAGCCCTTGCCGAACTGCTTCTCGATGTTGGCGAGCGCGGCGTCGAGGGCCTTCTCGCGGTCTCCACCAGCCATGTGGTCCGTCCTCCGTGGGTGTCTGTGATGCCGATGTCTGTGATGGGGCCCGACGCTAGGACGAACCACCGACAGTCCGCTCGGTCTCGCGCGACGCCTGTGGATCACCGCCTGCCAGACCCTGCGAAACCGAACCTAGTCGAACAGGTATTCGAGCGCGCGCCGACACGCCGACGGCTGTCAGGGTTGCGCCATGAGCCTCACGATCCGCCCCGTCGACCCCTGGGACGAGCACGAGATGGACGTCCTGCAGCAGCAGTACGTCGAGGCGCAGCGCGCCGAGGTCCCCGACGCGCGCGTCTTCTCCCGGGCCGAGAGCGAGACCATGCTGCGCCGCCCGCCCGGTCCCGCGTTCTACGACGCCTTCGCCGCCTTCGACGGCGACCCGACGCCGGACCGGATGGTGGGGCAGGTGTGGGCGACGGGCAGCACCACCGACAACCTGCACCAGGCGCACCTGTGGGCCTGGGTCCCGCCACGCCACGGCCGCAACGGGGTGGGCACCGCCCTGGTGCGGCACGCCGAGGAGCACCTCCAGCGCGAGAGGGGCCGCCGCACCGCGGTGACCGTGACCTGGCTGGGCAAGGACGGGCGCAGCGGCTACCGGCCCCTTCGCCGAGCGGCTCGGCTACGTGCTCAACAACGTCGAGGTCGAACGCCGCCAGCCACTGCCGGTGGACGACAGCACGCTCATCGGTCTCGAGGCCGAGGCGGCGGCCCACGCCACGGCGTACCGCCTCGAGACGATCGTGGGACCCGTCCCCGCCGAGCTCGCCCAGGGGTTCTGCGACGTCTACAACCAGCTGAGCGTGGAGATGCCGCAGGGCGACCTCGAGGTCGAGGAGGGCCGCCGGACGCCGGTCGAGCTGGCCGCCCAGGACGAGGAGATCCTCGAGTCAGGACGCACGCGCGTCACGGTGCTCGCCCTCGACGGCACGGGCACCATCGTCGCCTACACGTGCGCCGTGACGAGTCCCGCCGACCGCGACGAGACGTCGGTCGACCAGTGGTCGACGCTGGTGCTGCCCGCCCACCGCGGTCACCGGCTCGGCCTGGCCGTCAAGTGCGCCCTGACCCGCACGCTCCAGGAGCGGTTCCCCGACCGCACCTTCGTGCGCACCCAGAACGCCGAGGTCAACGCCCCGATGGTCCGCATCAACGAGCTGCTCGGGTTCGAGGTGCACTCGATCGAGGGCGAGTTCCAGCACCAGCTCGGCATCAGTCGCTGGTTGAGGTGCGAGGAACGACGAGCCTCGAAACCCGGCTGCTCGCAGGCGAGTCTCGGGCCGGCGGCCCTCGCACCTCAACCACCGAGTGGACTACCTCAGCCCCGCAGCGACGACCCGAACTCGGCCCGCGCCGCCGCGACGTCGTACGCCGGCACGTGCTGCCTCGACGAGGTCGAAGGTCTCCCCGGTCAGTCGCACGAACTCGGGTACGCCGTCGCGCGGCGACGCCAGCACCCGGCGGATGCGGCCCTCCAGGTCTGGCGGGGCGAGCGTCAGCTGGCCGCACTCGAAGCTCAGCCACTTGTGGAACGGGTGGGGCACGTAGCGCCGGTTGACCGCGAACAACGCGTCGAGCAGCCCGTGGACCCCCTCGACGAGGTCGCGGGTGAGCAGCACCGGGTCGTCGCGCTGGAGCAGCATCTCCAGCCGCTCGACGGGTCGCGGCGGCAGGGCCTGGTCGAGCATGGCCAGCGCGAGCGGCTCCGGGTACGGCGCCAGGCGGGTGCGCCAGGTCTCGATCAGGTCGGCGCCGGCCAGCGCCCGCCCGTCGAGCAGCGCGGTGGCCCGGACCTGCAGCTCCGGCTCGGTGTCACCCGACCGCAGAGCCTCGAGGTAGCCGTCGATGGTCGCCGTCGTGAACTGGCTGACGTCGACCTTGACGCCGCCGAGCCGGACGCCGTCGGCCCACTCGTGCTCGTCGACCTCGGCGTAGACCCACTCCCAGCCGGCACTCGTCGACGACTGCGCGGCGCTCGGCGTCGCTGGGCGGGCGATGCCAGTAGACGTCGACCTCGACGTCGGAGCGCTCGTCGGCGAGCCCGCGAGCCACCGAGCCGGCCAGCAGGACGGCCGCCACGCCGTCGTTGGCGGCGTATCGGGGTGCCATCGCCTCGGCCACGGCGATGCGTCGGTGCAGTGCGTCCACAGCAGGGATGCTCACACCTCGGAGGGGACGGCGGTCAACCGGGCGGCGGCGTAGGCCGCGACGCCGACCGCCATCGGCAGCAGGCAGGCGATCAGCGACAGCGCCGGGAAGCCCCACGCGGCGACGATCAGGCCGGACAGCGCGCACGCCCCCGCCGCGACCACACCCATCACGAGGTCGGCGAGGCCCTGGAGGTCGGTCCGCGCCTCCAGCGGCGCGTGGTCGGTCAGCAAGGTCGCGCCCGGCGACGGTGGCGAAGGACCAGCCCAGGCCGAGCAGGAAGAGTCCCGCGAAGACCTGCCACGACGTTCCCTCGGGCGCGGACGCGGCGAGGGTCAGGGCGACCAGCAGCAGAGTCGCGCCCACCATCGCCGTGGGCGCTCGGCCGACCCGGTCGGCCAGGAACCCGACCACAGGGGCGAACGCGAACATCCCCAGCACGTGCACGCTGATCACCACGCCGATGATCTCCAGCTCGGCGCCGCCGTGCTCCATGTGGAGCGGCGTCATCACCATCACCATGATCATCGCCGCGTGGGCTCCGGCCAGCACGACGATGGCCGCGCCGAGGACCGGCCGCTCCCGGATCAGCTCGAAGGCCCGGCGCCACGAGGAATGCACGACGACGGGGACGTCGGCCGCCTGTCGGGCGACCAGCAGCGGATCCGGACGGAGTGCGACGAACAGCACGAGCGCAGCGACGAGGATGGCGACGGCGCCGACGGCGAACGGACCGGTCAGCTCGGGCAGCGACAGCTGCTGGGCGGTCCAGGCACCCAAACCGGTGAGGTTGGGGCCGACGACGGCTCCGATCGTCGAGGCCCAGACCACGATCGAGAGGGCGCGGGCCCGAGAGCTTTCCGGGGCGAGGTCGGTCGCGGCGTACCGGCTGCTGAGGTTGGCCGCCGACGTCACGCCCAGCAGCGATGCGCCGATCAGGAGCAGTGCCATCGACTCCGTCACCCCGCCCGCCACGGCGAGCACGCTCCCCGTGGCGCCGACGAGGTAGCCCGTGACGAGTCCTACCCGACGTCCACGGCGCGACATCAAGCGGGCCAGGACGTACGACGCCACGGCCGCGCCCGAGGACCTGGCAGGTCTGCACGAGACCCGCCTGGGTGTCGGAACCGGAGATGTCACGGGCGAGCAGCGAGGCCGTGGCGAAGCCGATGGTCATGCCGAGTGCGCCGACCGCCTGGCTGGTGACCAGCACCCGCACGGTGTGCCGCTGGACCGCCTGGAGGTCGTGGTGACCACGATCGGACGAGGTGGTCACCGGTCGACCAGCGGCAGCTCGAGGGCCCGCCACACGGCCGCCAGACCTCCTTGGGCGTGACGCCGGCATCCAGCGCCTCCTCGGGGGTGCGTCCCGTCGAGCTCGCGGATGACGGTCTGGGACGCCCAGTGGCGGGCGTAGCCGGCGCCCAGCGCCGCCTCCATCCGCGCCCAGAACTCGGTGTGCCGCACGGTCCTAGTCCCGGGTGGCGAACACGGCGAGCCACGACTCGCTCGGCCGGTCGACGGGCGTGCTCTCCCCGCGGCGTACCTCGTCGACCCGCCAGCCGGCCTCGAGGAGCAGCGCGCGCAGGTCGTCTTCGCGCCAGAAGGTGAAGAACCGCGGGGCGCCGACATGGCCGTGCACCGACCAGGTCTCGCCGTCACCCTCCTTGAGCGTCGCGTGGAAGGTGCCGCCCGGCCGGGTGACGGCGGCCAGCCGGCGCAGCACGACCGGCAGGCTCGCGCGCCTGACGTGGAGCAGCGACGCGTTGGCCCACACGCCGTCGTACGGCGCCCCGTCGCGCAGCGGGTCTGTCAGCTCGTCGCTCAACGGGTCGAGCTGGTCGGCGACGTACCCCGCCGAGCGCAGGTGGCGCACGAAGCCCGGGCTGATGTCGGTGCGCCGGACGCTGAGACCGATCTGCTCCAGAGCCAGGGCGTCGCGGCCGGGGCCGCTGCCGATCTCGAGCACGCGTCCGCCGGACCCGATCGCGCCGACGAACCGGGCGATGTTGCCGGCCACCACGTCGGGCATGGCGCTGGTGCCGGCGGCGTAGTCGTCGGCGTAGGCGTCGTAGGACCCCACGGTCACGCCGTCCGCCAGCGCAGTCACGTCGCGGAGGTGGTGGAAGACGTCGTGGTAGTGGTAGCGCCCCAGCGTCGCGACCGTGAAGACGGCACCGTCGCTGCGCAGCCCGGTGCGGTCCCAGGTGTCGCCGGAGACGGACGCGTAGACGTCACCGACGGCGTACGCCGCCGCGACCAGCGTCGGCCCCACGATGGCCGCCACCTGCTCGTCGTACCGCTTCTCGACAGCCGTGGTGTCCTGGTCCCAGTTGGCGAAGTGGGGCTGGTGCTCGGTCAGCATCATGGTCAGGCGCTCGTGGAAGAGCTGGTGCACGTCGTGCACGTGGCAGGCGTACTCCAGCGGCGACCACACGTGAGGCTCTGGGCGGGCCGCCACGTCGGGGTGGCCCATCAGCGCCAGCCACACCTGCGCGTTGGCGCGGATCAGGTGGGGCAGGTCGCCCGGGTAGATCGAGCCGGCTTCGAGACCGCACTCGGGGCACGGCCGGTCGAGGACCCACGTCCAGTCCTTGGTGTCGGGCGGGACCGACCCGGCGGTGGTCATGCGGGCATCCTCTCAGGAGCATCCGGTGGCGCGATCACGGGATTCGGGTCACCTTGGCACACGCTGGCACAACCGGGGCCACCTGTTGCAGAGTCGAGGGCATGCAGATCCGCGCCGCCACCGAGGAGGACCTGCCCGAGGTCTCCGCGATCTACGACCACCACGCCATCTCGTCGGTCTCGACCTTCGACGACGAGTCACCCGGCCCCGAACGCTGGCTGTCCAAGGTGGGCGAGGGCCGGGTCGACGGCGAGCACCTGCTGGTGGTGGTCGCCGACGACGGCGAGGTCCGCGGGTACGCCGAGTCCTCGGTCTTCCGCGCCAAACCGGCGTACGCCCACACCCGCGAGGTCTCGGTCTACCTCGGCCTCGACGCGCGACAGCAGGGCTACGGTCGCAAGCTGTACGACGAGCTGCTCGGGCTGCTCCGCGCCGACGACATCCACGTGGCGCTCGCCGTGATCGCGCTGCCCAACGCCGCGAGCGAGGGGCTCCACCGGGCGTGTGGGTTCACCCGCGTCGGCGTGGTCGAGGAGGTCGGCTGGAAGTTCGGCGCGTGGGTCGACACCGCCTGGTGGCAGCTCAAGCTGGGCGAGGAGACTCCGGGCACCTGACGGCCGTGGCCGCCGGGGATGAATACCCGGATATCCGGGTATTCCAGCAGATGTCAGGGGTTGCAACGCCTGACAAGTGCCGGAAGAGCCTGACCAGTGCGCCTAGGCGATGATGCACCGGTGATGATCAGGCCCACCGAGCTGCGCTCGATCAAGGACGGCGAGATCGACCTCGCCTTCAGGCGCTGGGAACGCCCGCGGGTCGTCGTGGGCACCAAGATGCGGACGATGGTCGGCCTGGTCGAGGTGACCTCGGTCGAGCAGGTGGAGGTCGACGACCTCACCGAGGAGGACGCCCGCCGGGCAGGATCGCCCTCGCTGGCCGCGCTGCTCAGAGCGCTGGAGCCGAAGTCCGACCATCCCGCCTGGCGCGTCGGGCTCCGGCACGCCGGCGAGGACCCGCGGGCGTTGCTGCGCGACGTCGTACCCGACAAGGCCGAGCGTCGCGACCATCCTCGCGCGACTCGACCGGCTCGACCGTGCGTCGTCGTACGGCGCGTGGACCCGCCAGACCCTCGACCTGGTCGACCGCAACCCCGAGCGCCGCGCCCCCGACCTGGCGGCCAAGGCGGGCCGCGAGACGGCGGACTTCAAGAAGGACGTTCGCAAGCTCAAGGAGCTCGGGCTGACCGAGTCGCTGGCGATCGGCTACCGGCTCTCGCCGCGCGGCGAGGCCGTCGTCGACAGGCTGCACGGTCGCCGGCGCAAGCGACCACCGCGTCCTGAAGGCACGCCGCTCCCCCGTTCCATCGGCGCGCCCGCGACGCGCGCGCTGCGTCAGGGGGGCCTGGTGACCGCTGGAGTCGCTCGGCAGCGTCACCGAGGCGCAGCTGGCCGCCCTGCACGGCGTCGGTCCCGTCGCGATCGCCCGGCTGCGGGAGGCGCTGGCCGACGCCGGTCTGGCCTTCGCTACTTGAGCAGCAGCAGGTCGAGCCGGCGCCGGACGAGCACCATCCCGGCCAGCCCCATCACCACGAGGTAGAGCACCGACCACACCGAGGCCATCGACACCGCGCCGGTGGTCAGCTCGCGGCACAGCACCACGCCGCGGTAGAGAGGCGTCGCCTCGACGAGCCAGCGCACCGCGTCGGGGTAGGCCGTGACCGGGAAGAACGTCGCCGAGAACAAGAACAGCGGCAGCTGGGCCAGGGTGATCTTGTCGAAGTCCTGCCAGGACTTCATGTAGGTCGTCAGCCCCATGCACACCGCGGCGAAGGCGAAGCCGATGAGCAAGGCCGCCGGCAGCGCCAAGACCGCCCACCAGGAGTGCAGCATCCCCATCGCGCCCATCACCAGGATGAACACCGCGCAATAGGTCCCGCCGCGCAGCTGCCCCCAGGCGATCTCGCCACGCGCGATGTCGCCGGTCGACAGTGGCGTGGCGAGCATCTGGTCGTAGAGCTTGTCGAACTTCAGCTTGAAGAACACGTTGTAGGTCATGTCGATCAGCGCGCCGTTGAACGCGGAGGCCGCGAGCATGCCGGGAGCGACGAACGACGCGTAGTCGATGACCTGGCCGTTGAACTCGAAGGAGTCGATGAGGGAACCCACGCCGATGCCGATCGAGAGCAGGTAGAAGAGGGGTTCGAAGAACCCGGTCACGAACAGCTTCCAGGCGTCGCGGTAGACGAGGTAGTTGCGCAGCACCAGCAGTCGTATGGCGGCGACCGACGTCAGCGGCGGCACCAGGTCGGTGGCCGGACGCGTGAGCGCGCGGTCATCGGGATGGATGCTCGTCATCAGCTCACCAGCCGCTTCGTCAGTCCCTTGATCGACCAGCGCAGGCCGAGCAGCGTCAACACGAGAAGGACCCCGGCGTTGACGGCGGCCAAGCCCCAGTCGACGTTGTCGAGGAAGAACATCCGCGTGAGGTTGACGCCCGTGCCACAGCGGCGTGAGCCGGGCGACCCACTCGCCGACCTCGCCGAGGTTCTCGATCGGGAAGAAGGCCCCGGAGAACAAGAACATCGGGAAGACGCCGAGGCGGAACAGCACGCCGAAGCCCTCGGGCGAGGACAGCCGCGTCGTGAACGCGTAGACGAGCGACCCGAACGCCGTACCGATCAGCACCTGGGTCCCGAACGCGAGCAGCGGCTCCCCACCACGTCTCGATACACCCCGAACGGCGCCACGACGAGCATGTAGACCGCGCAGGTGCTGGCCACCCGGATCGTCACGAACGCCAGGTGAGCCAGCACCAGGTCGCGCACCTGCAAGGGCGTGGCCAGCATGGAGTCGTAGATGCGCTGCCACTTGATCATGGCCATCACGGGGTACGTCGTCTCGCCGACCGCGGTCTGCATCGCGTGGGCCGCGAGCAGGCCGGGCACCAGGAAGGCGAGGTAGGACGTCGCGCCCTCGAGCTCGGCCGGGTCGACCTCGATGAAGCCACCGAGCAGCACGCCCATCGCCACGACGTAGAACAGCGGGGCCACGAACGACGAGATCGCCGTGCCCTTCCAGGTGCGGCGGTAGACGGTCAGCCAGTAGTCGACCTGGCGGGCGATGCCCTCCGTGACCGGAAGGCCCTGCCTCGCGGGTCGAGCCGGTCGACCGACCATCTCAGTCCACCAGCGTCCGGCCGGTGAGGTGGAGGAAGACGTCCTCCAGCGTGGAGCGGCGGACCAGCACGGCGACCGGCCGCAGTCCGCGCTCGTGGACCTTGGTCGCCACCTCGTCGCCGTCGTGGCTGTAGACCAGCAGCCGGTCGGGAAGCACCTCGACCCGCTCGCCCAGGTCCGCGACCTTCTCGGCCAGGGCGTCGTGGTCCCGGTCGGCACCGTCGTCGCCGGCCAGACCGAACCGCAGCTCGGTCACCTCGCGCGTGGAGTGTTCGGCGATCAGCGCCGCCGGCGACCCCTCGGCCACGATCACGCCCTTGTCCATCACCACCAGGCGGTCGCACAGCTGCTCGGCCTCGTCCATGTAGTGGGTGGTGATCACCAGCGTGACCCCGGTCTGCTTGAGCCGGAACAGCTTGTCCCACAACAGGTGGCGGGCCTGCGGGTCGAGCCCGGTCGTCGGCTCGTCGAGCAGCAGCAGGTCGGGCTGGTTGATCAGCGAGCGGGCGATCGTCAGCCGCCGCTTCATGCCTCCGGAGAGCTCCTCGACCTTGGCCTTCGCCTTCTCGGTCAGCTGGACGAACTCCAGCAGCTCCTGGGCCCGCTCGCGCACCTCGGCGGCCGGAATGTCCGAAGTAGCGGCCGTAGATGAACAGGTTGTCGAAGACGGTGAGCTCGGTGTCGAGGGTGTCGTCCTGGGGGCACACCCCCAGCCGCCCGCGGATCGCCGGCCCTCGGTCGCCGGGTCGCGGCCCAGGATGCGCAGCTCGCCACCGCTGATGGGCGACACCGCCGCGATCATCCGCATCGTCGAGGACTTGCCGGCGCCGTTGGGGCCCGAGGAAGCCGAACGCCTCGCCGCGCCGCACCGCGACGTCGATGCCGCGCACCGCCTCGAAGTCGCCGAACGACTTGCGCAGCCCGCGCGCGTCGATCATCAGCTCTTCGGAAGCCACCGAGTCAGGCACGTCCGCGACCCTAGAGGAATACCCCGACATCCGAGCTGGCACCCGATAACGCATTGGTTCTGTCGGCGCCATCGGCAAGGATCGCGGCGTGCAGACACGATCTCGGCTCCCGTCACCCTTCCCGCCGCCGACGATTCGCCGACTGGCTCGACCAGCGCTGCGCCGACGGGCTCGAGGCCGCCCGCGACGCCGTACGCCGCCTCAAGGCCGGCGAGGCGACCACTGCCGAGCAGGCGCTGCAGATCTGGGACGACGGCATGATCGGCATGGGCAACGCTGCCTCCGTGGGTTCGCTGTTCAGCGAGGTCCACCCCGACGAGTCCGTCCGCGATCGCGCGGCGAGGCCGCCGTCCAGGAGGTGCAGAAGCTCGGCACCGAGTTCCAGCTCGACCGCGAGCTGTACGACGTGTTCGCCGCCCTCGACGCCGCCGAGCTCGACCCCCAGGCCGCCCGCCTGCTCGACAAGACCCTCACCGACTTCCGGCGCGCGGGCGTCGACCGCGACGACGAGACCCGGGCTCGCATCAAGGAGATCAACGAGCAGCTGACGCTGGTCGGCCAGGAGTTCAGCAAGAACATCCGCGACGGCAAGCGCACCATCCGCATCGCCCCCGAGCGGCTCGACGGCCTGCCGCAGGACTGGCTCGACGCCCACCCCGTGGGCGACGACGGCCTGGTGGCCATCACCACCGACTACCCCGACGCCATCCCCGTGCGCACGCTTCTGCAAGGACCGCGAGGTGCGCCGCGAGATGGTCGGCGCGTTCCTCAACCTCGGCTGGCCCGACAACGAGCCGCTGCTGCGCGAGCTGTTCGAGCTGCGCGAGGAGCTCGCCAAGCTCGTCGGCTACGACACCTGGGCCGACTACGACGCCGGCGTGAAGATGATCGGCAAGGGCGCCGCGATCCCGGAGTTCATCGACCGCATCACCGAGGTCGCCCAGGAGTCCGCCGAGCGCGACCGCGAGGTGCTGCTCGCGCGGCTGCGCGTCGACCACCCCGAGGCCACCGCCATCGACGGTGTCGACTACCCCTACTACGAGGAGCTGGTCCGCAAGGAGCAGTACGACGTCGACGCCCAGGTCGTGCGCACCTACTTCGACTTCGCGCGGGTCCGCGCGGGCCTGCTCGACGTCACCAGCCGGCTCTTCGACCTGACCTACACCCCCGTCGACGACGCGGTCGTCTGGCACCCCGACGTCACGGCGTACGACGTCACGCTGGCCGGCGAGACGCCGACGCTCTCGGGCCGGATCTACCTCGACCTCCACCCGCGCGAGGGCAAGTACAACCACGCCGCCCAGTTCACGATCACCGACGGCGTCGCCGGCCGGCAGCTGCCCGAAGGCGTCCTGGTGTGCAACTTCCCCAAGGGCCTGATGGAGCACGACGACGTCGTCACGCTGTTCCACGAGTTCGGCCACCTCGTCCACCACGTCCTGGCCGGCCGGGCGCAGTGGAGCCGCTTCGCCGGCGTCGCCACCGAGTGGGACTTCGTCGAGGCGCCGAGCCAGCTGCTGGAGGAGTGGGCGTGGGACGCCGGCGTCCTCCAGACCTTCGCCCACAACGCCGACGGCGAGCCGATCCCGGCCGACCTGGTCGCGGCGATGAAGCGCGCCGACGACTTCGGCAAGGGCTACGCCGCGCGCACCCAGATGTTCTACGCCGCGATGTCCTACTGGTTCCACACCGACCGGCCCGACGACCTCACCGAGCGCGACGGTCTCGCTGCAGGACCGCTACTCGATGTTCCCCTACGTCGACGACACCCACATGTTCGCCGGCTTCGGCCACCTCGACGGCTACTCCTCGGGCTACTACACCTACATGTGGTCGCTGGTGATCGCCAAGGACCTCTTCAGCGCCTTCGACCCCGACGACCTGTTCGACCCCGAGGTCGCCCACCGCTACCGCGACCTGATCCTCGCCCCCGGCGGCACCCGCGACGCCGCCGACCTGTCGAGGACTTCCTCGGCCGCCCCTACACCTTCGACGCCTACGCCGACTGGTTGGCGAGGTGACGCCGCCCGAGCGGGGACGTCGCCGGCCGGGCACTTGTCGGTGGCGGTTGTCAGGATGGACGGGTGCACCGCAGCCCTGAGCCGCTTCAGCGAACCCACCCGGGAGTGGTTCGCGGCTGCGTTCGCCGAGCCGACGGCGGCGCAGCAGGGGGCGTGGGACGCGATCGGGGCGGGCCGGCACGCGCTGGTCGTGGCGCCGACCGGGTCGGGCAAGACCCTCGCGGCGTTCCTGTGGTCGCTCGACCGGCTGCTCACCGCGCCGGTGCCTGAGAAGGCCAAGCGGTGCCGGGTGCTCTACATCTCCCCGCTCAAGGCGCTGGGCGTCGACGTCGAGCGCAACCTGCGGGCGCCGCTGGCCGGCATCCGCCACGCCGCCGACCGGCTCGGCGGTCCGACAAGCTTCCCGAGCTGAGCGTCGGGGTCCGCTCCGGCGACACCACCGCCCAGGAGCGGCGCGCCTTGTCGACGCGGCCACCCGACATCTTGATCACCACGCCCGAGTCGCTGTTCTTGATGCTCACCTCCCAGGCCCGCGAGATCCTGCGCGGGGTCGAGACCGTCATCGTCGACGAGGTGCACGCGGTGGCCGGCACCAAGCGCGGCGCCCATCTCGCCGTCAGCCTCGAGCGCCTCGACGCCCTCCTCGACAAGCCCGCCCAGCGCGTCGGGCTGTCCGCGACCGTCCGGCCGCTCGACGAGGTGGCCCGCTTCCTCGGCGGCCACGCCCCCGTCGACATCGTGTCCCCGCCCGCCGAGAAGGCCTGGGACCTCAAGGTCGTCGTCCCCGTCGAGGACATGACCGCACCCGACGGTGATGCGCCGTACGACGTCGACCGCGACGCCGCCGACGCCGACGACGGCCGCAGCGGCTCGATCTGGCCCCACGTCGAGGAGCACGTCGCCGACCTCATCGAGCAGCACCGCTCGACGATCGTCTTCGCCAACTCCCGTCGCCTGGCCGAGCGGCTGACGGCCAGGCTCAACGAGATCGCCACCACGCACGGGCCGGAGGCGACCTCCCGGAGGCCGGCAAGCCACCGGCCCAGATGATGGCCCAGTCCGGCGCAGCGCAGGCGCCGGCGCGCGAGGTCGTCATCGCCAAGGCCCACCACGGCTCGGTGTCCAAGGAGCAGCGCGCGCTCATCGAGGACGACCTCAAACGCGGCCGGCTCCCCTGCGTGGTCGCCACCAGCAGCCTCGAGCTCGGCATCGACATGGGCGCCGTCGACCTCGTCGTCCAGATCGAGTCGCCACCGAGCGTGGCCAGCGCCCTGCAGCGCGTGGGCCGGGCCGGCCACCAGGTCGGTGAGGTCTCCCACGGCGTGCTCTTCCCCAAGCATCGCGGCGACCTGGCCCAGACCGCCGTCGCGGTCGAGCGGATGCGCAGCGGCGCCATCGAGTCGATGCGGGTGCCGGCCAACCCCCTCGACGTGCTGGCCCAGCAGGTCGTCGCCACCACCGCGCTCGAGGCGTGGACCGTCGACGACCTCTACGACCTCCTACGCCGCAGCGCGCCGTTCGCCAACCTGCCCCGCAGCGCCTTCGAGGCGACCCTCGACCTGCTCAGCGGCCGCTACCCCAGCGACGAGTTCGCCGAGCTCCGGCCCCGAGTCGTCTGGGACCGCGTCGGCGGCACCATCACCGGCCGGCCCGGCGCCCAGCGGCTCGCGGTCACCAGCGGCGGCACCATCCCCGACCGCGGGCTGTTCGGGGTCTTCCTGGTCGGCGAGGGCACCGGCCGCCGGGTCGGCGAGCTCGACGAGGAGATGGTCTACGAGTCCCGCGTCGGCGACGTCTTCGCGCTGGGAGCGACCAGCTGGCGGATCGAGGACATCACCCACGACCGGGTGCTCGTCACCCCCGCCCCTGGCGTCCCGGGCCGGCTGCCGTTCTGGAAGGGCGACACGCTCGGCCGCCCCGCCGAGCTCGGCGAGGCCATCGGGGGCTTCACCCGCGAGCTGGCCGCCCTGCCCGGGCCGACGCGGCGACCGCGCGGGCGGCCGAGGCGGGCCTCGACGCGTACGCCGCCGACAACCTCGTCACCTACGTCCACGAGCAGGTCGAGGCGACCCGCATCCTGCCCAGCGACCGCACGCTGCTGGTCGAGCGGTTCCGCGACGAGCTCGGCGACTGGCGGCTGGTCCTCCACTCCCCCTACGGCACCCCCGTCCACGCGCCGTGGGCGCTGGCCATCAACGCCCGGCTCCGCGAGCGCTACGGCGTCGACGGCCAGGCGATGGCCTCCGACGACGGCATCGTGATCCGCATCCCCGACACCGACGTCGACCCGCCGAGCGGCGAGGTGGTCGTCTTCGAGCCCGACGAGATCGAGCAGCTGGTCACCGACGAGGTCGGCGGCTCGGCGCTGTTCGCCGCCCGGTTCCGCGAGTGCGCGGCCCGCGCGCTGCTGCTGCCCCGCCGCGACCCGGGCCGCCGTTCGCCGCTGTGGCAGCAGCGCCAGCGCGCCGCCCAGCTGCTCGAGGTCGCCGCCAAGTACCCGTCGTTCCCGATCGTCCTCGAGGCCGTGCGCGAGTGCCTCCAGGACGTCTACGACCTGCCCGCGCTCGTCGGCCTGATGCGGCGCCTCGACCGCCGCGAGGTCAGCGTCTCCGACATCGAGACCCAGACGCCGTCGCCCTACGCCCGCACCCTGCTCTTCGGCTACGTCGCCCAGTTCGTCTACGAGGGCGACTCACCGATCGCCGAGCGCCGGGCCGCCGCGCTGTCGCTCGACCAGGGGCTGCTGGCCGAGCTGCTCGGTCGCGCCGAGCTGCGCGAGCTGCTCGACCCCGAGGTGCTCGCCGAGGTCGAGGCCGAGCTGCAGCGGCTCACCGCCCGACCGCCAGGCCAAGGACGTCGAGGGGGTGGCCGACCTGCTGCGGCTGCTCGGCCCCCTGACCGTCGAGCAGATCGCCGACCGCACCGTCCCCGGCGCCGACGTCGCCGACTGTCTCGAACGCCTCGGCTCGACCCGACGCGCCGCCCTGGTCCGGATGGCGGGCGAGGAGCGCTGGTCCGCGGTCGAGGACGTCGGCCGCCTGCGCGACGCGCTCGGCGTCCCCGTCCCGCCGGGCATCCCCGACGTCTTCACCGAGCCGGTCGACGACCCGCTCGGCGACCTGGTCGCCCGCTACGCCCGCACCCACGGCCCGTTCACCGTCGCCGACCTGGCCACCCACCTCGGGCTGGGTGCGGCGGTGGCCCGGCACACCCTGCAGCGGCTCGGTGCGCAGGGCCGGGTCCTCGACGGCGAGTTCCGACCTGCTGGCAGCGAGACCGAGTGGTGCGACGCCGAGGTGCTGCGCCGCCTGCGGCGCCGATCCCTGGCCAGGCTGCGCAAGGAGGTCGAGCCGGTCGACCCGCAGGCGCTGGCCCGGTTCCTGCCGGCCTGGCAGTCGGTCGCCGACGGCCAGTCATCGGCAGGGTCGTCCGGGCGCCGGGGGCTGCGCGGGGTCGACGGCGTGCTCACCGCGATCGACCAGCTGGCCGGCGCACCCGTCCCGGCCTCCGCCCTCGAGCAGCTGGTCCTCGCTGCCCGCGTCCGCGACTACGAGCCCGCCTACCTCGACGAGCTGACCGCCTCCGGCGAGGTGATCTGGGCCGGCCAGGGCGACCTCCCGGGCAACGACGGGTGGGTCGCCCTCCACCTCGCCGACCAGGCCCCGCTGACCCTGCCGCCCGCCGACCCCGATCGAGCACTGCAGAGCTCCACCAGGCCGTCCTCGACGCGCTCGCACCGGGCGGGGCGTGGTTCTTCCGCCAGCTCTCCGACCAGGTGAAGGCGACCGACGACCGCGCGCTCGCCGGGGTGCTGTGGGACCTCGTCTGGGCCGGCCGCATCAGCAACGACACCCTCACCCCCCTGCGCGCCCTGATCCGAGGCGGCAAGACCGCCCACCGCACCCGTCAGGCACCGGCCCGCACCCGCACGACCGTGTCCGGCCGGGCCCGGATGCCGACCCGCGGGGGCCCGCCCGAGACGGCCGGCCGCTGGGCCATCCTGCCGGCCCTCGACGACGACCCGACCCGTCGCGCCCACGCGGTCGCCGAGCGCCTGCTCGACCGCCACGGCGTGGTCACCCGGGGAGCTGTGGTCAGCGAACGCGTGCCCGGTGGGTTCGCGGCCGTCTACAAGGTGCTCTCGGCGTTCGAGGAGACCGGCCGCTGCCGGCGCGGCTACTTCGTCGGTTCGCTCGGAGCCGCCCAGTTCGGCACGTCCGGGTCCATCGACCGGTTGCGCACCTTCGCCGAGGTGCCCGACGACGCCAAGCCCGTCGCGGTCGCCCTGGCGGCCACCGACCCCGCCAACCCCTACGGCGCCGCGCTGCCCTGGCCCGACCGGCCCGAGAAGGCCGACGCCGACAGCCCGGACGCTCGATCGGGCCACCGCCCCGGCCGCAAGGCCGGCGCGATGGTGGTCCTCGTCGACGGCGCCCTGACGCTCTACGTCGAGCGCGGCGGCAAGACGCTGCTCACCTGGCCCGACGACGCTGGTCACGGTGAGGGGCGGCTCGAGCCCGCGGCCCACGCGCTGGCCGACGCGGCCCGTCGGGGCGCGCTCGGGCGGATGACCGTGGAGCGGGCCGACGGCGAGCAGCTGCTCGGCGCGGGCGCCACCCCGCTGCGTGCCGCCCTCGACGCCGCCGGGTTCGTCGCCACGCCGCGCGGTCTGCGGCTGCGCGCCACGGGCGGCTGAGGTGCCCGAGGGCGACGCGGTCTGGCGCACCGCCCGGCGGCTCCACCTGGGGTTGTCGGGTCGCACCCTCGTGCGCAGCGACTTCCGCGTACCCGCCATCGCCACGGTCGACCTGTCCGGCGGCACCGTCGTCGAGACCGTCTCGCGCGGCAAGCACCTGCTGACCCGCATCGACGCCCGGCCGGTCGCGCAGTCCGTCGGCCGCCGGTCCTGGACCCTCCACACCCACCTCAAGATGGAGGGGTCCTGGCGGGTCTACGACCGGGGCGAGCGCTGGAACAAGGCCGGCCACCTGGCCCGGGTGGTCCTCGACACGGGCGACAAGGTCGGCGTGGGGTTCCAGCTCGGCGTCGTCGAGCTGGTCCTCCGCGAGCACGAGGACCAGGTCGTCGGCCACCTCGGCCCCGACCTGCTCGGCCCCGACTGGGACGAGCAGGAAGCGGCTCGACGGCTCACGGCCGACCCCTCGCGACCTCTCGGAGAGGCCCTGCTCGACCAGCGCAACCTCGCCGGCATCGGCACCATCTACCGCACCGAGCTGTGCTTCCTCACCGGCTACGACCCGCGTTCGCCTGTCGGTGTCGTCGCCGACCCGCTGCGGATGGTCCGCCTGGCCCACCAGCTGCTCGTCCAGAACCGGCACCTGCCTCAGATCGCGACGACTGGCGACAAACGCCGGGGCCGGAGCCTGTGGGTCTACGGCAAGCCCGGCGACCGGTGCCTGCGCTGCCGCACCCCCATCGCGTACGCCGAGCTGGGCGAGGCCGGCCGCGAGCGGGCGGCGTACTGGTGCCCCTCGTGCCAGCCGCCCCGCGGCTGACGAGGAGCACGGCGCTCAGGCGGCGGAGGCGACGACCTCGGCCCGGCTGCGCGCCCGGATGGGCTCGAGCGAGGTGAGGCCAGCAGGTGTCACCGAGGCCGCCTCTTGGACGGCGACCGCGTCGGAGACTTCGCGCAGCACGGCGGAGAGCGGGACCTCGAGCGCGTCGCACAGGGAGGCGAGCAGCTCGGAGGAGGCTTCCTTCTGACCCCGCTCGATCTCGGAGATGTAGCCCAGGCTCACCCGGGCCTCGGCCGAGACCTCGCGCAGGGTGAGTCCGCGTTGGGTCCGCCTGTCGCGGAGCACGTCGCCGAGCAGCCGACGGAACAGCACCATGCGCTCACCCTCCTACGCAAGAGGCGTCTTCGAGTCGTTCGGTTGGCCCAACGCTACCGGAGGCCTGGTTCTTCCCTCGGTAACTGGTGGGTGACCGCCTCATTCCGGCGCGAGCCGCAACCGGTCGGCGAGGGCCAGGACGGCCTCGCGGCAGGTGCGGTCCTGGATGGTCGCCCGGTCGCCCACCAGCTCCAGCGCGACGGCGCTGTCGCCGTCAGGCCCGGCGACGGCGACGTAGACGGTGCCGACGGGCTTGCCCTCCTGCTCGTCGGGGCCGGCGACGCCGGTGGTGCTCACGCCGTACGTCGCGCCGGTCAACCGCCGCACTCCGCGCGCCATCTCCCGGGCGCACTCCGCCGACACCACGCCGTGCTGCTCGACCACGGCCTCGGGTACGTCGAGGACGGCGATCTTCACGTCGGTCGCATAGGCGACCACGCCGCCGCGGAAGACCTCCGACGAGCCGGGCACCTCAGTGAGCAGGGCCGCCGAGCCGACCACCCGTGAGTGACTCGGCCGAGGCGGCAGTGGCACCTCGCAAGCGCAGCAGCCGGACGACCTCGGTTGCCGCGGGCTCGGCGTTGTGGGGCCTGATCGTGTGACGCACGAGGCTACTGTTCCCCACATGGCGCTGCCGATCGAGGACTACGCCCTCATCGGCGACCGCCACACCGCAGCACTGGTCGGCAAGAACGGCTCGATCGACTGGTTGTGCCTGCCGCGCTTCGACTCTCCGGCCTGCTTCGCGGGACTGCTGGGCGACGACAGCCACGGACACTGGCAGCTGTCCCCGACCACCGACTACGACGTCCGCCGCCGCTACGTGGACGACTCGGCTGCCCTCGAGACGACCTTCGTGACCCCCGAGGGCGAGGTGAGCCTCCTCGACGTGATGCCCACCGGCGACAACCGGTCAGACGTGGTGCGCATCGTCACCGGCGTGAGCGGCAGGGTGCGGATGCGGCACGAGTGGGTGGTCCGCCTCGACTACGGCCTGATCATCCCGTGGGTCAGGCAGCGCGACATCCGGGGCGAGCGGGCGATCACCGCGGTCGCGGGCCCGGACAAGCTCATCCTGCGCGGCTCCCGCCTCCCGATCGGGGACAAGCACCGCCACATCGACGAGTTCGACGTCGAGGCCGGCGAGTCGCTGACCTTCTCGATGACCTGGATCCCGTCGTACGAGCGCACCCCGCCGAGCGCCGACCCACCGATCGAGCAGACCATCGCCGACGAGAGCGAGTGGGCGAGCCGCTGCCACGCCGATGTGCCGCACGCCGACATCGTGCGGCGCTCGCTGCTCACCCTGCGCCTGATGACCCACGAGCAGACCGGCGGCATCGTGGCCGCCCCGACGACGTCGCTGCCCGAGGACTTCGGCGGCGAGCGCAACTGGGACTACCGCTACTGCTGGCTGCGCGACGCCGCGCTGACGATCGAGTCGCTGATCGACGCGGGCTACACCGACGAGGCCAGGTTCTGGCGACACTGGCTGCTGCGGGCCGTGGCCGGCGACCCCGACGACCTCCAGATCATGTACGCCGTCGACGGCGCGCGGCACCTGCCCGAGCACACCCTCGACCACCTGCCCGGCTACGAGGGGTCGGCGCCCGTGCGGATCGGCAACGCCGCCGTCGAGCAGAAGCAGACCGACGTGATGGGCGAGGTGATGATCGCGCTGGCCGCCGCCCGCAGCGCGGGGCTCGATGACGACGACGACGGCTGGGACCTCCAGCGTTCGCTGGTCAACCGTCTGGTCGACAACTGGCGTGAGCCCGACAACGGCATCTGGGAGATCCGCGGTCCTCAGCGGCCGTTCACCCATTCGCGGGCGATGGTGTGGGCGGCGTTCGACCGCGCCGTGCGGGCCGTGGAGGACCAGGGCAAGGAGGGACCCGTCGACCGCTGGCGCGAGGCCCGCGACGAGGTGTGCGAGGAGATCCTGACGCGGGGCTACAACACCGAGCGCAACACCTTCACCCAGCACTACGACACCGACCAGGTCGACGCCTCGCTGCTGGTGCTGCCGCTCACCGGCTTCATCAAGGGTGACGACCCGAAGATGCTCGGCACCATCGAGGCGATCGAGAAGGACCTGATGCGTGACGGTCTGCTGATGCGGTACCGCACCGAGACCGACGTCGACGGGCTGCCCGGCGGCGAGCATCCCTTCCTGGCCTGTTCCTTCTGGCTGGTCTCCGCGTACGCCGCCGCGGGCCGCCTCGACGACGCCAACGCCCTGTTCGACCGGCTGGTCGGGCTGGTCAACGACGTCGGCCTGTTGTCGGAGGAGTACGACCCCCGCGAGAAGCGGATGGTCGGAAACTTCCCGCAGGCCTTCAGCCACCTGACGCTGGTGCAGGCGGCGTTCCGCCTGCGTTCAGCGAGCGGCACCGTGCGGTAACGCACTCGACCGCTGGTCGAGGAGGGACGCTGCGTCCATCTCGAGGGCCCGTCACGAAACCAGCGCAACCAGTTCGGTCACGCTGGCTTCGTGACAGGCGCTAGCGCGCCTTCCTCAACCAGCGAGAGAGCGCGGCTACCTCAACGGACCACCCACAGGTTGATGAACTTGTAGGCGCGCTTGAAGTCCTTGCCGCCGAGGTACTTGACCTTGAGCTGCTTCTTGCCGGTGGTCTTGAACTTCGGCAGCTTGACCACGACCTTGCCGTCGACCAGCTTGCCCTTGTACTGCTTCTTGCCGATCTTGACCGCGGCCCAGCCCTTGGGCTGCATGCCAGGCACCTTGACCTCGATGCTGACCGAGGTCCGGGACTTGCCGACGATGGCGGGCTTGGGTGACTTCGAGGTCGCCAGCCGGGGCTTGGCCTTGATCTGGTGGTTGAACTTGCCGTGGAAGACGCCGACCGTCGTGTCGGTCGGCTCGGCGACCACCGACAGCTGGGAGAAGCGGATCCGCGGGGTGCGGAAGTTCAGCTTCGCCAGGCCGTCCTTGACGGGGAACTCGCCCATCTTGACCTGGACCGGCTTGCCCTTGACCAACGTGGTCGCGTAGACGCCGACCTCGGTGTTCTGCGGGCTGCCGAGCGAAGCCAGGTCGAGACCCGACACCCGGAAGGTGTACTTCTTGTTCGGCTTGACGCTGCGCTTCAGGTTCTTCTCCTTGACCTGCTGACGGGCGAAGTCGGGAGCGATCGTGCCCGCCTTCTGCAGGTAGCCGATCCAGACGTCGCGGTCGACCAGGCCGGTGTCCTTGGGCTTGCCGCCCGTGAACGCCGTGAAGTTGTCGCCGCCCTGGCCGAGGAACGAGAAGGTGCTGACCGTGTAGGTCTTCTTCGCGTCGACCAGCTGACCGTTGACGATCACCGACGTGATCCGCTTCCCGACCGGCTTCGAGGCGTCCTGGGTGACCCGCACGTTGTCGGAGAGCCCGAGGGCGAGGAACGCGCGGTCGGCGCCGGCAGGCTGCCACTGCTGCTCGAGCACCTGCTTGAGCTGGGCGCCCGTCACCTGGACCAGCCAGACGTTGTTGACGAACGGCAGTACCTGGTTGGCCTCGGCGTAGGTCACGACACCGTCGGTGTTGGCGGGGTTGGCGGCAGGCTGGCCCGCGTACATCAGCTCGTCGCGCAGCCCTCCCGGGTTGACGATGCCGAGATCGGGCGTGCCCTGTCCTGCCGGGATGCCGTCGCGGAGCGCATTGGCGACCAGGTCGCCCAGCGTCGACTCCTGCTCACGGACGTCGCGCTCGCCGCCGGCGTACTTGCCGTTGACGTAGCTGCCGCCCTTGAACGAGGTGGTGATGTCGCCGGAGATCTTGCCGACCGGCTTGTCGCCGACGACCTTCGCGTTGGCCAGGGCCTCGTCGACCTTGGCCTTGACCTGCGCCAGCGTGGGGTACTGCGTGATCAGCTCGGCGTCGCTCGTGGTGAGCCGCGGCGTGGTGCCGGCGGAGCTGTCGATCACCTTCCCGGTCGCGGTGTCGTAGGTCAGCTGGATCTGGCCGACGTTCGCGCCGTAGGAGCCGGTCTGCACGATCGGCCGCGTGGGCTGGTCGCCGCCCGTGACGGGCTGGTCGTAGACGTACCTCTGGTGGGTGTGCCCGTTGAAGATCGCGTCGATGTGGGGGTTGAGGTTGGCCATGTTGGCGAACTCACCCCCTGCCGCGAACGCATCGGCGTAGCCGGTCGTCACGTTGGAGCCCGCGTGGAAGCTGGCCACCAGCACGTCGGCCTCGCCGTTGGCGTCGTTGCCGTCGCTGAGCTGGGCGGCCACGCGGTTGACGGCGGCGACCGGGTCGCCGAAGTCGAGAGTGCTGATCCCGCCCGGGGCGACCAGGCTCGGGGTCTCCTGCGTCACCGCGCCGATGACGGCGATGTCCACATTCTCCTTGGTGAACTCGGCGTACTCCGGCAGGACGGGAGTGGTGGTGCCCTTCTGGTAGACGTTCGCCCCCAGGTACTTCCACGTTGCGTTGGTGTTGTTGGCGATGACCCGGTCCTTGAGGTCCGTCCAGCCCTTGTCGAACTCGTGGTTGCCCACGGCCGAGGCGTTCATGCCGATCAGTTTCATCACGTCGATCGTCGGCTGGTCGTCGGCCACGGCCGACGCGAACGTCGAGGCGCCGATGAGGTCGCCGGCGCCGACGACGATCGGGTTGGGGGCGCTGGCCTTGAGCTGCTCGACGGTGCCGGCCCACTTCACGGTGTTGGCGTCGATGCGCCCGTGGAAGTCGTTGATGCCGACGAGGTTGATCGTCACGTTCGGGAGGGCTTGCGCCGGGGACGCGGTGACGGCCACGGTGGCGAGGGTTCCCGCCACCAGGGTCACCGAGGTCGCCAGCGCAACCCGGAGATTCTTGCGGTGTCGCACAGTTTCTGCCTTCCGGTCGGTTGATCGGTTGTCAGCTGCCGTGCGGCGTCTGGTCGCGGTCGCGCCCGAGCCACACGCACACAGGGTCCGATGGTGCCCGAGTGACAAAAGTTCGCTGTCACCGGCCCCGAAAAATGGCCGGCGGCCCGGCCCCACCGGAGCGGGGACGGGCCGTCGGGTGGTGCAGGCGCTACTTGACGAGTTCGAACTTCACGCTCTTATTGGCCTTGGCCAGCAGCGCGCTGCCCAGGTAGATCGCCTTGAGCGTGTAGGTGTCCACGCTGCTGAGCTTGGGCAGCTTGAGCACGACCTTGCCGTCCACCAACTTGCCGGTGACCGACTTGCCGGTGCCCTTGACGATCAGCTCGACCTTCCCCTTGACCTTGATGTCGTCCGGTGCGGTCACTCGAACGGTGACCTTGCCGCCCTCGGACTTCTCGATCTTGTCATCGACCTTGATCTTGACCTTGGGCTTGGGCTTGGTCACCTTCACGGTCGCCGTGCCGGTCGACGGCGCGAACTCGCTGGTGCCGAGGTACTTGAGCGTGAGCTCGTGCTCCCCCGGCTTCAACGACTTCGGCGCCAGCGTGAGCATGCCCTTGCCGCCGGTGATGGTCACGGTGCCGAGCTTCTCGCCCTTCTCCGTGGTCACCTCCACCTGGCCGGTCGCGTTCGCCCGGCTGATCAGGACCTCGAGCAGACCCGCCTTGCCGTAGGCGAACGCCTCCGAGCTGCCACCGACCGTCGTAGGCGCCGGGACCGGCGGGGGCACAGTCACGCCGGTCACCGTCACCGGCACCTCGAAGCTGGTGCCCGTCGCTACGCCCTCGACCACCAGGTTGGCAGTACCGCCCGGCGTCGACGCCGGCAACACGACGTCGACCGACGCGGTACCGGACTCGTCGTTCGTGTTCTTGGTGGTGGAGTTGCCGTCCGGGACCGTCAGCACCGTCTCGACGGGGAACGTACCCAGCGTGGTGCCGCCGAGCTTGACCGTGACGTTGGTGTCGCGAACGGCACCGGACTCGGTCATCGACAGCGACGTGAGGTCGAACTTCACGTGATCGGTGCCCGCCTGGTACGACGCCGGGGCGCCTGCCGGGAACTTCAGGCCGATCGCCTGCTGGTCCCAGGTGACCGGCAGCGGCGGGTCACCGGCACCGGCGTTGGCGAACTCGGCCATGTAGTCGACCATCGCCTGCAGGTCGGCCTTCCCCGTGTCCTGCCTGCTCGTACCGCCCGTGAAGGCGAAGAAGTTGTCGCCACCGGACGCCAGGAACGAGTTCACCGTGACGGAGTACGTCGCCCCGAGGTCGATCGGCGTGCCGTTCAGCCACATCTTCGTGACGGTCTCGGCAACGGGATCGTAGGTGTACTCGAAGCCCTTCGAGGCCCCGAGCCGCAGGAAGGACCGCGACGCGGTGTCGGGCTGCCACTGCTGTTCGAGGACCGCCTTGATCTGGGCTCCCGTGAGGTCCATGTTCACCAGGGTGTTGGCGAACGGCTGGACGTCGGCAGCCATCCGGTAGGTGAGCGTGCGCGGGTAGGGGTCGCCCGCGTTGCCGACCCCGACCATGTCCTGGCGCAGGCCGCCCGGGTTCATGAACGCGATCTGCGCGGACCCCGACTCCGGGTTCCGTGTGGCCCAGCGCTGCACCTCGGCGACCAGGTTGCCCAGGGTGGACTCCCCGCCCCGGTTCTCCGAGCCGGTGCTGAACCGGGCGCGGGAGAAGGGACCCGCGATCTTGCCCAGCTCGACATTGCCCAGCGGACCAGCCGCGGCGACCGCGGCCGCGACGATGGCAGCCGTGGCCGTGTCGGCCGGGTAGTTGAACGTGGAGCCAGTGACCCCGTTCTTCAGCCGCAGCACGGCCTGGCTCTTGCCCGTCACCTCGTGAGTGGTCGGGTCGACCTCGAACACGATCTGGTTCAGTGCCATGCCGTACTGGCCGGCGGAGACCACCGGGCGTTCGGTCACGTCGCGACCGGTCCAGCCCGCCACCGGGAAGGAGCAGCTGTACTCCATGTGGGTGTGGCCGGAGACGATCGCGTCGATGTTGTCGTTGACGCCGTGGATGATCGAGCCGAACGGGCTCGTCGGGGACTCCAGGAACATGTTGGTGCAGTCGACGGTGCTGGAGCCCTCGTGGACGAGCATCACGATGATGTCGGCCCCCTCGGTCTTCAGGTCGTCAGCCGCCTCGTTGACCTCTTGCACGATGTCGGTGACCTGGATGTCGGCGATGCCGTCGGGCGACACCAGCGAAGGAAGTTCCTCGGTCACCGCACCGACGAAGCCCACGTCGACGCCGCTGGCCGTGGTCGTCAACCACGACGGTGCCAGCTCGTCCAGGTGCTCCCCGGTCGTCTTGTCCCTCACGTTGGACGCGAGGTAGGGCCAGTCGGCACCACCCAGCGGGTCTGCGGGGTTCAGCACGCGGTTGATCAGGTCGTCCAGACCCCTGTCGAACTCGTGGTTGCCCACCGACGACACGTCGAGACCCGCTTCGTTGAGGGCGTCGATCGTCGGCTTGTCCTTCTGGATGAAGGAGTCGAACGTCGAGGCTCCGATGAGGTCACCGGCGGCCGCGAAGATCGTGTCGGGGTTGGCCGCACGCAGCTGCTTGACCGCGCCCGCGAGCACCGCCGCACCAGCCGTCGGCGCACCGGTGTCGTTGGAGAGCCGGCCGTGGAAGTCGTTGGTGCCGAGGATCTGGACACGCAGCTGGTCGCTCTCGGCCAGGCCCACCACGACAGGGTCGTGGTCGGAGGACCGGAACGCCTCGTCGGTGTGGAAGTCGGTGGCGTGGTTGTTCCACCGGCTGTACTCCATCGCGATGGACTCCACCGAGTTGACGTTCCAGATGTCCGCACCGGTGAACCGGTCAGCCGCACCGGCGTTGCCGAGCACGTGGTCGAGCGACCCCGAGAGACCGTCGAAGGAGTAGGAGTACTTCGTGTGGCCCGCGAGGACCTCGAAGTCCTGGTATCCCGCGTCGTAGAGGACCTGCATCGGGTCCTCCATCGTGTAGGAGTTGAAGTCACCGATCAGCAGCACGTCCTCGGTCGTGCCCTGGACCGTTGGGATCCAGCTCGCCAGGGCCGTGGCCTGGCGGATCCGCGACTGGTTGCCGGCGCCCTGGCCGTCACCCTGGTCGGTGTCGCCCGCGAACGGACCGGCCGAACCCTTCGACTTGAAGTGGTTGACCACGACGAGGACCTCCTCGCCGCCTCCCGCCGGTGCGAACTTCTGACCGAGCGGCTCGCGAGCGTTGGCGAAGGCCTCGTCGGTGGCGGTGTTGTTGCCGGTGCTCTGGTCGCCGAGCGCCAGTGACGGTCCCACCCGCAGAGCCGAAGCCGGCTGGTAGATGATCGCGTTGGAGATGACGTCCATCTCGTTGGACGCGGCGGTGGGCAGCTGGGCCGACGATGGGTTGGCCGCCCACGTGCCCGCTCCCGCGTCGGCGTTCAGGGCCGCGACGAGGGTGTTGACAGCCTCGTTGGCTGTCTCGCCAAGCTGGGCGGAGTTCTCGATCTCCATCAGCCCCACGACGTCGGCGTCGAGCGCGTTGATGGCCGCGACGATCTTGGCCTGCTGGCGGGCGAGGTCCTGGGGGTCCCAGGCACCACGCTGGTTGCAGCCGCCGGAGACGGTGTTGCCGTCGCCCGCGCGGTCGTTGAACGCCGTGCAGCCGCCGGCGCCGTCGGGGTCGCCGTCGTTGTTGTCGTTGGCGTCGCCCAGCGTGGTGAAGTAGTTCAGCACGTTGAAGGACGCGACCTTGAGCTGCGCGGGGCCCTCGGCCTCGATGCGCGCGGCGTCGGGTTCGGTCGAGCGGGTGAACTCCGGGGTGAACGGCGAGGCGAAATTGTCAGGGCCGACGACCTGCTCGAGCGGCTCGAACCGGTAGCCCGAGGCGCCTTCGCTGAAGATCACGTCGTTGAAGAAAGTGCCGCTCGCGCCGGTGCGGTAGGGGTTGTCGTTGGAGATGTACGGCGGCGTCTCGTCCTGGTTGGGTGCGAGCAGGAACAGCGTGGTCGAGGCGTCGTCGAGCACGATCGTGCGCGCGGCGTTCTCGGCCTCCTGATCGTCGAAGGCGTCCGTGCCGGGCTCGGCCACCTCGGTGGGCTGGAGCAGCGGACCCTCGCCCTGGGCCAGCGTCAGCTCGCCGTTGGAGTTCGTCGGGAAGTTGTCGGTGATGGTGAAGTCGCCGTCGGGGCGGTACCAGAGCCCCTCGAGGTACTCCTTCTCCTGATCCGTGTCGGGCCATGCGGTGGTCTCGGTGAACGCGATCGGATCGTGCGCCTCGAGGAGCACGTCGATGTCGGCGCCGTCGGCGCCGATCTGGGTCTCGCCGTCCTTCTCGCGCACCATGCCGGTGACCTCGACGAAGTTGCCGGACAGCACCGTGATGGCGCCGGTGTGCTGGTAGACGAAGATGCCTTCCGACGTGGTCAGCGCGGCGGGGTCCACCTCTCCGCCGCTGCCCTCGGTCTGCATGTAGAAGCCGGACAGCCCGCCGCTCGTGTAGACCGTCGAGGCGACACCGCGCACGGTGACGTTGAGGCCGGCGTCGGGCGAGAGGAAACCGTCGCCCTGGATCTCGCCGATGGTGCGCGCGACCGGAGCGCCGCCGCCTCCTGCGAAGGTGTTCTCCGGGTCGGCGGCAGCGAGGCTGAACTCGGCGCTGTTGTCGTCGGCGTCGGGCGCCGTGCGCTGCAACGACTGGGTCGCGGTCGCGGCAGCAGTCGCGGGAGCGGTCTCGAAGGAGGTGGCCGTGGTCTGGCCGACCATGTCGACGATGCCGTCGACGCCCGCCATCTCGCCGTTCGTGGTGATCGCGGTGCTGCTGTCGAGCAGGAAGACCTGCCCCCCACCTGCGGCCATGCTGAAGCCGGCCGGGCCGGTGTCGGGCGACGGCAGCGCGGCCCCCACCGCGCCGGTGTTGCTCATCTGGATGAGGTAGTGGCCGTTGGCCGGCACGGAACCGGAGAGCGCGAACGGCGTGCCGCCCGAGGCGCCGGTCACCGAGCGGTAGTGGACGTACATGCCGTCCAGGTCGATCCGGGTGGAGGTCGGGTTCGACAGTTCGACGTAGTCGGCGTTGTAGGTCGCACCCGCGCCACCGCCGGCGCCGTAGACCTCGCTGATCACCACACCGCTGCTGGCGGCGTGGGCGGGCGGGGCGAGCACGGTCAGACCGGCGAACGCCATCGCAGCGCTCGCCAGGACAGCGAGACGCTTGGAGGATGTGGACATGCGTTTCCTTACGCTCGGGTTCAGGAAGCTCATGGGGAAGAGGGCGTACCTCACCCGAAGAGGGGTGTGGTGCGGGTCACCCTAACCTGCCGACCTGGTGTACCCACCTGACCAAGAAGTGACGAATCAGCGAACGGCTGATTGGCGAATGTTGCCGCGCTGGCGCCACACGTCACGGAAGAACTCGTAGCCCGACCAGATCGTCATCGCGACGGCCCCGGCCAGCAGCACCTGGGCGGCATAGAAGAGCACCGTGCCGATGGTCTCCCAGGGCTCCCCCGTCACCTGCCGCAGCGGCAGGCACAGCGTCGAGAGGGCGACGGCCTGGAGGACCGTCTTGATCTTGCCCGACTGGGCCGCGGCCACCACGACCTGCTTGAGGATCGAGAGGCGCAGCAGGGTCACGCTCCACTCGCGCAGCAGCACGACCACGGTCACCCACCACCAGATGTCGCCGACGATCGAGAGGCCGATGAAGGCCATCCCGGTGATCGCCTTGTCGGCGATGGGGTCGGCGATCTTGCCGAAGTTCGTGACCAGGTTGCGGGCGCGGGCGATGTCGCCGTCGATCTTGTCGGTGATCATCGCCCCGACGAAGAGGACGAAGGCGACGGTCCGCCACAGCACGGAGTCTCCGCCGTCGTGGAGCAGCGCCCACCCGAAGAAGGGCACCATCACGATGCGCAGGCCGGTCAGCACGTTGGGCAGGTTCCAGTTGCTGCCCGACGCGTTGACCGTCTCGTTCATCGCCGGTCACTCACTCGGGCCACCAGGTCCACGCCCTCGCTGGCCACGACGGTCGCGACGACCAGGTCGCCAACCGCGAGGTCGGCGGCGTCGAGGAGGGTCGTCGTACCGTCGACCTCCGGCCCTTGCTGTGCGGCGCGCCCCACGACCTCGGCGTCGTCGACGGACTCGACGAGCACCTCGACGCGCTCGCCGATGCGCTCCTCTGCCCGCTGGGCGGTGAGCTCCTCGACGAGGTCGCTGACCTGGGCCACGCGCGCACGCACCTCGTCGTCGTCGTGCTTGTCGGCGAAGCCGGCTGCCTCGGTGCCGTCCTCGTCGGAGTAGCCGAAGACACCGGTGACGTCCATCCGGGCTGCCACCAGGAAGTCCGTGAGGACCTCGAGGTCAGCCTCGGTCTCGCCCGGGAAGCCGACGATGACGTTGGCACGCACGCCGGCGTGGGGCGCAAGCTGGCGGACGCGGTCGAGGAGGGCCAGGAAGCTGTCGGCGTCGCCGAAGCGCCGCATCCTCCGCAGCACCGGCCCGCTCGCGTGCTGGAAGGAGAGGTC
Source organism: uncultured Actinomycetota bacterium (assembly GCA_963814935.1). Lineage (GTDB taxonomy): Bacteria > Actinomycetota > Actinomycetes > Propionibacteriales > Nocardioidaceae > Nocardioides. The sequence continues at coordinate 219,074 of CAWFEZ010000010.1, read as the reverse complement.
GAAGTACGGCGCCACGCCGGGCGTCTGGGCGATCGCCTCGATCAGCCCGGGCCGGGTCTCGGCGGGCTGGAGGTAGGAGACCCGCACGCGGTCGACCCCGTCGACGGCGGCCAGATCGGGCAGGAGCGACTCGAGGAGCCGGAGGTCGCCGAGGTCCTTGCCGTAGGAGGTGGAGTTCTCACTGACGAGGAACAGCTCGCGTGCGCCCTCGGCGGCGAGCCAGCGGGCCTCGTCGAGGACCTCGGTGGGCCGTCGGCTGACGAAGGAGCCGCGGAAGGTCGGGATGGCGCAGAAGGTGCAGCGCCGGTCGCAACCACTGGCCAGCTTGAGGCTGGCGGTCGGACCCTTGTCGAGGCGGATCCGGAGGCTGGCCGGTGCGTGACCCGGGACGCTGACGGTCTGCTCGTCGGCCGGGGCCCGGCGCTCCACCGGGGTGATCGGGAGCAGCTCGCGGCGGTCCCTCGGCACGTGGGCCGAGTGCCGCTCGCCGGCGAGGATGCCGCGGAGGCGGTCGGCGATGTCGGGGTAGTCGTCGAAGCCCAGGATCGCGTCGGCCTCGGGCAGGCTGGCGGCGAGGTCGGCGCCGTACCTCTCGGCCAGGCACCCCACCGCGACGACCGCGCGGGTCGTGCCGTTGCCCTTGAGGTCGGCTGCTTCGAGCAGCGTGTCGACCGAGTCCTTCTTGGCCTGCTCGACGAACCCGCAGGTGTTCACCACCACGGTGTCGGCGTCGGCCGGGTCGTCGACGAGCGTGAACCCACCCGCCGCCAACCGCCCCGCGAGCTCCTCGGAGTCGACCTCGTTGCGGGCACAGCCCAAGGTCACGAGTGCGACGGAGGAAGTCATAGGGCTTCGAGTATGACGCGTAGCCGGGTCCGCCCGGCAATCCCGGGAGGGCGGTGAGCCTGGCACCGTCCCACGAGCGAAAGCGGTGCCAGGCTCACCGCTGGCCCGAGAGTGCTGCGGCCAGCGGTGAGCCTGGCACCGTCGTGACGACGAAAACGGTGCCAGGCTCACCGCTGGCCGGGCGTCAGCGGACGACGAAGGTCCCCGAGCCCGGGGAGCCGGACTTGCCCAGGGCGCCGTGGTCATCACCGTCGACGGAGACGGTGACCGAGCCGTCGGTGGCCTGGACGCGGACGGGCGGGGAGACCGAGAGGGTCTTGCTGGCTCCGAAGGCGACGTCGCCGTTGAAGACCACCGACCCGGTGCCGTCGCGGACGATCACGCGCGCGCCGCTGGCGGGCGCCGAGATCACGACTGGCACGGCCGCTGCCACGGGAGCGCCCTGGCGGTTCGGCCCGCCGGAGCCGTTGAGGACGGGCTGGTCGCGCAGGTCGACCGGGCCGTCCATCACCAGCCGGGCGAAGGACCACGCCAGCACCAGCGCCATCACGGCGGCCACCAGCACCGACCAGTTCGGGCCTCCGCGGGTCGCTCGGATGCCGCCGCTGTGGGCGAGCTCGGCCTCGAAGACGCGGCGCGGGTTGACCGGCGCGTCGGCATAGCGCTCGTCGTACGACGCCAGCAACGGGCCCGCGTCGACGCCGAGGATCCGCGCGAGGGTGCGGATGTGCCCGCGGGCGTAGAAGTCGCCTCCGCACGGCACGAAGTCGTCGGCCTCGATCGACTCGATCACGTGGGGGCGGATGCGGGTCCGCTCGGCGAGCTGGTCGACCGAGAGCCCCAGGCGGGTGCGGGCGGCTGCGAACTCCGGCCCGATCACCGGCTCCTCGGCCGGCTCGATGGCGAAGTCGTCGATGACGATGGTCTCGAGCGCCTCGCCGGGGACGGCGATGGGCCGCACGTTCTCGCCGTAGGAGCCCCATATCAATGACTGGCCCTCGGACTCGACCTCCAGCTCGACCGATCCGGGCCGGCGCAGTGCGAACGCCTCCGGCAGGCCGCGTGTCGTCGCCTCGTCGTCGACGTCGGCCTTCAGCGCGTTGGCGCCGGCCACCCAGTCGGGCGACACGTCGCGGCTGACCTCGGTGCGCCGACCGGGGACCAGGTGCCTCAGAGGGCTGGGCGTCGCGCTGGCGACCACCGGCGACGGCGCGCCGACGTCCTGGCGCCCGGGACCGGGAGCCTCGACGTCGGGGCGCGACCGGAGGCGATCGGCGACCAGGCCGATGCCGTGGGCGATGGCAGGACCGGGATGGGTCCAGCGCCGTGGGGGTGGGATGTCGTCGGCGTGCTCGGCCCCGGCCCCCTCGGAGACCATCGGCTCCTCCACCGGCCCGGTGACGATGTCGGTGCGACCGGCGGCCAGCGACCGGAAAGCCGCGTCGAGGTCGGTCCGGCCACTCCCTGAGCCGCTCACGCGGCTCGCCAGCGACAGCGGCACCGCGAACTCTGCGCCGTGGACAAGTCGCGCGCGACGGGCGGCTCGGCGAGCGCCGGCACCGGCCTCGTCGAGCACCCGCTCGGGGCTACGCGGCACGACGACGATCCGCCCGTCGCGCAGGCCGCTGCGCCCGGTCAGCTCGACGCACCTAAGCGACGCCCAGGTCAGGCCTGTCCAGGACCGCCCGAGCCGCAGGCGGACGCCGTGCTCGTCGGCGACCAGCAGCGGCGTGCGGGCGTCGACCAGGGCGGCCAGGTGCGCGACGGCCACCAGCGCCATCAACGCGCAGAGTGCCCAGTCGAGAGCCGAGCCGGTGCCGACCGCCCGCGCGAGGTATGCCGCGGCGACACCGCCACCGACCACGCCGACCAGGGCGGCCAGGCCGGCCCGGCGGCGTACCTCGACGGTGACGGGCTCGTCCTCGGGAGCGGAGTCGTCGTGCTGGCGGAGTCGGCGGAGTCGGCGGTCGCAGGCGCCGGCAGCGGCCCGAAGTCGGTCGGCACGTCGAACTCCACGAGCTCGTCGTCGCAGACCGGCCCACGTACAGGCATGTCCTGGGTGTTGTCGTTCAGCTCATCCATTGGGCTCCCCCTGAAGTGTCGCGATCACACCGTCGATCTCGTCGGGCTTGACCAGCACGTCGCGGGCCTTGGAGCCCTCGCTGGGCCCGACCACTCCCCTGCTCTCGAGGATGTCCATCAGTCGCCCGGCCTTGGCGAAGCCGACGCGCAGCTTGCGCTGGAGCATCGAGGTCGACCCGAACTGCGTCGACACCACCAGCTCGACCGCCTGGATCACGAGGTCCATGTCGTCGCCGATGTCGTCGTCGAGCTCGCGCTTGGACGCGGCGGGCGCGGTGACGTCGTCCCGGTAGGTCGGCGCGAGCTGCGCCTTGCAGTGCTTGACGACCTGGTGGACCTCGGCCTCGGTGACCCACGACCCCTGCACGCGCACGGACTTGGAGGCACCCATCGGCAGGAACAGGCCGTCACCCTGGCCGACGAGCTTCTCCGCGCCCGGCTGGTCGAGGATGACGCGGCTGTCGGCCAGCGAGGACGTCGCGAACGCCAGGCGCGACGGCACGTTGGCCTTGATCAGTCCCGTCACGACGTCGACCGACGGCCGCTGCGTCGCGAGCACCAGGTGGATGCCGGCGGCGCGCGCCAGCTGGGTGATCCGGACGACGGAGTCCTCGACGTCGCGCGGGGCGACCATCATCAGGTCGGCCAGCTCGTCCACGATCACCACGAGATACGGGTACGGCGTCAGCTCGCGCTCGCTGCCCGGCGGCACCGTGACCTTGCCCGCCCGCACCGCCTTGTTGAAGTCGTCGAGGTGACGGAAGCCGAAGTTGGCCAGGTCGTCGTAGCGCATGTCCATCTCGCGCACGACCCAGGCCAGCGCCTCGGCGGCCTTCTTGGGGTTGGTGATGATCGGCGTGATCAGGTGGGGGATGCCCTCATAGGCGTTCAGCTCGACCCGCTTGGGGTCGATCATGATCATCCGGACCTCGTCGGGCGTCGATCGCATCAGCAGCGAGGTGATCATCGAGTTGATGAAGCTCGACTTGCCCGAGCCCGTGGCGCCGGCGACCAGCAGGTGCGGCATCTTCGCCAGGTTCGCGACCACGAAGCCGCCCTCGACGTCCTTGCCGAGACCCACCACCAACGGGTGGTGGTCGGAGCGGGCAGTGCCCGACCGGAGTACGTCGCCCAGCGACACGATCTCCTTGTCCAGGTTGGGGATCTCGATGCCGATCGCGGACTTGCCGGGGATCGGCGACAGGATCCGGACGTCCGCCGACGCCACCGCGTAGGCAATGTTCTTGGACAGCGCGGTGACCTTCTCGACCTTGACCGCCGGCCCGACCTCGACCTCGTACCTCGTCACGGTCGGGCCGCGGGTGTAGCCCGTGACCTGGGCGTCGATGCCGAACTCCTCCATCACCTGGGTGAGCCGCTCGACCACCTCGTCGCTGGCCTTGGACCGCGCCTTGTGGGGCGAGCCGGCGCGCAGCACGTCGTTGCCCGGCAGCGAGTAGGCGATGTCGCCCGACAGGGCAAGCTGCTCGACGCGTTGCGGGAGCGGGGTGTGCGGGGGCGGCTCCAGCTCGCCGTCGCTCGTGACATCGACGGCCGAGACCTCGGCCGTCGCGTCGGCGTCGGCCTTCTTGCGGCCTCGACGCCGCATCTCGCGTTCCTCGAGCACCGGCGAGTCGTAGGCCGGGTCGCCCATCTCGGAGTCGATGCCGGTGTCGGTCATGGACCCGACGCGTGAGCGCCTGGACCCGCGGACCCGGATCGGCTGCGTCGGCTCACCCTCGTCGACATCTTCCTCCGCGTCGGCCGGCGAGCGGCCGAGCAGGCGGTCACGGAGGGCGCCGAGGCGTTGCGGCACCTGGTAGACCGGCGTCGCGGAGATCACCAGGACACCGAACAGGCAGAGCAGCGCAAGCAGCGGCACCACGACGTACGGCGTGCGCAGCAGGTCGAGCAGCAGGCTCGCCACCACGAAGCCCACCGCCCCACCGGCCTGCTGGAGGTCGCTGGAGTCGCCGAGCTCGGGCTGCGGGCTGCCGTTGGCGATATGGACGATGCCGAGCACGCCGAAGGCGAGCGTGGCCCAGCCGACGACCTGACGTCCCGCGGGGCCGTTGCGCTCGGGGTCGCGCATGTTGCGCCACCCGATCAGCACCAGCACCAGCGGCACCAGCCACGCGACCTTGCCGACCGAACCGGCGACGACGGTGCGCAGGCTCTCCATCACGGTGCCGGGCAGCTGCCACCAGATGGCGGCCGCGGCGACGACGGCCAGCCCGATGACGAACAGCCCGATGCCGTCGCGTCGCTGCTCGGGGTCGAGGTCGCGGGCGCTGCGCCCGATCGACCGGGCGACGGCGCCGATCGCGTGCGCGATGCCGAGCCAGACCGCGGCCACCCCGCGGCCGAGCGCGGCGAAGCCCCGGAGGACCGGCCCGGGCCCGCTGCGGACGGCGCGCGGCGCCGGCCTGCGGGTGCGCGTGGGCGCGCGCTTGCTGGAGGACCGCTTCTTGCGGCCGGTCCTTGTGGTCGTACTCCGCGCTCGGGTGCTCGAGCCTCCGCCTCCGGACCCCCCAGATCGACTGGGTCGGCCGGACTTGGACGTGCTCTTGCTCCGCGAACCCGGCGGGGAAGACGTACGGGTCGCCATGACACCAAACGTATGCCACCGTCACTCCAGTCACACGGACCACACCCCCGTGTCGGAGGACGGACCGTGGAGGGCCCGGGAGCGGGTCGAAGTTTTCCTTTCGCACCCCTGGACCCCGTCAGGGGGTGAGCCTAAGGTGCCCCGGTACCTGAATGGGGCCGCTTCGGCCCCGGTCTCCCGTCACCGAACCCCCCGGAGTTTCTCGTGAAGCAACTGAGGTACGTCGTCAGCCTGGCCTTCGTGGGCGCAGCGCTGACCATCGTCCCGGCGGTCCAGCAGGCCGCGGCAGGCGACACACCGGCACCCGCAGCCGCGGCGCGCGAGCCATCGCTCGTCCAGAAGGTCCGAGAGGGGGCCCGCGGCTCCGTCAAGGCCAGCACCTCCAAGGCCACCGGCAAGGCGTCGTCGTTGCGCGCCGGAGCCAACGGCGACCTCTACCCCGCCAGCGACGCGCGCCCCCGCGCGAAGGCCGAGTCCTTCCTGAGGCAGTACTCCCGAGCGTTCGGGGCGCCCAGCCGTCAGCTGGTGCGCGCCGGAGCGACCAAGGACGGCCTGGGCTACCGGCACTTCACCTACACGCAGCGCTACCGCGGCATCCCAGTCTTCGGGTCCATGCTGAAGGTGCACGTGGACAAGAAGGGGAACCTCACCTCCGTCAACGGCGCCCTCGTGCCGGTGCGCAACCTCGCTCTCACCAGGAACGTCGGCCCGCGAGCAGCGGCAGCCAGGGCCGTCGCCGCCGTGCGCGCCGATCCGCCGGGTGACGGCAAGCAGGTGTCCCTCAAGGGCCTGCGTGCCGCGTCGGCGAAGCTCCTGGTCTACCGCCACGGACTCGTGAAGGGCGACCCCAGTGGCCGGACCGAGCTGGCCTACCAGGTCGAGGTGACCAACAAGAAGAACGTCCGCGACATGGTGTTCGTGACCGCCGTCGGCGGGAAGGTGGTCAACCGCTACTCCCTGGTCAACGACGCGCTGCATCGGATCCTCTTCGAGGCCGAGCTCAAGCAGAACGGCACCATCCAGTTCAAGCAGATCTGGGAGGAAGGCGACAACCGCAACAAGCTGAAGAACGCCGACCAGGAGAACATCGTCGACTCCACCGGGGAGTCCTACTGGCTGTTCCACAACGCCTTCGGTCGCGACTCCTACGACGGCGCCGGGCGCGCCATGGTCTCCATCAACAACGACCCGCGCATCGCCTGCCCCAACGCGAGCTGGAACGGCTCGACGACCAACTACTGCGACGGGGTGTCCTCCGACGACGTCGTCGCCCACGAGTGGGGACACGCCTACACCGAGTTCACGTCCGGCCTGATCTACCAGTGGCAGCCGGGCGCGATGAACGAGGCCTACTCCGACATCTGGGGCGAGACCGTCGACCTCATCAACGGCCGTCAGGACGGCGACGAGGGCGACATCACCGCGGCGCGCGAGGTCGGCGAGTGCACGACCAACGCGAACCCCAACCCCATGGTCGTGATCAACTCCCCGGCGAGCATCGCGAAGATCTGCTTCGCGGGCGACGCGTCGTTCGGTCCTCCCGTGACCGCGGCCGGAGTCACCGGCAACGTGGTGCTCGGCACCGATGTGGCCGAGCCCGCGGATCCGGTCGCCCAGCTCCCGGCGGGCACGACCACCGACGGTTGCTCCGCGCTCGACAACGCGGCCGCCGTGGCCGGCAACATCGCGCTGCTCGACCGCGGCCGCTGCGCGTTCCTCGAGAAGGCGAAGAACGCTCAGAACGCCGGCGCCATCGGCGTCGTGATCGCCAACACCCTGGGCCGTGGCGCCTTCGGCATGGCGGGGGACGACCCGACCATGGTGATCCCCACCCTCGGCATCTCCAACGCCGACGGCGACCGGATCAGGTCCGGGCTGGTCCCGGGCCCGGTCAACGTCACGATGAAGGATGGTGCGAACCCCGACAAGACCGACTCTTTCCGGTGGCTGATGGGTGAGGACTCGGCGGGCTTCGGCAAGGCGATCCGCGACATGTGGAACCCGACCTGCCTCGGCATGCCGGGCAAGGTGAGCGACGCGGAGTACCGCTGCGACGCCGAGGACCAGGGCGGTGTTCACAGCAACTCCGGCGTGGTCAACCACAGCTACGCACTGCTGGTCGACGGCGGCACCTACAACGGCGTCACCGTGGACGGCATCGGCCTGGACAAGGCGGCCAACATCTACTGGCGGGCCCAGGCGACCAAGCTCGTGCTGACGAGCGGTTTCCCCGACCTGGCCGACGCGCTGGAAGAGTCCTGCGGCGAGCTGGCCACGGCCGGCGAGCCGATCAAGCAGCTCAGCACGGACCCGAACACGAGCGTCGACTCGCCGGACCTGATCACGGCTGCTGACTGCGCTCAGGTCAGCGCCACGATCGCGGCCGTCCAGCTGCGGCAGGACCCGACCGGCCAGTGCGGCTTCGGCCCGAAGTTCGCGGCGGGCGACCCGGCGTTCACCTGCGGGGCGGGATCCACGCCGACGACGGTGTTCTCGGAGGACTTCGAGGACGGGTTCGCCGGCTGGAGTGAGCCGGCCCCCGTCACGGTGGGCGACACCGACTACCCGTGGGAGGCGACGCAGTCGCCTGTCGACGGCCACCCCGGCACGGTGGCCAGGGGGCCGGACCCGGACATCCACTGCGCCGATGAGGACCCGACGAGCGCGAACTTCCTGACTAGTCCGAGCTTCGTGGTGCCGGCGAACGTGTCCGCACCCCGGATGTCGTTCGACAACTACGTGGCCACCGAGGAAGGCTTCGACGGAGGCAACGTCCAGCTGAGCGTCAACGGCGGGGCTTTCGTCCCGATCCCGGCTGCGGCGTACACCTTCAACGGTCCGGCCAACCTCCTCACGGCCGCCGAGGGCAACGACAACCCGCTTGCCGGCCAGCCCGCGTTCAGCGGGGCCGACTTCGGGTCCGTCTTCGGCACCTGGGCCGTCTCGCAGGTCGACCTGACGGCGGCCGGGGTGGCCCCTGGTGACACGGTCGCCATCCGCCTCGCGGCAGGCCGGGACTCCTGCACCGGCAACGACGGGTGGTACGTCGACGACATCGTGATCCTGGCGTGCGCCCAGCCCGGCGGCGGGGGCACGAGCGGGACGCCGACGGTCACGCCGACCACCGCCACGCCTTCGCCGACTCCCACAGTGACGCCTCCGGCGGTCAAGGTGGCGACGACGGTGAAGGTGCGTAAGCCGGCAGACGCGCCTGCGTACAAGGCCGACTTCAAGGTCCGGGTGAAGGTCCTCGCCGACGCCCTGACCCCTGCGGGTCGCGTCGTCATCAAGTACAAGGGCGAAACGATCGCGAAGGGCAAGCTGGTCGACGGGAAGGTGAAGATCACCATCAAGAAGAACCTGACGGTGGGCAAGCACAAGCTCGTCGCCAAGTACAAGGGTTCGAGCTCCACGTTGACGAGCAAGAAGGTGTTCCGCATCAAGATCGTCGAGTGATGACCTGACGTCTGGTCACCTACGCGTCATCGACAGGGGCCCCGCCGGATGTTCCGGCGGGGCCCCTGTCCGTTGTCCTGCTTCTGCGATGATGAGGCGCGTGTCAGTCCCCCTCGTCGCGGTCGCTGTCGAGGCCGCCTCCGTCGAGCGCCCGGTGATCGACCAGTGGGCTCGGGAACAGGATCCGGCGGTGGCCGTCGTCCTCGACGCCGTGACGGGGACCGGAGAGGGGCTCGGCCCCGCACTCGCGTCGTACGACGACGCGCTCGTCATGCCCGTTCGCGTGGCATGGCTGCCCCCGGTCGAGCGGCGCAACGGCACCTCCCGGCTCAACGAGCTGGCGCTGCTCGCCACCCCCAAACGGCCGGCCACCTGGCTGTCTCGCAAGCTGACGGCCCTCTCCCCCCACCGCCGCCGCGTCATCGCGGGCGAGCCGGCCCTGCTCAGCGACCTGCGCAAGCGCTATCACGACACGTCCGGCACCTCGAGCGACGAGACCGACCCGGAGGCGTTCGCGGCGTTCGTACGACGATCGGCCGTCGTCACCCTCGAACGCGAGGAGCGCGCCGAGATCGGCAACCGCTACAAGGTGCCCCACGCGGTCAGCGAGGAGATCCTGGCTCGCAAGGAGTTCCGCGACGAGATCGGCGAGGTCTCGGCCGAGATGGGCCTGACCCTCGACGAGGGGCTCGAGAAGGCCGAGGAGTGCCTCGACGAGCTCGTCTCGGTGCAGAGCCGGGCGGCCGTCGACATGTTCTACGCGATGATGGGGCCGCTGCACTCCTCGACCTGGCGGGTGCTCGCCGACGAGTCGGGCCTCGCCAGGCTGCGCGAGCTCAACAAGCGCTACGCACTGGTCTTCCTGCCGGCCCACCGCTCCTACGTCGACACGCTGGTGCTCGGCGACGTGCTGGCCCGCAACGACTTCCCGCGCAACCACGTGATGGGTGGCGCCAACCTCCGCATCTGGCCGATCAGCGACCTGGCCCGCCGCGCCGGCATCGTGTTCATCCGCCGCAGCTTCGGCGATGACGAGATCTACAAGGCCGTGGTCCAGGAGTACTTCGCGTTCCTGCTGGCCAAGCGCTTCAACCTGGAGTGGTACTTCGAGGGCGGGCGTTCACGCACCGGCAAGATCCGCAGCCCCCGCTACGGCCTGCTCCGCTACGTCGCCCAGGCCGTGCAGAGCGGCAGGGTCGAGGACGTCTACCTGGTGCCCACGTCGATCACCTACGACCGGCTGCACGAGGTCTCCAAGATGGCTGCCGAGCAGGCCGGAGCGAAGAAGCAGGCCGAGGGCCTGAAGTGGCTCGCTGAATACGCCCGGTCCCAGCGCCGCACGCACGGCGGCTCGGCGTACGTCAGGTTCGGCGAGCCGATCGCGATCCGTTCCTGGCTGCCTCCGGCCGGTGCCGCTGCCGACGACAACCGCGCGGCGCTGCACAAGATCGCCTTCGAGGTCGCGGTCGGCATCAACCGCACGTCGCCGCTGACGGCCAACGGGCTACTGGCCCTGACGCTGCTGGGCGTCCGCGACCAGTCGCTGACGCTCACCCAGATCCAGCGGATCCTCGAACCGGTGCTCGCCTACATCGAGGCGCGCGCGCTCCCGTCGACCGGACTCGAGCGGCTGCGCGAGCCCGAGGAGCTGACGACCGTGCTCGCCGGCCTGGAGCGGGCGAAGGTGGTCACCGTCTTCGACAAGGGCGAGGAGCCGGTCTACGCCGTCGACCGCGGCCAGCACCTGGTGGCGGCGTTCTACCGCAACAACGCGATCCACTGGTTCGTGAACCGCGCGATCCTCGAGCTCTCGCTGCTGTGGACCTCCCAACAGGAGTCCGACAACCCCGAGCTGACGGGCTGGAGGGAGGCCACGCGGATCCGCGACCTGCTCAAGTTCGAGTTCTTCTTCCCCGACCGCGACACCTTCGAGGCCGAGCTGCGCGCCGAGCTCGACCTGATCTCACGTGGGGCTTCCGACCCGGCCGCCGCCCTCAGTGGGTCGGGAGTGCTGATGGCCCACCGCGTGCTGCGGTCCTTCCTGGACGCCCAGCTCGTCGTCGCCGACCGGCTCGCGCACACCGATCCGGCCGCCCCGCTCGACAAGACGGCACTGCTCGAGGAGTGCGACCGCGTCGGGCAGCAGATGCTGCTCCAGCGCCGGCTGCACAGTCCCGAGTCGGTCTCGCGCGAGCTGTTCACCTCGGCGATCGACCTCAAGGACAACTTCGGGCTGCTGGCGCCGGCGGAGGGCGAGTCGCCCGGCGACCTCGCGCGCCGCCGTACCGAACATCTCGAGTTCGTCACCAGCCTGATCGAGCGGGCCCAGGTCATCGAGTCCCTCGACGCAGCCAACAGAGCGGAGGTCACTGGTGTTGTTGTCTGACCGCCTGGCCCAGGTGTACGCCGGTCCAGAAGGCCCGCAAGTAGCCGCCTTCTTCGACTTCGACGGCACGCTCATCCACGGCTTCTCGGCCGTCGACTTCTACTTCGACCGCATCCGCAGCGGGAAGGTCGGGCCGCTCGAAGCGGTCCGCACCGCCGCGCTGGCGCTGCGGGGTGTGGAGACCGAGGAGGACTTCGAGAAGCTCGTCGCCATCGGCCTCAGCGGCCTCGACGGGCACCACCAGGACGACGTCACGGCCGTCGGTGAGCGGGTCTTCGCCAAGAAGGTGGCCGCCCGTGTCTACCCGGAGGCCTGGCAGCTCGTGCAGGCCCACCACCGGATGGGGCACACGGTCGTCCTCGCCTCGTCGGCCACGCGCTTCCAGCTCGAGGCCGCCGCTCGCACCCTGGGCATCGACCACGTGCTCAGCACCACCCTCGAGGCCGGCGACGACGGATCCTGACGGGCCGGGCCCACGGTCCGACCCTGTGGCGGGCCGGCAAGGCGAACGCCGTCCGCATCTTCGGCGCCGAGCACGACATCGACCTCGACGCCAGCTACGCCTACTCCAACGGCAACGAGGACATCGACTTCCTCAGCCAGGTCGGCTTCCCTGCGGCCACCACCCCGGAGGACCGGCTCCGCGAGCACGCCACGGCCGAGGCCTGGCCGGTGCTCGACTTCCGCAGCCGCGGTCTCCCCAGCATCCCCACGATCGCGCGGTCGGCCGCCGCGATGGGCGGCATCCTGACCGGCATCGGCACCGGCGTGGCGTTCGGTCTGCTCAACGGCAGCCGCCGCACGGCCATCTCCTCGATCATGGCCCTGTCCTCGGAGTACTCCCTCGCCCTCGCCGGTGTCCGCGTCGACACGATCGGCGAGCAGCACGTCTGGGAGCAGCGACCCGCGGTCTTCGTGTTCAACCACCAGAGCCAGCTCGACGTCTTCGTCATCTGCTACCTGCTGCGACGCGACTTCACCGGCGTCGCCAAGCAGGAGCTGACCAAGGACCCGATCTTCGGCCCGGTCTTCAGGTTCGCGGGCGTCGCCTTCGTCGACCGTCGAGGCGGGACCAACCCCCGCGATGCCCTGGCGCCCGCGGTGGCCAAGCTCAACGAGGGCATCTCCGTCGTCATCGCCCCCGAGGGCACCCGCTCACTGACGCCGACCCTCGGCGAGTTCAAGACCGGTGCGTTCCACCTCGCCCGCGAGGCCGGTGTGCCGGTCGTCCCGGTCGTCATCCGCAACGCCGGCGAGCTGATGTGGCGCGACTCGCTGACGATCAAGCCCGGCACGGTCCAGGTGGCCGTGCTGCCGCCGATCGACGTCTCCGCTTGGCCCGCCGACCAGGTCCGCAACAAGACCCGTGAGGTGCAGGCCCTCTTCGAGGACACCCTTGCCCACTGGCCCGGCGACCCCCGCCCCGCCCCCAAGGACCCGTCCCCGCCCAAGAAGAAGGCCGCCAAGAAGGCCACCCCTCGCAAGGCCGCCGCCAAGAAGACGGTGACCAAGAAGTCCACGTCGACCCAGCGCCGTACGGCTGAGTAAGTCGCTTGTAACGCGGTGTTGGCGTGCCTTCCCACGCGCTGCAGCGCTTGGGAAGTACTGATAACACCGCGTTACAAGCGATGTGGCGCGGGCAGAGTCAGGCGCGGCCGGAGAACCAGGGGTTGCGCAGGTCGAGGTAGGTGATGTCGCCCATGTCACCCATGGCCTCCTGCATCTGCTGCTGGACCTCCTCGGGCATCTCCTGCTTCTCGCCCTCGCGCGCTGCGGCCTCGGAGGTGAAGTAGATGGTCTGGGTGAAGTCGCCGTCGTCGGCGATGGCGACCGTGCCGCCGATGATCTCGGGTCGCATCTCGCTCAGGCCGTCCATGGGCTGCTGGCTGAACTTGCGGAATCCGTCGGGGTTGCCCACCCGGCCGCGCATCACCTGCACGAACCCGGCGTCGTCCGAGCCACCACCGAGCCACTCGAACGCGTCGTCGTAGTCGGTGAAGCCGGGCTCACCGTCGAAGCAGCCGGACGTCTCCCGCCACCACGCATCCTGCTCCGGGCGGGCCGAGTTGGCGTCGGCCTGCGCCCGCGACTCGAACCTCACCACAGCCACGGACGTACCGTCGTCGGTCACGCCGCTCGTGCTGCCGAGCCAGCCGTCGGCCCCGCTCGCGATGGTCTGCTCCCAGAGGTCGAGCTGCTTCTTGAGCCGGTCTGCGTCGTTGCACCGGCCCTGAACCACCTGGATGAACATCGATGTCTCCTCTCCCCGAGAACCCCCTTCGCCCTGAAGTGGTCAGCGCACGACGCTACGCCCGGGGGGCGGCCGTGTCACCGGTCGATGGTGACCAATGGATTACGCCTCGATGACCACCGGGATGATCATCGGGCGACGCTTGTGCTCGCGGTTGACCCAGCGGCCGACCACGCGCCGGATGACCTGCTGGAGCTGGTAGGCGTCGTTGTTGCCCTCTGCCCCGGCGCGGTCCAGCGCGTCGATGATCGGCTGCTTGATCTCGTCGAACCTCGAGATGTCCTCGGCGAACCCGCGGGCATGGATCTCCGGGCCGCCGGAGACCTTCCCGCTGACCGAGTCGACGACCACGATCACCGAGATGAATCCCTCCGACGCCAGGATGCGACGGTCCTTCATCGAGGACTCGCTGACATCGCCGATCGAGGAGCCGTCGACGAAGACGTAGCCGCACTCGACCTTGCCGGCGACGGAGATCCGGCCGTCGATCAGGTCGACGACCACCCCGTCCTCGGCGACCACGACGTTCTCGGCCGGCACGCCGGTGCGGCGGGCGAGCGCCGCGTTGGCACGCATGTGGCGGATCTCTCCGTGCACGGGGATCACGTTGCGCGGCCGGACGATGTTGTAGCAGTAGAGCAGCTCACCGGCACTGGCGTGGCCGGAGACGTGCACCATGGCGTTGCCCTTGTGCACCACGTTGGCACCCCAGCGGGCCAGGCCGTTGATGACGCGGTAGACGGCGTTCTCGTTGCCGGGGATCAGGCTGCTGGCCAGGATGACGGTGTCGCCCTCCTCGATGTGCACGAGGTGGTGGTTGCGCTGGGCGATCCGGCTCAGCGCCGAGAGCGGCTCGCCCTGGCTGCCGGTGGAGAGCAGCACCTGCCGCTCAGGGGCCAGCTCGGCGAGGTCCTTGACGTCGACGAGAACCCCTTCCGGGACGGTCAGGTAGCCGAGGTCGCGGGCGATGGCCATGTTGCGCACCATCGAGCGGCCGACGTACGCCACCTTGCGGTCGTGCTCGACCGCCGCGTCGAGCACCTGCTGCACGCGGTGCACGTGGCTGGCGAAGCAGGCCACGATGATGCGCTGGGCGCTCTTGTGGAAGACCCGGTCGAGCACCGGGCTGATGTCGACCTCGGGCGTGGTGAAGCCGGTCACCTCGGCGTTGGTGGAGTCGGTGAGGAACAGGTCGACGCCCTCCTCGCCCAGCCGGGCGAAGGCTCGCAGGTCGGTGATCCGGCCGTCTAGCGGGAGCTGGTCCATCTTGAAGTCGCCGGTGTGCAGCACCAGGCCAGCCGGCGTGCGGATCGCGACCGCGAGCGCGTCGGGGATGGAGTGGTTGACCGCGATGAACTCGAGGTCGAACGGCCCCAGGGTCAGCCGGTCGCCCTCCTTGACGACGTGGTGCACGGTCTCCTTGAGGCGGTGCTCGCGGAGCTTGGGGTCGAGCAGCGCCAGCGTCAGCTCGGACCCCACGAGCGGGATGTCCTCGCGCTCGCGCAGAAGGTACGGCGTAGCGCCGATGTGGTCCTCGTGGCCGTGGGTCAGCACCAGCGCCTCGACGTCGTCGAGCCGGCCTCGAATGGCCTCGAAGTCAGGCAGGATCAGGTCGACGCCGGGGTGGTGGTCTTCTGGGAAGAGCACGCCGCAGTCGACGATGAGGAGACGGTCGTCGTACTCGAAGACCGTCATGTTGCGGCCGACCTCGCCGAGGCCGCCGAGCGGGATGATCCGCAACCCTCCGGGCGCCAGCGGGGCCGGCGCGGAGAGCTCGGGGTGGGGATGGCTCAAGTGATTCCTTCGGTGGTCAGATCAGGGCGGAGGCAACCAGGCCCTCGCGGAGGGAGGCCACCTCCTCGTCGGTGAGCGGCACGAGAGGGCCGCGGACGTTGCGGTTGTCGAGGACGCCGAGCAGCTGCAGGCAGGCCTTGGCCGTCGTGGCGCCGTAGTTGGGGACGCCCATGACGGCGTCGGTCGCGGGCAGCAGCCGCTGGTACGTCGCCAGGGCAGCGGCGTGGTCGCCGTCGAGGAAGTCGCGGATCATGCCGGCGATCTCGTCGCCGGCCGCGTGGCCGACGACCGAGACCACGCCCTGGGCGCCGTGCGCCAGCCAGCCGAGCGTGGAGACGTCGTCGCCGGAGTAGAGGTCGTAGCCCAGCTGCATGATCTTCACGCCGCGGGCGTAGTCGCCGACGGCGTCCTTGACCGCGACGACGGTGTGCCACTCCTTGGCGGCGGCGTAGGTCTCGAGCGCGATCTGGGTGCCGGTGCGTCCGGGGACGTCGTACAGCATCACCGGCACGTCGGTGCTCTCGGCGACGGTGCGGAAGTGGTGGAGCACGCCGGCCTGGCCGGGCTTGTTGTAGTACGGCGTGACGAGCAGCAGCCCGTCGGCGCCGAGCTTCTCCGCCTGGCGGGCCAGCTCGACGGAACGCGCGGTCGCGTTGTTGCCGACCCCGGCAACCACCGTCGCACGGTCGCCGACCGCGTCGATGACCGCGCGCAGGATGTCGCCGTCCTCGGCGGCCGTGGTGGTCGGGCTCTCACCGGTGGTCCCGCTGACCACCACGCCGTCGTGGCCGTGGTCGACGAGGTGGGCGGCGATGCGGGCCGTGCCCTCGAGGTCGACTGATCCGTCGTCGTGGAACGCCGTGGCCATCGCCGTCAGCATCCGGCCGAAGCGTGGGCCGGAGGGCGGAGACGTCATGGGCCCCAGGCTATCGGCTCTGCTCATTTGCCCCTCCGCTGCGCTTCGGGGCGTGTCCGCCGCGCCATGAGGTCGCTCCTTCCTCCTCGACTCGCTCGCCCAGGGGCTCGCTTCGCTCGTCGTGCAGGAGCGACCGCGCGGCGGACAGACGGCCGGGTCACGTGACGTGCGGCTGGATCTCATCGGCGACCAGGTGGAGGTGGTCGAGGTCGTCGAGGTCGAGGGTCTGGAGGTAGAGCCGCGTCTGGCCCGACTCGGCGTAGCGGCCGACCCTGTCGAGCACCTCGCTCACGGTGCCGCCGAGCTGGGACTTCCTCAGGCTCTCGGGGTCGTGGCCGATGGAGGCGGCGCGCCGCTCGAACTCCGCCTCGTCCTTGCCGACGCAGAGCACGAGCGCGCTGGAGTAGACCATCGACCCCGGGTCGCGACCGATGTCCTCGCACGCGTGACGGACCCGGTCGTGCGCAGCCAGGCCCTCCTCGAACGCCGTGAAGGGCACGTTGTACTCGTCGGCGAACCGCGCCGCCAGCGCGGCCGACCGTCGCTTCCCCGCGCCGCCGATGATCACCGGGGGCTTGGCCTGGTGGGGCTTGGGCAGACCGGGTGAGTCCTTGACCGTGTAGTGCTTGCCCTCGAAGCCATACCCGCCCTCGGTCGCCCACAGCCCCGTGACGATCTCGACCTGTTCCTCGAGCATCGCGAAGCGCTCGCGCGTACCGGGGAAGGGGACGGCATACGCCGCGTGCTCGCGGTCGAACCATCCCGCGCCGATGCCCAGCTCGACGCGGCCGCCACTCATCTGGTCGACCTGTGCGACCTGGACCGCCAGCAGACCGGGCCACCGGAACGTCACGCTCGTCACCAGGGTGCCGAGACGGATGGTGCTGGTCTCGCGGGCCAGCGCGCCGAGCGTCACCCACGCATCGGTCGGGCCGGGCATCGCGTCGGTGCCGAACCCGAGGAAGTGGTCGGATCGGAAGAACGCCCCGAAGCCGAGCTCCTCGGTCTTCTGGGCCACCCGCAGCAGGTCGTCGTACGACGCCCCCTGCTGGGGTTCGGTGAACACCCGCAGTTCCATGCCAGCCATGCCGTCCACCCTGTCAGACGACTACCGTGAGCCCGTGAGCGTGCGGCGCAGGCTGCTGTCGCGGAGCAACCGGTTCGGAGTGTGGGCCTACCGCCGCACGTCCGGACGCGCCGGCGGCGGTGCCGGCAACGCGCTGGTGCTGACCGTGCCAGGCCGTCGCAGCGGGCAGCCCCGGTCGACCTGCATGGCCTACCTCGACACCGAGAACGGCCGGCTCGTGTGGGGCACGGCGTCCGGAGCACCACACGACCCCGACTGGTTCCGGAACCTGCGGGTGGCCCGCACGGCCGAGATCGAGATCGGTGCTCGGCGCATGCCGGTGGTCCCCCGCGAGCTGGTGGGTCCCGAACGAGACGCCGCCTGGGCCACGATCCTGGCCTCGAGACCGGGTGTGGAGCGGTACGCCCGCAAGGCCGGCCGGACCATCCCGGTCGCCCTCCTCAGCTGAGGATTCCGTGGCACCTTCACCGATTTCGTCAGCGGTCGAGCGGGTCGTCGACGCGGGGCGATCGCTGACGCATCGGTGTTGCTCGCTCCCACCACACCCACTCGAGCCCGGGCCCGGCCAAGCGCTTGGCCTCGACCCACTCGGAGCGGTCCCAGTCGGGGTAGAACGTGTCGCCCTCAGGGGTGAGGTGGATCTCGGTGAGGATCTGCGCGTCGGCCACCGGCAGGGCGGCGGCGTAGATGGTGGCGCCGCCGGCCACCATCACCTCACCCGGCAGGCCGGCGGCCATGGCCAGCGCCTCGTCGAACGAACCCGCGACCTGGACGTCGGGCGCCGACCACGTCGGGTCGCGGGTGAGGACGACGGTGGTGCGCCCGGGCAGAGCACGGCCGATGGAGTCGTACGTCGCCCGGCCCATCACCAGCGTGTGGCCGAGGGTGACCCGCTTGAAGTGGGCGAAGTCCTCGGGGATCCGCCACGGAATCCCGCCTGCCGCACCGATCACCCCATTGTCGGCCACCGCGGCCACGAGCGTGACGCGCCCGCCGTCGAGAAAGGCCCGCATGGCGCCAAACCTAGTAGGAGAACCTGACGGTCCCGGAGACGCTGACTCGTGCGTCTCCCCCGACCCACACGGTGTCGGTCCCCTCGTCTGAAGAGCGCTCCAGGTACACCCGCCCGCGGCGACCGAGCGCGGTGCCCTGGGAGGCGACGTACGACGACGGCAGCCGGTCGCCGGCCAGCCACTGGGCGACTCCGGCGTTGAGGCTGCCGGTCACGGGGTCCTCGGAGATCCCGAACCCCGGGCAGAACGCGCGCACCTCCACCGCGCACTCGCTGCCCTCCGGGTAGGGCCCGACGACGCCGATGTCCATTCCTGCCGCGGCCGACCAGTCGGGCTGGATCGCCAGCACCTCGTCCGCGGAGCCCATCAGCACCCCGACCCAGCCGGGCCCGTTGTCGATCCACTGCAGGTCGACGACCTGCGACGGGTCGATGCGCAGCGCGCGGACGATGCGATCGCGGTCCTCCTCCGAGACCTCGCCGGACCTCAGGAAGGGCGGTGCGGCGAAGGCCAGGCGGGTCCCGCGGCGCAGCCGCACCAGGCCGGCGCCGCACTCCTGGACCAGCTCACCGTCGACGCGTGGCACTCCCCCGGCCTCCAGCCACGCGTGCGCCGACCCGATCGTCGGGTGCCCGGCGAACGGCAGCTCGGCGCTCGGCGTGAAGATCCGTAGCCGGTAGTCGGCCTCATCGGTGGTCGGTGGCAGGAGGAAGGTCGTCTCGGAGAGGTTCGTCCAGTTCGCGAAGCCGGCCATCTCCTCGTCGCTGAGGCCCTCGGCGTCGTGCACGACCGCGACCGGGTTGCCCAAGAAGGGCTCGGCGGAGAAGACGTCGACCTGGCTGAACGTGCGCACGCGCCCACGCTAGTGCGCGAGAGACGCTCAGTCGGTGGTGACCAGACCCGGTGGCGTGCCGGCCAGCACAGGCACACCGTCGACGTCGAGGCGCTGGGTACAGGGCTCCTGGTCGGGGTTCATGGAGTTGATGTACTGCTTGGACGCCTGGCACTCGTAGAGACCGAAGGTTCCGTCGTGGCTGTCCACGACCCACACGACGCGCCCCTCGACGGTGAAGGTCGCGGCGACGGTGGTCCAGCCCCGGACGACCCAGGTGTCCCAGTCACCGTCCAGCTTGGCGTCTCGCGCGTCGTACATCGCGACCTCGTCGGCGATCCGGGTCAGCACGAAGTTGCCATCGGGTGACAGCAGACCGACGGTGCCGGGGACCTCGGGGTGGATGTTGAAGTAGGGGTGCACGACCGACAGGGCGTCCTCGTTGCTGCGCAGCTCGGCGCCCGACGAGACGTCGAGGAGCACGGACGCGAGGTAGCCCT
Organism: uncultured Actinomycetota bacterium; assembly: GCA_963814935.1. Taxonomy (GTDB): domain Bacteria; phylum Actinomycetota; class Actinomycetes; order Propionibacteriales; family Nocardioidaceae; genus Nocardioides. Next base: position 199,303 of record CAWFEZ010000010.1, on the reverse strand, counting down.
CCGGCGGTTCGACCTGCCTCGGCTCCGAGACACCCGGCCCGTTGACGTTGGCGACCCAGTCGCTGTCCTCGCCGTGGAAGTAGAGGCGCTCGCGGTCCCAGCCGATCAGCCGGGTGTCGCCGCTCGCGTCGAGGCGACCGAGCTCGCGGTCACCGATCGCGTCGTAGACGACGATGTCTCCGCCATCGGGGAGCGTCCAGGCCACCCAGCCGAACCGGGGTTGCGCCACCAGGTTCGTGTCGGTCGCCATCTCGCCGAGCTCGCGCTGCGTGCCGTCCTCGTCGACCGCGGTCACGAGCCCGTCACCGTCGGCGTAGACCACTCCGATGCCTGTCTCGACGAGCTGGGTCACCTCGTCCACCCGAGCGGTGCCGTGGCGGAGGTGAAGCACCCCGTCGTACCACCACGCCACGTCGACGAGGCTCTCCACCGGTGAGATCTCCAAGGCGTCGGGGTCGGCCGCCGACGGGGGCCGGTTGAGGAGGAAGGACACCCCGGCCACCAGGGCGAGCGCGACCACCACGGCACTCGTCACCAGCCACCGGCGCCGCTGCCCGGCGCTCGCGTGGGCCAGCACGCGCGCCACTGACGGTGGTGGCACGTCGATCGCGGTCGCCGCCGAGTGACAGGCAGGGTCGAGCGGCTGCAGGTCGAGAGCCACCGCGGCCTCGGACAACCGGCGGGCTACCTCTCCACGAGACTCGCCCAGCACGTCGGCGACCTGCTGCTCGTCGAGCTCACCGAGGTGGTGCAGCACGACGGCGACGCTGGTCGCGTCGTCGAGCTCAGCGAGCCCCGCGACGAGCCTCTCGAGCAGGGCCAGCTGGTCCTCGAGCTCCTGCGTCATCACGCGTGCGGCGGGCACGCGCACCGGCACCTGGGGCGCGGGTTCGCGGCCGCGCGTGCGGACCCAGCCGTCGAGAACCACCCGCGCGAGCTCGACGTCGACGTCGTCCTCGCGACGCAGTCGGCCCCAGTCGGGCAGCAGCCGGGCGAACGACGCCACGGCGACGTCCTCGGCGCGGTCCACCGGGTAGCCGAGCACCACGAGCACCCGCACCACGGGCAGCCAGCGCGCGACGACGTACGCCGCGAAGTCCGGGTCGGCGCGCACGTTCCCATCCTGCCCCAGACCGCCGACGTCGTACCCGGGCAAACCTGCTAACGACGGGTGTCCCCTGCCAGCAGCACGTCCTCCACCTGCCCCAGCTCGACGTAGCCCGAGCAGTCGCTGCGGGCCGTGGTGCCGCAGGTGACGATCACCAGCTCGCCGCCGCCCTGGTCGGCGAGCCAGCTGACCCTGCCGCCATCGGCGAACACCGCCGCCCGGACCGGCCAGTCCGGCCGCCAGGCGTCGAGCTGGTCGCCGCTGCGAGTGTCGTAGAGCCGCGGCTCGCGATCCTGTTCCGGACCGGTGAGCACCAACCGGCCGTCGGACGACAGGGAGCCACCGAAACCCACGAACTTCGTCTCGCCCCGAAGCCCCGACCGGACCACGCGGAGGAAGGTGCCCCACTGCTCGACGCGGATGCCGGCCGCCGCGTCGACCAGGGCGGTGCGCTCGTTGGGGTCGTCCGAGAAGCCGTCGCCGGTGAGCTGGGCCGGCCCGCCCGAGGGGTCCCACGCCCAGTCACGCAACCCCTGGCCGAACCGCAGCCACCCACCGTCGAAGGTGATCGGCCGCACGCGTGGCCGCGTGGTCACCGCGGCCAGCTGCCTCTGCGCCCCGACGTCCCACACCACCAGCCGCGTCACGTCCGGCACCGAGGCATCGGCCCATGCGACCAGCCCGAGCCGCGGCGACGAGACGAGCGGCGAGCCCTCCGCCGGCCGACCCATCAGGGTCCGGTCGCCGTCGGCGGTGACGCCGATCAGGCGGCCTTGCGGGTCGACGTACGCCGCCCCCGTGCCCGCGGCGACCAAGCGGCGGACCTCGGCGATCCGGACGACGGATGACGCAAGGTGGAGCTCCCCGTCGGCCCACCACACCAGGCCGGCCGGGTTCGCCTCTGCGGTCGCCGGCGCCGGCGGCAGCACGTCACCGGGCCGCTGCACGGGCTCGGGCCGCGAGAGCGCCACACCCACCGCGACCGCGATCGCAGCGATCGCCGCGACGCCGCCCGTCACCAGCCACTGCCGCAGTCGGCGCCTGCGGGCAAGGGCGCGCACCCGCGCGTAGGGCAGCGGCAATGTCGCGAGCACCACGTCCTCGTCCGAGGCCCGCTCGGCCGGCTGGCCGGCCAGCAGCGCGCGCAACCGGGGTACCGAGCTGCCCAGGACGTCGCACACCTGGAGCTCTTCGAGGGCCGCGGCCCCGCGAAGCACCCGGGCCACCCTGGCCTCGTCGAGCGGGGCGTCCTGCGCGCGGCGGCGCCTCCTCGTCTCGACGGCGAGCACCGTCAGCCACAGGGTGACGTCGGGGTCGGCGGACTGCTGCAGCTCGTGCCAGTCGGGACGCAGCGAGGCGAAGACCGCGGTCGCGGTGTCTTCAGCCACCGCCGGTTCGAGGCCGAGGAGCACAAGGCAGCGCACCACCGTGGCGCCGCGCGCCGCGACGTAGCCCTCGAAGTCCAGCTCGCCGCGCACCCTCCCATGGTGTCCCTGCCGCCCGCCCATGACCATGGGCAGGGGCTACCGTCCCCACGTGACCTTCGACGTGGCCGCCGATGCCTACGCCAGCTTCATGGGGCGGTTCGCCGCGCCCTTGGCCGAGCAGTTCGTCGACCTCGTGGGAGTCGAGCCGGGCAACCGCGTGCTCGACGTGGGCTGCGGTCCGGGGACTGTCACCGCGGTGCTCGCCCAACGGCTGGGCTCCGATCATGTCGCCGCCGTCGACCCGTCACCGAGCTTCGTGCCCGCGGTGCGCGAGCGGCTCCCGGACGTCGACGTGCGCGAGGGCGCGGCCGAGGACCTGCCATTCGCCGACGCGACGTTCGACGTCGCCCTCTGCCAGCTCGTGGTGCCGTTCATGGCCGACCCCGTGCGGGGGCTCTCCGAGATGGGCCGCGTGGTCCGTCCCGGCGGAGTGGTCGCCGCGTGTGCGTGGGACTTCGAGAGCGGCCCGGTCCAGGCGTTCTGGAGCGCGGCGGAGGAGCTCGCCCCTGGCGCGTCGGCCGCGATCGACCTCCCCGGCGCTCGTGAGGGCCACCTCGCCGAACTGATGACGGCAGCGGGCCTGGACGTCGTCCGATCGGCGGCGCTGACGGTCCACGTCGAGATCGCGACGTTCGAGGAGTGGTGGGCGCCGTTCGCGTACCGGATCGGCCCCGCCGGCGAGTACTTCGCGACGCTCTCGGCCGCGGAGCAGTCCGCGCTCCGGGCCAGGTCTGCGGAGCTGTTGCCACGAGAGCCGATCGAGATCACCGGCGTGGCGCGGGCGGCGACCGCGACAGCAGCCCAGCCGACGCCGGCACCCTGGACTTCGTAGAGGGGCGCGAAGCTGAGCCACGCCCTGGACCGCCCATGGCGCGTTGCCCTGCCGATGAGCGCGCACCCTTGATGCTTCGGTGGAAACAGCCGACCATGAGGCCAACAGGTCGACGTCCGGAACGGGGATGGGCATTGTTCGCAACGAGATGGTCGATTCGCCAGTTGTCCACGTGGACCTTGGGCCTGGGCCTGGTCCTGGCCATGGCCCCTGCACCGGCCATGGCGGACACCAAGGCGTTTGACGACCCCGTCGGGGACTCGACCTTCGTGGACATCTCGCGCGTCCGGGTCGTCCATCGGGACTCGGTGATCGTGCGCGTCCGGTCGGCCGTGCCGCTGGCGGCCGGACAGGTCTTTGCCTTCTGGATCGACGCTGGCCACGGTCCACGTCCCGACTACTACGTCGACTTCCGAGCCAACACGGGCTTCGACGAGGTGCTACGACGCGTGCGTTTCTTCGGGGATCGCCGGTCTCGGTTCGTCCCGTGCCCGGGAATTCGGCTTCGCGCCGATATCCATACCGACAAGCCGGTATCGATCCGAGTCCCGCGACGGTGTTTGGAGAACCCAGGGAGCGTCCGGGTCGCCGTGCAGTTCAAGGACGAGAGCATGGGCACCGTGGATTGGGCTGTGGATCGCCGAACCTTCGGGCCCTGGGTCAAGCGGTAGCCGCTATCCCCGCGCGCCAACCCCTGCCACCAACAGGTACGGCAGCTCGAACTCCTGATAGCTCAGCGGCGGCCCGCCCTGGATGCCCAGCTGCTGCAGCGCCGGCACCATCCGCTCGGTGAAGAACCGCACGGAGTCCTCCTTGCTCTCCCACACATCGAGGCTGTGCACGCCGCGTTCGCTCGGGCCGCCCGCATGGACGATCAGTCCCTTCACGGGCGCATCCCCGATCGCCTCACCGATCTTGATGTGGGTGTCGAGATCGACGTCGAACTCCATCAGCACGGCAAACGCCATGGTCCTGTCCCTTCATTGGAGTCTCACTCTATTCAATAGACTGCTACTCTAACCATGTGTCTGTCAAGAGGTCATACTCGTCCGCCAAACGCGAAGCCCAGGCCCGGGAGACGCGCCGCTCGATCCTCGACGCGGCCCACGAGCTCTTCGTCACCACGGGGTACGCCGCCACCACGATCCAGGCGATCGCCGAGCGGGCCGGCATCGCCGTCCAGACGGTGTACGCCGTGTTCAGCACCAAGCGCGAACTCCTGCGGCAGCTGATCGAGACCACGATCACCGGCGACGACGATCCCCTGCCGATCACGGAGCGGACCGAGGCGCAGGCGGTCGCCGCCGAACCCGACGCCCGTCGACGGGCCGAGCTCGACGCCGCCTTGAGCCGGTCGATCACCGAACGCGTGGCGCCCATCGTGCGGGTCGCGGAGGAGGCTGCTGCCTCCGATCCCGAGCTCGCCGCCATGATGGCGGTGGTCAAGGCAGCGCGCCGGAAGGAAATGATCGCCTCGGCGAGGATCCTCGCCGGCCCCGACGGGCTGCGCGTGAGCCGCGAGGAAGCCGCCGCAACCCTTTATGTCCTCTACAGCCCGCAGGTCGCCGACATGCTCATGGGCGACTACGGCTGGTCGCCGCGGCGCTACGAGAGGTGGCTGGCGCGAATGCTCCTGGACGCTGTCATCCGGTGACGGACGAGAGCGCGCCCAGGCCGGCGGGTGCCGCGCTCGTGGATCAGTCCAAGCATCGACCACCGACATTGCTTGGTCGAGAATCCCCTTGTTCTAGGGGGATTCGCAGTGAATCTCACCGGGTTTCGAGGCTCGTCGCTAGCGCCCTCGCACCTCAACCGACGACCGTGGTTGCGGGGTTTCGTGACGGCCCTGACGGCCCTCCTCAGCCAACGGGCCGGGTTCGATGTCAGGCCGACAGGGACATCGGGCCGTAGACGGCCCGCTCACCCTCGAACAGGGTCACCGAGGCGACACCCTCGTCGGCCAGCTCGGTCCAGGTCTCGCCGACCCACGACTCAGCGTCGGCCTGAGAGGCGAACCGCTGCCCGGCGTACTCCTCGGAGGTCTGCACCTCGTCGCCGGACGCGTCGTCGAGCCGCCACCACCAGGGCCGCTCGGCGGCGGTCGGCGGACGGAAGGTCGGTGGCTGCTCCGGGAGGTTCACGACTCACGCACCGACGGGTCGACGAACGGCACCTTGGCCGAGCGGAACAGCTCTCGCCGCCCCCGGACATCGACGTTCACCTCGGCCTCGGGGTGGACGAAGCTCGGCAGCAGGGCCAGGCCGATCCCCTTGCGCAAGGTCGGGCTGAAGGTGCCGGAGGTGATCTCGCCCAGAGCCACGTCGGCCGAGAGGAAGACCATCATCCCGGGACGCGGGATGCCGCGGCCGTCGGCGACCAGCCCGCGCAGCAGGCGCCGGGGTCCGTTGGCCTTCTCGGCGAGCAGCGCCTCGCGGCCCCAGAACCGCTCCTTCTTCCAGCCGACCGCCCAGCCCAGGCGAGCCTGGTTGGGGGTCACGTCGATGCTGATGTCCTGGCCGTGGAGGGGGTAGCCCATCTCGGTGCGCAGGGTGTCGCGCGCGCCGAGGCCGCAGGCGAGCACGCCGTACTGCTCGCCCGCCGCCATCAGGCGGTCCCACAGCTCACCGGCCACCTCGTTGGCGGCGATCAGCTCGTAGCCGCGCTCGCCGGTGTAGCCCGTGCGGCAGACCACGACACCGGTGCCGCCGAAGTCGGCCTCGACGAACGACATGTAGTCGTGGCCAGCGGGCAGCCCGACCTCGGTGAGCACCTCGTCGGACTTCGAGCCCTGCACGGCCAGCACGGCGTACTCCGTGTGGTGGTCGACCACCTTGACGCCCTCGGGCGCCGCCTCGGCCAGCCGGCGCACGACCTCGGCGGTGTTGGCGGCGTTGGGGACCAGCAGCACGTGCTCGTCGTCGTGGAAGTAGGCGATCAGGTCGTCGACGATGCCGCCGCTCGCCTCGTCGCAGCACAGGGTGTACTGCGCCTTGCCGGGCTGGATCTTGCCGAGGTCGTTGCTGAGCGTGGCGTTGACATGCTCGGCGGCGCCGGGGCCGCTGACCATGGCCTTGCCGAGGTGGCTGACGTCGAAGATGCCGACCGCCTCGCGGACGGCGGTGTGCTCCTTGACCACTCCCGAGGAGTACTCGAGCGGCATGCTCCAGCCGCCGAACTCGGCGAACTTCGCCCCGAGGGCGACATGCCGGTCGTGCAGCGGGGACTGGAGCAGCGCCATGGCGCGAACCTACCCCGTGTCGCCCGCCACTCGCGTGAGGCGGTCGGACGCGTGGTTAGAGTGCGGCGGGTGACGACGTACCACCTGCGGAGCGCGAGCCCCGCCAAGACCCGCTCCGACGTCGTCGTGGTGGGAGCCGAGCAGGTCGGTCGGCAGTCCGGCAAGGACGTTCGGCTCGCCCCCGGCGCAGAGGACGTGGCCCAGGCCTTCGGCCGCAAGCTGCGCCCGCTGCTGTCGACGCTGGGTTTCAAGGGCGCGCCGGGCGAGGTGGCCAAGGTCCCCTCGACCGGCACCCTCGGGTCCCCGCTGCTGGTGATCATCGGGCTCGGCGAGGACCCTGGTCACGTCGCGGTCCGCCGAGCGGCCGGCGTCGCGGCCCGGGCGATCAGCAACGCCTCGTCGGTGGCGCTCGCACTGCCCGCCGACACGCCGGAGCTGGTGCGTGCGGTGACCGAGGGCTACGACCTGGGCGGCTACACGTTCACGCCCTACAAGAGGGGTGGCAAGGACGCCTCCAAGAGCGCGAGCACCGTCGCGGTGCTGACGGGCCTGGCCCGCCAGCAGGTGGCTGTCTCGGCGATGGAGGAGGCGTTGCTGGTCGCGCAGGCCGTGCGCGACGCGCGCGACTGGGTCAACCTGCCCGCCGCCGACCTCCGGCCGCCGGAGTTCGCCGACGCAGTGGTCGCGGCCGGCAAGAAGCTCGGCCGCGGCACCAAGGTGACCGTGAAGGTGTTCGACGAGAAGGAGCTGGCCGAGCTCGGCTGCGGCGGCATCCTCGGGGTCGGTCGGGGGTCGTCGGCGCCCCCGCGGATGGTCGAGCTCGCCTACGAGCCTGCGGACGCCGTCGTCCACCTGGCGCTGGTCGGCAAGGGCGTCACCTACGACTCCGGCGGGCTCTCGATCAAGCCCGCCACCGGCATGACCACGATGAAGTGCGACATGGCGGGTGCGGCCGCGGTCGTCCAGGCGACCTTCGCGATCGCCAAGCTCGGGCTGCCGGTGCGGGTGTCCGCCTTCGCTCCGATGGCCGAGAACATGGTCTCGGGCAGCGCGATGCGCCCGGGCGACGTCATCACCCACTACGGCGGCACCACCGCCGAGGTGCTCAACACCGACGCCGAGGGCCGGCTGATCCTCGCCGACGCACTCGTGCTGGCGACCGAGCGTCAGCCCGACATGATCCTCGACGTGGCCACGCTGACCGGGCACATGGTGATCGCGCTCGGTGACCGGCTGGCCGGCGTGCTGGGCTCCGACGAGGTGGTCGGCGGTGTGCTGGCCGCCGGTGAGACCGCCGGCGAGGGGCTGTGGCCGATGCCGATCCCCGACGCCATCGTCGAGCGCGTGAAGGCCAGCAAGATCGCCGACCTGCTGCAGCACGACGGCATCCGCTGGGGTGGCGGCCTGTTCGCCGCGGCGTACTTGCGCGAGTTCACCGCCGGCCTCCCCTGGGCCCACCTCGACATCGCCGGCACCGCTTTCAACACCGGCGGCCCCTACGGCCACCTGACGTCGGGAGGTACGGGCTTCGCCGTCGCGACGCTGGTCGACTACGCGAGGTCGCTCGCAGACGCTGGTTGAGGAAGGCGCGCTTACGCCTGTCACGAAACCCGGTGACCGGGAAGTCGTGTCGGTTGCGAGGTTTCGTGACGGGCTGACGGCCCTCCTCAACCAGCGAGGGGCTAGAGGCCTTGCTGCTTCTTGCGGCGGTTGTAGTCGCGCATCCGCTGGGGAACGCCGACGACGGCGGCGTCGTAGGACGGGACCTGGTGCTTGTTGCAGAACTTGTGCGCCCAGTCGACGGACGGGACGCGGCGTCGGGTCCACTCGCCGTCGTGAGCCACGAGGAGCAGCGTGACGTCGCTGACCGCAGTCCGCGGCTCGACGAAGCCCTCGACGCCACGGTGGGTGGTCACGAACTCGAGCAGGTGACCCTCGTCGGCGGCGTCCGAGGCGCGGACGCGGGTCGAGCCAGTGCGGGCGGCGTCACGTGCGGGGGCGCGCATGCGGGCGCGCGGGCCACGGCGGAACCGGTCGAACAACCCCATGCGCCCTAGTGTGCCCTGCCGGTCCACTCCCCGTCCGGCAACGGGCCGCAGACCGGTGTGGACACGGCAGGGAGAAGTGCAAGGATGGACCGAACACCAGAACAGACACGTGAGATCGGAAGGACCAGCGTGGCGGCCGAGTTCGACCTACTCATTCTCGGGGCAGGATCGGGCGGCTACGCCTGCGCACTGCGAGCGGCGCAGCTGGGCCTGAGCGTCGGGCTGGTCGAGAAGGGCAACCTCGGCGGGACCTGCCTCCACGTCGGTTGCATCCCGACCAAGGCGCTGCTCCACGCCGCCGAGGTCGCCGACTCGGCGCGCGACTCCGAGGAGTTCGGCGTGCGGGCCACCTTCGACGGTGTCGACATGGCTGGCGTCAACAGCTACAAGGACGGCGTCGTCTCCCGCCTCTTCAAGGGGCTCACCGGCCTGATCAAGGGCCGCGGCATCACCGTCATCGAGGGCGAAGGTCGGCTCACCGGTCCACGCGAGGTCACTGTCGACGGCAAGGCCTACGTCGGCACGCACCTCGTCCTGGCATCCGGCTCCTACCCCAAGTCGCTTCCCGGGCTCGACATCGACGGCCAGCGCGTCGTCACGAGCGAGCACGCCCTGCGCCTCGACTCGGTGCCGTCGTCCGTGGTCGTCCTGGGCGGCGGCGTGATCGGCTGTGAGTTCGCCAGTGTCTGGAGGTCGTTCGGTGCCGACGTCACCATCGTCGAGGCACTGCCACGACTGGTCGCTGCCGAGGACGAGGCGTCGTCGAAAGCGCTCGAGCGCGCCTTCCGCAAGCGCGGAATCGTGACGCGCACCGGCACGCCGTTCCAGTCCGTCAAGGTCACCGACGACGGCGTCGCGGTGACCGTCGAGGGTGGCGACGTCATCGAGGCCGAGCTGCTGCTCGTCGCCGTCGGCCGCGGACCGTCGACCGACGGGCTCGGCTACGACGAGCAGGGCGTCGCCATGGAGCGCGGCTTCGTGCTGACCGACGATCGCTGCCACACCAACATCGAGGGCGTCTACGCCGTCGGTGACATCGTCCCCGGCCTCCAGCTCGCCCACCGCGGGTTCCAGCAGGGCATCTTCGTCGCCGAGGACATCGCCGGGCTGGCGCCGGCGACGATCGACGAGGCCGGCATCCCCCGCGTCACCTACTCCCACCCCGAGGTCGCCTCCGTCGGCCTGACCGAGGCGCAGGCCAGTGAGAAGTACGGCGCGGTCGAGACCTTGACCTACGACCTCGGCGGCAATGGCAAGAGCCAGATCCTCAAGACGCAGGGGTTCGTGAAGCTCGTGCGGCGTCCAGACGGTCCCGTGGTCGGCGTCCACCTCGTGGGCGACCGCGTCGGCGAGCTCGTCGGCGAGGCCCAGCTGATCTACGGGTGGGAGGCCCACGCCGAGGACGTCGCCCCGCTCGTGCACGCCCACCCCACCCAGAACGAGGCCCTCGGCGAGGCCCACCTGGCCCTGGCCGGCAAGCCCCTGCACGCCCATAGCTGAATCACCAGACCGACCCAGACCGTCCACTCCCCGAAGGAGCCCCATGGCCACCGAAGTCACCCTCCCGGCACTCGGCGAGTCCGTCACGGAGGGCACCGTCACCCGCTGGCTCAAGCAGGTCGGCGACTCGGTCTCCGTCGACGAGGCGCTGCTCGAGGTCTCCACCGACAAGGTGGACACCGAGATCCCCTCCCCCGTCGCCGGCACGCTCCTGGAGATCAAGGCGGACGAGGACGAGACGGTCGAGGTCGGCGCCGTGCTCGCCCTGATCGGCGACGAGGGCGAGTCCACGGGCGACGGCCAGGCAGGCGACCAGGCAGGCGACCAGGCAGGCGACCAGACAGGCGACCAGACGGGCGACCAAGCGGGCGACCAGGCTTCGGGTCCCGAGGACCAGGGCGACGCCCAGGCCGAGGAGCAGGCCGAGGAGCCCGAGCAGCCGAGCCAGCCGGAACAGCCGGCCGCTGAGCAGCAGCAGGGGCAGGAGCAGCCAGCGCAGGAGCAGCCGGCCGCGCAGGAGCAGGCCTCCGGTGGCGGCGGCGACTCGTCCGGCGGCGGCAAGACCACGTCGGTGACCCTGCCGGCCCTGGGCGAGTCGGTGACCGAAGGCACCGTCACTCGCTGGCTCAAGCAGGTCGGCGACGAGGTCGCCGTCGACGAGGCGCTGCTCGAGGTGTCCACCGACAAGGTCGACACCGAGATCCCCTCCCCCGTCGCCGGGACGCTGCTGGAGATCAAGGTCAACGAGGACGAGACCGTCGAGGTCGGCGCCGAGCTCGCAGTGATCGGCGAGAAGGGCGCCGCACCCTCAGGTGGTGGCGACGAGCAACCGGCCGAGGACCAGCCTGCCCAGCCCGAGGAGGAGCCGGCTCAAGAGGAGGCATCCGAGCCGGAGCAGCCGCAGCAGGAGGAGCAGCCGGCCGAGCCCGAGCAACCCGCCCAGCCCGAGCAGCCTGCCGCTGCGACCGCCGCTCCGGCGCCGCCGGCGGCCGACCGTGACGAGCCTTCCGGCTACGTGACGCCGCTGGTGCGCAAGATGGCGGCCCAGCACGACGTCGACCTCGCCACCGTCGCCGGCACCGGCGTAGGGGGAAGGATCCGCAAGCAGGACGTGCTCGACGCCGCGGCCAAGCAGGGCACCACCGCACCCGCGCCGACCGCAGCGGCCCAGGCCGCTGCCCAGCCGGCCGCGCCCGCGGCCGCCAGCCCCCGCTGCGCCGGCCGCCGCGTCGGCGCCGGCCGCCGCGACCACCTCGACGGTGCCGGCGTCCCTGCGTGGCACCACCGAGAAGATGAGCCGGCTGCGCAAGGTCATCGCCACCAGGATGATCGAGTCGCTCCAGACCAGCGCCCAGCTGACCACGGTGGTCGAGGTCGACATCACGGCGGTCTCGCGGCTGCGCGACAGCGCGAAGGCCGAGTTCGCCCAGCGCGAGGGCGTGAAGCTGTCGTTCATGCCGTTCTTCGCCAAGGCCGCGATCGACGCGCTCAAGGAGCACCCCAAGCTCAACGCGGCCATCGACACCGAGAAGGGCGAGGTCACCTACTACGACCGCGAGAACATCGCCGTCGCGGTCGACACCGAGAAGGGCCTGCTGACGCCGGTCATCAAGGACGCCGGCGACCTGTCGATCGCCGGCCTGGCACGCAAGATCGCCGACGTGGCCGACCGCACGCGTACCAACAAGATCACCCCCGACGAGCTGTCGGGCGGCACCTTCACGCTGACCAACACCGGTAGCCGCGGCGCGCTGTTCGACACCCCGATCATCAACCAGCCGCAGGTCGCCATCCTCGGCACCGGCGCGGTGGTCAAGCGGGCCGTGGTCATCTCCGATCCCAACCTGGGCGAGACGATCGCGATCCGGCAGATGGTCTACCTGGCTCTGACCTACGACCACCGGCTGGTCGACGGTGCCGACGCGGCACGGTTCCTCAGCGACGTGAAGGCCAGACTCGAGACGGGCACCTTCGAGGTCTGACAGGGCTGCGCCCGGAGTAGCGTTCTGGGGTGCTGCCGCCGCCGGCGTCTGACGAGGTTCGCAGCGCCGAGGTGATCGGCGCCCTGTGCCTCGCGACCGACCTCGGCATGGGTCTGCCGCTGGAGCACGGTCTCCGCAGCACGATGGTCGCGATGCGGCTGGCCGAGCGCCTGGGCCTTGACGAGGACCAGTCGCGCCAGGCCTTCTACGGTTGCTTGTTGTTCTACGTCGGATGCACCGCCGACGCGGAGACAGAGGCCGCCCTCTTCCCGCCGGGCGCCCTGCTCCGACACTTCGCCCCGGTGATGTTCGGCTCATCCCGGGAGACCACGCTGGGGATCCTGCGCGCCCTGGCCGACCCCGACAGCCCCGCACCGCTCCGTCTGCTTCAGGGAGCAGTCCGGATGCCGCGAGCCGGCCGGTCGTACGGCGGCCACCTCGACGCGATGTGCGAGGTCGCCGAGATGCTGTGCGACGACCTCGGCATGCCGGCTGGCGTCCGTGACCTGTTCGTCGACCTGACGGCGCGCTGGGACGGACGCGGCCCGCACAGCAAGGTTCGCGGCGAGGAGATCCCGGTGGCCATGCGCGTCATCCACGTCGCACGCGACGCCGCGTTCCACGAGCTCGTCGGCGGGCCGGAGGCAGCAGCGCGCGTGATCCGCGAGCGTTCGGGGCACGCCTTCGACCCAGCCGTCGCCGACGCGTTGGGCGACGACGCCGCAGGCTTGCTCTCCACGGATGACGCCGGGTCGGTCTGGGAGGCCACCTTGGCGCTCGAGCCCAAGCCCTGGCTCACGACCGGACCCGCCGAGCTGGACCGAGCGCTCGCGGCGATGGGCCGGTTCGCCGACGTGATGGCCAGCTGCTTCCACGGGCACGCGCAGGCGGTCTCGGACCTGGCGGGCGCAGCCGCTGCACGCCTGGGCCTGCCCGCCGATGACGTGGCCCGCGTGCGCCGCTGCGGGCTGGTGCACGATCTCGGGCGGGTGGCCGTCAGCTGTGCTGTGTGGACCAAGCCGACCGCTCTGACCGCGGACGAGTGGGAGCAGGTGCGGCTGCACCCCTACTACACCGAACGCGTACTGGGCCGCTCGGCCGCGCTGGCGTCGCTCGCGCCCATGGCCGCGAGCCACCACGAGCGCCTGGACGGCAGCGGGTACCACCGCGCCACGACCGCCTCGGCACAACCGATGACCACCCGGATCCTCGCGGCCGCCGACGCCTACCGCACGCACATCGAGCCGCGCCCGCACCGCCCCGCGCTCACCCCCGAAGAAGCCGGGACCGCTCTCGGCGAGGCGGCCAGCACGGGACTCCTGGACGCGGACGCGGTGTCAGCCGTACTTCGCGCGGCCGGTCAGGCTGTCCCGCGGATCTCGAGACCGGCGGGACTGACCGACCGCGAGGCGCAGGTGCTGGCGATGGTCGCGCGGGGGCTCCTCACCAAGCAGGTCGCCACCCGGCTCGGCATCTCGCCGAAGACGGTCGACCGACACCTCCAGAACGCCTATGTGAAGGCGGGGGTCTCGACCCGTGCTGCCGCGGCGCTGTTCGCCATGAAGTACGGCCTCACGGACTGGGGAGAACTCCCGATACCTCCGGACCGCCCGCCTTCCTAGCGTCGCTGGCATGACCATCCAGCACGCAACGACCCGCACCAACATCGACGAAACGCCCGCGCCACGTCTGCGCGCGGCTGCCTGGGCAGGGCTCGTAGGCCCCGCCCTGTTCACCGCCGCCTTCCTGATCCAGGAGGCCTTCCGCCGCGAGGACTACAGCCCCATCGCGGAGCCCGTCAGCGCCCTCGAGGCCGGGCCGAACGGCTGGGTCCAGCAGGCGTCCTTCGTCGTGCTCGGTGTCCTCACCATCGCGCACGCCTGGGGCCAGCACCGGGGCATGGCGCCCACACGCAGAGGCATCGCCGGACCGGTCGCCCTCTCCGTCTCCGGCATCGGCGCCCTCGTCGCGGCCGCCTTCCCCGTCCGCGAGGACGCCGCGGGCGTGACCGTCTTCCCACTCGGGCACACCATCGGCGGGAACCTCTTCTTCGGGGGCAGCACGGTCGCGCTGCTGCTCCTCTCGCGGCGGATGCGTCGCGACGAGGCCTGGCGTGGCGTGTCCACCTACACACTCGTCACCGGCCTGGCGATGGTGGCCTCCACCGTGGTGATGATGGGCTTCTTCATCCCCGGCGACGCGCCGCTGCACGACCAGGCGGGCCTGGCCCAGCGGATCATCGTCCTGGCGCTGCTGTTCCCGTGCCGGATGGTGATGGCCGGACGCCTGCTCCGGGTCGCTCGGGATGGGGTGACAGGGTAGGTACGTGCGGATCATCGTGGCCGGCGCGTCCGGCTTCCTCGGCAAGCCGTTGGTCGAACACCTGCGGACGCGCGACCACGACGTCGTACGGCTGGTGCGCCGCGAGGCCACCGCCGACGACGAGTCCACCTGGGACCCCTACGCCGGCCAGGTGGACGGCGGCCTGATCGGCAAGTCCGACGCGGTCGTCAACCTGGCCGCCGCCTCCAACAAGGGCAACCCCTACTCCCGCCGCTGGGCCGACGCCCTCCTGGAGAGCAGGGTGACCACGACGCGGGTGCTCGCCGAGGCGGTCAGCGCGGCCGAGACGCCACCGGCCTACGTCGTCGGCGTCGGCACCTCGGCGTACGGCGACCACGGCGAGGCCGTCGTCACCGAGGAGTCACCCGACCGCGGTGGCGACGCGCTGCTGGCTCGCATCGTACGGGCCTGGGAGGAGGCCGCCCGTCCGGCGTTCGAGGCCGGCGGTCGAGTGGTCCTGATGCGCCAGGCGCCGATCGTGCACCCCGGCAACGTGCCGACCCAACAGCTGATCCCGCTGTTCCGGCTCCATCTCGGCGGCCGGGTCGGCAGGGGCGGCCAGTACTTCCCGATGGGGTCGCTGGAGGACTGGAAGGCCGCGGCCACCTTCCTCACCGAGAACGACGTGCCGTCAGGCCCGTACAACGTGTGTTGCCCCACGACGCCCACCCACCGTGAGTTCGTGGAGACCCTGGCCGGCCAGCTGCATCGGCGGGCGCCGTTCGTGGTCCCGACCAAGCTGCTCGAGCTCGCGATGGGTCCGCTCTCCCCCGAGCTCACGAACTCCACCAACCTCCGACCCGAGGCCCTGCTGCGCGCGGGTTTCACCTTCCAGGACGACGACGTCGCCAAGGTCGTGACGACTGCCCTGGCCGCGCGGTAATGGCGGATGATCACGCGCCGTAGCCACGACCGCGACTCGGTCGGTGGGCTCCTCTCCGCGATGGCGGCGTGGCCCCACCCCGAGCGGGTGGCCGCCGGCCTCCACCAAGGCGACCTGGGCTGGCACCTGCGTCTGGACGACGAGGCGATCGAGGGCGCGTTCGTCGGCTGGTGGGACGGCGATGCCCTGCTCGCAGTCGGCCTGCTCGAGGGTGTGGTCGGCCGCTTCTCGGTGATGCCCGGTCGCGAGCGCGACGGCGAGCTCGGTGAGCACGTCGCCCAGGCCTGCCGCGAGCTGGCCGGCGACGAGGTGTACGCCGACCTGCGCGCCGAGGCCGCGACCCGGCGCATCCTGGCGGGCGAGGGCTGGACGCTCGATCCCGAGCCCTGGGTCGCGCTGCACGCAGGCCTCGACCGCTGGACGCCCACGGTCTCGCTCGATGACGTGGCCGTCGTCGAGGCCGCCGACGCCGTAGCCGACCGGGTAGCGGTGCAGCGCGCGGGCTTCGAGAACTCCAGCTTCACCGACGACGCCTGGCACCGGATGGCCGCCGGCCCCGGCTACCGGCGTGACCTCGACCTCGTGGTGGTCGGCGAGGGATCGCCGGTGTCGATCGCGACAGCATGGTGGGCCGGCGAGGGGGCGACTGCGATCCTCGAGCCCGTCGCAACCCATCACGACCACCGCGGCCGCGGCTGGGGACTGCGCGCGGTCACGGCCTCGGTGAGCCGGCTGCGCGACCTCGGCGCCTCGGGAGTCACGGTCTGCACTCCCCTCGACTACGTCGGCGCGGTCGCGACCTACCGCGCCGCCGGCCTCCGCCCGGTCGAGCACATCCAGTCGATCATCCGTCAGTCCACCGCGTAGGCCTCGGCGACCCGCCACTGGCCACCGATCCTGACGAGCACCACACGACGCGTCGAGGGACGGTCGTGGGGCAGGGGCCAACGTTCGGCGCCGGCGACCGCGACGGCATCGGTCAGCACGTCGGTGACCAGCAGCACGATGCGGCTCTGGGACTCGCGCATCGCGGTGGCCGAAAGCACCTGCATGCGCATGCCCGTCACGCGCAGGCCCCGATCGCGATACGCGCGCAGCACGGCGCGGTCGGCGGCGCCGGTGCGCGAGCCGGCGACGTAGAGGTCGGCGAGCGCGGCTCCGTCGCCGCGCGCGAAGGCCCTGGAGCGGGCGGAGTCCCATGCCCGCAGAACGCGCAGCGCGTGCGGCTGGCGTGACTGCACCCCCGTGGCAGCATCGAGTCGGTCGTCGTCGTCACCGGTCGCCACCACGACTGCGGCGACCCCGGTGACCAGGCCGAGCACCGCCGAGGCCACGAGGACGGCGAGCGGCAACGAGCGCGACGAGCCCATGGGCCCAGCCTGCGGGGTTGCGGCCGAGCGCGTCGGCGGTCATCCACAGGCGATGAGTACGGTTGTCCCCGTGCAGCTGGACTTCACGATCGCCGGCCTCGGGCCGGATGCGGTCGACTACCTCGAGGCCTGGGAGCTGCAGCGGCGGGTGCACGCCCGGGTGGCGGCCGGCGAACAGCCGCCCACCGTGCTGCTGCTCGAGCACCCGCCGGTCTTCACGGCCGGCAAGCGCACCGAGCCCCACGAACGGCCGGCCGACCCCGGCGGCGCTCCGGTGATCGACGTCGACCGCGGCGGCAAGATCACCTTCCACGGTCCCGGTCAGCTGGTCGGCTACCCGATCGTCCCGCTGCCCGACCACGTCAAGGTCGTCGACTACGTACGCCGCCTCGAGGAGGCCTTGATCGGCGTCTGCCGCGACCTGGGCGTCGAGACCGCCCGCGTGCCTGGCCGCAGCGGCGTGTGGCTCCGCGCCGACCCCGATCATCTTTCTGGGCGCGGCCTGCCCGAGAGGAAGGTCGCGGCCATCGGCATCCGGGTCAGCCGGGGAGTGGCCTCACACGGCTTCGCCCTCAACTGCGACGTCGACCTGGGCTGGTACGACCGCTTCGTACCGTGCGGGATCGCCGACGCCGGCGTCACCTCGTTGTCGGCTGAGCTCGGTCGACAGGTCACGGTCTCCGACGTCCTGCCGCTCGCCGAGAGGCACCTGCGCGACCTGCTGGCGTGGGCGCCGTACACCGCCACGCCCGACTACGAGCCCCGCCCCGAACCCGGCCGCTCGCCCCGCATCGAGCTCCTCACTCCCTGAGCCCCCGGGTCACGCAGGCGAGCGGTGCATGAGGGTTGGTTTCGGCTCGCGGGCGGTGGGTGAGGGTTGGTCCCACCGCGGCAGACCAACACTCACGCACCGCTCCCCCGTCGCAACCAACCCTCACTCACCGCCAGGTGGGCCGTCGCGCTGCTCGCGGTAGTAGTCCGCCATCGCGGGGTAGTAGTCGCGCTCGAAGTCGATCGCCGCCAGGTCGCCGCCCGTCTCGACGGCGACGAGGCGGTCGAGGTAGAACTCCCAGCCAGGCCCGACGCTGAGGGAGTCGTCGTGGTCGAGGTGCGGCTGGCTGAAGGCCAGCGTCGTGATCCCGTCGGTCTCGCTGAGGTCGACGTCGAGGTACCAGACGTACGGGCCGACGTGGGAGGTGACCTTCAGCGTCCGCGGCGGGTCGCACTCGCGGATCTCCATCTCCTCGTACGACGCGTTGTCACCTTCGAAGCCCATCCTGAAGCTCACCGTCCCGCTCGCGGGGTCGCCCTGCCAGGTGCCGAGCCAGCGAGCCATCCGGTCCGGGTCGGTCACAGCGGCCCAGACGTCCTCGATCGGCGCGTCGAAGGTCCGGCTCAGGTGGAGCGTCAGGCGGTCGCCAGCACGCTCGATCCGGCCGGTGGGGGTGGGGCTCATGCGGTCTCCTGTCGTGGGGCGGGTGAGGTACGCCGGTCGCGAGCGGTCCGCCGTACCTCGGTGGCGAGCGCGTCGAGTGCCTGGGCCGAGACCGGCGTGCCGCCGAGCACCAACCGCTCGACGAGCGCCGACACCGGTGCGAGCCCGGAGGACGCCAGCGCGTAGTGGCGTTCGCGTCCCCGGTCGGTGGCCGTCACCAGGCCGGCCTCGGCCAGCAGCCGCAGGTGCTTGCTGACTGCCGGGCGCGAGATCGGCCGGGTGGCCGCCAGGTCGACCACGCGGACCGGGCCGGCGGCCACCTCCTCGAGCAACGAGCGGCGCACCGGGTCGCCCAGGGCTGCGAAGACGTCCACCCGAGAAAGGTAACTGTTGAGTTACCTGTTGTCGAGGTTCGCCGAATACGGGTGCGTTGGCCGCGCGGCGTAATGTTTGGCGACGTGACGACCGCTCCTGCTCCTGAAGGCAGAAAGCTGCTCCGCCTCGAGGTCCGCAACGCCGAGACCCCGATCGAGCGGAAGCCGGAGTGGATCAAGACCAGGGCCAAGATGGGTCCTGAGTACACCGCCCTGCAGCGGCTGGTGAAGTCCGAGGGACTCCACACCGTCTGCCAGGAGGCCGGCTGCCCCAACATCTACGAGTGCTGGGAGGATCGCGAGGCCACCTTCCTCATCGGCGGCGACCAGTGCACCCGCCGCTGCGACTTCTGCCAGATCGACACCGGCAAGCCGCAGCCGCTCGACCGTGACGAGCCGCGGCGGGTGGCCGAGTCGGTGCGCACCATGGGCCTGCGCTACGCCACCATCACCGGCGTCGCCCGCGACGACCTGCCCGACGGCGGCGCGTGGTTGTATGCCGAGACCGTGCGCGTGATCCACGACCTCAACCCGGGGACCGGCGTGGAGAACCTGATCCCCGACTTCAACGGGAAGCCGGACCTGCTGGTCGAGGTCTTCGAGTCGCGGCCCGAGGTGTTGGCCCACAACGTCGAGACGGTGCCGCGGATCTTCAAGCGCATCCGCCCGGCGTTCCGCTACGACCGGTCCCTCGACGTCCTCACCCAGGCCCGCGACTTCGGCCTGGTCACCAAGTCGAACCTGATCCTCGGCCTGGGCGAGACCCGCGACGAGGTCAGCCAGGCGCTGCGTGACCTCCACGAGGCCGGCACCGAGCTGGTCACCATCACCCAGTACCTCCGCCCCTCACCGCGGCACCACCCGGTCGAGCGCTGGGTCAAGCCCGAGGAGTTCGTCGAGCTCCAGGGCGAGGCCGAGGAGATCGGCTTCTCCGGTGTGCTCAGCGGCCCCCTCGTGCGTTCGTCGTACCGCGCCGGTCGCCTGTACCGTCAGGCGATGGACGCGCGCACCACCCAGCCGATCTCACAGCCCGTCTGACCTCTCGCCTTACCCCGGACACGAAAGCTCTCGCATGGCCAAGACTCCCGAGCAGCCGAAGATGAAGCGGCGCCAGCAGTTCGTCGAGACCTTCAAGATGGCCCGCAAGGGCGACCCGAGGCTCATCTGGTGGCTCCTGGGCGCCTTCGTCCTCGGCGCGGCCGTCGGCTTCGCGCTGTTCTGGCTGCTGCCGGGCGGCGGCGTCCTCGGCATCGTCTCGGCGGCCGTCGGCGCCCTGATGTTGGGCCTGCTGGCCGCGCTGATCATCTTCTCGCGGCGCGCTCAGGCAGCGGCGTACGCCCAGCTCGACGGCCGACCGGGCGCCGCCGCGTCGGCGCTGACCACCCTGCGTCGCGGCTGGAAGTCCGAGCCCGCCGTCGGCTTCAACAAGCAGCAGGACGTCGTCCACCGTGCGGTGGGCCCCCCCGGCATCGTGCTGATCGGTGAGGGCAACGCCCAGCGGCTCCGGGCGCTGATGGCCAACGAGCGCCGCCGCCACGAGCGGGTGGCGGCCGAGGCACCGATCCACGAGATCGTGGTGGGCACAGACGAGGGCCAGGTCCCGCTGCCCAAGCTGGTCCGCCACATCAGCAAGCTGAAGCGCCAGGTCGCCCCGGCGGAGATGACCGACCTGCTCAACCGGCTCAAGGCGATCGACGCCGCCAGGCCGAACATCCCGCTCCCCAAGGGTCCCGTGCCGACCAGCATGAAGGGTCTGCGCGGCCAGATGCGCGGCCGCTGAGAGTCACTCTCGCTGGTTGAGGAAGGCGCGCTAGCGCCTGTCACGAAACCTGGTGGGCTGATCGCGGTCCGGTGCTGGTTTCGTGACGGGACTTCGTCCCTCCTCAACCAACGAGCGAGCTCCTCACACCAGGCCGTTGTCGAACGCGAAGGCCGCCGCCGCGGTCCGCGAACCGACGTCGAGCTTGGTGAAGATGTTGGAGAGGTGCCGCGCGACCGTCTTCTCGCTGAGGACGAGCGTCGCGGCGATCTCCGGGTTGCTGCTCCCCCGGGCCACCAGCCGCAGCACCTCGACCTCGCGGTCGGTGAGCCCCGACGGGTGCGCGGTCCCGAGCAGCCTGGCGGCCTCCCGCTCCGCGGGAACGGCGCCGAGGGTGCCGAACGTCGCTCGAGCGGCAGCGATCTCGGCAGTGGCCGACTCCTCATCGGCGAGGACCCTCAGGGCCAGGCCCAGCTGCAGGCGTGCGCGGGCCGCCTCGTACGGCGCGTCGAGCGACCGCCACCCGGCCATCGCCCGGCGCAGCTCGGGCACCGCCAGCTCGGCCTGTCCCCCCGCGAGCTGGGTGCGGCCCCTGGCGTAGGCCGACATCGCCCGCAAGGCCGCACAGCCGAACGCGTCCGCTATCTCGCCGAGCTCCCTGGCTACGGCCGAGGCCTGCTCGACCTCACCGGCGCTGAGGAGCACCTCGACGGCGCCGGGCAGCAGCTGCGATCGGTGCACGGGGTCCTGCGGCTCGGCCAACAGCCGGTTGACGGCGGCGACCGCGGCGGCTTGACGGCCGCGATCGAGCCAGAGCAACGACCGTCCGGGCTGGGCCTCGTAGCCGAAGCCGACGGCCCGCTCGTACGCCGCCTCGGCGGCGGGCAGGTCGCCGAGGATCCGCAGTACCTCGCCGCACTCGCCCATCGCCAGCCCCGCGGGCGCCGGGGTGTCCGCGGCGACGTACCGCTCGGTCGCTCGTCGGAACTCCTCGACGGCTGCCACGAACGCGCCCCTGACCCGCATGATCTGACCGCGGTGCACGGCGCACTGACCGGTGAAGGGCACCAGTCCGGGCTGGGTGTCGATCCAGGCCGTCAGGGCGCTGGTCCACTCGGCCGCGCGTCCGTAGTCCGAGGCCTCCTGGCATGCCTCGATCAAGGAGCAGTAGATCTCGCCGGCGAAGACAGGTGACACGTCGCCGGTGCTGATCCCCACCATCGCTTCGTCGAGCAGGGCCAGCCCCTCGGGCACCCTGCCGGAGTAGAGAAGCATCCGGCCCTGGGCGTTGAGCCCGTTGGCGATCAGGTCGGGGTCGCCGAACCGGTGGCCGTAGTCGGTGATCTCCAACGAGAGCCGGTAGGCCTCCTCGAACCCGCCGCTGAAGATGTGCTGGAACATCAGGTGGATGAGCAGGTAGCCGCGTTCGACGACGTCCTCGTCGACGTCCTCGAGCAGCCGCTGGCACCGAGCCACCCACCCGCCTCCGACCGCGGCCTCCCCGCCCATGAGCAGGGCGTGGGCCAGCCAGAAGCCGCAGCGGACGGCCGGCAGCACCTCCCCCTGGTCGAGGTGGGCCTGGTACGCGCGTTGCAACGCCTGGATGCAGTCGTTCCTGCGGCCGACCAGGTAGGCGGCCATCGCCAGCCGGGCGAAGTCGTCGGCGTTGAGCGCGCTGGTGTCGGCGTCGGACAGAGCCTCGTAGGCCGTCACCCACTCACGCCGCTCGTAGGCCTGCCGAGCTCGGTCCAGGTCGTCGATCACGCCCATCGCGCACCCCTTTGTCGGAGGATAGCCGCGGTCGGCGGCCCCGTCGCGGGTCAGTCAGGCAGCCGACCTTGCGCCAACCGTGAGGACCTGCTGCTGCATCCGCCCGTCGATCTGCTGGGCGACGTACTCGGCATCCCGCCCGACACCCAGGAAGACCATCGAGCTGAAGGCGTACTGGAAGGCCAACCCGCAGAAGAAGAGGCCGGGAACGGCCTCCACCACCCCGCGGTACTCCTCGGGGATAGCCGTCTTCGCCGAAGACCGGCAGGTCGATCCAGTCGAAGACCTGCTTGAAGCCCGTGCACCACACGACGGTGGCGGCCTCGACGACCGTGCCGTCGTCGAGCTGGGGCAGGCCGTCCTTGACGCCCGCGAGACGGGCCTGGTGGCGAACCACTCCACGCCCGGCCAGGTCGGCGCGCTTGACGCGCAGCATGGGTCCTCCGTGGTGGCGGATCTCGGGCATCTCCTTGCGTCCGATCGGTGTCTTCCGGGTCAGCACGTGGCTCCACACGAACTTCAGGATCGGGAATCGCGAACCGGATCGCTCGCGAGTTCCACTTCACCGGGATCTGCCCGCGATCGGGCCCGACGAGGGTCGTGGGCCGGTGCTCGGCCACTTCGTAGGCGATGTCGCAGCCGGAGTGCGACGCACCGACCACGAGCACCGGGCCGTCGGCGATCTGCGCGGGACGGCGGTACTCGCTGGAGTGCAGCTGCCGGATCCCGGGGTCGAGCTCAGCAGCGAACGCCGGCACGTTCGGCGTGCGTCCGAAAGTACCGGTGGCCACCACGACGTTGTCGCAGGTGATGGTGTCGGACCCGAGGTACGCGGTGAACCCGCCCTCGGGTCGAGCCTCGAGCCGATCCACCGGCGTCGACATCCGGACCGGCAGGTCGGCGTGGATCGCGTACTTCTCCAGGTAGTCGGCCACGTCCTCCTTGCCGGGGTAGGACCACGGCGGCGCCGGGAAGGGGAGCCCCGGCAGGCCGTCGTACTTGGCCGGGCTGTAGAGCTTGAGGGTGTCCCACTGCTGACGCCAGTTGTCGCCGATCCGCTCGTTGCGGTCGACGACCAGGAAGGGATGTCCCAGCCGTTGCAGCTGGTACCCCGTCGCGAGCCCGGCCTGGCCGGCGCCGATGATGAGCGTCTCGATGTGCTGCGTGGTCATGGCCTGCCTCCTGCGTGGTACGTGCGGACGCCGTCACGCTAGGAGCCCGCATCGCCTTGTCGCGTCGGGCGAACCACCCATCTGCCGCCGCGCTCGATGGGTGAAAAGCCACCTAGATTGGGCCGATGGCGCTGCCTGTGGCCCTCTGGGACCGGCTCCCGCTCCCGGCCGAGCACGCCGCCGGCCTGGTCGCCGGTGCGCTCCTCCACCTGCTCGTGCCTCGACCGCGACTCGCATCCACCGCACGACCCGTCGGCTGGCTCCTGGTCGCGGCTGGGTCTGGGCTCAACGCCTGGGCGGTCGCCGCTCGCCACGGGGAGGCCATCGACCGGCCGGTCCGACTGGTCACCGACGGTCCCCAGACGTGGTCGCGCAACCCGATGTACGTCGGGTGGACGCTGCTGCATCTGGGCGTCGGCCTCGTCGCGCGCTCACCGTGGGTGCTGGCAACCTGGCCGGCAGCGTTCGCATTGGTGCACCGGCAGGTGCTGCGCGAGGAGCGCGACCTCGCCGTCCGGTTCGGCCCGGACTTCACCGACT
This sequence comes from uncultured Actinomycetota bacterium, assembly GCA_963814935.1. Classification (GTDB taxonomy): domain Bacteria; phylum Actinomycetota; class Actinomycetes; order Propionibacteriales; family Nocardioidaceae; genus Nocardioides. The sequence continues at coordinate 175,462 of CAWFEZ010000010.1, read as the reverse complement.
ACCGAGAGCGGGTGCCGCGGTACGTGCGCCCGCGACGACGCGGTACCTGACGTACCAGGTCAGCATCAGCGCCGTGCTCGTCACATAGAACCCGTGCAGGGCCCACAGCGGGCCCGGCGGCAGGCTGAGCACGTAGACCGAGTGGACGGCGTTGCCGACGTTCGCGAGCAGGATGTTGCCGAGGCTGTACGACGACAGGTCGCGGGTGCGGTGTGCCTTGGCCAGCATCGGCAAGGTGCTGGCGGCGAAGATGATCGTCGAGATGATCCCCGCGAGGACCGGCAGGCTCGTGCTCATGGCACGACCTTGGCGGCGCGACCGGACTGGTCGCGTCGGTCGCGATGCGCATCTCCAGACGCCCCGGGATGGGTAGTTCGCGCCACGACCCGCCGCTGGTCGAGGAGGTCGCGCAGCGACCGTCACGAGACCCCGTAACGGGTTCGTTGTCGCCTCACCGGGTCTCGTGACAGGCGCTAGCGCGCCTTCCTCGACCAGCGGAAAGGGTCAGGCTGCGGGAGGTGTGACGACCTGGTCCTTCGGCGGCGCCTTGAGGTCGACGGTCTTGTCGAAGTCGGACAGCGAGGCGTCGTACTGGACGGCACCCATGCCCATGGAGGTCTTGGCCATCCGGTCCTCGTCGTCGAGCCACACGGTGATCTGCATCTCCGCCGGCAGCCCGGTGGTGTCGGTCTGGCCGCCGAGCTGGGTGGTGTCGACGGTCAGCAGGTAGCGGTCGAGCGAGCGCCCGTCGACGTCCTCAGAGCCGGAGGACGTCACCGACGACAGCGCCTTGGTGAACGTCTCGATCGAGCCGGCCGGGTCGAGCTGGTCGGCCAGCCCCGCGCCCAGCGGGTTGCTGGGGTCGGACAGGTCGTACTTGATGTACTTGCCGCCTGCCTGCGAGGACTGGATGTACATGAACCCGTCGACCAGCAACATGCCGATCGTCTGGGGGCCCATCTCCATCGACATCTGCATGTTCGGCGGCTTGCGCGTGTAGTCGACGTCGCCGGCGCCCTTCATCTCGCCGCCGGCGCCGCCCATGGTGAAGTCGATGTGGGCGTACTTCGTCTTGTCGATGCCCGCCTGGAGACGATCCACGAACGCGTCGACGTCGACCTGCGCTCCCTCGTCGATCGGGCTGGGCTCGTCAGTGGCCTCGCTGGGGCTCGAGCCGTCGGTCGCGGTCGAGGAGGTCGCGGTGGTCGCGGGATCCTGAGCCTCGGCCGGAGTGGAGTCGTCAGATCCGCACGCGGTCAGCGTGACGGCGAGTGCGAGCGCGCCCAGGGCCCCGGTCAGGCGGGCGCGGGTGGGACGGACTGCGTGCATGGGGACCCCCGATGGCGACGAGCAAGGAACGCTGAAGCCTACCTGCCGTCGCCATGCGGACTGACCGGAACGGTGGCAGAGCCCACCGCCAGGTCGTGCAGCCCGCGGCCGTCGGGCTTGTAGACGACCGGGGGCACGACCAGGCAGACGAGCACCACCCGCAGCAGCGAGTGCAGCAGGTCGAGAGGACGGCCGCTGCCGTCGAGGCGCACGACGCGCAGGCGGGTCGCGAGCTTGCCGAAGGAACCGCCCGCAAGCGCTGTCAGCACGGTCGACTCAAGGACGAACACACCCATCGTGTACAGGCTCGACGACCTGCTCTCGCTCCACCCGGCCGGCCCCATGACCGCCACGACCACCAGTGTGGAGGCCGTCCAGTCCACGAACAGGGCGAGGATGCGGCGCGGCCAGGACGCCGTACGCAGCTGTGGTTCGGCGTACTGGCTCACGCCGTCAGCGTAGACAGCGTGGTTTCGAGGCCCGGCGCTGGCGCTCCTCGCACCCCAAACCACCGACCTCGCGCCCGCCGGTTGAGGTGCGAGCTTGCGAGCCTCGAAACCACCGAGCGGCGGCCCTGGACATCTGTTACATCGGCGAAACAATGGGGACACCACCGGGAAACTGCCCCTTCCTAGGTTGCAGGCAGCCTTCCGCCATACCCAGACCTGTCGGTCGCCCCAGACATGTCGCCAGACCCCGGCGACCAAGGAGGACAGATGTTCGCCAACAGCGACGAGCTGCTCAAGTACGTCAAGGACGAGGGCGTCGAGATGATCGACGTCCGGTTCTGCGACCTGCCCGGGATCATGCAGCACTTCACGGTGCCCGTGTCCTCGTTCGGCCAGGGGGTGTTCGACGACGGCCTCAACTTCGACGGCTCCTCCATCCGCGGCTTCCAGGCCATCCACGAGTCGGACATGTCGCTCTTCCCCGACCCGACCACTGCCTACCTGGACCCGTTCCGCACGGCCAAGACCCTGGTCGTCAACTTCTTCATCCACGACCCGCTCACCGGCGAGGCCTACTCGCGCGACCCGCGCAACATCGCGCGCAAGGCGCAGGCCTACCTCGCCTCCACGGGCATCGGCGACAAGGCGTACTTCGCGCCCGAGGCCGAGTTCTACGTCTTCGACTCGGTCCGCTTCGAGACCAAGGTGAACGCCGGGTACTACCACATCGACTCCGAGGCCGGCGCCTGGAACACCGGCTCCGAGGACAACAACCGCGGCTACAAGGTCCGCTACAAGGGCGGCTACTTCCCCGTCGCGCCGTACGACCACTTCGGCGAGCTCCGCGACGAGATGGTCAAGGAGCTCGAGACCTCCGGCCTCCTCGTCGAGCGGGCCCACCACGAGGTCGGCACCGCCGGTCAGGCCGAGATCAACTACCAGTTCGACGAGCTGCTCAAGGCCGCCGACGACGTGATGAAGTTCAAGTACATCATCAAGAACGTCGCCTGGCGCAACAACAAGACCGCGACGTTCATGCCGAAGCCGATCTTCGGCGACAACGGCTCGGGCATGCACTGCCACCAGTCGATCTGGCAGGACGGCGAGCCGCTGTTCTACGACGAGACGGGCTACGCCGGGCTGTCCGACATGGCCCGCTACTACATCGGCGGCATCCTGGCCCACGCCCCGTCACTGTTGGCGTTCACCAACCCGACGGTGAACTCCTACCACCGCCTGGTCCCCGGTTTCGAGGCCCCGGTCAACCTGGTCTACAGCCAGCGCAACCGGTCGGCGTGCGTGCGCATCCCGATCACCGGCTCGAACCCGAAGGCCAAGCGCATCGAGTTCCGCTGCCCCGACCCCTCGGCCAACCCCTACCTCGCCTTCTCGGCGATGCTGCTGGCCGGCCTCGACGGCATCAAGAACAAGATCGAGCCGCACGAGCCCGTCGACAAGGACCTCTACGAGCTCCCCCGGACGAGCACGCCGACATCCCGACCGTGCCCGCCTCGCTCGGCGCTGTCATGGACACCCTCGAGGGCGACCACGACTACCTCCTGGAGGGCGGCGTGTTCACCGCCGACCTCATCGAGACGTGGATCGACTACAAGCGGACCCAAGAGATCCAGCCGATCGCGCTGCGCCCGCACCCCCACGAGTTCGAGCTGTACTACGACATATAGGTCGAATCCGCGACGTACCTGGTACGTCAGAACCTCGAGTTGGTCAGCTCGGTCGAGTCACGTGATGGTCCAGGGCGACGACGTCTACGTCGAGCTCTGAACGGCTGATCCTTGACAGGAGCAGTACAGCACCCTTCAGTGGCGAACGATGCGCGCGTACTGCGCTACACACGTCCACTGAAGGGCGCTCTGCCATCGACAGTACATCGAGGATTCCGCAGACCACGACCTCGGCAAGTCACCGCGTGAAGCGCCGGAGGCAGACTTCAGTCCGCCGGTTGTGGGACGACCCCCCTCCTGCAAGCAGCGAATCCCAGACGGCCTGCGCCGATGCCATCAACGCATTGGGAGTCGGCGGGCTGCGCGGCGCGGCATGACATGGGTCGAGGGGGAACGCCACTCGTTCGCGGCCGACTTCCGGACAGCGGATCCCAGCGCGCCGACGCTCTGTGCAGGTTGGACGACGCGACATCTGTGCGCGCATCTGGTTCAGCGCGACCATGCGCTCCTGCGGAACGTCTGGGACCAGGTGACCACGAAGGCGCCCGGCGAAGAGCGGTTCATGGGACGGCTGGTCGACGCCGCCGGAACCGCGGACGGGTATGCCGCGCTTGTCGACAGGTTCGCGGCAGGACCTTCCCGGCGCTCGCTGATGGGTCGGTTCGACGAGGCCCTGAATCTCCTCGAGTACGTCGTCCACCACGAAGACCTCCGCCGCGGAACCGGTCCGGTTCCGCCTCGCGTCCTGCCTGCGGCCGAGCTCGACGAGATCTGGCGTCGCGCCAGGCCGGTCCTCAAACGGGCCTACCGGAAGGCACCCGTCGGAGTCGAGCTCGCACCCGACGGTGGCGCTGTCACTCCTGTACGAAGTGGGCCGAGCACCATCACCGTGGCCGGTTCACCCATCGAGCTCCTCCTGCACGCATTCGGCCGACGCTCCGCCGCCGACGTTCGCATCGACGGCTCGTCGGACGCCGTGGACTCGTTCACCCGATGGGCGACTCGGGCGTGAGGCGCCGGCGTGTTGAGGGCGTGGCGCAGTCGGTGACGCATCTGCGTGGCATGCGGAGTCAGGCCGGTCGGGTCAGCTCTTCAGGGCGCGCTCCTCGGCGGGCTCTCGACTGGTGTCGTCGGAGCTGGTCCCCGTGGCCGGGCCACCACGCGGCGTGCCCGATGAGTGCCGTGAGCGCCGGCGTCAAGAAGAGCGCCATCACGAACGCGGCCATGGCGATGCCGATCGAGAACGCGAAGCCCAACGACTTGAAGAACGTGCCCTCGGCGAGCATCAGCGAGGCGAAGGTGCCGGCGAGGATCAGGCCGGCCGCCGCGACCGTCGGACCGGCATGCTCGATCGCCTTGGCGGCCGCGGGTCGCGGCTCGAGACCTCCCCGTGCCTCTTCCCGCAGGCGGGCGACCATCAAGATGTTGTAGTCGGTGCCCAGCGCCACCACGAAGAGGTAGATGTAGATCGGCAGGATGAAGATCAGCCCCTGCTCTCCCAGCAGGCCTTGGAAGACCAGCACGGTCGCGCCCAGAGCCGCGGTGAAGCCGAGGCCTACCGACACCATGAGATACAACGGCGCGACGAGGCTGCGCAGCAACAACGCCAAGATGATCATGATCAGCAGGGCGGCGACCGGGAACACGATCGAGTAGTCACGCGCCATCGCGTCGTCGAGGTCGACGAAGATCGACGTGGTGCCGCCGACGAAAGCCTCGGTCCCCTCCGGCGCCGCCGAGTGCGCGGCGTCGCGCACGGGACCCTCGACGTTGGCAAGCGCCGCATCGGACGCGGGATCGTCGGAGAGCACGACGGTGAACACCGCGACGTCGTCGGTGCGGGCGGCCAGCGTCGCCGACGCGACACCATCCGCGCTGCCGATCTCGGCGGCGTACGTCGTGAGTTCCGCGTCGTCGAGCGGCTGCCCGTCGGTCGAGCGCAACAGCACCGTCGCGGGGTCGGTGGCGCCGATGGGCTGGCCCTTCTGGAAGGTGATCAGGGCCTGGCCCGACTCCGTCTTCTCGGTGCTGCTGTCGGAGAAGCTGAAGGTCGGGTTGAACCCGAGCGCGAACAACGACAGGACCGCGAGCGACCCCCCCGCGACGACGGCGTAGCGGACCGGGTGCGCGGCAACCGACTCCCCGATGGCACGGAAGCGGGTGGCCTCGGGCTCGACCAGCCACTTCTTCGACGGCCAGGAGATGACCCGTGGGCCCAGGACCGCGACGACCGCTGGCACCAGCGTCAACGCCGCCAGCACCGCCAGCGCGACCGCGATCGCCAACGCCGGCCCGATCGAGCGGAAGATGCTCAGCGACGACAGCACCATCGCCATGAAGGCGATGATCACCGCCCCGCCGGCCGAGGCAATCGCCTCACCGGCACGCTCCACCGCATGGGACACCGCGCCCCGACCGTCGAAGCCCAGCCGCAGGGCCTCCCGGTAACGGAACAGGAAGAACAAGATGTAGTCGGTTCCGATGCCGAACAGCACGATGAACAAGATCACCGAGATGGAGCTGTCGGCCTTGAGGTCGAACGCCTCGTTCGCCACCGCGATGAGCCCGTTGGCAGTCGTCCCGACCAGGGCCACGGTCAAGATCGGCAGGGCACAGGCGATGACGCTACGGAAGATCAGCGCGAGCAGGACCACGATCAGCAACAGGGTCACGACGCTGACCACGACGAGCGCCTGCTGGGATGACTCCTCGGAGTCCAGCGACTGGGCCGCCGGGCCCGTCACACCCACCCGGAGGCCGGTCCCCTCAACCAGGGGCTCGAGGTCGGCGCGCAGGTTCCGGGCGTCCTCGATAGCAGCGGGGTCGAAGGCGTTCTTGCCCGGCTTGACCTGCACGAAGATCGCCTGCACCAAGCCGTTGTCCGAAACCGGAGCTGCGGTCGCCGTCCCCAGGTTGTCGTAGCTCTCGGTGTTGAGCTCGTCAGCGATGGAGGACACCGTGGCCTGGTCGTCCTCGGTCAGCTCGCCGCCGTCCTGCCGGTCGAAGACCACGATGGCGCCGATCTCACCGCGCTCGGGGAAGGCTTCCTGCTGCACGGTGAGGGCCTTGACCGACTCGTAGTGGCTCGGTAGGAACTCCGACTGGTCCTGCGTGGACTGCAGGGCCGGGGCCGTCACCGCGATGACCACGGCGGCCACGATCCAGGCCGCGATGACCCACCAGCGGGCGCGGACGACGAGTCTTCCCAGGCCAGCGAACATGGTCCGAACGCTACCGAGTCCCGCGGCCGACGATGCGGCCAGATGTCCGCTGGCGCGGTGCCGCCACGAACGAGGTATTCGATGTCATCGAGTCACGCCGTGGTGATGACCAGCTTTGCCGAGGGTGCCGCTGCCGAAGGCCTTGGGGTGCGGCGCCGGCCCGGTCGACTTGGCTACTCGTCCGCGACTGGGCGAAGGCGCATCAGCGCTCGCTGTGGCAAGTCGTTGACCTGCGCCGACTACCGAGGTGGGCGGTTCCGTGTCTCTGTCCACGTGTCTGGGTACCGCCTGGGAAGCGCAGCCACTCGCACGGGGTGAGGCTTCACCACGACCGGGTGACTGTGCGCCCAACGCTCAGGCTCGATCAGTGGGTGGTGGGAAGCCGTGTTGCATCGCCCACGCCACGGCTTGGGCTCGATGGCGGACGCCGATCTTGCGATACGCACTCCGGATGTAGGTCTTGATCGAGTTGATGCTGAGGAAGCAGTCACTGGCGATCTCCTGGTTGGTCCGACCTTGGACGATCAAGGCCAGCACGGCCGACTCGCGGCGGGAGAGGCCGACGTCCTTGCCTGGGTAGATCGAGTCATCGGGGGTGCGCACGGTCGGGATGTCGTCGAGGGTCCCCTCGATGGCCGCACCGATGACCTCGGCCAACTGCTCGGCGGAGACGCTGAGCGGGACGACCGCAACTGCTCCGCGCTGCAGGGCCAGCGTTTCGAGGTCGGGGCGAAGGCCGTCGTAGCTGACTGCGATGACCACCGAGCCGGTCTGCTGTTTGAAGCGTTCGAGCTCGGAGCTGTCCCCGTCTTTCAGGCTGATGACGTCGTAGAGGATGACGTCGGGTTCGCCGTCGACGGGTCCGACGGTCGCGAAGAGCGAGGCGCCGAACTCGGTCTCCAGAATGGTGCGCAGCCCGGTGGCCACGATCTCCTGAGGCGTGTCAATGTCCACCCACAGACGGTGGGCGCGGGGTTGGGATGTCGAGTCAGGCTCAGTCAACCGATGGGTCCGATCTAGCTCTACGGGGCCGGCGAGCGGTCGGACACCATGGAGTGGGAGCGAGACCTGTCTCTCGCGGCCAGAGCGCAACATGGGACTCATCGATCCGGGGGTGTAGCGACCCACCCTACTGCGGGCGCCACCCCAACCACATGCCAAGTCTGTGCCCGCCTCGTTGCTCCAGCGGCGACACGATCCTCTCGCCTCGTGCGTGCGAGCATCCGGTAAGTGGGAACAACCCGACCTTTGTTCCCACTTACCGTGTTAAAGTGAAATAACAGCCCGGCTGGTCGCAGTTCCAGATAGTCGGGGAAACGCCTGCTGAGCGGGAGACCCGATGGACGCGACCCGCGACTCCACGAGGGGTTCGCACGTTGTCTCGACCTCTTCTGGTACCTGGCCGGCGCATGGTCGTGAGGTGCGTGAGTGGCGTCAGTCGACCCGTGGCGGTACCCGGGAGGACCGCACGCTTCGTGAGGTACCCGTTCGGCTCCCTCCTCACATCGCGACGCTGGACCTCGTGGTCTCTTCGGCGTTGGCCTCTGACATCGAGGACTGCCTGCGTGAGATCGCTGCGTTGGACGTCAGTCACGGTGCGCACCTGGGCGCACTCGGAACGATGCTGCTGCGCACGGAGTCGGTCGCCTCGTCCAAGATCGAACACGTCGAGGCGGATGTCACCGAGTACGCGCGGGCTCTGCACGGAGTCCGCTCGAACAAGTCCGCTGTCTCGATGGCCGCGGCCACGGTGGCGTTGCAGGAGCTCGTCGCCTCGGTCGACGGTGGCGCTGAACTGACCCTGGACGCGATCTTGCGTGCGCACCACGCCCTGGTGCACGACGACCCCACCGAGGCGACCTACGCCGGCCGCCTCCGCGATGTCCAGAACTGGATCGGCGGCAGTGACCACTCGCCGCGCAACGCCCTCTACGTTCCACCTCCGCCCGAGACCGTCGAGGGCTACATGTCCGACCTGCTTGCATTCACGCGCCGCGTGGACATGTCGGCACTGGTGCAGGCGGCCGTGGCGCACGCCCAGTTCGAGTCCATCCATCCCTTCACCGACGGCAACGGACGCATCGGCCGGGCCCTCGTCAACACGGTGCTTCGACGGCGCGGCGTGACCTCGACGGTGGTGGTGCCATTGGCTTCGGCACTGGTGGTTCGACGCGAGGCGTACTTCGAGCTGCTGACCCGGTACCGCGAGGGCGACCCCACTCCCCTGGTGTCGGCGTTCGCCACCTCCTCACGTCTGGCCGCCCAGGAATCCCGCGTCACGGCGGCAAGGATGGCGGCCTTCCCAGAGATCTGGCGCGAGGCAGTCGGGAGGGTCCGTTCAGACAGTGCGACCGCGCGGCTTCTCGACGCCCTGCCGACCATGCCGGTCCTTTCGGCCGAGGAGGCCGAGGACGTGGTCGGGGTGGCGCCGAGCGCGCTCTATCGCGCGCTGGATCGTTTGGTTGAGGCGCGCGTACTCCGTCCGCTCACTCACCGCAAGCGGAACCAGGTGTGGGGGGTGGCTGACATGCTCGACGAGCTCGACGACCTGAGCGTCCGCATCGGCGCGGCCGCGCACGCAACAGCTTGAGCACACATCCCGCGCAACGAAGGTCCCCGCACTCACGGGGGTGAGGGCTCTAGTACTGAGGGGTGGGGACGACTACCTTGAGGACGAGTCAAGTTCTTGGGTAGGCCTGGTCGGAACGGGAGCGACTGGACCTCGGACCGCTCTTGGTAGGTGGGGGGGCCCGCCGGGCGGTTCGACTTGGCCCCACTGGAGCGGCAGGGCGCGGGCCTGGTTCCCCCGTACTGGGCATGCTGCCTTCGCCGGGACCCCGGTGGTCCTGGGATCCGTCTTGGCGACCGCCGGGGTGTCCCTACGGCGGGCTACGTCGCACCCGAAGGCCAGCCACCAAGCCTCCATGCCGGTCATCCGTGCCACCACGGAGGTGACATCCAGGGAGAACTCTGATGCGAGACGCGCGGACCGGGACGACGCTCGGAGCACGCAGACCGGCGTGAAGGAGCTCCACCGTGCGAACAACCCTGGCCGACTGGCACAGATGGGCTATTGACCCCTCGAACGCGCGTCCCTACGTTCATTTGCCAACGTGGCGTCTGCCGCCTGTGCGGCGCCTTGGGAAACGGGGCAGGCCATGAGCCTAGTTCGCCGCCATCGTCCGGCTCGCACTCGCTGGAGTGCATACCCGACCACGCTGGCCGTAGTGACGTGTCTGATCCTGCTGCCGACGGCGACGCCCGTCTGGGCCGCCGAGCCCGCGGAGGTCTCCACTCTCCGCGCCGGCTTGGGGTCGGTGGCCGAGGTCTTCATCGGGGAGTACGAGGAGGCCGGGCCGCTCGCCCAGCCCGTCCCGCTCAGCGACACCGGTCCGGGTGCCGCCCTGCTCAGGCCCGGAGACGCGTTGAGCCTCGAGGAGGTGATGGCGACCGGAGTGACCGACCGGCTCGTGGACCTGATGACCAGCGACGAGGTGTCCACCGTTGCCGAGCTTGCCCAGCAGGTCGACACCCAGCTCGATGCGACGGTCGCGGGTTCCGAGCTCGACGTCTCCGCCGACAACGTGGTCTCCGGCGCCGGTGGCACGGGCTTCGACGTGACCATCACCGTCACCAAGACCCAGAACGCCGCCGTCGCGCTGACCGACCCCTCCGGCCCCGGTGGCGCTCCGTTCACGCTCCGGTCACCGCCGACAGCGCCCTTCAACGTGGAGTTCTCCTTCGCGGCCACGCTGCGGACCAGCTCTTCCGGCGACCGGTTCTGGCTTGTCGCCGACCCCGCGAGCCCCGCCATCTCGCTCATGGCCGGGCTCGCCGGCTCGAACGCCTACACCTTCCCTGAGGGCGAGGCCGCGGTCGGAGTGGGCGACGTCGAGATCGCCTCCGGCAGCACCGTCGACCTCGACGCGCTGTGGTCGGGCACCGTGGCCGACAGCAACGGCGACGGCCGGCTCACCATTGCCGAGCCCACCCTCGACGGCACGGGTACGACGCCCGGAGAGCTCACCATGCCAGCGGAGAGCCTGACGTCCTTCACGCCCTCCGGCAGCGCCACCGCCTCCGTGGAGCTCGCCTCGGCCATGATCCCGCTCGACGACCCCGGGCCCACGATGACCCTCGACGCCGACCTGGCGACGACGGCGGACCTGCAGAGCAACCTGGTCGGCTCCTCCGGAGACCTCTCCGACCTGGCGGCGTTCCTGCGCATCAGCCCCGTCGACCTGGTCTCGGGACTCGTGCAGTACTCGACCCTCCTGCGCGCGCTACAGACCCATCCCAACGTCGACGCCCTGCTCCCGCTCGCCGGGGGCCGTCTCTCCGACCTCTTCGACCTGGGCGCCTCGGTCGGCACCCTGGCGGACAGCCTGATCGAGATCGTGCCCTTCGACGCCGACGCCGACCCCACGGACAACACCGCCAGCCAGGTCGTCGTGGTGAACATCCAGACGATCGGCGACCTCGCCGACGAGCTCGAAGGCCTCCCGGAGTTCGCGGGGAGCAGCCTCCAGCCGACGTACGACAGCACGACCCAGCGGGTCACCTTGGACCTCGAGCTGGCCCAAGCCCTGGACGGCCTGTCGACGCTGACCCTGCCGGCCGGCTCGGAGGTCGCCCAGCTGACCTTCGGCGACCAGCTGCGCGGGGCCACCGGCCTGCGTGCGGTCTCACGGCCGGACACGACGCCCGTCAACCCGCAGGTCGACGTGGGCTACCACGTGGACCTGCCGATCCTCATCGACCTCTCGCCGGCGGCTACCGCCGCCGACGACCCCGACACCTCCGTCATCGAGTTCGAGTCCCCGATGGTCTACGAGCGCTTCCGGACCTCGCTGCAGAGCGGCGCCGAGGCAGACCTGACCGCCATCGTCGAGACCGGCGCCGAGGGCGCGGGCCAGATCGGCTTCGTCCCCGCGACCGTCGGCGGGACCTACAAGCTCAAGCAGGACGGGACGAACCCGACGACCGCCGTCGATGTCGACCCGGCCAGCGGGCTGACGAGCACGCCGCGCCTGGTCGACCTGATGGGCGGCATCGCGGACGACCCCGCAAACGGCAACCCGGCGGAGTACCCGGTCGCCGCGGCCACGCGGCACGTGATCGTGGACGCCGACCTCACGGTGGACGGGCACGGCGCCCGCACCCAGGACGTGCTGACCGCCACGCCAGGCACGTTCACCGTCGACGGCAGCGGCCTCGACCCGACGACGTACGCCACCGCGCTCACCAACGACCAGGCGCGACTGCTGAAGGCGCTCGACGTCGACACGGCCGTGCCCACGCGGCTGCTGGGGCGCATCCTCGACACGGCGGGCCCGGTGGCCGACTCGCTCGCGGACCTCGACGGCGGCATCACCGCGGCCGGTGTCGCGGTGCCGAAGATCCCGCTCATCGAGCAGACGGCGGGTGGCCTGCTGAGCAAGGCGGTCGACCTGAAGGGCACCGTGGACGCACTGCGCTCCGGCCCCACTCCGGTCGATCTGGGCGACCTGGAGACCAAGCTCCAGACCCTCCTGGGCAACCCAGCCGGTCACGAACTGGTCGGCTTCGCCCTGCGGGACGACGACCCGGCTGACGGCACCGTCGACCCTTCGCTGACGCTGCGGTTCGACGTGGACAAGTCGGCCTCCGCGGCACTGCCGCTCACCCTCGACGCCAGTGGTCTGCCCAGCCTGACCAGCAGCGGGCAACCGGGCAACGTGACCGCCACCGTCGCCGGGTCGGTCGACCTCGGCGTCGTCGTCCCGCTCAACGCCGAGGGCACACCGACGCCACCCGTGCGCGTCCTGGACGGCAGCCAGGTGTCGGTCACCGGGTCGGTCAGCGAGACCCCGCCCGGCTCCGCCCAGCTCACGGTCAACCTCGGGGCGCTCAGCGCCCAGCTCGGCGACAGCACCAACCACACCGGCCGGCTCGCCTTGGGCGCGAACATCTCGGTCGGCCGCACCGGTGCGCCTGATCCCGGCGCGTCAGGGGAGACCCCGATCGCGCTGTCCGACTACTTCGACAGCGGCCTCGGGGTGGGAGTCGCCTCCTCCGACCCGTCCGGCAGCTTCACCTGCAGCCCGCCCGGCAGCATCACGCCGACGTCGGGCACCTTCGGGTGTCTGTCCATGCCGGTGCTCACCAATCTCACCGGGTCGCTGAAGACCCTGGGCGGGTCGGCACCGGACTCCCCGGCCGAAGGTGACTACCTCAAGGTCTCCGTCAACAGCCTCACCGCGGCGCCGAGCGTCACCGCGCCGGCCAACCTGGCCGCCGTCATCGACACCATGGCGTTCTCCTTCGACGGACTGGACGACGGCTTCGCATCGCTCTCGCAGGTCCTCGACGTGGCGCTGGCCGCCTCGACGATCGGCGGGCAGCTGCCCCTCGTGGGCGAGGACCTCGCCGAGCTGGCCAGCGGCCTCTCCGACCTCAAGACCTTCCTCGCCAACCCCGGTGCCGCTCTTGACGTGCCGTTCGACGCCGACCCCACCGTGCAGGAAGTTCTCTTCGACAACGGTGGGCTGCGCGACAAGCTGCACACGGCGCTCGACGGCCAGGGCATCCTGAAGGACAGCACCTACCCGCTGGTCTACCCGGCCGATCCGAACGCCGCCCAGGCAAGCGACATCCGCATCGTCCCGGTGTGCAACGGGGCGCTGTGCCTGCTGTCGGCAGACGCGACGTCCATCGACGAGATCCGGGTCGAGATGGAGCTCGGTGAGGGCACTCCCGCCACCGGCGAGGACCTTCCGATCGACCTCGGACTGCCCGGGCTGCCGCTGAGCTTCAAGGCGGACACGCCCGCCCAGGCGCACGCGGGCTGGACGCTCGAGCTGGGCTTCGGACTCTCCCGCGACAACGGCTTCTTCCTGCTCGACAACCCCGTGCCCGGGTCGGGTACGCCGGACACGGAACCGTCCGGCGGTCCGCAGGAGCTCCGCGTCGACCTCGGCATCGACCTCTTCGGCGCGCCGGCATCGAAGATCCGCGGGACCATCGGGTTCATCCCCCTCGAGGCGACGGACAACGAGCCAGGCGGGAACCCGAGCGGAGCGAACCTGCTCGTCCAGGTCGGGCTCGACGGCCCGGGCGGCTGCCTCGCCCAGCCCGCGCCGTACAACGCAGGGCTGGCCTCCCCCTACTGCACCGACAGGATCTCGGGCGCCCAGCTGCTCTCCGGGCTCCCCTCGCAGTTCCTCACCGACGCCTCGATCGACGGAGACGTGGACATCGACATCAAGGTCGAGACCGGCCTCGGCAGTGGCACGATCGACAAGACCCTGCCCAGTTTCGCCACCGACTTCGTCCTGTCCTGGCACTTCAGCACCGACAGCCCCGATGCCTTGCCCGACCCCGTCATCGCGCTCCAAGACATCCGGGTCGACGCCGGCGAGCTGTTCAAGAAGACCTTCGACGACGTGTTCGGCGCCGTGGGCGACGTCCTCGAGCCCACCCAGGAGGTCCGCGACTTCCTGTTCACACCGATCCCGGTGATCAGCGACATCTCCGAGTTCTTCGGCCAGGGCACGATCGCGATGATCGACATGGCCAGGGCCTTCGGCAACGTCGACACGCGACTGCTGAAGGACATCAACGAGGTGCTGGACTTCATCACCACGGTGACGACCCTGGGCACCGCCGAGCTGGTGCTGGTCGACGAGCTGACCATCGCCCCCGACGAGGCGATGGGGCCGCCCAAGACGCCCGACCAGATCGCCGATCTCTACCCCGGTGAGACGTTCACCGGCATCGACCTCGAAGGCTCGATCGAGAGCGCACTGGGCAGCCTCTCCGACGAGTGGGACGCGCTGGGCGCGGCCGAGGGCGGCGACGGCGAGGACTTCAAGTACCCCGTGGTCGAGGACCCGGGCTGCCTGGTCGGGCCTGCTGCTCGGCAACGACTGCGTGGTCGTCGAGTGGCGTCCGGACCCGCTGCACGTCAAGGCGTCGTACCCGCTTGAGCTTCGGTCCGTTCTTCGGCGTCCTCTACGTCACCTTCGGTGGCGAGCTGGAGGCCAACGGCAACTTCGGCGGCGGCGTCTCCACGCGTGGTGTGCGGATGCTGGGCGAGCGTCTCCTCGCGGGCGACACCAGCCTGGACGCCGGCGCAGCGGGCAACGTGTTCTTCCAGAGCCTCTACCTGGTCGACCTCGACGCCAGCGGCAAGGACGTGCCCGAGTTCGAGGTGACCGGCCGGATCAAGGTCGGCGCGAAGTTCGACGCCCTGATCGTGGCGGCCGGTGTCGACGGCGGCATCGAGGCGACGTTCAGCCTCAACCTGAACGACACTCCGCAGGCCGACGGCCGGATGTACATCGATGAGATCGTCGAGAAGATCAAGACGCCGATCTGCCTGTTCAACATCTCCGGCAAGCTGTCTGCCTTCCTCGAGGCGTGGGCCCGCTTCGGGGTCTGCCCGTTCTGCCACACCGAGACCTGGCGGCTCGCGACGGTCACGCTGTTCGAGTGGACCAACCAGTGCGACGTGCAGAAACCCGAGCTCGCCCGCGAGGTGGGCGCGGCCGGCGACCGGGTCGTCTACCTGAACGTGGGCGTGGACAAGGCGCTGCGCAAGGCCTTCACCGGTCCTGAGCACGACAACGAGTCCTACGTCGTGAGGCAGATGTCGAAGGATCCCGACGGCAACGGCGAGTACAAGTTCACCGTCAGCGCGTTCGGCTACAACCAGGACTACACGGGCGAACGGGTCGTCATCACCAACTCCGCCGAGGGCGACGACTCGTTCCTGTTCCAGGGCGGCGGCTCCTTCACCGAGACCGCACCGTCCTCCTGGCCGTTCACCGCTCAGGTCGACGCCAAGCTCGGGATCGGCAACGACAACTTCGTCAGTGGCTCGGGCAACGACACGGTCGAGGGCAACGGCGGCGACGACACCATCAACGTCGGCGACGGCACCAACAAGGCCTGGGGCGACGGGCAGGACACGGCCGACCTAGGCCAGCAGGGCAACGACCGGCTCAACGGCGGCAAGGGCGTCGACGAGCTGTACGGCGGCCCGCTCAACGACCTGGTCGACGGCGGCCCCGAGAGCGACAAGCTCTACGGCAACGGCGGTGTCGACAAGGTGCACGGCGGCCACGACATCACCGGTGTGCCCATCGGGCAGACCGCGCCTCCGGGCACCCCGCAGTTCCTCGACAAGGGCGACGAGATCGTCGGCGGTGCCGGCAACGACACCCTCAACGGCGGTTCGGGCGACGACAAGATGTACGGCGACGAGAAGACCTCGCTCGCGCTGGACGCCGACGAACCCGGCGCCGAGACCGTCGAGGGCGAAGCTCCGGGCAACGACCTGATCGAGGGCGGCGCGGGCGCCGACGACATCTGGGGCGGCCGTGGCAACGACGAGGTGCACGGCGGGTTCATCTTGTCCTCGGACGGGGTCGACAGCTCCGGTGACGACATCCAGGGCAACGCCGGCGACGACCGGCTGATCGGCGACGACGGCGACGACCACATCTGGGGTGGCCCGGACGCCGACCGGCTGTTCGGCGGCAACGGCGACGACGAAGGGTCCGGCCAGTCCGGCAACGACCCGGAGATCCGCGGCGGCCCGGGCGCCGACAAGCTGTGGGGCAACGGCGGAGCCGACGGCCTGTTCGGTGACGGCGGCGACGACGAGATCATCGGCGACGGACCGGGGGCCGTGGCCGGAGGCGGCGATCCGCTCACAGCGGTCGGCGACGACACCACTGACGGCGGCGACGGCGCCGACATCATCCTCGGCGACAACGGCACGGTGACGGGCGCCGTGGGCAGCCGGACCGCGAACCCGAGCCAGAGCGTCGGCGTGCGCGACAGCAGCCTCGGCGGCGGGGCCGGCGACGACCGGATCTACGGCGAGGGCGGCAACGACACGTTGTACGGCGGCGCCGACCGCGACCTCCTCCACGGCAACGACGGCGAGGACGTGGTCCACGGCGAGACCGGGGCCGACGAGGCCTGGGGCGACGCCGACTCCGACGAGCTCTTCGGCGGCACCGAGGACGACGTGGTCTTCGGCAACGGCGCGGACGACGACGTGCACGGCTCGGAGGGGTCCGACCTCCTGGTGGGCGGTCACCCCGACCCGAGCGGCAAGGACACCGGTGACCGCCTGTTCGGCGGACCCGACAACGACCGGATCTACGGCGACGACGTCACGATCACGCTCGGCGGCAACGGCAGGTTCGACGCCTCCGACGCGGTCTCGTTCGTACCCTCCGCCGACCCGACGACGTACGGCGACGACGTCGCTGACGGCGGTACGGGGCTCGACGAGATCCACGGGCAAGACGGTGGCGACGAGCTGTGGGGCGCCGAGGACCACGACCAGATCTTCGGCGAGCTCGGCTCCGACGACCTGCACGGCGAAGGCGGCCCCGACTACCTGGTCGGTGACCGCGGCACGATCACGCCCGGACCGCGCGACGTCGTGGCGCCCGCGGGTGGCTGGGTGCCCGGCACCCCGAAGGGCTCACCCGTGCTGACCGTGACCCTGGTCGCGCCGAACGACGGCAGCCAGGACTTCATCTGGGGCGACTTCGACTCCGCCGACGACCCCTGGTCGACCGGGGGCGACGACCACGCCTGGGGTGGCGCCGGTGACGACGTCATGCGCGGCGGCGCGGCCGACGACACGATGGAGGGCAACAGCGGCAAGGACCAGATGTTCGGCTTCGACGAGGACTCCGACCACGACAGTGACGGCGAGGACGACCTGATCGGCGGCTCGTCCCCGGTCAACCCGCTCGCGAGTCCCACCGGCGCCAACAACGCGCCCGACGACGGGCGAGACCCAGATGCAGGGCAACGGCCAGGAGGACGTGATGGCCGGCGACAACGCCGTCATCGACGCGCGTGGCCGACCCTGCGAACCCGAGCAAGTGGAAGGTCGACCCGGTGACGGGTGGCGTCTTCCGCAAGATCACGTTGCTCGACACCGAGAAGACCGGTGCGGGACTCGACTTCGTCTCCGGCGGCGACTTCATGGTCGGCAACGACGAGAACGACCGGATGTTCGGCGAGGGCGGCACCGACCTGGTCAAGGGCAACGCCAACGACGACCTCGTCGAGGGCAACCAGGACGGTGACTGGCTCGAGGGCAACGACGACGAGGACGACCTCATCGGCGGCTCGTCGTTCCCCGACCAGCCCGACACCGGCGACATCCTCTGGGGCGGCCATGGCGCCGACGTGCTCGCCGGTGACAACACCTGCCTGGTGCGCCAGGCCGCGGGCGTGCCGTTCGACCCGACCTCGTGCGAGAAGCTCGACACCCCGGCGCCGACCGCGTTCCACTACGTGACCAGCCAGCTGGGCGTCGACGACCCCACGCGGCGTCGTGCTGCACGACCTCGACGGGCCGCTTGCCGACGCGAGTTCGGCGCCGACCAGCTCAACGGCGGCCAGGGCGTCGACGTGGAGTTCGGCCAGGACGGCACCGACTTCGTCTTCGGTGACGGCGGTGGCGACTTCCAGTTCGGCAACGGGATGTCCGACGTCGTGGTCGGCGACCGGCCGGTGACGGCGTACGCCGGGATCGTGCTGCCCGCCGGAGGTCGGCGGAACCCTGCCGACCCTGCAGCCGGTACTTCCCGCGCTGCCCGGCACGCCGAGCACCGGCTCGGCGCTGGTCGGTCCGGCTCAGGCCGACGGCCAGGACGACCAGATGGGCGGCTCCAACCGGGCCGGCCATCGTGACCAGGGCGACTGGGTCTTCGGCGACGGCGAGGCCGACTTCCAGCTCGGCGACAACGGCCAGCTCAACCGCACGATCGTCGGCGGCGCCTACGACGTCTACGAGGAGCGCTACGCGAACAACGTCGCGCCCGACGAACGCCGTGATCGTGCGCGCCGTCACCCGCTACGACGTCGGGACGGCGGCCAGCGCCGGCGTCTGGGGCGCCGACCTGCTCTTCGGCGGCAACGGCACCAACCCGCTGATCTCGCAGGGCGCCGGTGACGGCGACGACAGCCAGTGGGGCCAGGACGGCAACGACAAGCTGTTCGGCGAGGACGGCAACGACGACCAGTTCGGCGAGCTCGGCGACGACACCATGTGGGGCGGCGCGGGCGAGGACGCCATGGTCGGCGACCGCGGCGGCGTGCAGACCAGGTACGTCGAGGCCAACGGCAGCGACGCGAACGACCCGCTGGTGCTGACGCACAACAGCCTCGGCCCGCCCGGCATCAACCTGGGCGGCCCGAACAGCGGACCCGAGGACGCCGTGCTCAGGCCGTTCATCGCGCACCCGCTCGACCGGCGTACCTCCCTGTCGCACGACCGCGACGGCTCGGTGCTCACCCAGGGCGGCAACGTCGCCGGCGGCAACGACGTCATGCGCGGCGGACCGGGGCACGACTCCATGCACGGAGCCCGTGGCAACGACCTGATGAACGGCGACTCCGGCGGTGACTACGAGTACGGCGACGACGGCGCCGACGTGATGTGGGGCGGCCGCGGCCGGCCCGAGGTCCTCACCCCCGACATCCCGAGCCGGAACGACCCGGGAGTCGACGGCCAGTGGATCGACGTGATGTTCGGCGGCTTCGGCGCCAACGACACCGAGGCCGGGGCAGACATCATCGACTACCAGCCGCGGACCGGGGTCGACCCGGCGGTCTGGTTCACCATGGTCGCGGGCTACGCCGACTCCACGCCGGAGAACACCGGGGTCGAGGGACGCCAGCACCACCACGGCACCGACTGGCAGTACGGCGGCTGGGACCGTGACGTGCTGCAAGGCGACGTCACTGCCAACGGCCCGAACAGCGGTGACAAGCTGCTCGACTGGGGCGGCACCTACAACCTCTACACGCACTGCAACGCGGCGTACGGCGGTTGGAACGACGTCCGCAAGCCCGACCCCAACAACATCCTGGGGCTGGAGCGGCTGGCCTACGTCACCGGTGCGACGGCCGACTTCACCGGACGCCCGGTCCTGGCCGACGTCCAGACGCCGGGGACCTCGGCGTTCCGCGAGGCTGCGATCGTCTACACCGGGGACCTGAAGAACAACAACGGCAAGCCCTTCTCGACCACCCCGGGCCACTTCGAGAACTTCATCTGCACGAGCGACTAGGTCGCGGGGTGGCTACCAGCCGAGAAGTGCTGGTAGTCACCCGGCGACCAGTCGCCGCCCCAGCTCCAGCCGATCCGGGCGAAGGCCTTCACGACCGACCGCCGCTGATGATGACGCCGTGTCCAGCATGCGCGCCGGCCGACCGGTCCACCGAGGCGAAGCGACGGCCCGCGCTGGGCGACACGGAGCCACCGGTGACGTAGGGGTTCTCGAGGGGGTTGATGTCGACGGCGGCGCCGTAGGCGTGGGCGGACCAAGAGCTGCTCCCAGCCACCCGGCGGCAGTTGAAGCCCGAGGTGTTGTCGGCGGCCATCGAGCGCTCGTCGTCACCGCCGTAGTCGTCGACGAGCCGCATCCGGCGGATCGGCCAGCCGGCGTCGTACAGCTCGCCGAAGGCCCGCGTCACCGGCCCGACGTACTGCTCGTGGACCACCATCTCGCCCAGGTGCGCCCTGCCGTCGAAGCCGACGTAGCTCAGCCGCAGGTAGCGCAGGTCGGCCAGGGCGACGGGGCAGCCCGGGTGATGGCTCGAGCTCATGCGCCGGGCCAGCGCGGGCCTGATGCGCTCAGCCGACGAGGAGTACGCCGGGTCGTCGCTGCTGGTCGGCGCGTCGGTGCGGCGGCGAGGCCGGTGCACGCGCGCAGGTTCCGCCAAGCACTGACCGCGTGCGACCGCGCCGGGCCCGGCCAGCGGGACACGGCAGTCCGGAGGCCTGGATCCGGGCCGGGACCCACCCGTCGCGGACGACCTCTCCGTCGCGCACCGTGAGCCGGAGCACCCCGGTCTCGGCCTGGTGGTCGTGGTACCAGACGAAGTTGCCCAGGCCGTAGTCGACGTAGGTGTCACCCAGCCAGCCGGAACCGAGCAGCGACGTGCGCGTGGCTGCCGACGATGACGTCCGCGCCGGCCTCGGCCAGAGCCCGCGCGAGTCCCTGCTGCTGCGGGTCGGGCACGACTGCAGCTCGAGGCCCCAGTGCAGGTAGACGACCACGACGTCGCGACCTGGCGGCGCGCCGCCGCACCGCCTCCAGCAGCGCCCGCGGCCGCGCGGCGGGCCGCGGCGATGCCCGGCGTCGTCGGGCCCGCGGCCCAGATCGGGCTCGATCCCTCCCGCGGCGATGCGTCGGCGGCGAGGAAGGCGATGTCGGTGCCCTGGATCGTGACGCGGTACGGCGTGAACGCGGCCCGGCGGTCCCGGCCGACGCCGACGACGGCGACCGGGCCGTGCGGCGCGCCCGCAGCGTGTCGGCCAGACCCGACCGGCGCCGTAGTCGGCGCCGTGGTTGTTGGCCATCGTCACCACGTCGACCCCGGCCGCGGCGAGCACGTCGAGGGCCGCCGGTGAGGTACGGAACCAGTAGCGGTCGGCGGGCGCCTCGAGCTCCTTGGGATCGGGCGACCCTCGCTGGGTGATCGCGCTCTCCAGGTTGACCATGGTCAGGTCGGCGACCTCAGCGTTCTCGCGACCGGCCCCAGGGCACCCCGGGGCGGCGGTCGAGCAGCCCGGAGAGGTGCTGCTCGAAGTGGATGTCGCCCGCGAAGGCCAGCGTCACCTCGCCGTGCGGTCCCGTGTCCTTCTTCCGTCGCACCACGACTTGTCCCTCGCGAGCAGGTTGCTCCGGACCGGCTGCGTCTCTGGTGCGCCGGCGCGGATGGCTCGGGTTTCCGAGGCGTGGCTCTCGGGCCGACCCGACCGCACCTCCTCGGCGACCAGGCCCGCCACCAGCCCGGTCACCATGGCGGCCGCGGCGCCTGCGGCCGCTGCGCGGCGAAGCTTCTTCTCCATGGCTGCTCCTGGTGCTCGGGACGACTCCTTCGCCGTCGTCCTCCGGGAGCGGAACTGTCACAGAGCAGCCGGCCCGGGTTCCGTCCGTGCGCTGACGTTCACGCGGACGCACCAGGGGCGAACCGGTGGGGGAACCCGTGCGGGTGTGCCGACCTGCCCGCGCAGGTGTCACCCCTTCGCTCGCCCGTGAGGATGTGCCGAGCGCGCTGATGAGGGACTACCGTCCGGGTTCTCGGCTCGAGCCTCATCCACCCCCGTCTGGCCAACGAGCCGAAAACCGCCCGCCTCCATCCCCCGTGGTGGGCGGTTTTACGTGTCGTGGCAGGTGTCGGGACTCGGGCGTGGAGGTCGGGCCGGAGAGGACCGCCCGACCGGTGCTGGCGCGGGCGGTCCTCCGGGACGGGCCCGTGGCGCCTTCAGGGCCTCGTGACCGCGGGGGCCACACCGTTCGGTTATCCCACGGCCCACGTTGCCACCACGGGTGAGACCTGGGCTCACCCCGACAGGCGGGTTCGGTGCCCGGTCGGCGCGGTCTAGGGTCGCGAGATGGATCGCGAGACCGCCCAGGCCTGGCTCGACCGTTATGTCGCGGCGTGGAAGTCCTACGACCGCGAGGACATCGCGGCGCTGTTCGCCCCCGCCGTCCAGTACCGCTACCACCCCTACGACGAGGCGATCGTCGGCGTCGACGCCGTCGTCGACTCGTGGCTCGGCGAGAACGACACGGACGGGTCGTCGACGCGCGACGAGCCGGACACCTACGACGCCCGCTACACGCCGTACGCCGTCGACGGCGACCGCATGGTCGCCACCGGCACGTCGGTCTACCAGGACCATCCCGAGGGCCCGGTGGTCCGCACCTACGACAACTGCTTCCTGGTGCGCTTCGACCCGCAGGGACGGTGCCTGGAGTTCACCGAGCTCTACATGCAGCGTCCGCGTGGCTGAGGCGGCGAGCAAGCTGCTGTACTCGGCGACCATGTCGGTCGACGGCTACATCGCCGGCGCCGGCGGCGACATGTCGTGGCTGACGCCCTACCTGGCGGAGGGGCCCGACATCGACGACCTGGTCGAGAGCGTCGGGGCCCTCCTGGTGGGGCGGCGGACCTACGGCGGCGACGACCCCAACGCCGGGACCGACTCCGAGGGAGCGTTCGGCGGGAAGTGGCACGGC
The DNA here is from genome assembly GCA_963814935.1 of uncultured Actinomycetota bacterium. Lineage (GTDB taxonomy): Bacteria > Actinomycetota > Actinomycetes > Propionibacteriales > Nocardioidaceae > Nocardioides. Next base: position 152,726 of record CAWFEZ010000010.1, on the reverse strand, counting down.
GCCGTCGTCGTGCTCACCCACGACCCTCCGGCGCAGCCGGTCGACGGCGTCATGTTCGCCACTGACCTGACGACAGCGGTCGCAGCCGCGAAGGAGGCTGCGGGCGGGAGGTACGTCAACGTGCTCGGCGCCGACGTGGCCCGCCAGTGCCTGGAGGCCGGCCTGCTCGACGAGGTGCTGGTCATCGTGGCGCCCGTGCTCCTGGGCGACGGCACCCGGTCTGTTCGACCACCCCGGCGGCACCAACGTCCCGCTCGAGCCGTTGCGCCCCGATGACACCGGGCCGCTGCGCCTATGGTTCCGCGTGGGCCGCCAAACGATCGGTGGTTGAGGTGTGAGGGCCGCCAGGCCCGAGCCTCGAAACCACACCTTCGAACTCACCGGGTTTCGAGGCTCGTCGCTGGCGCTCCTCGCACCTCAACCAGCGAGCCGTCGGGGCAGCGTCAGGCCGTGCCTGCGCCGAACTCCTCCATCGCGATGATGGGCCGGAGCGCCTTCTCGACCCCGCGGGTGCTGAAGGCCCGCCGCAGGACGTCGCCCGCCGGCCACGTTGCCGATCGCCCCCATCACCATCGCCTGGTCGAGCGACAGGTAGCGTTTCGCGACCGTGCGTGACTCCACCGCGATGGCGTCGTAGAAGCCGCCCGGACCGTAGGCGTCGAGGTTCTGCTCCAGGCGCGACCAGGTTGTCGTAGGCCTCGCTGGGCGCGTGCATCATCGCCAGGAAGGGCGCGTGCGGGGTGACGACGCCGTCCCCGTAGTCGGGGTTCGGGTTGGTGGCCGACACGGCAGTCGCCGAAGCCGGGGTCGTAGTTGGTCTTCTCGACGTCGGAGAAGTAGCCCTCGGGATTCAGGCCCAGCGCGTCGACGCCGTACTCGCGGTAGTCGACGAACGGGTCGCTGGCCGGCGAGAATCCCCAGTAGCCGTAGTCGGCCTCGACCATGCCGTGCTCGATCTGCGCGCGGACGTGCAGCGGGTGGTTCATCCCCCACGAGCGCGGGCCCCACGTCCTCCTCGGGGACGAAGACGTTGGGCATCAGCTCCTCGAACATCGAGCCACCCCAGCCGGGGACGATGTGCATGCCGCGGTAGGTGTAGGCGCCCTCGTAGACGTCGATGCCCAGGTACGTTGCGGGTCACCCCGACCGGCTGCATCTCGTGCCAGCTCCAGTCGCAGGTCGCCGGGAAGGTGCGCCACGCCGCGAAGTAGTGCTGCGGCCGGGATCTGGCCGGTCATGATGCCGAGGTAGGAGGTGATCCGGGTCTCGGAGACGATGGTGTCGTAGTGGTGGGTCGTCAACCAGACGTCCTCGCCGCCGATGTGGGTGCCCAGGTAGACACGCCGCCGGGCCGGTCGTGCCCGTCTTCAGGGTGAAGAACCCGCCGTGCAGGAGCCCGCCCGGTCGCGAGGCGTTCGGGTTGTAGAAGGCGTCCCAGCGCATCCGGTCGAACAACGCGTCGCGCCAGGTCGGATGCCTCCGGCACCGCGTTGCGCGACCACCCAGAGCGCGGCGCCGAGCCAGCCGTTGTCGACGCTGGAGAGGAACGGGTACACCTTGGCTCCGGTGCCGGGCCAGCTGCGGAGCGGCCTCGCCGGTGGCCTCGTCGTACCAGTTGTAGTACATGCCGCTCGGCTCGTGGTGCTCCATCGCGAGCAGCGTCCGCAGGGTCTGCTTGACCCTCCGGGTGCACTCCTTCGCGGTGATGATGCCCAGCTCGCGGGCCGCGACCGCCGACCACATGTAGCCGCCGATGTTGGTCGGCGAGGTGTAGCCGCTCAGCGTGGCCGAGGTCACCGGTGATGTTGTCGGCCGGCAGGCCGGTCGCCGTCGGGGGTCATCGCGACGAGCGACCGTCCAGGTGTCCTCGGCCCACCTGAGGAGCGTGGCGCGGTCGACGCCGGCCGGCAGCGCGGCCGAGCGCGGCGTGCCGACGGCCGCGGGCAGCGCGATCGGCGCGGCTGGCCGATAGCGGCCGTGCCGAGAGCGGCGGCGCAGACCGGTCATGACGGTGCGCCGGGCGACGGTGGGTCGTGGGGTGTTCATCGAGGTTGTCCTTCCGAGATCGGGATCAACTGGGATCGGGTGGTGAGGGTGAGGCTCGACATCGAGGGCATCGGCAGGTCGAAGGACAGCTCCACCCGCCCTTCGTCGTCTGCCACCAGCGTGTCGTCGGGGACGAGCGCCTCGAGCTTGTCGGCTGCGCGCAGCTGGGCCCACTGCTCGTCGGTCGGCCAGTCCTGCCCGTCGTCCTTGAGCCGGCCCCACACCGCAGCGATGTCGGAGTGGTCGTCGTCGACGCGGTCGTGGTGGACGACGTACGACGCCCCCGGCTCGAGTCCGGTGATCGCGACGGTGACCGGTCGGGCCAGGTCGGCGGAACCCGACGCCTTGGTCTGGTCGAGGGTGAGGTTCCAGACCAGCACGCCGATCTCGCCGGACGACGACCGGGACGAGAGCGCCTCCACGAGCGAGCCGGCGCCGTCGCCGGTGAGCGAGACCCCGAGGCGCGTCTCGGGCAGCCGCTCGAGCAGGGCGAGCGCCCACCAGCGCGGCTTGCGCAGCTCGCCCACGGTGCGGGTGCCGAAGCCGCCGTGCAGCAGCGCCGGCGGGCGCCCGAGCTCCTCGAAGTGGTCGGAGACCACCCAGTAGGACAGCGACTCGATCCGGCCCATCGAGCCGAGGCCATGCCTCGCAGCAGGAAGGTGCCGGCGAACACCGCGTCGCTGACCTCGTTGAAGTGGGTCGGCGTGACGCCCCACTCGGTCCACCAGATCGGCGTGCCCTCGCGTCCGTAGCGCTCCAGCATCGGCACGAAGTCCAGCGGCGGACTGCCGTAGGTGTGGGTGGTGACGAAGTCGACCGGAGAGCCGGCACGCTCGGCGTGCGCGAGCAGCTCCTCGACCCAGCCGGACGCGGCCGAGGAAGGGCCGCCGACCCGCAGGCGATCGTCGACGGAACGTACGGCGGCCGCGGTCACGTCGTACAGCTGGAGGTACTCCTCCGGCGTGCCCGACCAGAAGACCTCCAGGTTGGCCTCGTTCCAGACCTCGAACGACCAGTGCTCGACCAGGTCCTCCAGGCCGTAGCGGTCGGCCAGGTGCGCCACCAGCGCGGCGATCAGGTCGTGCCACCGCTGCCAGTCCTTCGGCGGCGAGACGATCGCGCCGTACTCGAACACGGTCTTCGACGGGTCGGACGCGAGGTCGTGCGGCATGAACGACAGCTCGACGACGGGGTACATCCCGATCGAGCGCAGGTGGTCGTAGACGCGGTCGACGCCGGCGAAGTCGTGCACCGGCTCGCCGTCGACCTCGCGGTAGACGCCGAGGTCGTCGCCGAGGATCGCGTGGGCCCGCACATGGCTGACGCCGAGCTCGTCGTGCGCCGCCTTCAGCGCCGACGTCAGCTCCTCGCCGACCACCCGGCCGCCGGTGGTGTCGGTCGACAGCATGTGCGAGAGGTGCTCACTGCCGATCATCGGCCGCCACGGCCGCGGCAGCGGCCCAGCTCGTCGCCGGCGTCGATCTCGATCGTGACGCCGGAGGCCGGCCCGGACGACGACGTCGCTTCGACGGGATCGGACCGCTCCCCTTCGATGTGCACGTCCGAGAGCGAGGTGACGGCGTACCACCGCGACTCCCCCACCGTGCCCGTCGTGTCGGCGTACGGCGGGTGGGGCACCGCGAGCACGTCACGACCGGCGTGGTCGAGCGGCTCCCATGGCCCGTCGGCGGTGGGCGCCGCGTACACCTGGTAGCCGATGGCGCCCGCCACCGGCGACCAGGTGAGCGTGACCTGGTGTGCCCCCGGGACAGCCTCCAGGTCCTTGGGCGGGTCGAGCCGCGGGGCGTTGCCCCCGAAGGCGACGCCGCTGCGTTGCCCGATCCGCTCTTCCCAGTCGGCGCGCGCGCCGCCCTTGTCAGTCACGTCAAGACGTCCTTCCAGCTACTTGATGCCGGTCATGGCGATGCCCTGCATGATGTAGCGCTGCAGGAGCAGGAACAGCGCGAGCACGGGGATCACCACGACGACGGACCCCGCCAGCAGCAGGCCGTACTGGGTGGCGTTCTGGCCGACGGCGTACAGCGCCAGCGCCACGGGCAGGGTGTACTTGTCCTCGGTCTGGGCGACCACGAGCGGCCACAGGAAGTTGTTCCACGAACCGAGGAAGGTCAGGATCCCGAGCGTCGCCAGGGCCGGCCCGCACAGCGGCAGGATCACCGAGGCGAAGATCCGCAGCTCGCCGGCACCGTCGATGCGCGCGGCCTGGATCAGCTCGTCGGGCAGGGTCAAGATGTACTGCCGCATCAGGAAGACACCGAACGGTCCGGCCAGGAACGGCAGGATCATCCCGGTCAGCGTGTTGGCCAGTCCCATCTTGGTGGTCATCACGAACAGCGGCACGAACGTCACCGCGCCGGGCACCATCAGCGTGCCGAGCACGATCAGGAACAGCGCCCGCTTGCCCGGGAAGTCCAGCTTCGCCAGGGCGTAGCCGAGCATCGAGCAGAAGACCATGTTGCCGATGGTCACGGCCAGGGCCACGATCACCGAGTTCATGAAGTACGTCGGGAAGTCGAGCTGGGTGAAGAGCCGGTCGTAGTTGTCCAGGGTGATGGTCTCGGGCCACCAGGTCGGCGGCACCGCGCGGACCTCGCGCTCGGGCTTGAACGACGAGATCACCATCCACAGGAACGGCATGACCACGAGGAAGAGCCCGACGCCGAGCACCGCGTAGATCCAGCCCGGCGCCTTGCCCATGTCGTTGAGGTCGCCGCCGTCGAGCACGGCCTCGTCCTCGCCCGCGATCGTCTCGGTGGCGAGGGTGTCTCGGTCCAGGGTCTCGGACCGTTTGCTCGGGCTCATGACAGCGCCTCCTTCCTGGCTCGCTTGGCCTGCTTGGCCTTCTTCTTGTCCAGCTTGTCGTCGCGATCACCCAGCAGCCGGAACTGCACGAAGGTGAGCAGGACGACCGCCAGGAAGAGCAGGTAGCTCGCCGCGGCGGCGTACCCGAAGTTGCCGAAGCCGAACTGGTCGAGGGCGAAGTAGGTGACGGACCGGGTCGAGTCGAGCGGGCCGCCCTTCGTCATCACGAAGGCCTCCTCGAAGAACTGGAGCTGGCCGATGCCGGTGATCACCGCGCCGAACAACAGCACCGGCCGCAGCATCGGCAGCGTGACGTAGCGGAACCGGCCCCAGCCGCTGGCGCCGTCGATCTCGGCGGCCTCGTTCAGCTCCTTGGGGATCGTCTGCAGGCCGGCCAGGAAGATCACCATGAGAGGGGCGAAGCCGCGCCACGCGGCCATCACCACCAGCGACGGGAGAGCCAGCGCGGTGCTGTCCAGCCAGGCCGGCCCGTCGATCCCGACCCAACCCAGCACGGTGTTGAACAGGCCGCCGTTGTCGCGGTAGAGGAACTTCCACACCACCGAGACGGCCACGATGCTGGTGACGGCCGGCAGGTAGTAGCCGACCCGGAAGAAGCCTTTCAGCCGGGTGATCCGGTTGAGGAGCACGGCCACGGCGAGCGCGAGGGCCATCGTCAACGGGACGCCCAGCAACAGGTAGAGGAAGGTGTTGAGGGTGACCTTGCGGAAGAGCGGGTCCTCGATCAGCTTGACGAAGTTGTCGAGCCCCATGAACTGCACCGCGAACGGCGAACGGATGTCGGCGCGCCGCATGTCGGTGAAGCTCATGCCGAAGCTGGCCAGCACCGGGCCCGAGCGTGAAGGCCAGGAAGAGCAGCGTGAACGGCAGCGCGAGCATCCACGCCGCGATCGCCTGCTGGCGCCGGGTCGGGTCGACGTGCCGGCTCGGTGACGGGTCCGTCCCCGGACCGCGGCTGGTGCCGACGGTCCGGGGAGGTGACCTGGGTGGTGTCGACGGACATGGCAGGTCAGAGACCGGTGCCGATGGACTCGGCCTGCTTCTGCATGGCCGAGACCGCCTCGGCAGGCTCGATCTCGCCCCTTGGTGGCCTTCTCGATCTCGCTGTCGACCGCGGTGGCCACCTCTTCCCACGTCGGCACGGCCGGCGGGGCGAGGGCGCTCTCGAGCTGCTGGCCGAAGACCTGGAGCTGCGGGTCGTCGGCGAGCTCGCCGGTCTCCCACGCGGACTTGACCGCCGGCAGGTCGCCGACCGTGTCGTAGAAGGCCTGCTGGGTCTCGGGCTCGCTGAGCCACTGGACGAACTTCCAGGCGCCGTCCTTGTTGTCGGAGTCGCTGAACACGGCCAGGTCGCCACCACCGGTGAACGAGGTGCCGGGCGCGCTGTCCTTGCCGGGCAGCGGCACGACGGCGTACTTGTCGGCGCTGACGCCGGCGTCCTCGACCAGCCCGGTGTGCCACGGGCCGGAGATGAAGGCACCGAACGTGCCGTCCTCGAAGCCGCTCTCCAGCTCACCGGCGTCGAGCAGCGCGGTCGAGGAGAGACCCTCGTCGAAGAACGCGCTTGTAGTACTCCAGCGCCTCGGTCATCTCCGGGGAGTCCATCGTGTACTCCGTGCCGTCCTCGTTGGTCAGCGTGGCGCCGTTGGACCAGGCGAAGGGCATGAACGTCTGCCACGAGCCGCGTGCCGCCGGCCGGCAGGCTGATGCCGTACTCCACGCCGGCCTTGTCCTGCAGGTCCTTGGCGAACTGCTTCAGGTCGTCCCAGCTCTGCGGCGCCTCGGCCCAGCCCGCCTTCTCGGCCAGGTCGGTGCGGTAGTAGAGGACGCGCGTCTCGACGTACCACGGCACGCCGTACGACGTGCCGCCCACCTCGGTGGAGCCCCAGGCGCCCTCGAAGAAGTCGGCCTCGTCGACCAGTCCCTCCGGGGTCGGCTCGATGCCGCCGCTCTCGGCGAACTCGCCCATCCACGTGGTGCCGAGCAGGGTCACGTCGGGCGTCTCGCCCGAGGCGATGGCGTTGGCGATCTTGTCGTGCGCGGCCTCCCACGGAATCGCGGTGACCTCGACCGTTGGCGTCGGGGTTGTCGTCGGCGAAGGCCGCGGCGAAGTCTCCGAGCTCGTCGCCCTCGGTGCCCATCGCCCAGACCTCGATCGTGCCTTCGGCCGCGCCCTCCTCGACGGCCTCACCTTGTCCCTCGGCACCCCCGCCGGCCTCGTCGCGGCCGCACGCGCCCAGACCGATGGTCAGGGCAAGTGCGGCGGTGGTGAGCAGGTGACGCTTCGGACGGAACGCCGTCGGCCGTGGCTCATGGTCAGGGGTGTGTTCATCAGGTGGTTCCTCCTGCGGTTGCGGTGGTGCTGGATCGGACGATGAGCTCAGTGGCGAGAACTTCGTGGACGGGATCGGTGCGGGTGCGGTTGATCAGCTCGTCGAGCAGGTGAGCCGCGCGGACACCCAGTTCCCGCATCGGCTGCCGGACAGTCGTCAGCCCGGCGTAGCGGGCGGCCATCACGTCGTCCCAGCCGGAGACGAGGGTGTCGGCGGGCACGCGGACGCCCGCGTCGCCGAGTGCGAGCAGCAGGCCGAGGGCCAGCTCGTCGTTGGCGCAGGCGAAGGCGTCGGGCAGCGGCGTCGTACGGCGGCCGGCGAGCGCCGCGCGGGCGGCGTACGTGCCGGCGTCCTCGCTGAAGTCGGAGACCGGGTCGACACTGACGGTTGCGCCGTCGCGCTCGGCCGCGGCCTTGATGGCCTCGAAGCGCTCGGTCACGTCCGAGGTGGCCGCGGGGTCTCCGACGAAGCGGATGGTGCGAGCGCCCGCGGCGACCAGGTGCTCACCGAGCAAGGCTCCCGAGGCGCTGTTCTCGGCGTTGACCGAGTCGGCGTCGGCGAGCGGTGACCGGGCCACCAGCACGACCGGAGTGCCGCGTCGGGTCAGCCGGTGCACGACCTCGTCGTCGACCGTCCGGGCAAGGATGACGATGCCGTCACACCGCGCGGCGAGCTCGGTGACCAGGTCGTCGGCGTCGCGGCGTCCATGGGTGGAGAGGATCAGCACCGACCGTTCGAGCTGGGCGGCCACGGACTCGTAGCCGAGCACGACCTCGGCGAAGTAGGGACCGGACAGGTCGGGGAAGACGATGCCGTTGGCGGCGTGCCGGCCCTGGGCGAGCTGGCGGCCCAGCTGGCTGGGCACGTACTCGAGCTCGGTGGCGGCCTCGGTGACCCGCGCCCGGGTCTCGGGCGTGACGCTGTCGGCGTCGCGCAGGGCCCGCGAGACGGTCGCGATCGAGACACCCGCGCGGTGTGCCACGTCCCTGATCGTGGTCGCCACGCGGTGTCGCCTCCCTTGGCCGGATAGATAGATGTAACCGTTTTCAGTAACCGGTTTCATCACCGTGGCAGCCGTCACTCGCCTTCGTCACACCCGGAGGGGTGGAAGGGACCGGGCAGCCCGGGTGCGCGCCTCGCCACCGAATTCCGGCGGACTGTCAGCGCGCGCACGGTTCGGCGCCGCCGCGCTGCTTACCGTTCTGGCACACCCGATCGCACGAAGCCACCGAAGGAGACCGGTCCCATGCGCCGACTCGTTGCCACCGTCCTCACCGCCGCCAGCCTGGTGATGGCCACCTCGGCCATGGCCGAGGCGGCCGACGGGCCGGTGCGCTCCTTGTCGATGACCTCGACGTACGCCGGACAGGGGACCTGCGAGGTGAGGTTCACCTGGACACCGCGCACGACCGTCGACCACTTCGAGTACGTCGTGACCGACGTCCGCCCGGACCCGGCCGGCGACTGGCAGCCGGGCGCGAGCACGACGACCAACCTGGGGATCAAGCGGACGGTCGCCCGCGGGGGCGGACTCTGGCTGACCCTCACGGCTGTGCTCGCCGATGGCACGACCACCACCAGCATCCAGGCCGGCCGCGATGCCGTCGCCTGCTGAGGCGGTCCGGTCCGCGACGCCGGGCAGCGGTGCGCCAGGCACCGTTTCCGCACCACCGACGGTGCCAGGGTCACCGCCGACCGGAGTCGCCGCCGAGCAGCGGTGCGCCAGGCACCGTTTCCGCACCACCGACGGTGCCAGGGTCACCGCCGACCGGAGTCGCCGCCGCGACGCCGGGACCTAGACCGACAGGGCCGGCCGCACCAGCGTGATCGTGCGCGGGCCGGGCTCGAAGCCCAGGCGCTGGTAGACCCGCATCGGGACGGGGTAACCGTCGTCGCCGCGCGGGCACACCATGCCGGTGGTCGCCCCGGCCTCGCGCGCGGCCCTCAGGGCGGCCGCGCTGACGGCACCGGCGAGCCCGCGGCCGCGGTGCTCGGGGACGCACCCGACCGGCTCGACCAGCGCCACCCCGGTGTCGGTGTCCAGCCACACGCACACCGAGGCGACCATCCGGCCGTCGCCGTCCACCGCCACCCAGTCGAGGTCGTGGCGGTACGGCGGGGTGCGCATCAGGCGCTCGTAGGCGCCGGTGCTCACCTTGGAGGTCGCGCTCCACGCGTCGCGATGACAAGCGGCGCGGGCCGCCGCCTCCCCCGGCTCGACGTGGCGCAAGGTGTAGCCGGTCGACGTGCGAGCTCGGGCACGGCGGCGAGGTCGAGGAAGTGGTGGGTGAACCACGGCGCGTCCTCCTCGACCGCGAAGCCCGCGCGGTCGAGGAGCGCGATCAGGTGCTCCTCGGTGTCGAGTGCCATCGTGCGTACGACGCCCTCGCCCGCGCGCTCCAGGAACCAGCCGATCGCGGCGTCACCGGCGTCGAGGGCGGCCGGGTCGACGCACAGCTCCATCCAGTCGTCGGACTCGGCCCACGCCCACGCGACGACCTCGCCGTCGCGGTCGAGCACCGCGGCCGGACCGTGACCCAGCTCCTCCGGCAGGCCGTAGGCGAAGCTCCAGGCGAGCTGCCCGGGATGGTGGCGGCTCTCCGGGCTCCAGATCCGCGTCGCGAGCAGCTGCATCGCCGGCAGTGCCTGCGCGATGGGCAGCTCGCTCAGCGCCCGATGATCTCCGTCATCCACGTGGATACCTCTTCGGGGTCGCGGGGCAGTGCGGCGGCGTGAACGGCCAGCTCGCACGATGCCAGTCCGGGCACGGACGCCGACCGCCACACGCCGCATGGCTGTACCCCGGTGCGCTCCATGAATGCGATCGCGCGCTCGTTGATCGCGTCGGCCTCGCCCTCGGCGAACACCTCGAAGGTGTTGGTCTGCGGCGGCTCCGGGTTCACGCGCACCCCGGCCGCGACGAGCCGCTCGGCCAGCGCGCGTGCCCACGCGACGTACTCCCCCATCCGCGGCAGGTGCTCACGCATGTCCGGCGAGCGCGAGCACGGCGTACGGCGTGAGGTGGAACAGCGTGCCGCCCATCCGCTTGCGCCACCGCCGGGCCTCGTCGACGACGTCCTCGTCGGCGGCCAGGCAGGCGCCGGCGAGACCGCCGAGACCCTTGTAGAACGAGACGTAGACGCTGTCGGCGAGCGCCGCGATCTCGTCGAGCGGCCGGTCGTAGAACGGCTGGCTCTCCCAGATCCTGGCGCCGTCGACGTGGACCGCCACGCCGAGCTCGCGGGCCTTCGTCGTCAGCGCCACCAGGTCGTCCCACTCCGGGAGCAGGCAGCCGGCGTCACGCAGCGGCACCTCCAGGAGTACGGCGGCCAGGCCGCCCCCGAGCCTGCTCGAGGTCCGCGACGGTCGGGAGGTTGCGGCCCGGTCGAGACGTGCTCGAACCGGAAGCCGTGCAGCAGCCGCGGCCCGTCGTCCTCGTGCTGCAGGAGGTGGGAGAGCTCGGGGATGCCGACCCGCGTCGAGCCGGCCCGGTCGCACCAGACCCGCAGTGCGGCCTGCTGGGCCATGATCCCGCTCGGGAACATCGCCGCCGCCGGCTTGCCCAGCAGCTCGGCGACCTCCTGCTCGAGCTGCGCGACCGCGCCCCGCTCGGCGTACACGTCCCACTGCGTCGATGCCGAGCTCCTCGGTGGCCTTCGCGGCCGCCCTCATCGCCTCGGCCGGCGTCTGGCGGGGTGTCCAGAAGACGTCCTCCTCGCACGCCCGGGCGGCCTCGCGGAACCGGTCGACGATCTCGCTCACGGTCCACCCTGTCTGGTCCCTCTGCCCGCTGACGAATCCGCAGGCGCACGGAACGCAGGTCCGCCCCGCAACCCAAGGGGTGCGGGGCGGACCGGTCAGCGGAGGCTGACTGGTTGCTACGGTCACCACCGGATGTTCTCGCTCCAGACTGAGCATGCTCGGTGCGCCGGGAGCGGATGCGCAGAAGTTGTTCTGGACCTGCGGGTAGACATCGCGGTATCCGCAGGCTGGGCGCCCGTGACGTTGTCCAACCACTCGACCTCGTAGGTGACACGGTAGGGCGTGTTGGATGCGGTCGCGGGAGGGTTGTTGAACCAGTGGGCACCCAGTGTGGCCTGACGTGAGGACGCCTTCCTCATAGGCGGGGACGTTCTTCTGCTTGGTGGCCTGCTGCATGAGTGACCCAACTGTTGAGGTCGCTCGCCCATCGCTGGAGCTTGTAGGTCGCCGTATGGTCTGGGCGTTCGTGCTCGCTGTCGAGCGCTCGGCCGTCACTCCGTTCGTCGAACGTACGGTGCCCGACGACTTGGCCCCGGGCGTCGATGTAGGTGTCCCAGCAGCCGTGATCATCGCCTGACGGTTGTTGGAGTCCGCACGTGACGTTGTAGCGGCCTGGGTCGCCGACCGCGCCGGAGTAGTGGGCCGAGGCCGTCGGCGCCGGGCCGAAGACGAGTGACGTGAGGAACGGCGCGAAGCGCAGCAGGGCGGTCGCGAGGGGCGCGCGGTGGCTTGGCTGCGGACGAGGTGTTCATGGCTTGGGCTCCTGCGGTGACTCGGAGCGATTTCGGTTGTGCGAACCTTCCATCCCAGGCACTCGCCAGCGGTTCTGTTCGGCGCACGAACACTGGCAGTGATTGTAGCGGGCTCGGTCGCGGACCGCGTGTCAGGTGAGCATCCGCGTACCCGGCGGCACGCCCTCGTCGACAGCCTCGACCAGCTCCTGGAGAGCGGTGAGGGCGACGCGCTGGGGGTAGGGGCCGAACGAGAGCCGGGCGACGCCGAGCTGCTCGAGGCGGCTGGCGGGCAGCATGCCGGGCGAGCCGATCAGGGAGACCTTGCGCTCGCCGAGCGCGTCGACGAGGTCCTCGATCTCGGACTCCTGGAGCAGACCGGGCACGAAGACGACCGGGGCTCCGGCGTCGAGGTAGGCGCGGCCGCGCGCGATCGCGTCCTTCAGCACCTCTCGGCGGTCCTGGTCGCCGGCGCGAAGGAAGGCGTCGGTGCGGGCGTTGAGCACGAAGTCGGCCACCCCCTCGGCGTGAGCCGCGCCGAGGGCGGCGGCGACAGCCGCGGCCGCCTCCGCGACCGGCTTCAGCTGGTCCTCGAGGTTCGCGCCGACGACGCCGAGACCCGACCGCGCGGCGGATGGTCTCGGCCGGGTCGCCGTAGCCGGCCTCGAGGTCGGCGGTCACGGGCAGGTCGACGCCGGCCGCGATGCGGCCGACCATCTCGAGCATCAGGTCGACGGGGATCTCCTCGCCGTCGGGATAGCCGTAGGGTCGCCGCGATGCTGTGGCTCGCGGTCGCGATCGCGGTCGTGCCCTCGACCGCGGCGACGGCGCGGGCGCTGGCGACGTCCCACACGTTGACGAGGGTCAGGATCTTGCGGGCGGCGTGGAGGGCGAGCAGCTCGGTCGCCCGAGCCGGCGGTGGAGGTCATGCCGCGATCATGCCGACAGGTGCCGACGCCCGGGCACACGGGACCTGACCCGCGGCCGCCGCAGGGTCCGCGGCTGGGTGTCCAGCTCGGTCCGCAACCGCCGGACGCGCCGCTTCGCGTGGCTGAGCCTGACCAGGTCGGCCGACCACGCCTCGACGACGGCGTCGAGGGCTCGGGTCAGCCCGGTGGGCGGGGGTACGACGAGGGGGGCGACCCCGCCGTCGAGCGTGCGCGGCGCTGTGCACCACCCAGACCCACTCGTCCGGGATCAGGCCGAGCACCCGGCACACCCGCTCGCCCAGCAGCGACCGCGGCGAGACCCTGGTGAAGACCAGCCCCGCGTCGACCAGCCGGTCCTCGAAGTCGTCGCCGTAGTAGCGGACGTGGTCGGCCTGCCCGAACCGCCGCACCCGCTCCTCGACCGGCGCGCTCGGGTCCTCGTCGGTGGCGAAGCCGAACTTGATCGGCACCTGCACCAGGCCCACGCCACCGGGCGCGAGCACGCGCGCCACCTCGCGCAGCGCCGCGGCGTCGTCGGGAACGTGCTCGAGCACGTGGTAGCAGACCAGCACGTCGACGGACCGGTCGGCGCAGCGGGATGTCGGTGACCGAGCCGAGCAGGTCGACGCCGCGGCCGTCGTACCCGATGTCCATGCGGACGTGACGCAGCGGCGCCAGCTCGCCCAGCACCTGGGTGGTGCAGGGCGCCGGCGCGATCTCGAGGAGCGTGCCGACCGGCTCGACCGCCGGCATCAGGCAGGAGGTGAGCACCGCCAGGAAGCGCTGGCGCTCGAGGCTCTTGCAGTGGGGGCACCTGGCGTCGGGACGCGCGCCTGGGCCGTTGCGGAAGGTGTCCGCGGTCCACTGACCGCAGACCGGACAGAACCGTCTGGGGACGGCGGGGAAGTCGTCCATGTGCTGATCATCCCCAGAAGACCCGGTCAACCACGGCTCTGGCGCGCCGAGTGGTGCGGAGATAGTCGTTGACCATCTCGTCGCTCGCGCCGGGCCGGTAGCCGAGCACGGCAGCCATGGCGACCTTGGTGCGGGGGTCGCGCGGCAGCTGGTCGCTGCCCTTGCCCTGCACCAGCGTGATCGCGTTGCGGACCCGGCTCACCATCCGCCACGACCGCACCAGCACGTCGGCGTCGTCCGCCGACAGCAACCCCGCCTCGGCGGCGGCGCCCAGCGCGTCGAGGGTGCGAGGCGTGCGCAGGCCGGGTACGGCGCCCGCGTGCCGCATCTGGAGAAGCTGCACCGTCCACTCGATGTCGGCGAGCCCGCCCCGGCCCAGCTTGAGATGGGTGTTGGGGTCGGCACCCCGAGGCAGCCGCTCGCGGTCGATGCGCGCCTTCACGCGGCGTACCTCGGCGACGTCGGCCTCGGTCACCCCGTCGGCGGGGAAGCGCAACGGGTCGACCATCTCGGTGAACCGTCGGCGGACGTCCTCGTCGCCGACCACGGCGTCGGCGCGCAGCAACGCCTGGAACTCCCAGACCTTCGACCACTTCGCGTAGTAGGCGGCGTAGGAGTCGAGGGTACGCACCAGCGGGCCCTGCTTGCCCTCGGGCCGCAGGTCTGCGTCGACCTCGAGCGGGGGGTCGGTCATCGGCAGCGCCAGCAGGCGGCGCAGCTCGTTGGCGACGGTCTGCGCGTACGTCGACGCGACGTGCTGGTCGGCGCCGGGCAGCGGCTCGTGCACGAACATCACGTCGGCGTCGCTGCCGTAGGAGAGCTCGAAGCCGCCGTAGCGGCCCATCGCGACGATCGGCGATGGCGTCGGTGGCTCGGCGAGACGCTGTTCGCGCGCACGGCGCGAGCTGGCGGCGTTCGAGCGTCGCCTCGAGCGTGGCGTCGGTCAGCCGCGACAGCCCGGCGCCGACGTCGGCGACATCGACCTCGCCGAACAGGTCGCCGGCCGCGAGGCGCAACAGCTCGCGCCGGCGCACGGCGCGGATCGAGCGGACCGCCTTGACGGGGTCGTCCTGTCGGCCGGCGGAGGCGGTCATCTCGAACAGCAGCTGGACGACGTCACGAGGGGCGAGCTCCTCACCGAGGATCTTCAGCCCCAGGGGCTCCCGCTCGATCAGCGTGGTGGCGAAGCGCGAGGTGGACAGCACCCAGGCGAGTCGCTCGGCGATGTGCCCTTCGTCGCGGAGGGTGCCGAGGTACCACGGCGTCGACCCCAGCGACTCGCTGAGCCTCCGGAACCCGAACAAGCCGGCGTCCGGATCGGGCGACTCGGAGAACCAGCCCAACATCGCCGGCATCAGGGCCTTCTGGATGCTGGCGGTCCGAGACACGCCGCTGGTCAGCGCGTCGAGGTGACGCATGCGCGGCCTTCGGGTCGACGAAGCCGAGCGCCGCGAGGCGCGACTCGGCGGCCTCCGGCGTCAGCCCCGACCTCGTCGGGCATGCTCGCCACCGCCGACAGGAGCGGCCGGTAGAAGAGCTTCTCGTGCAGGCGGCGCACCTCGCGGCGCCAGCCCTGCCAGCGGTCCTCGAGCGCCGAGGAGGAGTCCTTGAGGAAGCCCATCCCCCGTGCGATCCGGCGCAGCGACGCCTCGTCGGTCGGTACGACGTGGGTGCGGCGCAGCTGGAACAGCTGGATGCGGTGCTCGAGGGTGCGCAAGAAGGCGTAGGCCTGATGCATCTCCTCCCCGTCGCAGCGGCCGACGTAGCCGCCCCGCGTGAGGGCCGAGAGTGCGCTCAGGGTCGCGGGCGAGCGCACGGAGACGTCGCCACGACCGTGGACCAGCTGGAGCAGCTGGATCGCGAACTCGACGTCGCGAAGGCCTCCCAGGCCGAGCTTGAGCTGGCGCTCGGCCTCCTTGGCCGGAATCGTCTCGACGACTCGACGTCGCATCGCCTGGACGTCGCTGACGAACCCGTCGCGGCCGGCGACACCCCACACCATCGGCGACACCAGCTCGACGAACTCGCGGCCGAGGGCGAGGTCACCGGCCACCGGCCTCGCCTTGAGCAGGGCCTGGAACTCCCAGGTCTTCGCCCAGCGCTCGTAGTAGACGCGCATGCCAGCCATCGTGCGGACGAGCGGTCCGGCCTTGCCCTCGGGCCGAAGCGCCGCGTCGACCGGCCAGATCGTGCCCTCCGCGGTGTAGTCCGAACACGCCCGCATCAGCTGGGTGGCGAGCTGGGCAGCCACCTTGGCGGCGGATGCCTCCGCCGGCGCCGTCGACCGGCTCGTGGACGAAGATCACGTCGACGTCGGAGACGTAGTTGAGCTCGTGGCCGCCACACTTGCCCATCGCAATGACCGACAGTCGGACGCTTGCCGCCTCCTCTCCTACGTTCGCGCGCGCCACCGCCAGCCCCGCCTCGAGGGTGCCGGCGGCCAGGTCGGAGAGCTCGGCCGCCACGTCGTCGACGCCGACGTCGTGGGCCAGGTCGCGCGCGGCGAGCCGGACGAGCAGCCGCCGGTAGGCGACCCGCAGCGCGTCGAGGGCGGGCTGCTCGGGCAGCGACGCGACCGGCATCTCGGCGAACGGGTCGGCGCCGACGGCGGTCAGCAGCGCGGCCCGGACGGCGTACGCCGCCGGCCTGGTGCTGCCCATGGTCGGGTCGGCGAGGTCGCGCCAGTGGTCGGGGTGGCGGACCAGGTGGTCGGCCAGCGCCTGGCTGGCGCCCAGGACCGCAGAGCAAGCGCATCGCGGTGCCCTCGTCGTCGACCAGGGCGTCGAGCAGGGCGTCGGAGTCGTCGACCGCCTCGGCGAGTCGCAGCAGGCCGGACAGCGCCAGGTCGGGGTCCGCCGTGCGGCCGAGCAGAGCCACGAGCGGCTCGGCGTGGACGGCCGAGCCGTGCCATCCCCGCGAGGGTGCGCTCGGAGTCGACGAACCCGTGCCGCAGCAGGTCGCTGCGACTCGTCGCTGCCCTGGTCACGAGCTGCGTCACCGGCTCATCGGTGATGGGCTGCGACCTCGACGAACCGCTCGGCCAGCGGGCGCCAGGCGGCCTCGAGCTCGTCGCGCGCGGCATCGATCTCGGCAAGCACGGCCTCGGTGTCGAGGCCCTGCGCGAGGTGGAGCTCGCGGTCGGCCACGGCCCAGGGACGGACCAGGTCGGCGTCGACCTCCGGGTGGTGCTGGACGCCCCACACGGTCGGCGCGAACCGCGCCGCCTGCACCTCGACACCTTCGGCCCTGGCCAGCACGACGGTGCCGTCGGGCACGTCGGTGACGACGTCGTCGTGCCAGTGCACGCCGCGGCGCGGCGTGGCGACCGTGGACATCAGCGGGTCGAGGTGGGCCTCCGGGGTCCAGCCCAGGGTGCGCAGGCCGAAGGTCTGGCCACGCGAGTTCGTCTCGACCACGCCGCCGAGGGCCACGGCGGCGAGCTGGTGTCCGAGGCAGATGCCCAGCACGGGCACGCCGTCGGCGGCGTGCTCGCGGATCCGCTGCCTGGTCGGCGCCAGCCACGGGCTGTCGGCGTCGTCGTTGGCTCCCATCGCACCGCCCAGCACGACCAGGCCGTCGTACGACGCGGGGTCGGGCAGCGCCTCTCCGGCGTAGGCGTGGCAGACGGCCAGGGTGGCCCCGGCGTCGGTGAGCCAGGTGCCGACCAGGTGGGGCGGGCAGTCCGCCTCGTGCTGGATCACGGCTACGCGGACCTCGCTCATCGCAGCGTGTCCCTCTTGAGCAGGAGCGCGGCCGTCAAGGTGAAGAGACCGGCCACGACGCAGACCAGCCCGAAGACGGTGGTCAGCAGGGGGAGGCCGGCCAGCAGCGCGAAGACACCGGTGAGGATGCTGAACAACCGGGCACTGACGACCTGGGCGGCAAGCCGGCGGCGTGCCGAGCGCGCGGTGAAGAAGAGCACGAGACCCGGCAGCAGCAGGAACACCACCGCCACCTGAAGCGTGTCGAAGCGGGTGCGGTCACCGTCGCCGTCCCAACCGGTCACGACGAACGCGACGGCGTAGACGACGATCAGCGCCGCGACCACCTGGACCACCATCAGCCCGACGTTGAGCTGCCGCTCGAGCGGGTTGCGCGCCGGCTTCTGGCCTTCGTCGTCCACGGCGCTCACAGGACCGGCAGCATCCGGTCGCGCTCGAAGGCGGACACCTGGGTGCGGTACTCCTCCCACTCCGCCCGCTTGTTGCGCAGGAAGAAGTCGAAGACGTGCTCGCCGAGGGTCTCGGCCAGCAGCTCGGAGCGCTCGGCGATGCCGATGGCGTCGTACAGGCTCCTGGGCAGCGGCTCGATCCCGAGGCTCGTGCGCTCGCGCTCGGTCAGGCTCCACACGTCGTCCTCGGCCTCGCGCGGCAGCTCGTAGCCCTCGTCGATGCCCTTCATGCCGGCGGCCAGGATCACGGCGTACGCCAGGTAGGGGTTGGCGGCGGCGTCGATGCTGCGGACCTCGATGCGGGTGGACTGGCCCTTGTTGGGCTTGTACATCGGCACCCGCACCATGGCCGAGCGGTTGTTGTGACCCCAGCAGATGTAGGACGGGGCCTCACCCCCGCCGAGCAGCCGCTTGTAGCTGTTGACCCACTGGTTGGTGACGCAGGTGATCTCGCTGGCGTGCTTGAGGATGCCGGCGATGAACTGCTGGCCGGTCTTGGAGAGCTGGTACTGCGAGCCCGCCTCGAAGAAGGCGTTGCGGTCGCCCTCGAACAACGAGACGTGGGTGTGCATGGCGGAGCCGGGGTGGGTGGTGAACGGCTTGGGCATGAACGTCGCCCAGATGCCCTGGCTCAGCGCCACCTCACGGATGACCGTGCGGAAGGTCATGATGTTGTCGGCCGTCGACAGGGCGTCGGCGTAGCGCAGGTCGATCTCCTGCTGGCCGGGCCCGCCCTCGTGGTGGCTGAACTCCACGGAGATGCCCATCGCCTCGAGCATGGTGATCGCCTCGCGGCGGAAGTCGGCGCCCATCGACTGCGCGGTGTGGTCGAAGTAGCCGCTGCGGTCCACCGGCACCGGCTCCACTCCGACCTGCGGGTGGTCCTTGAAGAGGTAGAACTCGATCTCGGGGTGGGTGTAGAAGGTGAACCCCTGGTCAGCTGCCTTGGTCAGGGTCCGCTTGAGCACGTAGCGCGGGTCGGCGTAGGACGCCGAGCCGTCCGGCATCACGATGTCGCAGAACATCCGCGCGGTCGACGGGACCTCGCCTCGCCACGGGAGGATCTGGAACGTCGACGGGTCGGGCTTGGCGAGCATGTCGGACTCGTAGACGCGGGCGAAGCCCTCGATCGCGGACCCGTCGAAGCCGATGCCCTCGTCGAACGCGGGCTCGAGCTCGGCCGGCGCGACCGCGACCGACTTCAAGAAGCCGAGGACGTCGGTGAACCACAGCCGCACGAAGCGGACGTCGCGTTCCTCGAGTGCCCGGAGCACGAAGTCTTCCTGCTTGCCCATGGGGCGAGCGTAGCGACGCGCACCGATTCGTCAGCGGTAGGCACCGACAGCCGCCGCCGGTCGAGGAAGGGGCGACCGTTGGTCGAGGAAGTCGCGCAGCGACCCCGTTGGTCGAGGAAGTCGCGCAGCGACTGTCACGAGACCCCGTGACAGGTCAACAAACCCGTACCGAGGTCTCGGGACGGGCCTGACGGCCCTCCTCGACCAACGAGCCTCAGGTCAGCTGTCGCAGGGCATCAGATCCTGGGTGGCGACGACGCCGTGCTCGGCCGCCACCATCGGGCCGACCCACTCCTGGGTGGTCCTCAGCCAGGCGATCGTGCCGAGGTTTCCGTCGCTGTCCGCCGACTCGCGCGCCTTCAGCCGCAGGGTGACGGCGTCCTCGTCGGTGCCGGCCCAACAGGCGCTCGCCTTCGCCTTCACCTTGGCCCGGTCGAAGCCGATCTTGTCGCCGGGCTGGAGGCCCTGGTAACGGAACACCGCGTTGGTGACGGCGTGGGTGCCCTTCTCCCACGGTGCGCGTACCTGGACGCTGAGTCCGCGCGTGAGCGAGGTCGGCACCGCGAAGGTGACCGTCCCGTCCTTCACCTTCTTGCCCTTGGAGGTCCAGCCGTCGTGCTCACCCTCCTTCAGGTTGCCCACGGTGATCGTGCAACCGTCACAGTCGACGACCTTGAAGGTGACCTGCGTCGTGGCTGTCGCCGTCGAGGACAGGTGGCGGTCAGCGCCGTTGCCCGAAGCGTGCGCGATCGACCCTCCGATGAGCGCCATGCCGGTAGCGGTCGCAGCTGCGGCGAGTGCGAGTCTGCGTGCGGTGATGATGGTCATGTTGGTGCCTTCTCTCTGTCGTTTCCGAGCTCCCCACGGGTGTGAGGAAGCACGACCTTAGGGAGGCAGAGAGATCTCGACCGTGGGCCAGCGAACGATGCCGCTGGTCGGGCTCAGCCGCGGCAGAGGATGACGTCCTGGCCGCCGAGCACGCCGCCGTACACGGGCAGGATCGGCCGCAGCCAGCTCTGGGTGGTCGGCATCCAGACGATCTGGCCGGGCACCCGCTCGTGGACGCCCGCCACGTTGACCCGGCGGACCTTGATCCGGAGGCTGGCCTGCTTCTCGTCGGTGCCGGCCCAGCAGCCGCTGGCCTTCGTCATCGCGCGAGCCCGGTTGAAGCCGATCCGCTCGCCCACGGCCAGGCCCTGGTAGCGGAACACCGCCATCGTGGCGTAGCCCGTGTGCCCCTCCCAGGGCGTCCGCACCATCACGCTGAGGCCGTGGGTCTTCTCCGTCGGGACGACGAAGGCCGCCTTGCCGTTCTGGATGGTGTGCGGGTCGGAGGCCCAGCCGGCGTCCTCGCTGCCCTTGAGGTAGCTGATCAGGGTGACCTCGCAGCCCTCGCACGAGCGGATCTTGACGGTCAGCACCGTGTTCTGGGCCCGCGCCTGCTCCTTGGCCTGCGCAACCGTCGTACCCGCGAACGCCAGTGACAGTCCTGCGGTCAGGGCGATGGCCGCGGCCAGGGCGCGGCGCGCGTCGACCGGTGGTCTTGTTCATGGTGATGTCCCCTCCGTGATGTTCGAGTCCCCCGTACGACGCCGATCGCCGCCCGAAGGTTGTCAAGGTCTCGACGGCCGAGAGCTCAGGACGTCATACGAAGTCGGTCGCTCGGGCGACCAGATCGTATGACGTCTCGGCGGTGGGCGCCGCCCTGGCCTTCCTGGATGCGGTGGCGGAGGGACAGGTCTCGCTCGACCAGGCGGTCGCCACGGTCTGGCCGGAGTTCGCGCGGCACGGCAAGGAAGCGACCACGATGCGCCACCTGCTGTCGCACCAGGCGGGGCTGCCGGTGTTCCCACCCGTGGCCAGGGACGTGGGATACGACGACAGAGAGGCCCTGGTCGCCCTGCTCGCGGACTCGGCCCCGCTTCATCGCCCTGGCGAGGGCGTCGCGGAGCACGCGTTGACCTACGGCCATCTCCTCGATGAAGTGCTGCGCCGGGCCACGGGCGAGCCGCTCGCAGACAGGTTCGCGCGGGTGGCCGGTGCGGCCGGGTGGGACCTCCACCTGCAGGTGACCGACCACGATCTACCCCGCGTCGCCACGGTCGAGGACCCGGACGGCACCTGGGCGTCCGGTTATCTCGACGACCCCCAGTGGGGGCCCGCGCTCAGCCGCCCGCCGGGATTGCTCGACCCGGAGGTCCTGAACTCCGATCGCTTCCGGCGGACGTCCTTCCCAGCGGTGGCGATGCACGCTGGCGCCCTCGCGCTGGCGACCTTCTACGACGACGTCCGCCGCGCGGATGGCTTGGTGGCCGAGCGGCTCGGTCACGAGCTGTGGCGCGCGTACGTCGAGCCCGCGGCTTCCGGACACGACCTGGTGCTCGACCGGCCGGTCACCTGGACGCTCGGCTTCCAGGTCAGCGACGAGGACGGACGGGTCGAGCTGGGCATGGGCGGCGCCGGCGGGTGCTCGGCCTGGACCGAACCCGCCGCCCGCTACGGCGCCGCGTACGTGACCAGGAAGCTCGGCAGCCACGACCGCGGCGAGGTCGTGTGGGAGGCCGTCACCGCGCGCTTCCAGCCATGAGCCACGCAGCCTGTGCTCGGTCAGTCGTCGGGAAGGGTGTTCTCCTCGATCTCTGCGACGGTCGGCTTGCCGCGGTTGCAGAACACCTCCAGGTCGAAGGACCGACGACCGTTGCTGAAGACGGCGTCGACGTCGTCGTCGGGGCCTCGCTCGTAGCTGACGACACGCCAGCCGACTGCGCGGTCCGGCCGCGCCTCCTCACCGAAGGCCACCGGCCCTTGGCAGCGCACCACGAAGGCGCCCCACTCCCCCTCGATCGTCCGCTGGACCGAAGCGGCGTCCGGGTCGGGGCTGGCGGTGCCCTCCAGCTGGGAGGTCCGGATCACCTCGTTGCCGAGTGGTCCCCGCCCGCGCACCTGGGCGCCGACGGTGGACACCGCGCTGACGCCGACCGCGACGGCGAGCGTGGTCGCCAGCAGCCAGGCCAGGGCGTAGCCGATCCTTCTCCGCACGTCGCCATCTGTTCGGCACCAGACGTGCCCCAGCGTCCTAGCGGAGGGTTAAGGCGTGGCTAAGGTGCGGGCCGCAACGGCTCGCTGACCGCCGGCGCGCCTGGGCAGCGGCTAGCGTCACTCGCGATGGCACAGGTGTTGATCATCGAGGACGACGACCGGATCCGGCCGTTGCTGATGCGCGCCCTCGGCGAGCGGGGCTACGCCGTCTCGTCCGCGCGCACCGGCATGGACGGCCTGCACCAGGCCGTCGAGAACCGGCCCGACCTGGTGATCCTCGACCTCGGCCTGCCCGACGTCGACGGCACCCAGGTCTTGTCGATGCTGCGCGCCGTCAGCGACGTGCCGGTCATCATCGCCAGTGCCCGCGACGACGACCCCAGCCTGGTCGGCGCCCTGGACGCCGGCGCCGACGACTACGTCGTCAAGCCGTACACCACGGCCCAGCTCGAGGCACGCATCCGGGCGGTGATGCGCCGTACGTCGGGCGGCTCGGGCGTGCGCCGTACCTTCGTCGTGGGCGGCCTCGAGGTCGACGTGGCCGCTCGACGGGCGACGCTCGACGGCGAGCAGCTCGACCTGAGCCCACGCGAGTTCGACCTCCTGGCCCACCTCGCCGAGCGAGCAGGCGACGTGGTGACCAAGCGGCAGCTGCTCACCGACGTGTGGCACCAGGCGTGGGGCGGCTCCGACAAGACCGTCGATGTGCACCTGTCGTGGCTGCGCCGCAAGCTGGGCGAGACCGCGTCGGAGCCGAGGTACCTGACCACGGTCCGCGGAGTCGGCGTCCGGCTCGCCGAGCCTCCCTCATGAGGCGGCAGCTGATCGTCACCGTCGCGGCGGTGGTGTCGATGGTGCTGCTGGCGATGCTGGTGCCCACAGCCGTCCTCGTCCGCGACTACGCCCTGGAGGACAAGCTGGCTCGCGCCGCACTCGAGGTACAGGCGACCGAGACGGTCGTCTCCGGAGCCGGGCAGGACTACGGCGACGTCAGCCTCTACCTCGACGCGGTCAACGCCGCTGACGACGGGATCCAGACCACCGTGCTCTATCCCGGCGGCCCTGGAGTCGGTCCTCACCCGGGCGAGGACGCCCGGGTGGACGAGGCCCGGCGGACCGGGACAGGCCCGGGTCGACGACGTCGCGGACGGGGTCCCAGATGCTGGTGCCCGTCTCCCTCGGCGGGAGCAGCGGCCAGCCTGGCGACACCCCGGTGATCCGGGTGCTCGTCGGCGAACCCGGCCTCGGCTCCGGCCTCGGCCGCGCCTGGCTGCTGCTCGCCACCCTCGGGCTCGTGCTGCTGGGCGGGGCGCTGGTGCTGGCCGACCGGCTGGGTCGCTCGTACGTGCGGCCATCTGGCCGCCCTGGCCGAACGCGCACGCACGCTGGGCACGACAGACCAGCGGACGGGCGACCGCGACCGACCCGAGATCGCGGCGGGGCCACCGGAGGTTCGCGAGCTCGCCGAGACGCTGAACCGCCTGGTCGGCCGCGTCGAGGTGCTGCTCGAGCGCGAGCGGCAGGCAGTCTCCGACCTGTCCCATCGCCTGCGCACCCCGGTGACCGCGCTGCGGCTGCGCATCGAGGGGGTCACCGACCCGGGCGAGCGGGCACGGCTGTCGGCCGACCTCGACGATCTCGAGAGCATGGTCGACCACGTGGTGCGCGAAGCCCGGCGCTCCGAGCGCGAGGGGCTGGTCGCCGGCGCCGACGGGCTGGCCGTGGTCGCCGAGCGGGCGGAGTTCTGGCGCGCCGCTGGCGGAGGACCAGGATCGCGCCTACGACGTCGACCTCCCGGTCGCCGGGTCCGGCCCGGTACGGGTCCGGGCGAGCGCCGCGGACCTGGAGGCGTTGTTCGACGCGCTGATGGACAACGTCTTCACCCACACCGACGAGGGAACGGCCATCCACGTCGCGGTCTCGGTCTCGCCGTCGGGAGGGCTGGTGCTGGCGGTCGAGGACGCCGGCCCGGGCTACCCCGACGGACTAGACGTCGCGCGCCGCGGGGCGAGCGGGGCGGGCTCGACCGGGATCGGCATGTCCATCGTCGCGACGACGGCCGCCGAGTCAGGCGGCCGTCTGGTTCTCGCGAGGTCGTCGTCCGGCGGTGCCCGCGCCGAGGTGACGCTGGGCCCGCCCGGCTGACGAACCGCTGGGTTCAGCTGGTGCTGACCGTGAGCTTGCAGGCCTGGCTCCCGGCGCTGAGGTTCTTGACCCGGAGGGTGAACACGTCGTTGCCGGCAGTGTTGGGACGCAGCGTGTCGACGTCCAGATCACCCTCGGCGTCGGCCTTCAGGGTGCGAGCCAGCACCTTGTCGCCGTCGTGACGGATCACGACCTTCCAGGAGCTCCCGGGCTTGGCGTCGTCGACGTCTCCGTCGACCTCGAAGCCCTGGTTCTCCCTGTCGACGCTCAGCTCCACGCGGGCGTCACCGCAGCGGGCGTTGCGCTCCAGGTCGTCGTCGCCGAGCCGGCCGGCGAAGCCATCGGCCGGGTCGGTCATGACCAGGACGGCGGTCACGCCGAGCCCGGCGATGACGGTGGCGGCGCCGGCGATGGCGGGGAGGTGCTTCATGGTGTTCCTCTCGGTGGGTGTCTGCTTCTTCGACACCCAGACCGTCTCCCCGACCCCTGCTAAGCCCGCCCCACCGACGGGTTAAGGCGAGGACAAGCCCACGGCCACGAGCGGCGCGGGACCGAGCTCAGGCTGCACTCGGGACAGCCGACGGCTATGGGTCCCGCAAGCACGTGCTCGCGGGGAGGGGAGCGTCATGCCGACGCGGTGCAGATTCCAGGCCCCTACCGCCCGGCCGGCGGGACCTGGAGGAACGTGCCGACAGCTCTCCGGCACCGGGTGCGGCGATCAGCCCCGATGTGGTGCTGCGCGACGACGGACGGCCACGGTGGTCTGGGTTCTCGGAGACCCGAGTGGAGGTCTTCGGGCCCAGTCGGCCCGACGCGATCCCTGGAGCGCGCCGGTCGACATCCCGGGGCACCACTCCACTGATCCCCTCCGCGGAGCTGGAGCCTGCTCCCCGACGTGGCGCGGTCGCGGCCTGGCCACGGGCAAGTGCTCGAAGAAGAAGACCACGCTCGTCGTCGTGCGCGCTGAGCCTCGCTGACGGGCGATCGACCAGTCCGTTCTCATGGACGTCGGGTGACGTGCACCTTGAGCGCGCCTGAGCGCCCGCCGAGGGGGTACGGCGGGTGTGGGGCGGGGTGGTCAGGTCTCTGCCGGTGGTGGCGCGGGTGGCGGGGTGCGGGTGTGGTCTGTGGGTGGTGGGCAGCGGTGTTTGTCGTGGGAGGTGTCGAGGGTGCCGGTGTGGTCGCGGAGGTATTGGTAGCGGTGGGGGCTGGTCCACACTAGGTGCCGGGTTCGAGGACGTGGTAGGTCCAGCCGCCGTGGGTCTTCAGCCGATGGTGTCGTCGGCACAGGGGGGCGATCTGGCAGGAGCAGGTGGGTCCGCCCTGGTGGTAGGGGATGGGGTGGTCGTTGTCGCAGGGGTGTTGGTCGGGTCTGAGTCGGCGGGCGGGTCGGGTGCACCAGGGGAAGACGCAGGAGATGTCGCGCAGGGCGGCGGGTTCGGCGATCCGGTCGGGGACTTCGTAGGCCTCGACCGAGACGTGTTCGGCGAGGTCGACGACGGGTTTGACGGTGACCTTCAGGTCGGGGCGGCCGACCCAGTCGCGGATGGTCTCGGCGGTGACCGGGGAGCGGGTGTTCTCCACCCGCCCGACCGCTGAGCCGCTGGACACTCCGGCATCGTGGCCGGTGCCGCAGATGGCGGACTCGGAGAGGTGGAGGTGGAGCACCACCTGCCGGCCCGCGGGTGGCTTTCTGGTTGCCGGGGAGTCGGTTGCTTTGTCGGCTGCCTGTGGCGGCGGTGGCTTCGCTGGTGGGGTCGGTGGGTTGGTTGGTGGGGTAGTCGAGGGTGAGGTCGCGGCGGGCGATGTTGCCGAGGGCGGTGGCGCGGCGTTGGTCGAGGGTCTTGGTGTTGCCGAGGTCGCCGAGGCGTTGGGCTTCGGCGCGGACGGCGTCGTCGAGGTCGAGGGCGTCGAGGTAGTCGAGCTCGCCGGTGATGGTGCTGGTGCCGGCGATGCCGACGCCGTGGTGGTTGATGGTGAGGTGGGTCTGGTCCCAGGCGGCGCGGCGGCGTTCTTCGGCTTCCTCGGGCATGTGCCGGGCGATGGCTTCCTCCAGAAGCCGGTCGACCTGGCTGGGGCGGACCTTGTGGGCGACCGGGGCGAGGTGCCGGTCGACGTACCTGGCGGCCTCGATCGAGAGATGCGTTGTCTGGTCGGCGATCCGGCGGGCTTTCCAGGCGGCCAGGTCACCACCGACGACGCGTTTCCACAGCCGGGGCAGGCGGTAGCGCAGCTCCAGGGCGTGGCCGACGTAGCGTTTGCCGGCCTCGGTGGGCAGGGCGATGGTGGCGGCGAACTCGGCGAGGGAGAACTCCGCGACCAGGGGTGCGCCGGGTCCGGCCAGCGGGATGGCGGTGTCGCCGAAGGAGCGCAGCCCGATGGTCTCGGCCTCCTCGATGGACTCCGCGGGGTGGGTGATCGCCCAGTGCACGGCGGCCTGCAGGAGGTCGGCCTCGGCCCGGTCGGCTTGCCTGCCGTCGCTCTCGGGCGAACGCCAACAGCTCGCCGGATCGTCCGGCAGCCGTGGCTGCCTCGTCCCGCGAGGTGGTCATGGGTCCATTCCAGCAGCGACCACCGACACTCCAGACCCCGAAATGCCCGAAAGTGGCGAGAATCCCCTTGTTCCACAGGGGTTCGTAGAAACTCTGGTGCTCGAACCTTCGGGTTGCGGCCGCCGGCCACCTCGCCGGGTTTCGTGACGGGCCTGGCGGCCCTCCTCAACCAGCGATGGGCGGGCAGCCGGCTTGTCGTGACCACCCGGCGGCGGCTCAGCACGCTCTCGGCGCACCACGAGGTCCATGAGCTCGTGCTGGCCCCGCTCGACCCCGGCGCCACGTGCGACCTGATCCACACCGGGTCGTCGGCACCCAGCGCCTGCCGGCCAGGAGACCTGCGACCTGGTGCCTGGCGCGGCGGCTGGCCACTGCTGCTCCGCCACGCCGCGGGCAAGCTGGCCCTGCGCCCGAGCCAGACGATGACGGCGATCGTCGCCGAGCTCGACGGGGCTCGGGCCGGGCGCCCTGCTCGACGACGACCCGCGGCCGGTCGACGACTCGCTCGCCACGGCGTACGCACGGCCCACCCCGGACGCCGCGCGACTGTTCGAACGCCTGGGTCTGGTGTCGTAGGCCCCCGGCCGGCTCAGCGCCCCCGCTCGCGGTCGCGCAGGATCCGCTGGCTGGCGAACCGCCCGGGCGAGCCGATCACGCAGCCGCCGGGGTGGGTGCCGGAGCCGCACTGGTAGTAGCCGTCGATCGGGGTGGCGTACTGGCTCCAGCCGGGCGCGGGGCGGAAGAAGTACATCTGCGGGGCCAGGAACTCGCCGGCGAAGATGTTGCCCTCGGTGAGTCCGGTGACCCGCTCGATGTCGGCCGGTGTGACGACCTCGCGCTGCAGCACCAGCTTGCCGAAGCCCGGGAAGTGCTCCTCGAGCACGGCCTGGGCCTTGTCGCCGAAGTTCTCGCGCTCGGTCTCCCAGTCCACCCGAGATCCGTCAGGGCCCTTGAGCTCGTACGGCGCGTGCTGGACGAAGCACGACAGCACGTGCTTGCCGGGTGGCGCCATGTCGGGGTCGATGACCGACTGCATGGCCCCGTCGATGAACGGCCGGTCGGAGTACCAGCCGTACTTGGCCGCGTCGTAGGCCCGCTCGAGGTACTCGAGCGTCGGGCCGAGGTTGATGAACCCGCCGAACGGCGCGGCCGACCCGGGCAGCCCCGGGAACTCGGGCATCCCGTCGAGGGCGAAGTTCACCTTCGCCGACGTGCCGCGATAGCGGGTGCGACGTACGTTGTCGACCAGGTCGTCGGGCAGCTCGCGCGGGTCGACGAGCTCGAGGAAGGTACGCCGCGCGTCGAGCGCCGAGACCACGACCGGCGCGGTCAGCTCGGTGCCGTCGGCGAGGACCACGCCGACAGCGCGGCCGTCGCGGGTGAGCACCCGGTCGACCCGGGCCTCCAGCTCGATCTCGGCGCCGAACGACTGCGCCGCGCGCGCGAGCACCTGGGTGAACCCGCCGTTGCCGCCCTTGTGGAACGACCACGAGCCGAGGTGCCCGTCGTGCTCGCCCATCTTGTGGTAGAGCAGCACCAGCCCGGAGCCCCCGGCCATCGGGCCGATCCGGTTGCCGATGTTGGAGGACGACGCGAGGTAGCCCTTGAGCGGCTCGTACTCGAAGTAGTCGTCGAGCAGGTCGGCCGCACTGCCGGTCAACATCCGCACCGTGTCGTGGATCGTCTTGCGGTCGACGCTGCCGAGGTGCTTGAGCATCCAGCCGACGTCGGCCTGGTCCTCGGGGTCGCTGCCGAAGATGTCGGGCGGCGGGTTGTCGAACAGCGGCCGCACCGTCTGGATGACCCGGTCGAGGTCGTAGTTGTAGCGCGTGTAGGCGTCGGCGTCGTGCCGCGAGTGGCGCCGGATCATCTGCACGTTCTGGTCTTCGTCGTCGCCGAAGAGCAGGTAGTCGCCGTCGCCGGTCGGGTGGAAGTCGCCCGGCATCATCAGCGGCAGGAAGCCGTGCTCGACCAGGTTGAGCTCGTGGACGATCTCGGGGCGCAGCAGGCTCAGCGCGTAGGAGAACGTGGTGAACGAGAACCCCGGCCGCAGCTCCTCGGTGATGGCCGCGCCGCCGACCAGGTGGCGCTGCTCGAGGACCAGGGTGCGCAGTCCGGACTTGGCCAGGTACGCCGCGTTGGTCAGGCCGTTGTGGCCGCCGCCGACCACGATGGCGTCGTACGACGTGCCCGTGCGGCCAGATGGTCGAGGTCGTCGCGGTGGTCTCGCTCATGCTTTGGCCGTCTTTCGAGCAGGGTTGAAGAAGGGCAGGGGGGCGGTGGTCACCGTGACCATGTGCGTGCTGTGGTGGAGCGTGGTCTCCATGTGCAGGGCTGTGCCAGGCGCGGCCAGGTCGGGCCGCACTCGTGCCAGGCCGATGTGCCGCTGGAGCACCGGGGAGTAGCAGAAGCTGGTGACGTAGCCGACCTGCTCGCCCGAACCGTCCGGGTCGGCGCGCAGCCACTGCTCCCAGCCGAGCGCCTGCTCGTCCTTGGTGGGCAGCTCTCCGGCGTCGCGGTAGAGGCGGTCCCAGTCGGCCCAGTCGACGACGATCCCGGTGGTCGCCCAGCGCGACGTGCCGTCGAGCAGCTCGCGGCGGATCGCCTCGCTGCCGACGAAGCGGCGGCTGCGGTCGCGCACGCCCTTGAGCATCCAGCCCTGACCGAGCTCCTTCGGGCGTGACCCGGTCGTGGTCGGTCCAGGCCGTGCGGCTGTCTTGCCACTCCACGCCGGTGAGCGGCAGCCCGGCCTCGATGCGCAGCGTCATCAGGGCGTCCTCGCCGAACGGTCGCAGCCCGTGGGGCCGGCCGGCCTCGAGCACGGCGTCGAGCACGGCGAGCGCGTCGTCGGCCGGGACGGTCAGCTCGAAGCCGAGGTCGCCGGTGTAGCCGGTGCGCGACACCGTGACCGGAACCGAAGCCAGCTTGGCCTCGGCGAGCCCGAAGTAGGACAGGCCGTTGACCTCGGGCACCAGCCCGGCCAGCACGTCGCGCGAGCGCGGGCCCTGGACGGCGAGCATCGCGTAGTCGTCGGTGACGTCCTCGATCGCGACCCGGCCGCCGTACTCGTGTGACGTCAGCCAGCTCAGCATCGGGCGTGCGGCCGTCATCAGCAGCTCGTTGTCGCTCTGCCGGAAGACGACGCCGTCCTCCATCACGAAGCCGCGGTCGTCGCACCACAGTGTGTACGCCGCGCGACCGGGCCGCAGGACGCTCAGGTCGCGCACCACCACGCCGCGACAGGAAGTCGACGGCTTCGGGACCGGTGATCCGGTACTTGAACAGCGGCGAGGTGTCGAAGATCCCCACCCCGTTGCGTACCGCGAAGTACTCGTGCTTGGGGGCGTGGGAGTAGCGCAGCGCGGACAGGTAGCCCGACCAGTGCGTGTAGAGCTGCTGGTCGTTGAGCTCGGTCAGGCGCTCGTGGAAGGGCGTCGTTCGGATCATGGTGGCCCGATCCTGCCCCATGTTTGACTCACTGTTCAATAGCCGGCCATTCGCCTCCCTCGGTGGTTGAGGTGCGAGGAGCGCCAGCGACGAGCCTCGAAGCCACCTCCGGTCTGGCGTCGCACCGACCAGGTCAGCCGCTCCGACGTTGACCGTCAGGTCTTCACCGCCGTGTGCCCGACGCCGTCCGTGGCGGTCAGCTCGACCTGGTAGCTGCCGGGGGTCTGCCAGGTGCGGGTGACCACGGGTCCGGCGACCGCAGCGGAGGTAGTCAGGGACCGTGACGATCGACCCAGGCGGTTCCCAGACCTTCCCGGCGTGGGAGGTCGAGAAACCCGCCGTGACTCACGCAGCGGCCTGTCGGTCATCGGCGAGGCCGCGATGTGAGCTCCGCCTCGATCGCGGCGTCGACCCAGCGCCGCAGCTGGGCGCGGCTCACCGACCCCAGGACCTCGGCGGCCACCGAGAGACCGTCGAGGAGCGCCAGCAGCCGCGACACGCTCGCGTCGGGGTCGGGGCAGGCGATGCTGCCGTCGGCGAGCCCCTCGTCGACGAGCGCCACGCAACGTCCGGCGGCTGTGGGCCTCCAGTTGCCGGAAGTGAGTGGCGATCACCGGCTCGTGCTGCGCGAGCGACCAGCCGTCGATCCACAGCCGCCAGCCGGTGGCGCTGCCTGTCGGCCCGTAGATGCGAAGCACGGCACGCAGCCGGTCGAGCACGCTGCCACGACGAGCCGCCGCCCGGTCCATGGCCGCGAGGTCGCGCTCCACGGCGTAGGTGAACGCCTCCGCGACCAGCTCGTCCTTGGTGCCGAAGTGGTAGAAGACCAGGCCCGTGCTGATGCCCAGGGCAGCGGCGACGTCGGAGACGCGTACGGCGGCCAGGCCGACCCGCTCGACCTCGCCGATCGCGGCGAGCAGGATCTCCTCGCGGCGGATCTCGACCCGCCGCCGCGTCCGGCCCGGCGCCCCATCGGTCGCCGGGCTCACAGCACCGCGTCGAGGAACGCGCGGGTCTCTGCATGCTTCGGCGACCCGATCAGCTCCGAGGGCGGACCCTGCTCGAGGATCCGGCCCTCGTGGAAGAACGCCATCCGGTCGGCCACCTCGCGGGCGAACCCCATCTCGTGGGTGACGACCATCATCGTCATGTGCGAACTCGGTGGCCAGTGCCTTCATCACCGAGAGGACCTCCCCGGTGAGCTCCGGGTCGAGCGCCGAGGTGGGCTCGTCGAAGAGCATCACGTCGGGCTCCATGCACAGGGCCCTGGCGATCGCCACCCGCTGCTGCTGCCCGCCGGAGAGCCGGATGGGGTGCTCGCCGGCCTTGTCGGCGAGGCCGACCCGGTCGAGGAGGTCCTTGGCGCGTTTGGTGACCTCGGCGTCGGTTCCGCGCTTGGCCATCCGGGGTGCGCAGGCGACGTTGTCGAGCACGGTCATGTTCGGGAACAGGTTGAACTGCTGGAAGACCATGCCGACGTGCAGCCGCAGCTGGCGGACCTGGTCGCGCTTGCGGCGGGTGCGGTGGCCGCCCTCCAGGCGGATGCCGGAGACCTCGATCGAGCCCTCGGTCGGGTCCTCGATGAAGTTCACGCAGCGCAGCACGGTCGACTTCCCCGAGCCGGAGCGTCCGAAGATCACCACGACCTCGCCGCGGCGTACCTCCAGGTCGACGCCGCGAACCACCTCGAGGTGGCCGAAGCTCTTGTGCAGCCCGTCGATGCGGACGACCACGTCACTCGTGGGGTCGCCGGTCTCGCTGCCCGTCGTCATCAGTGCGGCTCCTGGGCCTGCATAGCGCGCGCGACGTGGGCCCGGTCGTAGCCCCGGCCGATGCGCTTCTCGAGCCGGGCCTGGAAGAACGTGAAGAGCACGGTGAGCCCCCAGTAGATGAGCGCCGCGGCGACGTACGCCTCGAGGTTCTTGAAGTCGGCCTTGCCGACGAACTGGGAGCGGCGGAAGACCTCGGCGGTCGCGACGGTCACGCCGAGGAAGGAGACCAGCGCGGTGTCCTTCATCATCGCGATGAACTCGTTGCCGGTCGGCGGGATGATCACCCGGAACGCCTGGGGCAGGACGACCTTGCGCATCTTCTGGCCGTAGGTCATGCCGAGCGCGTCGGCGGCCTCGCCCTGCCCGCCGGCCACCGACTGGATGCCCGCGCGGAAGATCTCGGTCATGTAGGCGCCGTAGTTGAGGCCGAGCGCCAAGATGCCCGCCGTCGTGGCCTCCAGGACGAACGCCTCGTCGAAGCCCTCGGGCAACCACGGGTAGCTCGCGGCGAGGTTGCGCCCGACCGGCGGCAGGGCCAGGTAGAGCAGGAACATCTGGACGATGAGCGGGGTGCCGCGGAAGAACGAGACGTAGAAGCCGGCCACGCCGTACGCCACCGGGTTGCGGGAGATCCGCGCGAGCGCCCCGAGGAGCGCCATTACGACGGCCAGCACGATGCCGGCGACGGCGATCACCATCGTGTAGCGGAGACCGCCGAGGATGTAGCGGAAGTTGTCGCGGATCCACTGCAGGTCGAAGCCCGCCGCGTTGCCCAGGAAGGCGAGCACGCCGAACAGCCCCAGCCACACGGCCGCTGTCTTGACCCGGAAGGGCACGCGGGCCGAGGTGAGCTGGACGCGCTCCCAGGCGTCGCTCACGGAGCCGTCATTCCTGGCCGAGTCATTCCTGGGTGGTCGTGTCCAGGCCGTACCACTGCTCCGCCAGCGCGCTCAGCGTGCCGTCCTCGTGGATGCTCTGCCACGATCTCGTCCACCGCCTCGTACAGCGACTCCGACGACGGGTCCGAGCTCTTGTCGAATCCCACCGACAGCGGCTCGTAGAAGATCGGGTCACCCACGATCTGCACCGGGTTGCCCGCGTCGATGTAGCCCTGGGCGATGGTCGCCGCGGTGATCACCGCGTCGACGCGGCCGTTCGCGAGGTCCTGGAGCGCGGTCGTGTCGGTGTTGTAGCCGGAGACCTCCGCGTCGTCGACCATGAAGTCGAACTCGTAGCCCTCGATGTCGAGCTCCTTGTTGAGGAACTGCTCGTAGGTGCAGCCGCTGCAGACGCCGATCTTCTTGCCGTCGAGGTCGGTGGTCAGGTCGGTCACCGAGTCGTCGTCGGCCAGGGTCACGACGACGGCCGGCGTGTAGTTGTAGGGCTGGGTGAAGTAGAGGACCTGTTGCCGGTCGTTGGTCGGCGTCATCGATCCCACGGTGGTGTCCCAGCGGCCGTTCCAGCTGCCCGCGGTGATGACGTCCCACGCGGGCGTCTCCCATTCGACCTCCAAGCCGAGCCTCGTGGCGATCTCGGTCGCCACGTCGATGTCGAAGCCCTCGAACTCGCCGGTCTGCTCGTTGAGCGAGGACGCCGGCGGGTACGCATCGTCGGTGGAGACAGTGAGCACGCCCTTGTCGCAGATCTCGGCGAGGAGGTCGGTGGCGTCGGCGCAGGCACCCTCCTCACCCGCCGCCTCCGTCGTCGCGTCACCCGCAGGCGGCTCGTCGGTGGCCGTGGAGCTGTCGTCGCCGCCGCATGCGGCGAGGGGCACGATCAGCGCCAGGAACGAAGCAGCGAGCAGTGGACGAAAACGCATATGGCTCCCCCTCGGGACGACGGCTTCGTGCAATATGCCAGAGATACGCCCCCGCCAGAACCCTGACCCGCGGGTCAGTTACGGCTCACGTAGCAGGGACGTTGGCCTCGAGCTCGGCCAGCCAGGCGGCAGCGTTGGCGTCGGAGGGCATCCGCCAGTCGCCGCGGGGGCTCATGGTCCCGCCTGCGCTGACCTTGGGGCCGTTGGGCAGCGCCGACCGCTTGAACTGGTTGGCGAAGAAGCGCTTGCAGAAGACCTCGAGCCAGTGCCGGATCGCCGGCAGCTCGTACGCCGTGTGCTTGGCCTCGGGGTAGCCCGGCGGCCACTCCCCCGTCGACGCGTCGTGCCAGGCGTGCCAGGCCAGGAAGGCGATCTTGCTCGGCGGCATGCCGCGGCGGATGGTCTGGTAGAGCGTGAAGTCCTGCAGGGCGTAGGGCCCGACGGTGTCCTCGGTCGCCTGCGGCTTGACGCCGTCGGTGTCGGGGATCAGCTCCGGCGTGATCTCCTGGTCGAGGATCTCGCCCAGGACGTCGTTGGTGTCGCCGTCGAACTGGCCGGACGCGATCACCCAGCGGATCAGGTGCTGGATCAGGGTCTTCGGCACACCGGCGTTCACGCCGTAGTGGGACATCTGGTCGCCGACGCCGTAGGTGCACCAGCCCAGCGCGAGCTCCGACAGGTCGCCGGTGCCGAGCACGATGCCGCCGCGGTGGTTGGCCAGCCGGAAGAGGTAGTCGGTGCGCAGCCCGGCCTGCACGTTCTCGAACGTCACGTCGTAGACCGGCTTGCCCGTCGGCGAACGGGTGGTCCATGTCGGCGAGCATCTGCCGGGCGGCCGCGGTGATGTCGAGCTCCTCGAACGTCACGCCGAGCGACTTGGCCAGCCGGGTGGCGTAGCCCTTGGTCGTCTCGCCGGTCGCGAAGCCCGGCATCGTGAAGGCGTGGATGTCGGACCGCGCCCGTCCGAGCCGGTCCATCGCCTTCGCCGCCACGATCAGGGCGTGGGTCGAGTCGAGACCGCCGCTGACCCCGATGACCACCTTCGGCCCACCTGATGGACCGCCGATGGCGTGCAGCCGCTGCTCGAGCCCGGAGACCTGGATGTTGTAGGCCTCGTAGCAGTCGAGCGCCAGCCGCTCGGCGTCGTCGGGCACGAACGGGAACCGGTCGACCTTGCGCCTCAGCCCGACGTCGCCGGTCGGCGCGGCCAGCTCGAGCTCGACGTACCGGAACTCCGCGACGCGCCCTGCCAACGTCCTCCTGTTGTCGTCGTGGGTCCCCTGGCGGATCCGCTCCTGGCGGATCCGGTCGAGGTCGACGTCGGCGACCGACCGCCGCGGTCCGTCGGGGAAGCGCTCGCTCTCGGCCAGCAGCTCACCGCACTCGTAGATCATCGTCTGGCCGTCCCACGACAGGTCGGTGGTCGACTCGCCCTGGCCGGCGGCGGAGTAGAGGTACGCCGCGTTGCAGCGCGCGCTGGCCGAGCGGACCAGCAGCCGGCGGTCCTCGGCGCGGGCGACGGTGATCGGGCTGCCCGACAGGTTCACCATCACGGTGGCGCCGGCGAGCGAGGCCTCGGCGCTCGGGGGCACCGGCACCCACATGTCCTCGCACACCTCGACGTACAGCGCGAACCCGCGCAGGTCGGCGGCCCGGAAGATCAGGTCGGGACCGAAGGGCACGTCGTGGCCGCCGAGCCGGATCGTCGATCCGCGCCGGTCGTCACCCGGCGCGAACCAGCGCCGCTCGTAGAACTCGCGGTAGGTCGGCAGGTAGGACTTCGGGGCCACGCCGAGCACGCGACCGCGGTGGATGACGACCGCACAGTTGAGCACCCGGGTGCCGTGCACCAGTGGCGCGCCGACCACGATCACCGGCAGCAGGTCGGTCGACCCCGCGACGATGGTGTCGATCGCGGCGAGTACGCCGTCGAGCAGCGTGTCCTGCAAGAGCAGGTCGTCGATGGAGTAGCCGCAGAGGTTCAGCTCGGGGAACACCGCAAGCGCCACCGACTCGTCGTGGCACTCGCGGGCCTGCTCGAGCACGATCTGGGCGTTGCGCGCGGGGTCGGCGATGGCGACCGGCACCGTGCAGGCCGCGACCCGCACGAACCCGTGGGCGTACGACGACCAGAAGTCCACGCCTCCACTGTATTGCTGCTCAGGCCACCACCGGCTGAGGCTGCCCGTCACCGGCTCGGCGGCTGCCTCGACAGGACGGCGCACGAGCAGCACGGCGGCCAGGCTCCCCGTCGCGGCCAGCACCACTACCGGCCCGGCACCCACTACTACCGCCAAGATCGGCGCGACCAGCGCGCCGAGCAGGGCGGCGGCCACCATCGCGGTGTCGGTCAGCCCGAGCACGCTCGCCCGCAGCCGGTCGGGCGCCGCACGCTGCACGAGGGCGGTGGCCACGATCTCCAGCTGGACTGCGGACGCGCCGGCGATCACCAGCAGCGGTACGGCGACCCACAGCGTGGGCGCGGGGGCCACGGCCGCGACAGCAACGGCGAGCACGACCAGCCACGCACGGGCGCCCAACCGCCAGCGGTCGCCGAGACGCCCGAGGACCGGCCCGCCCAGGGCGCCGAACCCGAGGGCGCCGGTGGCCACCCCGAAGGCTGTCCCCTCGTCCGGCCCCCAGCCCGCGGCCAGCGGCAGCAGGACCAGGCCCACGCTCGCGACCACGGCGTTGACGACGGCGATGGCGGCCACGGCACCCCGCAGCACCGCCGAGCTCCGCAGCGCCGCCAGCACCCCGGTCTCTCGCGTCAGGGCCACGGCGGCCACCGGCGCCGGCAGCCGGACGCCCTCGAACAGCAGCCAGGAACCGACGAGGCACAGCACGGCGGCCCACGGCACCAGGTCGCGCGTGGCCGGCGCCAGCAGCAGCCCGCCCAACGCCGGGCCGACCACGAACGACGCCACCTCGCAGGTCACCAGCAGGCTGGTCGCGCGCTCGGTACGCCGGCCCGCGAGCCCCGGCATCGCCGCGGCGAGAGCCGGGTACGCCGGCGTGGCCACGGCGATCGCGACGGTCGCCGCACCCAACGCGAGCCAGGTCTGCCCGGCTGCCAAGGCGGCCGCGACCGCGAGCAACGACAGAGTCCTGGCGACCAGGGTGAGGCGGACGATGCGGTCGCGGGAGAAGCGGTCGGCCAGCCGACCCGCGGCCCACGACAACGCGACGTACGGGAGCATGCGCGCGGCGCCGGCGACACCGAGCACCCACCCGTCACCGGTCTGCTCCCAGACCAGCAGCACGAGCAGCGGCCAGGGCATCGACATGCCGACGGCAGCCAGCGCGTGGCTGGCGATCGTACGGCGCGTGGCGCCGGTCGCGTGACCGTTCACGTCACCAGATGGGTCGTCAGCGGCGCGAAGCCGTTGAAGCCGACCGTCGAGTAGCACGTCGTGTAGGCGCCGGCCGAGGTGAGCACGACACGGTCACCCTCGGCCAGCGAGAGCGGGAGCCACACCGGCTGCTTCTCGTAGAGGACGTCGGCGCTGTCGCAGGTCGGACCAGCCAGCACGCAAGGGCCCGTAGGTCCCAGGATGTCGGTCTCGAGGCGGTAGCGGATCGCCTCGTCGAGCGTCTCCACCAGCCCGGTGAACACGCCGGCGTCGAGGTAGACCCAGCGGGTGTCACCGCGGTGCACCACAGCCACGACCGACGTCACCAACCGGCCCGCGTCCGCGACGACCGACCGTCCGGGTTCGATGATCGTGCGCGGACGGTGCTTGCCGAACTGCTTGCGCAGCGAGCGCCGGATCGCGGCGCCGTACGCCTCGAGGGCCGGCGCTCCCCCCTCCAGCGCGGCCGGGAACCCTCCGCCCAGGTCGAGCAGCCAGGGCTTCAGTCCCGCGGCACGCAGCGACGTGAAGATCCGGGACGACGCCTCGATCGGGGCGTCCCATGCCGACGGGTCGCGCTGCTGGGACCCGACGTGGAACGAGACCCCGGCCGCGTCGAGCCCCAGCCGCGCGGCGAGACGGAGCACCTCGACGG
Source organism: uncultured Actinomycetota bacterium (assembly GCA_963814935.1). Lineage (GTDB taxonomy): Bacteria > Actinomycetota > Actinomycetes > Propionibacteriales > Nocardioidaceae > Nocardioides. The sequence goes on along the minus strand of CAWFEZ010000010.1, from coordinate 114,918 downwards.
CTTCGGAGGTGGAGCAGCCGTACTTCCGCGAGAGCGGCCAGTCCGAGCCGTTGCCCGGACGTCACGATGCGGCACAAGACGGCGGTGCCGGGCGCAGCCTCGGCGACCTTGCGGGTCTCCTCGGGCGAGTCGACCACGAACAGCCGGACGCCGAGGGCGGCGGACTCGACGATGTCGGAGCGCAGCTTGATGGGGTTGGAGTAGACGAGGTCGGCGGGCCGGGCACCGGCGTCGAGGCAGGCCCGCACCTCGGCCGGACTCGCCACGTCGAAGCTGGCGCCCGCGTCGGCCAACGCGCGCAGCAGCACCGGGTGCGGGTTGGCCTTCACGGCGTAGTGCACGGCCGTGCCCGGGAGCGCGGCGCGCAGCTCGTCGTAGCGCGCGAGCGCGGTCGGCACATGGAGCTCGAGGACAGGGGTGGCGGCCGGCGCCGGCTGGTCGGTGGGGGTGCGGGCCTGGTCGAGCAGCGTCATGCCTGGACAGAGCGCTCTCCACAGCGGCAGATACGTCCGAGCGACTGTGACGTGGGACCATGCTTGGGTGGTCGGGTGCGCGAGCCCCCTGTCGATGTCTCTGAATCCGCCGTCCTCGCGGCGGTCCGCGAGCACTGGTCCGCAGACATCGACGGCGTCGAGCACTTCCCGGTCGGCTTCGGCGCCCATCACTGGTCGGCGTCGGTGCGGGGCCGGCCGGTCTACTTCCTGACGCTCGACGCTCTCGGCCCGCACCACGACGCGGTCTCGCTCGAGGCGGCGTACGCCGCGGCGTCGGTCCTGATGTTCCCGCTCGACTTCGTGGTGGCGCCCGTGCCCTCGGCCGGCGGCTCCCTGACCATCTCGTTCGCCGGAGGCGCGCTCTCAGCGACGGCCTGGGTCGCGGGCAGCAACCCCGAGCGGGTCGACCTGACGGTCGTGACAGACATGCTGCGTCGCCTGCACGCCGTCTCGCCACCGGCCGGGCTCCCGAGGTGGACGACGATCACGCCGCCATCGCTTCCCGACGACCTGGTCGAGCTCGTGCGCCGCCCGTGGGACGCCGGTCCCTACGGCGAACGGGCCCGTTCGGCGATCCGCGGGCGGCTCGACGCGATCGCCGAGTGGTCCGAGACCTACCACGCCCTGGCCGAGCTGGCCGACCGCAGGGACTGGGTCGTCACCCACGGCGAGCCCGGCGAGCACAACCTGATGGTCACCGTCGACCGGACTCTGCTGGTCGACTGGGAGACCGCCCTCCTCGCGCCCGCCGAGCGCGACTGGCGCACGCTCGTGGAGCGCGGACTGCCGGCAGACGGCCTCGATGCGGCGATGCTGGAGATGTACGACGTCGAGTGGCGGCTCGACGAGATCAGCCAGTACGCCGCCTGGTTCGCCGCTCCCCACACCGGCACGGCCAGCGACCGGGTCGCGATGGGCGGACTTCTCCACGAGCTGACGCGGGCGCCGTTCGAGACCGCTGGTCCGTTGACGGCCTGTCCCGCCGCCGGTCGAGGAGGGCCGCCAGGCCCGTCAGCGACCCGTCCTGCAGACCGCGACGTCTTGCGGAGCCTCGTAACGGTGGCGAGCCTCGGGACCCGAGCGACGGCCGGTTGACATGCAACCGAACAGTTGCCTAACGTCGACGACGTGAAGGCCACCGTCTTCGATGCGCTCGCCGACCCCGTGCGCCGCAGCCTGCTCGAGCAGCTGCGCACCGCCGGGCCGTCGTCCCTGGGCGCGCTCGCCGACGGCCGGCCGATCACCCGCCAGGGCGTCACCAAGCACCTCGACGTCCTGGCCGCCGCGGGGCTGATCACCGTCACGCGGCGCGGCCGCCAACGGATCCACGAGGTCGACCCCGAGCCGCTGCGGCTGCTCGCCGACTTCCTGGCGCCGTACGCCGCCGCCTGGGACGACCGTCTCGACCGTCTGACCCACCACCTGGAGGAGAACCCATGACCGAGCACCCCAGGCACCCACCCTCGGCACCCACCCCGGCACCCCGCTCGACGCGATCGAGCGTTCGCTGGATCTCGAGCACCCGATCGAGCGGGTCTGGCGGGCGATCAGCGACCCCGCCGAGCTCGTGCGCTGGTTCCCCAACGAGTCCGCGACGCTCGACGTACGTCCCGGCGGCACCGGAGAGTTCGTGTGGATCATCGAGGGCAAGGAGTTCCGCACCGAGGTGCACGTGCACGAGGTCCGGCCGCCGACCCGGTTCGTCTGGAGCTGGGGCCACGAGGCGACGCAACACCGACGAACCGGTGACGACGGTCGAGTTCGAGCTGGCCGAGCGCGACGGCGGCGGCACCACGCTCGTGGTCCGCGAGTCCGGGTTCCTCGCCGACAAGCACCGCGACGGCAACCACGAGGGCTGGGGCGAGGAGCTCGGCGAGCTGGTCGACTACCTCGGCTAGCTCGACGCGACCGCCGCGCCGGCCGTCGCCGCGGTCACCGCCGCCATCGTGGCCGCGGTGGCCGCCGCGATGGCGTCCTTGACCGCCTTGGCGGCCCACTGACCCTCGGCCACCTCCTTGGCACGCTTCTTGACCTCGCGGTCGGTGACGCCGTCGTGCGGCACGGTCTTGTGGGCGCGGTCGACGGCGTACAGAAGGGCGACCAGGGCACCGGTCCGCGGGTCGGGCTCGTTGCCGTCGACGAGCACGGTCACGAGGGCGCGGCGTACGGCTTCCTCGTGGGAGGAGTCGCGGGCAGGCCACCGCGTGCGGGGGAACAGGCCCAGGACCTTGTCGTGGCGGCGTTCGAGGATGCCGCGCTCGGCCAACCGGTTGCAGAGGGTCTCGTCGAGACCCTTGCCGAGCTTCTCGACCAGGCCCTGCGCCGACCGTTCCTTCTCCCCCACGGTCGCCCAGGCCGCCGTGAGCACCGGGTCGTAGGGACGCGCGCCCTCGACCGGCCACACCTTGGCCGACTGCCACAGCGACTTCTTCTCGACCACCTCGACCATGCCCTCGACGGCAAGCTCGACCAGCACGGCACCGCCCAGCACGATCTCGAGCTGCTCCGTCTGCCGCTTGCCCGACTCGTCGTCGAGCAGGAGAAGAAGCAGGTCCTCTGCGATCAGCGTCACAGGATTCGACACGGGCTCACCGTACGCGGCGGGACTAACCTGCTGAAGTGACCAGCAAGCCCGAGGAGACCGCGCCGTACGGCACCGGACCCGCCGCCTCTGCTCCCTCCACCCCCAGCGTCAAGCGGGTGCGCACCCACCACCTGCGCGAGATGAAGGAGCGCGGCGAGCGCTTCTCGATGCTGACGGCCTACGAGCAGTACGCCGCGCAGACCTTCGACGAGGCCGGCATCGAGGTGCTGCTCGTCGGCGACAGTGCGAGCAACAACGTCTACGGCAACGACACGAGCCTGCCCGTCACGGTCGACGAGCTGATCCCCCTGACCCGGGCGGTGAGCCGGTCGGTACGCCGTTCGCTGGTCGTGGGCGACCTGCCCTTCGGGTCCTACCAGCGCTCGCCCGAGCAGGCCTACGACACCGCCGTCCGGTTCATGAAGGAGGGCGGCGCCCACGCCGTGAAGCTCGAGGGCGGCCGCGAGATGGTGCCGCAGATCGAGCTGCTGACCCGGGGCGGCGTACCCGTGATGGCCCACATCGGCTTCACCCCGCAAAGCGAGCACGCGCTCGGTGGCTACCGCGTCCAGGGGCGCGGCGACACCGGCTCCCGGATCCTCGACGACGCCCACGCGATCGAGGAGGCCGGCGCCTTCGCGGTCGTGATGGAGATGGTGCCGGGCGACGTGGCCGGACAGGTCACCAAGGAGCTCACGATCCCGACGATCGGCATCGGCGCCGGCCCCGACTGCGACGGCCAGGTGCTGGTCTGGCAGGACGCCTTCGGCCTGCGCACCGGCAAGATGGCGAAGTTCGTCAAGCAGTACGCCGACGTGCACGGCGTCCTCCTGGAGGCCGCCCGCGCCTACGCCGAAGACGTCCGCGAGGGCACTTTCCCCGGCCCCGAGCACACCTTCTGACCCGACGCGGCCGTCACCGCCTCGACAGGAACGGCAGCACCGCGGCGAGGAACGCCTCGGGTGCGGCAAGGTGGGCGATGTGGCCCTGTCCCGCCAGGACCTCGACGCGCGCATCGGGCAGCGCCGCGGCCACCACCTCGGGATCGGCCCGGATCTCGTCGGGGCTGTCCTCGCCGACCAGCAGCAGCACCGGTACGTCGATCCGCGCTGCCTCCTCCGCGTCGAACTCGTGCGTGGAGAAGGCCCTGACCTCGCGCGTGATCGAACCTGCTCCAGCCACCCGGGACGCCCACGCCGGCGAGGCCGCGAGCCACTCGATCTCGTCGGGCTCGAGGTGCGCGACCTCGCGGTAGAAGCCCCGGAGCATCTCGTCGGCCTGACCTCTCGCCAGCAGCTCGTCGAGCTCGTCGAGCAGCTCCGCGTCGAACGTGCGGTGTGCCGGGTCGGGTGTAGGCCAGCCCTCGTACAGCACCAGCCGTCGCAGGTCGGCACAGTCCGTGGCCACGTCGTAGGCGACGTTGCCGCCGAACGAGTGCCCGAGCATGTCGACCGGCTCGCCGTGCGTCTGCGCCGCGGACCGGACCACGGCCGCGACGTCCGCGCTCTCGAGGGCCAGCGAGTATTCGGGCGCGTCACCGCTCGCGCCACGACCACGGCGCTCGACGGCGTACGTCGTCACGCGCTCGTCGAGCAACGGCCGGACCAGGCGCCAGGTGGTGTGCTCCGACGAGGTCCCGTGCACCAGGACCAGCGGTCGCCCCCTGCCCGACACCTGCACCGCGATCGTGGTGCCGTCGGGGGACTCGACGAAGCGGGTCCCGTCCACCACTGGCTCGGTCATCCCGATCTCCCTCCGGGCAGCCTCGACTCCCAGTCTGACCCCGCGAGCCTCGCTGGTCGAGGAGGGCTCCGCTGGTGGTTGAGGAGGGCGCGCAGCGCCTGTCGCCCGATGCTCCGCTGGTTGAGGAAGGCGCGCAGCGCCTGTCGCGTAACCGGGTGAGCGGTGGCCACGGCGGGGCATCCCGAGCTCCGCTGGTCGAGGAAGGCGCGCAGATCCTTTCGGGTAACCCGGTGGCGGGGGGCCGCGGCCGGGCCGTCGTGGGCCGGTGGTTGAGGAAGGCGCAGCAGCGCCAGTCGCGCAACCCGATGAGGACACAGGCCGCCGCAGAGGCACGCCGGTGCTCCGCTGGTTGAGGAAGGCGCGCAACGCCTGTCTCGCAACCCGGTGAGACACAGGCAGCTAGGAGCTTGCCGGAGCTCCGTTGGTTGAGGATGGCGCGCAGCGCCTGTCTCGAAACCCGGTGAGTACACCAGGCCGCGGTGGGGGCACCCGGTGCTCCGCTGGTTGAGGCAGGCGCGCAGGGCCTGTCTCGAAACCCGGTGAGGACACAGGCAGCGGTAGGGGCACGCCGGAGCTCCGTTGGTTGAGGAAGGCGCGCAGCGCCTGTCTCGAAACCCGGTGAGTGCACAGGCGCCGCTCACACCACGCTATTGGCGTCGGGTGAAGGTGGTGGTGCCGTTGGGGTGGTAGTTGATGTTCCAGCCGGGGTCGTGGGTGGCGCTCCGCTGGTTGAGGAGGGCGGGCTGCGCCCGTCTCGAAACCATGTCCGCTGCGCGGGGCTTGGGCCGGGATCCGTGGGCCGAGGTCGCGGCCCGCAGGTGGTGAGGCCTGGCAGGCCAGCCGTCGGGCCTGGCCGGCGGTCATCTTCTCCCCGGTGCTGGTCTGGGCGATCCCGGCGGCGGTCAGGTCGGCGAGCAGGGTGTCGTGGTCGATCAGCACGACCAGGGAGGTGGCCTTGCCGCCGTGGCGGGGCAGGTCGGACTTGAGGACCCGTTCGAGCAGGGCGAGGAACCCGATGCCCTGTTGGCGGGCGATCGGCAGGTTCGCGAACTCGTCGCGATGCCGCGATGACCCGCGGTGCTCGGTCTCGCCGTGCTGGTGGCGGCGGCGGGGGGCGGTGAAGGCGGCCAGGAAGGTGCGTAGCAGGCTGGCGGTCAGGTCGGGGATGCGGGCGTGCAGGTCGGTGGAGCCGTCGCCGCGGCGGCGCAGGGTCAGCCGGGTCGCCGCGGCGGCTCGGCGTTCCTGGTCCAGGAGCCGCTGGTAGTCGGCCTCCTCGGCGACGTCGGGGGCCAGGTACTCCAGGATGCGGGACCCGAAGGTCCTCAGCTCCCGCGGCCCGAGCTGGTCGGCCTCGGTGACCAGCAGCGTCTCGGCCTTGGCCAGCAGGTCCTCGCCGAGATCCTTGGGCAGTGCCTCCAACGCCTCGCAGATCACCCGGGCCTGGGCCAGGTTCACCGCAGCACACCCGAGCGCGGCGCCGACCTGGGTCCAGCGTTGGTCCAGGGCTGCTGCGAGCCTGGCGTCGGCCCGGACCCGGCCGGGGGCGTCACGGGTGGCGGTGGCCAGCCAGGTCGCCGTCGACCGGTCGCCGGTGGCTTCGGCGACGTCGTCGGCGGTGGCCAGCACCCGGAGCTGCTCGGCCTGGGCGCGGGCGATCACCCGCGACAGCCCCACCAACAGCTCCTGCTTCTCACCGGTCCCGCGGAACTCCGGCGCGATCCCAGCCAGGTCGTCCAACCCACCGTTGATCCGAGCCAGGGGCTCGGCGTAGGTGGTGGACATGGGACAAGCCAACCATCGACCACCGACAGGAGTCCGGGCTCAGAACCCCTTCTCCACAAGGGGATTCCGAGGAATGTTGCGGGGTCTGTCGAGGCTCGTCGCCAGCGCTCCTCGCACCTCAACCGACGACCGGTGGTGGCGGGGTTTCGTCGACGGGCCTGACGCCCTCCTCAACCAGCGGGTGGCGACGCGGCCCCTTTACCCTGACGCGGTGAGGGCGGTCAGGTACAGCAGGGTCGGGGCTCTGCCCACGCTCGTCGAGATCGACGACCCGACGTGTCCGCCCGACGGCGTGGTCGTGGACGTCGCCGCGACCGGGCTGTGCAGGTCGGACTGGCACGCCTGGCGTGGGCACGAGCGGGTCGATCTGCCGCACGTACCGGGGCACGAGTACGCCGGCACCGTCTCGGCCGTCGGCGCGACGGTGACCCGCCTCGCGGTCGGCGACCGCGTGACCGCGCCGTTCGTGCTCGGCTGCGGGACCTGCGAGTACTGCCGCCGTGGTGACGCCCAGGTCTGCCCCGACCAGCTCCAGCCAGGCTTCACGTTGCCCGGCTCATTCGCCGAGCGGGTCGCCGTTCCGCGGGCGGACGCGAACGTCGTGCGGCTGCCCGAGGCGGTGTCCTTCGCGGCGGCCGCGGCTCTGGGATGCCGGTTCGCGACGGCGTACCGGGCGGTCGTCGTCCACGGCCAGGTCGCCGACGGGCAGTGGGTGGCGGTGCACGGCTGCGGCGGGGTGGGGCTTTCTGCGGTGATGATCGCCAAGGCGCTCGGTGCGCGCGTGGTGGCGGTCGACCGCGAGCAGCCCGCTCTCGACGCTGCCCGAGCGCTCGGTGCCGACAAGGCCGTCGCGGCGCGCGAGCACGCCGACGTCGCCGCCACGGTCCGCGACCGCACCGGCGGCGGGGCGCACGTCGGGATCGACGCGATCGGGCACCCGGACGTCGCCGCGGCGTCTGTCGCGTCGCTGCGCCCGCGCGGCCGGCACGTCCAGGTCGGGCTGCTCGTCGGCGACCACGCACGGACGGCGCTGCCCATGGACCTCGTCGTCGGCCGGGAGCTGGCCGTCCTCGGCTCACACGGGATGCCCGCGGTCGACTACCCGGCGATGCTCGACCTGGTCGCGTCGGGCGCACTCGCGCCGGAACGCCTGGTGGCCCGGCGGATCGGGCTCGAGGACGCCGGCGCTGCACTGGCCACGATGGACACGCACGGCGGCCCGGGCATCACGCTCGTCGAACCGTGAGCCGGGCCGATCGAGGTGGCGGCGTACTTTGACCCCATGACGCGACTGCTCGCTGCCGTGCTCGCCCTCGTGATCATCCCCGGGGCTGCGTGCTCCTCCGCGAGCGAGCCGGAGTCCGCTCCCACCCAGACCGCGCAGGCGACCTCCTCGGGCCAGACCTCCGCCACCCCTGACGCCGAGCCGTCGTCGTCAGCCCCGCCCTCGGAGGACACCGGCAGCGGATCGCAGGCCGCCCCACGTCTGCGGGTCAAGCGGATCGCCACCGGGTTCGACCACCCGTGGGACGTGCAGCCGATCGGCTCGGGCCGGCTGCTCGTCACCGAGCGTCCAGGTCGGCTGTCGGTGATCGAGGGCGGCGACGTCCGCCGCCTGGGCATGCCCACCGACCTGGTCTGGGCCTCGGGCGAGACCGGGCTGATGGGGCTGGCGATCGACCCCGACTTCGCCGGCAACGGACGCTTCTACACCTGCACCGGTGGCAACCCGCAGGGGAACCCCGACGTGCGGATCCTGGTCTGGAAGATGAACGCCGATGCGACGCGGGCGACGTACAAGCGCGTCCTCATCTCCGGCTTCCCCGCGACCAGCGGGCGGCACGGTGGCTGCCGCCTGCTGATCCTCGACAACGGTGCGCTGCTGGTCGGGACCGGGGACGCGGCCACCGGCACCAACGGGCAGAACAAGACCTCTTTGGGCGGCAAGACACTGATGCTCGACCGGGTGACGGGCGCGCCATGGCCGACCAACCCCTTCATCGACGCGGCCAACAAGCGGCAGCGCTACCTCTTCACCTACGGCCATCGCAACGTCCAGGGCCTGGCCCAGCGCGGCGACGGCACCCTGTGGTCCGCCGAGCACGGCCCCGACCGCGACGACGAGGTCAACCTGCTCCGGAACGGCGGCAACTACGGCTGGAACCCCGTTCCCGGCTACAACGAGTCGGTGCCGATGACCGACCAGTCGCTGCCCGGCGCGCAGGTCGAGGCGAAGTGGAGCTCGGGCGTGCCGACGCTCGCCACGTCGGGGTCGTCGTTCGTTTCCGGTGACGACTGGGGCTGGTACGACGGCACGCTCGCGGTCGCCGCGCTGAAGGCAAGTCGCGTGGTGTTCATGAAGTTCGACGCCAAGGGCACCTTCGTCGGCTCGCGCACGCCGCCGCCCTCAAGTCCTACGGCCGGTTGCGCGCGGTGACTGCGCTGCCCAACGGCGACCTACTGGTCACGACCGACAACGGCGGAAACGACGCCGTGTTGCGCGTGCGGCCTGCCGCGTAGCGCGCTGGTTGAGGAATGCGCGCTAGCGCCTGTCACGAAACCCGCGACCGAGATCCCTTCCCCGGGTTTCGTGACAGGACTTCGTGCCTTCCTCAACCAACGGGGCTACACTGTCATGCCGCGTTCGTGACGCCGGCCCAGGGAGGACCCTCCGACGCGGCACCGTCGGGGCATGACCACCACCCTCTCGGAGCCACGCGCCTCAGCCGCCCGCACCGGCCGTCCGGCTCGCCGGCGTCACCAAGTACTTCGGCCAGGTGGACGCGTGCACGCCGTGCGGGGCATCGACCTCGAGATCCACCCGGGCGAGGTGGTGGCCTTCCTCGGCCCGAACGGCGCCGGCAAGACCACGACCATCGACATGGTCCTCGGCCTCTCCCAGCCCGACCAGCGGGCGCGGTCGAGGTGTTCGGGATCGCAGCCGCGCGCAGGCCATCGCGCGCGGCCTGGTGGCCGCGGTGATGCAGACCGGCGGGCTGCTCAAGGACCTCACGCGTCGCGCGAGACCGTGCAGCTACACCGCGAGCCTGTTCGCCGACACCGAGCCCGTCGACGACGGTGCTCGACCGAGCGCCGGCATCGCCGGCATCGCCGACCGCAAGGTCGGCAAGTGCTCCGGCGGTGAGCAGCAGCGGCTGCGGTTCGCGATGGCCCTGCTGCCCGACCCGGCGCTGCTGCTGCTCGACGAGCCGACCACCGGCATGGACGTCGAGGGCCGCCGCGTCGTTCTGGACCGCGATCCGCGCAGGACGCCGCGCAGGGGCGTACCGTGCTCTTCGCCACGCACTACCTCGAGGAGGCCGACCTGTACGCCGACCGGATCGTCCTGATCAGCCACGGCCGCATCGTCGCCGACGGCACCGGCAGCCGAGATCAAGGCGCTGGCCTCCGGCCGCACCGTGCGGGCGACGCTGCCCGGACGCCGACACGACGGCCGAGCTGGCCGCGCTCGGCGGCGTCGACGGCGCCGAGGTCCGCGGCGACACGGTCTACGTGCACGCCAGCGACAGCGACGCCGTCGCCCGCTACCTGCTCACCGAGACCGACGCCCGCGACCTCGAGATCACCGCCCGCGGCCTCGAGGACGCCTTCCTCACCCTGACCGGCACGACGGACGCCACCAGCCGAAGGAGCCACGACCGATGACCACGACACCAGCACCATCGACCCGACCACGCGCCGGGTGCCGCCGCTCGGCGGCTTCAACCTCACCATGCTGCGCATCGAGCTGCGCCGGATGCTGCGCAACCGCCGCACGATCATCTTCACGCTGATCTTCCCGGCGGCGCTGTTCTTCGTCGTTCGGCTCGGGCAGCGACGACTGGGACGAGCCGGTCGGCGACGGCAACGTCGCCGGCGTACATCATGGTCTCGATGGCGTTCTACGGCGGCGCGCTGCTCGCCGCCGCCGCCGGCGGCGCGATGGTCGCCGTCGAACGGGCGCTCGGGCTGGTCGCGCCAGCTGCGGCTGACCCCGCTCAACCCGGCCGTCTACATCCTGGTGAAGGCCGTTCCTCGCGCTGATCATGGGCGCGCGTCGCGATCGCCGTGCGTCAACGTCGTCGGCGTCGTGCAGGGCAAGCCGCAGATGCCGACGCGACTCTGGATCGAGTGCGGCGCTGCTCACCCTGGTCTGCACCCATGATCTTCGCCGCGCTCGGCGTCTTCGTCGGCTACCTGCGTGCCCGGCGAGAACGTGATGCAGATCCTCGGCCCCGGCCTCGGCGCTGCTCGCCTTCCTCGGCGGCCTGTTCATCCCGCTCGAGCCAGTACAGCCACGCTCGTGCGCGACGATCGCCTACTTCACCCCGATGTACGGCGTCGCCGAGATCGCCCGGTCGCCCGCTCACCCAGCGAGCTGCCCTGGTACGCCGTGGTCAACGTGGTGGTCTGGCTCGCGATCTTCGTGGCCGGCGCCGCGTGGCGGATGAGCAAGGACACCGCCCGGGTCTGACGCGCTAGCGTCACTAGCCATGAGCAGTCGTGCAGCGCCGAGCAGCCCGACGCCGGTCGCCGGCGGGCCGTCGGTTCGCCGCCATCTGGCTGTTCTTCCTGGTCGAGCCGTTCCTGGCCGGCGTGGCACGCACCGCGACACGCGTCGCGGGCGTCGTCGGCCTGGTCGCTGACGGTCGTCTTCGCGCGCGGTCTACCTGTTCGATCTGGCTGCGGCTGCGCCGCGACCGCGCGCCGCTGATGTCCCGGCCGCCGCCGCGATCGGCGGTCGCTGCCTGGCTCGGCGTCGCTGGTCGCGCTCGGCGCGCGTGATGGTCGTCGCCGTCGGCCAGGTCGGGACGGCCGCCGCGGTCTACATGCGCGGTCGCTGCCGATGATGCTGTCCCGGTGCGGCGTCGCGGCCTCGTTCGCCGCTGGCTGATCGCGGGCTCGCGGTCGTCCTGCTCGGCGAGGCGGTGCCGGGCTGGGACAGCCCGGCTCGGGCTCGGCGTTCGCCGTCGTGCGCCGCCGTCGCTGGCCGTGTTCGGCATCCGGCCGATGATGCGCGCAACATCGACCTGGTCCGGGCGCACGAGGAGAACGCCGAGCTGGCCGTTCAGAACGAGCGGACCCGCTTCGCCCGCGACCTGCACGACATCCTCGGCCACTCGCTCACCGTGATCACCGTCAAGGCCGAGCTGGCGCAGCGGCTGCTCGACGTCGACCCGGACCGGGCCCGGGCCGAGCTCGCCGACCTCGAACGGCTCTCGCCGCGACGCGCTGGCCGACGTACGGGCGCCGTCGAGGGCTACCGCGAGCTGACCCTGCCCGGCGAGCTCGCCCGGGCCCGCGACGGCGCTCGCCGCGGCCGAGATCGAGGCCGACCTGCCGAGCGCGGCCGACGAGGTGCCGACCGAGCAGCGCGAGCTGTTCGCCTGGACGATCCGCGAGGGGGTCACCAACGTCGATCCGGCACAGCCGCGCCACGCACGTGCCGAGGTGCGGCTCGGCCCGACCGCGTCGAGGTGCGTCGACGACGGCGACGGGCGCCAGCCGCGGGACGACGGCCGGGCACGGGCTGGTCGGGCCTGCGCGAGCGGGCGGCGGCGGTCGGCGCGACGGTCGTCACGCCGCGACCGCGAGCCCGCGGGTTCTCGCTGCGGTGGTCGCGTCGGAGGACGCCCGTGCACGATCACGGCTGCTGCTCGCCGACGACCAGGCGCTCGTCCGCGGCGCGCTGGCCGCGCTGCTCGGCCTGGAACCCGACCTCAAGGTGGTCGCCGAGGTCGGCTCGGGCGACGAGGTCCTGGACGCGGCGCGCGAGCACGCGCCCCGACGTGGCCCTGCTCGACGTGGAGATGCCCGGCCTGGACGGGATCGCCGCCGCCGCCGCGCGTGCACGGCGGTGCCCCGAGTACCGGGTGCTGATGGTGACCACCTTCGGCCGGCCGGGGTACCTGCGCGCGCGCGATGAGCCGCCGGCGCCAGCGGGTTCGTCGTCAAGGACACCCCGGCCGGCCCAGCTGGCCGACGCGGTCCGCCGGGTGCACGCGGGCCTGCGCGTGGTCGACCCGGCCCTGGCCGCGGACAGCCTCGTCGCCGGGCGAGTCGCCGCTGACCGACCGCGGAGACCGACGTGCTGCGGGCCGCCCGCGACGGCGGCACGGTCGCCGACATCGCCGCGCGAGCTGCACCTCTCCGAGGGCACCGTGCGCAACCACCTCTCCGCCGGCGATCGGCAAGACCGGCGCCGCCAACCGCGCCGAGGCCGTGCCGTCGCCGTCGACAACGGCTGGCTGTGACGTTTCGAGGCTCGTCGCTGGCGCCCTCGCACCAACCACCCGGTCGGTGGTTGAGGTGCGAGGGCCGCCAGCGCCCGAGCCTCGAAACCACCGAACGACTCAGCCGTCCAGTCGAGCCAGGCGCCGCCGACGGTGATCGCGGCGAACCAGAACACCACCGCCGCGACGGCCAGCAGCGGGACCCGCTTCGGGTGGGGTGTCCACCAGCGGCACGCGGTCACGAACAGCACCAGCCAGACGAACATCAACACCGTGAGCGCCCACACCGGCGCGACCAGCCCGGAGGCGGCGTACAGGAAGAACGCCGCGGCCATCCCGACCATGCCGACGAACGGCCAGGGCGAGGCCTTCTTGAGAGTCGGTGTCACTACTGGGGGTCGTCGTTCCAGTTCGGGTCGTTGTCCCACTCCTCGTTGCGCTCGGCCGCCTTGGTGAGGGCGCGCTCGGCCTCTTCCGAGGTGGCGTAGGGGCCGAGCCGGTCGATGGGCGGGCAGATGTCCTCGCCCGACTCGACGCGGTGGTGCTTGGTGCAGAACCAGAACTTGCCGGAGACCGAGTCGCTCATGGATGCAAGCCTAGGCGCACCCTGAGGACCCGATCCTTAGACTGGCTCGCGTGACTCCCGTGGCTCCCGCTCTGATCTCCCCGCGCCGCACGGTGCCCGAGGGCATCGCCTGGCCGGAGTACGTCGACAAGCCCGCACCCGAGCGCTTCACCGGCTCCGAGGTCAAGGACGCCGACACCATCGAGCGGATTCGCATCGCCGGACGGCTGGCCGCGCAGGCCCGCGAGCTGGTCGGCTCCCACGTGCAGCCCGGCGTCACCACCGACGAGCTCGACCGCGTCGGCCACGAGTTCCTCTGCGACCACGGCGCCTACCCCTCGACACTCGGCTACAAGGGCTTCCCCAAGTCCTTGTGCACCAGCGTCAACGAGGTCATCTGCCACGGCATCCCCGACTCGCGCGTCATCGAGGACGGCGACATCGTCAACATCGACGTCACCGCGTTCATCAACGGTGTCCACGGCGACACCAACGCCACATTCCTCGCCGGCGACGTCGACGAGGAGACGAGGGCGCTGGTCGAGCGCACGCATGAGGCCCTGATGCGCGGCATCGCCGCGGTCAAGCCCGGCCGCCGCCTCAACGTCGTCGGCCGCGTGATCGAGTCCTACGCCAAGCGCTTCGGCTACGGCGTGGTCCGCGACTTCACCGGCCACGGCATCGGCGCGGCGTTCCACTCGGGCCTGATCGTGCCCCACTACGACGCACCGATGTACGACGACGAGATCCAGGTCGGCATGACCTTCACCATCGAGCCGATGCTCAACCTCGGCACGCACGAGTGGGTGATGTGGGACGACGGCTGGACCGTCGTCACCAAGGACGGCCGCCGCAGCGCGCAGTTCGAGCACACGCTGCTCGTCACGCCCACCGGCGCAGAGATCCTGACGCACCCGTAGCGATCGATGGTCTCGAGGCTCGTCGCTGGCGCTCCTCGCACCTCGACCGACGATCGGTGGTTGAGGTGTGAGGGCCGCCAGGCCCGAGCCTCGAAACCACCTCACGCGGCTAGCCCGCGACGTAGACCGCGAGGCCCTTCTTGGTGACCGTACGGCGCCCGACGACGGGCTGGTGGTAGCTGACGGCCACGTCCTTGTCGGGCTGCCACTCCTCGCAGGCGACGTACCAGCGGATGCGCTTCTTGCCCTTGCCCTCGGTGTCGGCGAAAGGCGCCTGGTCGTGCAGGATCTTGCCGAGCTTCTCGATGGTCATGCCGCCGTGGATGCGCTTGAACTCGCCCTTGCCGACGCAGGTGCCGTCGTCGGCAGCCACTGCCGCGCCGGAGACCAGACCGGGCACCAGGCATGCCACCAACGCCAGCGTCGCCAGCGTGGGTGCGGCTGCTCGGTTGAGCGGTCGGGAGCGGGGCATCGGTCCTCCAGGTGCGACCAGCCGGGCTCGAGAATCAGTCTGGTGGCGTTTCTACAACAGCAAGTTTCCTAGGCTGATCGGCGGCGCGGAATGACTCACCGGGGCCATCTGGGATAGCCCAATCGGACTATCCCCCACTAGGCCGCCTCATGTTCGTGCAATGCAGAAATATGAGTTCCCGCGACCGTTGACCCTGCACCCCCCGGTTGCGAGTCTGCGCAACGGCCTCGGCGCAGACGTGTCGAAGCCTCGGGCGTCGGGGAACCCTCGACCGACACCTCTCAGTGGGTCCTATCCGGGCCTCGAACACAGGAGAAGGAATGTCCCAGACAAGTTTGGGGAGACACCTCGGCGGCATCACGGCAGCCGTTCTCGCGGGAGCTCTGCTCACCGTCGCACCGCTGGGAGCGCAGGCAGGAGCACTCGACGGCAAGGCACAGGCCGGCACCGGCGGCGGGCGCCAGGACCCGCAGGCGATGGCCGGCAAGGCGGCTGTGGCGCTGATCAAGAGCCGTGCACCGCAGCTGAAGATCAGCAGGCACGACGGCTTCGTCGCCAAGGGGATCCTCACCAGCGGCGACGTCAACTACGCACCGTACGAGCGCACCTGGCGCGGTCTGCCCGTCGTGGGCGGCGACTTCGTGGTCGTCACCGACGACGAGGGCCACGTGCTGACCACCTCGGTCGCCCAGACCAGCAAGGTCAAGCTCACCTCGACGACCCCTCGCGTGCTCAAGGGTCGCGCGACGACCGTCGCTCGGCAGCAGGTCGACAAGGTCCGCAGCTCCGAGGCCCCGCGTCTCGTCGTGTGGCAGGGCAAGACCTCCCACCTCGCCTGGGAGACCCGGGTCAGCGGCCGTGACCACGGGCACCCCTCGATCCAGTCGGTGTACGTCGACGCCCGATCGGGCAAGTTCCTCTCCAGCAAGGAGCACGTGGCCGAGGGCACAGGCAACGGGAACTGGGAGGGCACCGGGCTCGCCATCCCGACCTCCGGCTCCGGCTCGTCGTTCTCGATGACGAACAGCAACGCGACCACCTTGAAGTGCCAGAACTCCACGGGCAACGTCACGTTCACCGGCACCGACGACGTCTGGGGCAACGGCAGCGCGACGGACCGCGAGACCGGCTGCGTGGACGCGTTCTACTCGGCCGAGAAGATGCGCCAGATGATGTCGTCGTGGCTGGGCCGCAACGGCATGAACGGCTCCGGCGGCTGGGTGCCCGATCCGCGTCGGCCTCAACGACGTGAACGCCTTCTACGACGGCACGCAGGTGCAGATCGGCCACACGCCAGGCCGGCAGCGAGTGGATCGGCTCCATGGACGTCGTCGCGCACGAGTTCGGCCACGGCGTCGACCACATGACGCCCGGTGGCATCTCGGGCGGCGGCACGCAGGAGTTCGTGGGCGACACCTTCGGTGCCGCGACGGAGTGGTTCTCCAACAACCCGGCCGACGCTCCCGACTACCTCGTCGGCGAGGAGATCAACCTGGTCGGCCAGGGCCCGATCCGCAACATGTACAACCCGTCCGCGGTCGGGTGACCCGAACTGCTACTCCAGCTCGATCCCGAACACCGAGGTGCACGCCGCTGCAGGTCCGGGCAACCACTGGTTCTACCTGCTGGCCGAGGGCACCAACCCGACCAACGGGCAGCCGGCCAGCTCGACCTGCAACGGCAGCACCCTGACCGGCGTGGGCATCCAGACCGCCCAGCGGATCATGTACAACGCGATGCTGATGAAGACCTCGTCGTCGTCGTACCTGAAGTACCGCACCTGGACGCTGACCGCGGCCAAGAACCTCGACGCGACCTGCGGCCTCTACAACAAGGTCAAGGCCGCCTGGAACGCCGTCAGCGTGCCGGCACAGACCGCCGACCCGACGTGTGGCTCGACGGGCGGCGTGACGGTGACCAACCCGGGCAGCAAGTCCGGCACAGTCGGCTCCCCCATCGCCTCCTTCACGCTGTCCGCGTCGGGTGGCACCGCGCCGTACACCTGGTCGGCCACCGGCCTTCCGCCGGGCGTCACCATCGGCTCCTCCACCGGCACCGTCTCCGGTACGCCGACCACCGCGGGCACCTACAACGTGACCGCCACGGCGACCGGCAGCGGTGGTAGCGGCAGCGGCAGCACGTCGTTCACCTTCACCATCGGTGGCGGTGGCGGCGGCTGCTCCGGCCAGCGGCTCGGCAACCCCGGGTTCGAGACCGGCTCGGCTGCTCCGTGGTCGGCGTCCGCTGGTGTCGTCGACAGCTCCGCCAGCCAGCCCGCCCGCTCGGGCAGCTGGAAGGCGTGGCTCGACGGCTACGGCTCCACCCACACCGACACGCTGAGCCAGTCGGTGTCGATCCCTGCAGGCTGCGGCGCGACCCTGTCGTTCTACCTGCACATCGACTCCGCGGAGACCACGACCTCGATCGCCTACGACAAGCTGACGGTCAAGATCGGGTCCACCACGCTGGCGACGTACAGCAACCTCAACAAGGCGTCGGGCTACACGCTGCGCTCGTTCAACGTCTCGGCCTTCGCGGGCCAGACGGTGACGGTCAGCTTCACCGGGGCCGAGGACTCCTCTCTCCAGACGTCGTTCGTCATCGACGACACGGCGCTGAACCTGAGCTGATCCTCATCCATTGACGGCGCCGGGCTCGATCGCCTCTCGGGGGGTGGTCGGGTCCGGCGTCTTGGTTGCGTTCGGTGGTTGACGTGCGAGGAGCGTCAGCGAGGAGCTCCAGACCCCGATCCCGCTACCCTTGCCCGTGCGGAGGAGCTGGCCGGGCGACCGCGGCGTAGGTCGTGAGGCATGCGTCGAGGAAGGTCCGGGCTCCGCAGGGCAGGGCGGTGGGCAACACCCACCCGGGGTGACCCGCGGGAAAGTGCCACAGAGAACAGACCGCCGGCACGGGCCTCGGTCCGGGCCGGTAAGGGTGAAACGGTGGTGCAAGAGACCACCAGCGACCGGGGCGACCCGGCCGGCTCGGCAAACCCCGCCCGGAGCAAGGTCAAGAAGTCGGGAGCCCCGGCAGAGATGTCAGGGCAACCGGCGCACGTACGTCCGAGGGCGGCCCGCCCGAGTACGTGGGTAGACCGCAGGAGGCCGCCGGCAACGGTGGTCGCAGATGGATGGTCGCCCCCCGACCGGCCGCGAGGTCGGACGGGGACAGAACCCGGCCTACAGGCCAGCTCCTCCGCTTCAAGTCGCTGACCTGCGGAAACGCGACCAGCACACCGCTGCAGTCCCCATCTCGTCCCCAAGAATGTCATCACTCAGTCCTCCGCCTCCGGGACCAACGAGAAGACCCTCGAGGGAGACTTCTCGATGCTCTCGACGGAGGCCTCTCTGGAGGAGGTCTCCTTGCGGTCAGGCTCTGCCGTCGTGCTGCGGCTGGTCGTCGGGATGGTCGTGATGGTCGTGATGGTCGTGGTGGTGATCGTGAAGATCACGATGGACGCGATGATGAATAACTCGCAGTAGAAGTTCTCGAAGTACTCGAAGTACTCGTCGACCGACTTGAATCAGACTCAGGGGCCCAACGTGCCGACGGGGGCCACTACGACTCCGTCGTCGCGGCGGTGGGCCAGGCCGGTGGTTGTGATGACCCCGAGAAAGGATGGTTCGCCGGCCTTGTTGCGGTTGGTGTCGACCTTGTTCGCGAATCGCTTGAGGGAATCGGCGGCCTTGTCAACGTCGGCGGGGTTCATCTTCACCTCGAAGGCTCCCCAGCGTCCGTCTCCCAGGACGACCACGACGTCCACCTCGTGGTCGCTGACGTCGCGCCATCTGTGAAGGGATCCGCCGAGTGGTTGGGCGTACACGCGAAGGTCACGAACCACGAGCGCCTCGAAGTGGTACCCGGCGGCGTTCAGGTCGGCAAGGAGTTGGTTGGGTCCGACCTGCAGTGCGGAGACTCCGATCGAGGGATCGACCATGTAACGGGCTGCTGTCGCGCGCAGGGGCGTGGTGCTGCGCATGTGCGGCGCCCATGATGGGACGTTCTCCGTCAGCATCAGCCGGTCCAGTGCCGACAGGTAGCCGTAGACGGTCTCTCGTGAGATCGGACCTCGCTCGCCCCCGACGTCGGCGGCCATCGCCCTCACGCTCAGTTCGGTTCCGACGCCTCGGCCTAGTGAGGTGAGCAGTCGCCGCATGTTGGCCGGGTCGCGTTTGGAGCCGAGGTTCGGGACGTCCACCTCGACGATCTGGGTGATGTAGGCGGTGACGAAATCCCGGGCGTCCGGCACCTCGGCATCCAGCAGCGCGGGCCAGCCGCCGATGACGATGCGGTCAACCAGGTCCGGGACGGTGAGGCCAGGGTCCGGGGCCGGGGTGATGTCACCGTCGAAGAGACGCTCTAGCGAGACCTCACCGGTTGAGTGTCCGGTTTCGACCAGGCTCATCGGGCGCATCCGCAGGGTGGCGATCCGTCCGGCGCCGGAGTGCCGGTGCACGTCGTCGTTCGGGGTGGCCGATCCGGTGAGAAGGAACTGGCCCCGAGCTGGGGAGCGGTCGTCGACCTCGCGCCGGACGAGATTCCAGATGTCAGGGGTGACCTGCCACTCGTCAAACAGGATCGGGGCATCGCCGCGAAACAAGATCTCTGGTGCAGCCGAGACAGCGGTGCGAGCGCTCGGGTCAACGTCGAGCCGGTGGACGGTGTTGGCCAGCCGGGCGGCCGTGGCCGTCTTTCCACAGGCGCGAGCGCCCTCGATCATCACTGCACCGATGGAGGACATGCGGCGCTCCAGTTCCTCGTCGGCCACTCGTGGCCGGTAGCTCTGCGCCATGTGTCACTCCTATTTTGCCCGCATAGTTGACCGCGCGACTGGACACATTTTAACAGGCAAACTAGACACATCTAAACTCTGCTACTGGACACATCTCAACTCCGCTACTGGACACATCGAAGGACCATCGTGGACACGCCAACCCGCACAGACCCTGCGATTCGCACACGGTCACGACGCGGCGCGGGCGTGCTTGAACGGCCGTCTAGTCCCCACCTAGTCCCCAAGAAGTTGAGGAATGTGCAACGCCGGCCAACACAACCGATCACGTTTCCGCTGGTCAGACAACTTATTCCTCAACAGCCAACAGCCGCCAACCACGCGGGAACGCTCCCGGCCTACAGGCCAGCTCCTCCGCTTCATGCTGCTGACGTGCGGAAACCCGAGCCAGTCCCCACGGAATCCGTCGGGCTGTCCCCAGCCGTCTGCCCAAGGACGGAGTCGACGGCTAGGACGGCAACAAGGGAGTCGACTGAGGGTAGGCAAACCGTCGAGTAACGCTCATGCAATCACTCGACTGATGAGTATGCATTCACTCGATCTTTGGGCATGCAATCGCTAGGCGCGCGTCAGGCACCGGTCACTTGATCAAGCTGACGCCGATCGGACCGATGATCGCGCCGACGACGAGTGCCACGACCGCCATCAGCCACTGGCGCCGGAGCAGGAAGTAGATCCCGGCGACGATCAGGACTATGGACACCATCCAGAGGAAAAAGTCCACCGGTTGTCCCTCCTCACGAGGTGGCTCCAAGCCCGAGCCCGGACACGCTGCGGGGGGCCCCACGGCGTCGACCACCAATCAACCAGACGCGGAGCGCCGGTGATAGTCCCCACGCGGGGCTTGCCCCGGACGCGTCTGTACAGCTGCCCTGACCCGGATCAGGGCAGGGCCGCGGCGAGGTCAGGCCTGCTCGGGCGTCGTACTGGTGTCGTCGAATCGCCGGCGATCCCGGAACTGCCGTACCTCCTGCGGCCAACCACACGCGACCGCGATCTTCCCCGCCCACAGCCGCGCCGCAGCCTCGTCGGGCACGTCGACGACGGCGAAGCCGCCGAAGTGCTCCTTGGACTCGACGAACGGGCCGTCGGTGAACACCGGCTTGCCGCTCAACGGGTCCACGCTGAACACGGGGGCCGCATCGTCCAGTCCGCCGGTGAAGACGAAGACCTCGGCGGCCTTCATCTCTGCCACCAATGCACTGACGACCTTGGCCTTCTCGCGCAGCTCCTCGTCCGTGTGGTCGGGCACCCACTCGTCGTTGAAGGCGATGAGGTACTCGGTCATGTCTCCTCCTTCGATCAGGCAGTCGGGTCGTCCATGAGCTCGAACACTTGTTGCGCACACCGGCAGGCGACGGCGATCTTGGCCGCCCACTCGAGTGCCTCCTCGCGTGAGCCCACGTCGACGACCGCGAACCCGCCGATGTGCTCCTTGCTCTCCGGGTAGGGGCCGTCCGTGACCGTTCCGTCTGTCGCCACCACGCTCGGCACCTGGTGCTCCAGCCCGCCGCCGAACACCCACACGTCTTTGTCCTTCGCCGCCTGGACCACCTCGCCGGCAGCCTTGGCCACGTCGGGAAGATCCTCCTCGGGGAAGTCCATGTCGCCGTCGTCGAACGAGATCAGGTACTTCGTCATCGCGTGACTCCTTGTCCGGGCGGCCTCCACCGGTCGCCCCCTCACCTGTTCTACGAACGCCTCGCTCCGGATCCGACAGGTTTGCCGGCAGATATTCTCACGCGACTTCGGTCAGCAGAGATGAGTCTCGCGGCGATCCCAGGTCTGTATGCCGCACGCTCCATCACCCTCGAACCGGGAGGCATCTTGAGACTTCTGCTCACGTCCGCGGGCGTCAAGAACGCGAGCATCCACGACGCGCTGGTCGACCTGCTGGACAAGCCGATCGCCGACTCCAGCGCCCTCTGCATCCCCACGGCGATGTACGGGCACCCCAACGTCGGTCCAGGAGAGGGCGTCTGGCGGTTCATCAGCGGGAACTCCGAGCTTCCCATGGTCGACCTGGGGTGGAGGTCCGTGGGAGTCCTGGAGCTCACGGCACTCCCGAGCATCGACGAAGAGCGCTGGGTCCCCCTGGTGCGCGAGGCCGACGTCCTGCTGGTTTCGGGCGGCGATGCCCTGTACCTGTGCCACTGGATGCGAGAGTCCGGGCTGGCCGATCTCCTGCCTTCGCTGAGCGAGACGGTCTGGGTCGGGCTGAGCGCCGGGAGCATGGTGATGACTCCCCGTGTCGGGGAGGACTTCATCGGGTGGAAACCACCCAGCGGTGATGACACCACGCTGGGGCTCGTCGACTTCTCGATCTGTCCGCACGTCAACGGCGACGACAAGCCGGGCAACACCATGGCCGAAGCAGAGAGCTGGGCTGCCACCATCGAGGGTCCGGCGTACGCCGTCGACGACGAGACCGCCTTCAAGGTCACCGACGGCACCGTCGAGGTCGTCTCCGAGGGGAACTGGAAGCTGTTCTCGTAGACGCGCGTGGCGCGCACTGTGGTCTCCACAGCGAACCGCCCACCCGGTGTGCGGCCGGATGGGCGGTTGTGCCGAGATGTCGAGCCGACGGATGCACGCCGTCGTCACGGGTGGCTCTTCCCCCGGTAGAGCCGCGTCCTGAAAATAGCGCTGGCGAGGGGTAGTGCTATACACCCTTATGGACGAAATGCATTCGCCCCATGTGCTCCTCGCTCGCAGGGGGGTACGAGCGAGGAGCGGGGCCCTGAACGACGCTGCGGGACTTGGCTTGGCTCGGCTGGACACGCCAAGTCAATGAGAGGTTGTGGTCGACGTACACCCAACGTCACCCGCTCACGTCGTCTCTCGTGCTTGCTCAACGAGAGAGGCCTGTTCGCACGGGGTCCTGGTGCCGTAGTCCCAGAGGAACACATCCGGCTCGCAGACGCCACGCCGTCTCGCCAGGCGGTCGTCCGATCGGCGAATGCCCACTGACAGTTACAGCCGCTTGGCCAAACCTGGCGGAAGTGGCTTCTCGCAGTCCTTCCGGCCGTCAGCGCGGCAGGCGCTGTAGGCCTTCATCCCTGCGGTGTGCTCCCGGGTCAGGCGAGTCATCAGCGCTTCTCGCTGGGCGGGGGTGAGGCGCTTCCAGGCATCGAGACCATGCTTGGCGTGCTTGCCCTTGGCCGCCGAGTGCGCCCAGGGAGGTGGCCCGCCGCGCTCCGCGGCGGGATCAGCGTCCTGGTCGTCGTCAGTTGACGACTCGTCCCCTCGGCGACGTCGCCGGGATCTGCGGCAGCCACCGCAGCTTGCCCGTCCTGCCCGCCGGAGTCGTGCCAGAAGGCGCCGATCACGGGAGCTGCGAGCGCGGCGACGGCGAGCAGGCTCGCAGCCACGAACGCGGACACCTTTCTCACGCCTCAACCATGCGACCTGCACGGGCTGGCGGCAATGCGATGGCGAGAACCTTTACCTGCCGATCGATGCGCCACCGACCGGAGACGGGCCTGTCTAGTCCTCTCACGCCCTTCCTCGCGCACGGACCTCGACGCCCGCGGGCGTGCGGACCCGGAAGCGGTCAGGGCCGTCCAGGGAGGACGATGTCGCTGTCGGTGCTGAGTCCGGTCCTGCCGGTATCCACGAACTCCGGGTAGGGGACCTCGAGGCTGATCTCCGGGGTCACCGTGACCGTGGTGTCGGGATCGACGGTGACGACGGCGTACGTCGCGTCCCCGCCGTCGGGCTGGACGCTGAGGATCGCGAACCGTGCCGGGCTCTTGACGGACCCGGGGTCGGGCACGGTCGTCACGTGCCCGCCGCTGCTGCCGCCGGTGAACTCGATGGCCGCCGTGCTGGACGATGACGTGCTGGACGATGCGGTCCCGGACGTGACGGGGACCTCCTGCGGGCCGACGAACTGGAACGACCGGCCGTCCAGCACCGCCACCTCTTGGCAGCCGGCCTCGGCGATCCGCCGCCCCAGCAGGTGGTCGTGCAGGATCACCAGGTCGGGCTGCTCGGCGCAGGCCTCCTCGATCGTGTCGGCGACGAACTGGTCGACGTCCACATCGGGGTCGCGAAGAACCGAGCCCGTGCCGAAGCCGCCCACCGTGCTGATGCGCGGGTCGGCCGCCACGAGCAGGCTCACACCGTCGGCATCGGCGGTCTCGCCGTCTGCGACGTGCCAGCCACGCGCCCTGGCCGCGTCGATGACCACCTCGGTGTCGTGCAGCCCGGGGGCGAAGTAGACCGGACGATGGTCGGAGTAGTAGTCGACGGTGTCGATGATGTAGGTCTCGATGTCGAGGCCGGCGAAGGTCAGGTCGCCAGTGAGGGCAAGGAAGCTCGCGTCGACGAGGTCCGCCGCAAGGCCCACCTGCCGCGCCATCCCGTTCACGTCCTCGAAGTCCTCCGCGAGCACCAGGACGACCTCGTCGCCGGACTGTCGCAGGGACGGGTGCTGCGCGATCGCCCGCTCCAGGTTGTCGGCAACGGTGTCGTAGAACGTGGACCGGGGACGCAGGATCGACAGGAACGGCAGCACCTCCGCCGCCAGTCCGTTGACCTCGGTCCCCTCCAGCGAGGTACCCGCGAAGACCGGGCTGCTGATGACCGTGTGGTGGTCGTCGTGCAGGAGGACCCGGACACCGACGACGTCCACCGCCACCAGGGCGGCCGCGCCGACCACGGCCAGCACTCCGCGCAGCCGGCGGTTGTGACGGCGTACGAGATCTGCCTGGTCGGGTGGGTAGCCCCGCAGCCGGCGACGGCGGTAGGCCAGTCCCGACCACACCCCGAGGACCACCACGGCTCCCGCGAGGAAGCCGGCTCCGCTCCAGAACAAGACGTGCCGGCGTGCGGCTTCCTGGAGACGGCCGATCTGCGGCGTCGGGTCTTCCCACAGCGCCGTCAGGTAGGCGCGGGTGCGCTTGTCGCTGGGGATCAGGCGGTTCCAGTCGGCGTCGACGTCCACCCCGATGTTCTTGCCGATCAGCTCGACGTGGGCGTGGTCGCGGCGGACGAGCGCACCGTCCAGCAGACGGCTGGTGTCCTGTCCCAGCACGGGTTTCACCGACACCGTCTGGCCGGCGACCTCGATGTGCGCCGGCGGTGCGTACGCCACCGCCACCAGTGCGCACGCGAAGGGAAAGGCCGCCACGAGCGCGATCAACACGACGCGCAGCGCGAGCTTCGCGCCGGGGATCGCGGGGGTGCGCATGTGTCTCGAGGGTACGCCGCGAGGTCTGCGGCTACCTCGAAACCGCCGGGTTCGCGAGAGCCTTGCCTCTGAGGATCGTGACCGCACTGCCGAGCAACCCCACGGGCAACCCCACCACGAGCACGGCGACGTAGCCGAGCCACGCCAGGTCGGGAAGCTCCACGCCGGCCGACCCGAGCACGCCCCGATCAGCACCAGGGCCGGCAGGAACCCGAGTCCTGCCAGCACACCGTCGGGTCGTGTGGCTGAGCGGGCGCCGTAGCGCTCCCTCAGCCACACGACTCGTCAATCGCCGTCGCCTCGCCCGCGCAGGCGCCACCACTGATGCCCGTACGCCTCGAGGTCGACGCGAGCGGCGCCTCTGCGGTCGAGATCGATGCACAACCCCGAGTGCACGTCCTCGAGCTGCCACGACCCGCCGGCAACGTCGGGCACGGCGACGTCGACCGTCACCGGGTGCGGCGAGAAGTTGTGGGCGGCCACGATCGTCGAGCCGCGCCACGTGCACGCATGGACGAGGACGCTGCGTTCGGGCTGCTTGAGCTCGGCGAACTCGCCCCAGCCGAGCTCGGGGCACTCCCGGTAGGACTGGATGAGGCGCTGCATGAACGTCCACAGCGAGTCGGGGTCGCGCTTCTGGTCGCGGACGTTGACGTGGTCGGGTCCGTACCCGTCGGGCACCATCCTCTGGATCAGCCGGCGGGGCGTGGCGGAGGAGAAGCCGCCGGTGACGCCCGGCGCCCACTGCATCGGCGAACGCACGGCCATCCGGCCAGGGGCGTCGAGGTCCTCCCCCATGCCGATCTCCTCGCCGTAGTAGAGGGTCGGCGTTCCGGGCAGCGAGAAGAGCAGGCTGTAGACCATCCGCACCCGACGGGGGTCTCCGTCGAGCATGGGCGGCAGCCGGCGCTTGAGGCCGCGGTCGTACACCTGCATCGCCGGATCCGGGCCGAGGGCCGCGAAGACCTCGGCACGTTCCTTGTCGGACAGCTTGTCCAGCGTCAGCTCGTCGTGGTTGCGCACGAACGTCGCCCACTGGCAGGCCTGCGGGATCGTCGGCCGGCCACGCAGCGCCTTGGCCAGCGGACGGGCGTCCCCACGCGCGAACGAGAGATAGATCCCCTGCATGGTGATGAAGTCGAACTGCATCTGCAGCTCGTCCCCAGCGCCGCCGCCGAAGTAGCGCTTCTGCTCCGCTCGCGGCAGGTTCACCTCCCCCAGCAGTACGGCGTCCCCGCGGCGTCGGCCCAGGAAGCCGCGGAGGTCCTTGAGGAACGCGTGCGGGTCTCCGGGGACATGGTCCGCCTGCGTCTCGACGTCCTCCACGAGGAACGGCACCGCGTCGACGCGGAAGCCGTCGAGCCCGACCTGGAGCCACAACCCGATCGACTTGGCGATCTCGTTGCGCACCTCGGGGTTGGCGAAGTTGAGGTCGGGCTGGTGGGAGTAGAAGTGGTGCAGGTACCACTCGCCGGTGGCGTCGTCCTTCTTCCAGATGCTGTCCTCCTGGTCGGGGAAGACGACCTTGTCGGAGGTGTCCGGCGGCGGGTCCGCACGCCAGACGTAGAAGTCGCGATAGCGGTTGGTGGTGCTGCGCCGCGCCGCCTTGAACCACGGGTGCCGGTCCGAGGTGTGGTTGACGACCAGGTCGGCGATCACCCGGATGCCGCGGTCGTGCGCGGTGCGCACGAGCTCGACGAGGTCGCCGAGCGTGCCGAGCCGCTGGTCGACGCCGAACAGGTCGGTGACGTCGTACCCGTCGTCCCGGTCGGGCGTCGGGTAGAACGGCATCAGCCACAGGCACGTGATGCCGAGCTCGGCGAGGTAGTCGATGCGGCTGGTCAGGCCCGCAGGTCGCCGATGCCGTCGCCGTCGGAGTCCTGGTAGGTCTCGACGTCGACGCAGTAGACGACGGCCTTCTTCCACCACAGGTCGCTGGTGTCGGCCATGTCGCTGGCTCTCATTGGTCAGCTCGCTCATCACGCCGCCTTCGCCAGCTGGGGCAGGACGTGCTCGCCGAAGGCGTCCAGGAACGGCGCCTGGTCCTGCCCGACGTGGTGGAGGTAGACGTCGTCGAAACCCAGCTCGGCGTACTCCGCCAGCCAGTCGCGATGCTGCGCGAGGTCCGCCGACACGCGGACCGGGACACGCACCGCTTCCTCGGGCACCTGCGCGGCCATCGTGTCGAACGCCTCCACCGTGGCCGTGTCCCACGGGACCGGAGGGCCGAAGACGTTGGCGGCCCACTGGTCGTGGGCGAGATGGAGCGCCTCCTGCTCGGTGGGCGCCCACGACAGGTGCACCTGTACGGCGAGCCGTCCGCGCCCGCCCGCGTCGCGGTACGCCGCCACGACGTCGCGCAGCACCTCGACCGGTTGGTTGACCGTCACCAGACCGTCGGCCCAGGCCGCGACGCGGGCCGCGCTGGCCACCGAAACGGCCGGCCCCACCAGCAGCGGCACCGGATCGGCTCTCTCCCAGACCTTGGCGCCCTCGACCCGCACCAGCCCGTCGCGGCTCACGGTCTCGCCGGCCAGCAACGCCCGGATGACCTCGACACACTCCTCGAGGCGTCGCGTGCGGACCTCCTTGTCCGGCCACCCCCCGCCCGTGATGTGCTCGTTGGAGGCTTCGCCGCTGCCCAGGGCCACCCAGAAGCGGCCGGGGAACATCACGCCCAGAGTGGCGATCTTCTGGGCCACCACCGCCGGGTGGTAGCGCTGCCCTGGGGCGCTCACACAACCGAAGGAGAGCGACGTGGTGGCCAGCGCGGCGCCGAGCCAGGACCACGTGTACCCGCTGTGGCCCTGCGCCGTCGTCCACGGCGAGAAGTGGTCGGAGCACATGGCCATCTCGAAGCCGGACTGCTCCGCCCTCTGGACGTCCGCGAGCAGCTGGCGCGGGTCGATCTGCTCGTGCGAGGCGTGGAAGCCGAAGCGGGTCATCGCCTCAGCCAACCGGCGACGGCGCTGCGCGACCACACCCCAGAGTGTCCTGGTGACGCTCTTTCGGTGGTTGAGGTGTCTGCCTCAGACGTGGTGTCGTGACGAGCTGTTCCTGTTCGTCAGCGTGGACGCGAGCACGACGAGAACGGCGGCCACGAGGATCGCCACGATCCACCTGGTCCAGTCGATCCCACGGCTGCCGTCGCCCCCGAACGCCGAGTAGACGAACCAGCCGATGATCACGCCGGCGATGCCGCAGACGACGGTCAGCCAGATCGGGATGTTGTCCTTGTCGCCCGGGGCGATGAACTTGCCGAGCAGGCCGATGATGATGCCAGCGATGATGACGCCGATGATCTCCACGATGAGCCTCCTTGTTGTGCGGTGGCCCAGTTGGCCCCACCTTCGACTGCCCGGTACCCGCGTCGGGCGAACCCAGCAGGTGATCTGTCACACGTCAGGCTGGGCCAAGGTGGCGAACCTGTCCCAGGCCCGGTGCTGCGTCATCAGATCGTGCACCTGCGACCAGGTGTCGTCGCCGCTCGACGCGGTCACGATCCCGGTCGCGGCCGCCGGGATGTCCGCGGCGGCAAGCGCCTCGGCACCCTCGCCGAACGCGCCGATCGCCTTGGCGTGCCGGAAGCACTCGTGCAGCAGCAGCACGACTCTCGGGTCGATGGGGGCCGTCGTCGGCTCGCCGCCCTTGGCGTCGGTCGTCGGAACCGCGTCGGGTGCCGGCGCCGGACGTGAGGCGACGATGACGGCGTCGAACTCCACCGAGCGGCACGCGCCGAACGTGCGCTGCACGGGGATTCCGTTGGCCAGCATGCCGCCGTGCGGACCGATGACGAGGGGCAGGAGGCCTTCGCCACGGATGGCGCCGACCAGTGCATCGATGTCGGCGGCGTCGCTCTGGTCGTCGACGACGATGCCGACCGTGCGGCCGTCGGCGGGGAAGGAACCCCCGACCTGCGAGAGCGCCGGTGAAGCCGGCAGGTCGACCAATGGCGTGGTGGGCTCCGGAGCCGGGAGGCCGAGGCCGGTCGCCACGCGCTGGCACAGCTCGGGGTCGACGTTGGCCAGGGCGACCAGCTGACGCTCCCGGATCGTCTGCTCGAAGCACTTCGACAGCTCGAAGGTGTAGGCCAGCACGATGTGGTCGCGCTCGACCGGCGTCATGCTGAGCCAGAACTGGCGCACCTGGCTGAAGTGGTCGTCGTACGACGCCGGGGCGCTGCGCGTCTTGGCGCCGGCAACCGAGACAGCCGCCTCGACGAAGGCGGCGTCGTCCGCGCCCGGCGTGGAACGGGCAGCCGCCGTCCAGCGAGTTCGGCCGGTACGGCGCGACGCCACCGTGGACGGCGTCCTGGTGGAAGCCGTCACGGAGCATGTCGTTGACCGGTGCGTGCGGCCGGTTGATCGGGATCTGGTGGAAGTTCGGCCCTCCCAGGCGGGTGAGCTGGGTGTCGACGTAGGAGAACAGTCGGGCCTGCAGCAGCGGGTCGTCGGTGACGTCGATGCCCGGCACCAGGTTGCCGACGTGGAAGGCGACCTGCTCGGTCTCGGCGAAGTAGTTGGTGGGGTTCGCGGTCAGCGTCATCAGGCCGATCGGCTGGACCGGCGCGTCCTCCTCCGGCACGATCTTGGTCGGGTCGAGCAGGTCGATGCCCTGGAAGGTCTGCTCAGGGGTGTCCTCGAAGACCTGGACGCCCAGCTCCCACTGGGGAAACGCGCCAGACTCGATGGCGTCGGCGAGGTCGCGGCGGTGGAAGTCGGGGTCCAGACCGGCCAGCATCTGCGCCTCCTCCCAGACCAGGGAGTGCACGCCGAGCACGGGCTTCCAGTGGAACTTGACCAGGGAGGTCTCGCCGGCGGCGTTCAGCAGCCGGAAGGTGTGCACCCCGAAGCCCTCCATGGTCCGGTAGGAGCGCGGGATGCCGCGGTCGGACATGTTCCAGATCGTGTGGTGCTGCGCCTCGGTGTGCAGCGAGACGAAGTCCCAGAACGTGTCGTGGGCGCTCTGCGCCTGCGGGATCTCGCGGTCCGGGTGCGGCTTGCCGGCGTGGATGACGTCGGGGAACTTGATGCCGTCCTGGATGAAGAACACCGGGATGTTGTTGCCGACCAGGTCGAACGTGCCTTCGGAGGTGTAGAACTTCGTCGCGAACCCGCGGGTGTCCCGCACCGTGTCCGCAGACCCACGCGAGCCCAGCACGGTCGAGAACCTCACGAACACCGGGGTGGAGACGCCCTCGCCGAGGAACGCCGCCCGGCAGATCCCGTCGGCGTTGCCGTAGCCGACGAAGACGCCGTGCGCGCCCGCTCCGCGGGCGTGCACCACACGCTCGGGGATCCGCTCGTGGTCGAAGTGCGTGATCTTCTCGCGCAGGTGGTGGTCCTGCAGCAGGGTCGGGCCGCGCTCCCCCGCCTTCAGCGAGTGGTCGGTGTCGCGCAGCCGCAGACCCTGGGACGTCGTCAGGAACGAGCCCTGCTGGGCCACGTCGGTCGGCGCGGCCTCGGTCTCGGCGCCGGTCGCCGTACGCCGGTCCGGGCCGGCCTGGTCGGGCTTGGGCGGCAGCGGGCCCTGCGGCTCGGTCGGCTCCTCGAAGCTGGGCGGCACGGGCGCCGGAGCGCCGGGGACGGCGGGGGCGTCGTCGCGCCCGGCCAGCGTGGAGAGGGCAGCCTCCGCGGCAGCGGAGACGGCCTGCTCGGTGGCCTTGACGACGGATCCGGCGACCTTGCGGGGGTTGGGCATCTGGTGTCCTCGGTTCGTGGGTGACGACATCGGTGACGGCCGGTACCCATCCAGGTCCGATGAACCTTCCCCCTTTGAGGGGAGTACGTCGGGGGCTGCCGCGCCGATGCCGGGGTACGGCGTCTCGTGACCGCGCCCCTGACCGGCCTGCTGGGCGACCGTTCCCGGCCGCTCGACCTGCTCGAGCACGGCGAACCCGACGGCCCTCCGGACCTGCGGCTGGCACTGGCCGAGCTCACCGCCGGGACTCAGCTGTACCGGCTGGCGGCAGCGCGACGCCGGCTGCGTTCCGCCCCGCGGGCGCCTGCGACCGGCTCACCGGTCATCGACGTGCCCGGGTGGGGAGCCCCGGAGTCGCTGACGGGACCGCTGCGGGGTTACCTGCGCCGCCTCGGCCACGACGCCCGGGGCTGGGGCTTCGGGCGCAACCGCGGCGACGTACGTGGCGACGTGAGGAGACTCGAGCGGCACGTCGTGGCCCGCGCCGACGAGGCGGGACCCGTCTCACTCGTGGGCTGGAGCCTGGGCGGCGTCGTGGTGCGCGAGGTGGCCCGCCGTCGTCCGGACCTGGTCGCGCAGGTGGTCACCCTCGGGACGCCGCTCGTGGGCGGCACGACCCACACCGCCGGTGCCCGGATCTCGCAGCACCCGGACGCGCGGCGCCTGGCGGCGTACGTCGACCGGCGCGAGCGCGAGCACCCGCTGCAGGTCCCGGTGACCGTGATCCTCAGCCGACGCGACGGCGTGGTGAGCTGGCGCAGCTGCCTGGACCACCACTCGCCCCTGGCCGAGCATGTGGAGGTCGCGTCGACCCATCTCGGGATGGTGCTCGACCCCGACGTCTGGCTGACGATCGCGCGCCGGCTCGGCGTCGCGAGCCGCTAGGGCCGGGCCGGGGTGGATCAGTCCTTCGCGGCAGCGCGTGAGGTGCGCTCGGAGCGGTGCCGCGGCTGGTCGGGAAGCGGCTTGGAGCAGACGACCAGCGCGACGACGATCAGCACGCCCACCAACAACAACAACATGTCGCCGAAGTACCCCGGAGGCGCGGAAATAGACCCTCGACCCCAGGGACCCGAGCTCGTCTAGCTCGGCGGGTGCGACAACGGCACGGCAGATCCCCGCACCACCGCCCAGAGGTTGCGCGGAATCGCCTTCACCGCAGTCGGGCGCCGGCCACGAAGCCCGTGGAAGGCCGGTCTGAGGACCGACCCGGGGCCTGCAGGCAGCGCCCTCGTGCGGTCGAGCGCGGCGACGGCCAGCAGGCGGCCGACCAGGACGTCGTACACCGCCGGGAACAGGGTGAAGCCGCCGCGCATCAGGTTGTTCGCAAGTCCTACCTGCCGACGGTCGCGCGGTCGGTCGAGGACGCGCAGCACGGTCTTGGCGACGCGTTCCGGTGTCGTCACCGGAGGCGGTGGGCGGCCGGGCACGCCGAGGTAGTTGGCGGCGCTCTCGTAGATGGGCGTGTCCACGCCGCCGGGCGACACGACCGACACGTGGACGTCGGGCAGGTCGCGGTTCTCGATGGCCAGATGCCGGCCGAGCGCTCGGATCCCCCACTTGCTCACGGCGTACGCCGCCATGTACGGCGTGGCGATGTCGCCGATGACCGACCCGATCAGCACGAGGTGCCCACGCTCTTGCCGGCGAAGCACCGGCACCACGTGCCGCGCGAGGTTGGCGCTGCCCAGCAGGTTGGTGCGCAGCACGCCGTCGAAAACCTCGACGGGTACGTCCTCGACGCGCCCGTAGGCGACCACGCCGGCGGACTGGACGACGGCGTCGAGGCGGCCGTACCGGTCCAGCGTCGCTGTGACCACTCGGGCGACCGCTGCGTCGTCACCGACGTCGGCCGTTTCGACAGTGACGTCCGCAGCGCCGCGAGCGAGGCACCCATCGGCGACCGCCTGCAAGGGTCCCTCCGCGCGAGCGACGAGGACGAGCGTGTCGCCGCGTGACGCGGCTGCCTCGGCCACCGCCCGCCCGATGCCGCTCGAGGCGCCGGTGACCAGCAGGACCCGTGACGCACTCACGGGTTCACTGACTCGTTCACTCACTGGTTCACTTACTGGGCGGTCACGGGCGCAGCACGACCTTGACGCAGCCTTCCGTCTTCTTCTGGAACGTCTCGTACATCGCGGGCGCCTCCTCGAGGGAGACCCGGTGGGTGGCCAGCGACTCGACGCCGAGCACGTCGTCGTCCTGGTCGAGCACCTTGCGGATGTCGTCGGTCCACCGGCGCACGTGGCACTGCCCCAGGCGCATGGTGATCCCGCGGTCGAACATCTCCATCATCGGGAGCGGGTCGACCTCGCCGCCGTAGACGCCGCTGACCGACACGGTGCCGCCACGACGTACCGACTTGATCGACGCGACGAGGGCGGCGGTGCGGTCGATGGCGGCCTTGTCGGTCAGCTTCTTGGCCAGCTTGTCGGGCAGCATCCCCACGGCCGTGATGGCGGCCTTGGCCACTGGTGACCCGTGTGCCTCCATGCCGACGGCGTCGATGGTGCCGTCGGCTCCCCGGCCGTTCGTGGCCTCGATGACCGCCTCGGCGACGTCGTCCACGTCGGTGAGGTCGAGCACCTCGACGCCATGCGCAGCAGCGAGCGCGAGCCGCTCGGGGACGAGGTCGACCCCGATCACGCGGTACCCCTGCATCACCGCGATGCGGGCCGCCAGCTGGCCGACCGGGCCGAGCCCGTGGACGGCGACGGTGCCGCCGTCCTCGACGTCGGCGTACTCCACTGCCTGCCACGCTGTGGGCAGGATGTCGGAGAGGTAGAGGTATCGCTCGTCGGGGACGCCCTCGGGCACCTTGACCGGGCCGAACTGGGCCTGCGGCACGCGCAGGTACTCCGCCTGACCTCCCGGCACCGAGCCGTAGAGCGCGGTGTAGCCGAACAGCGAGGCGCCCTTGCCCTGCTCGCGGACCTGGGTGGTCTCGCACGCGGCCATCAGCCCTCGGCTGCACATCCAGCAGTGTCCGCAGGAGATGTTGAACGGCACGACGACGCGGTCGCCGACGCGAAGGTCACCGGCATCCGGCCCGGCCTCGACGACCTCACCCATCGGCTCGTGCCCGAGGATGTCGCCTGGTCGGAGGAAGGGCCCGAGCACCTCGTAGAGGTGGAGGTCGGACCCACAGATCGCCGTCGACGTCACCTTGATGACGACGTCGTTGGGCTGCTCGATGGTCGGGTCGGGCACGGTCTCGACGCGGACGTCGCGCTTGCCCTGCCAGGTCAGTGCTCTCATGGTTCGGTCCCCCGAGTGTTGGAAGTCATGACGTCAGGTACCCGGTCACAGCGAGGCATGCTTGCTGCCCACCATGCGGCCCAGCGGCGATCGGTCTCGGACGCTGCGGTCGGTGAAGCAGGTTCCGGTAGAGATCTGTGTGGAAGCTCGCGACACCTGCCCGCTGCGCCCGGCGCTCGGCCACCGTCACCTGTCCGAGGCCGCGATGCTGCCTGGCGGAGTCCAACGCGCGCCACAGCGAGTCCGGGTCGAAGTGCTGCTCCTCGTTCACGAAGGTCAGCACCGGCCCCTGGTCCGCGTAGTAGCCGCAGCTGGGCGCGACCACGGTGGTGCCGAGGTCACGGCATGCCTCGAGCCAGCCGGAGTGCGTGCCGAAGCGGTACGGAAGGACGGAGACGTCCAGGGACGCGAGGTAGTCGAACAGTTCGGCGTCGGACATGAAGTCGTGCACGCGGAGGTCCACGAGACCCGCCGCTGCTCCCTCACGAAGCATGCGCGCGAGCGGCTCGCGGTAGCGCGCGCCGCTCGGCTCGAGGACGTCGCGGTGGGCGTTGACCTGGAGGACTGCTCCGGGGGTGGCCGCCACGAAGTCCCTCAACGTCGGCAGCAGGTGCTCAGGGTTCATGCTGGCCCGCAGGCTCTTGACGTGGACGCCGACACGGAAGCTGCTGGTGTCTGCGCGAGGAGCAGCGAGCCTCTCCATGGTCGCGAAGTCGACGACGTGCGGGTGGGGCACGACGTACGCCGTGCGACCCCAGCGCCGCCAGATCTCGTCGGCCGCTCCGTGGGTCAGCGTGACGAGCGCGTCGGCGGCAGGCACGAGTACGTCGAGCTGGGCGTCGTGTGCGCACCGGTCCTGGTGGTGGGGGTTGCGCAGGTCGTGCACGGTGTAGACGAACGGCCTCTCCTTGCGACGGATCGCTGCGACCACGTCGGCGAGCTGGTCGGGCGACCACGCGTCGAACCCGAACTGGAGGTGGAAGACGTCGAAGTCGGCGCGCTCGATCCACGCCGGGTCGAGCATGACCGGCGGCCACCAACCTTGCTCCGCCGAGCGACGCGGGTCGTCCGGGTCCGGGTCGGGGAGCCGTCGTACCGACGTCTCCTGCTCGGCGGCGATGTGTCGCAGGTAGACGTGGCCAGCCGGGACCGAGGCCACCACGATCTCGTCGCTCATGCGCGCACCCACCTGTCGTCCTCCTGGCTCACGAGCCCCATGTGTTCCATCTCCCTCAGCCAGCCCTCCATCGGCCAGCGCCCCCAGCGCTCGGCGAAGACAGACCCGTTGCGCAGGATGTCGTCGAGGTGCTGGACCGGCGGCTCGCTCGTCTCGTGGTGCTGGTGGTAGGCGCGGGCGTCGCCGACCCACCCCAGTGCCCGGCCCGATGCTGCCCACTGGTGCGCCAGGTCGGTGTCCTCGCCGCCGTAGCCCGCGTATCTCTCGCAGAAGCCGCCGACTGCTTGCCAGGCCTCCGCATGAGCGGCGAACGACAACGACCAGAAGAGGTCGGGTTCGGCTCCCAGCCACAGCTGCCCGGGTCTCGGGGACCGGCCGGGCCGGGTGCGGGTCGTCGAGAGAGCAAGGTCGGCGGGACGGCAGTCCGCGGCGTCGGCGGGCAGGTAGGTCGTGGGGCCCGACCACAACACCTGAGGATCAGCGCGGACCGCGTCGGCGTACGCCGCGACGGCCGTGTGCCCGACCATGCAGTCGACGTCCAGTCCGACCAGTACGTCGGCCCCGGCGTCGACAGCCGCTGCGAACCCGAGGTTGCGCGCGGCCGCGAGCGGGAGGCCTCGGTCGTCCTCCGGAGCGCTGAGCACCAGCGGGGGCAACGCGCCCCCGGGCCGCCAGCCCAGGAGGTGCGGATCGCTCATCGCCACCACGATGTAGAGGTCGGGCAGCACACGGCCGGCCACGAGCGACTCGAGCTGACGGCGGAGGTGTCGGTGGCGGCCGTGAGCGATGGTGACCACGGCGGTGCTCCCGGTCATCGTCCCGGTCATCCTCCCGGTCATCCTGCCCTCCGGCGACGCGTCGTGAACGAGTCGATGTGCTCGGCCATCCGGTCCGCTGCGTGGCCGTCGCACCACGAGTCCCACCTGCTGCCGTCCAGGCCGGCCACCTCCTCGAGGACGTTCGCCCATCCCGTGTCGCGGAACGCCGGCAGCACGACGCACGGCCACCCTCCTCGGCTCAGCGCCATGCTGGTGGCCAGCTGCTCGTCGAACGGGCGTGTGGCAGGTACGACGACTGCGGGCCGGCGCCGCGCGGCCACGTCGGCCACTGCGCTCTCGCCCGCCTGGATGACGACGACGTCGGCATCGCTCAGGGCGGCCGCCGGGTCGTCGCGCCACTCACCGGGCCCGCCCATGCACTGCCAGGTCCACTCCGGGGCATCGCCGGCCGCCGCACGCAGCTGAGCTGCCGTGGGGTGCCCTCCGCCGCGACCGGAGAGAACCAGGACCGAGCGACCGCCCGATGGACGTCGATGGCCGTCGATGGGAAGTCGTGACAGCCCGCCCACGCAGCGCAGCCTGCGGCGCTCGGTCGGCGCGAGGCCGCGCACCATGTCGGCCGCCTCTTGCGGCCAGGTCGCAACCAGGCCGCTGCTGACTGCAAAGGCGTTGCGGTGGGCGCGATCTCCTCGATGACCCGGCAGCACGACCGATACGACCGGGATGCCGTGGAGGCGTGCCAGCAGCGTCACCTCCACGGACACGTCACTGATGAGCACGTCGGGGTGTGCGGTGTCGATCCACGCCGACACCGCCGCCATCCGCCGCCGCAGACCGGCGTCGCCCTCGGGAACCCAGTGAAGCCGTCCGCCGGCTGTCGGGTCGAGCGAGACTGGCGACCGGTCGTCGCGGGCCAGCAGCACCCACGGGCCTGGCCAGTCCGCGGGCCGGGGCAGCGAGGAGAGCCCGGTGACGGTGCTCGAGGTCCGCTGGGCAACGGCCCGGGCACGATGAAGGTGACCGGCCCCGACATGGTGGACGTAGTAGCCGATCACGCCGCTTGCGCCGAGAGGGTCGTGTCGAACAGGGCTTCGTACTCGTCGACCATCCGCTGCACACCGTGCATAGCGAGCGCGTGACGCCGCACCGAGGCACGGTCGAGCAGTACCGCGGAGGCGATCGCCGCCGTCAGGGCCCCAGGTTCGTTCGCCGTCGCCAACCTGCCTGTCTCGGGCGTGACCACCTCACGCAACCCTCCGCGTCGGTAGCCGGCGACAGGGGTTCCGCAGAGCATGGCCTCGGCGGCTACCAGGCCGAACGGCTCGTCCCACGCCGGTGTGACGAGCGCGACCGCTGACGAACCGACGAGCCGGCACAGGGCGCGCTGGTCGAGGTGGCCGACGTACCGCGCGCCGGAGCCGAGCCGCGGACGTATCTGGGCGTCGAAGTAGGCCTGATCCATCACGGGGCCGGCGAGAGACATGGCGAGGCCGCTGCGACGCGCCGCGTCGATGGCCTCGTGCGGCGCCTTCTCCGGGGCGATGCGACCGCTCCAGACGGCGTCGGCACCTCCCGGACCGGGCGTCCAGCGCTCGGGATCGACGCCGTTCAAGATGGTGACCGTCGAGACGGCGTGGGCCCAGGCGCGGCTCATCGCGTCGCTGACCGTCACGAAGGCGCCCGCCCCGCCCGCCACGGCGATCGCCGACTCCAGCCAGGGGACCGGCGGTGTGTGCAGGATCGTCACGACGGGGATGGGCACCGTCGGCGCCATGGCCACTGGCAGGTGGTGGAGGCTGTTGTTGAGGACGAGGTCGTAGTCCTCGCCGCCCCGCTGCGCGAGGCGCATCATCAGGGTGAGGTAGGCGTGATGCTCCTGCATCCACGCCACCGGAGGGGCGCCCACGTCGGCGCGGGATGCCTCGCTCGAGTGAAAGGCGCCCACCGCGAGCTCGGTGACGGGAACACCGAGCTGTGACCCGGGCGCTGCGAAGACAGAGAGCTCGTGACCGCGCCGGTCGAGCTCGCGCGCCAAGGAGAAGGTGTGTGCCTCCAGCCCGCCGGCGAACGGCTCACGGATCGGAAAGCGGCTCGACGCGATCATGCAGATCCTCATGGCCGCATCGCCTCGAGCCACGAATGCGCACACGCTGGGTCGATCGCCCCCCCGATGTCCTCCCCCATGCCGGGGCAGTACCCGCGAAGCCGTTCTCGATTCCCGCTGGCCCGGACAGCATTCACCCCCCTGACCAGCGAAGCGCGGTCAGAGGGGTGACTGGTTGATCAGAGATCAGGTGGCGATCAGATCGCGCGGACCTTCGTGGCCTGCAGGCCCTTCTGGCCCTGGGCAACCTCGAACTCGACCTTCTGGTTCTCCTCGAGGTTCTTGAATCCACTGCCCTCGATCTCGGAGAAGTGGACGAACAGGTCCGGGCCGTCAGCCTGGGAGATGAAGCCGAAGCCCTTCTCGCCGTTGAACCACTTGACGGTTCCTTCTGCCATGGGGTGCTCCTTTCAAGAGCATGACCTGGCGCACACCGTGCGCACCAGGAGTCGGTGATAGCGCTGGGAGAGGCGGGTTGCCGCCATGTGATGCTCCAGCGTTTTGAGTCAGGTCCTGCCCGGCGCGGAATCGATGCCGCAGCGCATGAGCCAAGGACACAGAATCATCGAGTTCGCGACAGAACGGAACGAAGCCGACCCACCGAGTGTGGCACACGGTGCCTGAGGGAGCGAATCCGCAGCCGAGACCCAGGACGTGTGCGAGGGACGCGTGTACCGTGAGGAGCGTCGTCACAGGCTCCCCCGGACCCCGGGGGCCCGCACCGGGCGGCGGAGAGGCGTTCTCCCATGTGCGAGTTCCCCAGCTGCCTGCCTGCCGGTCGATGACCGCGTTGCCGCAAGAGCCCGGGGCTCATCGTGAGCGGGTCCGCGCTCTCGCGCCGCTCCTCGACGAGATCGTCGTCTCCCGCCAGGCCGAGAAGGAACAGCAGTGCCGTCGCGGCATCACCGCTACGGAGCTGGCGCGGCTGCGTGGCCAGACCCTGTGCGCCTTGGAGGACTACGCCGCCGCCCTGGAGACGCTGTCGTGGCCGGTCCCCCGTGCATTGCTCCAGGAGATCCGGCTGCACAAGGCGTTGCTGGGCGCCCACCCCGCAGCCCTCGCGTCGCGACGTACGAGCCGGACCTAGAGCCCCAGCACGAGCCGCTTCCCGCACGCCCGGGAGACGCAGACCATCATGCAGTCGCCGGCAGCCTTCTCGCGCTCGGTCAGCACGTAGTCGCGGTGGTCGACCTCGCCGTCGATGACCTTGGTCTCGCAGGTGCCGCAGATGCCCTCGGTGCAGTCGTGGTCGTGGTCGATGCCGGCGTCCAGGATCGCCTGGAGGATCGAGGTCTCCGGACCCACCATCAGGGTCCGACCCGACTCCGCGAGGACGACCTCGACGGCGTGCTCGCCGGCCGGGTCGCGAGCCGGCTGCTCCGGAGCCGCGAACCGCTCGAGGTGCAGGGCCTCGGCCGGCCACGCGGCCATCCGATCCTCGACCGCCCGCAGCAGCGGCTCGGGGCCACAGCAGTAGACGAGGGTGTCGGGCTGCGGCGTGCCGAGCAGCGTGTCGAGGTCGAGCAGGCCGTGGGCGTCCTGCGGGTGCAGGGTGACGCTGTCGCCGTGAGCCGCGAGCTCGTCGGTGAACGCCATCGACGAGGCTGTGCGGCCGCCGTACACCAGGCGCCACCGGGCACCCTCGGCCTCGAGCCGGGCGATCATCGGCAGGATCGGCGTGATGCCGATGCCCCCGGCGATGAACAGGTACGACGCCGACGGCTCCAGCCGGAAGTGGTTGCGCGGGCCCGGTGTAGCCGACCAGCTGACCGGGACGCAGCACGTCGTGCACGTACGCCGATCCGCCGCGCCCCGCCGGCTCCCTCAGCACCGCGATGCGGTACCGCAGGCGGTCGTGAGGGTCGCCGGAGAGCGAGTACTGACGGCTCAGCCCGGCGGTGAGCTGCACGTCGAGGTGCGCCCCCGGCTCCCACGACGGGAGCTCGCGGCCCTGCGGGTCGACGAGCTCGATCGAGAGCACCCCCTCGGACTCGACGGTCATCGACCGCACGAGCAGCTGGCTGGACATCCGACCTCCTCCTTGAACGGCCATTCAACTTGAACGGCTGTTCAACAGGGTGCCCGAGATCGAGCCGTTTGGGAAGCCGGTTCAGCCCTCGGACAGCTCAGGCCGCCGTGGTCATGGACCTCGGGTGACCCCGAGAGCCGCCCGGCGCCGGGTGCGGCGCGACCACCGGAACAGGCCGGACAGCAGCAGCACGAGGCCCGCCAGGCTGAGCGCGGCGGCCCAGCCGGTGTGGGAGTCGGCCAGCGTCTGGCCGAGCAGCCCGAGTGCGACCCCGACGACCAGCAACGGGGCGACGTCCCAGGTACGGCGAGATGAGGTGCTCACCCTTCGTTTGTACGCCGATCGTCGCCACTCGTGGGCGAATCGCCGGAACTTTGCCCACCGCTCGCTGGTTGAGGAGGGCCGTCAGGCCCGTCTCGAAACCCGGTGACTGGTCAGGCCGCCTGCACCTTCACGGGGTTTCGAGACGGTCGCAGCGCGACCTCCTCAACCAGCGGAGGCGGACGGGTCGAGGGTGAAGACCACGCTGCGCGAACCGAGGTCGGCCTCGGACAAGGTGGCGGTCACCTCGTTGCCCAACGGCACCGGCTCGGCGGCGGTGAGCCGCGCCTCGATGGCGGGGTCCTGCACGGTGATGGTGCCGCGCTTGTCGTCCTTGGCGTCGACGTCGACGACGACTCCCTCGAACTTCTCGCCGACGCGCTGCCGCAGCACCCCGGCCTCGACCAGGTCGACGACGGCCCCCTCGTAGCGGTGGGAGAGCTGGTCGGACCGCTGCATGGTGCTGGGCAGCTCGCCCAGACGGTCGAGCACCCACTCCGGCACGTCCTGCCCCGAGCACAGGGCCAGGCAGATCTCGCCCGCGTAGCGGTCGCCGAGCCGCCGCAGCGGCGCGGTCACGTGGGCGTACTCCGACGCCAGCGCCGAGTGCCCCGCCGGGTCGGGCAGCTCGCCCACGAACCCGACGTAGCCACTGCCGCGGAGCAGCCGCGTGCACGCGGTCACCATCGCCGCGTGGGTGGGGATGCTCGGGTCGAGCGACCGGATGAAGTCGGGATACAGCATCTCGGCGGGCCAGTCGATGCCGAGCGCGCGTGCGGTGCGGTGCAGGCGCTGGACGTCGCGCGGGTCGGGGGGCGGCAGGGTGCGGAGCAGGCCCACCCGGCCGTAGACCATGAGCGAGGCCGCCGCCATGCCGGTGAGCAGCGAGATCTGGGCGTTCCACTGCTCGGTCCGCAGCTGCGCCCGGAACTCCAGGCTCCAGCGGTCGCCCTGCATCGAGACCTCCTGCTCGGGCAGCGGCAGCGACACCCCGCCACGAGCCGCCTCACGGGCCAGCCGCAGCTCGCCGACCTCCTTGAGCAGCATCAGCGACTCGGTGGCCGAGCCATCGTCGATGGCCCGCTGGACGCCGGCGTAGTCGAGCTTGGCCGTGGAACGGACCCTTGCCCGCTCGACCGTCACGTCGGTGCCCTCGCCCGTCTCGTCGACCTTGATCGTCCACAGCAGCGCCGGGCAGACCTGGTCGGGCAGCAGCGACGCCGCCCCCTCGGAGATCAGCGGAGGGTGGAGCGGCACCTTGGAGTCGGCGCCGTACAGCGTCTGGCCACGCCTGTGAGCCTCCTCGTCGACCGGGTCGCCCGGGGAGATGAACGCCGCGAGGTCGGCGATCGCGTAGTAGACGACGTAGCCGTCGCCGTCGCGGACGATGTGCATGGCCTGGTCGAGGTCCATCGAGCTGGGCGGGTCGATGGTCACCAGCGGCAGGTCGGTGCGGTCGAGGTCGGGCAGCCGCGGTGCGGCGACCGCGGTCCTTGCCGCGGTGATCACCTCGGCGGGGAACTCAGGCGTGACCTGGAGCTCCTCCTGGATGCGCGCGATGCCCTCGCGGAGCTCGCGCGCGGCGACGCCGTCGTCGGAGCTCGTGACGTGGACGACGCGACTGGCGGCCATGCGCTTCACCCTAGCCAGGCCTTTCACCGGGTCTCGACGCGCTCGGCCGTGGCCGGCCTCACCGCTCGACCGGCCGATCGGCACTAGCCTGTCGCGGTGCTGATCCTGCTGCCACCGAGCGAGGGGAAGACACCCGCACGGCGTGGCAGGCCGCTCGACCTCGCCGACCTGTCCTTCCCGGCCCTCCGGCCGGCCCGCGAGCGGGTGCTCGAATCCCTCGTCGACCTGTGCGGCGGCGACCCCGAGCGCGCCCGCGTCGCGCTCGGCCTGCCGCCCGGTCTCGCCGACCTCGTCAGCCGCAACGCCGATCTCGCCGTTGCGGCCACGGCTCGCGCGGACCGCGTCTA
This sequence comes from uncultured Actinomycetota bacterium, assembly GCA_963814935.1. Lineage (GTDB taxonomy): Bacteria > Actinomycetota > Actinomycetes > Propionibacteriales > Nocardioidaceae > Nocardioides. The sequence continues at coordinate 72,792 of CAWFEZ010000010.1, read as the reverse complement.
CAGCGGCGTCCTCTACGACGCCCTCGGGCTCCCCGACCTGCCGGCCGACGCCCGGCGGCGGGCTGCCACCCGGGTCGCGGTCGTCTCGTCGCTGTTCGGTCTGGTCCGGCCCGCCGACCGCATTCCGGCGTACCGGCTCTCGGGCGACGCCTCGCTGCCCGGCCTGGGCCCGGTGGCCGGCGTGTGGCGTACCTCGCTGGGCGCGGTGGTGCGCGAGGCAGTCGGTGGTGGGCTGCTGGTGGACCTCAGGTCCACGACGTACGCCGGGTTCTGGCGGCCCGAGCCCGACCTGGCGCGCCGCGTGGTCACCGTGCGGGTGCTGCACGAGGCCGACGGACGGCGGACCGTGGTCAGCCACTTCAACAAGGCGACCAAGGGCCGGCTGGTCCGAAGCCTGCTCGAGGACGGCGCCAACCCTGGCTCGGTGCGGGCGCTCACCGCCGCGTTGCAGCGGCTCGGCTGGCACGCCGAGGTCGGCACACCGGGGCGTGCCGGCACCCCGCTCGACGTCGTGGTCAAGGAAGTTTGAACGGCTACCAGCGGGTCGACTCGTCGAAGAGGTCGACGCCCGGCGCGAGCATGTTGAGCTGGCGCAGCGACGCGTAGCGCTGGGTCTCGCCAGGCACCGTCTCCCCCTCGGGCGGGGTGAAGAACGTGACCACGGTGACGGAGGCGGGACGCAGCTCCATCCGGAACTGTGTCGTCAGCGGCGCCTGGAGCGCCTCGGCGACGACCACCTTGATCGGGGTGACGTGGCTGGCGACCACCACGGTGCGCCCCGCGTGACGAGCCAGCAGGCGCTCGAGGGCGGCCAGCACGCGCTCCTGCACCATGACCAGCGACTCACCGCCGCCGGGCCGCTCCTCCAGCGAGCCCAGCCACTTCTCCAGGGCCTCTCGCTGGGTCGCGGCCACCTCGTCGAAGGTCATGCCGTCCCACGTGCCGAACTCCATCTCGGCGAACCCGGGCTCGTCCTCGAGCGGCACCCCGAGGCGCTCGGCGAGGATCTCGCCGGACTCGCGGGCGCGGCGTACGGGTGAGGAAACCACGGCATCGACCCGCTCGCCGAGCGGCGCCAGCCAGTCGGCGGTGGCTCGGATCTGGTCGCGGCCCTCGTCGCTGAGGCCGGGGTTCTTGCTCTGCAGCCCGCCGGAGAACCGCCGCTCCCGCGTGTGGTCGGTGACGCCGTGACGCACCAGCACCAACGTGGTCTGCACCTGACGACGCCAGGCCACCCAGCTCGGCTCTGGCTCGTGCCTCCGACTCCGTCGGAGGTACGTCGTCGCCGCGTGTGACGACGGTGACGCCGCTGCGCTTGCCGTCGAGGGCCTCGTTGGCAAGTCGGTCGGCGTGCTTGTTCTGCTCGCGCGGCACCCAGGTGTACGTCGTGCCGAACGGCGCGAGCCGGTTGGCCTCCAGCGCCAGTGGCTTCATGTCCGGGTGCTTGATCTTCCAGTTGCCCGACATCTGCTCGACCACGAGCTTGGAGTCCATCCGCACCTCGATGTCGGCGTCGGGCGCGAGGTCGGCGGCCAGCCGCAGCCCCGCGATCAGGCCGTTGTACTCCGCGACGTTGTTGCTGGCGACGCCGATGGTGCTGCCGTCCTCGGCGATCACCTCGCCGGTGTCGGCGTCCTTGAGGACCGCGCCGTACGCCGCCGGGCCGGGGTTGCCGCGCGAGCCGCCGTCGGCCTCGATGACGACCCTTCGGGTCACCGGCCCACTCCTACAGGCCCGACTCTTCGGTGCGCACCAGGATCCGCTGGCACTCCTCGCAGCGCAGCACCTCGTCGTCGGCCGCGGCCCGGATCTGGCCGAGCTCGGCGTTGTCGAGGCTGAGCATGCAGCCGCTGCACTGGCGGGCGCGCAGCGCCGCGGCGCCCACACCGTTCTTCGCGGCACGCAGGCGGTCGTAGAGAGCCAGCAGGTCGGCCGGCACGTCCTCGACGATCGGCGCCCGCTGGGCTGGCCAGCTCGGCGAGCTCGGCGTCGATCTCGGCGTAGCGGCCGTCGCGCGCCTGTTCGAGCTTGGTGTTGCGGGTGTCGGCGTCGGCGAGCTGGGCGGTGAGCTCGTCGAGGTTGCGCTGGGCGTCGTCGAGCCGGGCCATCACCTCGAGCTCCTCGTCCTCGAGGGTGGTGATGCGGCGCTCGAGCGACTCCATCTCGTGCTGCATGCGCTCGAGGTCGCGCGGATTGCCGACGAGACCCTGGTCGATGCGCGCGCGGTCGCGGTCGCGGCGGGTCTTGACCTGCTCGACGTCGGCGTCGACCTTGGCCTGCTCGGCGGTCAGGTCGTCGACGGTGATGCGGGCGTCGCGGGCCTGGTCGCCGAGGTCGCGGCGCGTCATCGTGAGCGCGGCGAGGTCGTCGTGCTCGGGCAGCGTCCCGCGCTGGTAGCGCAGCAGGTCGGCGCGAGCGTCGAGCTCCTGGAGGTCGAGCAGCTTCAGCTGGGCGGCGGGGTCGGCTTTCAGCGTCGTGCTCCTAGGTCTCGACAGGCTCGACCGGCGATGGTCAGGCCGGAAGTTCCAGGCGTCGGTGCAGATCGTGCTGACGCGGGTCTCCACCGTATCCAGGGCCTCCGCCAGCCGGGCCTCCACCTGCGGCAGCCAGGTCCACTCGGCCGCCCAGTGGGAGACGTCGACCAGCGCCGGGCCGCCCTTCTCGACGAACTCCGTCGCCGGGTGGTGGCGCAGGTCGCTGGTCACGAAGACGTCGACGTCTGCTCCGAGGGCGTCGCCCAGCAGGAAGTCGCCCGCTCCCCCGGCCACCGCCACGCGGCGTACGGCGCGCTCGGGGTCGCCTGCGACCAGGACCCCGCGGGCGGTCTGCGGCAGGGCTCGCGCCACGTGTGCGGCGAACTCGTCCGAAGGTGGTCGGCTCGACGTCGCCGACGCGGCCCGCGCCGGTGGCCGCCGTGCCAGCGTCCGTGAGAGCGACGACGTCCCAGGCGGGCGTCTCGTAGGGATGCGCGGCCAGCATCGCGCGGACCACCTCGGCGCGACGGCGTCGGTCGAGCACCACCTCGACGCGCTCCTCGCCCACCACCTCCAGCTGTCCGACCTCGCCGATCGTGGGGTGGCGCCCTCCATCGGCCGGAACCGGCCCTCGCCCGGGCGAGCTGAACGACGCCGCCTCGTACTCCCCGATCCTTCCGGCGCCGGCCTCGGCCAGCGCCGCCCGCACCCGGTCGGCGTCCGCCAGCGGTACGTAGACCGTGAGCTTGTCCAGAGGGTCGCCCTGGGGCTCGCAACGGACGGAGGCCGGTCAGGCCCAGGGCGCTGGCCATCGCGTCGGAGACGCCGGGATCGGCCCGGTCGGCGTTGGTGTGCGCGGTCAGCAGCGCGCAGCCGGCGCGGACCAGCGTCGCGAGCGTGCGCCCCTTCGGCGTGGTCTCGGCGAAGCCGTGCACGCCCCGCAGGAACAACGGGTGGTGGACGACGAGCAGGTCCGCGCCCCAGGCTGCGGCCTCGCGGGCGACCTCGATGGTCGGGTCGACGGCGAACAGCACCTTCGCGACCTGCTGCCCCGGGTCGCCGTGCACGAGCCCCACGGCGTCGTGCTCGTCGGCGGTGTCGGGCGGGTACCACCCGTGCACCAGGTCGACGACGTCGCTCAGGGTCGGCATGCGGGCAGGCTAGTCGGAGGAGCTCGGCTGGGACTCACTCCCGCACGTGAGTCCGGGATGGCCGCCGGCTCCCCGGTGCGCAGCAGCGTCGCGATGTAGATGACCACGGGCACCGTGCCCTTGTTGCGGGCGTGGTGGACCATGTCCTGGTCCTCGACCAGCCACCGACCCGGCGTCAACCTCGCGGTGTCGCCGTCGGCGAGCTTCCGCACCAGGTGCCGTCGTCGCCCGGGCCCGACATCACCCTCGCGGTGCCGTCCTCGACCGTGTAGGTCAGCACGCCCTCCGCGATGTAGGCGATCTGGTCACCCGGGTGGTGGTGGGCGGCCAGCACGGCTCCGGGCATCACCACGACCTTGCTGAGGCCGAGCGTGCGCTTCGGCGCGCCGGGCGGCGCCGAGTCCTCGGCCAGCGACTGCCGGGTCACCACCACTGGGCTGACCACGACCGGCTCGGCGGCGGCGCCGGCCGAGACCGCCACGCCGATGCCGACGCCGGAGGCGAGCAGGGACAGGGCGGCGACCGTGCCGACCGCCGTACGACGAAGGTTCATGGCCGGAGCGTAAGGGCGTCCACACCGATTCGTCTGCGAGCCGCCCCGCAAAGTCGCAGCAATCCGCAGACGAATCGGGGGGTGGTGGGCGATCGGTGGGGGCGCTAGTTGACCTGCCGGTCGCGCCCTTCCCAGTACGGCGCCCGCAGCTTGAACTTCTGCAGCTTGCCGGTCGCGGTGCGGTCCAGCGACCTCGCGGAACTCCACCGACGACGGCGCCTTGTAGCGCGCGACCTTGCCCTTCACGTAGTCGATGAGCTCCTGCCTCGGTCAGTGCCGACCCCTCGGCCTTGACCACCAGCGCCTTGATCGTCTCGCCCCACTTCTCGTCGGGTACGCCGATCACCGCGACCTCGGCGACGTCCGGGTGGCTGAAGATGGCGTCCTCGACCTCGATCGAGGAGACGTTCTCGCCGCCGGTGATGATGACGTCCTTCTTGCGGTCCTGGATGGTCAGGTAGCCGTCGTCCCCGATCACGCCGCCGTCACCGGTGTGGAACCAGCCACCCTCGAGCACCCGCGTCGCTCTCCTCGGGGTTCTCCCAGTACCCCTCGAGCACGACGTTGGACCGCGCCAGCACCTCGCCCTCGCTCGTCGACGCGCAGGCGTACGCCGACCGCGGGCGTCCCGGCCCGCGCAGAGCTTCGCCGCGCGCTCGCTCGGCGGGCAGGTCGTCCCACTCCGGCCGCGCCCGGTTGACGGTGAGCAGCGGCGAGGTCTCGGTGAGCCCGTAGATCTGGATGAACTCCCAGCCGAGCTCTTCCTCGACGCGCTGGATCGTCCGGGTCGGCGGCGGCGCGCCCGCGACCACGATGCGGGTCCGGCCGCGACCAGGAATCTCACCCTCCCAGGTCTGCGCGCACTCGAGGACGGCGGCGACGACGGCGGGCGCCGCACACATGATCGTCACGCCGTGTCGCTCCACCCGGCGCAGGATCTCGTGGCCGTCGACCTTGCGCAGCACCACCTGCGGGACCCCCATCCCCGCCATCGTGAACGAGCATCCCCCAGCCGTTGACGTGGAACATCGGCAGCGTGTGCAGGTAGACGTCGCGGTCGCTGACGCCGGTGTGCCAGCCGAAGGTCATCGCGTCGACCCAGATGTTGCGATGGGTGAGCTCCACGCCTTTCGGCCGGGCCGTCGTACCGCTGGTGTAGTTGACCGTCGCCGTGGCGTTCTCGTCGGGCTCCCACTCGCGCGGCTCGGCGTCGAGCAGCAGGTCGTCGTCGGAGCCGATCACGAAGGTGTGCCCCGTCCCGTTGCCGGCTTCCACGCCCTTCAACGAGTCGGCCAGCTCGGGATCGACGAACAGCACCTTGGCGCCGGAGTGCTCGACGATGTAGGCCACCTCGTCACGCGAGAGCCGGAAGTTCACCGGCACCAGCACGCGCCCGTAGCCGCTCACCCCCCAGAACGCCGTCAGCAGACGGGCGCTGTTGTGGCTCACCACGGCCACCCGCTCGCCGACGCCGACGCCCAGCGCGTCGAGGCGGGCGGCCATCTGCCTGGCCCGCTCGCCGACCTCGCCGTAGGTCAGCTCGCCCCACGAGGGAGCCGGCTGGTCGGGCTCGTCGACGATGCCGATGCGGTCGCCGTACACCGTGGTGGCGCGGTGGAGGAAGTCGCTGACGCTGAAGGGCACGATCATGCCGCCGAGCCTAAGACCGGCCGTGGCGACCGAACCGTTCGCAAGCCGATACTTCGTTGTCGCCGTCGGACGCGCACGCGGGAGGATCGGGGCTTGTGACCGAACCGCCGCGTTGCGTCGTCCTCGTCGAGGGACCCAGCGACGCCGCGGTGCTGGACGTGATCGGGCGCCGGCTCGGCCTCGCCGCACCCGAGGTACGCGTGGTCTCCATGGGCGGGGTGACCAACATCCGGCAGCACCTCGAGGCGTACGACGGCGTCACCGTCACCGGGCTGTGCGACGGCAGCGAGATGCGGTTCTTCGCGCGGGCGCTGCGGCGCCGCGGTCACGAGGTCGAGACGAGGACGGATCTCGAGGCTCTGGGCTTCTTCGTGTGCGAGGACGACCTCGAGGACGAGCTGATCCGTGCGCTGGGTGCCGACGCCGTCATCGAGGTCGTCGCGCGCGAGGGCGAGCTCGGGCTGCTGCACACCTTCCAACAGCAGCCGGCGCAGCGGGGGCGTTCGCTGCACGACCAGCTGCACCGCTTCTTCGGGACGAAGTCAGGGCGCAAGGTACGGCTGGCCACGGCGCTCGCCCGCGAGCTCGACCTCGACCGGGTGCCGGGACCGCTGGCCGGCGTGCTCGCCTTCGCTCACGCGGCGGTCTGAGGAGGGCCGTCAGGCGCCGTCACGACCCGGTACGCAGTAGCGAACCTCCGCAGGTTTCGGACGTCGCTAGGCGCCTTCCTCAACCAGCGTCTCAGCTGCAGCAGGGCCCTGCCGACCCAGGCGTTGCGGGCCAGCCGGAACAGCACGTCGAACGGGAAGGGAGGGAAGGTGTCGAAGGCGTCGCAGTTGGTCAGCACCAGCCGGCCGACGCGCGAGACGTCCTCGTCGAGGAGCAGCTGGCAGACCGCGCCACCGGTGTCGTTGCCCACGAGCACCACGTCGCGCAGGTCCAGAGCCTCGAGGAACGACGCCACGGCGCGCGCGAGGCCTCGCGGCGAGAGGTCGGCGCGCGGACGCATCGCGGTGCGGTGGGCGCCGAGCGGCCAGGTCGGCGCCAGGCAGTGGAAGCCGCGCTCGGCCAACCGCTCAGGCACGTCGGCCCACAAGGTGTCGTCGACCAGGAACCCGTGGACGAACACGACGACCGGCCCGTCAGCAGGTCCGGTCTCGCGGTAGGAGACCAGCCCGGCCGGCAGGTCGACGGTTGCCACCTGTCCAACCTAGACGGCGGGCAGCCGCCGGGTCGCCTCGCGTCGGGACAGCCCGGACAGCCGCTCCCCCAGCAGGTCGACCTCGGCCCGCACCCACACCGGGTTCGTCCAGGAGTACCTCGCGCAGCGCCCACCCGATCGCCTTGCGCAGCCAGAACGACCGGTCGTCGAGATTGGCCTCGATGACGTCGTGCAGCAGGGCGGTGTCGGTGTCGGCCCCATGCCGCAGCTGGCTCAGCACGGCGGTACGGCGGACCCAGAGGTCGTCGTCGCGTGCCCAGGCCCGCATCACGGGCGTGACCACCGTCCGGTGGCCGGCCAGCACCCCGCCGACGAGGTGGGCGGCGACCTCGTCCACGTGGTCCCACCACGCGCCCGTCACCACCAGGTGGCGGTAGAGGTCGAGCACGCGACGGGTCCTGCCACGCGCGTGCCGCACGGTGGCGGGCGAGCGCGGTGGCGGCGTACCGCTCCTCCCGATGCGTGGCGCCGTCCCACAGCTCACGGACCGTGTCCTCCCACGCCGCCCGGTCGACCGGCGCGTACGTCGCCAGGATCGGCCGCAGCGCCTGCTTGAGGCGTGGTGCAGTGACGCCGTGGTAGGGCATCGCCGACTTCATGTAGGCCTGCTGCCCGACCGCTACCTCCGGGTCACCGGCGTTCCTCAAGGTGGCCCGAACTGTCGACACCAGCGTGTGGTCTGCCGTCACGGGGCCGCACCCTAGCCGGGTCGAAGACGCGATCCCGACCAGCAGCACCGCGAGGCCGAGGAACGAGCCGGCGATGACGTCGGACGGGTAGTGCCGCCCGAGCAGCACCCGGTCGAGGCACACCGCCACCCACATCGTCACGGCCACCGCGGTGACCACCCAGCGCGGCCGACTGCCGTCGCAGAGAAGCTCCACGCCAAGATGATCAGGATCCCGGCCAGCGCCGCGCTCGAGGACGCGTGACCGGAGGGGAAGGACTTCGAGGTGAGCACGTCCACCGCTGTCCTGCCACTCGGGGCGGCCTCGGCCGAGCCAGAGCTTGATGCCAGTGGTCGCGAGCGAGGCAGTGACCATCACCGCGATCGCGAACGCCGCCGCCCGGAACCGTCGCCGGCTGGCCACCGCCAGCACCACCAGTGTGGTCCAGATGATCATCCCGAAGGTCGCGAAGCCGACCTCGATGATGTCGGAGCGCGGTCACGAGCGCGGCGTGGTTGTCGGCCCATCCCTCGGCCTGCCTGCCCCACCGGTCGAAGTCGTCCAGGGGCGAACGGTCCTGGGTCACCACCAGCCCGAACACCGCCACCACCGCCAAGCAGGCCAGCGCCCAGGCGAGGAGAGCCACCACGCCGCGGCCTCGTCATCGAGGCGCGCTCGGGGCTCGACGACATCGTGAGTCATCGTGTCCATCGCTCGTCGGTACCACCTCCGGACGGGTGCATCTCACCCTACGCCGGATCACCTAGCCTGCGTCCGGTGAGGGAGTCGTTCGTCCGCGGGGTTCGGCTCGGCATCCCCTACGCCACGGTCGGTTTCGTGCTGTCGATGTCCTTCGGGGTGGTCGCGCGACAGGCCGGGTTCTCGGCCCTCCAGGCAGTGGCGTCCTCCGCGTTCGTCTTCGCCGGTTCCGCGCAGTTCGCCGCCCTCGTCGGTGGTGGCCGGGGGCGGCACCCTGACCGCCGCCATCGCCGCGGCCACCCTGATGAACGGCCGGTTCCTCGCCATGGGCATCGCCCTGGCTCCCTCGCTCCCCGGCGGCCCGGTCAAGCGCGGCCTGCAGGGGCAGACGGTGGTCGACGCGTCGTGGGCGCTGGCCAACAACGGCGACGGCACCTTCGACCGCTGGCTGCTCTTCGGCACCACGCTCCCGCAGTACTTCACCTGGGTCCTCGGCACCGTTGCCGGGGCGTACGGCGGCGACCTGATCGGCGATCCCGAGCGCCTTGGCCTCGACGCGGTCTTCCCGACCTTCTTCCTCGGCCTGCTGCTCGCCGAGATGCGTGACCGGCGTTCTCGCGTGGTCGCCGTCGTCGGCGCGGTCATCGCGCTGGCCCTCGTGCCGTTCACCCCACCCGGCGTCCCCGTCCTCGCCGCCGCGAGCGCCGCCCTGCTCGGCGTACCGAGGAGGGAGGAGTCGTGAACATCTGGCTGCTCATCGCCGGGTGCGTCGTCACGACGGTGCTGATCAAGGCCGCCGGCCCCGTCATGCTCGGTGGGCGCGACCTCCCACCGGTCGTCCTCCGAGTCATCGCCTGCATGGCCCCCGCCCTCCTGGCCGCCCTGGTCGTCACGACCGCGTTCGCAGAGGGGCAGAGCTTCCACGTCGGCGCCGAGGTCGTCGGCATCGCCGCCGGAGGCGTGTTGATGTGGCGGGGCAGGTCGGTGGTGCTCGCCGTCCTGGTCGCGATGGTCGTGACGGCCGCGCTCCGCGCCGTCTTCTGACAAATCGCCCGCCACCGCCGCGCTGTCCTAGTCTGTGCGCGGTTCAGAGTCATCCCGGGGCGCATAGCTCAGCGGTAGAGCGCTTGCCTTACAAGCAAGTGGTCGCAGGTTCGATCCCTGCTGCGCCCACTCGCGGCCGCGCACGATCGGTGGTCGAGGTGTGAGGGCGACCACGGTCAGCCCGGCGCGTGTTTCGGTGGTTGAGGTGCGAGGCCGTCACACGGCCGAGCCTCGAAACCACCCTCGCCGCGAGGTTTCGAGGCTCGTCGCTGGCGCTCCTCGCACCTCAACCACCGACAGCGAGCACGTCGCCGAATCGCGCGAGAGTGTGGTCATGGAGCGTGTGCCCCCCGGTCGCCGACCTCTTGTCGGACGCCGCGAGGAGCTCGCAGTCCTGCGCCACGCGCTGGTCGACTCCGCCGCCGCGCGCGGTGGCGTCGTGCTCGTCCGTGGAGAGGCCGGCATCGGCAAGTCGCGACTCGTCGAGGAGGTCGGCCAGGGAGGCCTCGGCCACGCACGTCGTCCTGACCGGCCGCGCGGTCGAGGGTGGTGGCGCCTACCGACCCGTCGCCGACGCCCTCGTCGGGGCCCTCCGTGCCGGGCTCCAGGTCACGCCGACGTCACTCGGCCCCTACGGGGCAGCGCTCGCACGGCTGCTCCCGGACTGGACCGAGGTCACCGGCGCCGCGTCGGAGTCCGGGGTCGACCCCGGGCTCGTGCTCGGCGAGGCCGTCGCGCGCTTTCTCAGCCTCGTCGGGCACGGGCGTCCGTGCCTCCTGGTGCTCGAAGACCTGCACTGGGCGGACGCCGACTCCTGGGCCGTGCTCGCCCACGTCGCCGTCGCCGTACCGTCCCTGCCGGTGCTCGTGGTCGCCACCATGCGCGAGGACGAGCCGACCGCGCCAGCGGCCGACCCGCTCACGCGCCTGCCCGGGGTCGTGACGCTGCGGCTGGCACGCCTCGCACAGGAGGACGTGCACCAGCTGGCCGCCTCCCTGGGCGTCACGGACCCGTCGACCATGACCATGCTCGAGGAGCGTGCCGACGGGCTGCCGTTCATGGTCGAGGAGCTCGTTGCCGTGGACCCCGGCGACGTACCTCCCACCTTGCGGGCACTCGTGTCCGACCGGTTCGCGAAGCTCGCCGGCGACCAGCGTCGGGTGCTCGCGGGCGCGGCCGTCCTCGGCCTGACCCCCGACTGGTCACTGCTCCACCACGTCACGGGGGTCTCCGAGACCGAGGTGCTGGCGGCGTTGCGGGCGGCCGAGGAGGCTCGGCTGCTGCTGGTCGATGCCGGCACCTTGCGCTGGCGCCACTCGCTGACCCGCGAGGCCGTCCTCTCGCTGGTGCTGCCGCCGGAGCTGGCGCTGCTCTCCCGCCGGGCGGCCGAGGCGCTGCTGGCCCGTGGACGGCGCGAGGACGACGCCGCCGCCGCCGACCTGCTGCTCCGGGCGGGTGCCGACGACGCCGTTGCCGACCTGCTGCTCACCCTGGCCCGTCGCGACATGGCCCGGGGGGCCTTCCACACCGCAGAGCGGCTCGTCGACGACCTGGAACGGACCGGACTGCGGCCCGCGGCAGCCGCGGTCGAGCGCGTCCGGTTGCTCTGCTTGCGCGGGCGCGCACGCGAGGCCCTGGCAGTGGCGGGTCCGGTGCTCGACGATGCCACGGGTGGCGAACACGTCGAGCTCGCGCTCCAGCTGGCCCGGGCTGCCGTGCAAGCGGGACTCTGGGACGACGTCCGTGAGTACGTCGGGCGCGCCGGGCGTCCCGAGGACCCGCGGTCCGAGACCCTCCTGGCGGACGCGGCGCACGGGGCCGGCCAGCTCGACGACGCCGCCAGGCACGCGGCAGCGGCCGTCGCCGGGGCGGAGGCGGCGGGTGACGCCGAACAGCTGTGCGACGCCCTCGTGGTGCACGCGAAGGTGCTCCGGCTCTGGGACACGCAGGCAGCGCGCGCGCTCTTCGACCGCGCGGCTCAGGTGGCCTCGGAGCACGGGCTGGTCGACGCCAGGGTCGAGGCGATGCTGGGTCAGGCGACGCTCGAGATGCTGGAGTCCGAGACCACCCGGCGCCTCGAGGCTGCCCGCGAGCTTGCGGAGCAGGCCGGCCTCGTCGGCCAGCTCACCGCGATCGACATGCTCCGCGTCGACGCCTTGGTCGCGTCCGAGGGCCCGGCGGCCGCCGTACCGCTCGCGCGGGAGCTCCTCGATCGCGCCACGCGCGTTGTCGATGCCGGCGGCGGCCATCGGCGGTGCTTTCGTGATCGCCCTCGCCGCGGCAGCGGCCGGCGACAGGGTCGAGACCGAACGACTGATGGCTCCGCTCATGGAGACGGCGGGCGGTCCGCCCGAGGCGTCCCTCGTACCGGCCGCGGTACGGGCCATGCTCGCACTCTCGACGAACGACGTCCGCGCCGCGAACGCCGTGCTGGACCCTGCGGTGGCCCCGTCCTGGCGCACCTGTCCACGGCGCCCCTGCACCAGTTCGGCCTCTGGGCGCTCCTGCGCACCGTGACCGACGACCGCGGCGAAGAGGCCAGGAGAGCGCTGGCGGCCGTCCCGGTGTCGCGTCGCCGGGCGAACGCAGCCGCGCTCCGGTACGCCGACGCGGTGGTCGCCGGAGCCGCGGGACGCCTCGCCGACGCGGAGGCGGCCTTCCGCGACGCCGAGGAGCTCGCGGCCGCGACCCCCTGGGTGCGCCGGTTGCTGCGCACGGTGGTGCTGCCCCGCCTGGTCGCGGACGGGTGGGGCGACCCGGTACCGGTGCTTCGCGCCTCTCTCGCCGAGCACGAGCGGGCCGGCGAGGAGGCCCTGGCCCGGATCGTCCGCGACCTGCTCCGCCGGGCCGGCGCCCCGACCCGCCGTGGCCGCGGCAACCTGGCCGTCCCGACGCCCCTGGCCGCCCTCGGCGTCACCAGCCGCGAGGCCGACGTGCTCGCCCTGCTCGTCGAGGGCGCCACCAATGCCGAGATCGCCGAACGGCTGTTCCTCTCCCGTCGCACGGTCGAGACCCACGTGGCCCACCTGCTGCAGAAGACCTCGTCGGCCAGCCGAGCAGAACTACGTAGCCGGCTGGCCGAGCTCGACTCCTAACTCCGTACTCCTTACGGATCCGGTGCCCTCACGCCGGACGCACTCTGGTGGTCACCCAGAGAACCCCATGAGGAGAACCAGAGATGACCACCAACCGCTACGACGTCCTCGTCGTCGGCGCCGGCCCGTCGGGCCTGACCACCGCCGTCGCGGCCGCCCGTGCGGGCGCCCGAGTACTGCTCGTCGACCGGCACGCCGGCACCACCGTCTTCCCCAAGGCCACCGGACTCCGTCCGCGCACCATGGAGCTGATGCGCGCCTGGGGCCTGGAGGAGGAGATCCGCGCCGGCTCGCAGGACCTCAAGGTCGCGGGCGCCATCCACGCCGCTCTGAACGGCCCGGTCCTCCAGGAGTTCCCGCTCGGTGCGACCGCGCCCGACGTCCTCGCCAGGATGAGCCCGTCGACGTTCGCGGTCGCTCCGCAGGACCACGTGGAGCCGGTGCTGCTGGCACAACTGCTCGAGCTCGGCGCCGAGGCCCGCTTCGGCGTGCGGGTGCTCGACCTCGTGCAGCACGACGACCACGTCGCGGTGCTCGTCACCGATGAGACAGGCGAGGAGACCATCGAGGCCAGGTGGGTCGTCGGCGCCGACGGCGGCGACAGCACCGTGCGCCGCCTCGTCGGCCTGGACGTGCAGGTCCTCGGTGACGAGGGCGCCCACCTGAGCACGCTGTTCCGCGCGGACCTCGCCAGGCACCTGAGCGGCGAGCGCTACGCGCTGCACATGATCGTGGCAGGCGACGAGTTCCGGGTCTTCGTGCCGTCGGGGACGGACGGGCGCTGGATGTTCGACCGAGAGCTCCACCCCGAGCTCGGCGACGACCCGGCCGACTGGACCGACGGATCGTGCGATCGCCGCTATCCGTGATGCCGCGGGCGTGCCCGACCTCGACATCGAGGTGATCGGCACGTTCCCCTGGACCTTCGCCGCCGCCGTCTCGACGGGCGTGGCGGCCGGCCGGGTGTTCCTGGTCGGCGACGCCGCCCACCGGACGACGCCGCGCGGCGCCACTGGCATGAACACCGGGATCGCCGACGGGCACAACCTCGGCTGGAAGCTCGGCTGGGCCGCGCGTGGCCTGGCCGGCGAGTCAGCTGCTGGCGACCTACGCCGAGGAGCGGTACCCCGTGGGCTGCACAACGCGCTGGCGTCCCTGGAGGCCTTCGCGCCTGGCCGCGGTCAGGACCTCAGCCACGACTTCGGCGTCGTCTACGAGTCCGCCGGCATCCAGCCCGCCACCGAGACACCCTCCCCCGAGAACGGCACTGTCGAGAACGGCGCCGTCGTCGTGGCCGCGCCCGGGGCTCGCGCACCGCACGCGTGGGTCTGGCACGGCGGCGCGAGGCGCTCGACCATCGAGCTGTTCGAGGGTCGGCTGACCCTGCTCACCGGCCCGCGGGGCGAGGCGTGGCGCGATGCCGCAAGGAGCGTGCCGGACATCCCGGTCCAGGTGCTCGTCGTCGGGCAGGACGTCCTCGATCCCGGCGGCGACCTCGAGGACCGATACCTCCTCGGCGACGACGACGCCGTGCTCGTCCGCCCGGACGGCCACGTCTCCTGGCGGCTCCCGGCCGGCGACGCCCGCGCGCTCCACGAAGCAGTTGCCACCACCCTCGGCCGCCAGCCGGCCGTCACCGTCTGATCAGGAAGGAAACGACAACCATGACCACCACCTGCCTCCCGACCGACCTGTCGGCCCTCGTGGCCGACCTCGACGACGCGGTCCGCTCGACGCGCGGCAAGGACGTCGAGACCCTCGACGCGGTCTGCGCGGCGCTGCGGCCGTCGCTCACCAGCTCCGGGCTGCTGCTGCCGGAGCAGCGCGTCGGCGACCCCTCGGCGTACCGGTCGCACGTGCTCTACGTCGCCCCTGACGGCGCCTTCTCCCTGGTCGCCCTCGTCTGGCTCCCGGGACAGGCCACCGCGATCCACGACCACCTGTCCTGGTGCGTCGTCGGGGTCCATGAGGGGGCGGAGCACGAGACGCGCTACCACCTCACCGCCGACGGCCACCTGGTCGTGTCCGGCACGGCGGTCGCGTTCCCCGGTGACGTGTCGGGGCTGCTGCCACCGGGCGACATCCACCGCGTGCACAACACCAGTGACACGACCGCCATCTCGCTGCACGTCTACGGTGCCGACCTGTCGGTCGTCGGCAGCAGCATCCGGCGGGTGTACCCCGAGCGCATCCTTGGTGGTTGAGGTGCGAGGAGCGACCAGCCTCGAAACCCCGCCACCACCACCGCCGGTTGAGATCGTCGGTTGAGGTGCGAGGAGCGCCAGCGACGAGCCTCGAAACCCCGCAACATTCCTCGAAACCCCTTGTGGAGAAGGGGTTCTCAGCCAGCACGACTGTCGGTGGCCACTGCTTGGATTGATCCATGAGCGCGGCACCCGTCGAAGAGTTCGAGGTCGAAGACCTCGACCCTGCCGCGCTGCCTCGACCTCGCCGCCCAGCCAACGAGCGCGAGATGCCGCGACCGCGAAGCACTCAAGCTCCGGCTGGCCTACCAGTGGGCGGTGATGCAACCCCGCCACCGCCGAGACCGGGGTCGAGACCCCCGGCGGCCCCGCCCTCGACGTCCTCACCAAGGACGAGTCCCTCGGCGGCGACGGCACCCCCACGGTGGCCGCGTTCACCCCCGAGCCCTTCGCGTTGAAGCTCGGCATCTCCCCCGCCGCCGGGGCCCAGCTGATCGCCGACGCCCTCGACCTACGCCACCGCCTCCCCCTGCTCTGGAAACGAGTCCAACGCCTGCAGGTGCCCCCTGGCAGGCCCGCCGGGTCGCCCAACAGACCCACGCCCTGCCGCTGGCCGGCGCCCGCTGGGTCGACCACCGGCTCGCCACCCGCACCGACGGCTCCCTCGGCCCCGTCATCACCGACCGGCTGGTCGCCCTCGCGACCGCCAAGTACGACCCCGAAGCCCACCAGCAGCGCGAAGCCAACGCCACCGCCGCCTCCGAGGTCACCCTCAGCCACCCACACCCCACCCTCTACGCCGGCACCAGCGACCTGACCGCCACCGGCGACACCCCGGTCCTCCAGGGGTTCTACGACCTGCTCTGCGCCATCGCCCACCAGCTCTGGCTCGACGGCGACACCGACCCCCTCGGCGTCCGCAAGATCAAAGCCATCGCCCTGATCACCACCCTGGCCACCGGACAAGCCACCCACGACGCCGCCACCGTCCTCGGCTCCGTCCTCGGCAGCCCAGCAGTCACCAAGCAGGCGTCCGGGAAGATCCGGCTCTACGTCCTCGTCGACGCCGACGACCTCGACACCGACGCCGAAGGCGGAGCCGCCTACGCGGTCGGCACCATCGAACGCCTCGGCGCGGCCACCATGGCCAAGCTCCGCCAATGGGTCGGCCACCACCAGGTCGAGATCCTCCCGGTGTTGAACATGCACCGCCGCGACGCCGTCGACTCCCACGACCCACCCGAGTGGATGAAACAGCTCGTCGAGCTCCGCGACGGCCACTGCGTCTTCCCGCGCTGCACCGTCCCCGCCAAGCACTGCGACAAGGACCACCTCGTCCCCTACCTCCCGATCGACGAAGGCGGACCACCCGGACAAACCCACCCCGACGCCCTCGCCTGCCTGTGCCGACGGCACCACCGCGCCAAAACCGCCCGCGTCTGGCGGTATGCCCGCACGCCCGAAGGCCACTACCTCTGGCACGGCCCCCACGACGCCACCTACCTCGTCACCGACACCGGCACCCACCGCCTCTGACCACGAGACGTCGAAGCCGCGCCCCTGGGCAGGGTGCAGCAACGTGGGCTTCACCGACACCGTGCCGCCGCGCGCACAGCGGGAGCGTGCACCAAGCCAGGAAGTGCGTCAGGAGCCACGATTTGGGGTGTTCACGTAGGCGGCGCACCAGCAATAGTGTCGGGCGAGTCGCCCCCGTCCGTGATCGGAGGCCAGGAATGCCAGAACGCGAGGCGCACCGGGTAGTCCTGCGCGGGCCCGCCGAGGGCGACGGCATCATCCTGCCGATGGGTGGCCTGCAGGCCCGAATCATCCGCAAGGCATCCCGCACCGAAACCGGCGGACATTGGGCCATCGGAGAGGCATGGCAGGACCCAGGCTTCGACAACCCCCCACACCCACGACGAAGCGGAAGCCTTCTATGTCCTCGAAGGTTCGTACACCTTCTACACCGACACCGACCCCGCAGAAGGCATCGGGCCAGGCACCTTCGTCTTCATTCCGCCCGGGGCCGTGCATGGCTTCCGCACCGGACCAGAAGGCGGGCGACTCCTCTGCATCTGGCCGTCCACAGTCGAAACCGCGTTCTTCGGGGAGCCACGCATGCGCGCCGCCGACGAGTAGAGCCCACACATCGGCTGAGCGGACGTGCACAAAGCAAGGCCAGGCGCGTTCTGAATTGCTAGTGGTGGGGTTTCGCCGACACCGTGCCGCCGCGCACGGACAGCGGCATGGTGTGTTGGCGACGCGATGGACGTGGAGGTGGCGGCTTGCCCCGTCCCGTCATGGCGACGGGACGGGGGCGGCGTTGCTGCGCTAGCCGACTGCCGTCAGCCGAGCGTGATGTGCCCGCGGTACACGTAGACAATCGGGTCACCGATGATGTCCTTGAAATCGATCCGACCCTCGGCTCCCTCGAACCCGCCGGTCCCCGAGCCCGCAGCGATCGGGTGCTGGCAGCGCCCGAAGATCTCGACGACAAAGCCCGGCTCGTACTTCCCCTGGAACCGGTAGTTCGTCGTGAACGTCCCCTCGGCCCCGCCGTTCAGCGACCCGACGAACGTCTCGTGCCCGGTCTCGATCCAGACCCCGGACGGCTTCTGCACCGACGTCACCACGTTGGTGTACAGGCAGCCCTCCAGGTCCCCGGTCAGGGTCAGCCCCGGATAGTCGTCGAACCCCACGGGCGGGTCCGTGCACGCGCCGCCGAACCCCGCGTCCCCACCGATCTGCGTCGTGCCCGCCGCTTGAGCTGGGGCCATCAGCCCCAGTCCCATCACTGCGCTCAGCATGCCCAGGAGCATCAATCGTGGAATCTTCACGTGCTCACCCCTTCAGCCGTTGGGCGTCTGGGGGCGGCTCGGGTGGGCCGTACCTGTCCCGAGCGACTCCTTGGCACTCTTCCGGCCGCTGGACCAGCCGTCAAGACACATCGGAGCGTCAAGATGTGCCGATCCAATGGGCTACCCCGACACCATGTGAGACGGCGTTGAAGAACCACAGCCGCGCCCTGTCATCGGCATGACCGTGCGATCCAGAGGCGTGCCCCGTCCGTCTGGAAGTGCCCGCTGCCCGCGACGCTTCCGAAGGGTCCAGATGTGATGCGGGGGCCTAGTTCTACCCTGAGTGGATGCTCGACGTGGGCGGGATCGACGTTGAGGAGATCGCCAACCGCGCTGGCTAGCGCATCAGACTGGGTACGAGCACCGAAGGCTGATCGACCCACGAACAGGCGAGTGGGCGTTCTGGACCAGCGACCCGGGCATCGATGCGGAGAATCCCGTCGGGTTCGACGAAATGGATCTCATTCCGACCGACTCCGTCGCGCGGATCCTGCGTTCGCCCCTCAACCTCAGCAGCTCCTCGTGATTCGCGACGGTTGCCCGCAGCAGATGAGGGGTTCAGACTGGAGGCGGCGGTCCTGACGCGACCGTGGTGGCGTCAGACACGACTACCTGACGAGGTGAGTGTGATGGCGCGCGGAGACTCCTTGGCACAGACGGTCGAGGCGACCCAACGGTCGCTACAAGAACGTCTGGAGGAGGCCCTCCTTCCACACCGGGACCCGCACCGGCCGCGTGACGACTACGCGGCCACCGACACCTTCATGGCCGCGACGAGCCGGCACCTGGCGGCGATCGAGGCCGTCATGCTGGAGCCGGTGCGCCGCAGCGTCCCGGAAGGCGCGAGCCTGTGCCGCGAGTACCTTCGCGCAGCTCGAGAACTCGAGCACACCCTCGCGCTGATCAAGGGGCGGCTGTACGGGCAGGCGCACGCGATTCATCTGGCCTGGCCCGAGCTCTGGGAGACGGCGACAACCCAGCTCAACCAGCACAACAGGATCGAACGCCAGATGGTGGCCGAGTTGATCAAGCACGGCGACCCCGCGCAGGTCGAGGGACTGGCACGGCACGTGTTCGACGCCGAGACCCACGGCCCAACCCGGCCACATCCATCCTCGCCACACACCGGGCTTCTCGGCCTCGTGGCCCGCCGGATGTGGGCGCTGGCTGACCGGTTCTGGGATAACGCCGAGGGTCGCGTCATCCCCGAGGTCGTACATCCCAGCCACCACCAACACGACAGCCTCGTTGCTCAGTACCTCGTGGCCGACCCGAAGTTCGACCCCGCCGCTCCCATCGTGGAGCATCGGCATCGGCACCTGCGGAAGACCGGATAGAGCCACTTCCCACGCCGGATGCACATGACGCCAGCAGCATTCTCGGGAGCACGCAACGACGTCGTGGTCCCGCCGGAGTAAGCGGGTGCGGGCGCCAAACCACAGCGTAGAACCCCACTCCCGGCTGCTTCTTGACGCAGAGGGGAGCCATGACGGCGCGCAACGCGGCCGAACAGTGCGCTTCGCTCAGGTCCCTGGTCCAGGGGCCCCCGGTGTGCCTGAGCCTCCGACGCGAGAACGGTGCCCAGCATCCGCGCGGGTTCCTCGTCTGCCACCGGACAGCACCCATCTCGCCACGAGGAACAGGGCGAGAACAACGACGATCACAAGAACACCGAAAAGCCAGTCAGGCACGGCGACCACCTCGGGGTCAGGCTACGCCGGACCACTGTCGCTGCAATAGAAGGCGCTCAGACTGCGCAGTTGGTGTGCTAAAGCGACCGTCCGCTCTTCGGCCATGAGCGGACGTGCGCACCAGCAAGGCCGAAGGGTGTCTCAAGGACTAGTGGGGTTCACCGGCACCGTGCCGCCGCGCAACGAACAGCTGATGAGAGTGCGTTGCAGGGCGTCCGACTCGCGGAGTAGACGCATCGTTGACGAACGTGCGTGGATCCTGCCCTGGCCCCCACGTTGCCGCAGGAACGGGGCACGTTTCAGCCGGGCCCCAGGTCATTGGCGGCAGCCGACTGCGCGGGATCGGGCAGGCGCATCATGCGGAATGCGATGGCGACGCCGACGACGGCCGCGAGCAGCGAGACGAGCAAAGCAACCTGGAGCGCGAGGTTCCGAGCGTCGATGTTGATGCTGAGGATCTCGTCTTGGACGGCTTCGGGCTGGCCGGCGAGGAGCTCGCCGAGCTGCGCGTCGCTCATCACC
Source organism: uncultured Actinomycetota bacterium (assembly GCA_963814935.1). GTDB lineage: Bacteria > Actinomycetota > Actinomycetes > Propionibacteriales > Nocardioidaceae > Nocardioides. The sequence goes on along the minus strand of CAWFEZ010000010.1, from coordinate 52,961 downwards.
TGCGCGTCGTCTTCGAGCACGTCGGCGACACGCTGCTGGTCGGCCGGCGGCAGGACGCTGCTCGACTCCGCCATGTTCGTGAAGGCGATAGACAGCGTTGCGAGCATGACTGCTCCTGAGAAGGCCAGACCGAACGACAGACCGAACGACCCGGTGGCCGACGTGACGCCGGCCGCCTCGCCAACCCGTTCCTCCGAGATGGGGGACAGCGCGTAGTTGTTGAGCTGAGATGCGAGAAGGCCGAGCCCGGCGCCCGAAAGCATGAGCGGGACCACCAGGTGCCAGCCGGAGTCCGCTCTGGGCACCAGCGGGACAAGGATGACGATTGACGCAACGAGCAGCACGAAGCCCGCCCGGATGATGCTGCTCGCCCTCCGACGACCCGCTCGCCGTCCAGCGAGCAGTGCGACGCCGAACATCGTGAGCGAAAGGGGTGCGAGCGTGATGCCCGCCTCGAGCGCGTTGTAGCCCCAGACGAGCTGGAGGTAGATCGGCAAGACGATCAGGAGCCCGCCCAGCGCGACTTGCTGGAGCAAGATCTGGGCTACGCCGTTGCTGAACAGCTTGGACGCGAACAGGGTCGGATCGAGCAGTGTGGGCTTGCCCTGGCGCTTGCGTCCGCGAAGCCAGTAGACGAGGCCCGCCATCGCAGCCACCCCGATCGCGAGGAGCAGCGCGACGGACCCGCCGCCCTCCTGCCACGCGAGGACCCCGATGACGAGGCCGCCCATGCCGACGACCGAGAGGAACGCGCCCGTGATGTCGATCGACCGTTCCCCTGTGTAGGGCACGTCGCGGATGCCGCGGCTCCCCAGAAGGACGACTCCGATGATGAGCGCCTCGATCAGGAACCCGACGCGCCACGACAGGAGGGTCGTGACGAAGCCTCCGATCAGGGGACCGACCGCAGCGGCGATGGCCGCCGACGCTCCCACCAGCGCGAACACCTTCGCGCGGGTCTTCCCTTCGAAGTTGCCGTGGATCAACGACTGCATCGCCGGGAGATAGAGCGAGGCTCCGAGCCCGCCGAGGATCGCCCAGAAGACGATGATCGCTGCCAGGCCCTGCGCGAACACCATCGCGAGCGCTCCGACGGCGTAGAACACCATGCCGATGACGAACGCGCGCTTGCGGCCGAACAGGTCACCGACCTTGCTGCTGATGAGGATGAAGGCCGCGGACACGAGCGCTTCGATAGCCACGGCCGACTGGACCCCGCTCACCGTCGTGTCGAGATCCTGGACGACCGCCGAGATCGACACGTTCATGAACGACGTGTCGATCACGAACACGAACATCGCGGCCGCCAGAAGAATGCCCTGCCGGGGAGTACCGCCCGGGCTCTCAGCCGGATCCACGACTACCTCTCGCCATGCCCGACGGTGCTGTCCCACAGGTCTCGGCGAGACAACGAGGATCGAGATCCGATCGCTGATCCCTGAGATCGGATGATGCCTCCCGGATTTCGGCCTTCCACAGCCGCGAAGGTACCGCTTCTGGCTACGTTCCGACGTGGGCACGCGGTACCACGGTCGGCACCGAAGCTAGCCGCGGCTGTACTCGGCCGGACCGAAGACGACGAGGACCGTGAGGTCCTCCTCGACGTCGACGAACCGGTGCTCCTCGTTCGCGGCGACGAAGACGACGGTGCCGGCCTCGACGGCGCACGACCCGGTCGGCGTCCAGAGGGTCGCGCGTCCGCGCGTGCACACGTACAGCTCGTCCTCGGTGTGCGGGTCCTGCGGGTCCACTCCGCCGGCCGGGATCGTGTAGGTGCCGCAGCTGAGGTCGGGGACGCTGAGGTGTTCCACCCAGGTGACCTCGTCCTTCGCCGTCGCTGTCGGCCGACCCGCCTCAGACAAGACCTGCATGGCGGGAACGCTAGCGGCGAGACGACGCCGGAGGTATCAATGCTGGCTGGAGGGGCACTATGTAGCAGTGAGCAGTGCGGCCGACGGCCAGAAGGTGTCGACGGTCCTGGTGGACGACTCGCGAGAACTACGTGCCCTGGTCCGCCGGCGGCTCGAGCAGTCGGGGCTGTTCGAGGTGGTCGCCGAAGGTGGCGACGGTGACGAGGCCATCAGCCTGGTGATCCGGCACGAGCCCGAGCTCCTGCTGCTCGACACCTCGATGCCGACCTGCGACGGCCTCCAGGCGCTGCCCGCCATCCTGGCCGTCTGCCCGGACACGACAGTCGTCATGTTCACCGGCTTCGAGGAGCAGGGTCTGGCCGAGCGGGCCCGTGAGCTCGGGGCCGTGGACGTCCTGGAGAAGTCCATCCCTCTCCACGACCTGCCCGAACGCCTGATCCACGCTCTGTACCGACCGCCCGACCGCTTGACGCCCGCACAGCCGCTCAGCCTCGTGGGAAGCGAACCTGTTTCCGAGACCACCGCGGAGCAGCGCGTCCTCGACGAGCACGTCGCCCAGTTCCAGGACCTCTTCGACCGCGCGGCGATCGGTATGGCCACGTTGACGGTGACGGGCAGCATCGTCCGCGCCAACGAGGCGCTGGCCGAGCTCATGTCGTGCGCGCCGTACGACCTGGTGGGCGTCGACTACGGCCAGCTCACCAGCGGCGCGGGAAGCCTTCTGGACCGCGGGCTCAGGGAGATCACCGCCCGCGGCAAGGACCTCGCCACGATGGAGCACGTCGTACCCAGCGCCAGGGTGCCCGGCCTGCCGCCCCGGACCGTCCGGCTCACGCTCGCGCCGATCCGTGACGTCCAGCGCCAGGTCCTCTACGTCTTCGCCCAGGTCCAGGACATCAGCGCCCTGCGTGCCGCCGAGGTCGACCTGCGGCTGACCGAGGAGAACTTCCGGCTGCTCGTGGCCGCCGTCGGCGAGTACGCCATCTTCATGCTGGACCCGGACGGGAAGGTCGTCAGCTGGAACGCGGGCGCCCAGCGCATCAAGCAGTACTCCCCGTCCGAGATCATCGGTCAGTCGTTCCACGTCTTCTACCCGCCGGAGGACCGCGAGAGCGGTCACCCCGAGCACAACCTGGAGATGGCACGGCGCGACGGCGAGTACGCCGAGGAAGGGTGGCGGATCCGCAAGGACGGGACCCAGTTCTGGGCGAGCGTGGTGATCAGCGCCATCTACGACGACACGGGGCGGCACGTCGGGTTCGCCAAGGTGACCCGCGACCAGAGCCAGCAGCGTGAGCACGAGCAGGAGCGCAAGGACCTGATCAACGAGCAGGCGAACCTCCTCGCCGTGACCGCCCACGAGCTGCGTACTCCCGCGGCGGTGATCGAGGGATCCGTCTCCGCACTGGAGGGGTCGCCCGCCCCCACCGCCGACGGTGAGCGGTTCCTGGCCAACATCCGCAGCAGCACGCACCGCCTGCGCCGCCTGGCCGCGGACCTCTCGACCGCGTCGCAGCTGCACCGGGGAACGCTTCAACACCGCATGGACGACGTGACGTTGGCCGCCATCCTCAAGAGCGCAGCAGCGCGCCTGCAGGCGGCCGAGAGGGGAGTGCACATCGACCTGGAGGTCGACGACTCGATCACGGTCCGGGCCGACGCGGACCGGCTCGCCCAGGCCATCGACAACCTGCTCGACAACGCCGTCCGGCACGGATCGGCACCGGTCACGCTCGTGGGCGAGGCGGACGACGACCACGTCCGCATCAGGATCACCGACGCCGGCCCGGGCGTACCCGAACGTCTCGAACCGCGCCTGTTCGAGCGCTTCGTGAGCGCCGGCGCGCGCGGAGGGACCGGCCTCGGGCTCTACCTCGTGCGGGAGATCACGCACGCCCACGGCGGAGAGGTCGACTACCACCCCCGCCGTCCGGGTCGGTCGCCCGCGTTCGAGATCCGGCTCCCCCGCACGACCTGAGACCCCGCACGACCTCGGACCAAGGGCCCGCCGTACGCCAGGCGCCCACTAGGGTCGCGCCATGCCCCGAGCCCTGTCTCGCGTGGTGGTCGGCATCGACTCCTCCACCCAGAGCACGAAGGTGCTCCGCGTCGACGCCGACTCGGGCGAGATCCTCGGCTCGTCGAGCGCCGGCCATCCCGACGGCACCTCGGTCCACCCGGACTTCTGGTGGCGCGCCCTGGAGTCCCAGCCGGGCTTCGACGACGCCCATGGCCGTCTCGGTCAGCGCGCAGCAGCACGGCATGGTCGCCCTCGGCGACGACGGCGAACCGGTCTTCGACGCGCTGCTGTGGAACGACGTCCGGTCGGCCGACCAGGCTCGCCGGCTCAAGGCCCGCTGGGGTGCGGAGACCTGGGCGCGCGACGTGGGCGTCGTACCCGTGGCGTCCTTCACGGTGACCAAGCTGGCCTGGCTGGCGGAGGAGCGCCCCGACGTCGCCGAGCGCGTCGACCGCGTGCTGCTCCCTCACGACTGGCTGACCTGGCGCCTGACCGGTCGCCCCGACGAGGCCGTCACCGACCGGAGCGACGCCTCGGGGACGGGCTACTACTCGGTGCCCGAGGAGCGCTACCGCGACGACATCCTCGTCGAGGCCTTCGGCCGCGTGCCGCGACTGCCACGGGTCCTCGGCCCTGCCGACGTGGCGGGCGAGACCGCCTCGGGGGCCGTCGTGGGCGCGGGGTGCGGCGACAACGCCGGAGCCGCCCTGGGCCTCGACCTCGGGCTCGGCGACGTGGCCATCAGCATCGGCACCAGCGGCACTGTCTTCGCGTCTGCCGGCACGCGGGTCTACGACCCCAGCGGGACCGTCGCAGGGTTCGCCGACGCGAGCGGTCGCCACCTGCCGCTGGCCGCGACCATCAACGCCGCCCGCATCCTGAGCACCACCGCGGGGTTGCTGGGCGTCGGGCTCGAGGACCTCGACCGGCTGGCACAGTCCGGTCCGCCGGACGCCGGCGGGCTCACCCTCGTCCCGTACCTCGACGGCGAGCGCACCCCTGACCTACCCGATGCCAGCGGCTCGCTCGTCGGGCTCACGCGGGCCAACCTCACGTCCGAGAACCTCGCCCGCGCCGCCGTGCTCGGCATGCTCTGCATGCTGGGCGACGCCCTCGAACGCCTCACCGCCCTCGGCGTCCCGGCGCACCGCCTCATCCTGATCGGCGGCGGCTCCGCGTCCTCGGCCGTGCAGCAGGCGGCCGCCGACCTCTTCGGCTCACCGGTCGTCATCCCGCGACCGGCCGAGTACGTCGCCCTGGGAGCCGCCCGTCAAGCCGCCTGGGCGCTGTCCGGCGACGCACAGCCACCCGTCTGGCCCGTGGCGACGCTGGCCACCCGCGAGCCGCGCAACAACGCCTGGGCGGCCGAGGTGCGCGGCCGGTTCGCCGACGCCCGCCTGCGCCTGTACGGCGTGTAGACAGCAGCGATTCGTCTGCGGATCTACTGCAGTTTTCCCCGCTCACGCCGCAGACGAATCGGGTGTCAGCGCGCCGCCGGAGGCAGCTCCTCCCGAGGGCGGGCCCGGCTGCCACCAGGTCCGCGGGCAGCTCGGCCACCTGCTCGCGGCACCACGACGACACGTCACGCCCGGCCAGCACCGACTCCCGGAACTCCGGCCAAGGCTCCCAGCGGTGCTCCTCGACCTCGGCGGGATCGGCGCGTACGTCGTCCGTCGAGGTGGCGACGAACACCGGGCACATCTCGTTCTCGATGACGCCGTTGTCCATCTCGGCGCGGTAGCGGAACCGCGGAAGCACCAGCCGGACGTCACGCAGCGACAACCCGAGCTCCTGCCCGACGCGGCGCACGACGGCCTCCTCGATCGCCTCGCCGGGACCCGGGTGGCCGCAGCAGGTGTTGGTCCACACGCCGGGAAATGTCGCCTTGGCCAGCGCCCGCCTCGTGACGAGCAGGCGACCGTCGGCGTCCAGCACGTAGCAGGAGAAGGCCAGGTGCAGTGGAGTCTGCGCGTGGTGCACGGCGTACTTGTCGGCCACGCCGACGGCGTTGCCGTCCTCGTCGAGCAGCACCACCTGCTCCACCCCGGCCGAGCTTGTGGAGACGCCGGTCATGCCGGCCTGGCCAGCTCGTTGACCGCGGCCCGGAACAGCCATGGCACCGCGTCGGCCGCGGGCACGAGCCGGCGCCGCAGGGCCGGACGCCCGCTGGCCGCAAGCAGGCCGTGGGTCAGCAGGTTGTGCCGCCACGACAGGCGCCGCCAGCTGCGCTCGTACGCCGACGGGTCGCCCGACAGCACGGCCGTCACCGCCGCGCGTGCCTGCGCCAGCCCCAACGCGATGCCCTCCCCCGTCAGCGCGTCGACGTAGCCGGAGGCGTCGCCCACCAGCAGCACGCGGCCGGCGACGCGGCGACGGGAGCGCTGCCGGAGCGGGCCGGCACCCAGGACGCGCGACGCCGGGGCTCCGGCCAGCCGCTCCGCCAGGCCCGGGAACCCGGCCAGGAGGTCTTCGAACTCGCCCCCGCCGTCGACCAGGAGCGCGACGCCGACGCAGTCGTCCGCGACCGGCGTCACGTAGGCCTCCGCGCGCGGCGACCAGTGCACCTCGACGAACGGCGTCCACGGCGAGATGGCGAGGTGCCGTCGCAACCCGAAGCGACGGCGGCCAGCGCCGAGGGGTCTTCGAGCCCGACGATCCGGCGCACGGACGAGTGCAGGCCGTCGGCCGCCAGCACGTACCTTGCCCGCTCACCGTCGACCAGCACACCGCGGTCGTCCTGGCTGAGGGTCCTCACCGTGCGCTGCTCGACCGGTATGCCCGCCAGCGCGACGGCCTCGGAGAGCGCAGCGTGCAGCGCCGTCCGACGTACTCCCCGGCCCGGGCCGAAGCGGAAGGGTGCGTCGACCGAACGGGAGCCCTCGACGTAGCGGATGCCGGCCAGCGGCCGGCCGGGCAGCGCGATGCCGAGCGCCTCGAGGTCGCCGACGGCCCCGGGCATCAGTCCCTCACCGCAGGCCTTGTCGACGGGCGCCGGCCGCGGCTCGTGCACGACCACGTCGAGGCCGGCGCGGGCGGCGTACAGGGCGGTGGCCAGACCCACCGGCCCACCGCCGACCACCACGAGGTCATGCACGGGGTCACGCATCGGCGGTCCTCGCCGTCGTCGGGGGCGTGGTCGGGGGCAAGCCGGCGAGCGCCTCGTCCTCGACCCGGATCCGGACGGCGAGCAACGCGGCGTTGAGCACCGTGAAGACCAGCGCCGTGATCCACCCGGCGTGCACCAGGGGCAGGGCCGCGCCCTCGACGACCACCGCGACGTAGTTGGGGTGGCGCATCCATCGGTAGGGCCCGCCGGTGACCGGTGCCAGCCCCGGCACCACGATGACCCGGGTGTTCCAGCGCCGCCCGAGGGTGGCGATGCACCACCAGCGCAGTGCCTGCGAGGCCAGCACCAGCAGCGTCATCGACCAGGCCAGCCAGCCGGGCACCTCGGGACGGCGTACCCAGGCCTCCACGAGGGCGCCGACGAGCAGCCCGGTGTGCAGCACGACCATGAACGGGTAGTGGCCCAGGCCGGTCTCGACGCCGCCGCGCGCGCGGCTCCAGGCAGCGTTGCGCACCGACACCACGAGCTCGACGAGCCGCTCGACGCCGACCAGCGCGACCAGCACGGTGAAGGCGACCAGGCTCTCCAACGTCAGACCCCCGCCCGCAGGAGCACCAGCTCGGAGCAGAAGCCCGGCCCCATCGCGAGCAGCACGCCGTGGGTGCCCGGGGCGGGCGGGCGCTCCCGCAGGGTGTCCTCCAGCACGTGGAGCACCGACGCCGAGGACAGGTTGCCCACGCGCGCCAGCGACTCCCAGGTCAGCCGCACGGCCTCGCGCGGCACCTCGAGCGCGGCCTCGAGCGCCTCGATGACCTTCGGCCCGCCCGGGTGGCACACCCACCAGCCGATGTCGGCACGAGTCAGGTCGTGGTCGGCCAGGAACTCGTCGACGTCCTGGCGCAGGTAGCGCTCGACCATCGTCGGCACCTCGGCGTCGAGCACGATCCGCAGACCCTTCCCGGTCACGTCGAAACCCATGGTCCGCTCGGAGTCGGGGTAGAGGTGACTGCGGGTGTCCAGACAGCTGATCGGCACCTCGACGGGTCCGGTACGCCGCTGCGCTCCGGCCATCACGACGGCGGCGGCACCGTCGCCGAACAGGCCGCTCGCGACCAGGTTCGGCATCGACACGTCGTCGCGCTGGACGGTCAGCGAGCAGAGCTCGACGGAGACGAGCACGGCCACGTCGTCGGGATGGCCCAGCAGGTAGTCGTGGACCCGGGCGATGCCGGCCGCTCCGGCCACGCAGCCCAGTCCCACCAGCGGCATCCGCTTCACGTCCGGACGCAACCCCACCTGCGCCGCGATCCGGGCCTCCAGCGATGGCACGGCGAGGCCGGTGACGGTGGCCGACACGACCAGGTCGACGTCGGACGGCGTGAGCCCGGCCGCCTTCAGGGCGTCGACGAGCGCCCGGGACCCGAGCTCGACCGCGTGCTCGATGAAGAGGTCGTTGGCCTCACCGAAGTCGCGCAGCCCGGCGTACTGGTCGAGCTCGAGCACGACGTGCCGCGTCTCCACACCGGCGTTGCGGTGCAGTCGGCGCAGCACCGCCTCGTCGAGGCCGCCGTCGGTGACGAACGCGGCGAAGGCGTCGGTGAGCTGCTGTTGCGGGTAGCGAAGACCCGGAAGTGCGCTACGAACGGACAGGATCGGCATGCGGCTCCTCGTGGTCGTGCCGGGTCGAGACGATGGATCGGGGCAGCTGGCGCAGCAGGCCCCCGGCGAGACGAGGACCGATCCGGCCGTCACCCAGCCCCAGCTCGACCAGCGAGTCGAACGCGTGGCGGTCGCGGCCGGCCGCGCGGATGCCGGCGTCCACCACGGCGGGGACGCGGGCCAGCCGGGCGGCGGTCCAGGTGTGCTTGAGGTGCGTGGCCAGCAGGCCCCGGACGGCCTTGCGGTGCTCAGCCCCGGCGCGGCCCGGCTCTCCGGCCGTCACACAGCGGGCCGCCGTGCGCCCGGCCAGGATGCCCGTGGCGACGGCGTAGTAGATGCCCTCACCCGTCATCGGGTTCACCAGGGCCGCAGCGTCGCCGACGAGCAGGACGCGGCCGTCGGGTTGCTTCCAGCGCCACCCCGACAGCGGCAGGTGGTGGCCCTTCCAGCTGGTCCCGCCGGGCACCGTCCCCGGAAGCAGCTCCTCCAGCTGCTCCAGGAGCAGCGCACGGCTCGGCGGCTCGCCACCCGACGGGCCGGCCAGCTGTCCGGGCAGCAGCTCGCCGTACCCGACGTTGCTCCACCCGTCGCCGCGGTCGAAGGCCCACGCGTACGCCGGCTGGGCCCGCGGGCCGTAGCGGATCACCTGCGTGCCCCGACGTTGCGTCCGCGGTCGGCGCGTAGCCGCGGATCGCGATCGCCCGCGGCTCGCTCGAGGGCCCCAGCAGGTGGGGGCGCAGCACGGAGTGGACGCCGTCCGCCCCCACCACGACCCGCGCAGCGACCTCACCGTCGAGCAGCACCCCAGCGGGCCCGACCTCGACCCGGCGCACCCGGCGCCGCTGCAGCACCGCACCCGCCCGCACCGCGTGCTCGACCAGGCGGGCGTCGAAGACCTCGCGCGGCACGACGTGCACCGCCCGCGCCATCGGCCCCGAGACGCTGGTCCCGCCACGGGCGAGCTCGAGGTGGCGCAGCGGCGCCCACCCCGCGACCACGTCCGCCGCCCCGACGCTCGCGAGGGCGTCGAGCACGTGTGGCGCGATGCCGTCGCCGCAGCTCTTGTCGCGCGGGAAGTCGGCCCGGTCGAGCAGCAGCACCCGCAGCGACGGGTCGGCTCGCAGCGCACCCAACGCCGCGCAGGCGCCGGCGGGCCCGGCCCCCACGACCACGAGGTCCCAGGTCACAGGCTCACCACGAGCAGCGTGGCGTCGAGCAGGGCGATCCCGACCGCCGCCGCGAACGGCGCGCGACCGCGCCCACGCAGCACGACGAGACCGAGCAGGGCGACGACCGCCAAGCCGATGGCAGCGGCCCATGACGAGACGTCGGCCCCGAGCAGGACCAGGACGGACCCGGCCCCGAGGACGACCACCGCCGCAGCGGGGAGGCGGCGCGCGCCGAGCCGGTGCGGCAGACCACGCACGCCGGTGGCGGCGTCGTCGTCGATGTCCGGGAGCACGTTGAGGAGGTGGGCGCCCACGCCCAGGCAGGCCGCGGCCAGTGGCAGCCACAGCGGCGGAGCGCCGGGATCGTCACCAGCGAGCCAGATGAACACGGGCAGCAACCCGAACGCCACGGCGTACGGCGCCCACGACCAGACCGTCGCCTTCAGTCCCAGGTTGTAGGCCCACCCGGCGGCGACGCAGACCAGGTGCACCAACCCGGCCGAGAGCCCACAGGCAAGGGAGAGGCCGACGCACAGCGCGAGCGCGACCGCACACGAGACCGTCGCGACACGTGGGTCCAGCGCCCCCAAGGCGAGCGGCTTGTCGCGACGCCCGACCGCACGGTCTCGCGAGAGGTCGATCAGGTCGTTGCTCCAGCCGATGGACAGCTGGCCGCAGAGCACCGCGGCGGTCACCAGCAGCACCCGGGACGCGGACATCTCCAGGGCTGTCGCGAGCAGCGCGGCCAGCACCGTCACGGCGAGAGCCGGCCCGGGGTGAGCCGACCCGATGAGGGCCAGCGGAGCTGCCTTGGCAGGCGCTCCGGGTCTCGCACTCATCGCGGCCCCCTGTCCAGGTGGTGCCACCCCCCGGACGGGCGGTTCGACGGTGTCGAGCATAGGACGACGTACCCGGGCCCGGCCCCGCCAGCCATCGGCGTCCGCCGGTCCGGGCGACGCTAGCCTGCGTCGGTGTCCTTGACGTGGGCGCAGTCGCTGGCGTGGCGGCTGCGCCGCCAGCTGCTCGATCCCGTCGGTGCCGGCTCCGTCGCCGAGGTGGTGGAGCGGCTGGGCGCCGTCCCGGCGTGGCCGGAGCAGTCGGCGGACCTCGCGGTCGGCGCCAGGCGCGAGGGCTCACGGGCCGGCGATGTCGCCCGGGCGGTCGAGGCCGGCGAGGTGGTGAAGGCCTACACCTTCCGCGGGGCCACCCACCTGATGACCGTCGCCTCGGCCGGCGCCTACCTCGCGCTCCGCGCGTCCGGCCGCCAGTGGGAGCTGCCCAGCTGGATCGAGACCTACGGCCTGGCCGCTGCCGACTGGCCGGCGTTCCGCGAGGCGGTCCGCGACGCCGTGGCCGAGGTCCCGCTCACCCGAGAAGAGCTCGCCGCAGCGCTGGCTCGCAAGCGGCGCTACAGGCTGGCGGCCGCCGGCCTCACCAACCGGTCCGACACGCTGCTCAAGCCGCTGATGTGGCAGGGCGACCTCTGCTTCGGGCCGGCTCGCGACGGTCATGCCACCCTCCGGCGGCTGGACGCGGTGCCCGGCTGGGCGGGCCTTCCCGACGTCGACGAGGCAGGGCGGCGAGCAGTCTCGGCGTACTTCCGCACCTACGGCCCAGCCTCGCCGGACCGCCTGCAGTACTGGCTCGGGGAAGGCCTGAGCGCGGGCCGCAAGGCCATCCGCGGGTGGGTCGACGACCTGAGCGACCGCCTCGTCAGCCTCGACGTCGAGGGCGAGACCACGCTGTTGCTGCAGGAGGACGTCGACGAGCTCGCCGCGGCGTCACCCAGCTCGGCCGTGCGCCTCCTGCCGGGCCAGGACCAGTGGGTGATGGGTCCGGGCACCGCCGATCCTCGCGTCGTCCCGCCGGCCCGGCGGCCGGTCGTCTCGCGCGGCGCGCACCTCGTCGTCGTGGGTGGCGTGGTCTCGGGGACGTGGGCGGTGAAGGGCGACCGCGTGGACGTCGCCTGGTTCCCCGAGGCAACACCCGCCGGGCGCGAGGACCTTGCGCCCGAGGTCGGCCGGCTCAGCACCATGCTCGACCGCACCCTGGAGCTGGCCGAACACCGGTAGAAAGGTGCCCATGACCGACATCGACCTCGCAGCGATCGCGTCCGAGCGCGACCGCATCCGCACGGCCCACCTCCGGGACGCCGGCGACCGGCCTGCGTCGACCGCACGCGGACTCCACCACACCGCGCTGATCAGCAGCGACGTCGAGCGGACGGTCCGCTTCTACCAGGACCTGCTCGGCTTCCCGCTCACCGAGCTGATCGAGAACCGCGACTACCCGGGCTCCTCCCACTTCTTCTTCGACATCGGCAACGGCAACCTGCTGGCCTTCTTCGACTTCCCCGGGCTCGACGTCGGCCCGTACGCCGAGGTGCTCGGCGGCCTGCACCACATGGCCATCTCGATGGAGCCCGAGCGCTGGCAGGAGATCGTCCGCCGCTTCGAGGACGCCGGCGTCGAGCACGTCATCCACAGCGAGGTCTCGGTCTACTTCACCGACCCCGACGGCGCCCGCATCGAGCTCATCGCCGACCCGCTGGGCGAGATGTACGGCGAGCGCGTGCTGTAGGCAGGACGCGACGAGCTCGTCGCCTCCTCGTCCGCCACTTGCGACCCCGACGGACGCGGTTCGAGCCCGATCACGCGTCCCCTGGGGTCACGGCACGAGAACGTGATCTAGCGTGTCCTCATGTCTGTGCTTTCTCGGGCGCGCTGGGCGTCCACCACGATCCTTGTCCTGGCTGCTGCGACCCTCCCCGTGGGTGTCCCGCCCGCGTCGGCCGCTGACGTGAGCACCACGTTCGACCGGCCCCACGCGATCACGTTCAACGACGGGCCCGTTCGGGGTCGCAGGCGGGGCCATCACGGTCCCGGTGTCAGGGACCGCCACGCCGTACCCGTCGCAGATCGTGGTCGACGAGCCCGGTCTCGTCCTCGATCTCGACGTCACGGTCGAGTTCGTCCATGACCGCCCCGACGACCTCGACGTGCTGCTCGTCGGACCCCAGGGCCAGTCCGTCGTCCTGATGTCCGACGCCGGCGGGATCGCGCCCACCGATGCCGAGCCGACGTTCGACGACGAGGCCGACGGAGCGCTGCCCGACGACGAGCCCATCGAGTTCCTGAACGGCAGCTACCGGCCGAGCGACTACGGCGACGGCCCGGACGCGTTCCCCGCACCGGCTCCATCGCCATCGGCATCCGGACCCGCGCTCGGGGCGTTCGACGGCACGACGCGCAGCCGGCACCTGGAGCCTCTACGTCGTCGACGACAACGGCACGGGTGCCGGCCAGATCACCGGCTGGGAGCTGACACTCGCCCTCGCCGCGCCCGGGACCTACCCGTCCGAGCTGCAGGTCTCCGGCATCGGGTCGGTCACCGACGTGGACGTGTCGATCCGCGGGTTCGACACCGAGTTCGGCCGGGACATGACCTTCCTGCTGGTCGGGCCGCGGGGCCAGGCCGTCGTCCTGATGAACGACGTCGGCGGCGGCAGCAGCGAGGCGGTCACGGGGGTCGACCTGCGCTTCGACGACGAGGCGCCCTACGGAGTCCCGGAGTTCGACGCCCTCGAGTCGAAGTCCTACCAGCCCACCAACGCCGAGAACCCGCCGGCTGAGTACCCGCCCCCGGCGCCCGCGATGCCCCTCGAGCCCGGGCCACCGACGTCGCTGGGCGTCTTCGACGGCACCGACCCCAACGGGACCTGGCGGCTCTTCGGCTTCGACGACTCCGGTGGGCAGGTGTCCGCCATGGACGGCTGGTCGTTGCACCTCCGTTGGTCCGATGCGGCGGGTCCGGGAGGAACCGTCGCCGTGGACGACGGCGCAGCCCGCACCCGGACCCGGGCCGTCGAGCTCGACCTGTCGGCAACCGACGCCGCTCCCGGTACCGGAGTGACGTCGATGCGGCTGAGCAACGACGGGGCGTCGTACGGACCGTGGGTGCCGTACGCCGCGACGACGTCGTGGCAGCTCGGCACCGGCGACGGGTCGAAGGCGGTCTTCGTGCAGTTCCGAGACGGCGCGGGCAACGTCTCCGAGACCGCCCGCGACACCATCGTGCTCGACACCAAGGCGCCTCGAGCCAAGAAGTCGCTGCCGGCCGATGCCGCGCGGCAGGTCGGTCCCGGCGCGAGGCTGAAGGTGTGGGCCAGCGAACGCCTCGCGCCTTCGACCGTCGATGCCTCGACGGTGAAGCTGACCCAGGGCGGCGACCCGGTCGTCTCGCCAGGTGTCCTACGCCGCCGGCCGGCGCCAGATCGTCGTGGACCCGAAGCAGCCCCTCGAGCCGGGGACCTACCGGCTGAAGGTGACCACGCGGGTCAAGGACCTCGCCGGCAACCGGTGGGACCAGCGGTCGGCGTCAGGCCGCCAGCCCCTCGTGGTGATGTTCAGGGTCTGACGGCCGAGGGTTCGACGCTGCGTCAGCGGAAGGTGAGCCAGGCGCCGATCACTCCCGGCAGCGGGCCGAGCAGCAGCCAGGCGCTGAGGATCGGCTTGGCGTGCAGCGCCCGGAACGCCGCCACGGCAGCGACGCCGGTGATCCCCGCCAAGACGTTCAGGCCCACGCGGGCGTCCTGGTCGTCGGCGAAGACGGCCGCGAAGGCGAGGCCGGCCGCGAAGTGCTCGATCACCGTGAAGGCGAGCACGGACAGGATCCACTGCTGCACCTTGGTGATCGACATGCCCGAGGTCGGGTCGGGCAAGGTCGTCCGGGGTTCCACGACCCCACGTTAGGCGGACCCCGGTCCGGCGCGGGAATCGAGGCGAGATGCCTAGGCAAGAGCAAGGCGCCCCTTCCCGGGAGAGAGAGGTTCCGGGGCGGGGCGCCGCTACGAATATGGTGCGTTACTGAGGTTCGCCTCACAACCCCAGGCCAGGGACCGGATCTAGTCATGCAAGGCCTGGGGTGCGGGGTCGGACGTGACCCGACCCCGAACGGGATGTCACGATGCTGGTGCCGGAAAGGGATCCTGCGACGATGGGCCCGTTCTGGCGCGCATTTCCAGGAGACCCACCATGACCGAGACGGCACCCAGCAGGCGGACCCGCCTGACGGACGTCCCGTCGTCCCGACCAGACCAGACCGCAACCGGCGGCTACGGCTACGTGTGGCGCTTCTGGGTCGTCGTCGTCCTCTGGGCGGCCGTGGTGGCCGAGCGGTCCGCCGCCCTCGGCATCCCGGTGCGCGACCCCGAGGGCCAGATGTTGCGCAACCGGCTGGCCAAGGCCCTGGTCTTCCTCCTGGTGATCGCCCTCGTCGAGGCCGTCGTGAGGGCCCGCTCGCGCGGCTGGTCGCTGCGCAACGTCGCCCGGGTGCTGCGCGAGCGCTGGACCGGCCAACGGGTGCTTCTGGTGGTCAGCGGCCTGGTCGGCTACCACCTCGTCTACCTCGGCTACCGCAACCTCAAGAGCTGGAACGCCTTCAACCAGCTGCGCGA
Organism: uncultured Actinomycetota bacterium; assembly: GCA_963814935.1. Lineage (GTDB taxonomy): Bacteria > Actinomycetota > Actinomycetes > Propionibacteriales > Nocardioidaceae > Nocardioides. The sequence continues at coordinate 37,720 of CAWFEZ010000010.1, read as the reverse complement.
CGACGACCTCCTGAGCTGGGACCGCGCGCTGTTCCTGGGCCACAGCCCGTGGGTGATGCTCCACACCCTGCTCGGTGAGTCCTACGCCGCCGAGGCGCTGGCCGTCGTCTACCGCTCGTTCACCTACGTCATCGTGCTGGCCCTGGTCGGCAGCCTGGCGTTGATCCCCCGCGTCCGGAAGGCCTACGTCTTCCTGAGCGCCGCCACGTGGGCCTGGATCCTCGGCACCCTGTGCTACTACCTCCTGCCCAGCCTGGGCCCCTACGCCGCGGTGCCGCGGGAGTTCGCCGGACTGCGGCACACGCCCGATCACCGACACGCAGGCCGAGTACCTCGCCGAGCGGGCCGCGTTCCTGGCCGACCCGTCGACCTCCGACGCCTTCGTCAGCCTCGGCGCCTTCGCGAGCCTCCACGTCGGCTTCACCACCCTGGTCTTCCTGATGGCTCGCTACTACGGCCTGCGCCGTGTGAGCCGGGCGCTCGCCGTCTACCTGGCAGCCGTGATCCTCGCGACGGTCTACTTCGGCTGGCACTACGTCCTCGACGACATCGCCGGCGTGCTCCTCGCGCTGACGGCCGTGCAGCTCGGCAAGTGGACCGTCGATCCACCACGGCTCCTCGCCCGGTCGTCCAACGGGTGGCGACGGGAGTCGGCGTGACCCTTCTCGACGACCCGCCGGCCGACGCGACCACGCTGGTCGGCCCGGCCCCTCGGGTCAGGGCGGTCCGCTGGAGCCCGGCGCTGGTCGCCTCCAGCTCTTGCCGGCGTGCTGCACCTGCTCTGGTGGCGCCTGCTGGCCACCCCCGGCGGCGACATCGCCGCCCAGGACGCCTGGGCGGCGTTCGCCAAGGCCCACCCGGGCAGCGCCTACGACCTGGCCTGGTACGGCGGCATGCACCCGGTCTCCTACAGCGCCATCTCGCCGTACCTGATGGCCTTCCTGGGAGTGCGACCGACCATGGTCGTCGCCGGCACGCTCGCGGCCGGGCTGCTTGCCGTGCTGCTCGAGCGCAGCCGCCACATCTCGAGCCCGATGCTGCCCGCCGTCTTCGGCGCCCTGGCCCTGACCGGCAACGCCGTGTCGGGCCGGGTCACCTTCGGCCTGGGGCTGCTGTTCGGGCTGGCCGCCCTCGTGGCGGTCTACGCGTGGCCCGCTGACCGCGCCGGACGCCCGGCGCTGCCCTGGCTGCGGATCGCGACGATCGTCGTCCTCACCGCCCTCACCACCGCGGCCAGCGGGGTGGCGGGCCTGTTCCTCGGGCTCGTCGCGGCGGCACTGTGGCTCACCGGAGACCGCCGGCTCGCCTACGCCGTCGGCCTGCCGCCGGTCGTCGTGGTCGCGGTGTCGGCCTGGCTGTTCCCGCTGTCCGGCGAGCAGCCGATGGCCTGGAGCTCGGCGATCCTGCCGACCGCCGCCGCCCTCGAGCGCGTTGCTGCTCTTCCCGCGCGAGTGGCGGATGCTGCGTGTGCTCGGCGTGGTCTACCTGGTGGCCGTCCAGCTGGCGTGGCTGGTGCCCTCGCCCGTCGGCACCAACATCAGCCGGCTCGGGCTGATCTTCGCCGGTGTCGGACTGGTGGCGACCCTGCCCGGACGCGACTGGGCGCGGTCGTTCGCCGCTGCCCGCTTCGGCCGGCCCGTCGCCGCGGGGATGGTCGGTGGCCGCCCTGATCACCTCGATGTCCTGGCAGGTCGGGCTCGCCGCTCGAGACGCCATCAGCACCGCCCCGCCGTCGTCGCTGAGCCTCGACCTCCAGCCCCTGCTCGACCAGCTCCAGGAGCGCGGCGCCGGCCTCGGACGGGTCGAGGTGGTGCCGACCGCGAGCCACCGCGAGGCGGCCGCCCTGGCGCCGTACGCCAACCTGGCCCGCGGCTGGAACCGCCAGGCGGACGCCGCGCGCAACCGGGTGTTCTACCGCGACCGCCCGTTGACGGCCGAGGCCTACCAGAAGTGGCTGCATCGCTGGGCCGTGCGCTTCGTGGTGCTCTCCACCGCCAAGCCCGACGCCGCCGCGGTCGAGGAAGCCGCGCTCGTCGCCGGCGGGCTCCCCTACCTCGAGCGCGTGTGGTCCGACGACGAGTGGACCCTCTACGAGGTCGACCGGCCCGCGCCGTTGGCATCCGCGCCCGCCGAGGTGCTCTCCTTCGACGCCGCGCAGATCACCCTGTACACCCCAGAACCCGGGCCGGTCGTCGTCCGCGTCGCCTACTCCCGCTGGCTCGGCCTGGTCGACGCCTGGGGCAAGCCGCTGCCGACCGACGGGGCCGACGGGCCCGACGGAGAGCCGCTGGCCCAGCCGTGCCTCTCGGGCCTGGCCACCGACCGCGACATCGAGAACCCGCGGGACAACTGGCTGGTGCTGCACGCCACCGAGGCGGGCGTCTACCGCATCGGGGCGCCGTACAAGATGCCGCGCGGCTCGGCCTGCTCCTGATCCCCTGCTACTCGGCGTCGGACGGTGCCTCCTGCAGCCGGTCGACCTGGGCCCGCAGCCCGTCGTTCTCCTCCTCGAGCGCGAGCACCGCCTCGATGCCGGCCAGGTTGAGGCCGGACTCGAGGAGCTCGGTGATCCGGCGCACCTCGGCGATGTTGTCGGCGCTGTAGCGGCGGGTCCCGCCGGCTGTCCGGTGTGGCCGGATCAGCCCCTTGGCCTCGTAGGCCCGCAGCATCGCGGGAGTGACACCTGTGAGCTCGGCCGCGACGGCCATGCCGTAGACGGCGTGGTCGCCGGCCGGGCGACGGTCATCCGAGGAGGGCAACAGGATTTCCGATCTGTTTGTGGTGAAGTACTTGAAATCTCTCGCAGACCTGACTAAATATCAACCTAACAGCAGAGATAATCCCAATCCTGTGCAGGAGCCGGCCTTGTCCACCGTCCCCGTTGCGGCATCCATGATTGGTTCTGTCGCCGTCGTCACGCCCCACGACATCGTGGCCGTGGGGCTCCGCACCATGCTCATCGCGAGCGAGCCCCGCCTGCGACTCGTCGATGCCGAGCTGGAGGAACCCGACGTCCTGCTCTACGACGTCTACGCCCTGCTCGACGACACCTCCAGGCTCGACCACTGGGTCAAGGAGACGGCGTCCACGGTCGTCGCGCTGACGCGCCCCCTTCGGCCCGACCTCGGGGCCCTGGCGCTCGAGCGCGGCGCCGAGGCCGCGGTCGCCCTCAGCGCGACGTCCGAGGAGATCATGAGCGTCGTGGCCAGCGCCTGCGCGGGCACCCTCGACGACAGCGCGGTCGCGCTCGCCGCCGAGCACGACACCCACCTCGGCCCGCTCAACGGTCTCAGCCCGCGCGAGACCGACGTGCTCCGCCTGGTGACGCTCGGGATGAGCAACCACGAGATCGCCTCGGAGCTGTTCCTCAGCGTCAACTCGATCAAGACCTACATCCGCAGCGCCTACCGCAAGATCGGCGTCACCACGCGGCCCCAGGTGGTGGCCTGGTGCCTCCGCCACGGGTTCCCGCCGCCGGAGGGGTGAGGAGCCGCCAGTACGGTGGGGAGTCGTGACACTGCTCGACCTCCCGACCGACGAGCTGACCGCCCGGGCCCGCGTGGTCCGCGCCGCGACGACCGGCACCCGCGTCACCTACTCCCCCAAGGTCTTCATCCCGCTGACCCGGCTCTGCCGCGACCGCTGCGGTTACTGCACCTTCGCCACGGCGCCGCGCCACGTCGTCAGCCCCTACCTCACGCCGGACGAGGTGCTGGCGATCGCCTCGCGCGGCGCCGAGGCCGGCTGTCACGAGGCCCTGTTCACCCTGGGCGAGGCACCGGAGGAGCGGTACGCCGAGGCGCGCGCCTGGCTGGACGCCCACGGCTACTCCTCGACGGTCGACTACCTCGCCGCGATGGGCCGACGCGTGCTCGACGAGACCGGCCTGCTCCCTCACATGAACGCGGGCGCCATCTCTCTCGAGGACCTCGCGCTGCTGCGCAAGGTCGCGCCGTCCCAGGGGATGATGGTCGAGTCGCTGCGACCCGACCTGGCGGCCCACCGCGGAGCGCCCGACAAGACGCCCGAGCGTCGCCTCGCCACGCTGGAGGCGGCCGGCGCGCTGGCCATCCCCTTCACGACCGGGATCCTGGTCGGCATCGGTGAGACCGAGGCCGACCGGCTCGAGGCGCTGGAGGCCATCGCCGCCAGCCACCGCCGCCACGGCCACGTGCAGGAGGTGATCGTCCAGAACTTCCTGCCCAAGCACGGCACCGCGATGCGCGACGCCGACCCGTGCCCGCCGGAGGACCACGTCCGCGCGATCGCCCTGGCCCGGCTCGCGCTGCCGGCCGACGTACACGTCCAGGCGCCCCCGAACCTCTCCGACGCCGGCCAGCTCGGCGACCTGCTGGACGCGGGGATCGACGACTGGGGCGGCGTCTCGCCGGTGACGATCGACCACGTCAACCCGGAGCGGCCGTGGCCCGCCGTCGACGCGCTCCGTGCGGCCACCGAGGCCCGCGGACTCGTCCTCGCCCCCCGCTTGACCGTCTACCCCGAGTACGCCGCCAGGCCGGAGCGCTGGCTCGACCCCGCGGTCCGGTTCCCGGTGCTCGACCGCTCGGACGCCGAGTCGCTGGGTCGCGACGACCCCGGCGCCGCCTGGCCCGAGCGCCACCAGGCCGCCGCCAACGTCGGCACCGGCGCCGAGGTCGTCCAGATCGGCCGCCGCTCCACCGCCTGGTACTCCGGCGCCGACACCCACCCCCCATCCCTGCTCCACCACCCCGATTCGTCTGCGGCCGCGAGCGGGGGAAACTCAGCGAAACCGCAGACGAATCGGTGTGGGGGGGCCGTCGGCGAGGTGCTGGACGGCGTACGCGCCGGTCAGGAGGTCGGTGAGGCGGAGATCGTGACGCTCTTCGGGGCCCGCGGACCCGAGGTCGCTGCCGTCGCAGCGCTGGCCGACGACCTGCGGCGGGAGGCGGTCGGCGACACCGTCACCTACGTCGTCAACCGCAACATCAACTACACCAACGTGTGCACCTTCCGGTGCACGTTCTGCGGGTTCTCCAAGGGTCCGCTCTCGCTGAACCTGCGGGGGGCGCCGTACCTGCTGACCCTCGACGACGTCGCCGAGCGCGCCGCCGAGGCCGCCGAGCGCGGCGCCACGGAGGTCTGCCTCCAGGGCGGCATCCACCCGTCGTTCGACGGCGACTTCTACGTCGACGTGGTGCGGGCAGTGAAGGACGCCGTCCCCGGCATGCACGTCCACGGCTTCACCGCCCTCGAGGTGACCGAGGGTGCGAAGCGGCTCGGCGAGCCCCTCGCGGCGTACCTGACCAGGCTGAAGGACGCCGGCCTCGGCTCGCTGCCCGGCACGGCCGCGGAGATCCTCGACGACGAGGTCCGCGCCGTGCTGTGCCCCGACAAGGTGAACACCGAGGAGTGGCTCGAGGCCCACCGCACCGCCCACCAGGTCGGCCTGCGCAGCAACATCACGATCATGTTCGGCTCGGTCGAGCGCCCGGTGCACTGGGCCCGCCACCTGATCCGCACCCGCGACCTGCAGAAGCAGACCGGCGGCTTCACCGAGTTCGTGCCGCTGCCCTTCGTGCACATGGCCGCGCCGGTCTACCTCAAGCGCGGCGCCCGCCGCGGTCCGACCTGGCGCGAGAGCGTGCTGATGCACGCTGTCGCACGGATCACCTACCGCGGCCTGGTCGACAACATCCAGGCGTCGTGGGTCAAGCTCGGCCAGGACGGCGCCCGCCAGCTGCTTGCCGCCGGTGTCAACGACCTCGGCGGCACCCTGATGGACGAGAACATCAGCCGCGCCGCCGGCGCCACCCACGGCCAGCTCGCCACCCCCGAGGAGCTCCGCGAGCTCGCCACGTCAACCGGCCGGACGGCGGTGCAGCGAACCACGCTCTACGGCGTGGTCGAGGGTGCACCCACCGCCACCAGGAAGCGAGAGGTGGGCTGATGGGCCTCCAGATCGGCTACAAGGCCAGCGCCGAGCAGTTCGGCCCGCGCGAGCTCGTCGAGCTCGGCGTGCTCGCCGAGCAGGTCGGCCTCGACAGCGTGATGGTCAGCGACCACCTGCAGCCCTGGCGGCACGTCGGCGGCCACGGCCCGGCGTCGGTCCCCGTGCATCACCGCCATCGGCGAGCGCACCGAGCGCGTCGTGCTGGGCACGAGCGTGCTGACCCCGTCGTTCCGCTACAACCCCGCCGTCCTGGCCCAGACGTTCGGCACCCTCGGCCTGCTGTACCCCGGCCGCATCGTCCTCGGCGTCGGCACGGGCGAGGCGCTCAACGAGGTCGCCGTGGGGCTGCGCGAGTGGCCGGAGTTCAAGGAGCGCTTCGCCCGCCTCCGCGAGGCCGTCCGCCTGATCCGGGCTCTCTGGGCCGACGAGCGGGTCAGCTTCGACGGCGACTACTACCGCGTCGACGACGCCACGATCTACGACCGGCCCGAGGGCGGCGTACCCGTGTACGTCGCCGCCGGCGGCCCCACCATGGCCAAGTACGCCGGCCGGGTCGCCGACGGCCTCATCTGCACCAGCGGCAAGGGCATGGACCTCTACACCGACAAGCTGCTGCCCGCGGCCATCGACGGCCTGGCGCACAACCAGCGCCCCGTCGACGCGATCGCCCGGATGATCGAGATCAAGCTCTCCTACGCCCCGACCCGCGAGGAGGCGATGGAGAACACCCGCTTCTGGGCGCCCCTGTCGCTCCCCGCTGAGGACAAGCACCGCCTCGACGACCCGCTCGAGATGGCCTACGCGGCCGACAAGCTGCCCATCGAGGAGGTCGCCCGGCGCTGGATCGTCGCCACCACGCCCGAGGAGGTCCTCGAGGCCGTCCGTCCGTACGTCGATGCTGGCTTCGACCACCTGGTCTTCCACGCCCCCGGCGCTGACCAGCAAGGCTTCCTGACGACGTTCGGGCGTGACGTGCTGCCGCTGCTGCGTCAGCTGTGACCTGAGGCGCTGACCCTGAGCCCGGTCAGCGTCTGCCACGTCAGCCGCAGGTAGAGAAGCCGTAGTCCCGGCGCCCAGGGCTGGGGATCCCGGAGGGCGCGGAGCAGGGTCAGCTCGTCGGCGTCCTCGATCGGCTCGGCGCGTCCGGTGGCGACCACGCTCCAGCCCGAGCGCGTCTCGCTGTCGATGTCGTCGACCTCGAACGCGATCCGGCCACCCGACGCAAGCCGACCCAGGAGGCCGTACGAAGAGGTGCGGAAGACCAACGAAGCACCGTCCACGACGTAGTTGACCGGCAGGATCCGCGGTCCCTCCTCGGTGCAGACCGCGACCCGTCCCAGCTCGCGCGAGGCCAGGAGCTCGCGGCAGGTCCGGGTAGGCAGCTCCTCGCTCCTGCTCAGGCTCATGACGTCTGCACCGGCACGATGGCCACCGGGCACCTCGCATGCTCGAGGATCGCGGTCGAGACCGAGCCGCCCACCAGGCGTCCGAGTACGCCTCGTTGGTGGGTGCCGACGACCAGGAGATCCGCGCGGCTCGCCGCCCGGGCGACGTCCTGCTCGGGCGCGCCCGGAGCGGTCCGGACCGAGGAGTGGACGTCGGGATACCGCTCGCCCAGGCCGGCCATCGCCTCGGCAAGGCCGAGGACGTCCCACTCGCCCGGCTCGGGGAGGCCGCCGCCGATCGGCGCGCCGAGCAGTGCCGGCCGTGGGTCGAGGGCGTAGTGCAGGACCCGGATCGGCAGACGGCGCAGGCTGGCCTGGCGGAAGGCGAACTCCAGGACCTGGATCGAGTCCTTGGTCGCGTCGACGGCGACGACGACGCCGTCGCGAACCCGCCCGGGGTGGCCCGGCCGGTGCACCACCACCGGGCACGCGGCATGGCGGACGACGCTGAGGCCGACGGATCCCAGCAGGTGGCTCAAGGCCGGCCCGCGCCCGCGGGAGCCGAGGACGACCAGGTGCGCCGTCTCCGCGACGTCCAGCAGCAGCGCCCGCGGGCTCGGTGACCTCCAGCTGTTCCTCGATCTCGACGTCCGGCGCCACCCGATGCGCCAGCTCGTGGGCCTGCGTGAGCAGCGCCTCGCTGTGCAGCCGCAGCGAGGTGAACGTCCCGGGCTGGACGACGCTCGCGTGCTCGCTCCTCCCCGCCGGCAAGGGCCGCACGGCGCGCACGAGCCGCAGCGACCGGCGTTCCAGGGCCGCCTGCTCGGCAGCCCACCGGACAGCCTGACCGGCCAGGGCCGTCTCGTCGACGCCGACAACGACGCCGTTCCTGCGCAGGGTGTTCATCTCAGCTCCTCACGTGGACGGCAGATGTCCCGCCGCCCACGACCAGCGTGCGCCGCCGCCGTGATGCGCGGCAGAGCCGAAGGGGGGCGCCCGGCGGGACCAAAGTCCCCAGAGCCCCGGCCCTGCAGCCCTGCCGCCGGCGAGGGGTCGGGCCACAGCCTGGACCCATGACCCACACGCCGCTCACCGACGACGCACCCGACGCTGTCGGGCACCGCCTCACCGCCCTCCTGGTCGTGGAGTCGATGTTCGGCAACACCGAGCAGGTCGCTCGGGCAGTGGCAGCGGGTCTCGGCGACGGCGGCGTCGACGCGGTGGTGGTCGACGTCGCCGCGGCTCCGGGCGAGCTGCCCGAAGACCTGCACCTCCTGGTGATCGGAGCGCCGACCCATGCGTTCTCCCTCAGCCGGCCCGGGACCAGGACCGACGCCGTACGGCAGGGCGCGCCGCCCGAGCGTGCAGTCACGGGGCTGCGCGAGTGGCTGACGACCTTGCTGGTGCGGGACCCGCGACACGGCCCTGTCACGGCCGTGTTCGACACCCGCGTGTCGAAGGTACGGCGGCTCCCCACGGCCGCCGGACCCCGCGCTGTCCGGCTGGCCCGGCGGCGCGGGCTCACAGTTCTCACGCGACCCGAGGCCTTCCTCGTCGCGGACGTCAAGGGACCGTTGGTCGACGGCGAGCTCGAACGGGCAGCCGCCTGGGGCTACGGTCTGGCCGGCGCCTCGGGGCCGGGCGCGCGTACGCACCGCTGGACCCCGGTCAGCGGGTCTCCTGACCCGACGCCGTCGGCACCGACCAGGTGAGCGTGGTGCCCTGACCGGGCGCAGACTCCACCAGCAACGAGCCGCCCCTGCGCTCCGCGCGCTCGCGCATGTTGCGCAGCCCGCTCTCGTGCACGTGCCCGCCGAGCCCACGGCCGTCATCGGCCACCCGGAGCACGATCTGGTCCCCTGCGACGAGGTGCGATCTCGACGGACCGCGCGTCCGCGTGCCGGCTGGCGTTCGACAACGCCTCACCGAGGACTGCCAGCAGGTCGGGGGCGAGGTCGCCGGCGACCAAGGTGCGCACCGGTCCCTCGAACCGGAGCGATCGGCCGGAACTTCAAGGTGCCCGCGGCCCGGTCGACCAGGCGGGTCACCTCGGCCTGGATGTCGTGCGACACGTCGGTGCTGGCCAGCGCGAAGATCGACCGGCGGATGTCCCTGATGGTTCCGTCGATGTCGTCGACGGCCTGGTCGAGACGGGCGGCGACGTCGGGACGGTCGGTCAGCCGAGAGGTCCCCTGCAGCCCGAGCCCGACGGCGAACAACCGCTGGATCACCACGTCGTGCAGCTCGCGTCCGATGCGGTCGCGGTCCTCCAGCGTCGCCAGGCGCTGGCGGTCCTCGCGAGCCCGCACGATCTGCAGGGCCAGGGTCACGTGCTCGGCGAAGCTGGCCGGGAGTGCGGGGTCCAGGGAGTAGTAGTCCTCGGCCCGCTCCCGGCTCCACGCCAGGGCCAGCGCGCCGTCGACCTGCTCGCCCGACCGCAGCGGCACCACCACAGCGGGACCGAGGCTCGGCCAGCCGAACACGCTCGAGACGTCGAGGGCTCTGGGGTCGGAGGCGATGTCGTCGACGGCCACCGGCGCCCCGGTCTCCATCACGACGCCGGCGAGCGACCGGTCCAGCGCCAGCGATCGCATGGCCTCGGGGTCGGCCTGGGCCCCCGACGTCGCCCGCAGCACCAGGGAAGCCCGGTCCTGGCCGGCCATGATCCAGGCCACGTCGGCCCCGGACACGTCGCGAGCGCGGTCCGCGATCGTCTGCAGGGCGTCGGCACTCGGGTCGCCGGCGGTCAGCAGCGCGGTGATCTCGGCCGTCGCCGCGAGCCAGCGCTGGCGCCGCGACGCCTCGTCGTACAGCCGGGCGTTCTCGATGGCGACGCCGGCCGTCGCAGCGAGCGCGATGACGATCTCCTCGTCATCAGGCGTGAAGTCCCCGCCACCCGCCTTCTCGGTGAGGTAGAGGTTGCCGAAGACGCGGTCCCCGATGCGGACCGGCACCCCCAGGAACGACGACATCGGCGGGTGGTGGTCCGGGAAGCCGTAGGCCGCGGGGTGCTCGTTGATGTCGTGCAGCCGCAGCGGTTCCGGATCATCGATGAGCAGTCCCAGCACGCCGAGTCCGCGCGGCAGGTGGCCGATCTCGTCGACCAGGCCCTCGGGCATCCCGTGGTGGACGAACGTCCGCAGCCGGCGGTCGGGGGCCTCGGAGAGCACGCCGAGCGCGGCGTACCGCGCGTCGACCAGCTCGCCGGCGATCGCCACGATCCGCTGCAGTGCGCTGTCGAGGCTCAGTCCCGCGGCCATCGTGACGACGGCGTCCAGCAACAGCCGCAACCGCTCCTCACGGTCCCTGCCCTGCCCGTCGTCGCCCACAAACGCCTCCGCCGCGCAGGTTAGCGTCTGCTGCCGGGCTCAGTGCTTGTGCTTGCTCGCGAAGATCGCGGCCTGGGTGCGGCTGGTCAGCCCGAGCTTGGCGAACATCGAGGAGGCGTAGTTCTTCACGGTCTTCTCGGCGAGGTACATGCGCTCGGCGATCTGCCGGTTCGTCAGGCCCTCACCGATGAGGTCGAGGATCTTCTGCTCCTGCTCGGTGAGCTTCTGCAGCTCCTTGTCGACCGGCGGTCCGTTGCGGACCCGGTCGAGCACCTGCGCGGTCACGGACGGGTCGAGCATCGACTGACCGGCCGCCACCCTGCGCACGGCGTCGACGAGGTCGTTGCCCTTCACCTGCTTGAGCGTGTAGCCGGAGGCGCCGGCCATGATCGCGGCGAACAACGCCTCGTCGTCGTCGTACGACGTGAGGATCAGGGCCTTGATGCTCGGGTCCTGTGACCGGACCTCACGGCAGACGTCGATGCCCGACCCGTCCGGAAGCCGAGCATCGAGGATCGCCACGTCCGGCCGCAGGGCGGGGATGCGGCGGGTGGCCTCCTCGGCCAGGCCGGACTCGCCCACGACCTCGATGTCGTCCTCGCCCTCGAGGAGCTCCTTGATCCCGCGCCGGACGATCTCGTGGTCATCGAGCAGGAACACGCGGATCGTCATGCCCGCCACGCTAGCCGCACCGCCGACAACGCGAGGAGGGTCCCAGCGTCCCGCCCGTTCGGGACCTTCGTCTCTGATCCGCACGCACGATGCGAGGGACGGTGGACTGCATGACCCCCGCCATCGTGAGCGTGCCCGACCAGATCGGTCGCCGGCTGGTGTCGCTGGCGTGCCGCGCCCCGAGTGTCCACAACACCCAGCCGTGGGCCTGGCGGCTTCGCCCGGACGGCGTCGACCTCTTCGCCGACCACCAGCGCCGCCTGTCCGTGGCCGACCCCGTGGGCCGCGAGCTGACGATCAGCTGCGGTGCGGCCCTCCACCACTTCGAGGTGGCGGCCCGCGCCATGGGCTGGGCGGCCGAGGTACGACGGCTACCTGACGCCATGGCGCCGGCGCTGCTGGCCCAGGTACGGCTGAGCCCCGCGGTGCCGCCGCGTCGCGCAGCAGGCGAGCTGGCGGCCCTGCAGGAGAGATGCACCGACCGCCGGCGTTTCACGTCGTGGCCGGTACCCGACGAACGTCTGGAAGGGCTGGCGGCCGCCGCTCGCGAGCAGGGCGTCCGCGCGGTCGCGCTCACCGATGTCACCGAGCGCTTCCGCGTCGACCTGCTGGTCAGCCGTGCCCTGCAGCTGCAGGCGCGTGACCCTGCCCTGGGTGACGAGCAGCAGACGTGGCTCGAACGGCACCGCGGTTACGGCATCCCCGTCACCTCGGTGCCCGACCGGGCCTCGGCCGACGAGAGCCACCGCAGCCGGTTCGGCCTCGGCACCCTGGAGGACGACGGCCGCGACGTGGAGGGCAGCGACGGCCTGATCGTGCTGTACGCCGAGGACGACTCCCGCGAGGCCTGGCTGCACGCCGGTGAGGGTCTGAGCGCCCTGTGGCTGCGCGCCGTACGGACCGGACTGTCCGTGGTGCCGCTGAGCCAGGTGCTCGAGGTCGACGAGACGCGCGCCGCCTTGCGCCACGAGGTGTTCGGCGGGCTCGCCGTACCCATGCTGCTCGTCCGGGTGGGCTGGCAGGCGATCGGCCGCAGCCAGCTGGTGCCGACCCCTCGCCGTCCGTTGGACAGCGTGCTCCTGCCGGCCGAACGGCCCGCCCGGGAGTAGCGGTGAGTGAGTGTTGGTGACGACGGGGTAGCGGTGGGTGGGTGTTGGTTGCGTTCGCTCGGACCAACACTCACCCACCGCCGTCCCGCGAAAACCAGCCCGCAGCCGCGCCTTGACCAGCGAAGGCCAGACAGACCAGGGTCCAGGGTCGGAAATCACCTGGAAACAAAATGAGTCGAACCGCTGGCGTCTCGGGTCACCAGCGGTTCGACGGGTAGAACATTACCGGCCTGTTCCAGGCATGTCTGCATCCGGCGGCCGAATCGTTGAAAATTGTGCCAAGCGGTCTAGGCCACCTCCTCAGCCCCCCTCAGCCGCCCTCAGGCGACCTCGTCGGCCACCACGTGGAGCTGTCGCAGGTGCTCGTCGAGGTCGCGGCCCTCCGAGGTCGGGTTGTGCACCGCCCAGCGCACCATGCCGCGCTTGTCGATGACGTACGACGACCGCCGCGGGCGGCCCTTGGACTCGTCGAAGACGTCGTACAGCTGGGTGACCGCACCGTGCGGCCAGAAGTCGGAGAGCAGCGCGAAGTTGAGCCCGTCACTGTCGGCGAAGGCCCGCAGCGAGTGGGTCGGGTCGCAGGAGATGGCCAGGATCTCGGAGTCGAAGCTCATGAACTCGTCGAGCCGCGTGCGGATCTGTGCCATCTCGCCGGTGCAGACGTTGGAGAAGGCGTAGGGGTAGAAGACGAGCAAGACCGCCTTGGTGCCGCGGTAGGACGACAAGGTGACGTCCTGGCCGAACTGGTCGCGCAGCGTGAAGTCGGGCGCCGGGCCGCCGATCTCGATACCGGTCATCACACTTCCCTCTCTGACGGATGCTCCGTCTCATGCTGGGCCAGCTCGCGCTTGAGGATCTTGCCCGTGGCGTTGCGCGGCAGCTCGTCGAGGAAGACGAACTCGCGGGGCACCTTGTAGCGGGCGAGGTTCTGCTTGACCCAGTCGCGCAGCTCTGCCTCGGCCGGGGCGGGCTGGTCACCTGCTGGGGCCACGACCACGAACGCCCGCAGCCGCTTGCCGTAGTCGGCGTCGTCGACCCCGATCGCCGCCGCTTCGACGACGCGGGCGTGGCGCGCGAGGCAGTCCTCCACCTCGGCGGGGAAGACGTTCTCGCCGCCGGAGACGATCATGTCGTCGTCGCGCCCCTCGACGTAGAGCCGGCCGTCGCTGTCGAAGCGGCCGACGTCGCCGGACGACATCAGCCCCCCGACGACCTCCTTGTGACCGCCGCCGGTGTAGCCCTCGAAGAGCATCTTGTTGCCGACGAAGATCCGGCCGGACTCGCCGTCGGGCACCGCCCGTCCCTTGTCGTCGAGGATCTTCACCACCGTCGCGTACGGCGGCCGGCCGGCCGAGCCGGGCGCCTCACGCAGGTCGGACGGGTCGGCGACCGAGGCGTAGGCGATCTCGGTGGAGCCGTAGAGGTTGTAGAGGTTGTCGCCGAACTGGTCCATCCACTCCAGCGCCAGGTCACCGGGCAGCGTCGAGCCCGAGGCGGCGACCACCTCGACGCGGGTCAGGTCGTAGCGGTCCTTGACCTCCTGCGGCAGCGCGAGGATCCGCTGCAGCATCACCGGGATCACCACCATGGCCTCGCACCGCTCGGCCTGGGCGACCCGCAGGCACTCCTCCGGGTCGAACCTGCGCCGCAGCACCACGGTCTCGCCCATCAGCGCCGACAGCATGAAGTGGGCGAAACCCCAGGTGTGGAACAGTGGCGCCGCGACGTGGGTGCGCATGCCGTAGCGCAAGGGGATGCGCGACAGCAGCGACACGGCCGCGCCGATGCCGGCCTCGTTGCGCGGTGCCCCCTTGGGGGCGCCGGTGGTGCCGGAGGTCAGGATCACGATGCGAGCGTGGCGGCCCGGCGGGGCGAGGTCGGTCTCGGGGTAGCGCCTCACCAGCGACTCGACCGTCTCGTGGTCGCCCGTCGACTCGGCCGGCGAGTCGGTCCAGGCGGTCAGCCTGAGGGGCACGTCGACGCCCTCGAGGAGGCCGGCGAACTCCTCGTCGTGGATCACCGCCTGCGGCTGCTCGCGCTCCAGCACTTCGACCAGCTGGGGCCCGGCGAAGGCGGTGTTGAGGTAGAGCAGGTCGGCGCCGAGCTTGGCGACGGCCAACGTCGCGTCGACGAACCCACGGTGGTTGCGGCACATGATCGCGACCGAGTCGCCCTCGCGGACGCCGCGCTCGGCCAGTGCCCGGGCGAGCGCGTTGCTGCGGCGGTGCATCTCGCCGAAGGTGATCGACCCACGCTCGTCGACGATGCCGTCACGATCGGGGTCGAGCACGGCCATCGCATGGAAGCCCCCCGCGGGACCGGTGCCCCAGGCGGCCAGCACGCGGCCGAGGGTGATCAGCTGCGAGGGCAGCAGTGGCCGCAGCACCCCGGCCCTGACCAGCACCTTGGCCGCCGTACCGCCGTTGGACGCGGTCGTGAGGACGGGCGTCAGCACCGGGGCGAGCGCTCGCGAGAGGGGTGGCGTCACCACTCCATGGTCCCGCGCCGTACCGACACTCGTACGTGCGGGGTCACGAAAAGATCGTGGCGGGTCTACTGGCGCGACTTGGGCGCGACCAGGCGGGTGGCCGACCAGTCCTTGCTGACCGCGGCGGTCGTGGTCTGGGACAGCCCTGCGATCGGGGCCGCCTCGGCGATGTCGGATGGGTCGACCGCTCCCGGCCTGCCGACCTTCGGGGTGAGCAGCCAGATCGAGCCGCCGCCCACCAGGTCGGTCAGGGCGTCGACGAGCCCGTCGACGAGGTCGCCGTCGTCGTCACGCCACCACAGGACCACCGCGTCGACGACGTTGCCGTAGTCGCCGTCGACCATGTCGGCGTCGATGGTGTCCTCGATGGCCACCCTCAGGTCGTCGTCGGTGTCGTTGTCCCAGCCGAGCTCCTGCACGACGGTGCCGGCTGCGAAGCCCAGTCTCGTCGCGGGCCCATCCAACGAACCGTCCGACGTCTGCTGGGAGGTGTCACCCCCCGCGGTGGAACTCAACGGTCTCCTCGCTCTCCGGTCCGGGTTACGCCACACCCGGGCCACAGCGGCCACAGGTGTGCAGTAGTCCACCGGAGTTGGCGCCACTGTGCAACCCGACGACGGCTGGGGACAAGACCGGTTCAGGAGGCGGTTCCTCGGATTTCGAGACAGCCCGGCGCGTGCAACGATGCAGGGGTGAGCCCGGACAACAGCGCTGGCACGAGTTCCTCCCGCCCCGTGATCCACGAGGGGCTGCCGACCCAGCTCCCCGATATCGACCCCGACGAGACCCAGGAGTGGGTCGAGTCGTTCGACTCCATGGTGGAGGAGCGCGGCCGCGAGCGGGCCCGTTACGTGATGCTGAGGCTGCTGGAGCGCGCCCGGGAGAAGCAGGTGGGCGTCCCGGCGCTGCGCAGCACCGACTACATCAACACCATCCCGCCGGAGCGCGAGCCGTGGTTCCCCGGAGATGAGGAGATGGAGCGCCAAGTACGCCGCCTGATCCGCTGGAACGCTGCGGTCATGGTCTCGTCGGCCAACCGCAAGGGTCTCGAGGTCGGCGGCCACATCGCGTCCTACGCCTCGGCCGCCAGCCTCTACGAGGTCGGCTACAACCACTTCTTCCGGGGCAAGGACCACCCCGGCGGCGGCGACCAGCTCTACATCCAGGGCCATGCCGCGCCCGGAATCTACGCCCGCGCCTACCTGATGAAGCGACTCACGGCCGAGCAGCTCGGGCGCTTCCGCCAGGAGGTCCAGCACGGCCCGGGACAGGGCCTGTCGTCGTACCCCCACCCGCGGCTGATGCCGGACTTCTGGGAGTTCCCGACGGTGTCGATGGGCCTCGGTGCGCTCAACGCCATCTACCAGGCACGCTTCAACCGCTACCTCCACAACCGCGGCATCAAGGACACCAGCAACCAGCACGTCTGGGCGTTCCTCGGCGACGGCGAGATGGGCGAGCCCGAGTCGCTCGGCGCCATTCGCGTGGCCGCACGCGAGGAGCTCGACAACCTGACCTTCGTGATCAACTGCAACCTGCAGCAGCTCGACGGCCCGGTGACCGGCAACGGCAAGATCATGCAGGAGCTCGAGGCCAACTTCCGCGGCGCCGGCTGGAACGTGATCAAGGTCGTGTGGGGCCGCGAGTGGGACGCCCTGCTCGCCAAGGACGTCGACGGGGTGCTCGTCAACCAGATGAACCGCACCCCCGACGGCCAGTTCCAGACCTACTCCGTCGAGTCGGGCGCCTACATCCGCGAGAACTTCTTCGGAGTCGACAACCGGCTGCGCAAGATGGTCGAGCACCTCAGCGACGAGGAGATCGAGCGGCTCCCCCGCGGTGGTCACGACTACCGCAAGGTGTACGCCGCGTTCCAGGCGGCCGCCACCCACGTCGGCCAGCCGACGGTGATCCTGGCCCACACCGTGAAGGGCTGGACCATCGAGGCGCTGGAGGGCAAGAACGCCACCCACCAGATGAAGAAGCTCAACGCCGAGTCGCTGAAGACCTTCCGCGACCGTCTGGAGCTCCCGGTCACCGACCAGGAGATCGACGACGCCTACACCCGTGACGGGTCGGCGCCGTTCTACCACCCGGGTGAGGACAGCGACGTGCTCGCCTACCTGCGCGAGCGGCGCCGGGCGCTCGGGGGCGGCGTACCCATGCGGCGGGTGCAGCCGGTCGAGCTCACCTTGCCGGGCAAGGAGATGTACGACGAGCTGCGGGCCGGCTCCGGGAAGCAGGCCATCGCCACCACCATGGCGTTCGTCCGCCTGCTCAAGGACCTGATGAAGGACCCGTCGATCGGCAAGCGGATCGTGCCGATCGCTCCCGACGAGTACCGCACCTTCGGCATGGACTCGATGTTCTCGACGGCCAAGATCTACAACCCGGCCGGACAGACCTACGAGGCCGTCGACCGCCAGTTGTTGATGGCCTACAAGGAGTCCGCGCAGGGCCAGATGCTCCACGAGGGCATCTCCGAGGCGGGCTGTATCGCGTCGGCGACCGCTGCCGGGTCGTCGTACTCCACGCATGGCGAGCCGATGATCCCGGTCTACATCTTCTACTCGATGTTCGGCTTCCAGCGGACCGGTGACTCCATCTGGGCGATGGCCGACCAGCTGGCACGCGGGTTCCTGATCGGCGCCACCGCCGGCCGCACCACCCTGACCGGCGAGGGCCTCCAGCACGCCGACGGACACTCACCTCTGCTCGCCCTGACCAACCCCGCGGTCGTGCACTACGACCCGGCGTTCTCCTACGAGATCGCCCACATCGTGCGCAACGGTCTCGACCGGATGTACGGATCTAACGAGCGGCACCCGCACGGCGAGAACGTCATCTACTACCTCACCGTCTACAACGAGCCCGCCGTGCAGCCGGCCGAGCCCGACGGCGTCGACGTCGAGGGGATCCTCGGCGGCATCCACCACGTCGCGACGCCCCCGGCGGACCTGCCCGCCGACGCCCCGCGCGTCCAGCTGCTCGCCAGCGGCGTCGGCTACGCCTGGATCCTGAAGGCCCAGCAGCTGCTCGCCCACGACTGGGGCGTCGCCGCCGACACCTGGTCGGTGACGTCGTGGAACGAGCTCTCGCGGGAGGCGGTGGCCACCGAGGAGTGGAACCTCCTCAACCCCACCGAGGCGCCGCGGGTCCCGTTCGTCACGCGCAAGATCGGCAGCGCCCCGGGCCCGGTGGTGGCCGTCAGCGACTACATGAAGGCCGTGCAGCAGCAGATCTCCCCGTGGGTCCCGCAGCGCTTCCACGCCCTCGGCGCCGACGGGTTCGGGTTCGCCGACACCCGCGCGGCCGCCCGCCGGTTCTTCAGGATCGACGCCGAGTCGGTCGTCGTACAAGCCCTCGCCGCCCTCGCCGAGGAAGGCGTGATCGGCAAGGACGCAGTCCAGAAGGCCATCGACCACTACCGCATCACCGACCCCACCGCCGTCCGCGGTGTCAAGCAAGAAGGCGGCGACGCCTAGCTCGTCGCGACGCGGTGGTCACCGCTACCACAAACCCCCTGCGCGTCACGGTCCGCGAGCCGCCGACGGACCGCGCTCACCTCGCCGAGTCGGCGCAAATCGCCCTCGGATCGACACGCCGAGTCGGCGCAAACCGGGGGCGATTTGCGCCGACTCGGCTCCTTTGCGGCAGTTACGCGCCGCCGGATCGGCGTGACGGTGGCGATCTCGACCGGCTGCTCGGTGGCGCCGGCCGGAACGCGGCCGTTCTTCAGCAGCGCGCGGAAGCGAGCCCTCGAGTACGTGGCGGGCTGGGTCTTGCGGACGAAGTCGTTGACGATCCGCACGAACCGCTCGGGGTGGTCCTTGTGGGGGAAGTGGCCGGCGTTGGCGATCATCTCGACGCGGGCTCCGGGCGCCAGCTCGGACGCGATGGACGCGTGGTTCGCCGGGATGACCCGGTCGTCCTCGCCCCAGATGACGCACAGCGGCATCGCCTCGGTGAGGTAGGCGCGGTCGGCCATCGTGACGACCTGGCCGCGCCAGTCGACGACGGCCCGCGTGACGTGGCAGATCGCCGAGCGGGCGTCGTGGTCCTTGAACGTCTCGTAGATCGCGGCGACCTCGCCGTAGTCGCGGAACTCCTTGACGCCCGTCCGCGACAGCCCGCGCATCGCCGCAGCGACAACGTGTCGGACCCCGGGCAGGGTCAGCGGGCCCATGAGGTACTCGATGCCGGGCGTGGTCAGCGCCCTGATCACCGGGCTGACCTCGGGGCCCAGGCCGCCGGAACCGACCAGGATCAGCCGTTCGGTGCGCTCGGGGAACTGGTAGGCGAACTGCATCGCCACCCCGCCGCCGAAGGAGTGCCCGGCCAAGGTCACCTTGTCGATGCCGAGCACCGTCAGCAGGTCGCGCATGCCGTTGGCGTAGCCGCCGAGCGTGTAGTCGGCCCGCGGCTTGTCCGACCGGCCGTGACCGAGGAGGTCGGGCGCGATGACGGTGTAGCGCCGTGCCAGCTGGTCGATCACGGGCTCCCACGTGGTGTGGTCGGCGCCGAGACCGTGGAGGAGCAGCAGCGCCGGCCCGGAACCGGTGCGCACGAATGCGCGGCGGTGCCCGTGGATGGTGAGGTACTCGACCCGATCACCAGCTGGGCGCACACGTCCTCCTCAACAGAAGTTCACGCAGGATTCAACCAGAAGGTGTTCCGCCCGGCTGGCAGTTGGTACGCGAACCGCGCTCCAATACGCTGATTTGGTGCCAGCCAGCGCGTCCGTGACCCCGGTTGCCGGAGCCGACCCCCGCGCTCGTGCCGTCCGCGACCTGCATCGCGCGACCGGTCAGCTCAGCACCGCCGCGATGGCGCGGATGGACGACGACATGCCGTGGTTCGCGGAGCTGAGCGCCGAGGACCGCTCCTGGGTCGGGGTGATCGTCCAGGCGGGCATCAAGAGCTTCGTCGACTGGTACGCCGACGAGGTGCGGCATCCCGAGCTCGACGGGACCGCCGTGGCCGCCCAGGTCTTCGGCGCCGCCCCGCGGGCCCTGGCCGGGGTGATCAGCCTCCAGCAGACCGTCGACCTCGTGCGGCTCGGCATCGAGGTCGTCGAGAGCAACCTCGACGCCGTGCTCGACCCCGACGACGCGCGCGACGTCCATGCCGGCGTGCTCCGCTACGGCCGCGAGGTCGCCTTCGCCACTGCCGAGGTCTACGCCCGGGCCGCCGAGGTGCGCGGCGCGTGGGACGCCCGACTCGAGGCCCTCGTGGTCGACTCCGTGCTCCGCGCCGAGGCCGACGAGACGATGCTCTCGAGGGCCAGCGCACTCGGGTGGGGCGACCGGGGCGCCGTCGCCGTCGTGCTCGGCGCGGTTCCGCCCGACCGGCGCAGCGGCGACCTGTTCGACGAAGTACGACGCGTCGCCCGGTCCGCCGGCATCGACGCGCTGTGCGCGAGCCAAGGAGACCGCCTGGTGGTGATCCTCGGCGGCGTGGACGACCCGGAGAAGGCCGCCGCACATGTGCTGGCGTTCTTCGGTCCCGGACCGGTCGTGGTCGGTCCCGCCGTCGACGACCTCGGCCATGCCCACGCCAGCGCCCGCAGCGCGCTGTCGGCCCACCGCGCCGCCACCGGGTGGCCCGAGGCCCCACGGCCGGTTCGCGCCGACGACCTGCTGCCCGAACGCGCTCTGGCCGGCGACGGCCACGCACGCCGTCACCTGGTCGACGAGGTGTACCTCCCCCTCATGAGCGGTCGCGACACGCTCGTCGAGACGCTCGCGACCTACTTCGCCCAGGGCCGCTCGCTCGAGGCCACCGCGCGCGTGCTGTTCTGCCACCCCAACACCGTCCGCTACCGGTTGCGCCAGGTCGGCGACCTCACCGGACTGACCCCCACCGACGCCCGCGACGCCTTCACTCTCGAGATCGCGCTCGTCCTCGGCCGGCAGTCGGGCCGCGAGTGACGGGCATCCAGGAGCGTTACCTCAGGCTCGTGCTGCGCCTGGCGCGGCTCGATGAAGGCGTCCTCGACTCCTACGTCGGGCCGCCCGAGATCCGCCGGGCGGTCGACGCAGAGGCGCTCCCCGAGACTTCCGCACTGGTGGGTGAGGCGGAGGAGCTGCTGGCGGAGCTTCCCGAGGGATGGCTACGCGACCAGGTGGTCTCGCTACGCACGGTCGCGGGCCGGCTCGCCGGTGAGCAGATCGCCTATCCCGACGAGGTCGAGGCCTGCTACGGCGTGCGTCCGGGCTACACCGACGACGCCGCGCTCGCCACGGCGTACGAGCAGCTCGAGACGCTGCTGCCCGGTCCGGGATCCCTCGGTGAACGGTTCCGCGCCTGGGACGACTCGGCGCAGGTGCCGGCGGCCACGATCGAGGCACTGATGACGGCGGTGATCGAGGAGGCGCGGACGCGCACTCGCGAGCTCTTCGGGCTCCCCGACGGAGAGTCCATCGTGATCGAGTACGTGCGCGACACTCCGTGGCTCGGCTACCACGAGTACCTCGGCGACCTGCGTGGTCAGATCAGCGTCAACGTCGACAAGCCGCGCTCGGCGATCTCGCTGCTCTCCTTGGCTCTGCACGAGTCGTACGCCGGCCACCAGGCCGAGCGGTGCAACAAGGAGGTCTCGCTCATCCGCGGCCGTGGCCTGCTCGAGGAGAGCGTCGCGGTCGTGACCGCGCCCCAGTCCGTCGTCAGCGAGGGGCTGGCAGAGCTCGCGGTCGAGCTGCTGCTCGACGGTGCCACCGGACCTGCCTTCGAGTCACTCGTGCACGACCATGGCGTCGAGCTCGACCTGGCGCATGCTCGCGCCGTGCAGCGGGCCACTGAGCCCTTGGGCTGGCTGGGCGTGGACGCCGCGCTGATGCTCCACCAAGAGGGCAGGCCCGCCGCCGAGGTGAGCGCCTACCTGCACGAACGCGCCCTGATCAGCACCGACGGGGCAGACCGCTGGGTGCGTTTCCTCAGCGACGCAGGGTCGCGAAGCTACGCGATCTGCTACCCCGCCGGACTCGCGCTGTGCCGGGACTTCGTGGCGGGTGACCCGACCCGCTTCCAGACGCTGCTGACCGAGCAGGTCCGCGTCGGCGAGCTCGCCGACGCACTCACCATGCGCGTCGGCGATCCTCCATCAGCCTCAAGATCATCGGAGTGAAGATCAGCTGCATCGCCAGCTCCATCTTCCCGCCGGGAACGACGATCGTGTTGGGCCGCGACATGAACGAGTCGTGGAGCATCGCGAGCAGGTAGGAGAAGTCGATGCCGTGGGGGTCGCGGAACCTGATGACGAGCGTGCTCTCGTCGAGGGTGGGGATGTGACGGGCGATGAACGGGTTGGACGTGTCGACGTGCGGCACCCTCTGGAAGTTGACGTCGGTGCGGGAGAACTGCGGGCAGATGTGGTCGATGTAGTCGGGCATCCGGCGCAGGATGGTCGCGACGACCTCCTCCTGGCTGTGTCCGCGGGTGGCACGATCGCGGTGCAGCTTCTGGATCCACTCGAGGTTGATGATCGGCACGACTCCGACGAGCAGGTCCGTGTGCCGCGCGATGTCGATCTGGTCGTCGACGTAGCCACCGTGCAGACCCTCGTAGTACAGCAGGTCGGTGCCCTCGGGCAGTGGCTGCCAGTCGCCGAACGTGCCGCCGACGCCCGGCTGGTCCACGTCGTCGTGGAAGTACTCGCGCGCGTCGCCCGCACCCGTGGAGCCGTAGGTCGAGAACAGCTGCTCGAGCTCGGGTAGCAGGTTGGCCTCCGGAGAGAAGTGACAGAAGCGCGGGTTGCCGGCCCGCTCGGCCTCGGCGGTGGCCCGCTGCATACCGGCCCGGTCGTAGCGGTGGAAGGCGTCTCCGACCACCATGGCGGCGCGGACGCCCTCGCGCCGGAGTATCTGCTCGATGGTGCGGGTCACCGAGGTCGTCCCCGACCCCGACGAGCCGGTGACCGCCATGATCGGGTGCTGGGCGCTCATCTCTGCCTCGACGTGCGGGAACCGAAGAGCGAGCGCCTCCGGAACAGCGAGGTGTCGAACCGCGTGCGCGATCTCGTGTCCGACGAACGACTGGCACGGCTCGGGAGCGCATCGGAATCGTGGTGGCGCACGAAGACGGGCCCGGTCGGCCGGTGCAGCTGACTGAGGATCGTCTCGAAGCGGTCTCCCGCCCCGTCGGCGCGCTCGGGCACCTGCCACCACTGACCGGCCTGCACCAGGGCAAGTCCGCCCGCACAGTGCGTCAGCGGCCAGGGCGTCGGCTGCCGGGCGACGGCCCGGGCGAGCTCGAAGGCGTCACCCTGGGCAAGATGCAGGCGGTCTCGCGGGACCACGACGATCAGCTGTCCGATCTGCTCGGGGATGGCAAGACGCAGGTTGTCCACCAGTTGGTCCAGACCCGTGCCCCAGTCGCCCGCGGGCGGCTCGACGAGGAGACAGACCGTGAGCCGGCTGAGTTCAGCACCGTGGGCCGTGAGCTGGCCCAGCAGGTCATGGGCTCGCTGCCACGTGTCCCCACGGTCAGCCGCAGGCCCCGGCAGGCTGAACCGGAGCATGGGGTCCAGACCGGCCTCGGCCGCCACGCGGGCGAAGTCCGCGATCACCCGGGCGTCGACTTCGGGCGACGTCAGCACCGTGTGCCAGCAGACGCCTCGGACACCCAGCTCGCGAACCCGCGAGACCCACTGCTCGACAGCCCAGCTGCCGTCCACGAGGAGCTGACGCGTCGCCGCCTGGTGCCGCGGATCCGAGTCGGCGATCACCGTCACTGCCGCACCCGCGTCTGCCCAGGACCGCGCGACGGTCCTGCCCCCCGGACCACGCCGCCAGGCGAGGCGCTCGCCGAGCATGACCGCCATGGGTAGCGCGTCCGCGCACCGCGCTGCCGCGAGCGCCTGGTGGAAGGACGGGTCGGCCAGAGGCTCGACGGCACGTTCCTGCTCCGAGGTGGGGTGCGCCAGCACCCACGTCGGCGGCCCCTTCATCGATCCGACCTCCGGGGTGTCAGCTGCACGAACGTGGCCCCTCACCCGGTGCGGCGACGACGGCGGGGCTTGACGAAGGCTAGTTCGTCGCGGACTCCGTCGACGACGTAGTCCACGAACAGCGTGGTGGTCGCCGTCGCGTGGGTGGAGGTGAGCAGGTGCCACGGGCGGGCCATCGGGGTCCCCTCGAGGTCACGCCGCACGAGCTCGCCTTCGGCGAGGTACCACGCCACCGCGTCCGCGGACACCAGGCTGACGCCGAGCCCCAGCACGGCCGAGGCGATGACGGCCCCGTGCGACCCCAGGGAGAGGGTCGGCGGGTCGATGCCGAGCGACTCGTGGAGGGCGACCATGGTGGCGCGGGTCCCCGAGCCGGGTTCGCGCAGCAGCCAGGTCGCCTTGGACAGCTCGATGTCGTAGGCCGGAGCAGCCACGACGACCAGCGAGTTCTGGCGGGTCGCTCGCGAGACCAGGCCGCGGCCCGGCAGCGGACGACCGCCGACCACGACGTCGAGGTGGTGGTCGGCCAGGCGATGCAGGATGTGGTCGCGCACGCCGACGTCGAGGCTGACGTCGACGTCGGGGTAGGCAGCCAGGAAGTCCGCGAGCAGGCCCGGAACGAGATACTCGCCGGCGGTGGTGAGAGCCCCGAGCCGCAACCGTCCGGCCTGGGGGGCCGCCTCGCTGCGAGCCGCGACGATGCTCTCGTCGAGCAGCCCGAGGATCTGGCGGGCGTACGACGCGTAGACGACGCCGGACGGGGTGAGCCGCAGCCCCCGTCCATGGCGCTCGAAGAGGGTCGCGCCCACCTCCTGCTGCAGGGCGGCCAGCGAGGCCGACACCGCCGACTCGGTCACGTTGAGGCGGGCGGCTGCGGCTCGCGCCGACCCGGTGTCGACGATGGCGAGGAAGGACTGCAGTCGGGCTGGGGTCACGAGCAGGATTCTTGCTGGCCCGGCTCGGCACCGAGGTCAGCGACGACCAGCAGCGCGTCCGAGCCGGTCAGGTCGATCGCCCGGCGTGCGGCTGCGACGTCCGCGGCCATGCTCGCCGGGGTGACGGGGCTGACGAGCACGGCGCGCACCGACGGGTCCCACCACAGCAGGTGGGTCAGCCCGTCGACGGCGGCGCCGCCGGCATCCACCTCCATGCACACCACGTCCAGTCCGAGGTCGCGCGCCGCTCGCGCCCAGCCATCAGGGTCCGCGCGCGCACCGGTCATCAAGACCCGGTCGCCTGGACCCAAGGGCAGCCGCCCCAGGATCTCGCTCCACGCCGGCGCGGTGTGGCTCACGCGACTCGGCACGGCGGTTCGCCCCCGGCGACGAAGGCGGCCAGGTTGTCCAGCACCAAGGCGCCCATGGCGGTCCGGGCCTCGATCGTGGCGCTGCCCAGGTGAGGAAGGAGGACGACGTTCTCCAGGGCGCGCAGCTCGGCCGGCACCTCGGGCTCTGCCTCGTAGACGTCGAGCCCGGCTCCCGCGATGACGCCGTCTCGCAGCGCGGCCACCAGAGCCTTCTCGTCGACGACGTCGCCCCGAGCGGTGTTCACGAGATGGGCGGTGGACTTCATCATGGCCAGCTGCTCGGCTCCGATGACATGTCGGTTCTCCGCGCTTCCGGGAATGTGCAGCGACACGAAGTCGGCCTCGGCGAGCACCTCGTCGACAGAAGCTGCGCGACGAGCGCCCGGAATGCCGGCGTCGACGTCGCGCCCGTTCCGGCTGTACCACACCACCGGCATGCCGAAGCCGCCGTACGCGCGGCGAGCGACAGCGCGGCCGATCCTGCCCATGCCGACGATGCCGAGGGTCCGGCCGGTGACCTCGCCACCCATCATGTGGGTTGGTCGCCAGCCGGTCCATGCCTCACCGCGCACGTGCCGTTCACCCTCACCTGCCCGCCTGGCGGTCATCAGGAGCAACGTCATCGTCAGGTCGGCCGTGGTGTCGGTCAGGACTCCGGGCGTGTTGGTCACCACGATGCCGGCCGAGCGGGCGGCGTCGACATCGATGTTGCTGAACCCGACCCCGAAGTTGCCGATGAAGCGGGTCCGCACCCCGGGTTCGAGAAGCATCCTCGCGCTCAGTCGGTCCGCGACGCACGGCAACAGCACGTCCGCGCTGGCCAGTGCCGCACGCAGCTCCTTCTCGCCGAGGGGCTCGTCGCCCTCGCTGAGCTGCACGTGGCGGTAGGTCGCGCGCAGCTTCTCCTCCACCGTCGAGGGCCAGCGTCGGGTGACGACGATGGTGGGGTCCACGGGCACGGACATCTCAGCTCCCAGGGGTGCGATGGCAAGAGGCTCAGGACGCGGTGGCCACCACGGTCCCGAGGACCTCGGCGACCGTAGTGCCCATGCTCGAGGGGTCTGGTGCGACGGTGATGCCGCAGGCGCGCAGGATCTCGACCTTCTCCTGCGCCGACTCGCCGGCAGCCGACACGATGGCGCCCGCATGCCCCATGCGGCGCCCCTTGGGGGCTGCCAGGCCAGCAATGTAGGCGATCACCGGCTTGCTCATGTGGTCGCGGACGTACGCCGCAGCGTCCGCCTCCTGTCCACCGCCGATCTCGCCGATCATCACGACCGCATCGGTCTCGTCGTCCGCCTCGAACAGCTCCAGCAGGTCGCGGAACGACGAGCCGTTCACCGGGTCGCCGCCGATCCCCACGCTGGTGGAGACGCCGATGCCGAGCTCCTGGAGCTGCGCCGCAGCCTCGTAGCCGAGCGTGCCTGACCGCCCGATGATGCCCACGCGACCGGGCAGGTAGATGTGGCCCGGCATGATGCCCAGCAGGGCTGCCCCGGGCGTGATCGTCCCGGCGCAGTTGGGGCCGGTCAGGCGCATCCGCGAGTGCGAACGGTAGCGACGCATGTAGCGCTTGACGCGCATCATGTCCTGGGTCGGGATGCCGTCGGTGATGCAGACGCAGTAGTGGATCCCGGCGTCCGCGGCCTCCATGATCGCGTCGGCAGCGAAGGGCGGTGGCACGAAGACGATCGATGCGGTCGCCCCGGTCGCGCGCGACCGCCTCCTTCATGGTGTTGAACACCGGCCGTTCCAGCAGGCTCTCGCCGCCTCGTCCGGGGGTGACGCCGCCGACCACCTGGGTGCCGTAGGCGATCATCTCCTCGGCGTGGAAGCGGCCGATCCGTCCGGTGAATCCCTGGACCAGCACCAACGTGTCGGCATCAAGCAGGATGGCCATCGGAAGCGACCCTCTCTCGTCGGGCCGCGGCGACGACCAGCTCGGCCGCCTCGGCAAGCGTGTCCGCGGTCTGGATCGGCAGACCCGACGCGGCGATGATCTTGCGCCCCTCCTCGACGTGGGTGCCCGCGAGGCGCACCACCACAGGGATCTCGACGTCGATGGCGGCGAACGCGTCCACGACACCTTGGGCGACCCAGTCGCACCGGTTGATGCCGGCGAAGATGTTCACGAGCATCGCCCGCACGTTCTCGTCGTTGAGCACGGCTCTGAACGCCTTCAGCACGCGCTCCGGCGAAGCGCCGCCCGCCGATGTCGAGGAAGTTCGCGGGCTCCCCGCCGGCGAGCTTGATCATGTCGAGGGTCGCCATGGCCAGGCCGGCGCCGTTGATCATGCAGCCGATGTCGCCGTCGAGGCCGATGTAGGCCAGGCCTCGGTCGGCGGCGTGGCTCTCGCGGGCGTCCTCCTGGCTGCGGTCGCGCAGCTCGGCCACCTCGAGCTGCCGGAACAGGGCGTTGTCGTCGAAGGACATCTTGGCGTCCAGCGCCACCAGCTCGGCGTCCCCGTGGGGATTTCGGTGATGACGAGCGGGTTGATCTCGACCATGGTGGCGTCGAGGTCGCGGAAGGCCCGGTAGGCGCTGCGGAAGACGCGCACGGCCTGCGGAACCAGGGCGTAGGGGATGTCCAAGGCGAACGCGAGCTCGCGGGCCTGGAACTCCAGGAAGCCCACGCGCCGGCTCGACACTGATCCTGACCAGGTCGTCGGGGCGGGACTCGGCGAGCTCCTCGATCTCCATGCCGCCGTGGCGCGACCCGACGACCATCACCCGCTCACTGCTGCGGTCCATGACGATGCCGAAGTAGATCTCCCGCGAGATGGCCGACGCCTCCTCGACGTACAGCCGGTAGACGAGCTTGCCCTTCGGGCCGGACTGGCGGGTCACCAGGCGGCGCCCGAACAGCTCGTTGCGCGACCTCGTTGACCTCGCGGTCGTTGGTGCAGACCTGCACCCCGCCGGCCTCGCCCCGCCCGCCGGCGTGGACCTGCGCCTTCACGACCCAGGCCGAGCCGCCGAGCTCCTTGGCGCGGTACGTCGCCTGCTCGGGGCTGTAGACGACCCCGCCGCGAGGGATCGGCACTCCGTAGCGGGCGAGCAGCTCCTTGGCCTGGTACTCGTGGACGTCCACGGTCACCGCCCCCCGCTGTGACTCGGCCGGCCGCGATGGCGTCCGCCATCTCGAGGACCGTGCGGGCCATCCGCTCGGAGGCCGCGTCGACCATCTTGCCGTCCACGGCGGCCGCGCCCCTGCCGTCGCGCCTCGGCCTTGCGCAGCTCCTCCACGATCCGGCGCGCCCGGTCCACCTCCGCCGGCGGCGGACTGAACACCTCGTTGGCGAGCTCGACCTGGCTGGGGTGGATCGCCCACTTGCCCTCCGCCCCGAGGGCCGCGGCGCGTCGGGCGCCGGCGCGGAAGCCGTCGGCGTCCCCGAAGTCGCCGAACGGACCGTCGATCGCGCGCAGCCCGAAGGCCCGGCACGCGACGATCATCCGGCTCAGCGCGAAGTGCCACTGGTCGCCCGGGTAGTCCGGGTTGAGACCGCCGATGCTGACGGTCCGGGCACGGTTGCTCGCGGCGTAGTCGGCCACGCCGAAGTGCAAGGCCTCCAGCCGGCCGCCACTGGCGGCGATGGCCTCGACGTTGGCCATGCCCAGAGCCGTCTCGATCAGGGCCTCGGTGGCGACCCGCGTGGGGTAGCCCCTGGCCTGCTCGACCTGGTCGACCAGCGTCTCGACGACATAGAGGTCGGCCGGCACGCCCACCTTGGGCACCAGGAGCGTGTCGACGCGGTCGCCGGCCTGCTCCATGACGTCGACCACGTCGCGGTACATGTAGTGGGTGTCCAGGCCGTTGATGCGCACCGACACGGTCTTGCCGAGCCCGCGCCAGTCGATGTCGTGCAGCGCAGCGACGACGTTCTTGCGGGCCTGCTCCTTCTCCGAGGGTGCGACGGCGTCCTCCAGGTCGAGGAAGACGTAGTCCGCCGCGCTCGCGGCCGCCTTCTCGATGAAGGCCGGGTTGGAGCCTGGAACGGCCAGCTCGCTGCGTTGGAGCCGCGCCTGGCGCAGGGGGTGCAGGGTGTGGCTCACGCGACCTTCTCCTCTCGGACGACTGCGAGGCTCTCGCTGTAGTAGCCCTGGGCGGCGGCGACGCCCGCGCCCAGGTCGACCTTCGCGCCGGCGTCGTGGAGCGAGATCTCGGCGGCCGCCAGCGCGGTCAGGCACATCACCTCGTTGCAGTCGCCGAGGTGGCCGATCCGGAAGACCCGTCCCGCGACCCTCGCCAGCCCGACACCGAACGACGTGCGGTAGCGCTCGTAGGCGATGCGCACCACGTCGTTGCTGTCGACGTCCTCGGGGACCCGGATCGCGGAGACCGTGTCGGAGTCCCACACCGGGTCGGTCGCACACAGCTCCAGGCCGAGTGCGGCGACCCCCCGCCGGACGCCCTCGGCCAACCGGTGGTGGCGCGCGTAGACCTGGGGAAGCCCCTCGGCCAGCAGCAGGTCCAGGGACGCTCGGAGCCCGTGCAGGAGCGGGGTCGGCGGCGTGTAGGGGAAGTAGCCCGCGTCGTTGGTCGCCACCATGTCGGCGAAGGAGAAGTAGCACCGCTCCATGCCGCCGCCCTCCAGGGCCGCGTGCGCCTGAAGCGCCTTCTCGGAGACGCTCAGCACCGCGAGACCCGGCGGCAGCATCAGTCCCTTCTGGGACCCGGAGACGGCGAGGTCGACGCCCCAGGCGTCTTGGCGGAAGTCGATCGAGGCGATGGAGGAGACCCCGTCGACGAACAACAGCGCGTCCGACCCGGCGGCGTCCATCGCCCGCCGTACGCCGGCGACGTCGGAGGTGACGCCCGTCGCGGTCTCGTTGTGGGTGACGAAGACGCCGCGGATGCTGGGGTCGGCGGCCAGGTGGTCGGCGTACTGGTCGAGCGGGACGCCTTCTCCCCAGGGGACGTCGAGACAGACGACGTCCAGGCCCAGCCGCTGGGCCATGTCGACCCACAGGTGGGAGAACTGACCGAACCTGGCCATCAGGACCCGGTCCCCGCGCTGGAGCGTGTTGGTGATCGCGGCCTCCCAGGCGCCCGTGCCCGAGGAGGGGTACAAGAACACCCGGCCCGTGGTGTTGGCGAAGACCGTCTTGAGGTCCTCGAACAGCCCGTGGGTGAGCCTCGGGAAGTCGGGAGCCCGGTGATCCTCCATCGGGACGTTCATGGCACGGCGGACGACGTCGGGGACGTTCGTCGGCCCGGGGATGAACAGGTGTGTGAGCCCGCGCGGCATCGTGTTGCTCCTCCTGAGACTGTGACGTGTCGCACACCGTAGACAGCGCAGGGCCTCGACGCCAGCATCGAAACTTGACAATCATCCGACTACACATGAGTGATCACTCATGTGGACGCGCTGTCTGCCCCATGCCGTCGGTCCGGCCCGTCCCGGATCGCCTGCCGGGAGAGATGGAGAGGCTTTGTAGGAACCCTACAATTCTCGCCCACCGAGATTCGTGCCTGCCGGACGTGAGCGGAGACCCCTCGACCCGGCAGAGTGGAGACGTGCTCGTCATCGTCGCGCCCGGTCAGGGCGCCCAGACCCCCGGCTTCCTCACTCCCTGGCTGGAGGACGCCACGTTCGCGGGCCGTTTCAACTGGCTCTCGACGGTGGCCGGCATCGACCTGGCCCACTACGGCACCGAGGCCGACGCCGAGACCATCAGGGAGACCCAGATCGCCCAGCCGCTGCTGGTGGCCACCGGCCTGATCGCCGCGCTGGAGCTGTTCCCCCATCCCGCCGACGCCTTCGGCCAGGTCGGCGCGGTCGCGGGCCACTCCGTCGGCGAGATCACGGCCGCCGCGGGCGCCCGGACGATCACCGCCGAGCAGGCCATGGTCCTGGTCCGCGAGCGCGGCAAGGCGATGGCCGAGGCGGCCGCGATCACGCCGACCGGCATGACCGCCGTCCTGGGCGGTGACCGCGACGAGGTGCTCGCCGCCATCGACAAGCACGGCCTGACGCCGGCCAACGACAACGGCCCGGGGCAGATCGTCGCTGCCGGCACCAAGGAGCAGCTCGAGGCCTTCGCCGACGACCCACCCGCCAAGGCGCGGCTGGTGCCGTTGAGCGTCGCCGGCGCCTTCCACACCGAGCACATGCAGCCGGCCGTCGGACACCTCGGCAAGCTCGCCCGCTCGGTGTCCACCCACGACCCGCGGACCTCGGTGATCTCCAACCGCGACGGCCGCGTCATCCACGACGGCCAGGACATGCTGGCCCGCATCGTCGGCCAGATCGCCAGCCCGGTGCGGTGGGACCTCTGCCTCGAGACGATGTCCGACCTCGGTGTCACCGGCATCCTCGAGATGCCGCCCGCGGGCACGCTCACCGGCATCGCCAAACGTGCTCTCAAGGGTGTCGACACCTTCGCGCTCAAGACCCCCGACCAGCTCGACGACGCCCGCGCCTTCTGTGCCCGCCACGGTGAGGCCTCGATGATCGAGTCCACCCCCACGTGGCGGATGGTCGTATCCCCCGGCAAGGGCACCTTCCACCGCGCCGAGTCCGCTGCCGGCGCCGAGGCGTTCGAGCCCGGCGCCGTGATCGGCGAGGTGGCCAGCACCCGCGACAGCACCACGATCACCGCCGCCCACGGCGGCCAGGTGGTCGAGTGGCTCGTCGAGGACGGCGACCTGGTCTCGCCCGGTCAGCCGCTCCTCCGCCTCCACCCCCAGGTAGGTCTCTGATGCCCATCCAGGAAGCCCCCGGCAGCCCGCACACCGCGATCCTCGGCATCGGCTCCTACCGGCCGTCTCGGGTGGTGCCGAACTCCGAGATCGTCGAGCGCATCGACTCCAGCGACGAGTGGATCCAGCAGCGCTCCGGCATCAAGCAACGCCGGTTCGCGACCGACGAGGAGACCGTCCAGCTGATGTCGGTCGCGGCCTCCCGCGCCGCGCTCGAGCACGCCGGCGTCGACGCCCGCCAGATCGACCTGGTCATCGTCGCCACCGTCACCCACCTGCTCCAGACCCCCGCGATCGCCACCGCGATCGCCTACGAGCTCGGCACCGACCAGGCCGCCGCCTTCGACATCTCGGCGGCCTGCGCGGGCTTCTGCCACGGCGTCGCCATGGCCAGCGACCTGGTTCGCGGCGGCAGTGCCGGCTACGCGCTGGTCATCGGCGTCGAGCGGCTCTCCGACCTCACCGACATCGGTGACCGCGGTACGGCGTTCATCTTCGCCGACGGAGCCGGAGCCGCGGTCATCGGTCCGAGCGACACCCCCGGCATCGGCCCGGTGGTGTGGGGCTCCGACGGCGAGCAGTTCGACCTGATCCGTCAGAAGGAGGACTGGCGCGACGTGGTCGGCAACGACCAGAAGCCCGGCAGCGGCGTCATGCCCCACCTGGTCATGCTCGGCAACCCGGTGTTCCGCTGGGCGTCGTTCACGATGGCCAAGACGGCCCAACAAGCCTTGGATCGCGCCGGAGTCTCCATCGACGAGCTCGACGTCTTCGTACCCCACCAGGCCAACATGCGCATCATCGACGCGATGGCGCGGTCCATGAAGCTGCCCGAGCGGGTCAAGATCGCCCGCGACATCGCCGAGATGGGCAACACCTCTGCCGCGTCGGTCCCGCTCGCCCTCGACCGGATGATCGCCGAGGGCGAAGCCAAGAGCGGCGACACCGCACTGCTCATCGCGTTCGGGGCCGGCCTCGCCTACGCCGCGCAGGTCGTCACCGTCCCCTAGATCACCACCCCAGCACCACCCCAGCACCACCGCAGCACCCGCTCCACCAGCCACAACCCCAACCCACAGGAGAGAAACTGCAGATGGCCACCACCGAAGAGATCCGCGCCGACCTCGCCGAGATCGTCAACGAGGTCGCCGGCGTCGACGCCGACGACGTCCAGCTCGACAAGGCGTTCGTCGACGACCTCGACGTCGACTCCCTGTCGATGGTCGAGGTCGTCGTTGCCTGCGAGGAGAAGTTCGGCGTCTCCATCCCCGACGAGGAGGTCAAGAACCTCAAGACCGTGGGCGACGCCGTCGCCTTCATCGAGCGCGCCCAAGGCTGATTCACCGCTGAGACATCCGTGGTGGGCCGGCCCCGACCGGGCCGGCCCGTCACCGGTCAGCAGCCCGTCCCACAGCAATCCGCACCACCGATCTCAAGAGGATCCACATGCCTGCGAAGCGAGTCGTCATCACCGGACTCGGCACCACCTCCCCTCTCGGCGGAGACGTCGCGTCCACCTGGGAAGCCCTGCTCAAGGGTCAGTCCGGAGTCCGTCACCTGACGGATGACTGGGCCGAGCAGATGCCGGTCAAGATCGCGGCCCGAGTGGCCGTCGAACCCAGCGAGGTGCTCGAGCGCGTCCGCGCGCGGCGTCTCGACCGCACGTCGCAGTTCGCGGTGATCGCCGCCGAGGAGGCCTGGAAGGACGCCGGCCTCGAGGACGCGGAGATCGACAAGGACCGCCTAGGAGTGGCGATCGCCTCTGGCATCGGTGGCGTGACCACGTTGCTCGACAACTACGACGTCCTGCTCGAGAAGGGGCCGCGGCGGGTCTCCCCGCTCGCCGTCCCGATGCTGATGCCCAACGCGCCTGCCGCCAACGTCAGCCTGATGCTCGGCGCCCGGGCGGCCGCCAACACCCCCGTGTCGGCCTGTGCCTCCGGCAACGAGGGCATCTCCCTCGCCCTCGACCAGATCCGGCTCGGCCGGGCCGACATCATCCTGGCCGGGGGCACCGAGGCCGCGATCCATCCACTGCCGATGGCGGCGTTCGCCAACATGATGGCGTTGTCCAAGAACGCCGGCGACCCGACCACCGTGTCCCGCCCGTGGGACGTCGCCCGCGACGGGTTCGTCCTCGGCGAGGGCGCCGGGGTTCTGGTTCTCGAGTCCGAGGAGCACGCCAAGGCACGCGGTGCGAAGATCTACGCCGAGCTGCTCGGCGCCGGCATCACCGCCGACGCCCACGACATCGCCCAGCCGGACCCCGCGGGTCGAGGCGGTTCCCGCGCCATCCTCCGGGCGTTGGCCGAGTCCGAGATCGACGCTTCCGACATCGCCCACATCAACGCCCACGCCACCTCGACCCCGCAGGGCGACATCGCCGAGGGTCTGATGATCCACGCCACGCTCGGCTCCCACGCCAACGAGGTAGTGGTCACCAGCACCAAGTCCATGACCGGCCACCTGCTCGGCGGGGCCGGTGCGCTCGAGTCGATCGCGACGATCCTCGCGATCTACCACCGGCTGGCGCCGCCAACGATCAACCTCGACAACCTCGACCCGCAGGTCGAGCTCGACATCCCGACCACCGCCCGCGAGCTGCGCGGCGGCGACATCGCGGCGCTGAACAACTCGTTCGGCTTCGGCGGCGCCAACGTCGCCGTCGCGTTCGGGTCGGTGTGACCGGGTGACCACCGCGGAGAAGACCGAGGCCCCGGCCAAGCCCGCCAAGCTCCCCCGCGACCAGGACCCACGCAACCCGGTCCATCGGCTCACCGCCCTGCTCGACGAGGGCACCCTCGAGCTGATCACGCCCGACGACGACTCGGGCATGCTCGCCGCCGTCGGTGCCGTCAACGGCACCCGCGTGGTCGCGTTCTGCTCCGACCCGACCGTGATGGGCGGCGCCATGGGCGACGTCGGCTGCCGGGTGGTCGTCGACGCCTACCACCGCGCGATGACCGACTCGGCGCCCATCATCGGGCTCTGGCACTCCGGCGGCGCACGGCTGGCCGAGGGCGTGCTGTCGCTGCACGCCGTGGGCCGGATCTTCCACGTGATGACCCAGGCCTCGGGCAAGATCCCGCAGGTCTCGGTCGTGCTCGGCCCGGCGGCCGGCGGAGCGGCGTACGGACCGGCTCTGACCGACGTGGTCATCCTCGGTCCCGAGGGCCGCATCTTCGTCACCGGTCCCGATGTGGTCCGCTCCGTGACCGGAGAGGACGTCGACATGCTGCGCCTCGGCGGTCCTGAGCCGCACGGCCGGCGTTCCGGCGTGGTCCACATCCTCACCGAGAGCGAGGACGAGGCACTCGGCCGGGCCCGGACCGTCGCCAACCTCCTCGGTTCCCAGGGCAGCCTCAAGGTCGACGACGTCGACGACCGCGACCTCGCGGAGATGCTGCCCGAGTCCAAGAAGCGCGCCTACGACGTGCACCCGCTCGTCGAGGCTGTCCTCGACGAGGGCACGGCCCAGGAGCTCCACCAGCGGTGGGCGCCCAACATCGTCACCGTCCTCGGCCGCTTCGGGGGTCGCACCGTCGGCGTGGTCGCCAACAACCCGCTGCGCCTCGGTGGCTGCCTCGACTCCCTGTCCGCCGAGAAGGCCTCCCGCTTCGTGCGGATGTGTGACGCGCTGGGCGTCCCCCTCATCGTGCTCGTCGACGTGCCCGGCTACCTGCCCGGCGTCGGGCAGGAGTGGGACGGCGTGGTCCGCCGCGGGGCCAAGCTCCTGCACGCCTTCGGTGAGTGCGTCGTCCCCCGCGTCACCCTGGTCACCCGCAAGACCTACGGCGGCGCCTACATCGCCATGAACGCCCGCTCGCTGGGCGCCACCAAGGTCTTCGCCTGGCCGGGCGCGGAGGTGGCCGTGATGGGTCCGGTCGCCGCGATCCGCATCCTCCACCGGCGCCGGCTGGCCGAGGTCTCCCCCGACCTACGCCCGCGCGTGGAGGCCGAGCTGGCCGCCGAGCACGAGCGCCTGGCCGGAGGTGTCGACCGAGCGGTCGAGATCGGCGTGGTCGACGAGGTCGTCGAGCCCGCCAAGACGCGCTCGGCGATCGCCCGCGCGATCGACGACGCCGTCCAGCTGGTGGGTGTGCGTCGGGGGATCCACGGCAACATCCCTCTGTAGCGTCCTCGGTCGAGAGGCCGCACGCACGTCACCGGGTTTCGAGACGCGTCACCCAGCCCTCGCAGGCTCGGGCCGAGGGCGCTCACCTCGCTCGCCGCTGCTAGACGACTTGATGCAGCCACCGCACCGGCGCACCGTCGCCGGCGTGCCGGAACGACTCGAGCTCGTCGTCCCAGGGCTTGCCGAGGAGCTTGTCGATCTCACCGACCAGCGAGGTGTCGCCGAGTGCCACCTTGACCACCGCTGCCTTCAGCCGGTCCTCCGGGATCATGATGTCGCCGTGCAGACCGATGACGGCGTGGAAGACGCCGAGCTCGGGAGTGTAGGAGTAGCGCGACCCCTCCGAGGCCGTGGTCGGCTCCTCGGTGATCTCGAAGCGCAGGTGGTTCCAGCCTCGAAGCGCCGAGGCGATGCCGGCCGCGGAGCCGACGTCGCCGGTCCACGACAGCTCGGCTCGGTAGCTGCCGCCCTGGGCGGGCTGAGGCGTCCAGGACATGTTCACGGCAACGCCAAGGACACCGCCGACGGCCCACTCGATGTGCGGGCACAGCGCGGACGGCGCTGAGTGGACGTAGAGGACGCCCCTCGTCGCGGTGCGGGATGCAGTCAGTGCGGTCACCCTCGGTCTCCTTCACTCCCGGCGTCGAGATACGCCTTCCCCAGCGGTCTCGAACGGGATGAAGTCGGATGAGTGACATCGATGTAGTTGTCGGGGCCATTGTGGCGGATGTGACGCCCGAACACCAGCGGAACGCCTGAGACGTCCAGACCTGGTTGGTGGCCGCGGCTAGCTGGTCTGGCGACGCTCCAGAGCGGCTGCGCGCTCGGCGGCGTCGGTGATCTCGTCGCTGTCGATGGCGTGGGTGCGGTGGAACCAGGCCAGGGCGTCGTTCTCACGGCCGGCCGCCTCGAGGGTGTCGGCGTAGGCGTAGCGCAGCCGCACCACCCACGACTCGCGGCTCTTCGAGGTCAACGGCGCCAGCTCGAGGGTGCGCAGCGCGGCGTCGAGCTGCCCCATGTCACGACGGGCGCCGGCCTCGACGATGGTCATCTCGGCCTTGGCCGCCGACGCGAAGTTCGCCACCGACGGGCTCTTGGCCAGCTTGAGCGCCTGCTCGGGGTGACCGAGGGCCCGGTGACAGTCGGCCATGATCGGCAGGTAGGCGGTGGCGCCGTTCATCCGCTTGGCAGCGCGCAGCTCGGCCAGCGCCTCGGCGTAGTGACCTGATGCGTAGG
This sequence comes from uncultured Actinomycetota bacterium, assembly GCA_963814935.1. GTDB lineage: Bacteria > Actinomycetota > Actinomycetes > Propionibacteriales > Nocardioidaceae > Nocardioides. The sequence continues at coordinate 478 of CAWFEZ010000010.1, read as the reverse complement.
CCGCCTCGCCAGTGGCCTCGCGCACCACCGCAAGGCGCGAGGCGCGCGCTCGCGCCGCCAGGGTGTGCTGGTAGGCGGTCTCGGGGTCGGAGTCGATCAGCAGGCCGGCTGCGGCCAGGTGTCGCGCGACGCGGGCCGCGAGCTTCTCCGGAAGCCCCTTGAGCTGGCCGCTGACGGAGCGGTCGAGCTCGGCGCCGGTGATCTCCTCGGGGATGGGCGGCCCGTCGTACGTCGCCTGGTCGACGCTGCGCGGTTGCTGCTCTTCCTTCGGCCGGGACCAGTCATTCTTGCGGGGCGAACGCGAGCTGGAGCGGGCTCCGCGAGAGGAGTCGCCCCGTCGGTCGGCCGACGAGCCTCGGCCACCGGCAGCCGATCGCGAGGGGCGAGCGCTGCCGCTGCCAGATCCTCGTGCGGGACGCGCGCTGCGTCGCTCTTCGGCCACGGGGGTCACCTTCTCGCAAGATCGTCGGTTCACTGT
>CAWFEZ010000009.1:0-79991 GCA_963814935.1 uncultured Actinomycetota bacterium | reverse complement strand
GCGCGCCATCACCATGTCGATGCCGGGCAGCACACCGTCCTTGAGGACGCCGAGCACCTTGCCGGTGAACGCCGTAGGTGTCACGCCCTGGGTGACGGTCAGGCCGGTCACGTCCTGGTCGACGGTCAGCGCCGAGATCGGGTAGGCAGCCGTGCAGTCCTCCATGCAGCCGCCAGGGGCGCGGAATGGGCAGCGTTCACGGCGCCTCCCTCGACCATCGCGGTGGGCACAGCCAGCGCGAGGGTCGTGAGCAGGGCAACCCGGAGACCGGGTAACGTGGACGTCTCATCATCGGCTTCCTCTCGTGCACCGGTGGCCCCGTTGCCCCCGCCCAAACGTTTGGTCCGCACAGTCTGACGCCATCGGTGCGGCAGTTGGTTGTCCGCGACACTCTCGTCGTGTCTCCTAGGCTGGCGTGGTGAGCAGCGCAAGGCCGCCCGCGGCGTCCCAGCCGACCAGCCTCAAGCACACGGAGGCCCGCGACCGAGCCGCGCTGATCGACGTGGCGTCGTACGACGTGATGCTCGACCTCGACCGGGGGACGAGACCTTCGGGCGGTCAGCACCATCGATCCTGGCGTCGCGGGGCGGTCCACGTTCCTCGAGGTCCAGCCCGTGGCGCTGACCTCCGTGACGGTCAACGGGCGGCCCGTCGACGTGCGCTGCTCGACCGCGGGCGCGTGCCGATCGAGACCGAGCCCGGCGAGAACCACGTGGTCGTCGACTCGGTGATGCGCTACCGCCATGACGGCGAGGGCCTGCACCGCGCCGTCGACCCGGCCGACGGCCGGCACTACATCTACGCGATGCCGTTCCTCGACGCCGCGCCCAGCATCTTCGGCTGCTTCGACCAGCCCGACCTGAAGGCCGTGTGGACGCTCCGCGTGCGCACGCCGCACGACTGGGTCGTCCTCGGCAACTCCCCGCCACCGAGCTCGAGCCCGGCTACTGGGAGCTGGCGCCGACACTGCCGCTGCCGACCTACCTCGTCGCCCTCGTCGCCGGGCCCGTACCACGTGCTGCGCAACGAGCACGACGGCATCCCGCTCGGGCTGAGTGCCCGAGCCTCCATCGCACGACACCTCGACCACGACGCCGACGAGCTGTTCACCCTCACCCGGCAGTCCTTCGACGAGTTGCACCGGCTGTTCGGGATGCGCTACCCGTTCGGGGACTACCACCAGGCCTTCGTCCCCGAGTTCAACGCCGGCGCCATGGAGAGCGCCGGCTGCGTCACCTTCCGCGACCCGCTGGTGTTCCAGAGCAGGGTCGTGCGCACCGACCACGTCAACCGGCGACCACGTGATCCACGAGATGGCCCACATGTGGTTCGGCGACCTCGTCACCCCGGTGTGGTGGGACGACCTGTGGCTCAACGAGTCGTTCGCCGAGTACATGGGGCCCGGGTCGCCGCCGACGTCACCGAGTTCACCGAGGCCTGGCTGACCGAGTCCTACGACCGGCGCTCGTGGGGACTGTCCGCCGACCAGCGGCCGAGCACCCATCCAGTCGCCGGCAACGGCGCGGCCGACGGCGCCGCAGCGCTGCAGAACTTCGACGGCATCTCCTACGCCAAGGGCGCCAGCATCCTCAAGCAGCTCAACAGCCGCCTGGGCGACGAGGTGTTCTTCGGCCGGCGTGAGCGACCACTTCGCCAAGCACCGCTTCGGCAACGCCACCATGGCCGACCTGATCGAGGCCTGGGAGCGGGCAGGTGCCGGTGACCTGTCGGCGTTCGGTGACGGCTGGTTGCTGACCGCCGGACCCGACCGCATCGTGCTCGACCGGGCGCGCGGGCTCGTCGCCCGTACCCCTCTCGAGGGGCACCCAGCCGATCGCGAGCACGCCCTGGCCGTGGCCACGGCTCCGGCGGACCAGCCCGGAGCCTGGACCATCGACCGTCTCGTCCTCGACGCCCACACGGTCGAGATCGCGGCGCCCGACGGCCCGGTGGTGCTCGACCCCCACGTCGACACCTGGGCCGTCACCCTGCACGACCCCGACACGCTCGCCGCGCTCCCCCAGGTGCTGCCCGCCACGCATGACCCGCTGCTGCGGGCCAGCGCATGGCTGTCGGTGCGCAACGCCGTCCAGCACGCGCTGCTCGATCCGTCCGCCGCCCTCGACCTGCTCGAGGCGGCGTTGCCGGCCGAAGACACCGACGACGGCGTGGGCCAGACCCTCCTCTGGGCGGTGGAGACCTGGTCCCGATCGCGGCCGACCCCGCTGTCGCCCGCGCGCGGATCCACGACGTCGCGGCGCGATGTGTCGCCGGTGCCGCCGCGGGCAGCACCCTGCAGCTCGCGGCGTTCCAGCAGCAGGTGGCCGTGGCCGCCGACCTGGAGGTCCTGCGTGACTGGTTGACCTCCGGCCCCGCGCTGCCGGACGGTGTGGTGGTCGACCTCGACCTGCGCTGGCGGATCCTGCGCACCCTGGCCCGGCTCGGCGGGATCGACCGCGACGAGCTGGCCGCGGCGCTCGCCGCCGAGCCCACGGCGGTGTCCCAGGTCGAGCACGCGAGAGCACTGGCCTCGATCCCCGACACCGACGCGAAGGTCTGGGCGTGGCAGCGCTTCACCGGTGAGGTCGAGGTGCCGAACTACGAGCTCGAGGCGATCGGCATGGGCCTGTGGCAGATCGGCCAGGAGCACCTCACCGACCCCTACGTAGGCCGCTACTTCGACGAGGTTCTCGCCACGACCGCCGTGCGCACCGGGCAGATGCTCGCGGACGCCACCAACGTGTTCTACCCGCGCTGGTCGATGACCGAGGAGACCGTGGCCCGGGCCCACACCTTGCTCCAGCGCGACGACGTCGACACCACGATCAGGCGCGAGCTGGTCGACGAGACGTGGGACCTCGAGCGTCGCCTCGCGGCGCGACGGGCGTTCCCTCGATGAGCGAGCCACCGAATCCCGGCTGATCGGGCCTGCATCGCCGTCAGCCCCGTCCGGGTGCTCCTACTCTGATCGGATGGGCTCTTCGCAGTCGCTGACGACCGTGCCGCACCTCAGCCTCCGGCACACCGAAGCCCGCGAGCGCGCGGCGCTGATCGACGTGACGTCGTACGACGTCCACCTGGACCGCGACCGACGATTCGTCGTGCACTGGTCGACGAGACGTGGGACCTGGAACGCCGCCTCGCCGTGGTAGACACTTTCGGAGGATGAACGATCACCCAGCTGACCTAGCCGACCTCGAGACCCGCCCCCGGCGACCGGGACCCACCGTCAGGACCCGCGTCACGGAGCACGGTGACGCGCCTGACCGCACGCGCGAGGACCGGCTGGCCACCGAGGAGCCCCTGGAGATCCGGGTGGCCTGGCCCGGCTCCCCCGCGCAACGCGTCTGGGTCACGATGCGCACGCCGGGAAACGACTTCGAGCTGGCGGCCGGATTCTGTTGTCACGAGGCCATCGCGGCTCCTGACTCCCTCAAGGGGATCGCCTACTGCACCGACGTCGACCTGACCCCGGAGCAGGAGTTCAACGTCGTCACCGTCACGCTCGCCGGGCCCGTCGACATCGGTCATCGGCACGCCGGCTTGAGCGCAGGTTCCTCCGCCTGCGGCGTCTGCGGCAAGGACTCCGTCACCGAGGTGCTCGACAGTGTCCGCGGCGCCCGGACGCCCTGGACGGGCCCGCTCCCCTCCCCGGACGTCGTACGCCGCCTGCCCGAGAGCCTGCGCGAGGGTCAGCAGGTGTTCAGCCGCACCGGTGGTGTGCACGCGGCCGGGCTGTTCACCGCCGACGGCGAGCGGCTCGTAGTGCGCGAGGACGTCGGCCGCCACAACGCCGTCGACAAGGTGACCGGCGCCCGGGTGCTGGCCGGCCACTCCCCCGCCGAGGCGTGCCTGGTCGTCAGCGGACGCGCCGGCTTCGAGCTGGTGCAGAAGGCCGTCGCCGCCGGCGTCGGCAGCCTGGTGGCCGTCGGCGCGCCCACGAGCCTGTCGGTGTCCCTGGCCGAGGAAGCCGGGCTGGCGCTCTACGGCTTCACCTCCTCGACGCGCACCGTCCAGTACGCCTGAAGCGCGGCGCTGGGTAAGGAGGTCGCGCAGCGACCGTCACGCACCCGGCGAGTGTGGACGGCACGCTGGTTTCGTGACAGGCGCCAGGGCGCCTTCCTCAACCAACGTGGCGCGTTTCTTGACTGATTCAGGAAAGCGAGTTTGGATCTAAGGGTGACCTCGACGGCGGAGCTCCAGCAGCAGCGACTGCGGCTGGCCGGCCTCCGGGTGACCCGACCGCGGCTGGCGGTGCTGGACGCCGTCACGGAGATCCCGCACGCCGACACCGACGCGATCATCGGCGCCGTACGCCGGGAGCTGCCGGCGGTCTCGCACCAGGCGGTCTACGACTCCTTGCGGGCGCTGACCGACGCGGGCCTGGTGCGCCGCATCCAGCCGCTCGGCTCGGTGGCGCGCTACGAGTCACGCGTCGGCGACAACCACCACCACGTGGTGTGCCGCTCGTGCGGGGTGATCGCCGACGTCGACTGCGCCGTGGGCGAGACGCCGTGCCTGACCGCCTCCGACGCCGGCGGCTTCGTCGTCGACGAGGCCGAGGTCATCTACTGGGGGCTCTGCCCCCGCTGCGCCTGACACCCATCGACACACAAACCAGGAACCACGAAAGGAAGGACCGACGTGTCCGAGAGCGAGAACCCGGTCATCGACGCGCCCGAGCCCCAAGCAGGCCGCCCCCACTCCAACCAGGACTGGTGGCCCAACCAGCTCAACCTGCAGGTCCTCCACCAGCACTCGCCCAAGGGCAACCCGATGGGCGCCGACTTCGACTACCGCACGGCGTTCGGCAGCCTCGACGTCGAGGCTCTGCGGCAGGACGTGCTCGCGGTGATGACGACCTCGCAGGACTGGTGGCCGGCCGACTTCGGCCACTACGGCGGCCTGATGATCCGCCTGAGCTGGCACGCCGCCGGCACCTACCGCATCGAGGACGGCCGCGGCGGCGCCGGCGACGGGGGCCAGCGCTTCGCCCCCCTGAACAGCTGGCCCGACAACGCCAACCTCGACAAGGCGCGCCGGCTGCTGTGGCCGGTCAAGCAGAAGTACGGCAGCAGGATCTCGTGGGCCGACCTGCTGGTGTACGCCGGCAACGTCGCGCTCGAGTCGATGGGCTTCGAGACCTTCGGCTTCGGCTTCGGTCGCGAGGACGTCTGGGAGCCCGAGGAGATCTTCTGGGGCCCGGAGGACAGCTGGCTCGGTGACGAGCGCTACAGCGGCGACCGCGAGCTCGCGCCCGCCCTGGGCGCGGTGCAGATGGGCCTGATCTACGTCAACCCGGAGGGCCCCAACGGGCAGCCGGACCCGATCGCGGCGGCCCGCGACATCCGCGAGACCTTCCGGCGGATGGCCATGAACGACGAGGAGACGGTCGCCCTGATCGCCGGCGGCCACTCCTTCGGCAAGACCCACGGCGCCGGGTCGGGTGACCACGTCGGTCCCGAGCCCGAGGCCGCCCCGATCGAGAGCCAGGGCCTCGGCTGGCAGAGCACCCACGGCACCGGCAAGGGGCCCGACGCCATCACCAGCGGCCTCGAGGTCACCTGGACCCCGACGCCCACCCAGTGGGGCAACGGGTTCTTCGACAACCTGTTCGGCCACGAGTGGGAGCTCACCCAGAGCCCGGCCGGCGCACACCAGTGGGTCGCCAAGGACGCCGAGGAGACCCACCCCGACGCCTTCGACGCGACGAAGAAGCACCGCCCGACGATGCTGACGACCGACCTCGCACTGCGCGAGGACCCGGCCTACGAGAAGATCTCGCGGCGCTTCCACGAGAACAACGAGGAGTTCCGGCTCGCCTTCGCCAAGGCCTGGTACAAGCTGCTGCACCGCGACATGGGCCCGGTCACCCGCTACCTCGGCCCGTGGGTCGCCGAGCCGCAGCTGTGGCAGGACCCCGTCCCGTCCGTGGACCACGAGCTCGTCGACGACGCCGACATCGCGGCCCTCAAGCGGTCGCTGCTCGACTCCGGCCTGTCGGTCCCGCAGCTCGTCTCCACCGCGTGGGCCTCGGCCGCGAGCTACCGGCAGACCGACAGGAGGGGTGGCGCCAACGGTGCCCGCCTGCGCCTGGAGCCGCAGCGCAACTGGGAGGCCAACCAGCCCGAACAACTGGCGGAGGTGCTGCCCGTGCTCGAACGCATCCAGCAGGAGTTCAACGACGGTGCGTCCGGCGGCAAGCGGGTCTCGCTGGCCGACGTGATCGTTCTCGGCGGAGCCGCCGGGGTCGAGCAGGCCGCCCGCAACGCCGGCCACGAGGTGACCGTCCCGTTCACACCCGGCCGCACCGACGCGTCCCAGGACGAGACGGACGTCGAGACGTTCGGTCAGCTCGAACCTCGCGCCGACGGGTTCCGCAACTACCTGCGGGCCGGGGAGAAGCTCTCCCCCGAGACCCTGCTGGTCGACCGCGCCTACATGCTCGGGCTCGGCGCGCCGGAGATGACGGTCCTGGTGGGCGGTCTCCGCGCGATCGGCGCCAACGCGGGCGGCTCGTCGTACGGCATCCTCACCGACCGCACCGGCGCGCTGACCAACGACTTCTTCGTCAACCTGCTGGCCGGTGGCACCGAGTGGAAGGCCTCGGAGGCGACCGAGAACGTCTACGAGATCCGCGACCTCGCGACCGGTGACGTGAAGTGGACCGCGACCGCGGTCGACCTGGTGTTCGGGTCCAACTCGCAGCTGCGCGCCCTCGCCGAGGTCTACGCCAGCGACGACGCCGGAGAGAAGTTCGTGCGCGACTTCGTGATGGCGTGGGCCAAGGTCATGGACAACGACCGGTTCGACCTCGCCTGAGGAGACGTCCGAGGATCCGGCGCACCAGCAGGTGCGCCGGATCCTCGGAGCTGATGCTCACGCCGGCTTGACGACCTCGAAGGTCTTCTTCGACGGAGTCTTGTCGACTACTCCGGCGAGCACGGCACGCACCTTGAGCACGTGCTTGGTGCCGTCCTTGCTGGCCTTCAGGTTCTTGGTGGCCACCTTGCGGGGCGAGGTGCAGGCCTTCCAGGCCTTCGTGTCCAGCTTGCACTGGAACGTCGCGCCGGCAGTCGCCGAGGAGAACTTGAACTTCGCCTTGTCGCCCTGCTCGACGGTCTTGGGCCCCTTGACCGCACCCGTGACCGGCACGACCGGTGCCGGCGGCGGGGGCGGCGGTGGTGGCGGGGGCGGCGGAGGTACGGCGGGCAGCTGGACCGTCTCGCAGCCGGTCAGGATGTCGATGGCATCGGCAGAGACCGTGTCGTTGCCGTCGCCACAGATGATGCGGTCGACGACGCCGTCCTGGGCGAACACCTTGTCGTCACCAGTGCCGGCCCTGACGAAGTCGAAGCCGCCTCCGCCGGTGACCTCGTCGGCTCCCCCTCCTCCGTCGAGGAAGTCCTCACCGGGGCCGGCCACGATCTTGTCGACACCCTCGAGCCCCTTGATGTCGACGGAGCCCGAGAAGCTCGCCGAGCTCCAGGTCTGGACGCCGCCTTGGAGAAGCGTCACCTCATAGGACTCGAACTGCGTGCTCGGGAGGTCCGCGTCGGTCGGTGGGATGGTGGGCGCGTCGAGGTGGAAGACGCTGTCGGTGATCGAGAAGTGGATCTCCACCGTGGGGGCGGCCGGTGAGAAGTCCCAGGCCAGTGTGTCCTGGCCCGGTCCACCGTTCCACGGTCCGCTGGCCGGATCGACGAGCCGGTCGTCGCCAGGGCCGAGGTCCGTACTGCCCTGCGCGCTCGTCACGGTGTCGTTGCCGTCCCCGGCGAAGATCAGGCCTCCGCTGGTGATGACGTCGTCGCCGGCCAGCGAGTGGATCGCGTCCATCGGGTCGGCGGTGATCTCGTCGGCGAAGAACGAACCTGTCACCGTGTCGGCATCGAAGTTGAGACCGGGGTTGATGAAGACCGAGCTCAGCAGCGGGAAGTCGCCGGCCTGCAGCGCCGAGAGGTTGATCGTGTCGCCCCCGTCCTCCCCGACGATGGTGATCTTCTTCGTGACGTTGCACGCCAGCAGGTCGAGAGCGCCTTGCACATACCTCACCTGACCGCCGGTGCAGGTCAGCGACATCGCGTCGGCGTCCCCGTCGCTGCTGAGGATTGCCTCGTCGGCGGTGGAGCTGTTGACCACGGCGGCAGAAGCCGACGAAACGGTGAGGACCAAGGCAGCGGCGCAGATGCCGCCGACCTGGATCCCCCGCGAGAGCTGGCGGCGTGCGCGCACGATGACCTCCAAGGGTTCCCTGGACTCTCGCCCCTTCGGGCGTCCACGCCTATGGCCTGATCGGGTGATTTCGCTGGGCGGGTGCCGCGTACGGGCGTGGGCTCCCGGGTTGTGTCGGCGTCGGCTCCTACCGTCGTCTCGTGCGCATCCTCCACACCTCCGACTGGCATCTGGGCCGGTCGTTCCACCGCGAGGGGATGCTCACCCACCAGGCGGCCTTCGTCGACCACCTCCTCGAGGTCGTCGAGACCGAGCGCGTCGACCTGGTCGTCGTCGCGGGCGACGTCTACGACCGTGCCCTCCCCCCGGTTGACGCCGTGAGGCTGGCCGACGAGTCGCTGGTGCGGCTCGCCCGCTCTCGCGCCCAGGTCGTGCTGACCAGCGGCAACCACGACTCCGCGCAGCGCCTCGGGTTCAGCTCCCGGCTGATCGACGCGGCGGGCGTCTTCATCCGCACCGACGCCTCGAGTGCCGGATCGCCCGTCGAGGTGGCCGACGGCCACGGGCCGGTGGCGGTCTACGGTCTGCCCTACCTCGACCCGTTGGCCCTCGCGGAGCCTTGGCAGCTGCCGGCCCGGTCCCACGAGGCGGCGCTCGCAGCCGCCATGGAGCGCGTACGCCACGACCTGGCCGCCCGCGCCACCGGCACCCGGTCGGTGGTGCTGGCCCACGCCTTCGTAGCCGGCGGTGAGCCCAGCGAGTCCGAGCGCGACATCAGCGTCGGCGGCGTGTCCCGCGTGCCGACCGGGGTGTTCGACGGCGTCGACTATGTCGCGCTCGGCCACCTCCACGGCGCCCAGGTGCTCTCCGACCGGGTCCGCTACAGCGGATCGCCGATCGCCTACTCCTTCTCCGAGCATGCCCAGACCAAGGGTTCGTGGCTGGTCGACCTCGCTGCCGACGGCTCGGTGACGGCCGAGCTCGTCGAGGCTCCGGTGCCCAGACCTCTGGCGCGGGTGCGTGGCACGCTCGCCGAGCTGCTCGCCGACCCCGCCCTGGCGCCCTACGAGCACTCCTGGGTGCAGGCCACCCTCACCGACGAGGTGCGCCCGCCGCAGCCGATGGAGCAGCTGCGTCGCCGGTTCGCCCACACGTTGGTGCTGGCCTTCGAGCCCGGCGAGCGCGACGAGACCTCCGTGCCCACCGCGCGGCCCGGAGTGCGGTCCGACCACGCGATCGCGCTCGACTTCGTGCGCGAGCTGCGGGGCGCTCCCGCCAGCGAGGCCGAGTCAGCGCTCCTCCAAGAGGCCTGCGACGCGTGCTGCGACGACGTCGACGTCGACACCCTGCTGTCCGCCGCGGGGGGTGGCGGATGAGGCTCCACGGCTTGGAGGTGACGGCGTTCGGTCCCTTCGCCGAGACCACCACGGTCGACTTCGACGCTCTCAGTGCTGCCGGTCTCTTCCTGCTCTCGGGAGCTACGGGAGCCGGCAAGACCAGCGTGCTCGACGCCGTCTGCTTCGCCCTCTACGGCGCGGTTCCCGGCGAGCGCAACGACGCCAGGAGGCTGAGGTCCGACCAGGCTGCCGCCGACACGCCGCCCCGCGTGGTGCTCGACGCCACCCTGGCCGGCCGGCGGTTCCGCATCGTCCGCTCCCCCGCCTGGTCGCGCCCCAAGAAGCGCGGCTCCGGCACCACCCAGCAGCAGGCCTCGGTCGTGATCAGCGAGCGCGTCGACGGCGCCTGGGTGCCACTGTCCACGCGGCTCGACGAGACCGGTCACCTGGTGACCGCCCTGGTGGGGATGAACCTCACCCAGTTCACCCAGGTGGCGATGCTGCCGCAGGGCCGCTTCCAGGCGTTCCTTCGCGCATCCTCCGAGGACCGACACCGGTTGCTCCAACAGCTCTTCCGCACCGAGCGGTTCGAGCAGGTCGAGCGCTGGCTCCGTGACCGACGGCTCGACCTGCGCCAGCGCAGCGACGACCACGACCGGGTGGTCGGCGCGCTGGTCCACCGGGTGAGCGAGACGGCTGACGTCGCGCTGCCCGACGACTCCCAGCAGCCCACCGAGTGGAGTGCGTCCCTCCTGGGCGCCGTCCGTCAGCGGGCCGAGCAGGCCACCAAGGTGGCACCGTCGGTGCAGGCATCCGAGCAGGCAGCCCGGGCCGGCCTCGACACCGCACGGGCGGTCATGGTCCTGCGGCGGCGCCATGCCGACGCGGTCCACGAGCGCGACGAGCTCGCCCAGCGTCACGACGAGATCGCGGCTGCCGCTTCCGGCGTCGACGACGCCGCGCGGGCCCGCGCCGTGCTCCCCCTGCACCGCGTGGCCCAGCGCTGTCGAGCGTCCTACGACGCGGCCGAGGCGCGCGCCGGCCACGCCCGCGAGGCGGTGGCGTCGCTGCTCCGGGTCTCCCCGGCTGACCTCGACCCCGCGGCGGTCGCGCAGCGCATCCAGCAGGCAGCAGACGACGCCGCCACCGCCCGGGCGCTCGCCCCGCGCGAGGCCGAGCGGCTCGACCTCGTCGGCCGTCTGCGCGACGTCGAGGCGCTCCGGCTGGCCGCCGCAGAAGCAGTCGCCGAGCTCGCGCTCCGCTCCGAGGCCGAGCCCCGCGAGCTGGAGGCGCTGCGCCGACGAGCGGCTACGGCGCGGGCAGCGGCCTCGCGCCTTCCGGAGGCCGAGCAGGCGGCGGCCGACGCCGAGCGCAGGCTGGCCGCCGGACGCAGCCTGCTGGCCCTGCGCAACGAGCTCGTCGTGGCCCAGCTCGACCTCAACCACTCCGTCGCCGGACGACAGGCCCTGACCGAGGAGCTGCTCACCCTCCAGCAGGCCCGCATCGAGGGGATGGCCGCCGAGCTGGCCGGGCGGCTGGCGGTCGGGGGCAGCTGTCCTGTCTGCGGATCCGATCACCACCCCCGCCCGGCCACTCCTGCTGCCGACGCCCCCGACGCCGCCGCCGAGAGGGCGCTCCGGGGCCGGCTGGCCGACGCCGAGGTCGAGACGGTGGCCCGGGCAGACCGGGCCAGCGCTCTCGAGACCCAGGCCGCGGTGGCCGAACAAGCAGCCGGAACCGACGACACCGACCTGCTCGAGAGCCGGCTGGCGGCCGCACGCTCAGGTCTCACCACGGCCCAGCAGGCGGCAGACGGCCTCCTTGCTCTCGACGCCAGGCTGGCCGAGGCGGAGGCGGGCGCCGCAGCCACCACCCGCAGCTTGACGCGGCAGACCGCGCGCCTCGCCGAGCTCGACGCGTCGCTGACCGCCCTGCGGCAACGCCTCGACGATGCCACCGAAGAGCTCGACCAGGTGCTCGGCGACGACCACGCCGACCTGGCCGAGTTGCTGGGCCACCTCGACGGGACACTCGGCGCCTTGCGCGCGCTGAGCGAGAGCCTGACCACCGCCCACGCCGCGCGTCGTGCGCTCGACGACGCCGACCAGACGCTCGAGCAGGCCGCGCACGACGCCGGCTTCGCCGCCGCTGACGCCGCGCTGGCCGCCGTACGCACCGACGAGCAGGTGGCGGCGCTCAGGGCGACCATCGACGACCACGCACGACGCGTCGCTGCCGTGGCCATCGTCCTCGAGGATCCCGACGTCGTGGCGGCCGCGGCAGGCGACGCTCCCGACGTCGACGCGCTCGCCGGCGCTCATCGGCAGGCGCTCATCGTCCTCGAGGACGCCCGCCATGCCGCTCACCGCGAGACCACCCGCGCGGCGCGGCTTGCCGAGCTCCACGAGCGCCTGAACGAAGCCGTCGCGGCCTGGCGCCCGGTTCGCGACGAGCTCGACCTGGTCACCTGCCTCGCGTCGTTCGTCGAGGGCAAGTCGGGCGACAACCGGCTGCAGATGCGGCTGTCCGCCTACGTCCTGGGCTACCGCCTGTCCCAGGTCGTCGACGCCGCCAACGCTCGGCTCACCACGATGAGTGACTGCCGCTACTCCCTCGAGCACACCGGACGCCGAGGCGCCGGCGAGCGGCGTGGCGGCCTCAGCCTCCTGGTCCGAGACGACTGGTCGGGCGAGAGCCGCGACCCCGCGACGCTGTCGGGTGGCGAGACGTTCGTGGTGTCCCTCGCGCTGGCCCTGGGGCTGGCCGACGTGATCATGCACGAGGTCGGCGGGGCCACCCTCGACACGCTGTTCGTCGACGAGGGATTCGGCTCGCTCGACGCCGACACGCTCGACGACGTCATGGACACCCTCGACTCCCTGCGCGACGGCGGTCGCGTCGTCGGCGTGGTGAGCCACGTCGCCGAGATGCGCGATCGGATCCCCACCCAGCTGGTTGTCAGCAAGGCCCGCGCCGGGTCGACGGTTCGACTGCGTGGGTGACGCACACCACAGCCGTCTGGGACCCCGCGGCTGCAACCCGGCCGAGGGTGGCCGCGTCTTGGTCTCGCAATCGACGCCACAGAAGTCACGAACCAGGGAGCACACCACCATGAACAGCAAGACCATTCGCGGCTTCGCCGCAGCGGGCCTCGCCACGGCCCTCGTGGGCGGCATCGCCACCACGGCCCCCGCCCTCGCCGCCGCGCCGGAGTGGAAGAGCGAGCGCGGCATCGTCATCGAGTGCACGGGCGACGCGCACGGCGTCCAGGTCTGGACGAGCGTCTACGAGAACCAGCGCTACGGCAACACGGTCCAGGTCGTCATCGGCGACCCCGACGACGGCAACGGCAACCTGCGCGAGACCGACGAGAAGTTCCTCGTCGACGGCGCCGTGAAGGCGTCGGTCAAGGTCGATGGCAAGAAGGCTGTCATCAAGGGCACCGCCGTGCGCTACGGCGCCCGCAGCCGGGTCTATGAGGAGTACGGCGACGCGGGCTTCCTGATCAAGACCCGCGGGTTCCACCGCCAGCTGCGCACCGACCTCGTCGCGACCTACGCCGGCAAGGTCGTCCCGCTGACCTGCGACCCCGCGTTCTACTACGACCTCGAGGTCAAGAAGATCCCGACCACCTGACCGCGAGTCGGCGCACATCGCCCCTCCGATCCCGCCGAGTCGGCGCAGTTCGCCCTCGGATTCACGTCGAGTCGGCGCGGTTCGCCCGGAGGTTCACCGCAGGCTGGCCGAGAAACCACACCGAGTGGAGCGAACTCTCGCGCCACTGGGTGGGTTGTCAGGGCGATTTGCGCCGACTCGGCGGTCGTTACAGGGCGATTTGCGCCGACTCGCGGTCAGGGGTGGCCGCCGGGGATGTCGACGTCGGGGTCGTAGGGCACCCGGGTGTAGACGAAGGTCGCGCACTCGAGGTAGCTGACCGACCCGTCGTCGCGACGGCGTACGTGGAGGGTCTCGCCGCGGTGGTAGCCCTCGATGCCGACGATCCGGTCGCCGCGCAGCTCGAAGACGTAGGCGTCGTCGGGGTCGCCGAGCTCGTGGAGGCGCAGCCGGTCACGATGCCAGCGCAGCTCCAGCGCCGTGTTTCCCCAGAACCACAGCCCCGGCACCCCCTCGAGCGGCTCGGGCAGCGAAATCGTGGGCTGCCACGGCTCGACGGCGTCGGGCGCGTCGTCGCCGAGCAGCATCCGGGGCACCCACTCGGTGCCGATCCCGGACGTGGCGTTGGTGAGCAGGACGCAGCAGTCACGGTTCGCGGGGTCCACGAACAGGCTGGCCAGGAACCCGGGCATCGAACCCGTGTGTCCACGCAGGCTGCGACCGTCGACCTCCAACAGGCGGAGACCGAGCCCGTAGCCGTCGGACGGTGGCTGCGGGGTGGCCATCTCCTCCAGGGTGTCCTTGGCGAGCACGTCGGGGTGGCCGTAGGCCAGGAAGTCCGCCCACCGCAGCAGGTCGGTCACCGTGCTCCACGCCTGCCCGGCCGGCGCCATCGCACCGGTGTCCTGGTGCGGTTCGCGGGTGAGCTCACCGGTGAAGTGCACGACGCTGTACCCCTGGGCGTGCGGCGCGACAGGCAGGTACGACGTCCGGGTCATGCCGAGAGGTTCGAGCAGCTCGCGGACCACGCAGTCCCACCAGCCGGAGCCGCGCAGCCGCGCGACCGCCTCGCCGAGCAGCGCGAACCCGAGGTTGCTGTAGTGGTAGTACTCCCGCGGGCCGGCCACCCGCCCCTCCCCGTCGTTGGCGCTCAGCAGCTCCGCGACCGGCTGACCTGGCGACCTCTCCCACCACGAGCCGACCGGCTCGCTCTGCAGGCCCGAGACGTGCGCGAGCAGCGAGCCCACCGTCGCGTCGGCGTAGCCGGTCTCCGGCACCAGCTTCCCGATGGGGTCGTCGAGCGCGAGCAACCCCTCGTCGCGGGCCCGCATCACGAGGACGGCGACCAGCGTCTTGGTGATGGAGCCGATCCGGTACTGCGTGTCCGCCGGCGGGCCGGTCACGTCGCCCGCGCCGCCCGTCCACGAGGGGGTGCCAGCGGTCGACACCCCCGCCACCACCGACGGCAGCCGGACGTGTCCTTGGATGTGCGTCAGCCTCGCCTGCAGCTGCGCGGCGTCGGACGTCACGGCCATGTCGTCAGTCCTGGAACGCCTCGGGCGGGGGGCACGAGCACACCAGGTTGCGGTCGCCGTAAGCCTGGTCGATGCGGGCGACCGGCGGCCAGTACTTGTCAGGGTCCGGCCCGCTGGGGAACACCCCGAGCTCGCGGTCGTAGGGGCGCTCCCACTTGTCGACGACAGCGGCGGCGGTGTGCGGCGCGTTGCGCAGCGGGGAGTCCTCGGCGGCCCACTCCCCCGCCCCCACGCGGTCGATCTCGGACTTGATCGCGATCATCGCGTCGCAGAACCGGTCGATCTCGGCGAGGTCCTCCGACTCGGTCGGCTCGACCATCAGGGTGCCGGCCACCGGGAACGACATGGTGGGCGCGTGGAAGCCGTAGTCGATGAGCCGCTTCGCGACGTCGTCGACGCTCACGCCGGTGTCCTTGGTGATGCCGCGCACGTCGAGGATGCACTCGTGCGCGACCAGCCCGTCCTGGCCCTGGTAGAGGACCGGGAAGTGGTCGCGCAGCCGCGCGGCGATGTAGTTGGCGGCGAGCACGGCGCTCGCCGTGGCGCGGGTCAGCCCGTCGGCGCCCATCAGCCGCACGTAGGCCCACGAGATCGGCAGGATGCCTGCCGAGCCGTACGGCGCCGCGCTGATCGGGCCGATCCCCTCGCGCTTCTCGGGCTCGGGGTGCATCGGGTGCGAAGGCAGGTATGGCGCGAGGTGCTCGCGTACGCCGACCGGGCCGACGCCCGGGCCACCGCCGCCGTGCGGGATGCAGAAGGTCTTGTGGAGGTTGAGGTGTGAGACGTCGCCCCCGAACTCGCCCGGTCGCGCATAGCCCAGCAGGGCGTTGAGGTTGGCGCCGTCGACGTAGACCTGGCCACCGTGCTGGTGCACGATCTCGCAGAGCTCGGCGATGGTGTCCTCGTAGACGCCATGGGTCGAGGGGTAGGTCACCATGATCGCGGCGAGGTCCGCGCTGTGGGCCTCGCACTGGGCGCGCAGGTCGTCGAGGTCGACCGAGCCGTCGTCGGCGGCCTTGACGACGACGACCTTCATGCCGGCCATCACCGCCGAGGCGGCGTTGGTGCCGTGGGCCGACGACGGGATCAGGCAGACGTTGCGCGCCTCGTCGCCGTTGGCCAGGTGGTAGCCGCGGATGGCGAGCAGCCCGGCCAGCTCGCCCTGCGAGCCGGCGTTCGGCTGGATCGAGACCCGGTCGTAGCCGGTGACCTCGGCCAGCCACGACTCCAGGTCGGCGACCAGCCGGCGGTAGCCCAGCGCGTCCTCGGCGGGTGCGAAGGGGTGCAGGTCGGCGAAGCCCGGCAGTGACACGGGCTCCATCTCCGTGGTCGCGTTCAGCTTCATGGTGCACGACCCGAGCGGGATCATGCCGCGGTCGAGCGCATAGTCACGGGCGCTCAACCGACGCAGGTAGCGCAGCATCTGGGTCTCGCTGTGGTGGCTCGAGAACACCTCGTGGGTCAGGTACGGCGTGGCGCGGCGCAGGGCGTCGGGCAGGGCGTCGCCAGTGCCGGCGTCGAGGGACGCGACGTCGGCCGTCAGGCCGAACGCCTCGACCACGCTGGTGAGCGTCGAGCGCGTGGTGGTCTCGGAGGTGGAGACACCGACGCGGTCGGCGTCGACGAGGCGCAGGTGCAGACCGAGGCCACGGGCCGCGGCGACGACCTCCTCGGCCCGCCCGGGCACGCGCGCGGTGACGGTGTCGAAGAACTCGCCGTGCTCGACCTCGACGCCCCCCTCCCGCAGCGCAGCGGCCAGCACCGCGGCGTAGCGGTGGGTGCGGGTCGCGATCGCGCGGAGGCCGGCGGGCCCGTGGTAGACGGCGTACATCGACGCGACGACGGCGAGCAGCACCTGCGCGGTGCAGATGTTGGACGTCGCCTTGTCGCGACGGATGTGCTGCTCGCGGGTCTGCAGCGCCAGCCGGTGGGCGGGCCGGCCTTCGACGTCGACCGAGACGCCCACGAGGCGGCCCGGCAGGTGCCGCTCCAGCCCTTCGGCGACGGCCATGAAGCCGGCGTGCGGGCCGCCGTAGAACAGCGGCACCCCGAACCGTTGGGACGAGCCGATGACGACGTCGGCCCCGAGCTCGCCCGGCGCCTCGAGCACCGTCAGTGCCAGGAGGTCGGCGGCGACGACGACCAGGGCGTCGCGCTCGTGAGTCGCCTCGATCAGCGGGCGTGGGTCGACGACCCGGCCCGAGGCTCCCGGATAGGACACCAGCAGCCCGGAGAGCGCTCCGTCGGGCAGGTCGTCGGGCAGGCCCTCGTCGAGGTCGGCGACGACCACCTCGATCCCCATCGCCTTCGCGCGCGTGCGGATCACCTCGATGGTCTGCGGGAGGCTGTCGGCGTCGACCACGAAGGGCCCGGTCGCCTTCCGGTTGGCGCGGCGTACGAGGGTCATCGCCTCCGCCGCTGCAGTGGCCTCGTCGAGCAACGACGCGTTGGCCGTCGGCAGGCCGGCCAGGTCGGAGACGACGGTCTGGAAGTTGAGCAGGGCCTCGAGCCGACCCTGGGAGATTTCGGGCTGGTAGGGCGTGTAGGCGGTGTACCAGCTCGGGTCCTCGAGCACGTTGCGCCGGATCACCGGCGGGGTGATGGTGCCGTGGTAGCCCAGGCCGATCATGGGCTCGGCAGGCCGGTTGGCGGCCGCGAGGATGCGCAGCTCGGCCGCGGCACCCTGCTCCGACGCCGCGGGCGGCAGGTCCAGGGCGCCCGACCGGATGGCGCTCGGCACGGCCGCGGCCATCAGGTCGTCGAGCGAGGCGTGGCCGACCCGCTCCAGCATGGTGGCGACATCGTCGTCGCGCAGGCCGATGTGGCGGTCGGCGAAGGGCGTGTGTGCGTCGAGGCTGAGCAGGGACGGACGATCGCTGGCTGACTGGGTCACTCGGGTGGCTCCTCGACGCAATGGGTGCGGTTCGGTGCCTCCCCCTCAGTCGAGCCTGGTGGCTCTTCTGACTTGCCTGGTCCGTGCGGTCCTGGTGCCTGAGAGGTTCCGGGGAGGATTTGCCCCTTCGGCGCCGGTGTCCCGACTCTCCCGCACGGGATCGTCAGCCTGGCCAACCTACCACCGGGACACCGAACGGCCCGCTCGTGTGAGCCGTCTCGAAATCGAGGAAAGGATCAGCCGATGCGGGCCGCACGACGTGCGGCGAGCTCGTCACCAGGAGTCGGCTCGGCGTGCTCGTCGTCGGCCGTGCGCTCGCTGGGCAGCTCGGCGAGGGTGCCCTCGATCTCGCGCCATACGCCACCGATGGCGATGCCGAACACGCCCTGGCCGCCCTGGAGCAGGTCGATGACCTCGTCGTTGCTGGTGCACTCGTAGACCGAGGCGCCATCGCTCATCAAGGTGACGCGGGTCAGGTCGTCGGTGCCGCGCTCACGGAGATGCTGGACCGCGGACCGGATCTGTTGCAGCGAGATACCGGCGTCGAGCAGTCGCTTGATGATCTTGAGGATGAGGATGTCGCGGAAGGAGTAGAGCCGCTGCGAGCCCGAACCCGTCGCCGAGCGGACGGTCGGCTCGACCAGGCCCGTGCGGGCCCAGTAGTCGAGCTGGCGGTAGGTGATGCCGGCGGCGTTGCAGGCCGTCGGGCCGCGGTAGCCGAGGTCGCTGGGCAGCGTCGACACGTCGTCGGTGAAGAGCAGACCCTGCTCCTCGGCCGCCTCGGCGGCGTGGGCTGCCCGATCAACAGCCTGGGCGTCGCTGCCTGTCTGCGGCTCGTGCTCGTTCACCGGATCACCAGTCTTTCGAAAAGTTCGCCCTGTTCCGTGTCGGCGCGTGCACTCCCGGGAAAGGCGGCCCGACCCAGGTTAGACCGGACCAGACCACAGCGGTGGAGTTACACCAGAGACAGTTCAAGGTAGGCCCCAGCCGGAGGGTGGTCAAAGACTGCCACGGCGTGTCGCAACCCTCAACCTCAACTAGAGAGTTAGCCGTCGGTCCGCTCGAAGTCCTCGGGAGTGACGTGGTCGAGGAACTCGCGGAACCGCTCCACCTCGTCCTCCTGCTCGGCCGGGACGGCGAGCCCGACCTCGTCGAGGACCTCCTCGGCGCACATGATCCGGCTCCCGGTGCGCAGGGCGAGGGCGATCGAGTCGGACGGACGGGCCCCCACCTCCACACCCGAGCCCAGGACCAGGTTGGCGTAGAAGACGCCGTCCTTCATGTCGGTGATCTGCACTTCGGTGAGCTCTTGGCCCAGCGCCTCGAGGAGGTCCTTCATCAGGTCGTGGGTCAGCGGCCGCGGCGGGACGACACCCTGCTGGGCGAAGGCGATCGCGGTTGCCTCCACCGCCCCGATCCAGATCGGCAGGTAGCGCTCCCCCGACACTTCGCGCAACAGCACGATCGGCTGGTTGGACGGCATCTCCACCCGGACTCCCATGACATCGACTTCCCGCACGCTGTTCACATTACCCTCGCTCCGCTCGGGTGTGTCCGGCGCGGCTCTGGCATCGTGTTCTTCGCTCCTCCACTCGGTCGTTCCTCCCTCGCTCCGTCGGCTGCAGAACACGATGGCCGCGCCGGACCTCGGCGGTGCCCGATGGCTCAGGCCTGCTTGAGGCCCGACTTCACGAGGGTCGCGTGGAGGCGGACGGACAGTGCGGCGATCTCGGAGACGGTGTCCTCGGCGCGGGCCTTGGCGGCGGCGTCGCGCCCGCGCTTGTGCGGGGCGACGACCTGCTCGACCAGTCCGACCTCGCGGTCGGCCGCGGTCTTGAAGGCGCGCAGGTGGCGGGGCTCGAAGCCGAAGTCGGCCAGCTCGCGCGCCGTACGGGCGATGACCAGGGCGTCGGTGTCGTAGTGGCCGGTGCCGCGCGTGGAGGTGATCAGGCCGTACTGCTCGAGCTCGACCAGGAGCTCGTCGCTGATCTCGGCGATCTTCAGCAGCTCCTTGCGGGAGAGCCGCAGGTTGTCGCGACGCGTGAACGACGCCGCGCTGGGCAGGCCGTCGGCGGCCAGCGCCACTGAGGGCACGGTGGGTACGACGGGCTCGAGCGGCGGCGGCTCGAGGCCACGGTCGATGGCCGCGAGGTGCTCGCCGATCACCTTCAGCGGCAGGTAGTGGTCACGCTGCATGCGCAGCACGTAGCGCAGTCGGTCGACGTCGTCGTGGGAGAACTTGCGGTAGCCGGACGGCGTACGTTCAGGCTTGATCAGGCCCTTGTCCTCGAGGAAGCGGATCTTCGGGATGGTGACGCCGGGGAAGTCGGGGCGCAGCTCGTCGAGCACCTGGCCGATGTTCATCCGGGCATGACCCGCTCCGTGGGAAGCCCCATGGGAGTCCTGAGCCGCGGCCCCCGTCGTGTCGCCCCGCTCGGCCATCGGTGGCCCGGTCAGCCCGCCGTGGCCCCGGCAGCCGAGCTGCTGGGGTGGCCGGAGAAGAACACCAGGCGGTACTTGCCGATCTGGACCTCGTCGGAGTCCTTGAGGACGACCTTGTCGATGCGGTCACGGTTGACGTAGGTGCCGTTGAGGCTGCCCGCGTCGGCGACGGTGAAGTCGCCGCCCTCGCGGGTGAACACGGCATGGCGTCGCGAGACGGTGACGTCGTCGAGGAAGATCTCGCTGTCGTTGTGACGACCGGCGGTGACCTCGTCCTGGTCGAGCAGGAACCTGCTGCCGGCGCTGGGGCCCTTCTGCACCACGAGCATGGCGCTGCCCGCCGGCAGGGCGTCGACGGCGGCCGCGTCGACCGGGCTGAGGTGCCGGTCGGAGGTGTCGGCCTTCTCGGGCGGCGTGCCGATGCTGATCGTCGCGGTGGCCTCGTCGAGACCCGGGGACTCCGGGGCGTCACCGGCGACCAGCTTGGCTCCGCAGCGCGAGCAGAAGCGGGCGTCGTCCGGGTTCTGCTTGCCACAGGCGGTGCAGAACGGCATCGGCGGCACTCCTCAGGACGCTCGTGAAGGTCGGATCACTCGCCGGCCCAACCCTCAGGGGAGGGTTGAGGGTGATGGTCTCCCCGAACCTACCAGCCGTCGACCCGCGATCAAGCGGTTCGACAGACCTCTGACGACGACCCGCAGCGGGCGCGGGAGGTCAGCCCTCGAGGGTCGCCTGGTACGCCGCGGAGTCGAGCAGGGCGTCGAGCGAGCTGGCGTCGCTGACGGTCACGTCGAACAGCCAGCCGCCGCCGTACGGGTCGTTGTTGACCAGCTCGGGAGTGGCGTCCAGCGTCTCGTTGCGAGCCACGACGGTGCCGGAGACGGGGGCGTAGATGTCGCTCACGGACTTCGTCGACTCGAGCTCGCCGCACGTCGTGCCGGCCTGGAGCTCCTCGCCCACCTCGGGCAGGGAGACGTAGACGATGTCGCCGAGAGCGTCCTGGGCGAAGTGGGTGATGCCCACGCGCACCGACCCCTCGGTGTCGCCGGGCGTGCGGACCCACTCGTGCTGGGTGGTGTACTTCAGGTCGTCGGGATACACCGGGTCTCCTCACGTGCCGCGAGATGGTCGGGACGAACCTACCGACTCCCGGCCACTCTGTTCACCCGGGCTCGGGTCGAGCGCCAGTCGGGCGCCCCTCAGTAGTCAGTCGGACGGCGCGGAGTCGGGCCCCTCGGCGTCGTGGATCGACTCGATGTCGATGCGCTCCAGCTCGTCGATCTGCACCTCGGCACCGTCGTCGCGCAGCTGCTCGGCCGGGCCCTGGTTGAAGACGAGGGCGCCGTAGAGGGTGTGGGGGTCGCCGATGACGTCGATGACGTAGGGAGAGGTGACCTGCGTGCCGTCGACGGTGAAGCCGCCGACCGAGTCCTCGAGCGAGGTCTGGGCGACGACGCGGACCTGCCCGTTGAACTGCATCGCCTCGGCGCCCGCGGAGCGCAGCTCCTCGACGGTGTCGAGCACGGAGTCGATGTCGACCGGACCGGTCTGCTCGGTGATGGTGATCCGGACCCCCGGGCCGGTGACCGGCACCAGTCCGGCCAGGATGTTGAGGGTGTCGACCTGTTGCTGGGCCTGCTCGAGGGCGGTGGCCTGGCGGCGCGAGTCGGACTGGAGGTCGCGCTTGTCCTGCTCGAGCCGGTCGATCTCGGAGAGCGCACGCTGGGAGGTGCCGGCGAGGCCGGACAGCACGTCGATGAGGTCCTGCTCGCGCAGCGTGGAGTAGGAGTCGTCGACGTTGGTGGTGCGGAACTGCACCACGGCCGCGAAGCCGACCACGGCCAGCAGCAGGGCCACGACCAGCTGTCCACGGCCGGGACGCAGCAGGGCTGCGCGGAGGCGGTCGCGCCCGGTCGTGCCACGACCGTCACCGTTGTCACCTCCCGATGACGGAGGTCGGGCGGGCGGGCGCGTGGGGGTGTCGACGTCAGGCATGGAACAGGTGCCTCCGGATCGCGGCGACGTTGGAGAAGATGCGGATCCCGAGGACCACGATGACGCCCGTCTGGAGCTGGCCGCCGACGCCGAGCTGGTCGCCGAGATAGACGATCGCCGCCGCGATGACCACGTTGCTGACGAACGAGACCACGAAGACCTTGTCGTCGAAGATGCCGTCGAGGTAGGCGCGCAGGCCGCCGAACACGGCGTCGAGGGAAGCGACGACGGCGATGGGCAGGTAGGGCTCGAGACTGCCGGGCACGTCGGGCTGCAGGACGAGTCCGAGGATGATGCCGATGAGGAGTCCGAAGGCGGCGATCATGGTGCGCTCACCTTGTCCTCCTCGGCGGGGCGGTTGGGGTCCCGGTCGGTCAGCAGGCGGACCGTCCGCAGCCGGGGCCGGGCGGCCGGCAGGGTGACCGACTCGCGCTTGGTGTCGAAGACGAAGCCCAGGCTGTCGACCAGGGAGTACCACTGCTGACCGAAGGTGCTCTCGAGCAGGTCGGCGGCGAGGGTGTCGGGATCGCCCAGCACGAGGATGGTGTACGGCGGCACCAGCGGCGTGATGCCGATGTGCACGGCAGGTCCGACGTTGTCGAAGGCGGTCAGGTTGGTGAGCCGCTTGCCGTTGACCGAGATCGCCTCCGCCCCGGCGTTCCACAGGCCGTCGACCAGGATCGCGAGGTCGGAGTCGCGGACCTGCTGGGTCACGTCGCCGTCGGGGGCGTCGTCCACGGTGATGCGCAGGCCGGGCCCGGAGACGGGCGCGAGGCCGGTGCGCGCCTCCAGCCGGTCGATGCGCGCGGCCAGCACCTGCCCGTCCTCCTCGGCCTGCGCCAGCACGGCGCGGAGGTCGGTGGTCGAGGTGCGCAGCCGCTCGAGCCGCTCCTGCAGCGCGGCCACGTTGTCCCTGCGGGCCTGGATCTGCTCGATCAGGCTGGCGCGGCTGGCGTTGGCCTCGGGCGCGTTGCGCGAGGTCTGCACGGCGGCGATCGCGACGAGCACCCCGAAGAGGGCCATCACGGCGGCCGCGACCTGGCGCGGCCGACCAGAGTGGGGTGCGGGCGCGGGCGGTCGGTCGCGACCAGCGGGGCGGTTCCGGAGGCTGTGCTCCTTGCGCGCTGCCGCCACCTGGTAGTCCTCGTCGAGGGACTGGCGCACGATGCGGTCGAGCAGCGGCATCACGACCTGGTCGGGCAGGTCGGGCCGCGGAGTGTCCGGTGGGTCAGGGCGCGTCGAGTGCCGGGTCGTCGTCCTAGGCATCCGGCACCTCGTTGCGCACGTCTCCCGCCACGTCGGTGTGACGCCCGTCGGCGCTCGACGGTTGCCAGCGCTCGGTGGTGCGGAGGAGCTTGAAGACCTGGTAGGCGTAGAGGACCCCGGCCCACCAGTAGAGGCCGATGCCCCACCAGGCGAAGGCCCAGCCGAACACCTTGGCCAAGGTGGCCACGACGCCCTCTCCGTCACCGAGCAGCAGCAGCGGGAAGGCGTAGAGCAGGTTGAACGTCGCGGCCTTGCCGAGGAAGTGCACGGGGAGGGCGCTGTAGCCGCGCGTGCGCAGCAGCGGCACGAGCCCCCAGAGCAGCAGGTCGCGCAGCGGCAGGATGATCGCAACCCACCACGGGATGATCTCGCGCATGGCGAGGCCGATCACCACGGCGAGGATGTAGAGCCGGTCGGCGACCGGGTCGAGGATCTGGCCGAGCTGGGAGGTCTGGTCGAGCCTGCGGGCGAGGTAGCCGTCGGCCCAGTCGGTGATACCCGACACCATCAGGAGCGCCAGCGCCCAGCCGTCGGCCTCGGGGACGAGGACGAGCCAGAGGAACACGGGTACGCCGGCCAGGCGGGCCATGCTGAGCAGGTTGGGCACAGTCCACACGCGGCTGCTGCGCGTCGGGATGTCCTCCACTGTGTGCCTGCGTCCTTGGTGTGGTGCCGTTCTCGGTGACGTGTGCGAGCGGGACCGAGCGAGCCCCCGGGACAGGCCCTTGGGGGCCGCCTTCCCGCCGTACCAACACTATCCGGCGCGACAGCGCAGACCGATTCGACACGGGAGAACCGCTGGTTGAGGAAGGCGCGCCAGCGCCTGTCACGAAGCCCCGGAAGAGGAATGCGGTCCTGTCAGCGGGTTTCGTGACGGGCCTGACGGCCCTCCTCAATCAACGGCCGAGCTACTCGTCGAGGTGGGCGGCGTCGCGGATCTCGCCGACCAGCTCCTCGATGACGTCCTCCAGGGTCGCCAGCCCGACGAAGCGCCCGTCGTCGTCGGTGACCGTGGCCATGTGCGACCCGCGGCGCTGGAGGATCTCGAGGGCCTCGTGCAGCGAGTCGCTGGCCCGCACCGGGGCGAACGGGCGGATCCAGCGCGGCTCGATCTCGCGGTGTCGACGCGCCTCGTCGGGCTCGAGGACGTCCTTGATGTGCAGGTAGCCGACGGGTCCACCGGCAGGGGCGAGGCCCTCGTCACCGGTCACGGGGAACCGGCTGTAGCCGGTGGCCGCGCAGACGTCCTCGACCTCGGCGACGGTGGCGGTGCGCTGCACGGTGGTCAGCGTGTCGGGTGGCATCAGCACCGCCGCGACGGTGCGCTCGGTGAAGCCGAGCGCACCGGCGAGCCGGTCGTACTCGTCGTCCTGCAGCAGCCCCTCGCCACGGGACTCCTCGACGAGGGCGGCGACCTCTTCGCGGGTGTAGGTCGAGCTGACCTCGTCCATCAGGCCCACCCCGACCAGTCGGAGGAGCGCGCGCGCGACCGCGTTGATCACCCGGATCACCGGACGCAGCACGGTGACGAACGCCCAGACGGGCGTGCCGAGGACGAGCGCCGCGCGGTCGGGACCCGCGAGGGCGATGTTCTTGGGGATCATCTCGCCCATCACCACGTGCAGGAAGACCACGATCGACAGGCCGATCGCGAAGGCGACCGGGTGGAGGAACGACTCGGGAACGTGCAGAGCGTCCAGGACCGGCTCGATCAGGTGGGCCAGGGTCGGCTCGGCGACGGCGCCGAGCACCAGCGAGCACACGGTGATGCCGAGCTGGTTGACCGCGATGACCTCCGACATGTTCTCCATCGCGCGCAGGGTGGTGCGCGCGAACCGGTTGCCGGCCTGGGCGCGAGGCTCGATCTGGGAACGACGCGCCGAGACGAGCGCGAACTCCGCGGCCACGAAGAAGGCGTTGCCGAGCAGCAGGACGAGCGAGAGCAGGATCGCGGTGCCACTGTTCATCGCGCGGCGTCCTCACCGGTGAGCAGCCGCACGGCGACCTGGTCGATGCGCAGACCGTCCATGTGGGTCACGGTGAGCGCGGCCAGCTGCCGCCGGACCTCGGGTCCGTCGGGGCCCTCGACGCGGCCGGGGACGAAGACCTCGGCCACGTCGCCGACGTCGGGCACCTTGCCGAGCAGGCTGAGCACCAGGCCGGCCACGGTGTCGTAGTCCTCGCTCTCGGGCAGCTCGACACCGGTCAGGTCGGCGACCTCGTCGGGACGCAGCAGCCCGGAGACCGTCCACGAGCCGTCGCGCAGCTGGCGGGCCTGCTGGCCGCGCGGGTCGTGCTCGTCGGCGATGTCGCCGACGATCTCCTCGACGACGTCCTCGAGGGTGACGATGCCGGCCTGGCCGCCGTACTCGTCGAGGACGACGGCCATCTGGAAGCCGTCCTCGCGCAGCAACGTGAGCAACGGGTCGAGCCGAAGCGAGTCGGGCACCACGATCGGCTTGACCATCAGGTGCTTGATGCGCGTGGTGTGCCGCTCGGACGGGGGCAGGGCGACGGCGTGCTTGACGTGCACCGTGCCGACGACGTTCTCGTCCTGGTCGAGCACGGGGAAGCGCGAGTGGCCCGACGTCTTGGCGGCTTCGAGCACCACCATCGCCCGGTCGTTGGTGTCGAGGCTGATCGTGCGCACGCGCGGGGTCATGATCTCGCCGGCCGTGCGCTGGCCGAACTCCACCGACCGCTCCATCAGCTCCGCGGTGTCGGCGTCGAGGGTGCCCTGGTCGGCGGACCGGGCGATCAGCGAGGCGAGCTCGGTCGACGAACGTGCCGACCGCAGCTCCTCCTGCGGCTCCATGCCCAGGGCGCGGACGATGGCGTTGGCCGAGCCGTTGAGCAGCTTGATCGGCCAGGTGTTCACGGTGGTGAAGAAGCGCATGAAGCCTTGCGTCGCACGGGCGGTCTCCATCGGCTTGGCGATCGCGATGTTCTTGGGCACCAGCTCGCCGAAGATCATCGTCAGCGTCGTGCCCAGCGCGAGTCCGACGCCGAGGGCGACGGGGTGGACGACGTTCGCCGGGACGCCGGCGGCTTCCATCGGCGGTGAGATCAGGTCCGAGATCGCCGGTTCGGCCAGGAAGCCGATGGCCAGGTTCGTGATGGTGATGCCGACCTGTGCCCCGGAGAGCTGGGTCGAGAGCGTGCGCAACGCGGCCAGGATCCCCTTGGCCCCGGTGTCACCCTCAGCCGCGAGCTGCTCGACCTTGGACCGGTCGACGGTCACGAACGAGAACTCCGCCGCCACGAACACACCGCAGGCGGCGATCAGCAGCAGCGAGACCGCCAGCAGGATCCACTCGGTCATCGTTCGTCCCGGCCCAGTCGGGCCAGTCGTCGAGGAGGATGACGGGGCCTATGAAGAGGGCCGTCCATGTGCGGCGCGCGCGTCCTTCGGGGTGCGGGGAAGGTGACCGGAATCGTGTCTGGGCCACTCTAGGGCACGGTGCCGAGACGTCCCGAAACCCCGGTGCGTACCGCTCGCCGCGCCTACGATGAGGCACCCCCTCACCCGGAGCACCCCCCATGACGACTCCACCCCCGAGCCGCCGCGTCCTCGTCGGCGGTGCACTCGCGGCCACCGCGGCTGCCGTGACGACGCCCGGCACCTCGGCGTACGCAGCCGGCGACAAGCACGACGGCCCACCGCTGCTCACCGGCCCCGACCGGCACCTCGTCACCCGCTTCTCCTACGGCCTCACGCGGAGCCTGGCGCGCGACGTGCGCAAGGCGGGCGGCGCGATGGAGTGGTTCGAGCAGCAGCTCCGGCCTCGAGGCGTGAGCGACAAGGACGCCGCCGAGGTGGACACCTGGTGGCCCGAGCTCACCTACTCCCCCGCCAAGCTCTGGCAGCGGCAGATCACCGAGGTCCAGGGCGGATGGGAGGTGATGGCCAACTACCAGCGCCGGGCGCTGCAGCGACGCATCCGGACCAACCGGCCCGTGCAGGAGCTGATGACGGAGTTCTGGGAGAACCACCTCAACGTCCCGGTCAACGGCGACGCGCAGTTCACCTACCGGGCGTCGTACGGCGACCACATCCGCGAGCACGCACTCGGCCGGTTCTCCGACCTGCTGGTCGGAGCGATCACCCACCCGGCGATGCTGATCTACCTCGAGCAGGCGGCCTCCACGAAGCGGCACCCGAACGAGAACCTCGGCCGCGAGCTGCTCGAGTGCCACACCGTCGGCCGCGGCAGCTACAGCGAGGACCACGTCAAGGCCTCGGCGCGCATCCTCACCGGCTACACGGTCGACATGTGGGAGACGTGGCAGGCGCTCTACAACCCCCAGGAGCACTGGCGCGGCACGGTCAAGGTGATGGGCTTTCGCGACAAGAACCGGAAGAAGGACGGCCGCGACCTCACGCGTCGCTACCTCAGGTACCTAGCGCATCACCCGGCGACCGCCCGACGCATCGCCTACAAGCTGGCCGTGAAGTTCGTGCGCGACGAGCCGTCGGCCGCGCTGGTGAGCCGCCTGGCCAAGGTCTACCGCAAGCACGACACCGAGATCGCGCCGGTGCTGCGGGCGCTCGTGGCTTCGCGGGAGTTCCAGCGCTCCGCCGGTGCCAAGGTCCGCGATCCCGGCGAGGACATCGTGGCGTCGTACCGCGCGCTCGGGATCCGGATGGACCAGCCCCGCACGGACGACGCCGGCGTCAACGCACTGCTGTGGCAGGCCGGGAGCATCGGCATCTACCCGCTCGCCTGGCCGCGGCCGGACGGGCAGCCCATCGACAACCTGTCGTGGTCCTCGCCCGCGCGGTTGATGGCCTCGATGAGCGTTCACTACACGCTCAGCGGCGGCTGGTGGCCGACCGTCGGGACGCACTACCGCAAGCCGGCCGGCTGGCTGCCGAAGCCGCGGCTCAGGTTCGCCGAGCTCGTGGAGCACCTCTCGCGGGAGCTGCTGCACGCCAGGGCCTCCGACCGCCTGCTGCAGGCCTGCTGCGAGGCCACCGGCTGCAAGCCGAGGACCTGGGTCGACGAGGAGCACGAGCTCGTGCAGTGGGGCATGCCCCGCCTGTTGACCACCTTCCTCGACTCCCCCGACTTCCTGAGCAGGTGACCCGAGTCGATGAACCAGGCCATGAACCAGGCCACGAACCAGGTCGCGAAGCCGACCGACTGCTGTCCCGAGTACGCCGCCCTCACCCGGCGCGGTCTGCTCACCGGCGCCCTCGCGGTGGGGGCGTCCACGACCGTCTTCGGCTCGGCGGTCATGACGGCCTCGCCGGCAGCCGCTGCGCCGGCCCCCGCAGTACTCGTGGTCCTGTCGATGCGCGGTGCCTGCGACGGCCTGAACCTCGTGGTCCCGCACGCCGACCCGGCGTACTACGCCGCCCGGCCCAGCATCGCCGTCCCGTCCGAGACCTTGCTGGCCAAGGACGCGATGTTCGGACTGCACCCGAGCCTCGAGCCGCTGGTGCCGTTCTGGACGGCCGGCAAGGTGGCCGCCGTGCACGCGACGGGACTGCCGGCGCCCAACCGTTCGCACTTCGCCGCGATGGAGGAGGTCGAGGACGCCGACCCCGGGTCCGCCGTCCGGTCCGGCTGGCTGAACCGCCTCGTCGGCACCGACGCCGACGCCAACCCGCTCCAGGCGCTGAACCTCTCCGGCGGTGTCGCGCCGGCCTCGCTGTACGGCCCGCAGCCCGTGATGTCGGCCGGCAGCGTCGAAGGGATGGGCATCGCGGGCGACGACGAGTGGGACGAGGAGCACCGGCGGCTCCGCTCGCTGCACCGGCTCTGGGACGGCAACAGCACCGGTCTCGGCCGCGCCATGAGGTCGACGTTCGATGCCGTGGCCGGCTTCCAGGCCGTCAAGGCCACCCCGGACGAGCCGGCCAACGGTGCGGCGTACCCCGGCTCCGACCTCGGCCGCGCTCTCGCCGCCGTGGCTCGCGTGATCAAGGGCGACGTCGGCGTCGCCGTACTGACCGTCGACCAGGGCGACTGGGACCACCACACCGACATCGGCACCGTCGAGTGGGGGCGTCTGGTCGAGAACGCCGGCGACTTCGCCCGGTCGCTCGCAGCCTTCCTCACCGACCTCGGCCCGTGGGCCGACAAGGTGACGGTCGTGACCATCAGCGAGTTCGGCCGGCGGGTGCAGGAGAACGCCAGCGGCGGCACCGACCACGGCTACGGAAACGTGATGTTCCTGGCCGGCGCGGGGGTCAAGGGCGGCGCCTTCTACGCCAAGTGGCCCGGTCTCGCGGACACCTTGGACGCCGACCTGCTGGTGACCACCGACTACCGCAGCGTGCTGTCCGAGGTCGTGGTCAGCCGCTTCGGCGCCAGCACCTCCGCGGTCTTCCCCGGCTTCGTCCGCAGCCCCGTGGGGGTCATGGTCGGCGGCTGAGTGTCGGACCCGCCCGGTGGCGGTGCGTGAGTGTTGGTCGCGCCCGGTCGCGGTGCGTGAGTGTTGGTCGCGCGGGATCAGACCAACGTTGGCTCACCGCCCCCCGCGGGCGCCGGCGCGCTCAGCGGGAGGTACGGCGGCGGGAGCGGGGCTGTTGCGTGGTCTGGGTGGGTGCCGGCGGGGTGACGGGCGGGTTGGCGAGCAACGCCAGCAGCGCGGGGTCGTCGGCCGGCACGCCGGTGATCTCGACCAGGCAGGCCGTCATGGCCACCAGGTCGGCCGGGTCGACACCGGCGGCCAGGCACGAGTCCCAGGCGTCCAGCAGCACCTGCGGAACCTCGGGGTCACCGGGAACTTCTGGATCACCTGGATCGGTCGGCCCGTCGGTGGGGCTCGCCGTCGTGGTGGGCGTCGCGGTCTCGGTCGGCGAAGCCGTCTCGGTCGGCGCGGCGGTCTCGGTCGCCGACTGCGTCGCCGTCGGCGTCTGCGGTGGGCGCCTTCGTGGGCTCCGGGCTCGGTCGGCGCGGCCGTGGGCGCGGCCGGGGTCGGCGTCGGGCTCGCGGTGGGGCTGCCCGCCGGCGTCGGCTTCTCGGTCGTGGTCGCGGTGGGCTTGACGGTCGGCGATGGCGACGGGGAGCTGGTCGACGTCGGGGCGTCACTCGGGTCGACGACGTCGAACGTCGGCTCGGGCTGGCTCGGCATCGCCGTCGGCCAGCCGCCTGCGCCGGTCGGGTAGTCGTCGGGGTCGAGGACGCCGCTGCCGCCGATCACCCGGAACAGCGCCGGGTCGGCGTGCAGATAGCTCGCCATGATGTCGAGCACGAGGTCGACGTACGCCGAGCTGTGGTTGTAGCGGTGGACCGCGGCGCGCTGGCCCTCCGAGGTGGCGAGGTCGTCGGTGCCGCTGCAGAGGTAGACGGCGGTGGCCAGGCTGGCGTCGTCGATGTCTTGGGGGTCGCGCCGGCCGTCGCCGTCGGCATCGACGCCGACGATGGTCCAGGTCGAGGGGATGAACTGCATCGGCCCCACGGCCCGGTCGAACCTCGCGTCAGCTGTCGAGCAGCCCGGCGTCGGTGTCGTCGATGCGCGAGGTGGCGCCGTGGCCCGTGAGACGAGGGCCGAGGATCGCCGGGTGGACGACCCCGTCGGCGGTCATCAGTGCGCCGCCGAACCGGCCGTGGTTGCTCTCGACCTTGCCGATCGCGGCGACCAGCTGCCAGGTGAGGTTGCAGGTCGGGTCGGCCTGGCGGATGACGGTCTCGGCCCGCTGGTAGGCCGTCAGCGCTCGTCCGGGGATCGCGTCGACCGTGACGAAGCTGGCATCGGTGACCACGCCGAGCCCGGCGCCGTCGCGTCGCGGCTCGAGGGAGACCGAGGCGGGTGCCTCGACAGCGTCGGGCAGGTCAGGCACGGGCGGGAGCGTCGGGTCGGCGGCGGAGGCGGACGGGAAGGCGAGCACGGACCGGTCGGGACCTGGGTCGGGGCGGAAGAGGCCGATGGTCGCGGCGACCGAGAGCGGCGCCAGGACCGCGACCAGGCAGACGCGTCTGACGGCGGCAGCCCGCCCCAAACGTCCGTTTCCTTGTCTCACCGGTCGCCCCCGAAGTAGCCCGTGCAGCGGCTTCCCCCACCGCTGCCCGACAGATTACCCCTCGTCCTCAGACTGCCCACCAAGGAGTTTCCCCTCTCCGTTCGCGATACGTCTGTTCCCGAGCCGACATTGCGCCCTCATCGTTACCCGGGCGGCGGAGCCTTACCCTTACTGTGTGCCCACGCTGGCACCCGATCCACACGGCACCATCGCCGAGTTGCGTGTATCCGACCTGCTAGCGTAAGTCGACTCTTTCAATAGACTTTAAGGGGTGGGAGCGAATGCACGGTGGTGAGGGCGACTGTTGCGTGGTGGTCGTCGGTGCCGGAGCCGGAGGCACGCTGACCGCCTCCCACCTGGTCACCGGGCTCTCGTCGCGGTTCCGCGTCGAGCTCGTCGACCCGGTTCCGGCCACGGGCCGCGGCACGGCGTACTCGACCCCTGACGACCGGCACCTGCTCAACGTGCCGGCCAGCGGCATGAGCGCTTTCCCGCGCGACCCCGACCACTTCTATCGCTGGGTCCGCCAGCACCACGACCCGCAGGCCCAGCCCCAGGACTTCGTCCCGCGCCGGGTCTACGGCGACTACGTCGAGGGCCTGTTGCGCACGGCTGCCGAGTACCCCGCCAACGCCCGCCTCGTACGCCGCGAGGCCGGCGTGGTCGGCATCGACCGGCGCGGCGACCGCCTGGTCGTGCGCCTCGACGACGGGCAGACCATCGTGGCGCGAGCGGTCGTGCTCGCGACGGGGGCGAAGGCCGGCACCGACTGGGCGCCCGAGGCTCTCGTCGCGTCAGGCCGGCTCCTCGACCCGTGGACCGACACCCTGCCCGACGGCGACCTGCTCCTGGTCGGCACCGGCCTGACCATGGTCGACGTCGCCATCGCGGCCGACCGCCCCGGCCGCACGCTCCACACCGTCTCGCGCCACGACGTGGTCCCAGCCCACCACGTGCTGCCGACGACGCCGCCCGTGCCGCCGCCCCCCGGCATCACCCGCCTGCACTCCCTCGCCGAGGTCCGAGCCACGGTCCTGGCGCACGTCGAGCGGACCGTCGCCGAGACCGGCGACTGGCGCGCGGCCATCGACGGCCTGCGCCCGGTGACCGCCCAGCTGTGGCGAGGCCTCTCCGACGACGACCGCCAGACCTTCCTGGCCGACGACGCGCGCGCCTGGGACGCCCACCGCCACCGCATGCCGCCGGTGACCGCCGAGCGCCTGGCCGCCGTCGACGAGGCCGGCCGGTGGATCCGGCACACCGGCACCGTCACCGCTGCCGAGGCCACCGGCGACATCGAGGGCGACACCCAGGGCGGCGGCGTGACCGTCACCCTCAGCGACGGCACCGTGCTGAGCGTGGCGGCGGTCGTCAACTGCACCGGGCCGGTCGGCGCGCCGGCCAGCGACCCGCTGCTGCACGCCCTCAGCCAGACCGGACTGGTGCGTCCCGGACCCTCCGGGCTCGGCGTCGACACCGCCGACGACGGCCGCGTCGTGGGCGTGCTGCCGCCCACCATCCCGTTCTACGCGATCGGCACCCTGCGCCGCGGCAACCTGTGGGAGTCCACGGCGATGCCGGAGATCCGCGAGCAGGCCTACGACGTCGCCGGCTCCGTCGTCCGGGCGTTGCAGCACGGCGAGACCCGGCGCCGGCCGGTCGACCCCTACGGCCTGACGCTGACGACCAACCGCAAGGCTGCGGCTGCCTACAACCAGGGCGCTGGGCCGGCTGCTGCGCCTCCAGGACGGCGTCGAGACCGACCTGGAGACCGCCGTCGCGGCCGACCCGGGCTTCGCCCAGGCTCACGCCGCGCTGGCTCTGCTCGGCCACGAGTGGGGCGCGGTCGGCTCCTGGCGACAGGCGCTCCAGGCCGCGCACGCCGCCGCGGCCGACCGCAACCTCGACGACCGTGAGGTCAGCTTCCTCGACGCCGTCACCACCCGTCTGCGCAGCGACGAGGAGACCGGCGCCGCGGCCCTGCTGCGCCACATCCGGCTGTTCCCCCGCGACGCCCTGGCCGTCAGCGTGGCCGTGCCGACGGTCGCCTTCGGTGGCCTCACCTCCGGCCGCCAGACCGCCCAGCTCGTCGAGGGACTGGGCCGCACCTACGGCGACGACTGGTGGTACGCCGGTCAGCTGGCGTTCGTGCGCCAGGACCAGGAGCGCTGGGGCGAGGCGGAGGAGCTGGCGTCGTACGCCCTCTCGGTCGAGCCCGCGTCCGGTCACGCGGTGCACGCCCGCACGCACGTCTACTACGAGACCGGCCAGCACACCGAAGGGCTCGCCTGGCTCGACGGCTGGATCCGTAGCCGGGGCCTGGACGCCAACCATCGCTCCCACTTCTCCTGGCACGCGGCGCTGCACGAGCTGATGCAGTGCGACGTCGACGCCGTCCGACGTCGCTACGAGCGCGAGCTGGCCCCGCCGCTGGTGACCGGCTCGCGAGCGCTGGTCGACAGCGGGTCGCTGCTGTGGCGCTGCCACGTGACCGGCACCTGGGAGGGCTCGCTGCCGAGCCAGGCCGTGTGCGCATCCGCACCCGACGGGTGGCTGCTCAACCCGCCGACGGCGTTCGCGGCCATGCACTCCGCGCTCGGCCTGGCTGCCGAGGGCGACGACGTCGGCCTGGCGGCCCTGCGCACCATCGCGCACGCCCACCACGACCCGGCTTTCCGCGATGTCGTGGCGCCGCTGTGCGGCGCACTCCAGCAGGTCGTCGAGCACGCGTTCGCCGACGCGGCCGAGCGCCTCACCGCGCTGCTCCCCCGCACCGGGGTGCTGGGCGGCAGCATGGCGCAGCGCGAAGTGCTGGAGGACACGCTGGTCTACGCGCTCGCGCAGTCGGGACAGGGAGATCGCGCCGCAGAGATCCTCGACACGCGGCTCAGCCGGCGGCAGTCGCCCCTCGACGCCCGGCGCCGCGCGGCACTGACACCGGCTGCCGTCGACGGCAGCGGTGGGACAACGACCTGATCTGTCCCAGGAGCTGGGCGGCCTGGCGATCCCCACGGCCTGCTGGCGCGAGTCTTCGGAGACTTTTCTGCACGTGGTTCACGAAAGTCTCCGAGGACGGCGACCTCAGCCGAGAGGGGCGTCAGGCGCCGTCGAAGCCGCTCAGCAGCAGGAAGAACACCACGATGCCGAGCACCAGCATGGCCACGCCGACAGCGGCGCCGATCAGCGCGCCACGCTGCTGGGTGGCGTCGGGGCCGGCCAGGCCGGGAAACATCGACCCGACGATCGCACCGAGGACGGCCATCACCAGCACGGCGACGGGGATGATCCAGTTCTCGCTGCCCTCGCCATCGAAGAAGAAGGCCGTCACCGGCAGGCTGAAGACTCCGAGGACCAAGAGGATGAGGACCGCAGTCCACCTCTGACCGGCCACGTTCGTGGTCGACATGTCCCCCCTATTTTCAACCGGCCGATGACGGCCTCCGAACTCATCAATCCCCACCGCGCACTGTACATATCCGTGCCGTCCGGCCACCAGCGCCACGCCCACATATCTGGACCTGTGGGCGCCTGGACGGTGCCGGCATGCGGGCCAAAGTAGAGATTCGTCCCTTCGGACACCAATTCCGCCCCATCCGGGTGGTTTGTTCCCGGAAGGACGGTCAGGGCCGTCCTACCGGCGCACCCTGGAGGCTCTCGTGGCCGGCCGTCGTACGCAGGTCGTACGTCCCGGACGGTGGGTCACTCCTCGTGATCGGGGGTGGTGCAGGTGACACGGATGGAGAGATGGCTCCAGACGCTGGCGGACGGCGCCTTGTGGGTGCTGTTCCGGATCTCGCGCGTGCGCTCCTAGCTCGTTATCGCGCGTTGTCAGCCTCGACCGCGTTCATCACCGGCCGGGACAGCACGCCGTGCACGAGGACGGACGCCACGATCGTGAAGGCCACCGTCGACCACAGCCAGTCCTCCCCCAGCTCCGGCGACTCGCCCGCGGCGTAGGCGAGGTAGTAGATCGAGCCGACCCCTCGGACCCCGAAGAACGCGGTCGCCCAGCGCTCCCTGCTCGACAGGCCACCGGGCAGGGCGTCGTCACGCCCCCATGCGCTCAGCGCGAACGCACCGGCGAGCGGCCGCACGACCAGGATCAGGGCGACGGCCACCACCACGCCACGCCAGTCGAGGCTGCCCAGCAGGCCACGGGTCAGGGCGATCCCGAGCACCAGCAGGATGAAGAGCGTGAGCAGCCGCTCGAGGCGCTCCACCACCTGGTGCATCGCCGCGTGGTAGTCGTGGTCGCGCTCGGCGGACCGGAAGGTCATCGCGCACACGAAGACCGAGAGGAACCCGTAGCCGCCGGCCAGCTCGCCCAACCCGTACGCCGTGACGAGAGCCGCGACCGCCAGCAGCGACTCTCCCCGCTCGGCCACCCGGAGGGCGTCGCGGCTCGACCGGAAGGCCACCCGGGCGAGCCCCCAGCCCACGGCCACGCCGACGAGCAGCCCGACGACGACCTTGCCGACGGCGTACCAGGAGACCCATTCGGCCCACCATCCCGAGAACGCGCCCTCGGTCGCCAGCAGGACGGCAGCCATCACGAACGGGAAGGCGAGCCCGTCGTTGAGCCCGGCCTCGGACGTCAGGGAGAAGCGGACGTCGTCGTCCTCCTCTGCGGCGTCCTCGCCCGTCTGCGGGCCCGGTGACCTGGACGTCGGAGGCCAGCACCGGGTCCGTCGGGGCGAGCACTGCGCCGAGCAGCAGAGCGGCTGCGGGAGCCAGCCCGAAGGCCCAGCCGAGCAAGGCGACCGCCGCGACGCACAACGGCATCGCGACAGCCAGCAGGCGCCAGGTCGGGGACCAGGCGGCCCACGTGGTGCGGTCGCGCAGCCGCAACGGCCGGTCCAGCGCCAGGCCGACTCCCATCAGCGCGACGATCACCGTGAGCTCGGTGACGTGCTCGATGACGGCGCGGTTCTCCTGCGGGTCGAGCGGCATCCCGTCAGGCAGCGGGCGTCAGCCCGATCAGGAGGCCGACTCCGACGAGCACGATCGGGGCCGACAGCGCCCACCGGCTCAACAGCTCCGGAAGCACCACCGCCAGCAGCAGCGCCAGGCCCGCGACCAGGAACGTCAGGTCGGCGGTCACACCGGCACCCTTGCCGAACGGGGCGCCGTCGTCACGTCCCAGCGTTACCCGTGCCGCGATCTTCCATGCCCGAGCACCAATTTCGCGTTGTGTCAGCGGGCGAACGGAAGTCTGTCGGCCAGGCGAGCAGAGTCACGTTCACCAGGCCACAGGGGCCCCAAGAAAGAAGGCAAGATCATGAACATCATCGACTCCGCCACCGTCTCGGCCCTGCTCGTCGTCCTCGCCATCGCCGTCTTCGCCGCCGTGGTCACCCTCGGCTTCGCCGTCCGGCTGTACGCCGCCAGCCGGCCGGCCCGTCCCGTCCCGTCGCCCCGCGATCACCGTCAGCCTCGCGCACTGACCGACGCCCACATTCGAGACTGCGGCCGGACTCCGAGAAGGGGTCCGGCCGTTCGTCATCTCTTGTGGTCGTGTCGGGCCTCACCGCTCGTCGTACCGCGCTGGCGACGCTGGTCCTCCACGACGGCCATCTCGGCCTCGGCGAGCGCAAGCAGACGGCCGGCGGTCAGCTCGTGCCGGCGGCGCACCGGCACGCCGTTGGTGGCCGGCGTACCGAGCCGGTCGTCGTCCAGCAGGACGATCTCGCCGTCGATGCGCAGGATCGGCAACCGGAGCAACCGGGCTACGACGTGGATGCTGACGAGCACCGCGGGCTCACGGCCGCCCGAGCTTGATGTCGCTGTCGTCCCAGGCCCGGCGCGCCGCACCGGCGACGACAGACGGCGACTTGTCGGGTGCGGCATCCAGCTCCTGGCGTAGCTGGCCGGCGAAGCTGAGCGCGGCCCGCTGGATCTGGTCGTAGCGCTCGCGGCCGGCGCGGGTCCCGGCGAGATAGCCGAGCCCGAACACCAGCGAACGTCCGATCATCTTGGTCCCCAGCATGTCGTTCTCCTCCCTCGTGCCTGTGGTCAGGAGCGCTTGCGACGGATCGCCGTCACGAGCTCCTTCTTGAGCGTGTTGCCGTTGACGTCGAGACCCATGCCATGGGCGATCTCGAGCAGCTCGGTCTTCCTCAGCTCGTCGAGCTCGAGCGGACCCTCGTCGGCGGTGACGGCGAGACTGCGTCCCTCTTCGTCGACGGCCTGAGTACGCCGCTCCGCCTCGCTGACCCGCTCCTCGGCCTCCTTGGCCAGGCGGTCCGCACGGCCGCGCGCCTCGTCGGCCGCCTCCCTCGCTGCGCGGGCGGCGTCGTCGGCCAGCCGGCGGGCCTCGGCCATCTGCTCGCGAGCCCTCGCGAGCGCCTGCTCGGCCTGCGCCCGGGCGTCCTCCGCACGCAGGTACGCCTTCTCGGTGCGCTTGTCAGCCTCTTGCTGGACCTCGGCCACGTCGCGGTCGGCGTTCTCCTCGGCGCGCTGCCGCTTGGCGGCGACGTACTCGTCGGCCTCGCGCTGCGCCTCGGCGACGACCTGCTCGGCCCGTTGGTCGGCCTCCTCGCGCGCCCGGCGGACGTCCTCCTCGCCGGTGTCGCGCGTGACGTCGACCTGCTCAGACGCCTCGCGCGCCTGGACCGCCTTCTCGGCGGCCTCGGCCTCGAGCTGCTGGGCTCGCTCGATCGCGGCGTCCGCCTCGCGCAGCCGCGCCTCGACGCCGTCGCCGAAGGGCACCGCGTCTGACACGGCGACCACGGCCTGACGGGCGGGCTCGGTCACCGCCCGGTCGAGCACCCGGCTCATGGTGGTCGGCAGATCCTTGGCCTGCCCGGCCAGCCAGGCAACAGGATGATGCTTGGTCATGGGCTTCCCTCCCCGGAAGTCGCCACCTGGTGTGTGGTGGCTCACTTTTCACGGTACGCACGGGAAGGATGTCTGCGACCACCCCGACGGGTGGCCTCGGCTAGCGGAGCAACGCCGTCACCAAGGATCGGGTCAGCGCGGGTTCGACTTTCGCGGGTCGCCCGATCGCCTGGCGGCGTGGTCGACCGACGCCTTGTTCCGGCCGTCCCACCAGCGCCAGACCGCTGTCACGATGATCGCGCCCACCAGTGATCCGATGATGCCGCTCGGCCTGAGGTCGAGGCCGTCACCAGCCAGCAGGCTGATCAGCAGCCCACCGATGAACGAGCCGACGAGTCCGGCCACGATCGCCATCGTCCAGTCGTAACCGCCACGCGGCTTTCCGAGCACCAGCTGGGCACCTGCGCCGACGATCATGCCGAACAAGATGATGGCGATGATGAGCATGCGCTGAGCATAGTCACGAACGGCTCGGTCACAGGCCACTCATCCGCCACGGGTGAGCCTCCCGTCCGACCCTCCACCTACCGTCGGGCCGTGGCTGACATCGTCCTGGGCATCTTCGCGATCCTCGCCGGCCTGGTCTTCTGTCTCAGCGGACGCCTGTGGCTGCGGATCGTCTTCCCCATCTGGGGCGCCTTCGCTGGCTTCTCCTTCGGCGCGGGCCTGATCGCCGGCCTCGGCGGGGACCGCTTCCTGGGCGAGGTGCTGGGCTGGATGGTCGGGCTCGTCTTCGCGGTGCTGTTCGCGGTGCTGGCCTACTCCTTCTACGCGATCGCCGTCGTCATCGTGATGACCTCGATCGGCTTCGCCATCGGCTCGGGCCTGGTCGTCGCCCTGGGGATCGACTGGAACTGGGTCGCCGTGCTCGTGGGGGTCCTGGTGGGCGCCGTCCTGTGCGTCGGGGCGATCCTGGCCGACGTACCCATGCTGGTGGTCACGATCCTGAGCGCGGTCGCCGGGGCGATCGGGGTGGCTGCCGGCCTGATGCTGGTGACGGGGGCCATGGACTCCGCAGACTTCACCGGCGGTGCCTTCGTGGACAAGGTGCAGGACGACTGGTGGTGGTACGCGCTGTTCCTGGTGGTCGCCATCGTGGGCATCGTGGTCCAGCTACTAGACGCTGCCGCGATGCGCCGTAGCCTGCGGGCCGCCTGGTTCACCTCGGCTCCCTCGACGCGATCCGCCGACCTCCCCTGAGCCCGGCGGGTCAGGGACTCACTGGAGTGCGCTCAGCGCGAACGCCAGTCCGAACCCCAGCGTGGTGAACAGGCCGACCAGCTTGCCGCCGTTCTCGAACGCCTCCGGCATCATCGTGTCGGCGAGCATGGTCAGGATCGCCCCGCCGGCAAAGGCCAGCACGAAGGCGATGGTGGTCGGCCCTGCGGAGTCGAGGAGGGCGAAGCCGGCCAGGGAGGCGAAGCCGCACGCCACGGCGACCAGCACCCAGAGGCCGAGGATGCGGCTGCCGCTCCACCCCGACTTGGCGAGCCCGCTGGTCGCGGCGATGGCCTCGGGCAGGTTGGAGAGGAAGACGGCAACGAGGAACGCGATGCTCACGCTGCCTTCCTGGAGCACCGTGAGCCCGAGAACCGCCGACTCGGGGACCCCGTCGAGGATGATGCCGAGCACGATCGCCAGCGCCGAGCCGCCCGCCTGCTTGCCCGCCGAGCTCTTCCGCCCGTCGCCGCCCATGCGGTCGAGCCAGGCGTCGCCCAGGTAGAACGTCACCGCGCCCGCGAAGAGCCCCAGGCCGACACCTCCGGCACCCATCGAGGTGTCGAAAGCCTCCTCCACGAGCTCGAAGCTGACCGAGCTGATGAGCACGCCCGCTCCGAACGCCATCACCAGACCCAGCACACGCATGGAGATCGAGAGCTGCAGCGTCAACACCCCGCCGAGCAGCAGCGATGAGCTGGCCACGACCCCCCAGAGCAGGGCTTCGAGCATCTGCCGATCATGACCGTGCTGGGCGCGACGGACAATCGCTGTGGATTCGGACGAGACCCGGTAACCACGTCATCATCGCCGGAAGGCACCGCCCACGAAGCATTCACCGGCAGCAGGAGCACGCGTGGCATCGAGGACCCACGGCTGGCTTGGAGCCGGAGTCGTGTGGAGCCGGCCGGCGCTGCTTCGCGGAACGTTGCTCGGTGCACCCGCCGCGGTTGTCACCGTCAGTGACGTACAGCTCGGCGCTGTGCTGGCGATCGGTGTCCTGCCGGTAGCCGCCGCCCCCCTGGCGCCCCTGCGCCGCGACCGGATCCGGGTCGGGTTCGTGGGGATCGTCGTCGCCCTGTCGCTGCTCGTCGGCGCCCTGCTCGCACTGTGGCCGCCGCTCGCGGTGGCCGGCATCCTCGTCGCCGCCCCGGTCGTCGCCCACGTCAGCGTCGGCCGGCCACGCGCTCTGGTGGGGTTGACGCTCTCCCTGCCGCTGATGGCGGTGGGATTCAGCTATCCGGGGATAGCAGAGGCCGGTCCGTTGGCGGTGGCGCTCTGCGTGGGTGCGGCGTACGCCACCGGGATCTCGTTGCTGTGGCCGACGCACGCGCCGGCGCCCGGCCCGCCGCCGCCGGCTCTGTCACGACGGATGCTCGTCCGTTACGGGTACGCCGCCGGAGCAGCCGGAGCACTCTGTGCGGCCGTCGGTTTCGCCCTCGACCTCGAGCACGTGGGCTGGGCGCCCGCTGCCGCCCTGCTCGTCATCCGCCCCGTGCCCGCCACACAACGCCTGAGGTCGCTCGACCGCGTCCTCGACGTCGTCGTCGGAGCGGCCGCCGCGATCGCGTTGACAGCCCTGGGCGCCCCGGCCTGGGCGTTCTCGCTCGTCGTACTGGCGGGCGTCGCGGCCGCCACCGCGACGGCGGGGAGCCGGTGGTACCTGCTGCCTGCCCTCACGACGTTCCTGGCGTTCGTGATGCTGCTGTACGACGACCCGGGAGGCGGCACGGCGCGGTTCTGGGAGCGGGTGCTGGAGACGATGCTCGGAGTCGGTGCGGCCGCGGTCTTCGGGTTGCTGCTCCCGGCGCTCCTGGATCGGTACGACGAGCGCCGGGACGGCTCGGACTAGTCCCGGGCGATCGCCGCCTGGAGGTGCTTCTCGACGTCGATGTAGGCGTCGTCGGCGATGTCGAAGACCACCTTGACGATGCGACCGCCGGAGAACTCGAACCGGTCGCCGGCGTACTCCTTGGTGACGGCATCGCCACTGTCGTAGC
The DNA here is from genome assembly GCA_963814935.1 of uncultured Actinomycetota bacterium. Lineage (GTDB taxonomy): Bacteria > Actinomycetota > Actinomycetes > Propionibacteriales > Nocardioidaceae > Nocardioides. Next base: position 38,709 of record CAWFEZ010000009.1, on the reverse strand, counting down.
CGATGCACAGGCCCTCACCGCACAGCGAGAAGTGGCCCATCACCGTCCTGATCTCCTGCTCGCCGACCAGCTGGTCGTCGATGTAGAGCTTCAGCGGCCCGACCCCTTCGCGGTGCTCCCCCATCCGTTCCTTGACGAACTCCACGCCGATGATGTGCCGCCCGTCCGTGCGGCACGGGTGCGGAGATGTGGTCCTCGGGCGGGATGCCCAAGAAGTTGTAGGCGTAGGTGACCTTGCCGTCCTTCACGAACAGCGAGTGACCGCCGAACCTCGACCCGTGCGCGAAGATCACGCCCCGCGAGTCGCCGGTGAGCTCGACGTCGGCGAGCACCTTGTAGGACACGTTGTGCACGTTGGCCGCCGACCGCTCCGGGACCTCGGTGGTGCCCGGGTAGTAGGTGTACTGCCCGCTCGGCGGCACCGGGATCTTGAACTCCATCGCGATGAAGGTCTCGAAGTCCTTCGGGTTCCCGATGATCTGCAGGTCGTTGAGCGGCAGCACGTTGTTGGCCTTCGCCTCCGACATCCACAGGTCGACGAGTTCCTTCACCTTGTCGGGGTTGTCGGCGGAGACGTCGTGGGCCTCGGAGCGGTCCTCGTCGGTGTGGAACAGCTGCCAGGTGTCGTCGGCGAAGCTACTCGTGCCGGCCATCGGACCGTGCTCGGTGACCGCCTTCCAGCCCTGGTGCCAGATCCCGCGGCTGCCGAGCATCTCGTAGTACTGCGTCTGCTTCGCGGTCGGTGCGTTCCGCGTCGTCGAACGAGTAGACCATCGAGACCCCCGACAGCGGAGTCTGCTCGTAACCGTCGAAGACCTCGGGGAGCTCCACGCCGCACGCCTCGTAGATCGTGGGGACGATGTCGGTGCAGTGGTGATACTGCTGGCGCACCTCGCCCCGGGCGGCGAACCCCTTGGGCCAGTGGATGACCATCGGGTCGCAGACGCCACCTTGGTAGGTGTAGCGCTTGAACATCCGGTACGGCGTGGAGAAGGCCATCGCCCAGCCGGTCGGGTAGTGGTTGTAGGTGTCCGCCGACCCGAGCTGGTCGACCATGGTGAGGTTCTGCTCGAGGTCGTCGGGGTAGCCACCGAAGATCTTGCCCTCGTTGACCGAGCCGTTGGGGCTGCCCTCACCCGAGGCACCGTTGTCGGCGCAGTAGAAGATCAGCGTGTTCTCGAGCTGGCCGGACTCCTCGAGGTAGTCGACGATCCGCCCGACCTGGGCGTCGGTGTACTCCGAGAAGCCGGCGTAGACCTCCGCCATCCGGCTGAACATCTGCCTCTCCGCCTCGTTGAGCTCGTCCCACGGGCGGACGTAGTCGGTCTGGGTATAGGTGCCTTCGGGCATCGGGTTCATCGGCGTGAGCTCGGTGCCTTCGGGCAGGATGCCGCGCTCGATCATCCGCGGCAGCACCCACTCGCGGTAGGCCTCGTAGCCGTCGTCGAACATCCCCTTGTACTTGGCGATGTACTCCTCGGGCGCGTGGTGCGGCGCATGGTTGGCGCCAGGGCAGAACCACAGGTACCACGGCTTGTCCGGCTCGGTCTGCTTGCTGTCGCGGATCATCCGCAACGCCTGGTCCGCGAGGTCCTTGGACAGGTGGTAGCCGTCCTCGGGGAGGTAGGGCTGGTCGATGTACCTGTTGTCCTCGGCCAACGACGGATACCAGTTGTTGGTCTCGCCGCCGATGAAGCCGTAGAACCGGTCGTACCCCTGTCCCAGCGGCCACCGCTTCTTCGACGACCCCATCGTCCACTCGTCGACGGGGACGTTGTGGTTCTTGCCGACCCAGAAGGTGCTCCAGCCCGCCTCGCGCAGGACGTTGGCCATCGTCGCGTTGGTCGGCGGGATGTGCGAGCTGTAGCCCGGGAACCCGGTCGACGACTCCGAGATCGTCGCGAACCCGTTCTGGTGATGGTTGCGACCGGTGAGGAAGGTCGACCGGGTCGGCGAGCACAGGGCAGTCGTGTGCCACTGGGAGTAGGTCAGGCCGCCTGCGGCGAGGCGATCCATCGTGGGCATGTTGATGCGCCCGCCGTAGGGCGACCAGGCCGCCTGGCCGGTGTCGTCGTACAGGACGACGAGCACGTTGGGGGCGCCCTCGGGGGCCTTCCCCGGGAGGAACGCTTCCCAGTCGGGTTGCGAGTCACGTACGTCGAGCTCGATCTTGCCCTGGAACTCCCTGGCCATGGTGCTCTCCTGTTCGGTCGTGCGTCCCCTGCAGCCTTCTCGAAAGTAGGAAGCACTCGCCGATCCGCCCTCGCCTGAAACGGGTGGTACTCGCCGTTTGTCAGTCGGGAATGGTCACGACCTCGATCACGTCGATGCCGAGCGAGCTGAGGAGGTTCAGCACCCCTTGCAGCTCCTGCTGGTCGGCGAGGTCCCCTGTCAGGGTGGTGGTGGCACGCTGCGTGCGCTTGGACAGCTGAGGGAACGCCCCTGAGAGCTCGTCGGAGAGATCGGCGTCGACGCGGATCAGAACTCTGGTCATGTGCACTCGCGCCCCCTCCTAGAGCCCGGCCAGGCCCTTGCCGAAGATCGCGACCCCGATCACGAGCAGCAGCACGGACATGACGGTGGCGTTGTTGGCGGTCAGCCAGACCCGCAGGTCGTCCAGGGGCCCCTGCATCCGAGCTCGAGCCACCAGGTAGCCGAGCACGGGCACCATCACCGAAGCGGAGCCGATGAGCACGAAGACCACCACCGCAACCACGGTCTCCCCGCCCGACAGGGCGGCCCCGGCAATGATCACGCCGCCGGTCACGCACAGGACGAGGTTCTTGGGGTTCACCGCCGACAACAGGACCCCGAGACCGAAGGCCTTGCCAGCGGTGACGCCGTCGATGGCGGCCATCCACGACGGCAGGGTCGGTTCCTCCCCCGGCTTCGGCCGCGACCGCCACTGCCGGACGGCCAGCAGCACCGCTGCGGCGCCCAGGACGAGCTTGAGCACCGAGGAGAACGTGGAAGGCCCGCCATCGTCGGCCGCACCGACGGGCTGCGCCAGCAGGGTCACCGCGGTCACGACAGCCGCGATGCCCAGCACCCATCCCACCATGAACGCGACGCTGGCGGCCGTCGCTCGCGGGGCGAGCAGCATCAGGATCACGGCGATGATCGGCACCGGCGAGATGGCGACGCCCAGGGCAACGGGGAGGAAGTCTCCGATGACCGTTCCCATGTCTGCTCCTCGACCGCGGCGGCGAGAGACGACGCAACACGCACGGCGGCGCCGAGCGCGAGACTAGGCCCCGCCACCCCGCACGTACCTCACCGGATTCGGGCGAGGTGCCCGCGAGGTCGCACCGCGAGCCTGGGGCCAGGCTCGCCTCGACCGAGTCCGTCGGGAGGGGATGTCGTGACCCAGCACGATGACCGCGACTCACGTCGGCCGTCTGCGGTGCGACGGCTCGTGCCACCCTCGTTCGCCGGCTACCGGAGCGCGTGGACGCGGGCCGACGTCATCGCCGGGTTGACCGTGTGGGCGGTCCTGGTACCCGAGTCGCTCGCCTACGCCACCATCGCCGGCGTACCGCCGGTCGTCGGGCTGTACGCCGCCGTACCCGCGCTGGCGCTCTATGCGCTGGTGGGCTCGTCGCGGCACCTGATCGTGGCGCCGATGTCGGCTACGGCGGCCCTGTCCTTCGGCATCGTGGCGGACTTCGGGGGCGAGGGAAGCGACGTCGTGGTGCTGACCGCGGCCCTGGCTCTGGCCACCGGACTGGTCGCGATGGCGGCGGGCCTGATGAGGCTGGGCTTCCTGGCGTCGTTCATCTCCGAGCCCGTGCTCAAGGGATTCATCATCGGCCTGGCCCTGACCATCATGATCGGCCAGCTCCCGGCCATGCTCGGCGTGGACAAGGGCAGCGGGAACTTCTTCGAGAAGACCTGGGACCTCCTCACCCATCTCGACGACACGCAGGCGCTCGCAGCGCTGGTCGGCATCGGGAGCCTGGTGTTGCTGCTGGCCCTGCGGAGGTGGCTGCCGTTGATCCCAGGCTCGTTGGCCGTCGTCCTCCTCGGCATCGCCGCCGTGAGCGTCTTCGGGCTCGACGACCACGGACTCGACATCGTGGGGACCATCCAGTCCGGACTTCCCGACCTGGGGCTCCCCGACGTCTCGGGCAGCGACTTCCTGGCGCTCCTCGCCGCTTCGGTGGGTGTCATGCTCGTGGGCTTCGCCGAGGGCCTCGGGGCGGCCAAGACGTACGCCGCTCGCGCCGGGTACGACGTGGATCCGAACCGCGAGCTCGTCGGACTGGGTGTCGCGAACCTGGGGGCCGGGCTGGCCAGCGGCATGGTCGTCAACGGCAGCCTGTCGAAGACGGCCGTCAACGGAGGTGCGGGGGCCAAGTCGCAGATCTCGGGGCTGACCGCGGCCGCGCTCACGGTGGTGACCCTGCTCTTCCTGACGGGACTCTTCGAGAAGCTCCCGGAGGCGACACTGGCAGCAGTGGTGGTCGCAGCCGTCATCGAGCTGGTCGACGTCGCATCACTGCGACGTCTGTGGCGGGTACGCACCGGTCGGTTGGCCAGCGTGTACAAGCTCACGAGCAGGGTGGACTTCGTCGCCGCTGCCGCGACACTGCTGGGTGTCCTCCTGTTCGAGACCCTGCCCGGCCTGGTGATCGGGATCGGGGTGTCCCTGGCGCTGCTGATCGCCCGGACCTCGAGACCCCACATCGCGGTGCTGGTTCCTGTCCCCCAATCTGGGGACGAGCACTCGACCCGGGGGCAGATCTGGGTCGACTCCGAGCGCAACCCCGATCTTGCCGCCGTTCCCGGGATTCTGGCGGTCAGGGTCGAGGCTCCTTTGCACTTCACCAACGCAGATGTCGTACGCGAGCACATCCGCGCACTGGTGAGCGAGAGCAGCCCCCGTCCCCGAGTGGTGATCCTGGACGGCCGCACCACTCCCTCCATCGACGTCACCGCGGCCGCGATGCTCGTCCTGCTCCGACAGGACCTGCGCCGCCTCGACAGCGACCTGGTGCTGGCCGACGACGTCGGGCAGGTACGCGACGTCCTGGCCGTCGCAGAACCGGACGACGAGCCGCCCATGTACGTCACGATCGAGGAGGCGATCGCGGCGACGTCTGAGCCGCGAGACGGGGACTGAGGCGTGGTGCCGAACGAGGCGATGAGCAATACCCTCTCCGGGGAGGGACTCCGGTTGGGCCTTCGGCCGAGTGGTGGTCGTCGGCACGGGGCCAAGATGAGTCTGCGCACCTCGGGAGGGAGCGTCCGCATGAGCGGCGAAGCATCCGCTTCCGACACGGGCAGGCGCACCGATCAGCGTCCCCGCCTACCGCGGGCCTACGTACCCCGGACCCTGCTCTGGGACCGGCTCGACGACGCCACCCAGAACTCCATGACGCTGCTCGTCGGACCGATGGGGTCCGGCAAGTCGCTGGGTGTCAGCGGATGGCTCGAGAGTCGCCCGGACCACCAGGCTCGATGGATCTCGGCCGGCGCAGCGTGGGATCCCCCGCGCCTGGATGAAGCGCTCCTTGCGGCCCTCGACCCCGCGGGATCGATCCCACGCCTGGTCGTGGTCGACGACGCCCACCTGCTTCCGCTGTCGAGCGTGAGGCTGCTGGACGAACGGCTCGACGAGGCTCCCGAGAGCCTTCGGGTCCTCCTGATGTCGCGTTGGGACCTGCCCATCACGCGTCTGGGCGCGGAGCTGTTGGGTCACCTCACGCTGCTCCGTGGAGATCTTCTCCGGCTCGACGAGCGCGACTCGGCAACCCTCGTCGCCGAGCACGCTCGCACCGACTCGGTCGACGTCGCTCGAGCCGTCACCGAGTACACCCAGGGATGGTGTGCCGCCGTGGTGCTGACCGCGCGCAGCATCGCCGCGGCCCGGGACCCCTTGGTTGCGGCGAACCGCCTCCGCGGTCTGGAGTCGCCGGTCGCCGGCGCCGTCGCATCCGAGGTGTTCGCATCGCTGCCACCCGACGTCCGTCACCTGCTGCTGTGCACGGCCCACGAGGAGATCGTCTCCGTGGACACCGCCCGGCACCTGACCGGTGACCCGGAGGCGCGAGCGACGCTTGCCGACCTCGAGACCACTGGCCTGCTGGTGACCCGGACCGGAGGACCTGGCGCCTCCGCGCGCTACCGGATCCATCCCCTCCTCTCGGAGGTGGTCCGTCGCCGGCTCGCCGCCGGCGGCGACGACGTGGAGCGAGCAAGGTCCACGGTGCTGAGCGCCGTACGCCTGGACGGCGCCCAGGGTGACAACAGCCTGGCCTTCCGACGCCTGCTGGGCGTGAACCACCCCGAGGCGGCCGCAGAGATGCTGGCCACCGAGGCCCCCGAGCTCATCGCGCACGATGGCGGGGGGACCGTCCGGTCCTTCGTCAGGCAGCACCGGACTGTCGTCGAGGAGCACCCCGATGTGTGGTTCGCGGTCTGCGCGGAGCGCTGGTTCGACGACGACATCCCCCAGGCTCTGCACTGGATGGACAAGCTGTTGCACCGGCCGCCCGAGGAGCGGGTCCGCTTCGCGGGCGAGATCGCGTGCATCCGGCTGATGCGCGCCCGTCTCGGGCTCGAGCCGTTCGACGAGGCCGTGACGGCAGCCGAGCTCGTGCTCCGCGACCCGGCGAGCCGTCTCTCGGTCGCGGTGCTCCTCCAGCTCCTCGTGGAGCTGGGCGTCGTCAAGACCTGGCTGGGACAGCTCCACGAAGCCGAGGCCCACCTCTCCGAGGCCATCCGCATCGGCCGATCGAGTGTCCTGCCCGCGTACGCCGCTTCGGCGATGAGCCACCTGGCGTTCGCCTACTACGCGCAGGGCCGCGAACGTGCCTGTGTGCGACTGGCCACCGAGACCCTGGAGGCGGTGGGCAGCCTGCGTGGCTGGCGCCCGCCCCTGACGATCGCCCGCGCCGAGCTGGCCCTCCAGCTGGCCGGCATGGCCGTGCTGCCCTGGCCCGCGGGTCCACTGGAGATCCCCGCTACCACCGGACGCGTCCACTCGGCGGACCTCACGGTGAAGTTCTGGCAGCACCTGCGTGACGCCCGGCTGGCTCTGGCGGCTGGATCAGTCGTCACCTGCCTGCGGACCCTGCAGACCCAGGCCGACGTGCCGCGCCTGCCACGGCACCTTCAGCTGGCAGTGGCCGTCGAGCGTTCGTTCGTGCTGGCCCTGGCCGGCGACGATCGGGCCCTCGCCGCCCAGGTCAAGGGGCTCGACCAGCTCGGCGCTCCTGCCGAGCAGGCGCTCCTGCAAGGCTTGTACGCCGACCTGCGGGGCGACCTTCGAGGAGCGGTCAACCTGTTCGCAACGACCGCGCAGGGCAGCTCGGTCGCGCAGCCGGCGTGCCGCGCCCTTGCCCTCGTGGGTCAGGCCCAGATCCTCGAGGAGCTCGGTGAGAGGGAGCAGGCACTGGAGGCGCTGCGCGTGGCGGTGACGATCACCGAGGTCAGCGGGAACGCCACGCCCTTCCTGGGATGGAGCCGGCATGGGGCGCCGGTGCATCGCCTGCTGGCCGAGCTGGCCGCGCGCTCCCCGGACGCCTGGCTCCACGAGCTCGCTGCGGCCGCCGCGGGGCGGCCCAACATCACCGAGGTGCTGGGGCCATGGACACCGTCCGTCGGGGAACGCCGCACGGTTGCCGCACCGCTGGCATCCCCCCGGCTCAGCCCTCGCGAACGCGACGTGCTGCATGAGCTGGCTCGCGGCTCGACCTACGCGGACATGGCCGCCAACCTGCACCTCTCCGAGAACACCATCAAGACCCACGTCTCCGGGCTCTACGCCAAGCTCTCGGCGGGTCGCCGCAGCGAAGCGCTCGCGGTCGCGCGAAGGCTCGACCTCCTCTGACTTGACCATGCACCGCGACCGGCCGACGTCACCCTGTTCAGGTGAGGCGTCCGGCCTGCGCGGCGCTGTTCGCTGGGCGGCGACCCCCGGACCGAGGAGGGCCAGATGGGCGCGTCTCCCTATCCCATGGCCTGCTGCGCGGCGCCCCGTCGGCACCTGGGCTGCCCCGTAGCACTGTCGTCAGTCGCCATGACCTTTCACTTCTGGGTCATGTCTCCCTCCTCCGCCTTGCCAGCCGCTCGACGGGCCGCCGCTCGCGACGGCCGAGGATAGGGAGACACGCCCATGTCGAGTCGCCCGGCCTGGTTGCTGCCGACCGTGCAGGGATACCAGCCCTCGTGGTGGCGCCTGGACGTGCTGGCGGGCCTCGCGGCAGGCACCGTGGTGATCCCGCAGGCCATGGCGTACGCGACCATCGCCGGGCTTCCGGTGGAGATCGGGTTGTACACGTGCATGGCGCCGATGGTCGTCTACGCACTGCTCGGTGGCGCGCGGGCGCTCAGTGTCTCGACCACGTCGACCATCGCCGTACTCGTGGCCACCACCCTGGCCGGCCTCTCACCGCGGTCGTCCGACGACCTGCTTCGTGACGCCTTCACCCTGACCGCGCTGGTCGGTGTCTGTCTGCTGGGCATGCGGGCGTTCCGGCTGGGCTCCCTGGTGGAGAACATCAGTCCGGCGACGCTGACAGGGGTCAGGATCGGTGTCGGACTGACGGTCGCGGTGGGCCAGCTGCCGAACCTGCTCGGCGTCACCGCCAACCCGGACGCCGACGGCTTCTTCGCCAAGCTCGCCGACATGCTCGGGAAGCTGCCGGACGCCGAGGCGGTGACGGTCGCGGTCTCGGCGAGCGCGGTCGCGGCGCTTCTCGTTCTGCGCAAGTTCGTGCCTCGCGTCCCTGGCCCCCTCGTGGCCGTCGCCGGCGGCATCATCCTGGTGGCCACCACCAACGTCGAGGCACGCGGACTGGAGCTCATCGCCCCGGTGCCGACGGGGCTGCCCGGGTTGTCGCTGCCGGTGTGGGGGGACGTCTTCGCACTCCTGCCGGGTGCACTCGCGATCGCAGTGATGGCGTTCCTGGAGACGGTGCTGGTCGCGCGGACCAACCGGCAGCGGGCAGAGCCCCAGATCAGCACGGACCAGGAGCTGCTCGCCGTCGGCGTGGCCTCGCTCGCGGGGGGCCTGACCCAGTCGCTGCCACCGGCGGGGGGCTTCTCCCAGAGCGCGGTGAACCTCCGTTCCGGTGCCCGGTCCCAGCTGTCCGGTCTCGTCACGGCCTTGCTCGCGGTCGCGGTCGCGATGTTCTTGGCGCCGCTGCTCGACGACCTGCCTCAAGCCGTGCTGGCGGCCATGGTGATGGTGGCGATCCTGGGCCTGTTGGACCCGCGCGACTTCGCCCGCTACGCGCGCATCGACCGCGCCGAGCTGTGGGTCGCCGTCGTGGTCACCGGTCTGTGCCTGACCGGGGGCATGTTGCTGGGCGTCGGCGCGGGGGTCGCCCTGACCCTGGTGCTCGTGCTGCGCCAGGTCAACCGGCCACGGATCCGGCCTCTCTACCGGCGCCCGGGTGGCGGGTGGACGACGATTCGACCGGCGGGCGAGGAGGCTGGCGTCGCGGGCACGTTGCTGCTGCATCTCGACGGCTCGTTGTACACGGGCAACGCCCAGGTGACCGTGGACGCCGTGGTGGCAGCGGCGCGTGCTGCGGTTCCTCCGGTGCACACCGTGGTGCTCGAGGGTTCCGCCGTCCACCGCGTGACGGTGCCGATGCTCGACGGCGTGCGCTCCGTCCAGGAAGAGCTCGCGACCGATGGCATCACCCTCGAGCTGGCCGGCATCCCGCCGGCCACCCTGGAGGTCATGCGCCGGGACCCCTGGTTCGCCGGCGCAGAGGCCGCTGGGCTGGTCTTCGAGAGGGTCGACGACGCTCTCGCGCGTGCCAGGCGCGATCACGAGCCTCCAGATGGCGACACGCAGGGAGGTTCTTGACGCTGGAGCGTGGCGAGCGCGCACTAGCGTGATCTCACGAGAACCTCTGCCCCTCCACGGAAGGTCGACCCATGAGCACCACCGGACCACGCATCCACGACGAGCAGTCAGGGGCGGCGTACGGCGTCACCGTCTTCGCGGGCGTGATGCTCGCGACCCTCGCGGCCTTCGAGATCCTTCAGGGACTCTCCGCGGTGTTGAAGGACGACGTGTTCGTCACGGGTGTCGAGTACACCTACAAGGTCGACCTCACCGCGTGGGGCTGGATCCACATGCTCATCGGAGTCATCGGCGTGGCCGTCGGTGTGGGCATCCTGATGGGCCAGGTGTGGGCCTTCTCGGCCGGTATCGGGTTCGCGGTGCTGTCGGCCCTGGCCCAGTTCGCGTTCATGCCCTACTACCCGTTCTGGTCGATGCTGATCATCGCCATGGACATCCTCGTCATCTGGGCGTTGGCGAAGCAGATCGGCCGAGCCCCCTGAGCCGCCAGGCTCGAGGCGATCTCCGAGCAGCGGGCGGCCGCTCTAGCATCATCGGGTGACCGACGGCAGAGCCTCAGAGATAGCGCTGAACCGGGCGCTCTGGGCGGTCATGAACGAGCGCTTCACCGATGCCGCGGCCGAGGCCATGTGGGCCTCGGACGACGTGGTCTGGGGGCTCTTCGCGGCGCCGGAACGAGATCTCGGCGTCCTGGGCAGATGTCGAGGGGCTCGACGTCGTCGAGCTGGCGTGCGGCACTGCCTACTTCTCGGCTTGGCTCGCTCGCGCCGGCGCCGCCGTCGTCGCGGTGGATCTCTCCGGCGAGCAGCTCGCTACTGCCCAGCGGTTGCAGGGCCGGCTCGGCCCAGGCCTTCCCGCTGGTTCAAGCGGACGCCGAGAGGGTTCCGCTGGCGAGCGGACGGTTCGACCTCGTCCTGAGCGAGCACGGAGCCGCCGCGTGGTGCGACCCCGAGCGCTGGCTGCCGGAGGCGGCCCGGCTCCTGCGGCCGGGAGGGCGGCTGGTCTTCATGACCAACAGCTACCTGTCGGCGCTGTGCGTCCCGGCCGAGGAGGGAGTAGCGGGAGACCGGCTGCTGCGCGGTCAGCGGGACGCCTACCGCGTGCAGTGGCCAGGAGGCGGGATCGAGTTCCATCCCTCGCACGGCGACTGGATACGGCTGTTGCGGGCCTCCGGCTTCGTCGTCGAGGCCATGCACGAGATCTACGCCCCGCCGGACCGGCCCGACCATGCCTTCTACGAGATCGTGTCGGGCGAGTGGGCGACCAAGTGGCCGGCCGAGGAGCTGTGGGTGGCCACCCGGTGCGGTGAGGCTCAGGCGGTGATGCAAGGGCCGTAGTACTGCCCGTGGTGGCGGCGCTCGTCGTCGTTCCACCGATCCGGGTCGTAGTCGGGGGCCGCCGTGATCTCGTCCTGGGTGAGGGCGACGCGGACCTTGCGACCATCGTGGTCGAGAGCGGCGATCGCCCCGGCCGGGATCAGCCGCTTGCGCGCGGGAACCGACGCGAACCGAGCTCGACCACGACGTAGGCGCCGGATGCCTCGGACGCGGCGTGGTCGATCGTGCCGATGCAGCCGTCCGTCGCCTCGACGTCGTACCGGACCAGATCACGGTCCAGCGTCCACGTCGACTCGCGGTAGTCCCACACGCAAGGGCGGTAGTCCCACAGGTTGTTCACGCAGGCTCACTCCAACAATGCCCGGCAGGCTGCACCGGTTTCTAGCTCGACGGTAGGTGGTCAGGAACGGCCGCGCCTCACCCCTCGGAGGGATGAGGGAGTCCGGCGCACCTGGGTCTCCACGCGCGGCGGACCCCGGTACTCATGCTCGGCCACCATGATCAACGCGTAGACCATCCAGCGGTTACGCCGCGTGCAAGAAGCGTCAATTCGGTGTACTCCGTCAGCTTCACGTCGCTCCGCGCCCCGGCGAGTGTGCGCTGCGGCGGGACCGAGGGGCGTCATCCGGGTTCAGCTGTTCCTCTTCCCGGACGTAGCGGGTCCCGAGGGGACCGGCCGAGACCCCGTGGAGCACCACGCTCAGCAGCACCGTGAGGGCGACCACGGCGATGGCCTGCCCGACCATCGGCGACTCGCCGAGCTCCTCGATCGCCAGGAGTGCGAACACGACGGACGCCAGCCCCCTGGGTCCGAACCAACCCACGAACAGGACCGTAGGCCTGTCCAGGCCCGCGCCCACTAGCGCGACAGCGACCGGGACCATGCGGATCACCGTCAGGCTGAGGAGGGCGTAGACGACGGTCGACACGGAGAAGTAGTCGAGCACCAGCGGCACCAGCGCAGCGCCGAAGAGGAACCAGACGCCGAGCGCCAAGAGCTCGCCCATCAGCTCCGGCAGCTCTCCGACCTCCTCCACGTCGGCGACGTCCTCCGGCAGGCTGGCGCCGAAGGCGATCCCGGCCACGAACGCCGCGATGAACCCGTTGCCGTCGAGCCCCACCGCGAGCGCAAAGCTCGCGAGGGCGGCCGCAAGCGTCGCCAGCCGGCGGCCGCCGGCCACGATCCACTGCCGCCTCGAACCGAACGCGATGAGGCCCGCGCTGCCGAGCCCGACCGCGAGGCCGACGACGACGCCGAGTGCCAGCTCGAGCAGCGCACCGCCTGCGCCGTCGTGTCCGTGACCCGCCAGCCCGAGGTCGGTCGCAGCGACCGCGAGCGTGAACACGACGATCGGAGTGGCGATGCCGTCGTTCAGACCGCTCTCCACATTGAGGGCACGGCGCAAGCGCAGAGGGATGCGCTCGTCGTTGACCACCTGCGCGCTGAGTGCTGCATCGGTGGGCGCGAGCGTGGCACCCACGAACCCGGCGAGTGGCCCACGAGAAGTCATCGAACATCCAGGCGGCAGCGAGCGAGCCGAGGAGGATCGACAGCGGAAGCCCCACGCCGAGAAGCCGTACCGGGAAGTAGACGTCCTTCCTGAGCTGCACGACGTTGACCCGTGACGCATCCGAGAACAACAGGAGCGCCAGGGTCAGCTCCGCCAGCAGGTGGACCGAGGGCGCTTCGACATCGACGGTGAGTGGCCCCCACGACGGGTTGCCCAGCAGATAGCCGGCGACGAGGAAGACGAGCGCCCCGGTGATGTTGACCCGGGCCAGCAGGTGCGAGGCGACAGCCCACCCGAGCACCAGGAGCATGAGAACCGCGAAGCTGGTCTCCGTCACTGCCTCGCCCTTCTCGGATCTCGAGCTGCCTGGCTGCCGCGGACCCGGTCACAGGTGACCCGCTGCCGACAACACAAGCGCGCTGGGTCGGTACGCGCCTCACCCCCGCAGGATGACCTGGCACCGGGCGGCAGGGCCCGCCTTCCGGACTGGAGGTCACCTCGGGAGGAGGAGGTCATCACCCGGGCGCCAGGTGATGATGTGGCGACTCTCCGAACGGGAGGACTATTGGTGAGCACGAGTCCCCGGTCCTGACGGCCGGCTTCTGGCGGACCCGACGCGCGGCCGCGATCGCGGGAATCGTGTTCGGTGTCCTGCTCCTGGCAGCCATGACGATGGTGCGCCTTGCGCTCTCCGAGGCGACGTACGAGTCCTTGCAGGCCGACGGCGACCGTCGCGCGATGATCCGGCTCAGTCTCCAGCTCGTCCCCTTCGCCGGGATCGCCTTCCTCTGGTTCATCGGCGTCATCCGAGAGCAGCTCGGCGCCGTCGAGGACCGCCTCTTCTCGACCGTGTTCATGGGCAGCGGGCTGCTCTTCTTGGCCTTGCTGTTCTCCGGTGCCGCGATCTCGTCCAGCCTGGTGGAGATGCTCGATCGTCCGGCCGCCAGCCCTGACGTGTGGTCCTACGGCCGAGACACCTCACGGGGTCTGATCTCCGTCTACGCCATGCGGATGGCAGCGGTGTTCACGCTGTCGGTCAGCACGGCCGCGCTCCGGGCGGCGGCGCTTCCTCGCTGGGTCTCCTACGTGGGCTACGTGGTCGCGCTGGCGCTGCTGGTGGGCTCCGCGGACCAGCAATGGCTCCAGCTGACGTTCCCCGCCTGGGTACTGGTCCTGAGCACGGTCATCCTGTTCACCCATCCAGCGCAGCGAGCGGCCTCGCGCCGTTGCGGATGATGCCTGACCGGGTCCGCGAGTCGCTCGCCGGACTCAGGTCGAGGACGGGTCTGTCGGACTCGACTCGCTCGGGTCCGACGACGGGGTCGAGGGTTCGCTCGTCGGAGAGGCCGACGGCTCGGCCTGCGCCTCCTCGATCGCCTTCTCGAGGGCCGTCAGGGTCGCCGCGTCGACGGTGCCCGTCGGCTTGACCCCGAGCTCGGTCTGGAAGTCCTTCAACGCCTCGGTCAGCGCGGGCGTCCACACCCCGTCGACCGGGCCGTCCCAGAAACCCGCGAGCTGGAGCGTCTGCTGTACGGCGGCGGTCGTCGCCACCTCCTGCTGCGCGGTGGCCCCGCCCTTGGCCGCCAGGTCGTCCTGGAGCGCGTCGGCGGTCGCCTTGTCGACCGTGCCGGTGCTGGGCAGGCCGTGCGCCTCCTGGAGGGCCTCGACCGCATCGACCGTCGCCGGGCCGTAGATCCCGTCGACCTCGCCGTCGTAGTAGCCGGCGTCGCGCAACGACGTCTGCAGCGCCGTGGTGTAGTCGCGAACCGCGGCCACGGCCTGCTTCTCCTGCTCGTCGGTGAGGCAGCCGGCGTCTGCGAACAGCTGTAGCCAGGCCATCTCCAGCGGCCACGACGGCGGCGTTGAACTGCTGGGAGGCCTGCGACAACGGGGTCCTGTCGTTGATGCCCTTCTGGGCAGCGCTCAGCTCCGCCTCCGCCCGTTCGACGGCGTTGACCGTGGCCGGCGGTGCCAACGGCTTGGGGCTGCTGGTCGCGGTCGGGCTCTTGGGAGTGGACCCGGGCTTCTTCGCCGCCGCCAGGTCCGCCTTGGCCTCCGCGAGCTCCTGCTCGGCGTCCACGACGGCCTGCTGCGCCTGCCACAGCCGCATCGGCGCCCGACATGACCTCCTCGCGCGGCTGCTCGAGGTCGGTGCCCGCATCATTGACGTCGCCGACGGTCACGGCGGTCTGGGTGAGCACGTCGCCGTAGCGGTCCAGCGCCAGGATGTAGGTCTCGCTCGCGCCGCAGAACTCCGCCGACTTGTCCGCGAAGTCTGCCTCGGCGTCCGCGAGGTCCTTCTCGGCGGCGGACACGCGGGCCTCGGCCACCTGGACCGCCGAGTCCCCGTCCTCGCCGCTGCCACATCCGGCCAGCGCGGTCACCAACAGTGCCCCGGCCACGACGCTGCCGGCGATCGACCGGGCACGACCGAAGTCCCGCCGTCGCGTGGTACCTACCGACACGTTCGCTCCCTTCGGCGCTCGAGAGATGTCGACGCGGGAACTCTGGCACGCGGTGGGACACAGGTCGTCACCCGAGCCGGGTGATCCACCCGGCCAGGCCATGGGTGAACCTGGATCGTGCCCGCACCCGCCCTTCTTCGATGGGGGTCCACGGGTTGAACGCCGATCTGCCTTCGGCGCAGCCGCCCGAGCCTGCACCGACACCGGCTCCGGGTGTGGTCGCCCGGACCGTCGCCTGGTCGAACCTGAAGGCGCAGCGAGCCAGTCACCTGGGCCGACGAAGCCCGGGCGAGCCACCGATCGGTCGATGCCGGATTCCTGGTCGCCGACCGCGACAAGAGGGTGGCGGCCGGCGTGCTCGCCGGCGGCGTGGCCTACCGGTTCTTCTTCTGGCTGTTGGCGGTCTCGCTGGTCGCGAACGGCGCGCTGGGGTTCATCCGTACCCCAGACGTCCGGGCAGCACTCGCCGAGCAGGGTGTTGACCCAGGCGTTGCGGAGACGATCCAGGCCACAGCGCCCTCGGACTCGGGTCGGTGGTGGCTGTTGCTCGTCGGCATCTGGCTGGTGCTGTGGACGGGCTACCTGGGCGCGAAGGCGCTCCTGCTCGTGCACGCCACGGTGTGGGGGGTACCCCCACCGCGCGTTCGGAAGGCCCTGGTGGCATCTCTCGCCTTCACCGGCATTGCGCTGGCCTTCGTGGCGTCGATGGCCGCTGCGAGGTGGCTGCGCGAGGAGTCCCCCGGAACCGGCCTGGCAGCGACCCTGGCCGTCGTCGTGGTCCCGTTCGCCATCTGGCTGCTCGTCTCGAGGCGGCTCCCCCATCAGGACGTCGGGTGGATGGGCCTGGTCCCCGGTGCGGTGCTGGTGGCTGTGGGGATCGAGGGGCTGCACCTGTTCACGGTGTTCTTCCTGGGCCCCAAGCTGGCGAACGCCACGGAGCTCTACGGCGTCATCGGCGTCGTCTCCACGATGCTGTTCTGGCTCTACATCACCGGTCGACTCGTGATCGGCGCCGCCACCATCAACGCCTCGCTCTACGAGCAGCGCTCCCAGACGGCATCCGAGCGACCAGCGTCTGGACTCACCCCAGCAGGGTGAGCACATCTGCGGCTGGGAAAGGCAGGATCGCCCCGGAACGAGCCGGCCGCCTGCTTCGCCTCGCCGTGGGGTTCGTCCCCGGACCACGAAGGGAACCAGCGATGACACAGACATCGTTAGACAAGCTCGGCCCCGTCGACTACCTCGTCGTCGAGTTCCCTGCGGGAGAGAGCAACTTCACCGGTGAGATGGCCGATGAGCTCGTCGCCCTGTCCGACGCCGGGACCATCCGGGTGATCGACATTCTGATCCTGACCAAGAACGACGACGGCTCGGTCGATGCGATGGAGCTCTCGGACATCGAGAACCTCGGACCGCTCCAGCAGATCGAGGCTGAGATGGCCGAGCTCCTGGCCGAGGAGGACGTCGTCGAACCTCGCGGCCGCCATGGACCCGGGCAGCACGGCCGGGGTGCTCATCTGGGAGAACTTGTGGGCGGCTCCGTTCGCCTCCGCCGCACGGCGAGCCGGTGGACAGCTCATTGCGGACGGACGCATCCCGATCCAGGCGATCATCGCCTCGATCGAAGCCGACGACGACGACGACGACGACGACGAAGGAGAATGACATGCCTCTGAGGCCAGCGCGAGTAGGAAGGGTCGGCGTCATCGGTCATCCGGTCGCGAAGACCGCGGTCGTGGCGAAAGCCGTCACTCCCGGCCCTTCGCCCGTCGCCAAGACCGCCGTCGTTGCTGCCGCCGTGACGCCGGGGCGCGGTCGCCGGCGGCGTATCTAGGCTCGAGTGACCGAGCAGGGCCAGCCCGGCTCGAGGTCTAGGTGAGTGCCTTGGCCTTCAGTGCGTCGAACTCGGCCTGGCTGATGGCGCCGGAGTCGAGCAGGCCCTTGGCCTGCGCGATCTGGTCGGCCGGTGACGCGGCGGCGACGGACCGGATGTACTCCTCCTGGCTGGCGCGCGCCTGCTGCATCGCGTCGGCCTGGCGCTCGTACATCCCGTGACCGCGAACGATCAGGTAGACGACCGCCGTGAGGAAGGGCAAGAAGATCAGGCAGATCATCCAGACCGCCTTCATGCCCCCCGACACCGAGCGGTCACGGAAAAGGTCTCCGATGATGTTGAACAGGATCATCAGGTAGGCGATGAACGCGAAGCTGACGATGATGAACCAGATGATGTCCCAGAAGCTCATGGCGTCAGGCTAGCCCTGCCTCCGCCTCTTTGACGGTTGCGGCGCGCGGCGCCGTCCTCGGTGATCGACGCCTCGCACCTCAACCGCCGAGAGGCGCGAACACCGTCTCCCAGTCGCGGGCCATGCTGACCACCGTCCAGCCCAAGCGGGCGCCCACGTCGGTGATCGGCTCCGCCTCGGCGAACGTCTCGGCCTTGCTCACGTAGCTGAACTCGCGGTCGCCGTCGTCGTGGTCGACCAGCAGGGCAAGGGTCGGTCCGTCCCCTGCTGCCGCCCACTCCAGCATCTCCCGGTCGCCTCCGGAGTTGCCGGCCGCGAGCAACGGTCTGCGGCCGAGCTGGCTCTGGATGTTGCTCACCTTGGCCGCGCCCTCGTTGGCCACTCCGGCGACGCGCCCGCTCCTGAGCAGGCGCGGCGCCCCGTCGTCACCGCGCGCGTAGTCGTAGTCGATGAGCGTCCCGACGACCGCCTCCGGCGGCACGCCGTACAGCTCCTGGCTGACCGACCTCAAGAACTCCGTCCCGCCGCCCGAGACGATGGTGACCGCAACCTCCCGCCGCCTCAGCTCGTCGATCAGCTCGAGCATCGGCTGGTAGAGGTTGCTGCGCAGCGGACGTGCCAGTGTCGGATGCTGCGCGGATGCCATGAAGGCCCGGACCTGGCGGGTGAACTCCTCCGGCGAGATCCCCTCGAAGAGGCTGACCAGCGCCATGGCGATGCGTTCCAGGCCGAGCTCGCCGATGGCGGCCTGGTCCCTCGCGATGAGAGCGGCGAACTCCGGTTTCCGGGCGACCTCGGGCTCGGCCTTCACCCGGGCACCGAGGGCGTGGACGAAGAACTCGAACTGGACGTACTGCGGACGCTCGCACCACAACGTGCCGTCGTTGTCGAAGCACGCGACCCGTTGCTCCAAGGGCACGGAGACCACCTCGTCGAGGAAGGTGACGACGGCGTCGCGGGTGGCGCCAGGCCGCCAGGAGGGGAGCACGTCGTGACTGGTCATGCGACAACCTCTTCCTCGGTAGGAGAGCCCCTGCGGACACAGCGGAACCCGACGTGGCTCGTCCCGGTGTCCACCATCTGTGGCCGGCGGGCTGCCGGCCGGTAGCGCAGGCAGTAGGTGTCGGCGCACAGGTGTGAGCCGCCCTTGATCACGCGTCGCCCGATGCGGAACTGCGGTTGCGCCGGGTCGTAGCTCTGCTCCAGGTCACCACCGCGCGGGTTCCCCGGCACGCAGCATGGCTTGTCGACGTCGTCGGGGTGCCGCTGGGTCCACCAGTCGGAGGTCCACTCCCAGACGTTGCCGGCCATGTCGAACAGGCCGTAGCCGTTGGCGGGAAAGCTGCCGACCGGGGCGGTCCCCAGGAACCCGCTCTCCCGGGTGCTCCGCCAGGGGAAGTCGGGTCCGTCCCAGGTGTTCGCCATGATCCTGCCCCCGGGACGGACGTCGTCCCCCCAGGTGTACGTCGCCCCCTCGAGGCCGCCGCGGGCGGCGTACTCCCACTCGGCCTCGGTAGGGAGCCGGGCACCTGCCCAGTCCGCGTAGGCGGCGGCGTCCTCGTAGGCGACGTGGACGACCGGGTGGTCCGGGCGTCGCTTCACCGAGCTTCCCGGCCCCTCGGGGGCCGACCAGCAGGCGCCGGGCGTCCAGGTCCACCACTGGCTGATGTGACGCAGGTCGACCGGGCCCGAGGTCGGTGTGAACACGAGGGAGCCGGGGACCAGGTTTTCCGGTGGCGCGTCGGGATAGTCCTCCGGACGCAGCGCGCGCTCGGCCACGGTGCGGTAGCCCGTGGCGGCGACGAATGCGCCGTACTGCTGGTTGGTGACCTGGGTGGCGTCGATCGCGAAGGCATCCACGCGGACGCGGTGCGTGGGTGCCTCCTCCGGGTAGTGGTCGTCGGAGCCCATCGTGTACAGGCCACCCGGGAGCGACACCCGGGGTGCCACCCGCGTGCGCGAACGGGCTGTCCGGCTCACGCGCTCGCGGCACCTGCCCGGAGCTTCTCCATGATCTTCTCGACGTTGAAGCTCGCCGGCTCCTGGCGCGGAGGGAACTCGACCAGGGTTGTCAGCATCTGGGCGACGTAGGTCTGCGCCGGGACGAATGCCCAGATGTGGTCCAGCACCCAGTCGTAGTAGGTGTTGGAGGTGATGTCGGCCCGCTCGTAGGGGTCGGTCTTCAGGTTGAAGAGCTTCGGGAACCGCAGCTCGACGAAGGGCTCGGCCCAGATGCTGCAGGGTCCCCGTGGCCCGCTGCTCGAGGAACACGAACTTCCAGTTGTCGTAGCGCATCGCCGTCAGGTCGCCGTCGTCGGAGACGTAGAAGAAGTGCTGGCGCGGCACTCGTCGTCGGTCGCGCCGGTGATGTAGTCGAGCTGGTTGTGGCCGTCGAGGTGGACCTTGTAGGTGGTCCCGTTGAGGTCGGTCCCCGCCTTGAGGCGGTCGGCCACGTCGGTGTCGCCGGCAGCGGCGAGCAGGGTGACGAACCAGTCGTTGTGGCTCACGATCCCGTTGAGCACCTGGCCCGCCGGGATGTGGCCGGGCCAGCGCACCATCGCCGGCACCCGGTAGGCGCCCTCCCAGTTGGAGTTCTTCTCGTTGCGGAACGGCGTCATGCCGGCGTCGGGCCAGCTGTTCATGTGCGGTCCGTTGTCGGTGGAGTACATGACGATCGTGTTCTCGGCGAGGCCGTTCTCGTCGAGGTAGTCGAGCACCGAGCCGACCAGGTCGTCGTGGTCGCACATCGTGTCGTGGTACTCCGACTGCCAGCGGCCGGCCCGGCCGCGGCTGCCGTCCTTGACGTGCGTGCGGAAGTGCATGTGGGTGGTGTTGAGCCAGACGAAGAACGGCGTGTCGCTGTCCTTGGCCTCGGCCATGAAGCGCAGCGCCTCGGGGACCACCTCGTCGTCGATGGTCTTCATCCGCTCCTTGGTCAGCGGACCGGTGTCCTCGATGCGCTGGGTCCCGTCCTCGTTCGCCCAGGAGTGGATGACGCCCGCGCGGGCCGAAGTTCTTGCGGAAGTCGGGGAACTCCTCCTCAGAGGGGTAGTCGGGAAGCTCGGGCTCCTCCTCGGCGTTGAGGTGGTAGAGGTTCCCGAAGAACTCGTCGAACCCGTGCGCCGTCGGCAGGAACTCGTCGCGGTCACCGAAGTGGTTCTTGCCGAACTGCCCGGTGCGATAGCCGAGCGCCTTCAGGGCCGTGGCGATCGTGGGGTCCTCGGCCCGCAGGCCGATGTCGGCGCCCGGCATGCCGACCTTCGTCAAGCCGGTGCGATAGGGGTTCTGCCCGGTGATGAACGCCGCGCGGCCTGCGGTACAGCTCTGCTCGCCGTAGTAGTCGGTGAACCGCACCCCCTCGGCCGCGATGCGGTCGATGTTGGGCGTGCGGTAGCCCATCAGACCGTCGCTGTAGCAGCTGAGGTTGCTGATGCCGATGTCGTCACCCCAGATGATCAGGATGTTCGGCTGGTCTGTCATGAAGCCCTCCCCCGGGCGTCCACGACCCACCGGATTGGGCCGAGTCCTTGGACGGTAGCTACGTCGAGCGAGCGCCCGGATCATCCGTAACGGGTGAAGCCGGAACTGACGCTCGCGGGACGGGTGCGGGCTCGGGCATGCCTTCCTCGGGCAGCAGCGACTTCTGGTCCAGCACGTACAGCAGCACGAACGCGGGCACGATCAGGACCGCGGCGAGGCCGGTGGCAACCAGGATGGCGGCGATGGTGCCCGATGGCGCCGCGCCGGCCGAGACCGTCAGGCTGGTGGGCAGCAGGTAGTCCGACTGCGCGACGCCCCAGGCCAGGACGAGGCTGGCCACCGCGCTGACGGCAGCCGGGCGCGCTCCGCGTCGGGTCGGACCGGGCTACCAGCACGAGGGCGGCGAGGCCGCACACCGCGGACAGGATCACCAGCGGCAGGGCACGCGAGGTGAGCCCGTCGAAGAGATACTCCGCGTCGTTGGACAGCACGAAGATCCCACCCAACGACACCAATCCGGCAGCCACCGCGGCGGCGGTGGCCCGGCGCCGGAAGTAGGTCCACCATCGCCTCGTCCGACAGCCGGCGCGGCGTCCGAGACCAGGAAGAAGGCGGCGAGGTACGCGGTCAGGCATACGGCGAGCACGCCCCCGAGGATGGACGTCGGGTTGACCCAGCTGTCCCACGGATCCCCCGCCTTGCCCCCCGACGGGACCCGCCCCGAGGCGATGCCACCGACCACGGCGCCCAGGCAGTACGGCACGAGCACGGACGAGACGGCGAAGGCCGCACCGAAGTTGCGCCGGTCCCGGGTGCGGAACACCGCCTTGCGGAACGCGAAGCCGGCTCCCCGGAGCACGATGCCCAGGGCCGCCAGCGTCAGCGGGACGAAGAGGGTCAGCGTGATCGAGGCGTAGGCCTCCGGGAAGCAGGTCCACAGCACCACGAACACGAAGATCAGCCAGACATGGTTGGCCTCCCAGACCGGGGCGATCGAGTGGTCGATGACCTCGCGAGGCCGTTCGCCGCGCTTGGTCCCGCCGGCGACGAGGTCCCAGAAGCCGGCACCGAAGTCGGCGCCGCCGAAGATCGCGTACGCGGTGATCGCCGCGAAGAGGACGATGGCAGCGGTGGTGGCCATCACGGGGCCACCTTCCGGTCGTCCTCAGCCTGACTCGGACGCGAGTGTCCGGCTCGCTCGGCCCGTAGGGGACGTCGGCCTCGCCGGACCGGCCGCCCTCGCGGAACCGGCGGCTCATCATCCGCAGCACGAGGATCGTGGTGATGCCGAGACCGATGTAGAGGATCACCACCCCGATGAAGGTGATCCAGATGCCGGTGTTGGCGGTGGCGGCGTCCTCCACCTTCATCTTCTCGTAGACGATCCAGGGCTGGCGTCCGACCTCGCTGACGGTCCAGCCGGCCTCCATGGTGATCACGGCGAGCACCCCGGTGGTGGCGGAGATCCGGAGGAACCACCTGCTCTTGGGCATGTCTCGACGGAAGATCCACGCCGCCCACCACCACAGCGTCAGCAGGAACAGCAGGGTGCCGAGGCCGACCATCAGGTCCCACGCCAGGTGGGTGACGTTCACCTCGTGGTTGGTCGGTCGGTCGGCGGCGGGCATCTCGTCGAGTCCCTGGATGACGGTGGACGTCCCGGTGCTGGGGTCGGACAGGATCGAGGCGAGCCCCGGGATCGGGATGCCGCCGACCACCTCACCGTCGGAGTTGAGGTGGCCGAACAGCACCTCCGGGACGTCGCTGCTGGTCGTCGGTACCATCTCGATCGCGGCGAACTTGGTGGGCTGGTTGTTGTAGACCCAGCGGGCCAGGGAGTCGCCGACTCCCATCTGGACCGGCGTCGCGATCGCGGCGACGGTGAAGCCGATGATGAAACCCGATCCGGTGGTAGCGATCGGTGCGGCCGCGGAGCATGCCGACGGCGTAGACCGAGGCGATCATGAAGCCGCCGACCAGGTACGCCGCGATGACCATGTGGGCGGCCATCAGCGGCATCGCGTCGTTGAAGATCACCCCCATCGGGTCGACGTCGGTCACCTTGCCCGACGAGTCCAGGGTGACGCCCTGCGGGGAGTTCATCCACGCGTTGGCCGCGACCACCGAGATGCTGCCGAAGATGCCCGCCACGGCGATGGGCACCCCGGTCCAGAAGTGGGCCCACGGCTTCAGCCGGCGCCACCCGAAGATGTAGATGGAGATGAAGACCGCCTCGGTGAAGAAGAAGATCCCCTCGAACGCGAACGGGCACCCCGAACGCCGCCCCCCACTGCCCCATGAACTTCGGCCACAGCAGCCCGAACTCGAAGGAGAGCACGGTCCCGGTCACCGCCCCCACGGCGAACGTCACCGCCATGTACTTCGACCAGCGCTGGGCCAGCAGCATCGCGTCCTGGTCGCCGTGCTTGATCCCCCGGTAGTTGGCGATCAGGGTCATCACCGACCACGACACCCCCAGCGGCACCAGGATGATGTGGAACGCGAGGGTGAAGGCCATCTGCGACCGCGCCCACGGCACCGGGTCGACGGCGAGGACCACGCTCAGGGCATCAGTCAGCACGGCTCACCCCTCATCAGGCTGCTGCTCCGGCGCCGCAATGAGATGTCGGGTGAGCTGCGTCCCCGCCGCCCTCCTCGATGGCGACCCGACCGATGGTCTGGCGAACCGTGATCGTCCGCTCGGCTCGGCTGCTCGCCAGGAACGTCACGCCCCAGTGGAACAACGCGGAGAGGCGGTTCTTGAACCCGGTGAGGAAGGCGATGTGCACGAAGAGCCACATCAACCAGCCGGGGAACCCGGACAGCCGGACTCCCTTGAAGCTCACGACGGCGTTGAAGCGCGAGATGGTCGCCATGCTGCCGAGGTCGCGGTAGGTGAACTTCGCTGCCTCCTCGCCACGGAGCCGGCGCTTGATCGTGTTGGCCGCATGGATCCCCGACTGCATGGCGACCTCGGCGACTCCAGGAAGGTCGTCGAGCGCCATCATGTCGCCGATCGCGAACACCTCGGGATGGCCGGGCAGGCTGCAGTCCTCGCGTACGACGACCCGGCCGGCGCGGTCGCACGTCGCTCCGCTGGCTTCGGCGAGCAGGCGTGCGAGCGGCGATGCCTGCACGCCGGCGGCCCAGATCTTCGTCCGGGCAAGGAGTCTGTCGACGGAGCCGTCCGAGGTCCGCACGTCCACGCCGTACGCGTCGACCCCGGTGACGATCGTGCCCGTCCGGATCGTCACGCCGAGGTGTCGTAGCTGTTTCGCGGCCTTCTCGGACAGGCGGTCCCCGAACGTGGCCAGGATCTCCTTGCCGCCATCGACGAGCACGACCGTTGCCTCGGCGGGGTCGATCCGGCGGAAGTTGCCCTTCAGGCCGAAGCGCGACAGCTCCGCGATCTGACCGGCGATCTCCACACCGGTCGGACCGCCGCCGACCACCACGAACGTGAGCCACGCGCGGCGCGCCTCGGGGTCCACCTCGTTCTCCGCCATCTCGAAGGCTCCGAAGATGCGGCCTCGCAGCTCGAGGGCGTCGTCGATCGTCTTCATGCCAGGCGCGAATCGCGCGAACTCGTCATGGCCGAAGTACGACTGATCGGCTCCCGCGGCGACGATGAGGCTGTCGTACTCGTAGGTGCGAACGGTCTCGTCGGGCCGCTTGGCGGTCACGGTGCGGGCAGCCAGGTCGAGCTCGCTGACCGTGGCCATCTCCACGGTCACGTTGGCGTGCCGGCGCAGCACGTCGCGGATCGGCGGCGCCACCTCGCCCGCGGAGAGGATGCCGGTCGCCAGCTGGTAGAGCAGGGGCTGGAAGAGGTGGTAGTTCCTGGCGTCGATGAGCGTCACCTCGACGGGGGCGCGCCGGAGGAACTTCGCCGCGAACAGCCCGCCGAAGCCGCCTCCGACGATGACCACCCGATGCTCGGCCATGGCAGTCTCGAGTCAGCCCAGGCGTTCGGCGAGATGGTCGCCGACCCGCAGGGCGTTCGCGATGGCGGTCAGGGAGGGGTTCACGGCTCCGATGCTGGGGAAGAAGCTGGTGTCCACCACGTAGAGGTTGTCCACGTCGTGGGCCTTGCAGTTCGTGTCGAGAGCGCTCGAGGCGGGGTCGCTCCCGAACCGGACGGTGCCTGCCTGGTGGGCCGTCGCGCCGATCGGCATGCTCTTGTGCAGGTACAGGCTCCGATCCAGGAGATGGTGCTTGTGCATCCCCAGCTTGTCGAGCATCCCGTCGAGCTTGTGGCGCAGCCGCTTCACACCCTCGACGTTGTTCTGCTCGTCGATGCTGAGATGGACCGCCCCGTCCCCGTCCACCGTGACCCGGTTGTCGGCCTGCGGCAGGTCCTCCCCGCAGAGCCAGAAGTCGACGGCGTGGTGCGCCAGCACCTCGAACGGCATGTCTCGGCGACAGCTTGCCGGCCCATCGAGGCGCCTGAGCACGGATCTCCTCGTCGTCGGACTTGCCGAGCATCTGCATCCCCCCGAGGGGGAACTCCCAGTCGTCGGAGCCCAGGTACCAGTCGTTCATCGCCAGCGTCTTCTGGAACCGCGTGGGGTTGGGTTCCAGCGAGACGGCCATCAGGGCGATGTTGTTGTGCCGCATGTAGTGCCGGCCGACCACTCCCGAGCTGTTGGCCAGCCCCTCCGGGTGCTGGTCGCTTCGAGACCTCAGCAGCAGGGCGGCCGAGTTCACCGCGCCGCAGGCGACGACCACGATGTCGCCGGTGAAGGTGGTGGTCGATCCGTCGTCCAGGGTCGTGACGACCCCCGTGACCGTCCGCCCTGAGGCGTCGGTCTCGAGGCGCTGCACGTGGGCGCCGGTCACGAGGGTGACGTTGTCCTGGGACAGGACCGGATCCACACAGATCACCTGTGCGTCCGACTTGGCGTCCACCAGGCACGGGAAGCCATCGACCCGGTCGCAGCGGATGCACACACTCGCCCGGGCCGCGAGGCCCGGCTGCGCCTCCTGGAGGTTGACCCCGATCGGCAGGTGGAACGGGTGGAGCCCCTGCTTCTCCAGGTCGTCGCTCAGCTGCTGGATGCGGGGTTCGTGGGACACCGGAGGGAAGGCGTACTGCGCGCTCGCCGGGCCCTCACTCGGGTCCTCGCCGTGCTCGCCGTGCACGAGGTAGAGGTGCTCGGCCTGCGTGTAGTAGGGCTCGAGGTCGTCGTAGGAGATCGGCCAGGCCGGGGAGATGCCACCGTGGTGGCGAAGCTCGCCGAAGTCCTCCGGCCGCAGGCGGAACAGCGCCGCGCCGTAGAACTTGGTGTTCCCACCGACGTAGTAGTTCACCTCGGGCTGGAACTCGCGGCCGTGCCCGTCGTACCAGACGTCTGACGCGAGGTACTTGCCGCGGACGAAGACCGCCTGGGTCTCCCAGTTGTCGCGCTCCCGTGGCAGGAACGGCCCACGTTCCAGCCAGAGCACCTTCGCGCCGCTGGTGGCGAGCCGGTGCCCGAGCGTCCCGCCGCCGGCTCCGGTCCCGATGATGACGACGTCGTAGTGCTGGTCAGCTGCCATGCCGGACCCCTCGTTGGACGCGGGGACCAGGTCCCCGCTAAGGCTGTCAGTCCCGACGATGCTCCCCGTGACGACGACGACGTCGTCACCCGCTTCGGGTGATCGCTGACCGAGACCCCAAGCTCGGCCTCGAGGGTCACCCCGGTGGGGTGATGACCGCGTTCGCGCAGCCGATGTTTCGCTCTTGGATGAGATGTCGACGACGCGCGAGGAGGCACCATGGAGAGCCAGACCACGTCTGGTCCCGGCCAGCCACGGAGCGCGGGCCAGCGCTCCGCAGACGTCCTGGTGGTCTTCGGGATCACCGGGGACCTCGCGAAGGTGATGACCTTCCGCTCGCTCTACCGCCTGGAGCTCCGCGGCCTGTTGGACTGCCCGGTCGTCGGCGTCGCTGTCGACGACTGGACCAAGGACCAGCTCGTGGAGCGCGCCCGCGAGTCGATCCAGGGCACGGGCGAGGACATCGACAAGGCGGTGTTCGACCGGTTCGCCGAGAGGCTGTCGTACGTCCACGGCGACTTCACCGACCCCGCCACCTACCAGCGGGTCGGCGACGCGATCAAGGGCGCCGAGTGTCCCGTCTTCTACCTGGAGATCCCGCCGTTCCTGTTCGGAACGGTGGTCAAGGGCTTGGCTGAGGCGGATCTGACGGGATCGGCCCGCGTGGTGGTCGAGAAACCGTTCGGGCACGACCAGTCATCCGCGAGAGAGCTGGCGGACGAGCTGCACCAGTACATCGACGAGTCCCAGCTGTATCCGCATCGACCACTACCTCGGGAAGATGGGGATCGACGAGATCCTGCACCTGCGGTTCGCGAACACCATCCTCGAGCCGGTGTGGAACCGCGACTACGTCTCGAGCGTGCAGATCAACATGTCCGAGGACTTCGGGGTCGAGGACCGCGGCCACTTCTACGATCCCGTCGGTGCGATGCGTGACGTCGTGGTCAACCACCTGATGCAGGTCGTGTCCGCGGCCGCGATGGAGGCGCCGTCCCGCGGTGACCTGAAGACGATCAAGGATGCCCAGGTCTCCCTGTTCAACGCGGTCGTCGAGGCGGACCCGGCCCACTACGTGCGCGGCCAGTACGACGGGTACCTCGGCATCGATGGCGTGGCGCGCGGACTCGGCCACGGAGACCTACGCCGCGATGCGGCTCGAGATCCAGAACTGGCGCTGGTCGGGCGTCCCGTTCTTCATCCGGACCGGGAAGCGGCTCCCCGTGACGCAGACCGAGCTGCGACTCATCTTCAAGCGTCCGCCGCCGTTGGGCTTCGGGGTCATGGGACCGCAAACGGAAGCAAACCAGATCGTCGTCAAGCTCGACCCGACGACCGGCATCAAGGTGATCCTGAACGCGCGCCGAACCGACATCGCTGCTGTCGGGAGGATCGACCTGGACATGGAGTTCGCGGAGCAGGGCGGGGAGGGGGCCACGCCGTACGAGGTGCTCCTGCACGCAGCCCTGCGTGGGGACAGCACCCGTTTCACCCGGCAGGACGGCGTGGAGGAGACCTGGCGGGTCATGCAGCCGCTGCTCGACGCGCCGCCTCCGGTCCACTCGTACGCCCCCGGCTCCTGGGGGCCATCGGAGGCCGAGAGGCTGACGGCGGAGTACGGCGGATGGCACAACCCCTGGGTCGCGTCATGAACGACGTGGCCCCGCAGAGCGCGGCGGCACCTTCGCCGTTCCCGCCGATCGCCGACTACGCGTTCCTGTCCGACTGCCACACCGGTGCCCTGATCGCGCCCGACGGCGCGATCGACTGGCTCTGCGTCCCCAGCTTCGACTCGCCCAGCGTGTTCGGCACCCTGCTCGACCGACAGGCGGGCTACTTCCGTCTCGGGCCCTTCGGGATCAACCACCCGACGGCGCGGGTCTACGAGCCCGGGTCGAACGTCCTCTCGACGACGTGGAAGACGCCGTCAGGCTGGATCGAGGTCCGCGACGCGCTGACGATGGGTCCACGGGAGACCGAGGACGTGGTGACGCCACACACCCGGCCACCCGCCGACGACGACGCCGATCACGTCCTGGTGCGCACGGTCCGCTGCTTGGAGGGCTCCGTCGAGGTCGATCTCGTGTGCGAGCCGGCGTTCGACTACGGCCGGACGCCGGCCGAGTGGAGCCTGGTCGAGGGCAGTCGGCACACCGCCGACGCGAGTGGCGCGGGCCAGACGGTCAGGCTGCAGACCGACCTCGGACTCGGCGTCGAGGGAAGCCGGGTCAGGGCCCGGCACGTCCTGTCGGCCGGCGAGGAGTGCTACTGCGCCCTGTCCTGGGCCGAGGGTCTCGCCGCGCCGGCCGACGTCTCCGAGGCCAGCGCCCGGGTGGACGCCACCACGCGGTTCTGGCGCAACTGGCTGGGACGGGCGCGGATGCCCGACCACCGCTGGCGCGACCCGATCCAGCGTTCGGCCCTGGCCATCAAAGGCCTCACCTACATGCCTACCGGGGCCACCGTGGCGGCACTCACCACGTCGCTTCCGGAGACGCCGGGTGGCGAGCGCAACTGGGACTACCGCTACACGTGGATGCGGGACACGACGTTCACCTTGCAAGCACTGCACTTCCTGAACCTGGACTGGGAGGCCGACGAGTTCATGCAGTTCGTCGCCGACCTCGAGCCCACCGAGTCTGGCGCCCTCCAGATCATGTACGGGATCGACGGCCGGCGAGACCTCACGGAGTCGACTCGCGATGACCTGTCCGGGTATGCGGGTGCCCGACCGGTGCGGATCGGCAACGGAGCGTTCGACCAACGCCAGAACGACGTGTTCGGCGCCGTCTTGGACTCCATCCTGCTCCACACCCGACGCAGCCAACGCCTGCCGCGTCGGCTCTGGCCGATCGTGGAGTCGCAGGCACGTTGCGCCACCGACGTGTGGCGCGAACCGGACCAGGGCATCTGGGAGGCCCGTGGCAAGCCCCAGCACTACGTGTCCTCCAAGCTGATGGGCTGGGTCGCCCTGGACCGCGCGTCGAAGCTGGCGGAGATCCGCGGCAATCCTGAACTCGCGGCGACCTGGCGGGACACTGCGGACGAGATCAAGGCCGACATCCTCGCCAACGGCGTCGACGATCGCGGCGTGCTCCGCCAGCACTACGAGACAGACGCACTGGATGCCTCCACGCTGCTGGCGGCGCTCTTCGGGTTCCTGCCGCACGACGACGAACGGCTCCACGCGAGCGTGCTCGCGATCGCCGACGAGCTGACCGAGAACGGGTTCGTGCTGCGCTACCGCACCGACGAGACCGACGACGGACTGTCCGGCAAGGAAGGAACCTTCCTCATCTGCTCGTTCTGGCTGGTGTCCGCGCTGTCGATCATCGGCGAGGAGCAGCGTGCCCGCGACCTGATGGAGCGCCTCCTTCGGGTCGCCTCACCGCTCGGGCTCTTCGCCGAGGAGTTCGACGTGGACACCGGGCGACACCTCGGGAACTTCCCGCAGGCGTTCTCCCACCTCGCCCTGATCGAGGCCGCGAGCCGGATCATCGTCGCCGAGCGGATGCAAGAGCTCACCTGACACGTCCGGAGAGCCCTGAGGCAGCGGGTGTCCCGCGAGTCACCCGCTTCGGATGAGGCCGCCGTGATCTGGCCCGGGAAGGATGGGCCGGGCGTAGTGGGAGGGAGGAGGGTCCATGCGTTGCTTGGTGGTACAAGCTGGACGCAGCCATGTTCGGCGCCCGGATACCCGCACACGCCCTGGATGCGGAGCGCTGGCACCTTGAGGCATGACGAGGCCGACTCAGGAGAGCGGACGGAGACGGGTCGGCTGACCAAGGTCAATCGCGTCGCTGCCGTCGCGTTCATCCTCGGCGGCAGCCTGTTCGCCCTGGGTGCTCTCTTCGCCCAGCTCGAGGTGGGCACCCTCGCGACCGTCAACATCACCTACCTGGTCGGTGGGTGCTTCTTCAGCCTGGGCGGCTACGCGTCGATCCTGCTGGTCGTCAACGCGGCCCGCGACGAGCGCCGCCACGGCAACGAGGAGTCGATGCGATGGTGGGGTTACCAGCCACACCGGCGTGACTGGCGCAGTGCAGTGGTCCTGTTCGTCGGAACGCTGCTGTTCGCGGTCAGCCTGGTGGCGGCCTTCGCCGAAGGGCTCACACCCCGCCAGGACGACGGATGGATCTGGCTGCCCGACATCCTCGGCTGCATCTGCTTCCTCGTGTCCGGCCACCTCGCCATGCTCGAGGTCGGAGCCGGTCACGTCGTGATGCACGTGCATGAGCTCGCCTGGTGGGTGGTGGCGATCAACCAGATCGGCTCGATCCTGTTCTTCCTCGCCGGGACTCGCGGCGTTCATCCGCCCGGCGACCTCCACTGCCCTTGACGCCGGACTCGTCAACTGGGGGACCTTCGCCGGCGCGGTCTGCTTCGCGGTCGGCGGAGTGGTTCAAGTTTTCGACAAGCCAACTACGACAAGAACGGTGGTGCAGCACACGCCATGACCACACTGAGCCAGTCAGCAGCCGAGACGCTCTTCGGCAACCGGTTCCTGACCGAGAGAGCCCCGGCGACGGCCTTCCCGCAGAGCGGGATGCCCCCGACCGATGCCCTACGGCTGGTTGCCGAGGATCTCAACCTCGAGGGTGATCCGCAGCGCAACCTGGCGACGTTCGTCACGACGTGGATGGAGCCCGAGGCGCAGCGGATCATCGCGGAGAACCTGCACCGCAACTTCATCGACCACGCCGAGTACCCGGTCTCCGCCGAGATCGAGCAGCGCTGTGTCCGGATGCTGGCCGACCTCTTCAACGCGCCGGGTGAGACGACGGGCTGCCGGACCCAGGGGTCGTCCGAGGCGATCATGCTCGGCGCCTTGTCCCTGAAGTGGAAGTGGAAGGAGCGCCGTCAGGCGGCGAACCTGTCGACGGACCGTCCGAACCTCGTTTTCGGCGGGGACGTCCACGTGGTGTGGGAGAAGTTCTGCCGCTACTTCGACGTCGAGCCGCGAATCGTCCCCTTGGAGGAGAACAAGTACACGATCGGCCCCGAGGACGTGGAGCCACACCTCGACGAGAACACCATCGGAGTCGCGGCCGTCCTGGGCACCACCTTCACCGGGCACATGGACGACATCGTCGGGATCAACAACCTGCTGCTCGACATCAAGAAGCAGCGCGACCTGGACATCCCGCTCCACGTGGACGGCGCCAGCGGCGGGTTCGTGTGGCCGTTCCTCTACCCCGACTCGCCGTGGGACTTCCGCCTCGAGCAGGTCCGGTCGATCAACGTGTCGGGGCACAAGTACGGCCTCGTCTACCCGGGAATCGGCTGGCTGGTCTTCCGCGAGGAGTCCGACCTGGCCAAGGACCTGGTCTTCTACGAGAACTACCTCGGCAAGACCGACGCCACGTTCACGTTGAACTTCTCGACGGGCGCCGCGATGGTGCTGGCGCAGTACTACAACTTCGTCCGCCTGGGACGCGACGGCTACACCTACGTGATGAAGCAGATGCAGCAGAACGCCCAGGCGCTGGCGGCCAACCTGCGCGACAGCGGCCGGTTCGAGGTGATCGGCGACGACGCCGAGCAGCTTCCGCTGGTGGCCTTCCGGCTCTCGGGCGAGCACGCCACGTACGACGAGTCCGACATCGCCTGGCAGCTCTCTGCGGAGCGCGGCTGGATGGTGCCGGCGTACACCCTCCCCCCGAACGCCGAGAAGGTGAAGATCATGCGTGCGTTGGTGAAGGAGACCATGAGCCGCGAACAGGTCGAGCGCCTGACTCGGCGACATCGAGGACGCGTGCTCGACCCTCGACCAGAAGGGCGGAGCCCACCAGGTCGAGCGGGAGCAGACCAAGATGGGGACCGGCTACTGACATTCCCCGCTTGCATCGGAGCCGGACAGTTGATCGCTGCCTCATCCTCCCCGGGGGAAGGTCTCGAGCACCATGCTCCGCACACTGACGTCGCGGCAGCTCGCAACCACACGCCACGAATGCCTCAAGGAGAGCGAGTCAGACTCCACCGCCGACACCATGCTCGGGGTGATGTCCTCGTCGATCCTGACGTGAGCACACAGCCACCCGTACGGGGGTTTCGAGGCACCGCGCCGCACGCCTGCTCAGGTAACCGCGTTCCCAACGGTGCCGGGGCACCCCAGTGTCGGGCGGGCTTGACGATGGTCGATGGTGTCGACGGACCGCATCCGCAGCGGCTTCAACACCAGATGGAGAATCGACCTCGGAGCTCGATGTGACCTGCAATCGCGATCCCGCGCCGCGATCGGAGATGACCCAGGCCGCATGGCACTTCTAGGGGCGAGGGGGCGGGTGGAGTGCTGGGTCGGGCATGCCCTCTTCCGGCAACAGTGTCTTCTGGTCGAGGACGTAAAGCAGCACGAACGCGGGCACGATCAGAACCGCAGCGAGTCCGGCGGCCACCAATATCGCCGCGATGGTGCCTGACGGCGCCGCGCCGGCCGCGACCGTCAGGCTCGTGGGCAGCAGGTAGTCCGACTGCGCGACGCCCCAGGCCAGCACAAGGCTGGTCACCGCACTGACGGCGGCCAGGCGAGCCCCGCGTCGGCCGGATCGGGCGACCAGCACGAGAGCGGCGAGGCCGCACACGGCGGAGAGGATCACCAACGGAAGGGCACGCGAGCTGAGTCCGTCGAAGAGGTACCCCGCGTCGTTGGACAACACGAAGATCCCAGCCGACGACCACACCGGCGGCCACTGCGGCCACGGCAGCTCGACGCCGGAAGTAGTCCACCATCGCCTCGTCGGAGAGCCGGGCGGCGTCTCGCACAAGGAAGAAGGCGGCCAGATAGGCGGTCAGGCACACGGCGAGCACGCCGCCGAGGACGGACGTGGGGTTGACCCAACTGTCCCAAGGATCACCGGC
Source organism: uncultured Actinomycetota bacterium (assembly GCA_963814935.1). Taxonomy (GTDB): domain Bacteria; phylum Actinomycetota; class Actinomycetes; order Propionibacteriales; family Nocardioidaceae; genus Nocardioides. The sequence goes on along the minus strand of CAWFEZ010000009.1, from coordinate 5,451 downwards.
CTTGCCCCCTGCGGGGACCCGCCCCGAGGCGATGCCGCCGACCACGGCGCCCAGGCAGTACGGCACGAGCACGGACGAGACCGCGAAGGCGGCGCCGAAGTTGCGTCGATCCCGGGTGCGGAACACCGCCTTGCGGAACGCGAAGCCGGCTCCCCGGAGCACGATGCCGAGGGCTGCCAGCGTCAGTGGGACGAAGAGAGTCAGGGTGATCGACGCGTAGGCCTCCGGGAAGCACGTCCACAGCAGCACGAACACGAAGATCAGCCAGACATGGTTCGCCTCCCAGACCGGAGCGATGGAGTGGTCGATGACGTCGCGCGGCCGCTCACCGCGCTTGGTGCCCCCAGCCACGAGGTCCCAGAAGCCGGCACCGAAGTCGGCGCCTCCGAAGATTGCGTACGCGGTGATCGCCGCGAACAGGATGACCGCGGCCGTGGTACTCATCCGAGTGGCACTTTCAGCTCATCTGCTCGGGGCCGACTCGTTCGGCCCGTAGGGGACGTCGGCCTCGCCGGAGCGGCCGCCGCCCTCGCGGAACCGGCGGCTCATCATCCGCAGGACGAGGATCGTGGTGATGCCGAGACCGATGTAGAGGAGCACCACCCCGATGAACGTGATCCAGATACCCGTGTTCGCGGTGGCGGCGTCCTCCACCTTCATCTTCTCGTAGACGATCCATGGCTGACGTCCGACCTCGCTCACGGTCCAGCCAGCCTCGAGGGTGATCACGGCCAGCACCCCAGTGGTGGCGGACGATCCGGAGAAACCACCTGCTCCTGGGCATGTCTCGACGGAAGATCCACGCCGCCCACCACCACAGCGTCAGCAGGAACAGCAGCGTGCCCAGACCGACCATCAGGTCCCACGCGAGGTGGGTGACGTTCACCTCCCGGTTCGTCGGCCGATCCGCGGCGGGCACCTCGTCGAGGCCCTGGATGACGGTGGACGTCCCCTTGCTGGGGTCGGACAAGATCGAGGCCATGCCCGGGATCGGAAGCCCGCCGACCACCTCACCCTCGGAGTTCAGGTGGCCGAACAGCACCTCGGGCACGTCGCTGCTGGTCTCGGTCACCATCTCGATCGCGGCGAACTTGGTCGGCTGCTCGTTGTAGACCCAGCGCGCCAGCGCGTCGCCGACACCCATCTGCACCGGCGTCGCGATCGCAGCGACGGTGAACCCGATGATGAAGCCCATCCGGTGGTAGCGGTCGTGTGCGGCCGCGGAGCATGCCGGCCGCGTAGACGGAAGCGACCATGAAGCCGCCGACCAGGTACGCCGCGATGACCATGTGCGCGGCCATCAGCGGCATGGCGTCGTTGAAGATCACCCCCATCGGGTCGACGTCGGTCACCTTGCCGGAGGAGTCCAGAGTGACCCCCTGCGGGGAGTTCATCCAGGCGTTGGCCGCGACGACCGAGATGCTGCCGAAGATGCCCGCGACGGCGATGGGCACCCCGGTCCAGAAGTGGGCCCACGGCTTGAGCCGGCGCCACCCGAAGATGTAGATGGAGATGAAGACCGCTTCGGCGAAGAAGAAGATCCCCTCGAACGCGAACGGGACGCCGAACGCCGCGCCCCACTGACCCATGAACTTCGGCCACAGCAGCCCGAACTCGAAGGAGAGGACGGTCCCGGTCACGGCCCCGACGGCGAACGTCACCGCCATGTACTTCGACCAGCGCTGAGCGAGCAGCATCGCGTCCTGGTCACCGTGCTTGATCCCCCGGTAGTTGGCGATCAGGGTCATCACCGACCACGACACCCCCAGCGGCACCAGGATGATGTGGAACGCGAGGGTGAAGGCCATCTGCGACCGCGCCCACGGCACCGGATCGACAGTGAAGACCACCACGCTCAGGAAATCAGTCGGCAAAACCTCGCCCCTCGTCCGACGCGATCGCGTCGCTGGTGGTCAGTGAGGCGCCAGCGGAACCGCCATCATCAGGCTGCTGCTCAGGCGCGGGGATGAGGTGTCGGGTGAGCTTGTCCCCGCCGCCCTGCTCGATGGCGACCCGGCCGATCACCTGGCGAAGCGTGTTCGTCCGCTCGGCGCGACTGCTCGCCAGGAAGGTCACGCCCCAGTGGAACATCGCACGCGAGTCGGTTGTTGAAGCCCGTGAGGAAGGCGATGTGCACGAAGAGCCACATCAACCAGCCGAGGAACCCGGACACCCGGACTCCCTTGAGGCTCACGACGGCGTGGAAGCGCGAGATGGTCGCCATGCTGCCAAGGTCGCGGTACGTGAAGCTGGCTGCTCGGGCTGGAACTCGCGGCCGTGCCGGTCGGACCAGACGTCTGACGCGAGATATTTGCCGCGGACGAACACCGCCCGAGTCTCCCAGTTGTCGCGCTCTCGTGGCAGGAACGGCCCGCGCTCCAGCCAGAGGACCTTCGCACCGCTGGTGGCGAGCCGGTGCCCGAGCGTCCCGCCTCCCGCCCCTGTCCCGATGATGACGACGTCGTAGTGCTGGTCCTCTGCCATTCCGGACCCCTCGTTGAGTGCGGCGGACAGTCCCCGCTCGGGCTGCAAGTCCCCGACGATGCGCCGTCACGACGACGAAGTCGTCACCCGCGCTGGGTGACTGCAACCGACACCCACCGCCGGCGCCGCGAGTCACCCCGGTGGGGTGATGACCGCCCTCAGCAGCCGGTGGTTGCCTGCGAGGAGACTGGTCAACCACGAGGAGTCACCATGGAGACCCAGACGACGTCTGGTCCCGACCTGGCATCGAGCGCCACCCGGCGCTCCGCGGACGTCTGTGGTCTTCGGCATCACCGGGGACCTGGCGAAGGTGATGACCTTCCGGTCGCTCTACCGCCTGGAGCTCCGCGGCCTGTTGGACTGCCCGATCGTCGGCGTCGCTGTCGACGACTGGACACTGGACCAGCTCGTGGAGCGCGCCCGCGAGTCGATCCTGAGCACGGGCGAAGAGATCGACAAGTCCGTGTTCGACCGGTTCGCCGAGAGGCTGTCCTACGTCCATGGAGACTTCACCGAGCCCGCCACCTACCAGCGGGTCGGCGACGCGATCAAGGGCGCCGAGTGTCCGGTCTTCTACCTGGAGATCCCGCCGTTCCTGTTCGGAACAGTGGTCAAGGGCCTGGCCGAGGCAGATCTCACGGGCTCGGCTCGCGTCGTGGTGGAGAAGCCGTTCGGGCACGACCAGACATCCGCGCGAGAGCTGGCGGACGAGCTGCACCAGTACCTCGACGAGTCCCAGCTCTACCGCATCGACCACTACCTCGGGAAGATGGGCCTCGACCAGATCCTGCACCTGCGGTTCGCCAACGCCATCTTGGAGCCGGTGTGGAACCGCAACTACCTCTCGTGCGTGCAGATCAACATGTCCGAGAGCTTCGGCGTCGAGGACCGTGGCCACTTCTACGACCCGGTCGGTGCGATGCGTGACGTCGTGGTCAACCACCTGATGCAGGTGGTATCGGCGGCCGCGATGGAGGCTCCGTCCCGTGGTGACCTGAAGACGATCAAGGACGCCCAGGTAGCCCTGTTCAACGCGGTTGTCCAGGCGGACCCGGCCCAGTACGTGCGGGGCCAGTACGACGGGTACCTGGGCATCGATGGCGTGGCATCGGACTCGGCCACGGAGACCTACGCCGCTATGCGGCTCGAGATCGAGAACTGGCGGTGGTCGGGCGTCCCGTTCTTCATCAGGACCGGGAAGCGGCTCCCGGTCACCCAGACCGAGCTGCGACTCGTCTTCAAGCGTCCGCCGCCCCTGGGCTTCGGGCTCATCGGGCCGCACACCGAGCCCAACCAAGTCGCCGTCAAGCTCGACCCGTCGACCGGGATCAAGCTGATCCTTGACGCCCGCCGCACCGACATCGCCGCCGTCGGCAGGATCGACCTGGACATGGAGTTCGCCGAGCAGGGCGGCGAAGGCGCCACGCCGTACGAGGTGCTCCTGCACGCTGCCCTCCGTGGGGACAGCACCCGGTTCACCCGTCAGGACGGAGTGGAGGAGACTTGGCGGGTCATGCAGCCGCTGCTCGACGCACCGCCTCCCGTCCACGTCTATTCGCCGGGCTCCTGGGGGCCGGCGGAGGCCGACGGGCTGACGGCGGAGTACGGCGGGTGGCTCAACCCCTGGGTAACGTCATGAACACACAAACCGCCCAGAGCGCGGCGATGCCGTCCCCGTTCCCACCCATCGCCGACTACGCGTTCCTGTCCAACTGCCACACCGGCGCGCTGATCGCCCCCGACGGCGCGGTCGACTGGCTCTGCGTCCCCAGCTTCGACTCGCCCAGCGTCTTCGGCACGCTGCTGGACCGTCAGGCGGGGTACTTCAGGCTCGGACCCTTCGGGATCAACCACCCGACGGCGCGGGTGTACGAGCCGGGGTCGAACGTCCTCTCGACGACGTGGAAGACGCCGTCGGGCTGGGTCGAGGTCCGCGACGCGCTCACGATGGGCCCACGCGAGACCGAGGACGAGGTCACGCCGCACACCCGGCCCCCTGCCGACGACGACGCCGACCACCTGTTGGTGCGCACGGTCCGCTGCTTGGAGGGCTCCGTCGAGATCGACCTCGTCTGCGAACCGGCCTTTGACTATGGCCGGACGCCGCCGACTGGACCCTGGTGGAGGGCAGTCGGCACGCCGCCGACGCGACCGCCGGCGGCCAGACCATCAGGCTGCACACCGACCTCGCGCTCGGCGTCGAGGGCAACAGGGTCCGGGCCCGGCACCTCCTGTCAGCGGGCGAGGAGTGCTACTGCGCCCTGTCGTGGGCCGAAGGACTGCGCGCCCCGGCCGACGTCGCGGAGGCCAGCGCTCGGCTAGACGCCACGACGACGTTCTGGCGCTCCTGGCTGGGTCGGGCTCGGATGCCCGACCACCGCTGGCGCGACCCGATCCAGCGCTCGGCGCTGGTGATCAAGGGCCTCACCTACATGCCGACCGGGGCCACGGTGGCGGCGCTCACCACGTCGCTGCCAGAGACTCCCGGTGGCGAGCGCAACTGGGACTACCGCTACACCTGGATGCGCGACTCCACCTTCACGTTGCAGGCTCTGCATTTCCTGAACCTGGACTGGGAGGCCGACGAGTTCATGCAGTTCGTCGCCGACCTCGAGCCCACCGAGACCGGTGCTCTGCAGATCATGTACGGCATCGACGGCCGGCGCGACCTGACGGAGTCCACTCGCGACGACCTCTCGGGCTACGCGGGCGCCCGACCGGTGCGGATCGGCAACGGAGCGTTCGACCAACGCCAGAACGACGTGTTCGGCGCCGTCCTGGACTCCATCCTGCTCCACAGCCGCCGCAGCCAACGCCTGCCGCGACGGCTCTGGCCGATCGTGGAGTCGCAGGCCCAGTGCGCCATCGAGGTCTGGCGCGAGCCCGATCAGGGCATCTGGGAGGCCCGTGGCAAGCCCCAGCACTACGTGTCCTCCAAGCTGATGGGCTGGGTCGCCCTGGACCGTG
>CAWFEZ010000008.1:0-196616 GCA_963814935.1 uncultured Actinomycetota bacterium | reverse complement strand
TGAGGCCGCCTATTCCCAGCTGCTCGGCTACTACCTCGGCGACGGATGCCTGTCCCAAGCGGCGCGCTACTACGCGTTCCGTGTTTCGTGTGATGCCAAGTATCCCGGCATCATCGCGACCGTTGGTGACCTGATGCGAGGCGTGCGACCCGGGATCCGCGTCTTTGAGGTCAGAGCGCCCGGCGTCATCGTGGTCCAGTCGCATTGGAAGCACTGGCCGTGCCTATTCCCCCAGCACGGCCCCGGCCGAAAGCACGAGCGGCCGATCCGGCTCGATCCCTGGCAGCAAGCCATCGTCGAAGCCCACCCGGCCGCCCTGCTGCGTGGGCTCTTCCACTCCGATGGCTGCCGCTCCAACAACTGGGCCTCCGCCCGGGTGGCGGGCCAGCCCAAGCGCTACCACTACCCACGCTGGGAGTTCGTCAACCGCAGCGACGACATCATCGGCATCCTCACCGCCGCCCTGGACCTCCTCTGCCTGCGCTGGACCCGGCCGCGCATCGACTCGATCTCGGTCGCTCGGGCCTACGACGTCGGGATGCTCGACGAGCTCATCGGGCCGAAGGGCTGATGCCCGGCGCCGCCGTGCCCGAGCTACGACGGCGCACGTGCTCAGATGACCAGGCCGTCGGCGAAGCTGTTGCATCCCGCTGCGTTGCAGGCGACATCGATCTGGCTCGACGGCACGATCTGAGCACTCGCCACGGCGCCCTGAGGAAACTTGTCGTCCTTCCACTGCACGGTGAAGGCCATCCGGTACTTGGCCGGCGACGTCTTCGGGATCGAGGACCGCCAGCTCCCGACCGTCCAGGTCGTGGATCCCGACAGGTGCCCAACGAACCACTCGCTGGAGTCGAAGTCCGTCCACTGGGCACCGTCAAGCCGTTGGAGCGTGATCTGCACGTTCACAGTCTGCGGGCCTTGAACCGCTGGCGAGGCGTGGACGGTGAGCGGGCCTGATTCGAAGACGAGCGGGGCGGACGCGACGGCATAGATCATGGCGTTCCGGGCGAACGTGAGCTCGCCGACAGCGCTCAGCGGGGAAGCGATCGTGTAGCTCCACGCGGACGCGCTGGACACAGGGCCCGCCAGGCTGACCAGCAGGGCGAGCAGCATCGAGACGAGCAGGGCGGGCAGGGTGCGGCGCGAGCGAAGGTCCATGCCGGATACGGTCGCGCAGCGCCCCGCCGCTCGTCTGTCAGGTCACCGACACGACGCGGAGTCAGCTGCGCTTGTAAGCCGGCGCGACCTCGTTGACGGCGTCGCCCATCTGGTGGACGCGCATCGCGTTGGTGGAACCGGGGATGCCGGGCGGGCTGCCGGCGATGATGATCACCGTGTCGCCCTCGACGACGCGACCGGTCTCGAGCAGCTGCTCGTCGACCTGGCGGACCATCTCGTCGGTGTGCTCGACCTCGACGGTCTTGAAGGTCTCCACGCCCCACGTCATGCCAGCTGGGATCGCGTGGCGTCGAGCGGGGTGAACGCGATCACCGGGATGTCGTTGCGGAGCAGCGCCAGGCGCCGGGCGGAGTCGCCGCTCTGGGTGAACGCCACGATGAAGCGGGCCCCGCTCCGGGCGGCCACCTCGACGGCGGCCTTGGCGATGATGCCGCCGCGGGTCTCGGGGTTCCAGTCGATGGTGGCCATGTGGGCCAGGCCGTGGTCCTCGGTCGACTCGATGATGCGGGCCATCGTCTCGACGGCGACGATCGGGTAGGCGCCCACGCTGGTCTCGCCCGACAGCATCACGGCGTCGGCGCCGTCGAGCACGGCGTTCGCGACGTCGGACGCCTCGGCGCGGGTGGGGCGAGGGTTCTCGATCATCGACTCGAGCATCTGGGTGGCCACGATCACCGGCTTGACGCTGCGGCGAGCCTTGTCGATGACCAGCTTCTGGTGGACCGGCACGTCCTCGAGCGGGCACTCCACGCCGAGGTCGCCGCGAGCGACCATGATCCCGTCGAAGGACTCGACGATGCCGTCGATCGCCTCGAGGGCCTGCGGCTTCTCGATCTTGGCGATGACCGGGACGCGACGGCCCTCCTCCTCCATCACCTTGTGCACGTCGTCGACGTCGGACGCGCTGCGCACGAAGCTCAGCGCGACGAAGTCGACGCCGATCCGGAGCGCCCAGCGGAGGTCCTCGACGTCCTTCTCCGACAGGGCGGGCACCGAGACCGCGACGCCGGGCAGGTTGATGCCCTTGTTGTCGCTGACCTTGCCCCCGACCATCACGGTGGTGTGGACGTCCTGCCCGTCGACCGAGTCGACCTTCAACCGCACCTTGCCGTCGTCGATGAGGATCGGGTCGCCTGCGCCGACGTCGTCGGGAAGGCCCTTGTACGTCGTCCCGCACTCTTCTGTGTCACCCGGCACGTCGCGCGTGGTGATGGTCCACCGCTGGCCCTTCTTGAGCCTGACCGGGCCATCGGCGAACCGTTCGAGCCGGATCTTCGGTCCCTGGAGATCGGCGAAGATCCCGACGCCGTGCCCGCTCTCGTCGGAGGCCTGGCGGACGAGCCGGTAGTTGTTCTCGTGGTCGGCGTAGCTGCCGTGGCTCATGTTGAGCCGGGCGACGTCCATGCCGGCGTCGACGAGCTGGCGGATCTTTTCGGGAGTCCCGACCGCTGGGCCGAGGGTGCAGACGATCTTGGCTTTACGCACCCATCAACCCTAGCGAACCTTGGATCGATCCAAGCCGTGATCTCGCGCAGCGCCTCCAAAGACGCCGCAGGTCGTCGAACTTGGTGTCTCCCGGGTGGGCTCGCCAGCTGGCCGGCGCGCTCAGACGGCCAGGGGCCGCGCGGTCGGCGGGATCGGCGAGGGCAGCGCGGTCGACCCGGTGAGGTACGCGTCCACGGCCGCCGCCGTCGCCCGGCCCTCCGCGATCGCCCACACGATCAGCGACTGACCACGACCGCAGTCGCCGGCCACGAAGACTCCGTCGACGGACGATCCGTACGACGCGTCGCGGCGTACGTTGCCCCGCTCGTCGAGCTCGCAACCGAGCTGCTCGACCAGGCCTGCGGTCTGCGGGCTGGTGAAGCCCATCGCCAGCAGGACCAGGTCGGCGGGGATCTCCCGCTCGGTGCCCTCGACCTCGACCGGGCGGCCGCCCTCGAACACCACCTCGACCAGCCGCAGCGCGCGCACGTTGCCCGCCTCGTCGCCGCGGAACTCGCGCGTGGACACGGCGTACACCCGGCTCTGCACCTCCAGCTCGGCGGCCTCCTCATGGGCAGAGGAGACCCGGAAGGTCATCGGGTATGTAGGCCATGGCTGGCTCGCGGGCCGGACGCCGGGGTTTCGGACAGAATCTCGAGCTGAGTGATGCTCAACGCGCCCTGTCTTGTGGCAGTGCCGAGGCAGTCGGCGCCAGTGTCACCGCCGCCGATGATCACCACGTGCTTGCCCTCGGCCGTGATCTGGTCGTCGACCACGGTGCCGAGCGACGCGCGGTTGGACTGAGGGAGGTACTCCATGGCCTGGTGGATCCCGCCGAGCTCGCGACCCGGCGCGGCCAGGTCGCGCGGCACGGTCGCGCCGATCGCGAGCACGATCGCGTCGTAGCGGTCGGTCAGCTGGTCGGCTGTGAGGTCCTCCCCCACGTTCACGCCGGCCCGGAAGACCGTGCCCTCGCGGCGCATCTGGTCGAGCCGCTTGTCGAGGACGGCCTTCTCCATCTTGAACTCGGGGATGCCGTAGCGGAGCAGGCCGCCGATCTTGTCTGCCCGCTCGTAGACCGCGACCGTGTGGCCGGCCCGGGTCAGCTGCTGGGCGGCGGCCAGCCCCGCTGGGCCCGAGCCGATCACCGCGACCGTCTTGCCCGACAACCACTCGGGCGGCTGCGGCCGCACGTAGCCGGACTCCCAGGCGCGGTCGATGATCGCGACCTCGACGTTCTTGATCGTCACCGGGCCCCCGTATGAATCGCCAGGGATGCCGAGCACGCACGCCGTCTCGCACGGCGCGGGGCACAACCGGCCGGTGAACTCCGGGAAGTTGTTGGTCGCGTGCAGCCGGTCCATCGCGCCGTCCCAGTCGCCGCGCCAGACCAGGTCGTTCCACTCGGGGATGATGTTGCCGAGCGGGCAGCCCTGGTGGCAGAACGGGATGCCGCAGTCCATGCAGCGGCCGGCCTGGGTCTTGATGATCGGCAGCAGCGCGCGGCCGGGTCCGCCGGGGTAGACCTCGTTGCCAGTCGTGCACGCGCTCCTCGACCGGACGCCGCTCGGCGACCTCGCGGCCGTGGGTGAGGAAGCCCTTGGGGTCAGCCATGCAGCACCTCCATGATCCGTGCCTCGGCCTGCTCCGCGTCGAGCCCGTCCTCGAACGCCTCGGCCTTGGCCTCCAGCACGCGCTTGTAGTCGCTCGGCATCACCTCGGTGAAGCGCGTCACCGCTGCGGGCCAGTCGGCCAGCAGCGCCTCGGCGACCGTCGACCCGGTCTCCTCCTGGTGGCGGCGGACGAGGTCGCGCAGCTCGTCGGCGATCTCGCCCTCGACCGCACCGAGCTCGACGAGCTCGGGGTTCACCCGGCCCACGTCGAGGTCGAGCACGAAGGCGTAGCCCCCGGACATGCCGGCCGCGAAGTTGCGGCCGGTCGGGCCGAGCACCACCGCGCGGCCGCCGGTCATGTACTCGCAGCCGTGGTCGCCCACGCCCTCGACGACCGCGGTGGCGCCGGAGTTGCGCACGCAGAACCGCTCCCCCACGCCGCCGCGGATGAAGATCTCGCCGGCCGTGGCGCCGTACGCGATCACGTTGCCGGCGATGATCTGCTCCTCGGCCTTGAACGTCGCAGCGCGGTCGGGACGCACGATGATCCGGCCCCCTGAGAGGCCCTTGCCGAGGTAGTCGTTGGCGTCGCCCTCGAGCCGCAGGGTGATCCCTCGCGGCACGAACGCGCCGAACGACTGGCCGGCCGACCCGATCATCGTCAGGTCGATGGTGTCGTCGGGCAGCCCCGCGCCGCCGTATCGCTTGGTGACCTCGTGACCGAGGATCGTGCCGACCGTGCGGTTGACGTTGCGGACCTGCATCGCCGCGCGCACGGGCTCGCCGCGCTCGAGCGCGTCCTCGGCGAGAGCGACGAGCTCGTTGTCGAGCGCCTTCTCCAGGCCGTGGTCCTGCGACTTGGTGCAGCGCGGCTCCTGGTCGGGGAAGACGTCGCGGTACGCCGGCTGGTGCAGGATCGGGGTCAGGTCGAGGCCCGCGGCCTTCCAGTGGTCGACGGCGTCGCCGACGTCGAGCGCGTCGACGCGGCCGATCGCCTCCTCGAGCGATCGGAAGCCCAGCTGCGCGAGCAGCTCGCGCACCTCCTGGGCGACGTACTCGAAGAAGTTGACGACGAACTCCGGCTTGCCGGTGAACCGCTCGCGGAGCACGGGGTTCTGCGTCGCCACGCCCACCGGGCAGGTGTCGAGGTGGCAGACCCGCATCATGATGCAGCCGCTGACCACCAGCGGCGCGGTCGCGAAGCCGTACTCCTCGGCGCCGAGCAGGGCGGCGACCACGACGTCGCGGCCGGTCTTGAGCTGGCCGTCGGTCTGCACGACGATCCGGTCGCGCAGGCCGTTGAGCAGCAGGGTCTGCTGGGTCTCGGCCAGGCCGAGCTCCCACGGGCCGCCGGCGTGCTTGAGCGAGGTCAGCGGCGAGGCTCCGGTGCCACCGTCGTGTCCGGAGATCAGCACCACGTCGGCGTGCGCCTTGGAGACGCCGGCCGCGACAGTGCCGACGCCGACCTCGGCCACCAGCTTGACGTGCACGCGGGCCCGCGGGTTGGCGTTCTTGAGGTCGTGGATGAGCTGCTTGAGGTCCTCGATGGAGTAGATGTCGTGGTGCGGCGGCGGGCTGATCAGTCCCACGCCGGGTGTGGAGTAGCGGGTCCGCGCGATCCACGGGTAGACCTTGTGGCCGGGCAGCTGGCCGCCCTCGCCGGGCTTGGCACCCTGGGCCATCTTGATCTGGATGTCGTCGGCGTTGGTGAGGTACTCCGACGTCACCCCGAACCGCCCGGAGGCGACCTGCTTGATCGCGCTGCGGCGTGAGGGGTCGTGCAGCCGGTCGGCGTCCTCGCCGCCCTCGCCGGTGTTGGACTTGGCGCCGAGGCTGTTCATCGCGATCGCCAGGGTCTCGTGGGCCTCCTGGCTGATCGAGCCGTAGGACATCGCGCCGGTCGAGAACCGTCTCACGATCGACTCGACGGGTTCGACCTCGTCGATGTCGATCGGGTCCCTACCCGAGCTGACGGAGTCCTTGAACCGGAACAGCCCGCGCAGCGTCATCAGCCGCTCCGACTGCTCGTCGACGCGCTGGGTGTACTGCTTGAAGACGTCGTAGCGCCCCGCCCGCGTGGCGTGCTGCAGCCGGAACACCGACTCGGGGTCGAACAGGTGCGGCTCGCCCGCCATTGATACCGGGCGCCATTGGTACTCCCCGCCGATCTCGAGCTCGCGGTGGCCCGGAGAGTGACTGGCGGAGATGCCGCCGCGGGGATAAGCGACAGCGTGGCGGCGCGCGACCTCCTGCGGCGATCACGTCGAGGCCGATACCGCCGAGCTTGGAGGTGGTGCCGGTGAAGTAGCGGTCGACGACGTCGGTGGAGAGGCCGACCGCCTCGAAGATCTGCGCGCCGGTGTAGGACGCGACGGTCGAGACGCCCATCTTCGACATCACCTTGAGCACGCCCTTGCCGAGCGCCTTGATCAGGTGCTTGACCGCGACCTCGGGCTCGACCTTGACGTAGTAGCCGTCGCGGGCGAGGTCCTCGACCGACTCCATCGCGAGGTAGGGGTTGACGGCCGCCGCGCCGTAGCCGATGAGCAGGGCGACGTGGTGCACCTCGCGCACGTCGCCCGCCTCGACGAGCAGCCCGACCTGGGTGCGGGTCTTCTCGCGGACCAGGTGGTGGTGCACCGCGCCGGTCAGCAGCAGGGAAGGGATCGGCGCGAGCTCGGCGGTGGAGTGGCGGTCGGACAGCACGATGATGCGGGCGCCGCGGGCGATCGCCTCGGAGACCTCGACGCAGATCTCGTCGAGGCGCCGTGCCAGGCCCTCGCCGCCGGCCTCGACGTCGTACAGGCCGCGAGACACGTGCGTCTCGAAGCCGGGCATGTCTCCGTCGCGGTTGATGTGGCGGATCTTGGCCAGGTCGTCGTTGGAGAACACCGGGAACGGCAGCACGACCTGGCGGCACGAGGCCGGGCCTGGGTCGAGCACGTTGGCCTCGGGGCCGATGCTGCCCGACAGGGAGGTGACCAGCTCCTCGCGGATCGCGTCGAGCGGCGGGTTGGTCACCTGGGCGAAGAGCTGGCTGAAGTAGTCGAAGAGCAGGCGTGGCTTCTCGCTCAGCACCGCGATCGGAGCGTCGGTGCCCATCGAGCCGATCGGCTCGGCGCCGGTGTTGGCCATCGGGGTGAGCAGGATGCGCAGCTCCTCCTCGGTGTAGCCGAAGATCTGCTGGCGTCGCGTCACCGAGGCGTGGGTGTGCACGATGTGCTCGCGCTCGGGCACGTCGTCGAGGTGGACGAGGCCGGCGTGGAGCCACTCGTCGTACGGGTGCTCGGCGGCGAGCTCGGCCTTGACCTCCTCGTCCTCGATGATGCGGTGCTCGTCGGTGTCGACGAGGAACATCCGGCCCGGCTGGAGCCGGCCCTTGCGCACGATCGAGGCCGGGTCGAGGTCGAGGACGCCGACCTCGGACGCGAGCACGACGAGGCCGTCGTCGGTGACCCAGTAGCGCGAGGGGCGCAGGCCGTTGCGGTCGAGCACCGCGCCGATCTGGCTGCCGTCGCTGAACACCACGCACGCGGGGCCGTCCCACGGCTCCATCAGCGTGGAGTGGAACTCGTAGAAGGCGCGGCGCTTGCGGTCCATCTCGGCGTGGTTCTCCCACGCCTCGGGGATCATCATCAGCACGGCGTGCGGCAACGAGCGACCGCCGATGTGCAGCAGCTCGAGGACCTCGTCGAACGACGCGGAGTCGGACGCGCCGGGCGTGCAGATCGGGTAGAGCCGCTCGAGGTCGCCCGGGATCAGGTCGGAGTCGAGCAACGCCTCGCGGGCACGCATCCAGTTGCGGTTGCCCATCACGGTGTTGATCTCGCCGTTGTGGGCGATGTAGCGGAACGGGTGGGCCAGCGGCCAGCTCGGGAAGGTGTTGGTCGAGAACCTCGAGTGGACGACGGCCAGCGCCGAGGCGACCCGCTCGTCGGCCAGGTCGGGGAAGAACTGGTCGAGCTGGTCGGTCGTCAGCATCCCCTTGTAGACCAGGGTCCGCGCGGACAGCGAGGGGAAGTAGACGTCGGCCTCCTTCTCCGCGCGCTTGCGCAGGCAGAAGGCCTGCCGCTCCAGCGCCATGCCGGAGATGCGTGCGCCGGCGCCGGCCACGAAGACCTGGACGAACCTCGGCATCGCGCTGCGGGCGGTCGAGCCGAGCACGCCGGACTCGACGGGCACCTCGCGCCAGCCGAGCACCGCGAGGCCCTCCTCGGCGGCGATCTCCTCGATGCGGAGCCGCGCCTTGCGCAGCCTTCGCGACGTCGTCGGCGTCACCGGCGAAGAAGCCGGTGCCGACGGCGTAGGAGTGGTGGGGTGGCAGGTCGAAGTCGACCACCTCGCGCAGGAAGGCGTCGGGGACCTGGAGCAGGATGCCCGCGCCGTCGCCGGAGTTGACCTCGGCTCCGGCGGCCCCGCGGTGGTCGAGGTTGCGCAGGGCGGTCAGCGCCTGGTCGACGATCGCCCGGCTGGGGACGCCCGTGAGCGTCGCCACGAACGCGACCCCGCAGGCGTCGTGCTCGAAGCGGGGGTCGTAGAGGCCTTGCTTCACAGGTCCCTGGGCGCGCACGTGCTGGCTCCCGTCGTCGATCTACCGCGGTGGTGCTGGGGCGGTCAGGCGGGCGTTGGGGACGGCATTGGCCCCGAGGGAGGGCCAACATAGCAACTGGTCGCCCCGGGCGATCCCCACGCGACCAAGTTGCGGACAACGAGATTCCTTGTCGTCCGGTGTCAACCGGCGCGACGACGCCTCCTAGCGGGCCCGACCCCGATTCGTCTGTGTCGCTGAGCGGGAAAACCCGCGCTAAACCGCAGACGAATCGCTGTCCGCGTCTCTGCCCTCGCTGCGCTCCGCGTCGACGTACACCGACTCCTCGCGGCCGGGGCGATGCTTGCCGGCCCACCAGAAGTACGCCGCGGCGGCGACGAACAGCACGATCGAGGTCCAGACGTTGAGCCGCAGACCGAGGACGTCGTCCATCTGGACGGTGTCGATGCGCAGCATCTCGGTCCAGGCGCGGCCGAGGGTGTAGCCCATCACGTAGAGCGCGAGCACCCGCCCGTGGCCGAGCCGGTAGCGGCGGTCGAGCCAGATGATGACGGCGAAGGCGAGGATGTTCCAGACGAACTCGTAGAGGAACGTCGGGTGGAAGGTCGCGAAGTCCTCGTAGCCGGGTGGCCGGTAGTCCGGGTCGATCTCGAGGGCCCAGGGCAGGTCGGTGGGCTTGCCGAAGAGCTCCTGGTTGAACCAGTTGCCCCAGCGGCCGATCGCCTGGGCGACCAGGACGCCGGGCGCCAGCGCGTCGGACATCGGCAGCATCTTGATCCCGTGCAGCCGGCAGGCGATGAGCACGCCGACCGCGCCGAACGCGATCGCGCCCCAGACGCCGAGGCCGCCACGCCAGATGTACAGCGCCTCGACGGGGTTGCCGCCGTCACCGAAGTACAGGTCGTAGTCGGTGATGACGTGGTAGATCCGGCCACCGATGACGCCGAACGGCACCGCCCACACCGCGACGTCTGAGACCTCGCCGGACCTGCCGCCGCGGGCCACCCAGCGCTTCTCACCGATCCAGATGGCCGCGACGATGCCGAGGATGATCGACAGGGCGTAGCCGCGGATCGGGATCGGGCCGAGGTGCCACACGGACTCGCTCGGGCTGGGGATGCTCAGCACCAGGAACTGGAGCACGAGGTCGGGCGTCACGGGCATCAGCATCCCCCAGTCAGTCAAGTCAGCTGTCCAAGAGCTGGTGGACGTCGGAGGCGAACTGCGTCGCGCTGGTGCCCTGGGTCCACACGATCGGCACCTCGTCGTCGCTGTCGATCCCCAGCACCGACGTGCCGTGCGTGACGTCGTAGCCGCCGCTCGGCAGCTTCTCGCCGTGCTCGACGGCGATGGCGAGGTCGTTGCCGATCTCGATGATCGTCGGCAACGGGCCGGTCAGTCCGACGAACCCCGGGTCGAAGTGGTCGAGATAGCCGCGCAGCACCGTCTCGTCGTCGCGTGCCGGGTCGGTCGTCACGAACACCACGTCGACCTGCTCGCGGTCGGCGTCGTCGAGCCGGGTCATCGCCGAGGCGAGCGTCTGCATCACGACCTGGCAGATGTCGGGGCAGTTGGTGTAGCCGAAGAAGACCAGGGTGAGTCGCTTGTCGGTGTCGTCGGCGAGGGAGTACGCCGCCCCCTCGGTGTCGGTCAGCGGCGTCGCCGGGACGACGTACGGCTCCGTCAGCACCGCGCCCGTGAGCTCCTCGTCGCCACCTCCGCACGCGGTGATCAGGAGAGCTACGGGGAGGATGACCGCCGCCAGGGCACTACGCACGCCTGACGCCCTCCGCGAGGTCGGTGGTCAGCACGGCGAGCGCACGTAGTCCCGCGGCCCGGTCGTCGGGGTGGTCGAGCAGGGTGCGCACGAAGGCGCTGCCGACGATCACGCCGTCGGCGTACGAGGCCACCTCGGCCGCCTGGTCGCCGTTGCTGACGCCGAGCCCGACCCCGACGGGCAGGTCGCTCTGCAGGTCGGAGATCGCCGCCTTGGTGCGCTCGACCAAGGGCGCGGCCAGCTCGCTCGTCGTGGTGCGGGCGCCGGTGACGCCCATCACGGCAGTGGCGTAGACGAACCCGCGGCAGGCCTGCACGGTCATGGCGATCCGCTCGTCGGTCGACGACGGCGCGACCAGGAAGACCTTGTCGAGGTCGTGCTGGTCGGCCGCGCCCAACCACTCGGGGGCGAAGTCGGGCGTCAGGTCGGGGGTGATCAGGCCCGCGCCGCCGGCGGCGGCGAGATCGGCCGCGAAGCGTGCCACGCCGTAGCGCTCGACAGGGTTCCAGTAGGTCATCACCACGACGGGCGTACCGGTGGCGGCGACCGCCTCGACGGTGCGCAGCACGTCGGCGGTCCGGACGCCGCCCCGCAGAGCCAGCTGTGCGGCAGCCTGGATGGTGGGCCCGTCCATGACAGGGTCGGAGTAGGGCAGGCCGACCTCGATGACGTCGCAGCCCGAGTCGACCATCGCGCGGAGTGCGTCGATGCCGCCGGCGACGTCGGGGAACCCCGCCGGCAGGTAGCCGACCAGGGCGCTCCGGCCGTCGGCGCGGGCCTTCTCGAAGGCCGTGCGAGCGCTCACGCCCCTCCCCCCGTGTCACTGCCCCCGGTGTCACTGCCCCGGTGTCACTGCCGCCCGTGCGCAGGTCGAACCAGGAGATCGTGGTCTCCATGTCCTTGTCGCCACGACCGGAGAGGTTGACCAGGACGAGCCCCTGCGGGCCGAGCTGGCGGGCCACGTCGAAGGCGCCGGCCAGCGCATGGGCCGACTCGATCGCGGCGATGATGCCCTCGGTGCGAGCCAGCAGCGCGAGCGCGTCCATGGCCTGCGCGTCGGTGATCGGGAGGTACTCGGCCCGGCCGGACTTCGCGAGGTGGACGTGCTGCGGCCCGACGCCGGGGTAGTCGAGGCCGGCCGAGATGGAGTGCGACTCGATGGTCTGGCCGTCCTCGTCCTGCAGCACGAACGTGCGGGCCCCGTGCAGCACGCCGCTGTCGCCGGCCGCGATCGTCGCGGCGTGACGCCCGGTCTCGATCCCGTCGCCGCCGGCCTCGAACCCGTAGATCGCGACCTCCGGGTCGTCGAGGAACGCCGTGAACAGGCCGATCGCGTTGGAGCCACCGCCCACGCACGCGGCGACGGCATCCGGCAGCCGGCCGAACTGGTCGAGGCACTGGGCCCGCGCCTCGTCGCCGATCCCGCGGGTGAAGTCGCGGACCATGCTCGGGAACGGGTGCGGCCCGGCCGCTGTGCCGAAGAGGTACGCCGTGTGGTCGACGCTGGCGACCCAGTCGCGCAGTGCCTCGTTGATGGCGTCCTTGAGCGTCGCGCTGCCGGAGTCGACCGGGATCACCTGGGCACCGAGCAGCTCCATGCGGGCGACGTTGAGCGCCTGGCGCTTGACGTCGACCGAGCCCATGTAGACGGTGCAGTCGAGACCGAAGTAGGCCGCCGCCGTCGCGCTCGCGACGCCGTGCTGGCCGGCCCCGGTCTCGGCGATCACGCGGTGCTTGCCCATCCGCTTGGTCAGCAGCGCCTGCCCGAGGACGTTGCGCACCTTGTGGGCGCCGGTGTGGTTGAGATCCTCGCGCTTGAGCAGGATGCGGGCGCCGCCGATCCTCTCGGTGAGCCGTGCGGCGTCGTAGAGCAGGCTCGGCACACCGGCGTACTCGCGCAGGATGGTGTCGAAGTCGGTCGCGGAAGGCCTCGTCGGCCATCGCCTCGCGCCAGGCGACGGTCAGCTCGTCGAGGGCGGCCACCAGCGCCTCGGGCATGAAGCGTCCGCCCCAGTGCTGTTCTCCGGGGGCGCCGAACCAGCCCAGCGCGTCGGCGTCCCAGTGGTTGGTCGGCGATCCCGTCAACGGCTCGCCTCGCGCATCGCTCGGACCGCGGCCGCGGGGTCGCCGTCCTTGACGAGAGCCTCGCCGACCAGCACCGCGCGGGCGCCTTCGGCGGCGTGACGGGCGACGTCCTCGGGTCCGGAGATGCCGGACTCGGCGACGAGCACCCGATCGTCGGGGACGATGGGCGCCAGCTTGGCGAAGGTCGCGGTGTCGACCTGGAGGGTCTTGAGGTTGCGGGCGTTGATGCCGACCAGCTCGGCACCGAGGGCGACGGCCCGCTCGGTCTCGGGTTCGTCGTGCACCTCGACCAGCACGGTCAGGCCCAGCTCGCGGGCCTGGTCGTGGAGCCGGCGCAGGTCGTCGTCGCCCAGTGCGGCGACGATCAGCAGGGCGAGGTCGGCGCCCGCGGCTCGGGCCTCGAGGAGCTGGTAGCCCTCGACGATGAAGTCCTTGCGCAGGATGGGTGTCTCGACCGCCGCCCGCACGGCCCGCAGGTCCTCGAGGCTGCCACCGAACCGGCGCTCCTCGGTCAGCACGCTGATCGCGGCAGCCCCGCCCTCGGCGTAGGCCCGGGCGAGCGCGGCGGGGTCGGGAATCTCGGCGAGGTCGCCCTTGCTGGGGCTGCGGCGCTTGACCTCGGCGATCACGCTGACGCCGGGCTGGCGGAAGTCCGGCATCGGGTCGCGCGGCGCCGGCACGTCGGCGAGCGCGGCCCGCAGGTCGGTCTCGGAGACCTCCGCCTGCCGTCGGGCCAGGTCCTCGCGGACGCCGACGATGATCTCGTCGAGAACAGACATGCGAACCTCTCGGGACGGCGTTCAGGGTGCGAGGGCAAGCCTCTCACCCGGGACCAGGACCGCCGCCAGGGTGTCCGTGCGTTGGTCGTCGCGATTGCCAGTAGCCCGCTGGTCGATCTGCCATGCTGCTCGCCGCGCTCGCGGTTGCCAGTGGTGGTTGCAGCGGGCTCCTAGTCGTTCATGCCCATCTTCGCCATCACGGCGAAGACGACGAGGGACGCGACGCCGAGCGCGCAGCCCACCCAGAACAGCGTCATGCTCACGGGGTCGAGCATCAAGGCGACGCCGCCGACGACGAACCCGAGCATCGCCACGGTGACGGCGGTCCAGGCGGCGGGCGTGTTGCCGTGGTGGGCCATGCGTGCTCCTTCTGCGTCTCCTCGACTGACCGGGCGTCAGTCTAGGGGGCTACTCGCCGGCAGGAGGCCTGCGGTCGGTGAGGGTCGGGTCGCGTCCCTCGTCGAGCGCCCTCCACAGGTCGAGCCCCGTCTCCTCGCGGGGCTGCGGCGCCGCTCCGGGGGCGTCGTACCTGCTGCCCATCTCGGGCCACGCGGGCGCCAGGCGGACGGCCGCACCGGTGGCCACGACCGCGACCACGGCGCACGTCAGGAAGACCCAGTACCAGATGATCGGCTGCACGCTGAGGTCGTCGATCCCGAGCTCGGCGAGATCGTTGCGCAGGCCGCGGGTGGCGGAGCGATATCCGAGCACCGCGGTCGCGACCATCCCGGCGGAGACCACCAGCGCCAGGACGGCGATCGCACGCCTCACCCGGCCGCGGGTCACCAGCACCACGCCCCAGCACGCCAGCAGCGCCAGCGCCAGGGCGCCGGCCAGCGGCACCGTGGCCGTGTCGTCGCCCGTGACCGTCAGCAGCGAGCCCTGGCCCTCGCTCGTCCCGGTCCACTCCACCCACGGCCGGTTCCCGGCGACGGCAGCGAGGCCCGCGGACCCCAGCCCGAGGAGGACGACAGGGCCGAAGGTCCTGCGACCGGCCGGACGGGTCTCAGCCATCGGCCAGCAGTACGTCGGCCAGCAGCACGTCGGCGTCGAAGCAGGTGCGGGCGCCGGTGTGGCAGGCCGGCCCCTCCTGGTCGACCTTGACGAGCAGGGTGTCGCCGTCGCAGTCGAGCCGGACCTCCTTGACCCACTGGCGGTGCCCGGAGGTCTCTCCCTTGACCCAGTACTCCTGGCGGCTGCGGCTCCAGTACGTCGCGCGACCAGACGTCAGGGTCCGTGCCAGCGCTTCGTCGTCCATCCAGCCGAGCATCAGCACCTCGCCGGTGTCGTGCTGCTGCACGACCGCCGGCACGAGCCCGTCGGCCGACCGCTTGAGGCGGTCGGCGATGCCGGGGTCCAGCGTGGGCTCACGGAAGAAGTATGACGAGCCCCGGAACCGTGGCCGGGCCACCCCGGCCGCAGATTCCGAAGCCACGCGTCGGCCAACCGGGCCACCCCGGCCGCCACGTCCGCGCCAAGGCCGCGAGAACCGCCACGCCGGCCTCGAACCTCCCCGCCGATCAGGCCGAGCGGCCGGCGAGTCAGTCCCAGTCGCCGCGCGGGCGGTCACACAGCACCGGCCGGGAGCGGGTTCCAGCGCCGTCTCGACGCCTTGACAGTCCAGGCCCTCGCAGACGCCGCCGACGTACTCGAGGTTGAGTCCGCACACGAGCGCGGTCTGCTCCTGGGCGACGCGGTGGAACGGGCAGTTGCGCAGCTCCAGCGTGCCGTCGACCACCCGGGGCTCGTAGCCGCCGGCGGCGAGGGCGTCGGCGAGGCGCCGCAGCTGCGACCGGGATCGCGAGGAGTGTCCGGCGCCGAACCTGGTGCCCTCGGCGCGCGCGACCGACGCCGCCACCTCGGCGACCGGCTCCCCCGTCACCGTGGCCGTCGCGACGGCGACGGCCAGGATTCGGCTGAGCAGGTCGTACTGCCGGGCGGGCAGCGACACGGCAAGCTCACGGTCGGCTCGCCGGTAGAGCTTGGCCGGGCGTCCCGAACCCGGGCCGGTGCGTCCGGTGAGACGCCGGTACTCGACGTCGAGCAGCCCCTCCTCCACCAGCTTGTCGAGGTGGAACTTGGCGGTGTGGACCGGGACGCCGACCGTCCGCGCCGCCTGCTCCCGGCTCAACGCCTCGTCGGCTGCGCAGACGGCGTCGTACAGCCGTCGTCGCACCGGCTCCGCCAGTGCCGCGACACCGGAGAGGTCGTCAGGCATTTCTAAAGGATAGACATCTTGACGTAAGACGTCCATGGGTGTTCCATCAGAGAACTAGGTGTCCGAAAGAACAGAGTCCGAGAGAAGGAGCACTCCCATGACCACTTCCGAGCAGGCCGGTCGCACCGAACCGGCCGTGGCCCGGCGCACGGGCGCCGACGAGGCCTACCTGCTGCTGCGCACCGTCTTCACCGTCGCGCCGATCGTCTTCGGGCTCGACAAGTTCGCCCAGGTGCTCTCGGACTGGGACTTCTACCTCGCCCCGTGGATCAACGACCTGGTGCCGGGCTCGGCACACGACGCGATGATGCTCGTCGGCGTCGTCGAGGTCCTGGCCGGCGTGCTCGTCGCCCTTCGCCCGCGCCTCGGTGGCTACGTCGTCGCGCTCTGGCTGGCGGGCATCATCGTCAACCTGGTCACCCTCGGCGACTACTACGACGTCGCGCTGCGCGACTTCGGGCTGCTCGTCAGCGCGCTGGCGCTCGCCCGGCTGGCCACCGACCGAGGACGTCGATGACGGTCACCGCGCTGACGCACCGGGCTCGGGTCCGCAACGCCGGCGACGCACGCGACCTCGACGCTGCCGAGCGGGCGGCGGCCGAGTTCATGCGCTCCCTGGGCGTGGACCCCGACGACCCGGACCGCCCCGACCTGGCACGCACGCCCCGGCGGCTGGCCGAGGCGTACGCCGAGCTGTTGAGCCCCGTGGAGTTCGACTTCACGACGTTCGACAACGTGGAGCACTACGACGAGCTGGTCCTCGTGCGCGACATCCCCGTCCAGTCGGTCTGCGAGCACCACCTGCTGCCCTTCCTGGGCCGCGCCCACCTGGCCTACCTGCCGGGAGACCGGATCGTGGGCCTGTCGAAGCTCGCGCGCATCGTCGACCACTACGCTCGGCGGCCGCAGACCCAGGAACGTCTCACCACCCAGATCGCCACGGGGCTCGAGGAACGGCTTCAGCCCCAAGGTGTCGGCGTGGTGCTCGAGGCCGAGCACACCTGCATGACGCTGCGCGGGGCGCGGGCACAGGGCGCGACCACCACCACGTCGTCGCTTCGGGGCCTGGTGCGGACCGACCCGTCGACCCGGGCGGAGTTCGTGTCGCTGGTCAGCCCCGGCAGGCGCTAGCGGCTCGCACCCTGCTGGGCCACCCACGAGGCGTGCAGGCCGGCGTAGACGCCCTCCTGGAGCACGAGCGCGGCGTGAGGGCCGCGCTGCACGACCCGGCCGCGGTCGACGACGACCACCTCGTCGGCGTTCTCGGCGGTGGAGAGGCGGTGGGCGATGGTGACGGAGGTGCGGCCCCGCATCAGCCGCTCGAGCGCCAGCCCGATGCGCATCTCGAGGGCCGGGTCGACGGCCGAGGTCGCCTCGTCGAGCACCAGCAGGTCGGGGTCGGCGAGCTGGGCGCGGAGCAGCGCCACCAGCTGCCGCTCCCCCGCCGACAGCGACTCGCCCCGCTGGCCGACCTGGGTCTGCAGCCCGCGGGGCAGCGTGGCCAGCCAGTCGGAGAGGCCGAGCACCTCGACGGCGAACAGCAGGTATGCGTCGGTCGCTTCGAGCTGGCCGTAGCGCAGGTTGGCCGCCAGGGTGTCGTCGAAGAGGAACCCCTCCTGCGGGACGAGCACGACACTTTGCCGCAGCGAGACCTGACCGACGTCTCGCAGGTCGACGCCGTCGAGCCGGACCGTTCCCGACGTGGGGTCCATCAGCCTGGTCAGCAGCTTGGCGAAGGTCGACTTGCCCGAGCCGGTCTCGCCCACGATGGCCAGCCGGGTGCCGGCGGCGATCTCGAGGTCGACGTCGCGCAGCACCAGCGGGCCGTCGGGGTAGGCGAAGTCGACGTGCTCGAACCGTACGTCGATCGGGCCACGCGGGAGGACGGCGCCGTCAGGCCCCGGGTCCACGAGGTCGGCCGGCGTCTCGAGGATGCCGATGACGCGCCGCCAGCCCGCGATCGCGTTCTGGGCGTCGGTGAGGATCTGGGTGCCCATCTGCACAGGCCCGACGAACAGCGTGACCAGGAACGCGAACGCGAGCACCTCGCCCGAGGTGATCTGGTCGGCGAAGCCGAGCAGCACGCCGATCACGATCACTCCGGCGTTGGCCAGGCCGGCCGAGATCCCGCCGAGGGAGAACGAGAACGCCGTGAAGGCCTGGGCACGCGTCGAGGCCGTCTTGTACTCGTCGATGGCCGCGTCGATGCGGGCCTGGGTGCGGTGCTCGACGGCGTAGGACCGCACCACCGCAGCGCCGACCACCGGCTCGGAGATGGCCGAGAGCATCACACCGACCTGGCGCCGGACGGTGCCGTAGGCGGCGGAGAGCTTGCGCTGGAAGTAGCGCAGCGACAAGAACAGCGGGGCGAACGCCACCCACACGACCAAGGCCAGCTGCCAGGAGTAGAAGACCATCACCACGGTCGCGATGAGCACCTGGCCCACGCTGATGACGAACAGCAGGCCGCCGAACACCAGGAACTGGCTGACCTGGTCGACGTCGCTGGTCACCCGCGAGACCAGGGCGCCGCGGCGCTCGGTGTTCTGGGTCAGCAGCGGGAGGTCGTGGACGTGGCGGAAGGCCTTGATGCGCAAGGTCGCCAGCCCCCGCTCGGACGAGGTGAACAGCCGCGAGGTCATCAGGTAGGCCGCGAAGCTGGTCACCACGATGGCCAGGGCCGCCACCGCCGCCATCGCGACGGTGAAGGGTACGTCGGGCCCACCCTCGCCGTGCAGGCCCCGATCGAGAGTCTGCTGGACGGCGATCGGCACCACGACCTGGCCGACGGACGCCACCACGGCCAGGAACAGCGTGAAGCGGATGCCTTCGGTCAGCTCGGGCGAGTGGGCCATGCCGCGTCGGATGGTGTCGATGGCACCGATCTCGTCGCCGGTGTCGACGGTGGTGCCGGCCGGGCCAGCGGGGCCGGTGGTGGAGATCGTCACGCCGGGTCACCCGCCTCGATCGCGTCGGCGGGCTCGTGGAAGTGCTCGTAGGCGTTGACGAGACGGGCGTAGGAGGAGTTGCGGACCAGCAGCTCGGCATGGGTCCCGCGGTCGGCGACGCGCCCGTCGGCGAGGTAGACGACCTCGTCGGCCAGCCCGATGGTCGCCTTGCGGTAGGCCACCACGACCAGGCTGGTGCCCGAGCTGTCGCCGGTCGAGGCGGTCGAGACCTTGAGTGCACCGAGGATCCGTGCCTCCACCTCGGGGTCGACGGCCGAGGTCGCGTCGTCGAGGATCAGCAGCCGCGGGCGGCGTACGAGCGCGCGGGCCAGGGAGATGCGTTGCCGCTGGCCGCCCGACAGCGAGGTGCCGCGCTCGCCGAGCCTGGTGTCGAGGCCCTCGGCCAGGGCGGCGACGAAGCCGTCGGCCTGTGCCACCCGCAGGGCCTCCCACACCTCGGCGTCGCTGACCTCGTCGCCGAGGGTGACGTTGCCGCGGACGTTGTCGTCGAAGAGGAACGCGGTCTGCGGGACGACCGCGACCACCTCGGCGAGCTCGCCGTGGGCCAGGTCGCGCAGGTCGGTGCCGTCGACCAGGATGCGGCCACGGTCGGGGTCGACCAGGCGGGTCAGCAGCGTGGTCAGGGTGCTCTTGCCGGCGGCGGTGGCTCCGACGACCGCGACCGTGCGCCCCGGCTCGACGGTGAAGGTCACGTCGTCGAGCACCGTCTGGTCGGGGTCGTAGGAGTATCCGACGTGGCGCACCTCGAGCCGCGCCCCCGCCGAACCGTCGAGGCTCGCCGGCACGGACTGGTCGCCGTAGGGCATCTCGCCCGATGCCTCGAGCACGGACATGACGCGCCGGTAGCCGACCACGCTGCGCGGGAACTCGCCGAGCAGCCAGCCGATCGAGCGGATCGGGAAGGACACGATGGTCAGCAGGTAGGCGACCGTGACGACGTCGCCGGCGTCGGTCTGGCCGTTCAGCACCCGCACCACGCCGACGATCAGCACGAGCAGCACCCCCAGGTTGGGGAGCGCGGCGAGGGCCGGGTCGAACGCCGCGCGGATGCGGCCGGCGCGGATGTTGACGTCGCGCAGCTCCTCGGCCTTGGCCGCGAACCGCCGGGTCTCCTCCCCCTCGCGGCCGAGGGTCTTGACGACCATGGCCCCGTCGAAGGACTCGTGGGCGATCTCGCTGACCTCGGCGCGCAGCTGCTGCGCGCGGGTCATCAGCGGCGAGGCGAAGCGCTGGTAGAGGACGTTGGCGGTGATCACCGCGGGGAAGACCAGCAGCCCCACCATGGCCAGCACCACGTCGGCGACCAGCATCTGCGCGACCGCGATGACCATCATCGCGACCGTGCCGACGGCCATCGGCAACGGGGCGATCGGGCCCCAGGCGGCCTCGACGTCGGCGTTGGCGTTGGAGAGCAGCTGACCGGTGGGGTGGCGCTGGTGCCACTCCATGGGGAGGCGGAGGTACTGGCGGGTGACGTCGCGGCGGTAGTGGGCCTGCATCCGGTACTGCATGATGCCGGCACCGAGCCGACGGGCGACGATGCCGACCGCGCGGAGGATGGCGACGCCGAGGAACAGCGCGACCACGGCGACGAGCAGGGCGGTGTCGATCTCCCCGTCACGGAACGCCGGCAGCACGACATGGTCGGTGGCCCAGCCGAGCACCCACGCGTCGGCCACGGTCAGCGCACCGAAAAGGAGGCTGCCGAGGGTGGAGAGGGCGAAGATCCCCTTCTCCCGCTTGATCGCGACCCACAAGACGGCGAAGCCCTCGCGGGTGGTCGCCCCCTCGGTCACGCGTTCTCCTCGATCGTCCGGTCCTTGTCCCGGCCAGACCGGCAACCGGTCCGCCCGGCCACGCTATTCCCCGGCACCGACCGAGCAGCAATCCCGACGCTCGCCTCACCGGTCCAGTCGGGGGACCCGGCTCTGTATCCGTGGCGACCCTGGATCCCTATGCTCCGCGCATGGTCGGCCTGCCGCAGCTGCGTGCTTCGTACGCACGCAAGGAGCGCCAGGCGCTCTGCGAGACCGCGCGCAGCGTGGGCCCGCACGCCCCCACCCTGTGCGAGGGGTGGGACGTCAAGGACCTCATCTGCCACCTCCTCGTGCGCGAGAGCAGCGTGATGGGCGCGGCGGGCATCGCGGTCTCGGCCCTGTCCGGGCTGACGGACAAGGAGATGGCGCGGCTGAAGAGGCAGCCGTTCGAGCGGCTGGTCGAGCGGCTGCGCACGCACAAGCTCACCTTCTACTCGCTGCCGCCGGTCGACGCGGCCTTCAACACCCTCGAGTTCTTCGTCCACCACGAGGACATCCGGCGGGCCAGGCCGGGCTGGCGACGCCGGAACCTGCCCGACACCGCGGTGGACGCGCTGTGGCAGGGGCTGCGGTCGTCAGGGCCGGCGCTGGTGCGGTCGGCCGGCGTGCCCGTGGTCGTCCGGCGGACCGACAACGACGAGACGACGACCCTGATGCCCGGGCGCGGCCCCGTCGAGCTCAGCGGACCGGTGTCGGAGGTGGTCTTCTACCTGCACGGTCGCGACCAGGTCCGCGAGATCGCCTTCGACGGGCCGGAGGAGAAGGTGGCCAAGCTGCGGCGGGCCAGCCTCGGCTCGTTCTAGCAGGCTCCTCGCGTCATCAGCGGACGGGATGCCCGGCCTCGGCCAGGGCCGCCTTGACCTCGCCGATCGCGAGCGTCCCGAAGTGGAACACGCTGGCCGCCAGCACGGCGTCGGCCCCGGCGTCGACGGCGGGCGGGAAGTGGGCGGCCGCGCCGGCACCACCGCTCGCGATCACGGGCACCCGTACCTCGCGGCGTACGGCGCGGATCAGGTCGAGGTCGAACCCCTCGCGGGTGCCGTCGGCGTCCATCGCGTTGAGCAGGATCTCCCCAGCCCCGAGCTCGCAGGCGCGGCTCGCCCACTCGAGAGCGTCGAGGCCTGCCGGCTTGCGGCCGCCGTGGGTGGTCACCTCGAAGCCGGAGTCGGTCCGCCCGACCCGTGACCCACCCGGCGTGCGTCGACCGAGAGGACGAGCACCTGGCTGCCGAAACGGTCGGCGATCTCGGCCACCAGCTCGGGCCGCTGGATCGCGGCGGTGTTGACCGCCACCTTGTCGGCCCCCGCGCGCAGGAGGGTGTCGACGTCGTCGGCGCTCGAGACTCCCCCGCCGACCGTCAGCGGGATGAAGACCTGCTCCGCGGTCCGGCTCACCACGTCGAGGGTGGTGGCTCTGCCCTCGTGGGAGGCCGAGATGTCGAGGAAGGTCAGCTCGTCGGCGCCCTGCTGGTCGTAGAGCGCGGCGAGCTCGACCGGGTCACCGGCGTCGCGGAGCTCGCGGAAGTTGACGCCCTTGACGACCCTGCCGTCGTCGACGTCGAGACAGGGAATCACGCGGATGGCCAGGGTCACGGGCCGGGTCAGCTCCAGCGCCTCGGTCAGCGTGAACCGGCCCTCGTACAGCGCGGTCCCGATGATCGCGCCCTCGACACCGGTGTCGACCAGGCCCATCAGGGCGCGCAGGTCGTCGAGCTCGGTGATGCCGCCGCTGGCCACGACCGGCCGGTCGGTGGCGGCGCAGACGTCGCGCAGCAGCGGGAGGTTGGGACCTTGCAGCATGCCGTCCTTGTCGACGTCGGTGACGACGTAGCGGGCGCAGCCCTCTTCGTCGAGCCGCGCCAGCACGTCGTACAGGTCGCCGCCTTCGCGGGTCCAGCCGCGCGCCGCCAGGGTCCTGCCGCGCACGTCGAGCCCGACAGCGACCCGGTCGCCCCACTGGGCGATGGCGCCGGCACACCACTCGGGCGTCTCGAGTGCGGCCGTGCCGATGTTGACGCGGCGGCAGCCGGTGGCCATCGCGGCAGCAAGCGACTCGTCGTCGCGGATGCCTCCGCTCATCTCCACGTCGATGTCGAGCCGGCCCACGATCTCGGCCTGGAGCTCGCGGTTGTGTCCCCGCCCGAACGCCGCGTCGAGGTCGACCAGGTGGATCCACTCCGCCCCGGCCTCCTGCCAGCGCAGCGCCGCCGCGACCGGGTCGCCGAACCGCTTCTCCGACCCTGCCACCCCCTGCACGAGCTGCACGGCCTGCCCGCCCGCGATGTCCACGGCAGGCAGCAGCTGGAGGTACGGCGACACGGGAGCTCCTCAGGTACGGCGGACGAACACGTGCAGGATCGGGGCGACGAGAAGGCTGACCACCAGAGCAGCGAGGCGGGCCTCCCAGTCGGGCCGGACGATCCAGACGAGCAGGTTGAGGGCGAGGAGGATGGCGATCGTCGCCGCCACCTCGCGGCGTCGTCGGGCGGCGAGGGTGCCGGGCATCAGATGCGGTCGTGGCAGCCAGCCGGTCAGGCTCTTCTTGCGGGCGGCGCTCCGGGCCCGGCGCTCGGCCTCGCGGGCCCGGGCCGCGGCCCGGACCGCGGCCTCCCGCTCGCGCTCGGCCCGACGCTGGGCACGCTCCTTGCTCACAGGGTGCCGGTCCAGTTGCGCAGCAGGGTGGCCCCGGCGTCTCCGGACTTCTCGGGGTGGAACTGCGTGGCCGTCAGCGGACCGTTCTCGACGGCGGCGACGAACCGGTCGCCGCCGTGCTCGGCCCAGGTCACCAGCGGCGCGTGGGTGCGGCCGCTGGTGACCAGCTCCCAGCGCCGGACGCCGTAGGAGTGCACGAAGTAGAAGCGGTCGTCCTCGATGCCCGCGAACAGGCGCGTGCCCTCGGGCACGTCGACGGTGTTCCAGCCCATGTGGGGGACGATCGGCGCCTGCAGCCGCTCGACGACCCCCGGCCACTCGTCGCAGCCATCGGTCTCCACGCCGTGCTCGACCCCGCGGCCGAAGAGGATCTGCATGCCCACACAGATGCCGAGCACGGGCCTGCCGCCCGCGAGGCGACGGCCGATCACCTCGTGCCCGCGGACCCGCCGCAGGCCGGCCATGCACGCCGCGAACGCGCCCACGCCGGGCACGACGAGGCCGTCGGCGTCCTGGGCCGCGGACCGGTCGGCAGTCAGCGTGACCTCGGCTCCGGCGCGCTCGAGCGCCCGCACGGCAGAGCGCACGTTGCCCGACCCGTAGTCGAGCACCACCACTGTCTTCATCGAACCCTCAGAGTGAACCTTTGGTCGACGGCACGCCGGTCTCGCGCGGGTCGAGCGCCACGGCGTCGCGGAACGCGCGGGCGAACGCCTTGAACTGCGCCTCGACGAGGTGGTGCGGGTCGCGACCCGACAGGACGCGCACGTGCAGCGCGATCTGGGCGTGGAAGGCGATGGTCTCGAAGACGTGACGGGTCAGCGAGCCGAGGTAGGCGTCCCCGATGAGGACGAAGGCCTGACCGTCGGGTTCGCCGGTGTGCACGCAGTACGGGCGGCCCGAGACGTCGACGACCGCCTGGACGAGTGCCTCGTCGAGCGGCACCGTGGCGTCGCCGAAGCGGCGGATGCCGGACTTGTCGCCGAGCGCCTCGCGCAGGGCCTCGCCCAGCACGATCGCGGTGTCCTCGACGGTGTGGTGGGCGTCGATGTGGGTGTCGCCGCTGGTGTGGGCGACCAGGTCGACCAAGGAGTGTCGCGCGAAGGAGGCCAGCATGTGGTCGTAGAAGCCGACGCCCGTCGAGACGTCCGACCGGCCCGAACCGTCGATGTCCACCTCGACGTGGACCTTCGACTCCTTGGTCTCCCGGTCCACCACAGCCGTGCGGCTCATCGGTCCTCCTCCAGGCGCGGGGCCCCCATCATTCCGACAGGTCCCAGCGCCGTCAGTGCGTCCCTGAATGCTGCCATCTCCGCCGGCGTCCCGATCGAGACACGCAGCCAGCCGGGCGGCCCGACCTCGCGGACGAGCACGCCGCGGTCGAGCAGGCCCTGCCAGACCGCATGCCGGTCGGCGTAGCAGCCGAAGAGCACGAAGTTCGCGTCGCTCTCGGCGACCTCGAGACCCTGCTCGGTCAGCCACGCGGCGGTGGCGTCGCGCTCGTCGCGCAGGTCGTCGACCCGGGCCAGCAGATCGTCGGCGTGCCGCAGCGCCGCCAGCGCGGCCGCCTGGGTCACCGCACTGAGGTGGTAGGGCAGCCGGACCACGCGGATGGCGTCGCAGATCTCGGGAGCGGCGGCGAGGTAGCCCAGCCGCGCGCCGGCGAAGGCGAACGCCTTGCTCATCGTGCGGGTGACCACCAGGTTGCGCAGCGAGGGCAGCAGCTCGAGCGCACTCGGGGTGCCGGCGCGGCGGAACTCGGCGTAGGCCTCGTCGACCACGACCACGCCCCCTCCGGATGACCTGTCGGCCGCCTCGCACAGCGCCTCGACGACGCCGAGCGGCAGCGCGGTGCCGGTGGGGTTGTTGGGCGAGGGCAGCAGCACCACGCGTCGGCTGCTCGCGCAGCACCAGCTCGCGCGCCACCTCGGGGTCGAGCGCGAAGTCGGTCTCGCGTTGCCCCACGACCCATCGGGTGCCGGTGTCGCGGGCGTACTCGGGGTACATCGAGTACGTCGGGGCGAAGCTCACCGCGGTGCGGCCCGGGCCGCCGAACGCCTGCAACAGGTGCAGCATCACCTCGTTGGAGCCGTTCGCGGCCCACACCTGATCGGGCCTGACGCCGCGGCCACCGTCGCGGTCGAGGTAGGCCGCCAGGGCGGTACGCAGCTCGGTGAACTCACGGTCGGGGTAGCGGTTCAGGCTGCCCGCGACGGCCGCCACCGATGCCGCGATGTCCTCGACCAGGGCCCGCGACGGCGGGTAGGGGTTCTCGTTGACGTTGAGCTGCACCGGGACGTCGAGCTGCGGTGCGCCGTACGGCGCGAGGCCGACGAGCTCCTCGCGCAAGGGCGGGAAGGTCATGACCGCTCGAAACGCACGCGGACGGCGGCGCCGTGGGCGGGCAGGTCCTCGGCCTCGGCCAGGTTGACCACGTGGTCGGCGACCGCGGCGAGAGCGGCGCGGTCGTAGTCGACGACGTGGACGGACTTGAGGAACGCCCGCACCGACAACCCCGAGGAGTGGCAGGCGCAGCCGCCGGTGGGCAGCACGTGGTTGCTGCCCGCGCAGTAGTCGCCAAGGGAGACCGGGGCGAAGCTGCCGACGAAGATCGCGCCGGCGTTGCGTACCCGCGCGGCCCACGCGGCGGCGTCCTCGGTCTGGATCTCGAGGTGCTCGGCGGCGTAGGCGTCGACAACTGCCAGGCCCTGCTCGAGGTCGTCGACGAGCACGATGGCGGACTGCTGTGCCGTGAGCGCGGTGCGGATCCGCTCCGTGTGGCGGGTGGCGTGAACCTGCTTGTCGAGCTCGGCCTCGACGTCGTCGGCCAGCCGCTCGCTGGGCGTGACCAGCACGCTGGCCGCGAGCACGTCGTGCTCGGCCTGGCTGATCAGGTCGGCAGCGACGTACGCCGCCTCGGCGGTGTCGTCGGCCAGCACCGCGATCTCGGTGGGTCCGGCCTCGGAGTCGATGCCGACGACGCCCTTGAGCAGCCGCTTGGCCGCGACGGTGTGGATCGACCCGGGCCCGGTCACCAGGTCGACCCGCTCGCACGGACCGGCGCCGTAGGCGAACATCGCGATCGCCTGAGCGCCCCCGACGGCGTAGACCTCCTCGACCCCCAGCAGCGCGCACGCCGCCAGGATCGTGGGGTGCGGCAGGCCGCCGTGGTCCTTCTGCGGCGACGAGGTCAGCGCGATCGAGCGCACGCCCGCGACCTGGGCGGGGACGACGTTCATCACCACGCTGGAGACCAGCGGCGCCACTCCGCCGGGGACGTAGAGGCCGACGCGGTCGACGGGCACCATCCGGTGGGTGACGGTCCCCGGCCGTTCCTGCCGTAGGTCGTCACGGTGTCGGTCTCGCGCTCGGCCTCGCACGAGGCCCGCAGCCGGCGGATCGACTCCTCCAGGGCCGCGCGGAGGTCGGGGTCGAGGGCCTCCAGTGCCTCGGCGAGTGCCACGCGGGGCACCGTGATGTCGTCGCGGACGACTCCGTCGTAGCGCTCGGACAGCTCCAGGATCGCCTCGACGCCGCGGGTCCGGACTGCCTCGCAGATCGGGCGGACGACCTGCAGGGCGGCCTCGACGTCGAAGTCCGCGCGGGGCACGGCCGCGCGGTAGTCGAAGGAGGGAGCACTCCCTCGCAGGTCGATCCGCCGCATCATGAGACCCGAGTCTAGGAGCGAGGCCGACGCCACCCTGCCGCGGTGCCGTGCGGTGGAACGCGCAAGGGTTAGGTTGGGACTGTGGCGACGACGCTGCCGATGTTCCCGTTGAACGTGGTGCTGTTCCCCGGCGTCAGCGTGCCGCTCACCGTCTTCGAGGATCGCTACCGCGCCCTGGTGCACCACCTGCTGCGGGCCGACCCCGACGAGCGCTACTTCGGCTCCGTGGGCATCCGCGAGGGGTACGAGGTCGGCGAGCACGGCGCACAGTCGCTGTTCCGGATCGGCTGCCGCGTGAAGATGACCGACGTCGAGGCCCACCCCGACGGCACGTTCAGCTTCCTCGGCGTGGGCATGGAGCGGATCTCGCTGGAGCACCTCGACGTCACCGGCGCCTACCCCGTCGGCCAGGTCGTGGACCGCCCGGAGACACCCAGCCTCGTCGACCCGGAGGTGGTCGAGCTCGCGCAGGCCGCCTTCTTCGCCTACCGCACCATGCTCGCGGAGTTCCGCGACGACCCCTACCCCCACGAGCTGCCGCGGGACCCGGCGTACCTCTCCTGGACCCTGGCCGCCGTCGCCCCGCTGCCCCTCCACGAACGCCAGGCGCTGCTCGAGGCCGAGGACGCCGGCGTACGGCTGCGGATGGTCACTGACCTGCTGCGCGCCGAGCTGCGCGCCATGAACGTGATCCCCTCGCTGCCGGCCACCGAGGTCGCCCGCACCCGCTGGTCTTCACCAAGAGACCGGGCGTACGCCGGCCACCGTCTGCCCTGACCGGCGCGTCCGCCTTCACGCTGCACGAGTAACGAGACAAGGTCTTCAAGACGCTCCTCACCTCGTCGTCCGACGGCGCGCCGTCGCCCTGGCGGGAACGTCTCCGCCGGCCGTCGCGGCCTCGACCTCGCCATCGCCCCCACCGCACCTCGTCGCCGTCACCAGCCACCCTCGCCCCCCTCAGTCGGTGACGTTTCCGCCACTCCGCTTTCGCGGCCTTGCCGGCTGCGCGGGGCGTTTCCGCTGCGCGGGCGTTTCCGCTGCGCGGGGCTTGGTTTCCGCTGCGCGCGGCTTGGGTCGAGGCCGCCGGACGGTGCGCCCGGACGTGTCCTCGCGGGGGACAGGGGCTCGGCGCGTGACGCCCGCATGGCCACGCCCGCTGTTGCGCGCCGTCCGGCAGCGGGCGCCGCGGCCATGCCCTTTAGCCCCGGAGGACACGCCCGTGCCGCCGTCCCACGCGGTCGCTCGGCCCCGGTGGGGGAGGGACCCCGGTCGCCGTGACGTGGTCAGCGGACGGTGACCACAGCCCCACCCCCACGGGCCGCGAGTGCGGGCCGGTGGGCCGGACGGGGGTCGGGTGTCGTGGGGGGCTAAAGGACACGGCCGTGGCGTCCGCTCACGGGCCGCGACCGACGTCGGCGCGACGAAGCGGGCGTACGGCCGGGTCCCCTGTCCCCCCGCGAGACCCGTCCACGGCAGGCGGACCGGCCGGCGGCCGCGACCCAAGCCCCGCGCAGCGGAAACGCCCCGCGCAGCGGAAACGCCCCGCGCAGCGGAAAGCCGCGCAGCGGCTCAGTCGGTCGTGAGCCGCAACACCGTGTGCGTCCAGTCGTCGTCCTTCCAGGCGGCGATGCCGAACCCGGCGAGCGGCTTGACGTTCTCCGCGACGGTCGGGTCGCCGTCACCGACCAGCCGGACCAGCCAGTCGTCGCCCGCGTTGAAGTTGACGTAGAAGACCGCGCTGGCCTGGCCGGACTCGCGGATCACGTCGCGGTAGACCTCGTTGCCGCCCAGGCTGCCCTTGGCCAGGACCAGCTTGCGGTAGTCGGCGTCCGGCCCGACGACGAAGATGTCGCCGTCACTGTCGAAGCCGAGCACCTCCTCGGCGCTCGGGTCCTGTGCCGCGATCTTGTCGACCACGGCTTTCGCGGCGTCGGCGTCGCCCTGCACCTTGAGGGCGATCGGGATCTCGCCGGCGTCGCCGGAGTTGAAGAAGGCCTCCGGGTCGAAGTCGGAGCCGAACGACAGCGCGGCCGACCGGCCGAGCAATGTCTCGGCGTCCTGGGGCAGGTCGAGCCCGGTCATCTGCGAGGCCTCCTCGAACAGCTCGGCCGTCGTCATCTCGCCGCCGGTGAAGGACGCGACCTGCTCGACCATCTCGGTCAGCCAGCCATCCTCGAACCCGACGCCGATCGCGGCCGCGGTGTCGGCCGGCAATGTCTCGACCACGTCAGCGCCGCGGTCGGAGCCGTAGACGCCGGTGAAGTTGAGCCCGGTGTCGCCCGCCATCTCGACCTCGAGGGCGCCGTCGTCGAAGCGCACCGACAGCGGCCATCCCCTTGAAGTCCTTCAGCGCATCGGCCAGCGGGTTGGTGCCGCCAGGTTCGGTGAGACTCGCACCCGAGTCACCGATCTCCCCGAGCACGTCGGTTCCGGTCAGACCCTGCTCGAGGTCCTCGGCGAAACCGGTCATCCCGCCCATCGAGTCGGCGAAGTACTGGCCCGCCTCGGGGGCGGCGTACAGGGTCACGATGCCGGCCGAACCGGCCGCGGCGGTGAGCTCCTGGAACTCCGGGTCGTCGGCGAGCGTGCCCTTGCCGGTGGCGTCGACCACGGCCTGGGCGGCCTCCTCGTCCTCGCCGATCACGGCCCATCCGTCGGCGATCACCCATCCGCCCGAGGAGTCGCCCTCGGTGGTGCCGCAGTCCTTGATCTTGGTCAGGCCCTCCTCGGCGGCATCCGCGTCCTTGACCTGGACGACCGCGACCAGCTCGGGGTCGTCACCACCGACGTCGACGGCGGCGACGGCCATCCGCTCGCCCAGCCACGGCTCGATGTCCTCGGCGTAGAAGAGCTGGCACCCCTCGGGCAGGTCGATCTCCTCGAAGATCCGCTGGCGGATGTCGTCGTCGAGATCGAGGTCGAGCTCGTCCTTGAACGCCGGGAACTTGTTGAGCGTGCGCAGCGCCTCGATCTTCTGGGCGCCGCTGGGGTCGAGGTCGATGCTGGCGTAGCCGACGGTGGTCGCGGGCAACGCCTCCGACGGCTGGGCTCCGGTCGCGAAGAACTGGGCCGCGGCCCAGGCACCCACGCCGATCACGGCCAGGGCGGCGATGCCGCCACCGATGAGCAGGCCGCGCCTGCGGCCGCCACCGCCAGCGGCGGGGGCCGGCGTCTCGGGCGGCAGGGGCGAACCCGCGCCGGTCTCGAGGTACTCGGGAGCGCCAGGCTGCTGGGTTGGCGGCTGGGTTGGCGGTTGGGATGGCGGCTGGGGCGCACCAGGGTAGGTGTCGGACACGGTCGTCCCCCGTCGGATCGGGCGGCGCCCCATGTCGGGTGTGGCGAGGAGCCGCGGTCGTGCTTCGGACGAAAAGCCTACCTGCGGGGTTCCTCGTCCAGTGGGCTTCGCGAGTCTTGCCTGGCAACAGCGTGTAGACGACGGCCAGTGCCACCAGCGAGCCCACGGTGAACGAGAACAGCGGTGGCAGACCGGAGACCCGCAACGCGCTGGGCAGGCGGGTGCCGTCGTCGGCGGACTCCGCCAAGGCGTGCGGGTCGGGCGGTCCCAGCCACTCCCCCAGCGTCAGCATCAGCCAGGCGGCCAGCAGCGAGCCCGCGACGCAGAGCACCACCGTCTGCACCGGTCGCGCGCCGCCCACGATCGCGAACACTGCCCCCAGCACGAGACCGGCTCCCGCGGCCACCAGGACGTAGAGGCCCGTGCCGGAGAACTCCTGGCGCAGGCCGTCGCCGTCGGGGTACCACTCCTTCTGGAACACCACGCCCTCCGATGACTGCCAGAGCTCGTGCCAGACCCACCCGGCCCCAGGCCCACCATGGCGTAGGCGGCCAGGACGGCGACCCCGAACCACAGGGCAGACGACGGGGGGCGGCTGGCGCTCACCCGCCCAGACATCCGGGACCGAGGAGCTGCTTGAGATCGGCGAACAGTGCCGGCGTCGGCGTGACCCGCAGTCGCTCGTCGAGCCGGAGCACGGTCGTGGAGGTGCGGGCCAGCAGCTTGAGCTGCACCTCGGTCATGCCGGGGTGGGTGGCCAGGACGTCCTTGAGCTGCTCGACGACCGGCGCGGTGCACCGGGTCGACGGCAGGCTGATGACGACCGGACCGGACGGGCCGTCGGAGAGGTCGGGGATCGTGACCTCCTGCGCCTTGACCGTCGGCGTGTCCTTCTCGCGGGAGAGGAAGCCCCGCACGGTGATGATGGCGTCCTCGACGAGGTAGGTGCTGGCGAGCTGGTAGACGCTGGGCCACATCATCACCTCGATGCCGCCGTCGAGGTCCTCGAGGGTCACGATCGCCCAGGAGTCGCCCTTCTTGGTGATCTTGCGCTGCACCGAGGTGACCAGGCCACTGATGGTGACCGAGGAGTTGTCGGGACGCTCCTCGTCGAGCAGCAGCTGGCCGATGGTGGCGTCGGTGCCGACGGAGAGGACGTGCTCGAGCCCGAGCAACGGGTGGTCGGAGACGTAGAGGCCGAGCATCTCGCGCTCGTGGCCGAGCAGCGTCGTCTTGTCCCACTCGTCGAGGTCGGGGACGGTGACCGAGATGCCGAAGCTCGTCGCTGAGGCGTCCTCGAGCCCGCCGAACAAGGAGTCCTGGCCGACCTCGTTGCGCTTGAAGGCGGCGTACTGGTCGACGGCGGTCTCGTGGACGGCCACCAGCGCGCGGCGCTTGTGCTTCATGTCGTCGAAGGCCCCGGCCTTCACCAGCGACTCGATGACGCGCTTGTTGCAGACCAGCGCGGGCACCTTGTCCATGAAGTCGATGAAGTCGGCGAAGCGGCCCCGCTCCTCGCGCGACTCGACGACGGCGGCCACCACGTTGTGACCGACGTTGCGGATCGCGGTCAGCCCGAAGCGGATGTCGCGGCCGACCGGCGTGAAGTTGGACTGGGACTCGTTGACGTCGGGCGGCAGCACCTGGATCTTCATCCGCCGGCACTCGTTGAGGTAGATCGCCATCTTGTCCTTGTCGTCCTTCACCGACGTCAGGAGCGCGGCCATGTATTCGGCCGGGTAGTTGGCCTTGAGGTAGGCGGTCCAGTAGGAGACCAGGCCGTAGGCGGCGGAGTGGGCCTTGTTGAAGGCGTAGTCGGAGAACGGCAGCAGGGCGTCCCACAACGCCTTGACCGCGCCGTCGGAGAACCCGTTGGCCCGCATCCCGTCGCGGTAGGGGACGTACTCGGCGTCGAGGATCTCCTTCTTCTTCTTGCCCATGGCCTTGCGCAGCAGGTCGGCCTGGCCGAGGGAGTAGCCGGCCACCTTGCGCACGATCGCCATCACCTGCTCCTGGTAGACCAGGAGGCCGTAGGTCTCGTCGAGGATCTCCGCGAGCGGCTCGGCGAGCTCGGGGTGGATCGCCACGACGGGCTCGCGGCCGGTCTTGCGGCGGGCGTACTTGTTGTGGGAGTCCATCCCCATCGGGCCGGGGCGGTAGAGCGCGCCGACGGCGGAGATGTCCTTGAACTCGTCGGGCCGCATGGAGCGCAGCAGGGCGCGCATCGGCCCGCCGTCGAGCTGGAAGACGCCGAGCGTGTCGCCCCGCTGGAGCAAGGTGTACGTCGCCCGGTCGTCGAGCCCGAGCTCCTCCAGCACCACGGTCTCGCCGCGGTTGGCGGCGATGTTGTTGAGGCAGTCGTCGAGGACCGTGAGGTTGCGCAGCCCCAGGAAGTCCATCTTGATCAGGCCGAGCGACTCGCACGTCGGGTAGTCGAACTGGGTGATCATCGCGCCGTCGGCCGGCCGCTTGAGCAGGGGGATCACGTCGATGAGCGGTTCGCTCGACATGATCACCCCGGCGGCGTGCACGCCCCACTGGCGCTTGAGGCCCTCGATGCCGATCGCGGTGTCGACCACGCGGCGCACGTCGGGGTCGGACTCGACCAGCGACCGGAACTCGCCGCCCTCGCCGTAGCGCCGGTGCTCGGGGTTGAAGATCTCTTGGAGCGGGACGTCCTTGCCCATCACCGCCTGGGGCATCGCCTTGGTGATCCGGTCGCCCATCGCGAAGGGGTAGCCGAGGATGCGGGAGGAGTCCTTGACCGCCTGCTTGGACTTGATCGTCCCGTAGGTGACGATCATGGAGACGCGGTCCTCGCCGTACTTGTCGGAGACGTACTTGATCACCTCGCCGCGACGACGCTCGTCGAAGTCGATGTCGAAGTCGGGCATCGAGACGCGGTCGGGGTTGAGGAAGCGCTCGAACAGCAGGCCGTGGACCAGCGGGTCGAGGTCGGTGATGCGCAAGGCGTAGGCGACGATCGAGCCAGGGCCGGAGCCGCGGCCAGGGCCGACGCGGATGCCGTTGTCCTTGGCCCAGTTGATGAAGTCGGCCACCACGAGGAAGTAGCCGCTGAAGCCCATCTGGGTGATCACGCCCAGCTCGAACTCCGCGCGCTTGCGGTGCTCGTCGGTGGTGCCGCCGGGGTAGCGGAACCGCAGCCCTTTCTCGACCTCCTTGAGCAGCCAGGACGTCTCGTCCTCGCCGGGCGGGCACGGGAAGCGCGGCATGTAGGTGCCGTTGCCCTCGGTGAAGGAGACGTCGCAGCGCTCGGCGATCAGCAGGGTGTTGTCGCAGGCCTCGCGCAGGCCGTGGCGGTCGACCCACAGCTCGCGCATCTCGGCGGCCGACTTGAGGTAGTAGCCGTCGCCGGAGAAGGCGAACCGCTGGCCGGGCCCGTCACCGGCCGGGATGTCCATCGTCGAGCCGGAGTTGATGCAGAGCAGGTGCTCCTGGGACGGCGCGTCGGCGCGGTTGACGTAGTGGGAGTCGTTGGTGGCCAGCAGCGGG
Organism: uncultured Actinomycetota bacterium; assembly: GCA_963814935.1. Taxonomy (GTDB): domain Bacteria; phylum Actinomycetota; class Actinomycetes; order Propionibacteriales; family Nocardioidaceae; genus Nocardioides. The sequence goes on along the minus strand of CAWFEZ010000008.1, from coordinate 163,016 downwards.
ATCTGCAGGTCCTTGGCCAGCCGTAGCAAGCCGTCGCGGACCCGCTTCTCGATGGCGAGGTCGTGGTCCATCAGCTCGAGGAAGTAGCTCTCGCGGCCGAAGATGTCCTGGTGGTCGGCCGCCGCCTGACGGGCCGCGTCGTAGTTGCCGTAGCGCAGGTGCACCTGCACCTCGCCCGACGGGCAGCCCGTGGTCGCGATGATGCCCTTGCTGTGCTGGGCCAGCAGCTCGCGGTCGAGCCGGGGCTGCTTGAAGAACCCGTCGCGCCAGGCGCCCGACGACAGCCGGAACAGGTTGTGCATGCCCTCGGTCGACTCCGAGAGCAGCGTCATGTGGGTGTAGGCGCCGCGCGCCGAGACGTCGTCGGGCCCGCCGTCGTAGAAGTTGACGCCCTTGCGCTCGAAGCGGGAGATGTTGGGGGCGGCGTAGGCCTCCATCCCGATGATCGGCTTGACCCCCGCGGCCTTGCACGCCTTGTAGAACTCGTAGGCGCCGAAGACGTTGCCGTGGTCGGTCATCGCCACCGCGGGCATGCCGAGCTCGGCGGTGCGCTGGGCCAGTGCGCCCGAGACGGGCGGCCCCGTCGAGCATGGAGTACTCGGTGTGGACGTGCAGGTGGACGAAGGAGTCGCACTGCTTCGGCACCTGTCGTCATGGGCGCTTCGGAGGCCCTCCGGGCGTGCGGGCATGGCAAAGCGGCCTCGGCCGGGCGCCGGGCAACCTTGTGGGGAAGACCGCCAGACTACGCGACCGCTTCGGCGAGTCTGGCAGGACGCACCGACAGTCCCGATCGCGGACGGCCTGCGGGGCCGAACGGAGCGAGCGGCGGTTCACTCCACCGCGTCGAGGCTCTCGGTGATGATCGCGTGCACGATCCGGGACAAGCGGTCGGGGCCGAGCTCGGGGGCGGCGAGCGCCATCCGGGCGGCGATCTCGCGCTCGCGGCCGGCGTCGCGCTCGCGGGTCCCCTTGACGTCCTGGACGACCCTCGTCAGCGCCGCGCGACGTGCCAACAGGTCGGCGAGGGCGTCGTCCACCTCGTCGATCAGGCCACGGTAGAAAGCGACGGGGTCCAGCCCCGGCCAGGCCATCCGGACATCGGGAGCCTTCTCCTCGTTGCCCGAGCCGTCGGTGCGCTCGAGCTCGACCAGGCCGTGCCGCGCGTAGAAGGCCCGCGCCTGCACGTTGGTCTCGAAGACCCACAGGCAGAACCCCTCGGGCCGCACGCCCTTGACCACGTCGAGCAGCGCGGTGCCGACCCCCGCCGACTGCCGCGACGGCTCGACGAAGAGGTGGTCGAGCCAGGTCGTCGTGGCAAGCGCGTAGCCCAGCAGACCGCTGTCGTCCTCGACCACCCACGCCTCGTGGTCGCCGTCGCGCAGCCGGGCCGCGAACCAACCGCGGTCCTCCTCCGCGCTGTGCATCGCCGGCGGCATCGCCGCCGCCGCGCGCGACCGCCCGTAAATCCCCGCCACCGCGTCGGACTCCTCCGGCTCGGCCCGACGCAGCCGCAGGTCCTCACTCACCGGGACAGCGTGGCACGACCGGTCACGGAACGGTGCTGAGGATCTCGCACGCTACGGCGGTGTCCACGTCGGCGCCGCCGGCGCACCCGTCCACGCCCCGGCCGCCACCGAGGGAGTCGTCTCCGGCGCCGCCGCGAACGTCGTCCACTCCGCGTCCGCCGCGCAGCCCGTCCTCGCCCGACCGGCCGCGCACGAGGTCGGGGCCGGTGCCGGCGGCCAGGGTGTCGTCTCCTGTGCCCCCGCAGATCGCGTCGGCACCGCCGAGCCCCCGGACCCGGTCGTCACCGCCCAGGCCGACGATGACGTCCGCGCCCGGCGTACCGACGATGACGTCATCACCGGCAGTGCCGACGATCGTCGCGGCGAGTCCGCCGCAGGTCCGCACGGTCGGGGTCGGCGGAGTCGGCAGGGTCGGCGGGACAGCTGCCGGCGCGACCGTGATGCCGAACGTGCGGGTGGCCGGCACGACGCCAGGGTCGGGGTCGCTGGCCGTGATCGTGAAGCCTGATGTTCCCGACCCGGTCGGCGTCCCCGTGATGGCTCCCGTCGCGGGCGCTAGTGCCAGGCCCGCCGGCAGCGAGCCGCCGGTGACGGCGTACGTCGGCGGCGCGGTGCCTCCGCTGGTGCCGATGGTCGTCGCGTACGGCACACCCTGGCTCGCGCCCGGCAGCTGGGAGCCAGTGGTGAACACGAGGTCGGGCGCCGTCACCGTGAGGGCGAACTCGCGGGAGGTCGACCCCACCTGGGGCTCGGCGTCGGTTGCGGTCACGGTGAAGGTGGACGTGCCCACGGCCGTCGGCGTCCCGGAGATCTCGCCGGTGTCGGTGTCCAGCTCGAGTCCGGGTGGCAGCGAACCGGAGGTGACCGCGAACGTCGGGGCGCCGGTGCCGCCCACGGTCTGCAGGGTGACGGCGTACGGCGCCCCGTGGCTTGCTGCGGGCAGGTCGCCGTCAGTGGTCAAGGCGAGGTCCGCCACGGAGTACGAGATCGTCACCGAGGCGGGTTCGTCGGCCACCGCCACCGTCCCGCCAGTGGGCACGAGACTCGAGCCACCACCGCCGCCACCGCCGCCCCCTTCCCCGAAGCTGATGAACTCGCAAGCGCCCGCGCCACCTCCGCCGAACCAGCCGGCGCCACCGCCACCACCGGCGGAGTACCCCGCGCCGCCGTGTCCTCCGGCGCCGGGGCTTCCCGGCTCCCGGGGAATCTCGGCGCCGAAGCACTTGGCGCCAACCGCGCCACCCGCGGTCGCAGTGCCGCCGCCGCCCGGGACACCGCCCAGGCGCATCCCGGTGCCCGGCTGACCGAGCTCCCCGGCGTCCCCGCCCATGGCGGTGTTGCCCTTGCCAGGCTCTCCCGCGGCAGAGCCACCGCCACCACCGGCCACGACGAGGCGAGGATCGGTTGCCGGGACGCCCGTCAGGACGCAGTCTGCGTCTGGCGGTGTGACGGTCGAGCTGCAGGTGCGGATGTCGCTGGCTCCGCCGCCGTCACCGCCGTCCAGGTTCGTCCCCCCGGGTCCACCTGCCCCGCCGCCGACGTCGACGTTGACGTACAGCGTCGTGCCCGGCGTGACGGCCAGCGTGGCGGCGACCCGCGCGCCGCTGCCTCCGGGGCCACCGTTCGGTGCGCTCTCGCCGGCCGCCCCGACGACGACGACCGAGAGCTCGGTGACACCGGATGGGACGTGGAAGGGCTGGTCCGCGCCGGCCGCGAACGTACGTGACACCGTGGCGGCGCCCGCGGGTGCGGCCGTGCCCATGGCGAGACCGGCCCCAGCGGCGCAGGTCAAGAGGACGGTGACGACGAATCGACGCGCGAGGTTCGGCATGGGACCCCCCCGAGTGCAATGAGCGGTGCAATGAGCGGCCCTCGAATCATCACACACGCCAAAGCGCGGTGCCCGGACTCAGTCGAGGCCGCGGACGACCTCGAGCGCGCTGCGCGAGGTCGTCGGGGTAGGTCGACTCGTACTCGACGTACTCGCCGGTGTCGGGGTGCTCGAAGCCGAGGCGTACGGCGTGCAGCCACTGCCGCTCGAGCCCGACCCGCTGGGCCAGGGTCGGGTCGGCGCCGTAGGTGAGGTCGCCGACGCAGGGGTGCTTGAGCGCGCCCATGTGCACCCGGATCTGGTGGGTGCGGCCGGTCTCGAGGTGGACCTCGAGCAGGCTGGCGAAGCGGTGCGCCTCGAGCGTCTCGTAGTGGGTGACGCTGTGCCGGCCGTCGGCCATCACCGCGAACTTGTAGTCGGCCTTGGGGTGCCGGCCGATCGGGGCGTCGATGGTGCCCTCGAGCGGATCGGGGTGGCCCTGCACGAGCGCGTGGTAGGTCTTGTCGACCGTGCGGTGGCGGAAGGCGTTCTTGAGCACGGAGTAGGCGTGCTCGGACTTGCAGATCACCATCACGCCCGAGGTGCCGACGTCGAGGCGCTGCACGATGCCCTGCCGCTCCGAGGCGCCGCTGGTGGCGATCCGGAAGCCGGCGCCGGCGAGGTGGCCGACGACGGTCGGGCCGGACCAGCCGGGCGACGGGTGGACGGCGACGCCGACCGGCTTGTCGATCACCACGATGGACGTCGTCGTCGTGGATGATCTTGATGCCCTCGACGATCTCGGGCACCACCTCGAGCGGGTCGGCCTGCGACGGGATCGTGACGTCGAGCATGGCGCCGGGCATGCACCCGGTCGCTCTTGCCGACGGCGGCGCCGTCGAGCGAGACGTGGCCCTGCGCGATCAGGTCGGCCGCGCGGGTGCGCGAGAGCCCGAACATCCGGGCCATCGCGGCGTCGACCCGCTCGCCGGCCAGGCCTCGGGGACCGAGCAGCATCCGGTGGTCGGCGCGCTGGTCATGACTTGCGTCCCGGCGTCCCGTCGGATGCCGTCGATGCGGATGCCGCGGAACGCCTGGAGGAGGATCAGCCCGGCGGCGACGTTGATGCACATGTCGGCGACGTTGAAGACCGGCCAGTTCGGCAGCATCGAAAAGTCGATGACGTGGCCGCGCAGCGGCCCGGGCTCGCGGAACAGCCGGTCGGTGAGGTTGCCGGCGACGCCGGCGAGCAGCAGGCCGAGGGCGACCGCCCAGAGCAGGCTGCCGAGGCGGCGGCTGAACCAGAGCACCACGACGACGGCCGCGATCGCGAGGCAGGCTGAGCAGCGACGGTGTACTCCGTGCCGGTGCTGAACGCCGCACCCGGGTTGCGCGTCAGGTGCAGCACGAACCAGTCGCCGAGGACTCGACGTCGCGCGTCGGCCGAGGTGCTCGACCGCCAAGATCTTGGTGCCGACGTCGACGGCGTACGCCGCGAGCGCGACGCAGGACGAAGACCGCGGCGGTACGCGGCGGGCGGCGCCGGACGTCGGGAGTCGGCTCGGGCGGACCGGCGTGCGTCGCTGGGTCAGCGACGCTCCTCGCGCTGCTTGCATGTCATGCACAGTGTGGCACGGGGGAACGCCATCGACCCGCATCTTGCCGATGGGGTTGCCGCAGGACTCGCAGACGCCGTAGGTGCCGTCGTCGATGCGGGCCAGGGCCCGGTCGATCTGGGCCAGCTTCTCGCGCTCGTTGTTGACCACGGTGAGCTCGTGGTCGCGCTCGAAGCTGGTGGCGCCCATGTCGGCCTGGTCGTGGCCGGCGCCGTCACCGGCGTCGCGCATCAGCCCGTCGAGCTCGTCCTCCTGCGCCGCGAGAGCGTGCGGACGACGCTGGTCGCGCTGCTCGTGGAGCTCGTCGAGGACCTCCTTGAGCTCGGCCTTGGTCCAGGCGCCCTCGCCCTCCTTGACCACCAGGGCGCTGACCGACTTCGGGCGCGCTGGCCCGGTGCTCGGCGCGGCGGACTTCTTGGCGGGGCCGTCGTCGCGGGCGGCCTTCTTCGCGCGGCGTCGCCTTGCTGCGGTCGCGGCGGCCTTGGCCGCGGTCTTCTTCGCGCGAGGCGCCTTCTTGGGCGCGGCCTTCTTGCTGGTGCCTTCTTGGCCGGGGCGGCCTTCTTGGCCGGCGTCTTCTTCGCCGGCGCGGCTTCTTGGCCGTCGTCTTCTTCGCCGGAGCGGCTTCTTGGCCGGCGCCTTCTTCGCGGGGCGGCCTTCTTGGCCGCCGCCTTCTTCGCCGGAGCGGCCTTCTTGGCCGGCGTCTTCTTCGCCGGAGCGGCTTCTTGGCCGGCGCCTTCTTCGCCGGAGCGGCCTTCTTGGCCGGCGCCGTCTTCTTCGCCGGAGCAGCCTTCTTCGCCGGCCGCCTTCTTCGCCGGAGCAGCCTTCTTGGCCGGCGCCGCCTTCTTCGCCGGAGCGGCCTTCTTGGCCGGCGCCGTCTTCTTGGCCGGCGCGGCCTTCTTCGCCGCCGTCGTCTTCTTGGCCGCCGCGGTCTTCTTGGCCGGTGCGGCCTTCGCGGTCGTGGCGGCCGTCTTCTTGGCGCGGCTGCGGCCGCGCTGACCGGCGAGCGACTTCCTGGTGCTGCGAGCCATGATGCGGCCTTCCTGGCCTGGGACGCCTTGGAGTCGACCTGTGGGTCCGGCTGCCACAGTGTGGCGGGAGGGTAGCCCCTGCGCGGGTGCACTTCAAACACGGCGCGCCACATGAAGCGACGGCGGCCGGCCCCGGGGGCGGCCGCCGTCGCGTCCGAGGGTCGAGGCCGGACGTGCCGAGATGGAGCGGCTCAGCCCTCGTCCTCGCCGAGGATCGAGCGCAGCCGCTTGGGCGCGGGCTGCTCCTCGCCGGACGGGGCGCCGGTCTCGGACGCGCTGTCGAGCGCCTCGAGCTGCTGGGTGAAGTAGCTCTTGAGCCGGGAGCGGTACTCGCGCTCGAACGAGCGCAGGTTCTCGACCTCGCGCGTTGAGCTTGTCGCGCTCCTTCTCGAGGTCACCGAACATCTGCTGGCGGCGCTCGGCGGTCTCGGAGTCGAGCATCTGCGGCGCGGGTGCGGGCGTCGGCCTCGAGCCGGTCGGCCTTGGCCTTGGACTCGGACTCGAGCCGCTCGGCCTTGGTGCGGGCCTCGCCGACGATCTTGTCGGCCTCGTTCTTGGCCTCGTCGACGAGCTCGTCGGCGTTGCGGGTGGCGATCTCGAGCAGCCGGGCCGCGGCGTTGGACGCCTGCGGGCACGGTCTCGACCCGGATCGTCTCGACCGGCGACTGACGGCGGCCGCGACCGGCCGGACCGGCGCGGGCTCCGGCTCGGGCTCCGGCTCGGGCTCCGGCTCCGGCTCGGCGGGACGTCGGCTCAGGCTCGGGCTCGGGCTGCGGTGCGCCGGGGCTCGGCCGCCCCCCGGACTGGGCGGCGGACAGCTTCGACCGGAGGTCGTCGTTCTCCTTGGTGAGCCGCGCGAGCTCGGCCTCCACCTCGTCGAGGAACTGGTCGACCTCCCCCATGTCGTAGCCCTCGCGGAGCCGGACGGGAGTAAAGCGCTTGTTGCTCACGTCCTCAGGCGTCAGCGGCATGACCTCACCCATTCATTCGTCGGCAACGAAGTTTGCTGTCGGTGCGAACAATAGCGCCTGCGGGCGCGCACCCGCGACGTCGCCGCATCAGGCCGGTGTCACGCAGGCTCAGAAGAAGATCGCATCGGTTGACGCGCAGCAGGATGTAGGCCGCCGATCATCACGATCAGGAAGCTCAGGTCGAGCGCGATGCTGCCGATCCGCAGCGGCGGGATCACCCGGCGCAGCGCCTTGATCGGCGGGTCGGTGACGGAGTAGACGACCTCGAGCAGGACCAGCAGCGGCCGCGCGGGGACCAGGAGCGCGCGAACACCTGGACCCAGTCCACGACGAACCGGACCCACAGCAGCGCGATGAAGAACCACAGCAGGCCCTCGATGACCTGCCCGAGCAAGCTTGCCACTGCGACAGCGTCGTCGTCAGCTCTGGTTGAAGAAGCCGCCCTCGGCGATCCGCTGCTTGTCCTCGGCGGCGACCGAGACGTTGGGCGGCGAGAGCAGGAACACCTTGTTGGTCACGCGCTCGATGGTGCCACGCGTGGCAAACACCAGCCCGGCCGCGAAGTCGACGAGACGCTTGGCGTCGTTGTCGTCCATCTCGGAGAGGTTCATGATCACCGGGCGTGCCCTCGCGGAAGTTCTCGCCGACGGTGCGCGCCTCGTTGTAGGTGCGCGGGTGCAGGGTGGTGATGCGGGACAGCTCGGCGACCACGCCCGGTCGGGGCCGGACGCGCCGGACGGCGGCGCTCGGAGAGGTCGGCCACGGGGGCGGGGCGGACTCCTCGCCGCGGGCCGACCGCGGGCGGACTGGCCGGCGTCGTCGGTGGTGTCGTAGTCGCTCGTCGTAGCTCGTCGTCGTACCGGCCGGTGTCCTCGAGCAGGCCGAGGTACTCGCCGATCCTGCGCATCGCGCCGCTCATGACTGTCTTCCTCCGGTAGCTGCTGCCCGCGCCCGCGGAAGTGGCGCTTCGGTGTTGTTGACACTACTTGACCTGTGGCCTCGAACCGAGGACCGCGGAGCCGAACACGCACGTGTGTCGCGCCGGCTCGACGGCGTCCTCCAGGTCGCCGCTCATGCCGGCCGAGAGCCAGGTCGCGTCGGGGTGCGTCGGCGAGGAACTCGTCGGCGGATCTCGGCCAGCCGGGCGAAGGCCGCGGCGGGGTCCTCGCCCAGCGGCGCGACCGCCATCAGGCCGCGCAGCCGCAGCATCCCGGCCTCGTCGACTGCGGCGGCCAGCGCGGCGAGGTCGTCGGGATCGGCGCCGGACCGGCCCTCGCTGCTGCGTCCGGGCGGGTCCAGGCTGACCTGGAGCAGCACGTCGACCGCGTGCGAGCGCTCGTGCGCGCCGCGGTTGAGCGGCGCGACCAGCTTGACCCGGTCGACCGACTCCACGACGTCGGCGTACGCCGCGACGGCGGCCGCCTTGTTGCTCTGCAGCCCGCCGATGAAGTGCCAGCGCAGCCCGAGGTCGGCGCACTCGGCGGCCTTCGCCTCGGCCTCCTGGTGGCGGTTCTCGCCGACGTCGGTGACGCCGAGGTCGGCGAGCAGCCGGACGTCGGAGGCCGGGAAGAACTTGGTGACCACGACCAGCGTGACCTCGTCGGCGTCGCGCCCGGCCGTCGCGCAGGCGGCGCGCGATCCGGCCGCGCACGGCGTCGAGGTTGGCGGCGATCTCGTCGCGGCGGTCGTCATCGAGACCGCCATCCGGATCAGCCCGGCCAGGCGGCCGGACTGCCAGGTGCCGTCGCGGCGGTAGGAGTACAGGTCGGGCGACTCGCGGGTGCAGCCGCGACCGTCGACGCACGCGGACGCCCGCCTCGCTCGAGCTGGGCGCGTGACGCCGGCGCCGAGGTCGAGCGACGGGGTGCCCCACGAGGTGGTGGCCGCTGCTGGCGGGGACGGCGGCCGCGACGTCCTCGCGCATCTCCTCGGGCACCTCGTAGCAGCGCGCCGCACACGTGCGGGCCGACCCAGGCGGTGACCTCGCGGGCACCGAGCTCGCGCATCCGCTCGACGGTGGCCGGCACGACCCCGGCCACCAGGCCCGGACGACCGGCGTGGCAGCCGCCGATCACGCCGCGCGTCGGCGTCGGCGAGCAGCACCGGCACGCAGTCGGCGCCGCGGACCATCAAGGCCACGCCCGGCTGGTCGGTGACCACCCCGTCGGCGCGTGCGTGGAGGTGATCGTGGAGGTCGGTACGAGGGCCCTCGGGCCGACGTACGCGACGTCGTTGCCGTGGACCTGGCTCAGCGCGGCGACCGGCGTCGTCCGGCGCGAAGTCGGCGGAGAGCCGGCGGTGGTTCTCGGCCAGCGCGTCGGGGTCGTCACCGGCCCAGGCGAGGTTCAGGGAGTCGAAGGGCGCTGAGGAGACCCCGCCGTGCCGGTCGGTGAAGGCCAGCTCGACGGGGCCGCCTGCGGTCGCCGAGCGGTCTGGGCCGGCGAACGGACCGCGATCACGGGTCGCGTCGAGCCGGTCGCGGAGCAGCAGCTCACTTGAGGAAGTCGGGCACGTCCAGGTCGTCGTCGTCGAACTGCATCGGTCGCGGCTTCGCGCGGCGGTGGCTGCGCCTGACCGGCCGGGCCGGCGTCGGGACGCTGACGCTGGCGCCGACGGGCTGGGGACGCCGGGCGCCCTGCTGACCTCGGGCTGCCCGCTCGCGGACTCGGCCTTCTCGGCAGCCAGCGCCTGCGCGGCCCTGCGGGTCTCCTCCTGGGTCTGCTGCGGCCTGGGTGCGCGTGAAGCCCGACTCGGCTCGCGCCGCTTGGGCTGCCCGCCGTCGAAGCCCGCGGCGATCACCGTGACCCGCACCTCGTCGCCGAGGGCGTCGTCGATGGTGGCGCCGAAGATGATGTTGGCCTCGGGGTGCGCGGACTGCGGCGACCAGTGCGGCGGCCTCGTTGATCTCGAACAGGCCGAGGTCGGAGCCGCCGGCGATCGAGAGCAGCACGCCGTGGGCGCCGTCGATGCTCGCCTCGAGCAGCGGGCTGGAGACCGCCATCTCGGCGGCGGCCACCGAGCGGTCCTCGCCGCGCGCCGAGCCGATGCCCATCAGGGCGGAGCCGGCGTTGGCCATCACGGACTTCACGTCGGCGAAGTCGAGGTTGATCAGGCCCGGGCGTGGTGATCAGGTCGGTGATGCCCGAGACACCCTGGAGCAGCACCTGGTCGGCCTGCTTGAACGCGTCGAGCACCGACACGTTGCGGTCGGAGATCGACAGCAGCCGGTCGTTGGGGATCACGATGAGGGTGTCGACCTCCTCGCGCAGCTGCGCGATGCCCTCCTCGGCGGAGTTGGCGCGACGGCGACCCTCGAAGGCGAACGGGCGGGTGACCACACCGATGGTCAGCGCGCCGAGGCTAGCGGGCGATCCGGGCCACGACGGGCGCGCCGCCGGTGCCGGTGCCGCCGCCCTCGCCGGCGGTCACGAACACCATGTCGGCGCCCTTGATGACCTCCTCGATCTCGTCGGCGTGGTCGTCGGCGGCCTGCTTGCCCACGTCGGGGTTCGCGCCGGCGCCGAGACCGCGGGTCAGCTCGCGGCCGATGTCGAGCTTGACGTCGGCGTCGCTCATGAGCAGGGCCTGGGCGTCGGTGTTGATCGCGATGAACTCCACGCCCTTGAGCCCGACCTCGATCATCCGGTTGACGGCGTTCACGCCACCGCCACCGATGCCCACGACCTTGATGATGGCCAGGTAGTTCTGCGCTGCTGCCACGGCGGATGCGCCTCTCGCTTGTGGTGGTGGTCTGTGGTGGTGCGGCCTGCTGGGGAAGATGGCCGGCGAGTGCTGAACTGTCACCCTCAGCCTGAGGGTTATAGTTATGTCAACCTCGTCGTGGCTACGACAGTAGGCAGCCGACGCGCTCCTGCTGACGCCGACACGCCGTCGACCTGAATGTTCGTCCACGTCGGCGGGCTCGTAGTTTCACCGGCCGGCCGGTGAAACCCGCGCTTGTCAGGTGAAGCCTTGGCCGCCAAGCGTCGGTCTTGCCCGTCAAGCACCGAGTCCGACGGCGCGAAGCGGCTGCTCCAGGCGGCCATCCACAGCTCCCGAACTGGCGTGATTGAGAGCTGGCGGTTGGTGGAACTGCTTCGTCGTGATGATCAGGCGAACCACCCTCGGCCCCCGTGGCGGCGTCATCTTGCGACGCGAAGCTCTTGAGATGGGCTACGACGACCGTGCGATCGCGGCCAAACTGAAGAGCGGGGAATGGGTCAGGATTCGTCACGGCTCATACGCGGAGGCCAAGGACTGGCGACCGCTCGACGCCGAGGATCGCCACCGGGTGACGGCACGCGCAGTACTCAAGACAGCAAAGACCCCAACGGTCCTCTCGCACCTCTCGGCCGCGATCGAGTGGGGTGCCGACGTGTGGGACCTTGACCTGTCCGAGGTGCACGTCACGCGTCTCGATGGAAAGTGCGGCCGTCGTGAGGCTGGGGTCTGCCAGCACCGTGGGAAGGTCAACGCTGGCGACATCGCTGTCAATGACGGCGTGCGAGTCCTTGGTGCGGCCCGAACGGTCGTCGATGTCACGACTCAGTGCGACGTGGAACGTGGTCTGGTGGTGACCAACAGTCTCTTGCATTCGGGGGCGACGAACCTGGATCACTGCTGGGCCGCATCGCGCACGATGGACGGGTGGCCCGACACCCTCTCCACTCGGCTCGTCTTGAGGCTGGCTGACCCGCGCATCGAAAGTGCCGGTGAGTCCCGCACCTGGCATTTCCTCTGGAAACAAGGCCTGCCGCGGTTCGAGCCGCAGTACGAGATCCGCGATTCCACCGGTCGGGTGATCGCCCGGGTCGACTTCGCGCTCCCAGAGCTGGGCGTGTTCTTGGAGTTCGACGGGAACGTCAAGTACAACAACCTGCCCCCCGGGAAGACGCTTGCTCAGGTGCTCCGCGAGGAGCGGGAGCGCGAGAAGCTCATTTGTCGACTGACCGGCTGGGTCTGTATCCGCATCAGTTGGAAGGATCTCGAGCGTCCGGAGCGCCTGGCTCACGAGATCCGCTCGATCCTCGCCTCTCGTCGGTGGGCTCCGCCCGGCCGTGCCTCACGGGCAAGACTGCCGCTTGACGGCCGAAATTTCCCCCATCAGGCGCCAGTTTCACCGGCCGGCCGGTGAAACCTGCAGACGCTCACGGCTGGCGCAGGCAGGCCTCGGCGGAGGCCTCGGGGCAGGTGGTGGGCTGGCCGGGGACGGAGACGTCGTACACCTTGGCGGGCTCGCGCAGCAGCCGCAGCAGCACCTCGGCCTTGGTGGCGGAGTCGTCGCTGCTCCCCCACAGCACGATCCGCTCGTCGCGCAGCACCAGGGTGATCTGGTCGACGGTGAGCACCTCGAGGTGGTCGACCATCGCCGAGAGCTCCATGGGCAGGGCCGAGACGACGGTCGCGGCCTCCTTGAGTGCCTCGGGGGTGGTCTGCGAGGTGGAGCTGATGCGCGGCAGGCCGGGCGGCGCCTTGGCGTAGTCGTTGAACACCACGCCCTCGGCGTCGAGGCCGCGCAGCTTGCCGCCGATCTCGATCACGGCGACGGCGACGCGTTCGCGGATCTCGATCTGGACGGCGTCGGGCCACTTGCGGGAGACGTCGACGGAGCGTACGGCGGCCAGGGAGCGCAGGCGCGTCGCGATCGCGTCGATGTCGACCCTGGCCAGCTGCTCGCCGTCGGGAACCCGGGCCGTTGTGAGCACCTGGTTCCGGGTGAGCAGGTCGTTGCCTTCGATGTCGACCCGCTTGACCGTCAGCACGCTGGAGAAGTAGACGAGCCAGGTGCCGCCGGCGACGAGCGCGACGACGAGCACCGCGACCAGCACGTAGCGCCACGCCAGCCAGCGGCGACGCCACTGGCGGCGCGCGAAGCGCTTGCGCGAGCGGAGGGCGGCGCGCTCACCGGTGTCGGCCGGGTCGCGCCTCGTCAGGCCCCTCACCCTGCGGCCGCCAGGATCTCGAGCACCAGTGGGCCGACCTCGGTGACGCTGCCGGCGCCGAGGGTGAGCACCAGGTCGCCGTCTCGCGCCCGGGCGGCCAGCTCGGCCGCGGCCTCGGCGAGGCCGGCGACGAAGGCGACCTGCTCGCCGGGCAGCGGGACGGCGTCGGCGACCACGCGACCGGTGACGGCCGGGTCGGGCGTCTCGCGCGCGGCGTAGACGTCGAGGACGACGACCTCGTCGGCGGCGCCGAGCGCGGCGCCCATCGCCGGCCCGAACTCGCGGGTGCGCGAGACCAGGTGGGGCTGGAAGGCGACGACCAGCCGACCCTCCCCCGCCACCGCCCGCGCGGCCTCGAGGTCGGCAGCGATCTCGGCCGGGTGGTGGGCGTAGCTGTCGTAGACGCGCACGCCGGCAACGTGGCCCTTCGGCTCCATCCGTCGACGCGTGCCGGCATAGGCCTCCATGCCCGCTCGCAGGTCGTCGAAGTAGTAGCCCAGGACCAGGCCTGCGGCCAGCGCGACCGCAGCATCGAGTGCGTAATGGCGACCGGGGACCTGGAGGGCGACGCGGCCAAGGATGGCGCCGTCGACCTCGACGTCGAACGAGGTGCCGGTTGCACCCGTGCTCAGGCCCGTCACTCGGAGGTCGAGGCCGGACTCGCCCACCGAAGACACGGCGAGACCGCGCTGTGCGGCGACCGTGGCCAACGCGGCAGCGCCAGGGTCGTCGGCACAGAGGATCACGAAACCCTCCGGGTCGACGGTGTCGATGAACTCGACGAAGGCCTGCCGGTAGGCGGCCTCGTTCCCCCACACGTCGAGATGGTCGGCCTGCATGTTGGTGACGATCGCCGCGAACGGCCGGTAGACCAAGAAGGCTCCGTCGCTCTCGTCGGCCTCGACGACGAAGTCGTCGCCGGTGCCGTCGTGGGCGTTGCTGCCGGTCTCGGCCAGGTCGCCGCCGATCGTGTACGACGGGTCGGCGCCGGCCGCCTGGAGCGCGGAGACGAGCAGCGACGTCGTCGTGGTCTTGCCGTGGGTCCCGGCCACGGCAACCACTCGCTGTCCGGCCATCACCGCCGCTTGGCCCGCGGACCGCGGGAGGATGCGCAGCCCCCGGCGCTGAGCCTCCACCACCTCGGGGTTGTCGTCGGGCACGGCCGTCGAGACCACGAGCGTGTCGACGTCACGGACGTGGTCGGCGTCGTGGCCGAGGTAGACGGTGGCGCCCAGCGCGCGCAGCGCGCCGAGGGTTGGCGAGTCGGCTCCGTCGCTGCCGCTGACGGGAATCCCCCGCGCGAGCATGATCCGGGCGATGGCCGACAGTCCTGCGCCGCCGATGCCGACGAAGTGCACCCGGCCGAGCTCGTCGGCGGGCAGCAGGACGTCGGGGACCGGGATCCTCACGAGCGGGCCACCTCGAGCACGATCCGGGCCAGCCGTTCGTCGGCGTCACGCGGCACCAGGCCGGACGCCGCGGCCGCCATCGCGGCCAGCCTCGGGGGATCGTTGGCCAGCATCGGCACCTGGCTCGCCACCCACGCCGAAGTGAGGTCGGCGTCCTTCACGAGCAGCGCTCCCCCGGCCTCGACCACCGGGCGCGCGTTGTGCTCCTGCTCGCCGTTGCCGATCGGCAGCGGCACGAAGATCGCGGGGAGCCCGACCGCCGCGGCCTCCACGACGCTGTTGGCGCCGCAGCGCGACAGCACCAGGTCCGCGGCGGCGTAGGCGAGGTCCATCCGGTCGACGAACGGCAGCACGGCGTACGGCACGTCGCTGGGCACGTCGCTGGGCACGTCGCTGGGCGCAGCCCCTTGATGCGGCTGCGCCTCGCCCTGCGGCCCCACCACGTGGAGCACCTGCACACCCGCACCCGCCAGCGCCGCCGAGGCGCCGGAGACCGCCTGGTTGAGCCGCCGCGCTCCCTGCGAGCCGCCCGTGACCAGCAGGGTCGGCCGGTCGGGGTCGAGGTCGAAGAACCGCCGCGCCTCTGCTCGGGTCGCCTCGCGGTCGAGCCGGGCGATCATCGCCCGCAGCGGCAGGCCGACGTACTCCGCCCTGGGCAACGGGGTGCCGGGGAAGCTGACCGCCACGCGGCGCGCGAGGCGGGCACCGGCCTTGTTGGCCAGGCCGGGCACGGAGTTCTGCTCGTGGAGGACGATCGGCACCCGGCGCCGCCGGGCCGCGAGGTAGGCGGGCATCGAGACGTAGCCCCCGAAGCCGACGACCACCTCGGCGCCCGTGCGGTCGAGCACGCGGGTGGCCTCACGGACGGCGCCGCGCAGCCGGACGGGGACCTTGAGAAGGTCGACGCCGAGGCGGCGTGGGAGCGGCACCGGCGAGATGAGCTCGAGCGGATAGCCCGCCTCGGGGACGACGCGGCTCTCGAGGCCACGCGGCGTGCCGAGACAGGTGATCTCGACGCCGGGCTCGAGCCGGCGCAGGGCGTCGGCCGTGGCCAGCAACGGAGAGGTGTGTCCGGCGGTGCCGCCGCCGGCCAGGAGTACGCGCATGTCGGAGTCGAGCCTAGAAGCGGCTCAAAGACCTCGGCCCGGGACCCGACCGGCCGACAGCCCGGCGGATCGGGTACGCCGGCGCTGGCGGAGCGCGGCCGCGGCCTCGGGCTCGCGTCGCGCGAACCCGACCAGCAGCCCCAGCGCGACGACCGAGGGGACCAGGGCCGAGCCACCGTAGGAGACGAGCGGCAACGGGATGCCGATGACGGGCAGCAGCGCGAGCACCATGCCGACGTTGATCATCATCTGGCCCAGCAGCCAGACCACGATGCCGAAGGACATGTAGCGCACGAACGGGTCGGTGGTGTGGGAGGCCACCCGGACCGCGGCGAAGGCGATGGTCACGAACAGCCCGATCACCAGCAAGGTGCCGGCCAGGCCGAGCTCCTCGCCGAGCACGGCGAAGATGAAGTCGGTGTGGGCCTCGGGCAGCTGACCCCACTTCTGCTGGCTGGCGCCGATGCCCTGGCCGAACCAGCCCCCGCTCGAGAGTGCGTAGAGCCCGTGGGCGGGCTGCCAGCCGGTGTCGTGGAAGTCCTTGAACGGGTCCACGAAGGTGGTGATGCGCTCGAGGCGTTCGGTGTTGGTGGTGGCCAGGAAGATCGCCAGCACGCTGACGACCGAGATGCTGAAGGCGAAGAACCGGGCCGGCGCACCCACCACCCAGAGCATGCCGAGCAGGATCGCGAACAGCACCAGCGCGGTGCCGAGGTCCTTGCCGAAGACCACGAGCCCGGTCGCGATCAGCAGGCCGGGCACGACCGGGATCATGATCTGGTGGGTGCTCGCCAGCCGGCGGTCCTTGTTGGCGTAGACGTGGGCGGCCCACAAGATCAGCGACAGCTTCGCGATCTCGGACGGCTGGATCACGATCGGCCCGAGCGCCAGCCAGTTGGTGTTGCCGTTGCGCGAGACGCCGAGGAACGCCGTCAGCAGCAGCAGCGTGAGCGAGACGGCGTAGCCCGGGTAGGCCAGCCGCCGGATCCACCGCAACGGCAGCCGGCTGGCCACCCAGGCGCACGGGATGGCGATGGCCACCCAGAGCAGCTGCTTCTCGACGATGGCGTAGGAGTCGCCGTAGACGCGGAAGGAGTACACGCTCGAGGCACTGAGCACCATGACCAGGCCGATGGTCAGCAGCAGCGCGGAGGCCCCGAGCAGCAGGTAGTAGGACGTCAGCGGCCGGTCGAGGGCATGGCGGAGCGCGGAGGTCCAGGCGAACAGCCCACGCGTGCGCCCGAGAGTGCGCCCGCGAGTGCGACTGCGTTCGGAGGTGGCCGGACGACTCGGGGTGGTGATGGCCACGAGTCCGGCCTCCCGTCTGGTTCCTACGTCTGGGTCCCGATGTGTCGTCGTACGGCGGCGGCGAACGCGTCGCCGCGCTCGCCGTAGTTGCGGAAGTGGTCCTGGGAGGCGCAGCCGGGAGCCAGCAGCACCGTGTCGCCGGGTCGGGCGAGGCGGGCGGCTGCCTCCACGACCCGCTCCATCGGGCCCCATCCGTGTTGCAGTCCGGGCTCAGTCTCGTCGGCTCCTGTGTCGATGACGGGAACATCGGGCGCGTGTCGCGCAAGAGCGTCGGCGATGACGCCGCGGTCGCGGCCGAGCAGCACGACACCGCGCAACCGGCCGCGGACGGCGGCCACCAGGTCGTCGAACCGCGCGCCCTTGGCCAGCCCGCCTGCGACCCACACCACGGGTTCGTAGGCCTGCAACGAGGACTGCGCCGCGTGGGGGTTGGTGGCCTTCGAGTCGTCGACCCAGGTGATCTCGTCGTGGACGGCGACGGTGGCGATCCGGTGACCGTCGATGCGGAACGACCGCAGGCCGTCGCGGACGGCCACCTGGGGGACGCCGTGGGCGCGGGCCAGCGCGGCCGCCGCCAGCGCGTTGGCGACGACGTGGGGTGCGGGCGAGGCGAGGTCGCCGACCGCGCACAGCTCGGCCGCGCTGGTCTGCCGCTCGGGGATGAACGCCCGGTCGACGAGCAGGTCCTCGACGACGCCGACCATCCCGACGGCGGGGGTGCCGAGGGTGAAGCCGACGGCGCGGGCGCCCTCGACCACGTCGGCGTCGCGGACCAGCCGCTCGGTCTCCGGGTCGTCGGCGTTGTAGACGCAGGCCCGCTGCACGCGCTCGTAGATCCGCCCCTTGTCGACGGCATAGTCGGCCATCGCGGTCGGGCCGGTGTACCAGTCGAGGTGGTCCTCGGCGAGGTTGAGCACGACCGCCGACTCGGCGCTCATCGAGTAGGTGTAGTGGAGCTGGAAGCTGGACAGCTCGACCGCCAGGACGTCGTACGGCGTGGGGTCCATCACCGCCTCGGTCACCGGCCGTCCGACGTTGCCGACCGCGGCGCTGCGCAGGCCCGCCGCGGTGAGGATCGCATCGAGCATCTGCACCGTCGTGGTCTTGCCGTTGGTGCCGGTCACGCACAGCCAGGGCGCCGCAGTCGTCCGGATCGCGCAACCGCCAGGCGAGCTCCACCTCGCCCCACACGGGGATGCCGCGGGCGCGCGCCTGCTCGATCAGCGGGGCCGACGGCTTCCACCCCGGCGAGACGACGAGCAGGTCGGCGTCGTCGGGCAGCTTGTCCGTCGCGCCGGGGTGCAGCTTGACCGAGGCGCCGAGGACCTCGAGCAGGGTCGCCTCCTCGAGCTTCCCCTCCGGGTCGTCGTCGAGGGCCGTGACCTGGGCGCCGAGGTGGGTGAGGTTGTCGGCGGCCGCGAACCCGGAGACCCCGAACCCCGCCACCACCGCGCGGACACCGGACCAGTCGTCGTGGCGCCCGAGCTGCTCGGGATCGGTCATGCGCCGGCGACCCACTGGGCGTAGAAGACGCCCAGGCCCGCGGCGACGCAGAGCCCGGTGATGATCCAGAACCGGATCACCACGGTGACCTGCTCCCAGCCGAGGTTCTCGAAGTGATGGTGCAGCGGCGCGATCCGGAAGACGCGATGGCCGGCCCTGACCCGGAACACCTTGCGGAACAGCCCGCTCGCGCGGCTGACCTTGAACACCGAGACCTGGATCATCACCGACAGCGTGATGACCACGAGCAGGCCGCCGATGATCAGCAGGAGCAGCTCGGTGCGGGTCAGGATCGCCAGCCCGGCGAGCGCCCCGCCGAGTGCCAGCGAGCCGGTGTCACCCATGAAGATGGCCGCCGGTGACGCGTTCCACCACAGGAAGCCGAAGCAGGCCCCGGTGATCGCGGCCGCGATGACCGCGAGGTCGAGCGGGTCGCGCACCTCGTAACAGGTCGGCCCGCCGGCAGTGGCGCAGCTCTGGTTGTTCTGCCAGATGTTGACCAGCGTGTAGGCGGCGAACATCAGGATGGACGCGCCGGTCGACAGGCCGTCGAGGCCGTCGGCGAGGTTCATCGCGTTGCTGGTGCCGGTGATGATCACCCAGAACAGGAGGAGCGCGACGAAGGTGGGCAGGGCCAGCCACGGGATGTCGCGCAGGAAGGACACGTGCGTCGACGCTGGGGTGTTGCCCCGGGAGTCCGCGAGCTCGTTCCACAGCGCGAGGCCGCCGAAGACCAGCGCCACCACGGTCTGGCCGATCATCTTGGCGCGGCTGCGCAGACCCAGGCTGCGCTGCCGCCGGATCTTGATGAAGTCGTCGAGGAAGCCGACGGCGCCCAGGCCGACGAAGAGGAAGAGGAGCAGCAGCGCCGAGGCCGACGGCTGGCTCTGGGTGATGATCTTGGCCGCGAAGTAGCCCACGACGACCGAGAAGATGATGACCAGGCCACCCATGGTGGGGGTGCCGCGCTTGGTGTGGTGGCTGGTCGGGCCGTCGTCGCGGATCTCCTGGCCCCATCCCCACCGGGTGAACCAGGTGATGGCGACCCGGGTGCCGAGGAGCGAGATCAGCAGCGCGAGTCCGCCGCCGAACAGGATCGCTCTCATCGGCTCCCTTCCTCTTCGTCGATCGGGTGGAGCAGTCCCTCGGCCACCGACTCCAGCGCCGCCCCCCGCGACGCCTTCACGAGCACCACGCGTCTCCCGGGGTCGCCAACCGCAGCATTCTCGCGTACCCACGTCAGTGCCTCGTCACGGCCCGCCGTGGTGACCGCCACTCCCTGCCAGTCCGGTACGGCGCTCGCGCCGCGCGCGATGCCCGCCGCTGGCTCACCGACGGCGACGACCACGTCGACCCCGCACCGGGCGGCGTACCGGCCGACGCCGACGTGCTCCTCCTCGTGTGCGGCTCCGAGCTCGAGCATCTCGCCGAGCACCGCGACGGTCCGCGCGCCGCGACTCCGGCCGATCGAGACCAGAGCGTCGAGCGCGGCGGCCATGGAGGCCGGGTTGGCGTTGTAGGCGTCGTTGACGACGACCAGCCCGTCGGCCCGCTCGTGCAGCTCCATCCGCCACCGCGAGGCCGCCACGGACACGGTCAGCGCACGGGCGCAGTGGTGGAGGTCGACGCCGGTCGCGACCGCCATCGCCGCCGCGGCGGCGGCGTTGGGTACCTGGTGGGCTCCGGACTGCGTGAGTGACACCGGGTGCCACTCGCCTGCGTGCCCCAGCTCGAACGACGCCCGGCCGAGGTCGTCGAGCCGGACCCCCCGCCAGCACACGTCGCCGTGCTCGCCGAACGTCAGCACGCGCGCCGGCGTGCGCTCGCGCATCGCCACGACCAGGTCGTCACCAGCGTTGAGGACCGCCGTGGCGTCCGGGCCGAGCGCCTCGATGATCTCGCCCTTCGCCTGGGCGATGGCCTCACGCGAGCCGAACTCACCGACGTGCGCGGTGCCGACGTTGAGCACGGCGGCCACGTCGGGCGGGGCGATCCGGCACAGCTCGGCGATGTGCCCGATCCCGCGGGCGCCCATCTCGACCACGAGGTACTGGGTGTCGGCGGTGCAGCGCAGCACGGTGAGAGGGACGCCCAGCTCGTTGTTGAGGTTGCCCGAGGTGGCCACGGTCTCGCCGACGCCGGTGAGGACCTGGGCCAGGTAGTCCTTGGTGCCGGTCTTGCCCTGCGAGCCGGTGAGTGCCAGCACGGTCGGGTGGACGGCGTCCACCACGTGCCTGGCCAGGCGGCCCAGGGCGACCACGACGTCAGCCACCACGACCGTCGGCGCGCCCGTCGGCCGGCTGCCCAGGACGCCGGCCCCGCCGCCGTGGACGGCCGCCTCGGCGAAGTCGTGACCGTCGACCCGCTCCCCGACGATCGCCACGAACAGGCCACCCTCGGCGGGTTCGCGGTTGTCGCGGAACGCCGGCCCGGTCACGGCGACGGCGGGGTCACCGACCACCTCGCCCGCGACCACGTGGGCGATCTCGGCCAGTGTCATCGGGATCACGGCTCGATCACCGCAGGATCGTGACTGACCCCCAGCTCCTCGCGCACGACCTCGCGGTCGTCGAAGGGGTGCACGACGCCGGCGACCTCCTGGCCGGTCTCGTGGCCCTTGCCGGCGACCAGTACGACGTCGCCCGCCCGCGCCCGGCCGACCGCCTCGCGGATGGCCGCGCGCCGGTCACCGACCTCCAGGACCTCGGCCGAGCCGCCGCGGGTGCCGGCCAGGATCTCGGCCCGGACGGCGGCCGGCTCCTCGCCGCGGGGGTTGTCGTCGGTCACCACGAGGACGTCGGCGAGCCGCGCCGCGATCTCGCCCATGATCGGGCGCTTGCCCGGGTCGCGCTCGCCGCCAGCCCCGAGCACGACGATCAGCCGTCCGGTGGTGAGCGGCCGCAGCGCGGCGAGCGCCGCAGTGACGGCGTCGGGCTTGTGGGCGTAGTCGACGACGACGGTGAAGTCCTGGCCGGCGTCGACGCGCTCCAGCCGGCCGGGCACGCCGCCGCCCTCGGCCATCGCGCGGGCGACCGTCTCGAGGTCGAACCCCAGCAGGGCGCAGGCCGCGAGCCCGGCCAGCGCGTTGGCCACGTTGAAGTCACCGGGCAGCGGGCAGGCCGCCTCGACGCGCACGTCCTCCGGGCCGGTCACCAGGAACTCCGACCCGCGCGACGTCACCTGCACGTCCTCGGCACGCCAGTCGGCGTCGCCGCCGGTGGCGGAGAACGACTGCAGCGGAACGTCGGCCTGGGCGAGGAGCCTCCGGCCGTGCTCGTCGTCGGCATTGACCAGGCCCCTCACGCAGCGCTGCGGGGTGAACAGGGAGGCCTTGGCCTGGAAGTAGTCCTCGAGGTCGACGTGGAAGTCGAGGTGGTCTCGACCGAGGTTGGTGAAGACGGCCAGGTCGAAGACCACGCCGTCGACGCGGCCCTGCACCAGGGCGTGGCTGGAGACCTCCATCGCGCAAGCGGTCACCGACCGCTCCTTCATCATCGCGAACAGGCCGTGGAGGTCCGGCGCCTCGGGCGTGGTCAGCGCGGTCTTGATCTCCTCGCCGTCGACGCGGGTGCCGACCGTGCCGACGACCGCAGAGCGGACGCCCGCTCGCTGCAGAGCGCTCTCGGCGAGCCGGGTGGTGGTGGTCTTGCCCTGGGTGCCGGTGACGCCGAGCATCCGCAGCGATCGGGCGGGGTCGCCGTACACGTGGGCCGCGAAGCGGCCGAGCAGCGACCGCGGTGCCGCGACCTGGAGGACCGGCACGCCCTCAGGCACCCGTCGGGAACCCGTGGTGTCGGTGAGGACGGCGACCGCCCCCGCCTCGACGGCCGCGGCGACGTAGTCGACGCCGTGAGCGTGGCTCCCGGGCAGGGCGGCGTAGACGTCGCCGGGCAGCACCCGCTGCGAGGCAAGGGTGATCCCGGTCGCGACCCCGCCGAGGTCACCGTGGGCCCTCGTCGTCGCGTCGGCAGCGGCCAGCCAGTCGGCCAGCTCGGTCAGGGGACGGTGGGGCGGGTGCTGCGGACGGCTCGCCGTCAGCACGTCACTGGGCCGCTCGGTCATCACCGCGAGGCTACTTGCCCGGGCCTCCAGGTCGTCGGGAGCTGGGACGGCGCCGCGCCCGTCGGCGGCACGCCGTAGCGACGCAGTGCGTAGCTCATGATCTTGCTGAACGCCGGCCCGGCGACGGAGCCGCCGCCTCCGCCGTTGCGCGGGACCTGCACCACGACGTAGACGGTGAAGCGCGGCTTGTCGGCCGGCGCGAAGCCGGCGAAGGAGACCGTGAACGTGTCGTTGTAGCAGCCGCAGACGGGGCCGACCCGTTGCGCGGTGCCGGTCTTGCCCGCCACGCGGTAGCCCGGCACCTGCGCGGACGGCGCCACGCCGGCATCGGGGTCGACGACCCGCTCCATCATCAGCGACATCTGGTGGGCGGCGCCCTTGCTGACGATCCTCTCGGTGGTCGTGGAGTCGGTCCCGACCGCGAGCCCGTCGTCGGTGACCGCGGTGCCGCGGACCAGGCTCGGCGCGACGCGCACGCCGCCGTTGGCGATCGTGTTGACGGCGGCGGCCATCTGGAGGGCGTTGACCGAGAGCGACTGGCCGAAGGCGATGCGGTCCTGCGTCATCGAGGTCCAGATGCTCGGGTCGGGCAGGATGCCCTGGGTCTCACCGGCGACTCCCACGTCGGTCCTGCGACCGAGGCCGAACTTCGAGAGGTAGTCGCGCAGCTGGCCGGTCTCGAAGTTGCGGGCCGCCAGCACCGTGCCGATGTTGGACGACTGCGCGAGCACGCCGGCCAGGGTCAGGCGCAAGATGCCGTGGCCGAACCAGTCGTGGATGACGCGGTCGCCGCTCGGCAGCGACGGCGGCACCGTCACCCGAGTGCGTGCCGTCGCCTTGCCGGCGTCGATGAGCGCGCTGAGGGTGAGCACCTTCTCGACGGAGCCCGGCTCGTAGACGTCGGTCATCGCCCGGGACACGCGGTCCTTGGCGTTGGCCGCCTGGGGCGACCGGGCGTCGAACGTCGGGTGGTCGGCCAGGGCGAGCACCTCGCCGGTCTTGGTGTCCATCACGACCGCGAAGCCGGAGTCAGCGCGGGCGTCCTCGACCGTCTGCCGCAGGATCCGCTGGGTGTACCACTGCAGGTCGAGGTCGATGGTGGTCTGGAGGTCCCGGCCGTCGACCGGCGGCTCGATGGTCGCGTGGCCGAGCGGGATCCGGTTGCCCTTGCCGACCGCGTAGCGCTCCGAGCCGTTGGTGCCGGACAGGTGCTGGTCGAAGTTGCTCTCGAATCCGGCGAGGGCCTCGTCGGTGCCGACGAAGCCCACCAGGTTGGCGCCCACGTCGCCGGCGGGATAGTCGCGGATCGGGTCGTGACGGGTGTCGAGGCCCCGGTAGCCCGCTTCCTCGGCCGCGGCCACGACCGCCTGCGCCTTGCTGGCCGGCACCCGGCGCGCGATGTAGGCGAACCGCTTGTCCTTCAGGCGCAGCGCCTCGAGTGTCTCGAAGTAGTCGATGTCGAGCCGGCTCGCCAAGAACTTGGCCAGCTCCTGCGCCTTGGCCCGGGTGACGAACGGGTCGGCGACGACCATCTCGCCGTCGACCGAGTCGGCGAGCGGCTGGCCGTTGCGGTCGAGGATGTCTCCCCGCTCGGCGGGCAGGTCGAGGGTGACGGTCCCCTCGGCGGCGGCCATCGCGGCGTACGCGTTGGGATCGACGCCCTGGAGCTGAACCAGGCGCGCGCCGAAGACCGACAGCACCATCGCGATGACCAGGAAGCCGAACCGCAGCCGCAGCTGGGGCGAGCCGCGGAGTGTCCCCCTGGCCGTGACCGGGGAACGGGAGATCGTGCGACGCATCAACGCGGTCTCCTGCCTCAACGGTTCCGGTCGCCCAGTTGACGGTTGGGCAGATGGTTGGGCTGCTGGTCGTTCCTATCGCCTCGCTGCTGGTTCTTGCCGTCTCCCGCGCCGTCGCCGTCACCGTTCGCCGGCGGGGCCACCACCGTCACGACGTTGGGCGCGGGGTCGAGAACGGCAGGCTTCTTGGGCGCTTTCGGCAGTAGGCGTAGGCCGTCCTCGCGAGTGGCCGCGGTCGGCGTCCCGAGCACCTTGCCGTCGGACAGGCGCAGGAACGCCGGGGTGGCGGGGATGACCAGGCCCATCCGCTGGGCCTTCAGGGCCACGCGCTGGGGATCGCGAAGGATGTCGAGCTCCATCCGCAACGTCTGCTCGCGGGCGTTGAGGGTGGCGGCCTGCTGCTCCATCGTCGTGGCGGTGAACGCCGCCTGCTGCATCGAGGTGTTGAACATCAGCAGCCCGATCACACCGGCCAGCAGCACGAAGGACACCAGCGTCACGAACGGCAGCGGACTCGTGCGCGTGCGGGCCCTCGGCACGACCGTCAGCCGCGCCCGCTCGAGGGCGGCGCCGGCGAGTCCGGTGACCCGGCCGGCTGCGGCGGAACGGATCCGGCCGGACCTGATCTGGAAGGCGGGGCTGCTCATTTCTTATGCGACTCCTCGGTGCGGGGAAGGGGTGAGTCGTTCGAGGGCGCGCAGCCGGACGCTGGCGGCGCGCGGGTTGTGGTCGACCTCGGCGGCGTCGGCACGCTCGGCACCGCGGGTGACCAGCCGGCAGGCCGGCTCGTGGCCTGCGGGCACGAAGGGGAGGTCGTCGGGGACGTCGCTGCGGACGGCGGCGGCGAAGGCGTGCTTGACCAGCCGGTCCTCCAGCGAGTGGTAGGACTCCACCACGACGCGGCCGCCCACGGCGATGGCGTCGATGGCGGCCGGCAGGGCGCGCCGAAGCACGGCCAGCTCCTCGTTGACCTCCATGCGCAGGGCCTGGAAGGTGCGCTTGGCGGGGTGCCCGCCCGTGCGCCGCGCGGGCGCCGGGATGACGTCGTACAGGAGCTCGACCAGTCGGGCCGAGGTGCTGAAGGGGGCGATCTCGCGGGCCCTCACGACGGCTCGTGCGATCTGGCGGGCGAACCTCTCCTCCCCGTAGTCCTTCAGCACCCGGGCCAGGTCGGGCGC
This sequence comes from uncultured Actinomycetota bacterium, assembly GCA_963814935.1. Taxonomy (GTDB): domain Bacteria; phylum Actinomycetota; class Actinomycetes; order Propionibacteriales; family Nocardioidaceae; genus Nocardioides. The sequence goes on along the minus strand of CAWFEZ010000008.1, from coordinate 137,758 downwards.
CGGGTAGGTGTTGAGGACGTCGGCGGCGGTCTGGCCAGTGGTGCCGTCCATCCGCATGTCCAGTGGTGCGTCCTCGCGGTAGGCGAAGCCGCGCTCGACCACGTCGAGCTGGAGCGAGGAGACGCCGAGGTCGAAGAGCACGGCGTCGACGGCGTCGAGCCCGAGGTCGTCGAGCACGGACGGGATCTCGTCGTAGACCGCGTGCACGCCGGTGAAGCGGGCCCCTGCCGATGTCGCGTACGACGCCAGCCGCTCCCCCGCGAGCGAGAGCGCCTGCGGGTCGCGGTCGATGCCGACCACCCGGGCGAGGGCGCAACGCTGGAGGACCGCCTCGGTGTGGCCGCCGAGGCCGAGCGTGGCGTCGACCAGGACGGCGCCGTCGTGGTCGAGCGCGGGAGCCAGGAGGGCCACGACCCGGTCGAGGAGGACCGGGACGTGGGAAGGACTCGTCATCGTCCCGGCTCAGCGTCCCCAGTGGGCCAGCAGGACGAGGGCTCCGGCGAGCGTCATCGAGGTGACCGCGGAGAACGCCATCAGCGCCAGGGCCTCACGGGCCTGGTGCCGTACCCGGCGGGCGGGTCCGGCGTGCGTGACCGGCGCGATGCTCATGATCTCGACCCTCGTGTGTTCCGGTGGAGCGAAGTGGTGCAGGGAGGTGCGTGGTGGCGGGGGGTGGGCTGTGTGCGGATCGTCCGGCCAGGTCCCGCCCGCTGGGTCACGCAGAGTGCGTCGGGAAGACACCGTCTGGAACCGGGGAAGGTGCCCCAGAGGGTGGAGCCAGCGGGCTGAGGCCTCGCCGGACGATCGCTGTTGAGTTGGGGTGTGCCGGGTGGTGCGCTAGAGGCCGGGGAAGACCTCTTCGGTGATGTCGGCGAAGGTGTCCTGGTTCTGCTGGTTGTAGGCCTCCCAGCGGGAGGGGTCCCAGATCTCGATCCGGTTGATGACCCCGATGACCATCACGTCCTTGGTGAGCGAGGCGTAGTCGCGCTGCATCGGCGTGATGGTGATGCGGCCCTGCTTGTCGGGGGTGTCCTGGTTGGCGTTGGCGCCGAGGAAGCGCCCGTAGTCGCGGGCGCCCTTGACGGTGACGGGCGCGGCCTGGACGCGGGCCGCGACCTCGGCGAAGTCGGCGAGCTTGTAGACGGTGAGGCAGCGCTCCTGCCCCGTCGTCACCACCAGTCCCGCCATCAGTTCCTCCCTGAACTTCGCCGGGAGGAAGAGGCGACCCTTCTCGTCGATCTTGGGTGTGTAGGTGCCCAGGAACATCCCGCACCCTCCACTTTCCCTCTTCTGTCCTCCACTTTGCGCCACTGTACTCCACTTTGCCCCACCGTCAACCACATCCGCTCCCTCGCGGGTCGGTTAGGCTCAAGACGTTGCAGGGGAATCCGCAACCAAACCGTGATCGGCGGAGTCAGAGGCACCACTGCGGACGGCGCGTAGGTTTCTCCCAGCGCCCTCGACCCCACCGGGTCGGGGCGTTCGCGACCTCGCCCAGACGTTTGGCCAGAAATTGGAAAGGGACCACACGTGGCAGTCACGGAGACCGGTACCAGCCAGAGCACGCAGCACGACGCGGGCGGGGGCACGACAGGGGGCGCCGACCTCGAGACCCTCAGCCGGGTCGTGGAGCGGGTGCGCTCCAACATCAAGAGGGTGATCGAGGGCAAGCCCGACGTCATCACCTCGGTGCTCATCGGCCTGCTCGCCGAGGGCCACATCCTCATCGAGGACGTGCCCGGCGTCGGCAAGACCATGCTCAGCAAGTCCCTGGCGCGCAGCATCGAGTGCTCGGTGCGCCGCATCCAGTTCACGCCCGACCTGCTGCCCTCCGACGTGACCGGCGTGTCGGTGTTCAACCAGAACACCCGCGAGTTCGAGTTCCGCCCCGGTGGGGTGTTCGCCAACATCGTGGTCGGCGACGAGATCAACCGCGCGTCGCCCAAGACCCAGTCCGCGCTGCTGGAGTGCATGGAGGAGCACCAGGTCACCGTCGACAACTCGACGTACCACCTCGAGTCGCCCTTCATGGTCATCGCGACCCAGAACCCCATCGAGATGGAGGGCACCTACGCGCTCCCCGAGGCCCAGCGTGACCGCTTCATGTTGCGACTCTCGATCGGCTACCCCGTCGAGGCGTCCGAGATCGCGATGCTCGACTCCCACACCCAGAGCAACCCGCTCGAGGACCTCGAGCCGGTCACCGACGCCGCCGAGATCCGCAAGCTGATCGGGATCGTCGGCCAGGTCTACGTCTCCGACGCGGTGCAGCGCTACGCCGTCGCCCTCACCTCGGCGACCCGGCGCAGCGACGAGCTGACCCTGGGTGCCTCGCCGCGCGCCACTCTCCATCTCGTGCGCGCCGCCAAGGCGAGTGCCGCGCTGTCGGGCCGCGACTACGTGCTCCCCGACGACTTGCGGGTCCTCGCCCGCCAGGTCCTGGCCCACCGTCTGCTGCCGAGCGTCGAGGCGTCCATGAGCGGCCGCAACACCGGCGCCATCCTCGACGGCATCGTCGCGACGGTCCCCGTGCCCGAGGGGGCCAGCTAGATGAGGCCCGGATCCATGAGGCCCGGATCCATGAGGCACCGTGCGTGAGGCGCTCTCGGGCCTGACCGTCCGCGGGCGGGCGTTCCTCGCCGCGGGCATCACGGCCATCGTCTGCGCGGTCTTCCTCGGGCAGGACGCCCTCACCCGCGTCGGGGTGCTGGTGCTGGCGCTGCCGCTGGTGACGGCGTACGTGCTGGGACGCAGCCGCTACCGGCTCGCGCTGGTGCGCACGCTCTCGCCGCAGATCGTCGTCGCCGGCCAGCCGGCCCGGCTCAACCTGACGCTCACCAACGAGGGCAAGACGCCCAGCGGTGCGCTGCTGCTCGAGGACCACGTGCCCTACGTGCTCGGCACCCGACCCCGCTTCGTGCTCGACGGCATCGGTCAGGGGTGGCGCCGCCACGCGTCGTACCAGGTGCGATCCGACGTGCGCGGCAAGTTCGAGATCGGGCCGATGAGCGTGCGCGTCAGCGATCCGTTCGGACTGGTCGAGCTGGGCCGGGCCTTCCACACCACCGTCTCGCTCACGGTCACGCCCCGCACGGTGCCGCTGCCCCAGATCCCTCTGGGCGGCGCGTGGACCGGCTCGGGAGACAACCGGCCCCGGGCGTTCGCGACCGGCTCGGCCGAGGACGTCACCGTGCGCGAGTACCGCCGGGGTGACGAGCTGCGCCGCGTCCACTGGCGAAGCTCGGCGAAGATGGGCGAGCTGATGGTGCGCCGCGAGGAGCAGCCGTGGCAGTCCCGCGCGACGCTCTTCCTCGACAACCGGCTCCGGGCCCATCGCGGGCAGGGCATCGCCTCGTCCCTGGAGGCCGCCGTCTCGGCTGCGGCGTCCATCGCGGTGAACCTGAGCCAGCGCGGGTTCATGGTGCGCTTCGTGACGGCCGCCGGCGAGGACCCCAACAGCGCCTGGCACCAACGCGACGCCGACCTCAACACCGCTCCCCTGCTCGAGGCGCTGGCAGTCGTGCAGGCGATCCAGCTGCCCCGGATCGACACCAGCTGGCTGGCCGAGGCGTCGCAGGGCGGGCTGATCGTCGCCGTCGTGGGCGGCCTCGAGGACCACGACCTGCCGGTGCTGCGACGCATGCACCACCACGCCGCCGCCAGCCTGGCGATCGCCGTCGACGTCGAGGCCTGGGGCGGCACCACTCGCCGCACCGGCGGCGCGACGGCCACGCTCGCCCAGCAGGGCTGGCGCGCGGTGGGCCTGGGCCCCCGCGACCGGCTCGAGACGGTCTGGCAGGAGCTGGGCCGCACGTCCCGCTCGCGGCCGAGCGACCTGCCCCACGACCGGCCCCACGACATGCACGGTCGAGGTGGTGGCCACGTGAGCACGTCCTCCGGTTCGACCCTGTCGTTCCAGCGCCCGCTCGGGCGGCTCCGTGGCGGCCTGCGTGACGCCCTGGTGCTGGCGCTGGTCGGCTCGTTCACCACCTGGGTGGCCCTGCTGTCGTGGAAGGGCTTCGCCGTCGCGTGGGGCAGCTTCATGGGCCCGCTCGTCACGATCGCGCTCGTGGTGGCGCTCAGCGGCGCGCTGCTGCGCTGGCTGCGGGTGCCCGGCCCCCTCGTGGTGCTCGTCCAGCTCGTCGTGGTCGGCGCCGTCGTCTCGCTCTACATCTGCGGCTCGCCCATCCCGATCGGCGAGGCCTGGCTGCGGATGGAGCTCGCCTTCCAGGACGCCTCGGCGACCGCACAGCAGTACGCCGCCCCCGTGCCGCGCGGCGTACCCCCGATCGACCCGCTGCTCATCGCCGGCGGCGCCGCGTGCATGCTGCTCGTCGACATCATGGCCGGCACGTTGCGGCGCGTCCCCCTGGCCGGGCTGCCGCTGCTGACGATCTACAGCATCCCGGTCAGCCTGCTCGGTGGCGGTGTCTCGTGGATCGTCTTCACCTTCACCACCATCGGCTTCCTGCTGATGCTCTACCTGCAGGAGAGCCGGCAGATCGCGCGGTGGGGCCGGCCCCTCGGGCAGGAGGCAGGCGGCGACCCGAGCGGCTTCGGGGTCAGCAACGGCGCGCTGCGCTCGTCGGCCGGCGCGATCGGCGCGGCGGCGACGGCGCTGGCGATCGTCGTACCCATCTTCATCCCGACCTTCGGCATCCACGCTGTTCGACAACGGGTTCGGCCAGGGTGGCGGCGACCAGATCAAGATCGAGAACCCGACCGCCGACCTCAGGCGCGACCTCCAGCGGGGCCAGGACGTCGACATGATCACGGTCGTCACCGACGACCCCGACCCGAGCTACCTGCGCATCTCGGTGCTCAACCGGTTCTCCGACAACGAGTGGAGCCCTGGCGACCGCACGGCGACGCCCGACCAGCGCGCGCATGGGCGACATGCCGGAGATCCTGGGCCTGAGCGAGAGCGTGCCGACCCGGACCTTCGACTACGACGTCTCGATCTCCGACGACTTCATCTCGACCTGGCTGCCCACGCAGGCGCCCATCTCCCGGATCTCCGCAGAGGGCGACTGGCGCTACGACCTCTCGACCATGGACTTCATGGCCTTCGACGACGGCCTGCGCACGCCGGGCATGAACTACTCGATGACCGCGGTCGTCCCCGACTACGACGCCGTCGAGCTGGACGACGCCCCGGCCGCCACCCAGCTCACGGGCACGCAGCTGACCGAGCTGCCCACCGACCTGCCCAGCATCATCCGCAGCACCGCGACCAGGGAGACCGCCAACCTCCCGTCCCGCTTCCGGCAGGCGGTGGCGCTGCAGAACTTCCTCCGCGAGGGGCGACCTACGACATCGACAGCCCTGCGGGCAACGGCAGCGACACGCTCGAGGACTTCCTCGACCCCAACTCCGACGGCTACCTCACCGGCTACTGCGAGCAGTTCGCCGCTGCGATGGCCGTGATGGCCCGCAGCCTCAACATCCCCGCCCGGTTCGCCATCGGCTTCCTCAAGCCTGAGCAGATCGGTCCCAACGCCTACGTCTACAGCGCTCACGACCTGCACGCCTGGCCCGAGCTCTACTTCCCGGGCGCCGGCTGGGTGCGGTTCGAGCCGACCCCGCCGGACCGCGCGGCGACCACACCTGGCTACACGCAGCACGAGTTCCCCGAGGTGGACGAGTCCGACCTGCCCAGCAGCGGCGCGACGACCGACGACATCACCCGTCCCGAGATCTCCGACCCCAAGGACCAGAACCCACAGGACCTGGCCGACGAGGCGGGCGGCTTCCCGGTGCCGTGGCGGGTGATCGGCGCGGGGGCCCTCGCCCTGGCCGTCCTGGTCGGGCTGGCCCTGGTGCCCCGGCTGGTCCGCCGGCGCCGGCGCGAGCGGCGGCTCGGCGAAGGGCCGGAGCCGGTCTGGATCGAGCTCCGCGACACCGTCGTCGACCTGGGCCTCACCTGGCCCCCGGGTCGCTCACCGCGCGAGACCGGGGCGCACCTGGTGCACTACTTCGGTCGTCCACCGGGCACCGACACCGAGTCCAGGCCCCGCCACGGTGCAGACGTGTCACCCGAGGCGGAGCGCGCCCTGCAGCGGATCGTCGCCACGATCGAGCAGCAGCGCTACGCCCGGCCCGGCAGCGAGCAGGCGGCGATCCTCAAGGCCGACGCCGAGACCGTCATCGCCTCGCTCCAGGGCGGCGTGCGGCGGGCGACGCGCCGGCGTGCCGAGTGGCTGCCGCGTTCGCTGTTCGTGAGCCAGCGACGCCCACGGCGCGTCGACTCCGGGTCCGGCGAGGAGATGACCTACACCGGCGTCGTCGACCACGTGGGCTGAGTGCAGCCTGGCGAGCGGCGAGGACCGTGACCCGGGTCTCGAGGACGTGGCTCACGCGTCGAGTCTCGACCTGCGCTGATCCCGGTACCTCGCAACCGGCCGGGCGCTCAGAACCCGTTGTCCTCGCGGCGGCGGCGCCAGCGCTCCTCCATGCGGTCCATGAACGAAGCGCCGGTCTGGTGGCGCTGACGGCGCTGCTTGCCGGCCCGGCCGCCGTCGATGACGGTGAAGCCCCCGCGGGCGGTGGCGGCCGCCACCCTGGGAGTGGGGCGCGTCACCGGCCGGCGCGGCTCGCTGGCCTCGGAGGACGGTGAGACCCGACGGTCGCGGAGACCAGCATGACCAGGAAGCCCAGGATGCCGACCACGGGCTGCTCTGCGATGACGCCGGTCATCAGCACGACGATCCCACCGACGAAGACGACGCCGGCCAAGATGGCCTTGCGTCGGGCGGACTGTCGCAAGGTGGTGCCGCGCAGGGTGGAGGCGAACTTGGGATCCTCCTCGACGAGCGCGCGCTCCATCTGCTCGAGCAGTCGCAGCTCTTCCTCCGAGAGCGGCACGGTTGCCTCCCTGTGGGTACCGACCAGCATCGCCGGCACAAGTCGCTGTTTCGGTCAGTCTAGGCAGGGCCCGGTGTGTTCGGTAGCGGGGTGACGAAAAATGTCCGAGTCTTCGCCGTCGAGTGCAGCGCTCGACCGTCGACCCGCAAGGGGTCAGGTGAGAAGGCTGGCCGGGCGGATCGCGTCGGCCCCGAACCGGAACCGGGCCCGGTCGACGGCCCGGTCGGCGTCGCGCCAGCCGTGCTCGCGCTCCCCCAGCACCAGCTGACGGTGCACGGTCTCGCGGGGGACCAGCCCCTCGACGCGTACGCCGACCAGGCGGATCCGGGCCCGCTGCAGCCCGAGGGCGTCGTAGAGGCGCAGGGCGGTGCGGTGCACCTCGCGGGTGACGTCGGTGGCCTCGGGGATGGTCGGGACCGGGTGATGGTGGTGAAGTCGGCGAACCGCACCGTGATGGTGACGGTGCGACCGGCCACCCCGGCGGTGCGCATCCGGCGGGTGACCCGCGCCGAGAGCCGCAGCAGCTCGCGGCTGATGATGTCGCGGTCGTCGGTGTCGCGGCCGAAGGTCTCGTTGGCGCCCATGGACTTCTCGGGGTCGTCGGCGGTGCTGCGCGGCACGATCTCGCGTCGGTCGGTGCCCCAGGCCAGCTGGTGGAGGTGGCTGCCGAGGGCGTCGCCGACCGCACGCTGGAGGGTGCGTAGCGGGGTGTGCGCGACGTCGCCGACGGTGACCAGCCCGAAGCGGTGCAGCAGGTCGCGGGTCTTCTCGCCCACGCCCCACAGCTCGCCGACCTCCATCGGGTGCAGGAAGGAGGTGATCGCCTCGGGGGGACGACGACCACGCCGTCGGGCTTGGCGCGGCGGCTGGCCAGCTTGGCCAGCGAGACCGTCGCGGCCACCCCGACCGAGCAGGTGATGGCCTGCTCGTCGTGGATCACCGCGCGCAGCCGCTCGGCGATCTCGAGCGGGCTGCCGAGCCGCTTGGTCGAGCCACGGACGTCGAGGAACGCCTCGTCGAGGGAGACCGCCTCGACCAGCGGGGTGACCCGCCGGAAGGTCTCCATCACCGCCCGGGACACGGTGGTGAACTCGTCGTAGTCGGGCGAGACCACCACCGCCTGCGGGCACAGCCGGCGGGCGCGGGTGCCGGGCATGCCGGACCGGACGCCGTAGTCACGGGCGAGGTAGTTGGCCGACAGCACCACCCCGCGGCCGCCGCCCCCGACGATCACGGGCACCTCCCACAGGTCGGGCCGCTCGCGGACCGCCACCGATGCGTAGAAAGCATCCATGTCGACGTGCAGGATCGGGCAGTTGACAGACGCGTCAGCAAGGTCCCTGTGGTTGCGGTTCAAGCCAACCCCCTGCGGTCGCCGTTCGCGGACGGCTTGCGGGCCGTGGTCACCTCGCCGAGTCTGCGCAAGCCACGCTCCCCCGCTTCGCTCCTCCGCTGCGTTTGCGCCGACTCGGCTCTTGTCTGTGGTTGCGGTCCGCAAGTCTCAGCGCGTCGCGAGCAGGTGCACCTGGGTCGCGAGCGGGAGGTACTCGGGGCGGCCGGCCACGGCGCGCTCGAGGTCGACGAGGGCGGCGGTGGCGCCGGGCTCGAGGTCGAGCAGGGAGCCGGGGACCAGGTCGGCGAAGACCCGGACGGCGTGGATCGCCTCGAGGGTCGAAGCCGGCATCGGCGAGCAGGTCGGCCACCTCGTCGGCGGTGTAGCGGCGACCCGCCCGCCCGGCTGGCTGGCCTGGGACGAGGGGTCGTCGAGCAGGGCGAGGGCCTGCTGGAAGTGGCCGGCCATCGCCCGGGCGACCACGGCGGCGTGCCGCTGGGCGACGAGCAGGCTGAGCAGGCCGCCAGGGCGCAGCACACCGGCGATGGTGCGCAGCGCGGCGGCGGGGTCGGGCACCACCTCGAGGACGCCGTGGCACAGCACCACGTCGGCCGAGCCGGCGCGAACCCCGTCGATGTCGAGGTCGGCGAGGTCGGTGAGGTCACCCTGGACGCCGGTGACCAGATCGGCGACGCCGGCCTCGTCGGCGCGCCGGTCGAGGGCCGCGAGCGCGTCGGGACTCGGGTCGACGACGGTGACCGCGTGTCCCTGCCGGGCCAGCCGGACCGCGAACCCGCCGGTGCCACCGCCGATGTCGACGACCCGGGCGTTCGGCTCGAGCCGGGCCGCGACGGCGTCCCAGACCACGCCGGTGCGGACCGAGCTGCGGCGCTCGCTGGTCGACATGCGGCCCAGCCTAGGGCGGCAATCGGAGCGGTTCATCCCGGGCTCCCAGGGCTGCGGTGCCACAGCTTGCGGGCGACCTCCTTGACGGACTCGCCCGCCGGCTTGACGTCGGCGTACGGCGACATCTGGAAGCCGCTGGAGTGCACCAGCACCCGGCTGCGCACCGGAGCGGGGCTGTCGCCGGTGCTGACCGGTGGCCTCCTGCTCGACGCCGACGCCGGCGTAGCCCTCGGGCACCCGGGCGAGGTGCTCGTGGACGGCGGCCATCCCGTGGCCGCGCCAGATCGCGTGCAGCTCGGGCAGCTCCCAGGCGCCGGTGGCGCGCAGGGAGACGCCGCGGCGGCCGGTACGGCGCAGCTCGCCGCGGACGACCAGCAGCCAGGAGCCGAACACGGTGGCGGCGTAGGGGCCCTGGGCGTCCTCGAAGAACGTCGCGTCGACCGGGCCGGTGCCGTCGTCGAGGGTGAGGAAGACGACCCGGCGCCCGGACCGGATCGGCGGGGTCTGGGTGGCCACCTTGACCCCGGCGACCAGCAGCTCGGCCTTGCTGCGGCGGTTGAGCAGGTCCTTGCTGCGGGTGGCGCCGAGCTCGTCGAGGAAGGTGGCGTAGGTGTCGACGACGTGGCGGCTGACGTCGAGGCCGAGGATCTCGAGCTCGGCGCGCATCCGGTCCTCGGGCGTCATCTCGGGCAGCCCGGTGACGGTCTCGCGGGGCTCGTCGCCGAGGGTGAAGGCGAGCTGGACCGAGTCGACCGGCCGCGGCGCCTGGGTCGCCTGGGCCTGGGCGGAGGCGCGCGCCCAGACCCCCTGCTCGGCGAGCGGGTGCCGCTCGGGCAGCGAGCCGGCCTCCCGCTCGCGGGACTGCGGGTCGGTGCTGTTGCGGCGGGCGGCCGCCGCGGCCCGGTGGGCGGCCGGGGTCTGCTGCCCATTCACCTGTTTGGCCTCGGCGAGCCCGCGGCCGCGCAGGCTGCGGCCCTGCGCCCGGTCGAGGGCGCGGGCATGGCGGTCGAGCTCGGCGACCTGGAGCAGCAGGTCGCGCCGGGTGATCCGCTGCCGTCGGCGCACGCCGCCCCCGGCGTCGGGGGCGCCGATGCTGTAGAGGGAGTCGAAGCCGCCGGCCAGCACCAGCCGCTCGACGATCGGCCGGGACACCTGGGCGCGGTGCCAGAAGTCGGTGAGCGAGTCGTAGGCCTGACCCTCCGACCGGCCGGCGATGATGCGGTCGACCTCGCCCTCGTTGATGCCCTTGACCTCGGCCAGGGCCAGGCGGATGCCCCAGGCGGTGCCGTCGGGGACGCCGGTCTCGGGCACCGGCGGCGGGTCGGCGGCGACCGGGAGCTCCGGATCGAGCCACTCCACGACGTAGTCCTTCGCGGAGGCGTTGACGTCGAGGCCCAGCACGGTGATGCCGCACTGGCGGGCGTCGTCGAGGATCAGCCGCTTGGGGTACATGCCCGGGTCGTGGGTGAGCACGCCGGCCAGGAAGTGGGCCGGCCAGTGGGCCTTGAGCCAGGCGGACTGGAACGTCGGCAGCGCGAACGCGGCGGCGTGAGCCTTGCAGAACCCGAACGACGCGAACGCCTCGAGGATCTTCCAGATCCCCTCGACCACCGGCTGGGTGTAGCCGATGCCGAGCGCGCGCGGGAAGAACCACTGCTTGACCTCGGCCATCCCCTCGACGTCGCCGAGGGCACGCCGGCACTCGTCGGCCTCGGCGTAGGTGATGCGCGCGAACCTGGCGATGATCTCGATGACCTGCTCGTGGAAGACCACCACGCCCTGGGTGTCGCCCAGGATCGGCCGCAGGTCGTCGTGGAGGTAGCTCGGCGCCTTCCACCCCTGCTTGGAGTTGAGGTAGGGGGTGATCATGTCGCTCTTGACCGGCCCCGGCCGGAACAGCGAGATGTCGGTGATGATGTCGTCGAAGGAGTCGATGCCGGACTTGCCGACCAGCTCGCGCTGGCCGGGCGACTCGATCTGGAACACCCCGAGGGTCTTGGCGGCCGAGATCATCCGGTAGGTGTCGTCGTCCTCGAACCGCACCTGGCGCTGGTCGTCGAGGTCGACCTCGACGCCGGCGGTGTCGCGGATCAGCTCGACGGCGTGGGCCATCGAGGACTGCATGCGGATGCCGAGCACGTCGAGCTTGAGCAGGCCGAGCTCCTCGACGTCGTCCTTGTCGAACTGGCTCATCGGGAACCCCGCGAAGCTCGCCTCGACGGGCGTGCGGTCGAGCAGGGTGGTGTCGGAGAGCAGCACCCCGCACGGGTGCACGGCGATGTGGCGGGGCAGCCCGTCGAGCCGCTCGACGAGCCCGAACATCAGGTCGAGCCGCTGGGCGTCGATGCCGCTCGCCCGCAGCTCGGGCAGCTCGCGCAGCGCCACCCGGGCGTCGCGGGCGCGGATGTGGGGGAACGCCTTGGCGATGGTGTCGATCTCGCTCGGCGGCATGCCCAACGCGGCACCGACGTCGCGCACGGCGTGACGGACGCGGTAGGTGTCCATCATCGAGACGCACACGCAGCGCTCGCCGCCGAAGCGGTCGAGGATCGCCTCGTAGATCTCGGTGCGGCGCGCGGACTCGACGTCGACGTCGATGTCGGGCAGCGAGGCGCGCAGCGGCGAGAGGAACCGCTCCATCAAGAGGTTGTGGCGGATCGGGTCGATACCGGAGACGCCGAGGAGGTAGTTGACCAGGCTGCCGGCGCCCGAGCCGCGTGCCGCGCAGCGCACCCCGCGCTCGCGGATCAGGTCGGTGACGTCGGCGACGGTGAGGAAGTACGACGCGTAGCCGAGGCCGCGGACCAGCTCGAGCTCGTCGTCGAGGCGCTTCCAGATGCGCTGGCGCGGGGCGGAGCCGTAGCGGTCGCCGACCGCCCCCTCGCAGCGGGCCCGCAGCACGCCGTCGGCCGCGCTTCCGCTGGTTGAGGAAGGCGCGCTAGCGCCTGTCACGAAACCACCGGAAGCGAACTCCAGGTCGGGGAAGTGCACCTCGCCGAGCCCGAGGTCGGCGCGCGGGTCGAGGGCGCAGCGGTCGGCCACCGCGCGGGTGCGGGCCAGCAGCCGGTGGGCATCCGTCGTCCCCCGGCGAGCCGGCTGACCTCCTCGGCGACCTCGAGCATCTGCTTGCCGGACTTCAAGAAACCCTCGGCGTTGCCGCGGTCGAGGTGGCGCCGGTCGAGGGCGACCAGCCGGCGGGCGGCGTCGAGGACGTCGACGGTCGGCGCGTCGCGTCGGTCGGCGTAGCGGACGGCGTTGGTGAGCACCGTGCTCGATGCCCTCGCGGCGGCCCAGCCCGGCCATCCGGGCGGCGTGGGGAGCACTGCCGGGGCCCCACTCGCCGGTGCCGCCCGGCGCCGGGCCGGCCCAGCCGGTGGGAGACCAGCTCGAGGTGGAGGTGGCCGGCTGGCACGACCTCGCGCCACGGGGCCAGAGCGGCACGGGCGAGGTCGTCGCGGCGACCGGAGACGGCGGCGCCCACCTCGGAGCCCGGCCCGAGCAGCACCATCACCGACCCCCCGGCCAGCCACGGCGCCAGCAGGTCGAGGGTGGCCACCGGTCGGCCGCGCTCGCCGGCCAGGTGCACCGCCGAGACCAGGCGGCAGATCGCCGCCCAGCCGGCCCGCCCGCCGCCGGGGCCGTCGGCCGTGGCCAGCAGGGTGACCCGGGGCAGGGTGTCCCAGGCCGGGTCGCGGAACTCGCCGCCGCGCGTCGGGGTGCGGGGCCGGGACGCGGACCGACGGGCAACGTCGGCCACCGGCCGGTAGGCGAGGTCGACGCCGAGCACCGGGCGGATGCCGGCGGCCTGGCAGGCCCGCGCGAACTTCACCGCGCCGTAGGTGCCGTCGCGGTCGGTCAGCGCCAGGGTGTCCATCTCCTGCTCGGCCGCCCGCTCGACCAGGACGTGGGGATGGGAGGCGCCGTGCTGGAGGGAGTAGCCGGACGCGGCGCGCAGATGGACGAAGGGGTCCACCGTCAGCCGGCCAGTCGGCCGGAGTGGGGCAGGTGGGGGGCCAGCCCGAGGGACTGCTCGATCACGCCCAGGAACCGGTCGGCGTCACGGACCAGGTCGTCGGCCTCGCGCTCGGTGACCGCGCGGGTGGAGCCGGCCTCGGCGGCCGCCCGCTTGGCGGCACCGGCGGCGAAGAAGGCGGCCCACTCGGCCAGCTCGGGCGCGACCTCGGCCAGCAGCACCCAGGCGTTCTTCTGGCGGCGGGCACGGGCCGGCGCCGGGTGGGCGCGGGCGGCCAGCAGCGCCGCGGCCGCCCGCAGGGCGGCGACGTGGGCGCAGGCGTAGCGGGTCGGCACGTCGCTGGCGGTGGTCGCCTCGCTCAGCGACTCGGCGGCGCGCGCGAGGTAGGAGTGGGTGGTCGCCGGCAGGGCGTAGGGGTTCGGAGTCTGGTCGGAGGTCATCGCGCCTCCTCAGTCCACGCAGCCGACGAGCTGCCAGGTGCCGTCGGACCAGTCGAAGGACAGGTCGAAGACCCCGCCCCCGTGATCCCCGTCGTCGTCCACCGGAGCCATCCCAGCCGCGGCCTCGACCCGCCACAGCTCGCGCTCCCCCAACAGGTCGGGGCCGACCGCTCGGAGGCGTAGCGTGGCCACCGCGGTCGTCGCCCGGTGTCGTCGGAGCCGATCACCGCCCGGGCATCGGCGGACTGCCACCACGAGCCCGTCTCCACCCAGTGGGCGAGCACCGCCCGGACCTTCCACAGCTTGCCCCGCCACAAGAACTGCTCGGGGTCGTCGGCCGCTCCCTTGCGGACCTCCACGGGGTCGTCGTAACGACGCATCTCTCGCGCTCCACCTTCCCGGCTCCACTCGACCCCGGACGACCCGGCGGGGAACGGGGTCGAGGTCGCCCCCGCCGGATCGATCGAACAGGTGTTCGACTACAGGAACGATACCCCGGCCTACCGACAGCCCGTCAAGGCTGTGCACATTTGCGCCTCCGCAAGCTTCGGCGCGTGTCCGGCGCGGCATCGGCATCGCGTTCTTCGCTCCTCCGCTCAGTCGTTCCTCCCTCGCTCCGTCGACTGCAGAACGCGATGGCCGCGCCGGACCACCCCGACTCGATGAAAGGCTGTGCACATTGCGCCTCCGCAAGCTTCGGCGCGTGTCCGGCGCGGCATCGGCAGACCACCCGACTCGATGAGCAAGAGGAAACTGAGTTCAGACCGGCTCGTCGTCCGGGATCTCGTGATGAGCCAGCCAGGAGCCGCGGACGAACTCCGTGGTGTCGGGGTGCGCGAGCAGGGCGAGGAAGGCGACGTCGACCAGGAGCGTGACGACGCACAGCGCGACGAAGACGGCAGGCGGGCTCTCGCGGAACGCGATCAACCCGGCCGCCAGGCCGATCAGCAGACCCACGGCGACCAGCGACAACCGGGCCCACTCGTAGCCCTCGCGGAAGAACACCCGCAGCACCGCCAGCAGGCCGAGCATAACGACGAACATCACCACCACGACCGGCACGAACGCCGGCAACGAGATCGAGCTGGCCTTGAGCGCCTCGATGCCGCCCTCGCGGAGGATCTCGCGGGCCCCGGGGTTGCCCTCGGCCCATGCCTCGACGAGCTCGTCCTGGAGCACGATCGTCAGCACCGTCCCGAGGCCCATCAGCACCGCCAGAGCGCCCAGGCAACGCATCGCGTTGACGACCGAACCCGGCCACTGCCGACCCATGAAGCCTCCGTCTCCTCGATCGTCAGCCCATCGCTCGCTAGGGTCGCGCCCATGTCGAACGAACAGTCGACCGAGCACGCCGCGATCACCAGGTTCCGTGACGCGCACGCCGCCCGTGGAGGTGCCGGCGAGATCGTCATTCTTCCAGAGTCGGTGCACACCGCGGCACTCGCGGCGGCAGGCCCTCGGCTGCCCGGTCGGCGCGATCGCCAACAGCCTGCTCTTCGACGCCGGCGGCAGGCCGGCGCTCATCCTCACCTCGGGCGCCCACCGGGTCGACACCACGCTCACCGCCCAGCGGATCGGCGTCGACACGCTCAAGCGGGCCACGCCGGAGTTCGTCCGCGAGCACACCGGCCAGGTGATCGGCGGCGTCTCCCCCATCGCCCACCCGGCGACGGTGCCGACGTGGCTCGACACCGAGCTGCGCCAGTACGACGTGATCTGGGCGGCCGCCGGTCACCCCGCGGCGGTCTACTCCACGACGTACGACGAGCTGCTCGCGATGACCGGCGCGACCGAGATCGAGGTCGAGTAGCGATGGAGCTGTGGCTGAACCCCGCCTGCCAGAAGTGCCGCGTCGCGGTCGCCGAGCTCGACGCGGCCGGCGTCGAGTACACCGTCCGCCGCTACCTCGACGACCCGCCTGACGAGGCGCACCCTGCGCGACGTCGTCGCCCGGCTCGGGCTCGAGCCCTGGGACATCGCCCGCGACAAGGAGGCGAAGGAGGAGGGCGTCGACCTGCCGCGCGACGCAGGGCATCGCGACGACTGGTACGCCGCCCTGGCCGCGCACCCACGCGTCATCCAGCGGCCGATCATCACCGCCGCCGACGGCACCACCGTCGTGGGCCGCGACCCCGAGTCGCTCGCGCGCGTGATCGACGCGGAACACGAGACCGGGGGCCTGATGGACTCCCTGCCCCTGGTGTTCTCGAGCGGCTGGGCCAGCGGCGTCAACGCCTACCTCGTGGTGCTCGTCCTCGGCGTCGCCGACCGGGTCACCCCGACCGCCGAGATCCCCGACGCGCTGCAACGGTGGGACGTCCTGGCAGTCGCCTTCTTCCTCTACGCCATGGAGTTCGTCGCCGACAAGATCCCCTTCATCGACTCGACGTGGGACGCGATCTCCACGGTGATCCGGCCGACCAGCGGCGCCGTCATCGGCGTCCTGATGGCGGGCGACGCCGACTCGCTCGAGCAGGCCGTCTACGCCGTGGTCGGCGGTGGCACGGCGCTGTTGTCGCACCTGGTCAAGGCCGGCAGCCGCCTGGCGATCAACTCCTCGCCCGAACCCGTCACCAACATCGGCGCCAGCATCGCCGAGGACATCACCGTGTTCGCGCTGGTGTGGTTCGCCATCGAGCACCCGCGGGCCGCGGCGGCCATCGCCGCGGTGCTGCTGGTCCTCGGGCTGACGATGCTGTACTTCGTGGCCAAGCTCGTGCGGCGCGGGTGGCGGCGGTGGAAGCGCGCGCGACGACGACGCTCAGCCAAGGAGGGCCCGCAGGATGATCGAGGCCCCGGCGACCACGCAGAACACCAGCATCGCGGCGCGCAGCCGCCTCGTCGTCGAGCCGCCGGGTCAAGGGCCCGCTGATCGCGTAGCCGACCACGAGGAACGGCACCAGGATCGCGCCCCAGGCCACCTGTCCACGGCTGAGCTCGCCGGCCACCACCAGGCCCGCCAGCGAGACCAGCGACCCCACGGTGAAGAACGCGGCCAGCGTGGCCCGCAGCTGCGCCGCCGGCTCGTGCTGCAGCGTCATCGCCACGAACGGCCCGCCCACCGCCGCCGAGGTACCGGAGATCGCCGGTCAGCGCGCCCGCGAGCAGCAGGTTGCGGGGCCGTGCCTCGAACTCCGGCGCGTACGCCGACGCCGCGGCCACCACGAGCACCAGCACGCCCACCAGCAGGGCGATCAGCCGCGGGCTGGCCACCGCCACCACCCATACCCCCACCGGCGTGAGGGCGAGCCGGCCGGCGAGCGCCGGGGTGAGGTGCCCTCGGTCGACGTCCCGCCAGCGCCGGGCCAGGTGCAACAGCGGCATCACGAAGCCGCAGACCAGCATCGACCCCGGCATCAGCTCCGGCGCCGCCCAGATCACGAACGGCGCCGCCACCACCACGATCCCGAACCCGACGCTGCCCTGCACCACGGCGCCGACGAGAACGGCTGTGCCGAGCAGCAGCACGAGGCCGAGGGTGGGTTCGGGCACCGCGTCAACGTAGCGACGACGCTCGCCGGGTCTCGACGACGGCTCGCTGGCGCTCGCGACCGCCTCGACCAGCGGCGACTAGCGTGACCGGATGGACCTGGCCGACCCCGAGGTGCGTGCCGGCGCTCACCGAGCGGCTGATGGCCAGGTACGCCGACCGGCCGGTCGTCCTGGGGCCCGGGATCCTCGCGGCCCGCACCGAGTTCGTCGACTGGGTGCGCGAGGTCGGCGGCACGGTCCTCGTGCTCGCCACTGCCGCACGGCGCCGGCCCCAAGCCGGCCGCAGGGCGACTGCGTGGTCGTCGACGTCGAGCCGCCGCGGACCTCCAGCGTCACCGAGGAGATGCGCGCGCTCGACCACCTCGCGCGACACCTGCCCGACCACGCCGTCGCCGCGATCGAGGCCTTCGACCCCGAGCGGCGGGCCGTCTGGGTGGGCGGTCCGTTCGTGACGACCGACGAGCCGATCCTCGGCCGGCCCGTGGTGTCCGGGCGTCCCACGGCGTTCGTCGCGCTCGAGGACAAGATGCTCGCGGACGACCTGTGGGACGCCGCCGGCGTCCCCCGCGCGCCGTACGACGTGCTCCCCGTCGAGCGCGGCGGCCCTCGCAGCCGCGACCCGCGAGCTGGCCGGGCCGCTGGGCGCGGTGTGGTCCGGCGACACCAAGGAGGGCTTCAACGGCGGTGGCGACTACGTCCGCTGGGTCCGCGACGAGGCCGACCAGGCCCGGGCGCTGGCCTTCTTCCTGCCCCGTTGCGACCGCGTGCGCGTGATGCCGTTCCTCGACGGGGTGCCGTGCTCGATCCACGGGCTGGTGCTGCCCGACGGCACCGCCGCGTTCCGGCCGGTGGAGATCTCGATCCTGCGCGACGTGGCCGCACGGACCTTCATCTACGGCGGCCTGTCGACGTTCTGGGACGCGCCGCCCGCCGACCGCGAGGCGATGCGCGACTCGGTCGCGCCGGGTCGGCGAGCACCTGCGCACCGCCCACGACTACCGCGGGGCATTCGGCATCGACGGCGTGCTGACCGCCGAGGGCTTCCGGCCGACCGAGCTCAACTCGCGGATGTCCGCCGGCTTCACCCAGGTGACCCAGCTCGACCGCAAGCTGTTCGCCCTGCTCCAGGACGCGCTGGTGCTCGGCGAGGACCCTGGCGTGCGGGTCGCCGACGTCGAGGCGCTGCTGCCCCTCATCGACGCCGAACCCGAGCGGCCGCGCCGTCGCCCTGGCCAAGGACGTCGTCGTCGGTGACGTGACCGAGGCGCTGACGTGGGACGGCGAGCGGTTCGACGATCGATCCCGAGAATGACCAGCCCGGCCAGGAGAGCGAGGACGTCCTCGTGATGGCCGACACCCCGTCCGGGCTGTTCGCCAAGGTGCAGCCGTGCGCGGCGCTGCGAGCCCGGCGTCCGGCTGGCCACGGTCAACCTGGCGCTCTACGACCTGCTGCGGCGGGAGTTCGGCGTCCACCTCGGCGACCTGAGCGCGGCGCCTGACCTGCGCTGAACCGCTCCGTCGCCGGGCCGTGACGGGCTGGCGGCCCTCCTCGACCAGCGGTGAGGGCTCGTGACGGGCCTGGCGGCCCTCCTCGACCAGCGGTGAGGTCGACCACCGAAGATGGGGGATGGCGCGGGTGGCCGTCGTGGGCGGCGGGTTCGGGGGGATGGCCGTGGCTGCCCGGCTCGCCAAGACGGGCCACCAGGTCTCCCTGCTCGAGCGCGGGCCGCGGCTCGGCGGCGCGCTCGCGCCCGTCGAGCGCGACGGGTTCGCTTGGGACGGCGGGCCGGCGTACACCCTGCTGCCGGCCGTGGTGCGCGACCTGTTCCGCAAGTCCGGACGGCCGGCCGAGCGCGAGCTCGACCTGGTCGAGCTGGACGTGCTGCGCGAGCACCGGTTCGCCGACGGCACCTCCGTCCGGCTGCCGGCAGGCTCCAGGGCAGCGCAGATCCAGGCCGTCGACTCGCTCGGCCCCGGCCTCGGCTCGCGCTGGGCCGACCACGTCCACTCCTACGGCGACGACTGGGAGGTGCTGCGCCGCGAGTACCTCGAGCGTCCCTGGGACCCCGACCACCTGCCTGCGCCGCTGGCCGCGCGGCTCAGGAGCCGCGAGACGCTGGCGCGACGGGTCAGACGCCTCAAGGACGAGCGGCTCCGGCTGATGGCGCTCTACCCCAGCCTCGCGGAGGGCCACGACCCGCGGGACGTGCCAGCCTGGGTCGGGGTGACGTCGTACGTCGAGCAGCGTTTCGGCGCGTGGACCGTGACCGGTGGCATGGGAGTGCTGGCCGAGGCCCTGTCCGCCCGGCTGGCGACGCGCAAGGTCGACGTGCACACCGCCAGCGAGGTCCGCGACCTGGTGCTGAAGGGCGGGCGGGTGGTGGCGGTCGACACCGCCGCCGGCGAGCTCGACGCCGACCTCGTGGTCGTCGCCTGCGACCCCCGCCGGCTACCGGCGCTGGCCCCTCTCGTCCGGCGGACCATGCCGGCCCTGCCGCCGGTCGTGTGCCACCTCGGCCTCGAGGGCGACCTGCCGACGCTGTCCCACGAGACCGTGTTCCACGGCGGCGCGAAGGAGCCGACCATCACGGTGCGCGCCGGATCCGGCAACGCCTGGACGCTCCTCGGCCGGGGCCGTGTCGACGAGGACCTGGTCACCGCCCTGGTGCGGCGCGGGATCGACGTCCGGCCGCAGGTGGTCACGCGGGTCGACCGCTCGCCCCGTGACCTGGTCGAGCAATGGGGCGGGTCGCCGCTCGGGGTGCTGTGGCAGGGCAGGCAGACGGCCTTCCGGCGCCTCGGCCCGGCGACGCCCGTGCCCGGTGTCTACGCCGTCGGCGCGCACGCGACGCCCGGCGCGGGGCTGCCGTTCGTCGGGCTGTCCGCCGCGCTGGTCGCCCAGCTGGTCGGTCCGGCCTGACCGTTCACACCAGTTCGAAGGTCACCGTCAGCGCCCCGGAGATCGTGGTCTCGCCCGGCGCGATGGCCATCGACTTCGCCTCGCGCATGCCGCCCGCCAGGTCGGCCATCGGATGCGCGACACCGCCGCCCTCGGCCATCGCCTGCACCTCGCCCAGCCGGGCGCCGGCAAGCTCGGCGAGGTGCTGGGCGCGGGCGACGGCGTCGGCGAACGCCGCGGAGCGAGCCTGTGCGCGGGCGCGCGAGGTGTCGCCGACCTCCAGCCCGAGCGACTCGATCTGCAGACGGTCTCCGACGGCGGCGGGCGAGCTCGCCCAACAGGGAGGCGGCGGCGGTGATGTCAGCGCAAGTGATGGTGAGCGAGTGGCGGGCCTCGAAGCCGCTGGGCTTGCCCGCGTTGTCGAAGGCGGGCCACAGGGTCAGGTTGGTGGAGGCGATCTTCGAAGCCTCGGTGTGCTCGCGGGCGGTCGCGATGATCTCGTCGGCGGCGGAGTCGGCACCGGCCAGGGCCTCGGCCACGCCCGCGGCGCGGTGGCTCGCTGCGACGCGGACGACGACGGTGTCGGGGACCTCGCGAGCGGTTCCTTGGCCGGTGACGGTGACGGTGCGCATGCGGCGAGGCTAGACCGTGATCCGCAGCGCCTCGAAGACCTCCAGCGTCGCCCGCGACCGGTTGAGCGTGTAGAAGTGCAGCCCCGGCGCCCCCAGCTCGAGCACCTGCTGGCACAGCTCGGTCGCGATCTCGACGCCCACGCGGCGTACGTCGGCCGGCTCGACGATGCCGTCGAACCGCGACAGGACCTCGTCGGGCAGGTCGGCCCCCGAGAGCTCGGCCATCCGGCTGACCTGCTTGAGGTTGGTGATCGGCATGATGCCCGGCAGGATCGGCAGGTCGCAGCCGAGCGCGCGGACCCGGTCGACGAGGCCGGCGTAGTCGGAAGCGCGGAAGAACAGCTGGGTCACCGCGAACTCCGCGCCCGCCTCGGCCTTGGCCACCAGCACCCGGGCGTCGGCGTCCTTCGAGGCGGCCGACGGGTGGGCTTCGGGGAACGCCGCCACCCCGATGCTGAAGCCGCCCAGCTCGTGGGCCAGCGCCACCAGCTCGCTGGCGTAGGTCAGGCCGCCGGGAGTGGGCGTCCAGTCGGCCCTCGGGCCTTCCTTCGGGTCGCCGCGCAGCGCGAGCACGTCGCGGACGCCGGCGTCGCGGTAGGACGCCAGGATGTCGAGCAGCTCCTCGCGGGTGTGGCCGACACACGTCAGGTGGCCCATGGCCCGCAGCGAGGTCTCGCGGGCGATGCGACCGGTGATGGCGACGGTGGTGTCGCGGGTGGTGCCGCCGGCGCCGTAGGTCACCGAGACGAACGTGGGCTGGTAGGGCTCGAGGTCGCGGATCGCCGACCACAGCTGCTCGACACCCGCGTCGTCCTTGGGCGGCATGAACTCGAAGGAGATCGACCGCTCGCCCTCGCGGACGAGCTGGCCGATGCTCTTGCGTTCGTGCTGGCCCGGAACCATGGGCGGCAGTCTAGGGAAGCCAGCGGGCCACTAGCCTCGAACCATGACGTCGTGGGACGGGTCACCGGAGGGGACGGCCTTCCGGGAGCGGTTGCAGAAGACCCTCGACGAGTTCCTCGACGAGATGGGCGAGCGGGTCGCTCCGCTCGGCCCCGACGCCGCGGACCTGCTCGAGGAGGCCCGGCGCTGCGTGTCCGGCGGCAAGCGCTTCCGTGCCGCCTTCTGCTGGTGGGGCTACCGGGCGGTGTCGCCCGAGGTGGCCGACGAGGACGCCCTGTTGCGTGCGTGCGCCGCGCTGGAGGTGCTGCACGCCAGTGCGCTGGTCCACGACGACTACATGGACGCCTCCGACACCCGGCGCGGCCGCCCGGCCACGCACCGCGCCTTCGCGGCCGCACACCGGTCGCGGTCGTGGCGCGGAGACCCGGATCAGTACGGCGCGTCCGCGGCCATCCTCCTCGGCGACCTGCTGCTGGCCTGGTCCGACGAGCTGCTGCGCCGGTGCGGCCTGCCTGCCGAGCGCGTGGTGGCCGCCCTCGAGGTGTTCGACCACTGCCGCACCGAGGTGATCAGCGGGCAGTTCCTCGACGTCTCGGTGCAGGCCCGCGGTCGCGCCGACGTCGACGCGGCGATGACCGTGCTGCGCTACAAGTCCGCCAAGTACTCCATCGAGCGCCCGCTCCACATCGGCGCCACCTTGGCGGGAGGCGGACCGGAGACGCTGCGCGAGCTCACGGCGTACGGGTTGCCCCTCGGCGAGGCCTTCCAGCTCCGCGACGACCTGCTCGGCGTGTACGGCGACCCGGCCGCGACCGGGAAGCCCGCCGGCGACGACCTGGTCGAGGGCAAGCGCACCGTGCTGGTCGCCCTCGCCCTCGACGGCGCGACCGCCTCCGACGCCGCCCGCCTCGACGCCGCTCTGGGCACCCCGCTCTCCGACGAGCAGGTCGCCGACCTGCGACGCATCATCGACGACTCCGGCGCCCACGCCCACGTCGAACAGGTCATCGGCGAGCTGGTGACGCTGTCGCTGGCCAAGCTCGACGCCGTCCTCGGTCGCCGAGCCGGCGCGCCAGGTGCTGCGCGAGCTGGCCGCCGCCGCCACCGACCGCGTCGTCTGAACGTCCCGCTGTTGAGGAAGGACGAAGTCCTGTCTGAAACCCCGGAACCTGTCGGCGTGCCGCTCACCGGGTTTCGAGACACGCGCTGCGCGCCTTCCTCAACCAGCGGTCAGGACACAGGCTTGCGCGGCCACCAGATGACCGCGCAACCGACCACGAAGACCACGAGCGTGATCAGCAGCTCCCACTGACCCACGCCGGCGTCCGACGCGCTGCTCGTCACCACCATGACCAGGGCCAGGAACACCGCGAGCAGGATCGTCGAGCGGATCCTCCGCCAGCTGGAGACACGGCTCGCCACGTCAGTCGAGGCTCTCAGTCAAGGCTGGGGACGCCGGCGACCTCGGGCCCGTCGCCGCGCAGGACCACGACGAACGGGCCGCCCCGGTCGGCGTTCACGCGGCCGCCCAGGACCGAGAGCGAGACCGAGAAGGCGCGCTCGTCGTGGCGGGCGAGCGGACCCCAGCCGTCCCACAGCAGCAGCCAGCCCTCGCTGTCGCCGGCGACGACGTCACCGAGACAGTCGGCGAGGGCGTCGAAACCGTGCTTGTCGGAGTCGGCGCCGTAGTGCTCGGGGAGGGCCAGCGCCTCGCCGACCGCACGGAGGAAGTCGGCCTTGGTCTCACCGTGCCAGCCGTCGATGTGGGCGAAATGCCAGCCGGCGTGCTCGACCGTGTGGCGGACGTCGTCGTCCTTGAAGTGGCCGTGCCACTGGTAGATCCCCGGCTCCTTGCGGTGCGCCAGCAGGGCGGCCAGTCCGCTCATCGCGGTCCGCTCATCTTCTCGATCCTCTCGAACATCGGTAGTGGTCGTCGGTGCGGTGCCGGTCACGTCTCAGAGCGCCATTGCCTGGGCGCGGCGCTTGGCCTCGGCGCCGCGGTTCTCGCGCAGCGCGTCGATCGGTCGCCCGGGCAGGTCGTCGTCGATGAACAGCCAGGCGATGCACTCACGGTCGTCGTACTTGCCGTCGTGCAGGACGGTGAGGAGCCCCGGCAGTCCCTTGACCACCAGGCCGTCCTGGATGAACGCCGCGGGGATCTGCTGACCGGCACCGGGGGTGGGCACGGCGGCCGCGAGCTCGTGCTCGCGGATCATCGTGCGGACGCGGGTCACGGGAACGCCCAGCAGCTCGGCCGCGGTGTGCCAGTCGACCCACTCGTCGACGAGGGCGGCCAGGTCGTGCTCGGCGAGGGGCAGGCTGCTCATGGGTCAATGCTGTCACGAGCCGCCGCCGGTCGCGCCAGTCACGCCGCGCCGTGACGCCACGCCGGGACGGACGTAGGCGACCACCCCGGCGGCACGTCCGTACGATGGGCAGACCGGATTCTTCCCCGACCGGTGCGCAGGAGGGTCGAGTGCAGCCAGATGGGCGTGCCCGCACGAGGCAGCGGCACGGTGGTGAGCGACCCCCTGGTCGGGCGTCTCCTCGACGGCCGCTACCGCGTCGGCGCCCGGATCGCGCGCGGCGGGATGGCCGGCGTCTACGAGGCCACCGACCACCGTCTCGACCGCCTGTGCGCGGTGAAGGTGATGCACCCGGGTCTGGGCGACGACGAGGAGTTCGCGGCGCGGTTCGTCCGCGAGGCCCGCTCGGCCGCGCGCCTCGACCACCCCAACGTGGTCGCCGTCTTCGACCAGGGCGACGACGACGGCACGGTCTTCCTGGTCATGGAGTACGTCGCCGGGCACACCCTGCGCGACGTGATCCGCAAGGAGAGCCCGATGGCCGCCCTCGCGGGCGCTGGCGCTGATCGAGCCCGTCCTCTCGGCGCTCGCGCACGCCCACCGCGCCGGCCTGATCCACCGCGACGTCAAGCCCGAGAACGTCCTCATCGCCGACGACGGCCGCGTCAAGGTCGCCGACTTCGGCCTGGCCAAGGCCGTCAGCGCCGACACCCAGCACACCGCGACCGGCGGGGTGCTGATCGGCACCGTCTCCTACCTCGCTCCCGAGCTGGTCGTGGACGGGCGTTCCGACGCGCGCGCCGACGTCTACGCCGCGGGCGTGCTGCTCTACGAGCTGCTCACCGGCAGCAAGCCCCACGAGGGCGAGTCGCCGATCCAGGTCGCCTACAAGCACGTGCACGAGGACGTGCCGCCGCCGTCGCGGATGGCGCCCGGACTGCCGGCGTACGTCGACGCGCTCGTCGCGCGCGCCACTGCGCGCGACCTCGACCAGCGGCCGGCCGACGCCGGCGTGCTGCTCCACCAGGTGCACCGGGTCGCGCAGGCCCTGCGCGACGGCGTCCGCGAGGACGACGACCTGACCGCCGACCTCGCGCTGTCGCGGCCCGTCGCCACCGACACCGCGCCCGTCCCGGTTCCCAACGATCGGTCCAGCGACACCGAACCCGACCCGTTCGACGTCGACGAGTTCGCCCGGATGATGACCCCGGAGGTCGCCGCCCCGTCCGAGGCTCCCCAGGTCGTCCACCGCACGACCGCGATCGAGCGCCGTCCGGTGCCGCCGCCCGCGCAGGTCGCGCGGATCACCAGCGCCCGCCGGCCGCGACGGTCGAGGCGCGGTCCGCTCCTGCTCCTGCTCGCGCTGCTGCTCGTCGCCGGCGCCGGCGCCGGCGCGTGGTGGTTCGGCTGGGCGCGCTACACCTCCGCGCCGGCCGTCCTCGGCATGGCCCAGCGGCCCGCCGAGAACAAGCTCGAGGCCGCCGGCCTCGACGTCGAGGTCGGCGACCCGGCGTACTCCGAGACCGTCCCCGCGGGCCGCGTGCTCGCCGCCGACCCAGGGGCCGGGCAGCGCGTCCTCGACGGCGGCACCGTCACGTTGGTGGTCTCGCTCGGCAAGGAGCGGTACGACGTGCCGCCCACGCAGGGGAACACCGAGGACGAGGCACAGGACGCGTTGCTCGCCGCGCACCTCGCCTTCGGCAAGTCGATCGGCCGCTGGTCGGAGACCGTGCCCGAGGGCACGGTGCTGCGCAGCGACCCACCTTCCGGCCAGACCCTGCGGCCCGGCACGGTCGTCGACCTCTACGTCAGCAAGGGCCGCAAGCCGCTGACCGTCAAGGACTTCACCGGACAGGACGCCGACGAGGCCGAGGCGGCCCTGGAGGACAAGGGTTTCGAGGTCAGCACCGAGGAGCAGTACTCCGACGCGGTCGCCGAGGGCGACGTCATCTCGCAGAGCCCCGACGAGGGAACTCTGTTCCTCGGCGACCAGGTCACCCTCGAGGTCTCGCTCGGTCCCGAGCTGGTCGAGGTGCCGGGCGGACTGGTGGCCTCCGGCTGGGAGTCCGCGCAGGAGTCGCTCGAGGCTGCCGGGTTCGTGGTCGAGATCGAGCACATCGACAACTACCTCGGCCTCGGCTTCGTCTACAGCGTCGACCCCGGCTCCGGCGAGGAGATCCCGCAGGGGTCCACGGTCACGCTGTGGTTGATCTGAGCGACTGACCTCCCGCTAGCGTTCCGGGCGTGGTTCGGAGCACGGCGGCAGCGGCGGAGCGGCGTACGACGCTGCTCGCCACGTTGACCCTGCTGGCGATCACGGCAGCCTGGGGCAGCACCTTCTTCCTGATCAAGGACCTGCTCGACCGGGTGCCGACCCTCGACTTCCTGGGGGTCCGGTTCGCGATCGCCGCCGTCGCCTTGGTGGTGTTCGCGCCGAAGGCGCTCGGCCGGCTCAGCCGCGAGGCGCGGCGGCACGCGGTCGTCCTCGGCCTGCTCTACGGCTTCGGGCAGATCCTGCAGACCGCCGGCCTCGCGCACACGCCTGCCAGCGTGTCCGGCTTCATCACCGGGCTGTACGTCGTCGCCACCCCGTTGTTCGCAGCCGTCCTCCTGCACACGCGGATCACGGCGGTCACCTGGGGCGCCGTGCTGCTCGCCGTCGCCGGGCTCGCGGTGCTCACCCTCGACGGTTTCTCCGTCGGCTACGGCGAGGCGCTGACCTTCGTCGCCGCGATGCTCTACGCCCTCCACATCGTCGGACTCAGCGCCTGGTCCACCCCCGCCGACGCGATGGGCCTGGCGATCATGCAGCTCATCGTGATCGCGGTCGTGTGCCTGGTGTGCACGGCCCCCGACGGCATCGTGCTGCCCGACCGAGCCTCCGACTGGGCCGCGGTCCTCTACATGGCGCTGATCCCCGGGGCGCTGGCGTTGTCGGCCAGACCTGGGCACAGGCCCACCTCTCGGCCACCCGCACCGCCATCGTGATGAGCATGGAGCCGGTCTTCGCGGCGTTCTTCGCCGTGCTGCTCGGCGGCGAGTCGCTGACCTCGCGGATGCTGTTCGGCGGCGCCCTCGTGCTCACCGCCATGCTCGTCGTCGAGCTGGCCCCGCGCCGCAAGATCGAGGGCGAAGTCACCCACCTGACCGTCTGAACACGGTCCCCGCTGGTTGAGGAGAGGCGCGCTAGCGCCTGTCACGAAACCCCGGTACGGATCTGCTGGCCTGTCACCAGGTTTCGTGACGGTCGCTGCGCGACCTCCTCAACCAACGAGGGCGAGTTGAGGTCCGCATGGCGGGAATGGTGACCGTCGCCACACCGAGTGCGTCAGGGTGGCGGCCATGGTGATCGTGATGGCGCCGGGGGCCACGGACGAGGACATCGCCCACGTCGTGGAGCGCGTCGAGGGCGTCGGTGGCGAGGCGTTCGTGAGCAAGGGCGTGTCGCGCACGATCATCGGGCTCGTCGGCGACGTCGAGTCCTTCCACCACCTCAACCTGCGCGCGCTGGCGGGCGTGGCCGACGTCCACCGGATCTCCGATCCCTACAAGCTGGTCAGCCGGCAGCACCATCCCGAGCGCTCGACCATCTGGGTCGGCCCGAGCGACCACCAGGTGCCGATCGGGCCGGAGACGTTCACCTTCATCGCCGGACCGTGCGCCGTCGAGACGGCGTCGCAGACGCTCGAGGCGGCGCACATGGCGAGGGCCGCCGGGGCCACCCTGCTGCGCGGCGGCGCCTTCAAGCCGCGCACCTCGCCGTACGCCTTCCAGGGCCTGGGCCTGGCGGGCCTGGAGATCCTGGCCGACACCCGCGCCGCGACCGGCCTGCCGATCGTGACGGAGGTCGTCGACGCACGCGACGTCCCGGTCGTCGCCGAGCACGCCGACATGCTCCAGATCGGCACCCGCAACATGGCCAACTTCGGGCTGCTGCAGGCGGTCGGCGAGGCCGGCAAGCCGGTCCTGCTCAAGCGCGGGATGACCGCGACCGTCGAGGAGTGGCTGATGGCGGCCGAGTACATCGCCCAGCGCGGCAACCTCGACGTCGTGCTGTGCGAGCGGGGCATCCGCACCTTCGAGCCGGCCACCCGCAACACCCTCGACATCTCCGCCGTCCCGATCGTCCAGGCCACCAGCCACCTCCCGGTGATCGTCGACCCGTCGCACGCGGCCGGCCGCAAGGACCTCGTCGTCCCGCTGGCCCGCGCCGGCATCGCGGCCGGCGCCGACGGCGTGATCGTCGACGTGCACCCCGACCCGGAGTCCGCCCTCTGCGACGGACCGCAGGCGCTGGTCGGCAGCGACCTGCGCGACCTCGCCACGGCGGTGCGCCGGCTCCCCCCTCTGCTCGGCCGGGTCGATGCCGCCGAGCGGGTGCGGCTGGCCTGACCGGGGGGATGTCTCTACTCTGGCGCGTTGGGAGCCGGCACATTGTGCGGGGAGGTCTGCGATGCCCACCACCTGCGCGAAGCTGCCGCGCCGAGGTCGGCGACGCGGCGTTCTGCCCGCAGTGTGGCCAGGCGGTCCTCTCGCCCCAGTCCGACGGCCCGACCGCTCCCCCGCAGCGCGGCGACTGGCGCAGCGACACGGCCGAACGAGCACCGATCCGCACACCCGTCGAGCCCGCACCGGCCGCCTCGACCCCGACGCCCGTGCGCTTTCCCCTCTACGCCGACGAGCTCGACGTGGCCGCCCACACCCAGCCCGCCACGGAGCCGGTGCGCGAACCCGCCGCACCTCGACGACGAGGATGACGACGATGCCGGCGGTGGCTCCGGTGCCGCCGCGTGGCTGCCCTGGGTCATCGTGGCGCTCGTCATGATGCTCGTCGCGGCGGGCGGGCTCTGGTTGCTGTTCGCTCCTGACGACGACACGGCTTCCGACCCGCCCGCGTCCTCGCAGTCCACTCCGTCCGACGCAGTCACCACCAGCGACGAGCCCGCGCCGTCGTCCGAGGCGGCCACCACTGAGCCGGCGCCGACGTCCTCGGAGCCCGCGCCGACCGGCGACCCGGTCGAGGTGGCGTCCACGGCGACGGCCACCGCGCCGCAGCACGGCGCCGCCCAACGCCGACGCCTTCGGCAACCGCACGACGTACGTCGCCGCCAACATGCTCGACGGCCGGCCCGACACCTGCTGGCGGATGGCCGGCGACGGCACCGGCGCCGAGCTCACCTTCCAGCTCGCCGCTCCGACCGCTCTCACGCGGGTCGGGATGGTCAACGGCTACGCCAAGAACGCGATGGTCGGTGGTCGCAACCTCAACTGGTACGTCGGCAACCGCCGCGTCCTCGCCGCTCAATGGGTCTTCGACGACGGCACCACCGTCGACCAGCCCCTCCAGGCGACCAAGCAGATGCAGACGATCGACCTCGGTGCTCCGGTCACCACCTCGACGGTGACGCTGCGCCTGGTAGCCGTCAGCTCGCCCGGCACGGGCCGCAGCGCGCGCGACTACACCGCGGTCAGCGAGGTCACCCTGGTCGGCGCGCCGACGGCCTGACCCTCACAGCCGGGCCAGCACGTCGGCCGCCCGCCGGGTCTCGGCGAGGCTGACGCCGAGGTGGGTGACCAACCGGACGGTCCGCGGGCCGACCGCCGAGACCAGCACCCCCTCGTCACGCGCCGCGGCCACGAACGCGCCGGCGTCGGGGCGGTCGACGACCACGATGTTGGTGTCGACGCCGGCCGGGTCGACGCCGCACGCCTCGGCGAGCAGGCGGGCGTGCTCGTGGTCCTCGGCGAGCCGCTCGACGTGGTGGTCGAGGGCGTACGCCGCCCCGGCCGCCAGGATGCCCACCTGCCGCATCCCGCCACCGAGCCGCTTGCGCCAGACGCGCGCCTCGGTCATCGCCGCCTCCGACCCGACGAGCATCGAGCCCGACGGGGGCGCCGAGCCCCTTGGAGAAGCACACGCACAGCACGTCGGCCTGGGCGCCGTACGCCGCCAGCGGGGTGCCGGTGGCGACGTGGGCGTTCCAGAGCCGGGCGCCGTCGAGGTGCACGGCGACGCCCACCGAGTCGGTCCACGACCGCAGTGCCTCGAGGTCGGCGAGCGGCAGGACCGCGCCCCCGGCGAAGTTGTGGGTGTTCTCGACCGAGACCGCCGTCGTCCGGACGAAGAAGGGCCCCATGTCGGGCGCGAAGAGGGCCGAGATCGCGGCGAGGTCGACCTGGCCGCGAGGCGACGTCCAGGTCCGCATGGTGACGCCCGCCGACGGCGCCGTGGGCGCCGAGCTCGGCGCGGGCGATGTGGGCGGAGGACTCGCAGAGCACCTCCTGCCCCGGCGCCACCAGCGAGCGCACGGCGAGCAGGTTGGCCAGCGACCCCGTCGGCGTGAACAGCGCCGCCTCGTGACCGAACAGCGCGGCCACCCGCTCCTGCAGCGCCAGGACGGTCGGGTCCTCGCCGTAGACGTCGTCGCCGACCTCGGCCGCGGCCATCGCCGCGCGCATCCCGTCGGTGGGCTGGGTCAGGGTGTCGGAGCGCAGGTCGATCGGCACGCAGGCCATCAGATCATGTGGCCGGGAGTCGTGGTTTCGAGGTGGTTCCTGAGGTGCGAGCTTGCGAGCCTCGAAGGGCTCGTCGCCAGCGCTCCTCGCACCTCAACCACCGACGGCTACGGTCGGCCCATGACCTCGATCGACGACGTGTCGTGGCCGCTGAGGACCGAGCGGCTGTCCATCCGCCCGGCGGAGGAGTCGGACGCGGCGGCGTTCCAGGGCTACCGACAGCGACCCGAGGTGTCGGACTGGCTGCCGAGGCTCTCGACGGACCTCGCGAACGTCGAGGAGAGGTTCGGCGAGGAGGAGTTCCGCAAGCGGACGTTCATGATCGAGATGGACGGCCAGGTGGTCGGCGACCTCTACCTCTCGCTCTCCGACGCGTGGGCGCAGGCCGAGGTCCAGGACCGGACCGTCGACGCCCAGGCGGAGATCGGCTGGGCGCTGGACCCGGCGTACCAGGGTCGCGGGCTGGCCCTCGAGGCGGCGCGCAGGCTGATGGCCCTGTGCTTCGAGGAGCTGGGCGTCCACCGCGTCATCGCCCTCTGCTTCGCCGACAACGAGTCGTCGTGGCGCCTGATGGAGAAGCTCGGGATGCGCCGCGAGGCGCACACGGTGCGGGACTCTCTGCACCGCGACCGCGGCTGGCTGGACGGCTACAGCTACGCCCTCCTGGCCGACGAGTGGTCGGCCAGGAGGGCGGCGGCTGAAGGGGCCTAGCTGACCGAGGCGCTCTGCGTAGACCGCCTGGATGACCGAACCGAAGTAGGGGCCGAACAGCATGTTCTTGAGCCCGGTGTAGCCGAAGCTGGTCACCGAGTTCAGCGAGCTGCCGTTGATCCACCCACCGCCGGACGAGCCGCCGGTCATGTTGCAGGCCAGGCCCTGGTCCTGGCTGCCGCCGAAGGTGTCCTGGACGACCGCACCGGTGCAGGACCAGAGCGTCTGGCCGTTGAAGGGCTTGGCGGCCGGGTAGCCGTAGGCCTTGAAGGTCCCTCCACGCGGCAGGTTGAACGCGATCGGGTAGCTGCCCACGACGCCCGTCAGGCTCTGGCCCGCGGCGTTCTCGCGCATCACCGCGAAGCCCGCGTCGTAGTCGAAGTCCTCACCGTTGCGCCACTGGGCAGTGGTGAAGAGCGTCTCGGCCGCCCAGGTGCCGAAGGGCGCGGCCCCGTTGTTGTACGCCGGGACGAAGGCGAAGTTCGTCACGAACGTACCGCCGTCGCTCACGCAGTGACCCGCGGTGGTGACCACGTCGCCGTTGGAGCTGTTCGTCGCGGTGCCGGAGCACACGTAGTTGGAGCGGCCGATGCTGAAGAAGACCTTGCCGAAGCGCGGCTGTCGCCGTCTCCGGGACCGCGGACCCGCCTCCGCCACCGCCGCCCGGCTTGCCCCTGGCCTCGCGCTTGGAGCCCACCGGGATGGCCGACTTCATCCGCTCGGGCGTCCAGTAGTCCTCGACCCGCTGCTGCTCGGCCTTGGTGGTGGCGGCCGCGTGGCGGGCGACGGCCGGCCTCGCGCCGTCCTTGACGGCGGCCGAGGCGAGCCCGGTGGGCGTCAGCGTGAGCGCCAGTCCGGCCGCGAGGGCCAGACCGCAGGCGATGGTGCGCAGCTTTCATTCGTTCCTCCTAGATCCCCCGAGAAGGTGCTCGGCGCCCGGCGGCGCGCGGCATCGGGGCCTCAGCGGACGCTAGCCCTCTTTACGATCTCCGGCCATAGCCCGTTCGGACACCAAACGGCCGCCCGTCATGAGACGGGCGGCCGCAGGATCTTGCGTCAGCGTGCGGTCAGGCCACCGAAGCGGAGTTGTAGACCGACTGGATCGTGGAGCCGAAGTACGGGCCCCACATCACGTCGCGCAGACCGGTGTAGCCGAAGCTGTTCACCGAGTTCAGCGAACCTCCGGTGATCCAGCCACCGCCGGACGAGCCGCCGGTCATGTTGCAGGGCAGGCCCTGGTCCTGGCTGCCGCCGAAGGTGTCCTGCATGACGGCGCCCGAGCACGACCACAGCGTCTGGCCGTTGAAGGGGCTGGCGGCCGGGTAGCCGTAGGCCTTGTAGGTCAGGCCGCGGGCCAGGTTGAAGGCGATCGGGTAGCCGCCCACGACGCCCGTCAGGCTCTGGCCCGAGGTGTTCTCGTTCATCACCGCGAAGCCGACGTCGTAGTCGAAGTCGCCCGAGCCGGCCCAGGCCGAGGTGGTGTAGAGCGTCTGGGCGGTCCAGGTGCCGTACGGCGCCGCGCCGTTGTCGTAGGCCGGCACGAAGGCGAAGTTGGTCGCGAACGCGCCCGGGCCCTCGTTGACGCAGTGGCCGGCGGTGGTGACGACGTCGCCGTTGGAGCTGCTGGTGGCGGTGCCGGAGCACACGTAGTTGGAGCCACCGAGGGTGAAGAAGACCTTGCCGAAGCGCGGCTGCGGCGTCTCCTGCACGGCGCTGGCGGCGGCGTTGGGCTTCTTCGCAGCCTGCGGAGTCGACCTTGGCGCCCACCGGGATCGCGTTCTTCATCCGCGACGGGGTCCAGTAGGTCTCGATCCGCTGCTGCTCCGACTTGGTCGTGGCCGCCGCGTGGCTGGCCACCTTGACAGACCCACCGTCTTGCGGGGCGGCGTGCGCCAGCCCGGTCGGGGCCATGGTGAGAGCCAGTCCGGCACTGAGAGCCAGGCCGGACACGGTCATGCGTGCTTCATGCGATTCCTCCTTGGAAGTCCCCCCGAGAAAGGACGTCCGCGCGACGGGCGCGCAGACCGGGAGACCCTGGTGAGGTTAATCAGCGTTCACCCGGGGTTACACACCCCCGCGGGGGTATAACGAGACACCCCCTCCGGGGTATCCGGAGGGGGTCAGGACAGCGTGACCGCGGGCGACCAGCCCGACTTCTGGCGCCCTTGAGCGTGCGGGCGCGCACCTGCCAGGTGCCCGACGCCGGCGGTACCGGCGGTTGCCGTCGTGGTGGCCGCGGCGGAAGTACTTCCACGTCGACGTGCCCTTGCGGCGCACCTGGACGTCGTACGCGCGGTCCTTGGGGTTGTCGCCGGCCAGCCAGCGCAGCTTCCAGCCGTCGTCCGACGGATCCCGTCGCCGACACCGGCACGCTGACCCGGCCGACCATCATCGAGTGGATCGAGCAGTGGTAGGGGAAGGTGCCCGCCGAGCGGAACCGGATGGTCCGGCCAGCCCCTCCGGAGGTCGGCGGGGTGTCGAAGAACCCGTCGTCGGAGGTGCCGTGTGAGCCGTCGCGTCCTGGAACGTCCAGGTCACCGTCTCCCCCACCCCGACGGTGACCCGCGACGGCCCGAAGGCCATGTTCGCCACGGTCACGGCGGCCGGCGCCCGGTGCTCGACCGAGTGGGCCGGCACGGCCACCAGGCAGGGCAGGACCAGCGCGGCCAGGGCCGCGCGCACAGACCTCATGCCCGCCCCTACGACGCTGGCGTGCGGGAGGGTTCAGCGGGTCAGGCCTGTCGCAGCATCTCCGCGACCAGGAACGCCAGCTCCAGCGACTGCACGCGGTTCAGGCGCGGGTCGCAGACCGACTCGTAGCGGTGGGAGAGGTCGATCTCGGCCAGCTCCTCGCCGCCGCCGATGCACTCGGTGACGTCGTCGCCGGTGAGCTCGACGTGGATGCCGCCGGGCCAGGTGCCGAGCGCGCGGTGCACGTCGAAGAAGCCCTGCACCTCCGCGATCACGTCGTCGAAGCGCCGGGTCTTGTAGCCCGAGGAGGCCTCGAAGGTGTTGCCGTGCATGGGGTCGCACACCCAGGCCACGTCGACGCCGGCGGCGGTGACCTTCTCGACCAGGTCGGGCAGACCCTCGCGGATGCGCTCGGCGCCGAACCGGGTCACGAACGTCAGCCGGCCGGGCTCGTTGTCGGGGTTGAGCCGCCCGGCCAGCGCGATCGCGTCGTCGGGGGTCGTGGTCGGCCCGAGCTTGACGCCGATCGGGTTGCGGATGTGGCGGAACAGCTCGACGTGAGGCCCGTCGAGCTGGCGGGTGCGCTCGCCGATCCAGACGAAGTGGGCCGACACGTCGTACGGCGTGTCGGTGCGGGAGTCGATGCGCGTCAGGGCGTGCTCGTAGTCGAGCAGCAGGCCCTCGTGGCAGGTGTGGAAGTCGACCCGGTGGAACTCGTCGGGGTCGGCGCCGATCGCCTGCATGAAGGTCAGCGCGCGCTCGATCTCGTTGGCCACCCGCTCGTAGCGCTGGCCGACGCTCGACTCCTTGACGAAGTCGGTGTTCCAGGTGTGCACCTGGCGCAGGTCGGCGTAGCCGCCGGTCACGAACGCGCGCACGAGGTTCAGGGTCGCGGCCGAGGAGTGGTAGACCTCGACCAGCCGGGAGGGGTCGTGCTCACGCGCCTCGGCGGTGAACTCGTAGCCGTTGATCGCGTCGCCGCGGTAGGCCGGCAGGGTCACCCCGTCGCGGGTCTCGAGGTCGGAGGAGCGCGGCTTGGCGTACTGCCCGGCCAGCCGGCCGACCTTCACGACCGGCACCGAGGCGGCGTAGGTCAGCACGACCGCCATCTGCAGCAGCACCCGCAGCTTGTTGCGGATGTTGTCGGCCGTGATCCCGGCGAAGGTCTCGGCGCAGTCGCCGCCCTGCAGCAAGAACGCCTTGCCCCGCGCGACGGCGGCCAGCTTGGCCTTGAGCTCGTCGCACTCGCCCGCGAAGACCAGCGGCGGCATCGTGCGCAGCTTGGCGATGGCGGCGTCGTGAGCTGCGCGGTCGGGGTACGCCGGCTGCTGCCGCGCGCCGAGGGCGTGCAGCGACTCCAGCGTCGGGACCGCGTCGGCCAGTTCGGGACTCACCCGGTCAGGGTACGCGGGTCGCGCGCCCGCGCCGTACGCACCGACCGGTGGCGGACGTCATACGAAGTGGTCGCCATGGCGGCCACTTCGTATGACGTTGCGGGCGGTCAGAGAGCGTCGACGAGCGTCCAGGCGACGATCATCGCCAGCATCGCGCCGCCGAGGACCAGGCCGGTGATCGCGGCCCAGCGCGCGTGGGTGCGCGCCCGCAGGGCGGAGATGCCGAGGACGACGGCCAGCGAGCGCGACCGGCAGGCCCCAGGCGAAGCCCTCGCCGGGGAGGCCGGTGTCCCAGGTGAGGAGCGAGCCGGGGACGGAGAGGATCCCTGCGCCGAGGGCGACGTACGGCAGGATCGTGGGCTCGGCGGCGACGTCGACGCCGGCGTTGTGGGTGCTGGTCATGGTGTCCTCCTGGGTCGGGTGCTGCTGGTCCCACCCACGCTAGGAACCCGGCACCCTCGCCCACATCGAGGCGACCACCACTCCCGGGTCCGTGCTGCTACCGACAGACCTGCTACCGAGCTGTGCGCAGGTAGGACAGCACCGCCAGCACCCGGCGGTGGCCGTCGCCGTCGGACTGCAGCCCCAGCTTCATGAACACGCTGCGCGTGTGGCTCTCCACGGTCCGCTCGGTGAGGAAGAGCCGCTCGGCGATCCCGGCGTTGGTCAGCCCTTCGGCCATCAGGCCCAGCACCTCGCGCTCGCGGACGCTGAGCACCCGCAGCTCGTCGTCGTCCTGGCGGACCAGCGTCGCCACCACGTCGGGGTCGAGGGCCGACCCGCCGTCGGCCACCCGTTCGGCGGCGGCCAGGAACTCGGTGACGTCGAGGACGCGGTCCTTGAGCAGGTAGCCGAACCCGCCCGGTACGTCGGTGCGGGAGACCAGGTCGACCACACCGCCGTGGACGTGCTGGGACAGCACGAGCACGCCGACCGCCAGGATGCCGCTCACGCACCCAGCGCGCGAGCTCCAGCCCCTCCTCGGTGTGGGTCGGCGGCATCCGGATGTCGGCGACCACCAGGTCGGGGACGTGCTCGTCGAGCGCCGGCCTGGCCTCGTCGGCGTCGCCGGCCAGTCCCACGACCTGGTGGCCGGCGTCGCGGAACAGCCGCGCCAGCCCCTCGCGCAGCAGCGCCTGGTCCTCCACCACGACTACGCGCACGGCAGCTCCGCCCGCACCCGCGTGCCGCCTCGGGGGCCGTCGTCGACGTGCAGCGAGCCACCGAGCGCCTCCACGCGGTCGGCCATCCCGGCGAGGCCCCGGCCGGGCACGGCGGCTGCGCCCCCGGAGCCGTCGTCGACCACCGTGACCACGAGGCGCCCGTCGACGCGGTCCGCCAGCACCTCGATCGAGGCCGGCGTCGCGTGCTTGAGGGCGTTGGCGAGGGCTTCGCTGACCACGAAGTACGCCGCCGCCTCGACCTCGGTCGCGAACCGCTCGTCGGTCACGTCGAGCACCGTGCGCACCGGCGTGCGGCCGGCCAGCTCGGCCAGCGCCGGCCCCAGGCCGGCGTCCAGGGTGGAGGGCCGGACGCCGTGGGCGAGCTCGCGCAGCTCACGGATCGCGTCGCCGAGCCGGCGTACGGAGTCGTCGAGCTGGTCGCGAACCGGCGACGTCGGCGTCGAGGCCGGTCTGCAGGTGCCGGAGGTCCAGACCGATGGCGACCAGCTGCTGCTGTGCGCCGTCGTGGAGGTCTCGCTCGAGCCGGCGCCGCTCGTCCATCGCGGCGCTGACGATCCGGGCCCGCGAGCGCTCGACCTCCGCGAGCTGCCAGAGCACCTCCACCCGCAGCCGGGCGATCTCGACGGCCAGCCCGGCCCGCACGAGCAGGTGCTCGAGCTCGCGGCGTACGGCGGCCCGGTCGGCGTGCACGACCGTGCCGAGCGGCAGGTCCCCGCGGCGGACCGGCGTGCGCCCCGACGGCTCGGAGGGCAGCTCGGGGACGAGGGACCCGTGCTGGTCCGCGTGTGCGGCCTGCCCGGGCAGCCAGTAGTAGACACGCAAGGTCTCGTCGCCCACCGCCGCGGCCGAGCATCTCGCCGACGGCCTCGGGCTCGCGCCGGCCGGCTCGGAGGTCCGACGAGGAAGGTGTCGACCCGCTGCTCGCCGGACCAGCGCCGCGGGTTGAAGGAGCGCTCGACGCGGCCCTGCACGGCGGACCTGACCGGGCGGAAGGCCAGCGCGACGGCCAGCGTCGCTACCGCAGTCGTGATCGGGCTGCCGCCGCCGATCAGCACGCCGCCGACCACGATGACCGCCACGAACGCCGCCCCGAGCAGCACGGTCAGGGTCACGTAGACGACCGTGGTGGCGACGACCTGGTCGACGTCGTAGAGGCGGTAGCGGAGCACTGCGACGCCGATGCTGACGGGCACCGCGACCAGCAGCAGGATGAACGGCACGTAGGTCATCGGTCCCGAAGAGTCGCCGGTGGGGTCGAGGGACGCCGAGATGATCGCGATCGGCAGCAACAGCCCCGCCAGCGCGATCCACTTCAGCTGGCGGCGCGCGGTCAGGTCGGCGCGTCGGTAGCGGACGACCAGGGACGCGGCCGCGAGCAACAGGGTCACGACCATGCCGAGCAGGCCGACGATGCTGAGCGTTCCGGTGAGGGAGTCCGACAGGAGTCCCCACGGCTGGACATGGTCGAACGGCGGGTCGATGGGGCGGCTCGAGGTCAGTCCGCCCACCAAGGTCAGCGCGAAGAAGAGCGGCGCCAGCCACGCAACCGGACGCCACCGCTTGGACGGCAGGTGGCCGTCCGGCACGACGAAGGCGATCGCCACCAGCGCCGCGAACAGCAGCGGCCAGCCCTGCGTGTCGTAGATCGCCGCCGCGCGTGCCCCCGGCAGGTCGCGTCCGGTGCCGTAGGCGTAGCCGGCGTACGTCGACGCCAACCCGGCCGACACCAGGATCAACCAGTGGGCGAGCAGCAGCCACCCGATCACCCCGCCGGCGCTACGGAGCACGAGCAGCCAGCCGACCACGAAGGTCGCCAGCAGGGGCAGCTGGAAGACCACCAGCTCGACGACTCCGCCGGCGTACCAGCCGCTGGCGCGCTCGAGGGCGATGTCGACGGGGAGGACGACGAGATACAGGAGCGCGGCCGTGACCGCGAGCACCCACCGCGTCCGCATGGCCGCGATGATCCTCGCGGCGCGGAGCCGCGACAACAGTGCTGCTACGGAACGCGCCCCCGGCTAGCGGACGTCGTCCTCCATGTGCTCGATGTCGCGGAAGCCGGTCTTCTTCGCGCGGATGCCGCGGTTGGTCATCCAGGTCAGCGCCCACAAGATGATGCCGACGACGAGAAGCCCACCGGCGATCGTGTACTGCTCACGCTGCTCGGCCGTCCGCGCCCACGGCCCTGCGAGGAAGAAGCACGCCACCGCGCCGACGTACGGCAGGAAGGTGGGCGCCCTGAAGTGCTCGTGGTCGACGGGACTGCGCCGGAGCACCAGCACGGCGATGTTGACGATGGTGAAGACGCAGAGCAGCAGGAGCGCCGTGGTGCCGCCCAGCAGGGCCACGTTGGCCGCTCCGCCCTCCGAGGCGTTGGCCCGGACCACGTAGATGATCAGGCCGAAGGAGATCAAGGTGGTGAAGAGGATCGCGACCCACGGCGTACGCCGGACCGGGTGCACCTTGCCCAGAGACCGCGGCAGGACGTCCTGGTTGGCCAGGCCGTAGAGCAGCCGGCTGGCCATCAGCATGTTGATCAGCGCGGAGTTGGCCACCGCGAACATGCCGATGAACGGGAAGATCGTGTCGAAGTTGACGTCGGGTGCACCGGCCGCGACGACCTGGGTCAGGGCCTGGCCCTTGTCGGGGTTGGTCAGGTCGCCCACGGGGACCAGCGCCACCGCCGTGATCGAGACCAGCACGTAGATGGTGCCGGTGATGCCGAGTCCGGTGAGCATCATCTTCGGGAAGTCGCGGACGGGATCCGTGCACTCCTCGGCCATGTTCACCGAGTCCTCGAAGCCGACCATCGCGAAGAACGCCAGTGACGTCGCCGCGGTGACCGCGAAGAAGACGCTGCGGTCGTCGGAGCTCTCGAACACCACCACCCGCGAGAAGTCGGCGTTGCCCTGGGTGACGGCGTAGAGGCCGATGAAGATGATCAGCAGCAGGCCGGACAGCTCGACCATGGTGAGCACGACGTTGGCCTTGACGCTCTCACCCACGCCGCGGAAGTTGACGGCGGCGACGAGGGCCATGAACCCGAGCGCGACCAGCATCAACCCGAACCCGCCGACCTCGAACCCCAGGTCGAACCCGTCGTTGAGGAAGCCCGCGAAGGCGTTGCTCGCCGTCGACGCGCTCGTGATGCCGGAGCACATCACGGTGAAGGCCACCAGGAAGGTGACGAAGTGGATCCCGAACGCCTTGTGCGTGTAGAGCGCCGCGCCGGCGGCCTGGGGATACTTCGTGACCAGCTCGAGGTAGGAGAACGCGGTGACGGTGGCCACGAAGAACGCCACCAGGAACGGCGCCCAGGCGGCGCCACCGACCTCGCCCGCGACCGACCCGGTGAGGGCGTAGACGCCCGTGCCGAGGATGTCGCCGACGATGAACAGCAGGAGCAGCTTCGGCCCCATCACCCGCAGGAGATCGGGCTCGTCGGCGTTGACGTCGTAGCTGCCGGTGGGCTGCTTGGTGCTCATGTGGGCGCTCCTGGGCCGAGGTGTCAGGTTGCCGCCATCGTGGCGCAGATCACCCCGATTGGCGAGGGAGCACCCGCAAGCGTCAGCGGCGGACCGGGTAGACGAGGTGGAGCGCACGCTTGCCCTGCACCACGGCCGGGTCCTCCAGCATCAGGTGTCCGCGCTCCAGCTTGGCGAAGTATGGGATGCCCTCGCCGAACAACACCGGCACCAGGCTCACGCACACCTCGTCGACCAGGTCGAGCTCGAGAGCCTGCTGGACGACGTCGGCGCTGGCGATCGTCACGTTCTTGTCGCCGGCGATCTCGCGCGCCTTGGCGACCGCGGCCTCGACCCCGTCCACGAAGGTCGTCCTCGGCCACCTCTCGGCAGCGTCCGCGGGCGGGTCGTGGGTGACGACCACCACCGCCGCGCCCGCCGGGTGGGAGTCGCCCCAGCCATCGGCGATGTCGAACAGGCGACGGCCTGCGACGATCGTGCCGACGTTCTCGGTCAGGTCGCGCAGGATCTCACCGCTGGCCTCGTCGACGTCGAACGCGACATCCTCGTTGGCGCTGTCGACGGACACCTCGCCGGCCTCGTACCAGTCGAACAGCTCCCCCGGCCGGTCCTGCGGATCGGCGATGAATCCGTCCAGCGACATCGTCATGTGCGTGAGTACCTTGCCCATCGACACATGATCGCGCGTCGGGCTGCGAGCGCCAGCCCATACCCCCGGTTGAGGTGCGAGGAGCGGGCCCACGAGCACGCTCGCCGGTTCGTTCGACCCACCCCCTGTGAACCACTCCGAGCCGCCGCCCGTATCCGTCTTCAAGGGTGTGAGGACGGCGAGGAGGGCTCCATGGACACGGGTCGACTCCAGGTCCGGGCGGTGTCCGGACCGATCACAGCAGCGCTGCTGGCGGTGCTGGTGCTGGTGCTGGTGCTGGTTTCCGTTCCGGGGGCAGGGGCGGCCTCGAAGGGTGGTGGGTCGGCCCCCACGACGCCCGCCGCGCTGCGGGTGACGGGGACGACGGCGAACAGCGTGTCGCTGGCATGGAACGCGTCGACCGACAAGGGCGGCGAGGACCGCCTCAGGTACATCGTGGTGGACAGCCGCGGCTTCAGCACTCTCGTGTGGCACCCGCAGACGACCGTCAAGATGACGTCGCTGAACGCGGGCTCCACCTACTCCTTCCACGTGTACGCCGAGGATGCGTCCTGGAACCGGTCCGGCAGCAGCAACACCGTCACCGTGACCTTGCCGCAGGACACCACGCCGCCCACGGCGCCGGTCCTCTCCGTCGACGCGGTCACGCCCTCACAGGTGTGGCTGTCCTGGACGCGATCGACCGACGACGTCTGGTACGGCGTCGGCTACAAGGTATTGTCCGGCGGCGCCCCGGCGGCCAACGTGTACTGGCACTCGGAGACCAAGGCCGTCGTACGCCACCTGACGCCATCGACGACGTACTCCTTCACCATCCAGGCGCGCGACCTCGCGGGCAACACCTCGACCAGCAACCCGGTGTCGCCGACGACCCAGCCCAGCTCGGACACCGTCGCTCCCACCGTGCCCACCAACCTGCGTTGGATCGAGGACCGCACAGACTGCGAGGTGATCATCGGGTGGGACCAGTCGACCGACGACACGGATGCGCAAGGGGCGATCGAGTACGAGGTCTACGTCAACGGCGAGTTCGGCGATCTGGCGTTCGGCAACGGCGTCCACACCTACGGGGACCGGGGCGCGGCGTCGAGCACCTTCACCCTGCGAGCGGTGGACCGGTCAGGCAACACGTCCGCCCCGAGCGAGCCACTGACGTTGGTGGTCGACGGCTGTTAGCCGCGCGCGAGTGGTGCCACCGTGACAGTCGCGGGTCAGGGTCAGCCGAAGAAGACCTCGGCCTCGGCGTACTCGGCCGGGTTGACCAGCTTGAGCTCACCGGTGCCCTCGATCAGCCTGAGCCGCTCGATGTTGGTGCCGCGCAGCGCCACCATCACGCCGAAGTCGCCGTCGGCCACCGCGTCGATGGCGTGGAGGCCGAACCTGGTCGCCAGCCAGCGGTCGAAGGCGGTGGGCGTGCCACCACGCTGGATGTGGCCGAGCACCACGGCGCGCGCCTCGGCGCCGGTGCGCTGCTCGATCTCGTGGGAGAGGCGGTCGCCGATGCCGCCGAGACGGACGTGGCCGAAGGCGTCGACCTCGGTGGAGACCAACGTCATGTCACCGCCGTCCTTCGGCATCGCGCCCTCGGAGACCACGATGATCGGCGAGTACTGCGTCTCGAAGCGCTTCTTGACGTGCTCGCACACGGCGTCGATGTCGAAGGGCTGCTCGGGGATGAGCACCGCACTTGCGCCCCCGGCGATCCCGGCGTGGAGGGCGATCCAGCCGGCGTGGCGGCCCATCACCTCGACGACGAGCACGCGGTGGTGGGACTCGGCGGTGGTGTGCAGGCGGTCGATGGCCTCCATCGCGATGTTGACCGCGGTGTCGAAGCCGAAGGTGAAGTCGGTGCCGGACAGGTCGTTGTCGATGGTCTTGGGCACCCCGACGACGTTCACCCCGAGGTCGGCCAGCTTGGTGGCCACGCCGAGGGTGTCCTCGCCGCCGATCGCGACGAGGGCGTCGACGCCCTCGGCGGCGAGGTTGTCCTGGATCCGCTCGACGCCGCCCTCGATCTTGAACGGGTTGGTGCGGCTCGAGCCGAGGATGGTGCCGCCGCGCGGGAGGATTCCGCGGCACTGCTTGATGCCGAGGTTCATGGTCAGACCCTCGAGCGGGCCCTTCCAGCCGTCGCGGTAGCCGACGAACTCGAAGCCGTGCACGTTGACGCCCTTGCGGACGACGGCGCGGATGACGGCGTTGAGGCCGGGACAGTCCCCGCCTCCGGTCAGCACTCCGACCTTCATGGTGCGGTCACGTCTCCTGACTCGTTTCGAGACGGGCCTTGGCGGCCCTCCTCTACCCAAGGTTGGATCGTTCCAGGGCCTGTCGAGCCTAGAGCAGGGAAGGTGGGCCTGCCACCGGTCGTCGTACGGCGGGACCAGCCGCCTCCGCGCGGTCCGAGGTCTAGACAGATGCCGCGAAAAGTCCACGGTCGCGACCGCGACCTGTCAGGCTTTGCCGTGGATCCGGGGGGATCCGATTTG
This sequence comes from uncultured Actinomycetota bacterium, assembly GCA_963814935.1. Classification (GTDB taxonomy): domain Bacteria; phylum Actinomycetota; class Actinomycetes; order Propionibacteriales; family Nocardioidaceae; genus Nocardioides. Next base: position 94,894 of record CAWFEZ010000008.1, on the reverse strand, counting down.
GATGGTCTGGGGGGATCATGTCGCTCATCTGCGCCGTACCGTCGTTCGCCGAGCTCTCGGCCGCGACCGGTCAGGAAGTCATCGTCATCGGCGGGGGCCACACAGCCACGCGCCTGCGGTTGGACAAGGTCCTGCCCGTGCGACGCGGCAACGCCGTGTTCTTCCGTGCCCTGCTGAGCGGCGGCGACGCCGAGTCCCCGCTGCGCAACGGCACCCACCTCAGCCGGGTCGGCGACTTCCTGGTGCGGCTGCGCCTGGTGCGGGTCGTGGCCGAGGACGGCTCCGAGGTCTACGAGGCGCAGGCCCAGGCCCACGTCGACCAGCTCGAGCTCGTCGCCTCCTGATCCGCGCCACCCGATGCCGTCCGGGTTCCGGCCCGACATCCAGGCGCTTCGCGCCCTTGCTGTCTCGGCCGTCCTGCTCTACCACTTCTGGCCGGGCCTCGTGCCCGGCGGCTACGTCGGAGTCGACGTCTTCTTCGTCGTCTCCGGCTTCCTGATCACCGGCCTGCTCGTCCGCGAGCTCGAGGAGACCGGCCGGGTCGACCTGCTGGCGTTCTACGCCGGCCGGGTCCGCCGGCTGCTACCCGGCCGCGCTGCTCGTGCTCGGGGTCACGCTGGCGTCCTGGTGGTCTTCATGCCACCGGTGGTCTGGCGGAGCAACGTCGCCGAGATCGCCGCGGCTGCCGTCTACGCACTCAACTGGGCAGCTGGGCACTGCAGCAGGTCGACTACTTCGCGGAGTCCGACGGTCCCAGCCTGGTCCAGCACTACTGGTCGCTGAGCCTCGAGGAGCAGTTCTACCTCGTCTGGCCGCATCCTGCTGCTGCTCGCGGTCGGGATCGGTGCGCTGGCCCGCTGGGGCACCGTCCGCCGCCGTGCGCTGGGCTGCCGTGCGCGGCCATCGGCCTGCTGTCGCTCGTGATGTGCCTTGTCCCTGCCTCCCGGGCCGGGTGCCGCCTTCTTCAGCACCCAGGCGCGCGCCTGGGAGTTCGCCCTCGGAGGGCTGGTCGCCCTGGCTGCCGGCGACGCGCATCGGCCTGCGCCATGCCCGGGTGCTGGTCGGCGGCGGGCGTGGCTGCCGTCGTCGGGTCGTGCCTGCCATGTCCGAGCAGCACGGCGTTCCCCGGTTGGCTCGACGCTGGTGCCCACGACCGGCGCCGCGCTGGTCATCGCCGCCGACGTCGGCGTCGCGCGGCTGGCGGCGGCCTGTCGGCGCTGGGCGGCCGCTGCAGTGGGTCGGCGACCACTCCTACTCCATGTACCTGTGGCACTGGCCGCCGCTCGTCGCGCTGCCGTGGGTGCTCCACGGCGCGCTCGGCAACGGCGTCCGCGTCGGCATCCTGGCCGCCACCATCGCTCCTCGCCTGGGTGACCAAGGCACTGTGGAGGACCCGGCCCGGCGCCAGGCGCGCGACAGGCCGCGTTGGCCGAGCTTCGTGCTAGCCGCGACGGGGCATGTGCGTCGTGCTGGCCGGCACGATGGCGGTCAACGCGACGACGTCGACGAGCTCGAGCAGCGGCATCCGCGTCCGCCGCCGACCGTGTCGCGCAGCAACAAGCGCTGCTTCGGCGCGTCGGCCCTCGTCGACGCGGGATGCCGCCGCCCGTTCGCCCGGCCGAGCGCGCCAAGGTCGCCTTCGCGTCTCGCGACGTACGACCCGGCGCTGCGCGCTGCCAGCTCGGACGTGGGCCACGCTACCGAGCCGAGGTGGTGCGAGTTCGGCGACCGAGCACGCCGACGATCGACGATCGCCCTCGTGGGCAACTCGTTCGCCGTCCAGCTCGTCCCGACCGTGCGCGAGTGGACCGGCGAGCGGCCGATCCGGATCCTGCTCGCGCCCGCACCGACTGTCTGGGGCTGAGCACCATGCCGGTCTCGGGCCAGCCGGCCGACGACCCGTGCCCCATCTGGTCCGGCAAGGTCCTGTCGACGGCTGCTGGCGATGGACGACCTGTCGCCGGTCGTGTTCAGCGAGCACGCGCGATGCGGCCGTGTTCCTCACCGGCCAGACAGCGTCCCGTCCCCCGCGCGCTCGCGCAAGCGACGCCGCAGCGTCGCTGGCCGGACCTTGCGCGCACTTCGCCGCGCGCAGGCATCGCCGACGGCCGTCGTCAAGCACGCCCCCGGGCACCCGGCCGGCGGCCGGCACCCGTGTGCATCGCCATCGTCGACGGCGCGCTACGACCCTTGCGCGGTCCCGCGCGAGCAGCTGGCACCGAGGATCGCTGCTCATCCGCGTGGCCGCCGCGGCACCCCGGCCTGACCGACGGTCATCTCGCTCGACCGCTACTTCTGCGACCAGCTCGACTGCCACGCGACCGTCGGCGGAGTGGTCGCCTACTAGGACGACCACCACCTACAGCGCCACCTTCGCGCGGACCCTGGCCCGCCCGCTCGCCCCCGCCGCTGCGACGCGCTGGTCGGAGAGGTCAGGGAGCGACCGTCTCCGCACGGTTCGTGACCACCCGCGCCGGCGTGCTCCATGTGCCGACGCATCGGCACCGTCGCCGACGCACCCAGCAGTGCGATGGCGGTCAGGCCCAGCCAGGCCGGCGCGCTGCCCAGGTCGAGCAGCCAGGCGTACAGCAGCGGGGCGACGCCTGTGGCGACGTTCCAGGACAGCTGGTACGTCGCGATGTAGCGGCCCCGCAGCGCCGGCGGCGGCGACTCGGCTGCGAGCGTCGCCAGCACGGGACCGGCCACCAGCTCGCCCAATGTGTAGACCACGGCCGCGACCAGGACGACCGCCGACGCGGCGACCACCCCGAACGGGCCGGCGCCCCACATCACCAGGAACGACGCGGCCGTCAAGATCGCGCCGAGCGCCACGATCCGCGCCCGGACGGCGCCGGTCATGCGCTGCACGACCACGCCCTGGCCCACCCCGATCATCAGCGTGTTGATCACGAAGACCGCGGCCGACACCCAGCCGGGCAACCCGAGCATCTCCACGACGTACACGGGGATGGCGACGTTCAGGGCGGCCGAGGTCATCGCGTAGCCGAGGTTGCTGGCGACCAGCCACCGGTAGCCCCGGTCGCGCAGGACGGTGCCCCAGCGCGCCGACGACCTCCTGGGGATCGCCGTGGCCGCGGCCGCGCGCGGGCTCGTCGACGGTCACGCCGGCGAGCAGCGCGAAGGACAGCACGTACGACGCGGCGTTCAGCAGCGCGACCGCGTAGTAGAGCGCCGACGAGTCGACGGTGAGGGCGACACCGGCGACCACGCCTCCCACCGCGAACCCGGCGTTGCGCAGCGCGCCGAGGAACCCGAACCACTTCTCCCGCTCCCCCGGCGGCGAGATCAGCGTGACCATCGGCGAGTAGGAGCCCCAGAAGGCGGTCCGCCCGATCACCGACACCGCGACGACGCCCGCGACCGACCAGACCTGGTCGACGAACGGGTACGCGAGGAAGCTCAAGCGCCTGCATCGCGTTGCCCGTCTGGAGCACGGCCTTCGAGCCGTGCTGGTCGACCTGCTGCCCGACCAGCACCGCGACCGGCAGCGAGAGCAGCGAGGCCAGCGAGAGCGCGAGCCCGACCTGGACGAGGGAGAGGTCGGTGGTGGCGAGGAAGAAGATCATCGACACCGGCATCCACACGCCGGACCCGACAGCGTCGATGCCGATCGCCGTCACGAACCTGCGGTGCTCCCCCACGTCCGGGAAGCCCAGCCGCTGGTCAACGATCGGGGCACTCGCCCATCGTGCAACCTCGAGCACGGTTGAAGGCAAACGGTTTCGTCCGTTGGTCGAGGAGGTTGCGCTGCAACCGTCACGAGACCCCGCAACAGGACCGCGGACCTCGCACCGGGTCTCGTGACGGCGCTGACGCGCCTCCTCGACCAGCGGGCGGTGCTCGCTAGGGTCGCCTGCATGACGTTCTCGATCGTGGCCCGCTCCGCCGACGGCGAGTCGTGGGGTGTGGCCGTGGCCTCCAAGTTCCTGGCCGTCGGGTCGGCCGTGCCCGCCGCCGTGGCAGGGGTCGGCGCCATCGCCACCCAGGCCGACGCCAACGTCGCCTACAAGGGCCAGGCGCTCTCGCACCTCGACGACGGTGCGACCGCGTCGGTCGCCCTCCAGCGACTGCTCGAGGACGACGAGGGTCGCGACGCCCGCCAGGTCGGCATCGTCGACGTCGACGGTGGCGCCGCCAGCCACACCGGCCATGCGTGCCTCGAGTGGGCCGGCAGCATCACGGGCGACGGCTTCGCCGTCCAGGGCAACATCCTGGCCGGCGAGGAGGTCGTGCTCGCCATGGAGGCGGCGTGGCTCAACACCGACGACGACGCACCGCTCGCCCGTCGCCTGCTGGCGGCGTTGACCGCCGGCGACGACGCCGGGGGCGACAGCCGCGGGCGGCAGTCGGCCGCACTGCTCGTCGTACGCGACGGCGCAGGGTACGGCGGCCTCGACGACATCGCCGTCGACCTGCGGGTCGACGACCACGCCGATCCCGTCACCGAGCTCGCGCGGCTGCTCGACCTCAACGACCTCTACCTGACCGCCTCGTCCGACGAGGAGAAGATCTTCCTCACCGAGGAGCAGAAGCAGGAGATCGACGAGAAGGTGAAGGCGCTGGGCTTCCCCGACCTGAACGCGTGGGTCGGCACCGAGAACTACGAGATGCGCGCCGACCCGGACGGCGAGTGGCTCGACGAGCGGATCCTGGAGATCCTTCGCGACACCGGTGCCGACACCGACGACAGCCAGGGACCCGGACGAGCGGTGAGCGTTCTCGCCATCGACGCCGGCACCACCGGCGTCACCGCCCTCGTCGTCGACGAGCGTGGGTCGGTGGCGGCCAAGGGCTACCAGGAGTTCGCCCAGCACTTCCCGCATCCCGGCTGGGTCGAGCACGCTCCCGAGGAGATCTGGCAGGCCACCCTCGAGGCCACGCGCGCGGTGCTCGCGCAGGTCGACGCGAGCCAGCTGCGCGCGGTCGGCATCACCAACCAGCGCGAGACGGTCCTGCTGTGGGACCGCGAGACCCTGGGGTCGCCGCGACGGGCGATCGTCTGGCAGGACCGCCGCACCGCCGACATCTGCGACCGCCTGCGCGCCGACGGTCACGAGGACCGCGTCACCGAGCTGACCGGGCTGCGGCTCGACCCCTACTTCTCCGGCACCAAGCTGATGTGGCTGGCCGAGCACGAGCCGCAGACGTGGGCGCTGGTCGAGCAGGGCCGCTACGCCGTCGGCACCGTCGACTCCTATCTCGTGGCCCGGATGACGCGAGGCACCTGGCACGTCACCGATGTGTCCAACGCCAGCCGCACCCTCCTGCTCGACCTCGACCGCGGCGAGTGGTCCGAGGAGCTGTGCTCCCTGTTCGGCGTGCCGCGCGACGCCCTTCCCGACCTGGTGCCCAACTGGGGCGAGGTGGCGACCACCGACGCGTCGACGTTCTGCGGGTTGTCGTTGCCCATCGCCGGGATGGCCGGCGACCAGCAGTCGGCGCTGTTCGGGCAGACCTGCTTCGACGTCGGCGACGCCAAGTGCACCTACGGCACCGGCTCGTTCATCCTGACCAACACCGGGACGACGCTCGAGCGGTCCGACGCCGGCCTCCTGTCGACCGCGGCCTGGCGCTCGCCCGACGGCGAGCTCACCTACGCCCTCGAGGGCGCCATCTTCGTGACCGGGGCCGCCGTGCAGTGGCTGCGCGACGGTCTCCAGATCGTCGGGTCGGCGGCCGAGACCGCCGCCATCGCCGCGACGGTCGACGACACCGACGGCGTCGTCTTCGTGCCGGCCCTGACCGGCCTCGGCGCTCCACACTGGGACCCGTACGCCCGCGGCACGATTCTCGGGCATCACGCGCGGGACCACCCGGGCACACATCGTCCGCGCCACGCTGGAGGCGATCGCCTTCGAGGTGCGCGACGTCCTGGAGACCATGCCGAACCACGGCGGGCACCGGAGACACCCCGCTGCGGGTCGACGGCGGCGCGTCGGCCAACGACCTGCTGTGCCAGCTCCAGGCCGACCAGCTCGATCGGGCCGTCGAGACGGCCGACGGTCGTGGAGACCACCGGCCTCGGTGCGGCGTTCCTGGCCGGCCTCGGCGCCGGGGTGTGGGACTCCGCCGACGACCTGCGCGAGACCTGGCAGCTCGACCGTTCCTTCGAGCCGGCCGCCGACCGGGAACTCGCCGACGCGGCCCACGCGCGTTGGCTAAAAGCCGTCGAGAGGGCCCGCGGCTGGGCAGAGTAGGCCCGTGACCCAGACCGGTGACCAGTCGGCCAGCTTGTCGACCAGCCAGTCGCGCCGGCCATCGTGGACCGTTGCCGCGATGGTCGACCCGTGGCGGTGGTTCACCCGTACCTTCGGCATCGCCGTGGTCGCCCACCTGGCCGGCAACCCTCCGACCTGGCGTGATCCCGACGGGCCGTGGCTCACCCCGGCCATCGTGGTCGCCGCGGTGCTCGGGCTGCTGGCCGTCGCGCTCGTCGCGCGGCCCAGCCGGCTGCTGCTGGCGTCGACCGCCGCGCTGGTGCTGGCCTCGGTCTGGACCGAGGCGCCGTTCCTGAGCAACCACTGGCTCCTGGTCGGCTTCGTGGCCGTGGCGGTGCTGCTCTCGCTGGGCCAGCGGGACCCTTGGGCCTGGCTCTCGGTCACCGGGCGCTGCATCCTGCTCGGGTTCTACTGCTTCGCCGCCTTCGCCAAGCTGAACGCCGGCTTCTTCGAGCCCGGAACCTCGTGCGGGGTGTTCTACGCCAACCAGTCGCTCGGCTCGTTCGGGCTGCCCGCCCTCCCGACCGGCAGTCCGCTCGCGTGGCTGCTGGTCCTCGGTCCGGTGCTGACCGAGCTGTCGGTCCCCCTCCTGCTGGCCTTCGGCCGCACCCGGCAGATCGGCGTCCTGGTCGCCCTCGCCTTCCACACCGTCATCTCCGCGGACCTCGACCAGCACTTCTACGACTTCACCGCGGCCCTGGTGGTGCTGCTGTGCCTGTTCCTGCCGGAGTCCACCCTCGCCGGCTTCGAGGCCAGCGCAGCCCGGAGGACCAAGGCCTTCACGGCCGGGGTGGCGATCTGCCTCGTGCTCGTGCTGTCCGCGGTCCTTCCGCAGGTGGTGCTCACCAGGGCGATCCTGGAGTCGGTGCCGTTCGTGGCGTGGTTCGCGTTCGCCGGCTGGCTCATCGTGTCGGTGGCCCGCGGCGGCCTCGGCCCCTCCCACCTCCCGATGCGGCCGCCGGGCACCGCGGCGTGGGTGCTCGTGGCCGTCGTGGCGGCCAACGGGCTGACGCCGTACCTCGAGCTCAAGACCGCCTACGGCTGGAACATGTACGCCAACCTCGTCACCGTCGGTGGTGAGTCCAACCACTTCGTGGTGCGCGACACGTGGCCGCTGACCGACGTCCATGACCACCTGCTGACCGTCGTCGAGACCGACGACCCGGGTCTGCGCACGTACGCCGACAAGGGCTACCTCGTCCCTGAGCGGAACCTGCTCGACTACCTGGCTCGCCATCGTGGCGTCTCCGTCGTCGTCAGCGACGACGACGGCAGGCGCACTCTCGACGGCAGCGACGGGGTGCGCCTGTCCCTGCTCGTCTCCAAGTTCCAGCTGTTCAGGGCCGTGGACACCCACGACCCGCCCCGGTGCCAGGACGTGTGGCTGCCGGCTCGCTGAGTCTCCATCGAAACCGCCGTGGCCGGCGACGACGGCTGCCAGAATGGCGGGGTGACCGAGCGGCTCGTCTTCGACGGCGACTGCGGCTTCTGCACGACGTCGGCCCGCTGGCTGTCGCGCGGCGGCCGGGTCGAGACGGTGCCGTGGCAGTTCCTCGACCTCGACGCCGTGGGCCTGAGCACCGAGCAGGTCTCCACGTCGGTGTGGTGGCTGGTCGACGACCGGCCGGTCGAGCACTCCTCACGCGCGATCGGCCGGGCGCTGCTGGGCCGCGGGCTCACCTGGTCATGGGCGGGCCGGGTGCTGCTCGTGCCGGTCGTGCGACCGCTCGCCGACGCGGTCTACCGGTTCGTCGCGCGTCACCGCCACCGGCTGCCGGGAGGCACCCCGGTGTGCCGCATGCCGTGACGCCGTCGCCGCTAGCGCTTCTTCTTCTTCAGCCGGTCGAGGCCCGCGGCCGCCTGCTCCCGGGTCTGCTCGGCCTTGCGGAGGGCCGTGCGGGCCTCGGTCTTGGCCTCCTCGGCCTCGTCGAGCTCCTCCTCGACCTCCTCGGCGGTTCCCTCGAGCTCGGCGATCTGGCGCTGGAGCTCCTCGATCTCGCCCTGGACCTGGAGGGAACGGGCCTCGAGCTCGGCCACGGCCTGCTCGGCCTCGTCGTACGCCGCCCTGGCCGTCTCCTCGGCTGTCGCGGCCGCTTCGAGCGCGGCCTGCGCTGCCGCGAGCCTCTTGGCATCGGCGTCGGGGTCGGGGACGACCGTGAGCTGCGGCCGCGCCGGTGGCTCGTCGGAGACCGGCGGGGCCGACGTCGCCGCGAAGCCGAGCGCCTCGGGCAAGGCCACCGCGGCACCGGCGGCCGACTCCCCCACACCCGTGGCGGACAGGTGGGTGACGAGCAGTCCGCTGCGCAGCGCCTTGGCACAGTCGGGGTCGAGCATCGCGGCGGTGAGGGTCGACTCCACCTGGTCGGCCACCGCTTGGGTGACCTTGGTGCCCAGCGAGCCGGCCACCCCTCGCGCCCGCGTGGTGACCGCGGCGGTGAGCTGGCGCCGCTGCTTGGTCAGCTCGCGCAGCTCCTTGCCGTCGAGGGACTCCGCCGCGTCGCGCAGCGCCGCTCCGACGGCGAGCACCTGGTCGACCTGCTCGGTCTCGTGACGCACCAGCATGTTCACGACCCAGGCGGCCACTGTCGGCTTCTTCAGCGCCTTGACCGGAGCGGCGAGGTCGGTGCCCTTGAGCTCCTTGGCCTTGGCGTCGCGCGCGGGCGTGAAGTCGGCGAGCAGGAGGCCGTAGAGCTCGTCGGCGACGTCGAGGAGGTCGTCACTCATCCCGGGTCTCCATGACTCGGCTCTCCATGAAGGTGCGGTGCGCGGTCAGCTGCCGGTCGAACAACGCCCGGAGCTCGTCGTCCTCGATGCCGGCCAGCGACAGTCCGCAACCGTCGGCGATGGCGGCGCGCCAGTCGTCGTACGTCGTGAGCTCGCGCTCGCTCTGCCCGTCGGGGGTGACCATGGTGCCCAAGCAGCCGCGCACCACGTCGACGTGGTCGGCCATCCGGCGCTGCACGACCAGCACCCGCGCGAACCGCCCGTCCGGCGGCGCCGACAGCGCCGTGTGGCAGTCGGCGACGTCGGTCAGGGTCGGTGCCGGACCGGTCTCGAGGCCGAGGAACGACCCCTGCGGGTCGGCGCGGAAGGACCAGCCGTCGTCGCGCACCTCGGTGATCGCGTAGGTGAAACCCCCCTGCTCGTAGTCGCCCACGGCCAGGGGCAGCGGCTCGACGATCGCGTCGCCCAGCCCGACGTCGGGCCACCACCGGCCGCCTGGGTTGTCGCCGGTGGGCAGGTCCGAGACGACCAGGACGAGGTGGTTCAGGCTCCCCGACCACCGGTCGTCGCCGGTGGTCCACACATGACCGCCGCGCCGGCTGACGGAGTAGCCCAGGTCGAGGAGCGCGGTCTCGAGGGCGCCGTTCTGGTGGAAGCAGTAGCCTGCCCGGCCCACGCGGGCGACCCGGGCCAAGGAGTCGAGCGGATCGACCGACGGCGGCCGCCCGAGCATGATCTCGAGGTTCTCGTAGGGCACCCGGGACAGGTGCCGGCGGTGCAGCTCGGCGAGCGACTCGACCGTGGCCGGCGGGCGGTCGTCGTAGCCCAGGAAGGAGAGGTAGTCGGTCACCAGCCGGGCCACCGGCTCACTCGTCTTCGTCGTCATCGAGTCCCTGCTCGATCGCGTAGCGGGTCAGCTCGACCCGGTTGTGCATCTGCAGCTTGCGCAAGGTGTTCTGCACGTGGTTCTGGACCGTGCGGTGGGACAGCACGAGCCGTTCGGCGATCTGCTTGTAGGACATCCCCTTCGCCACCATCTTGAGCACCTCGGTCTCGCGCTCGGTCAGCTCGGGCGTGCCCGGAGCCACCTGGCTCGTGGGGTCGGCCATCCTGCGGAACTCGCCCAGCACCAGGCCGGCCAGCCCCGGAGTGAACACCGTGCCGCCCGCGGCGACCCCGCGCACGGCGTCGACCAGCTCGCGGCTGTGCGCCGACTTCACCAGGTACCCGGTGGCTCCTGCCTTCACGGCCTCCAGGACGTCGTCCTGCTCGCCCGACGCCGAGAGGATCAGCACGCGCGCCGACGGGTCCTGCTTCAGCACCTCGGCCGTGACCTCGACACCGTTGGGCCCGGGGATCTGCAGGTCGAGGACGACGACCTGGGGCCGCGCCGCCGGGAACCGCGCCAGGGCCTGGTGACCGTCTGCCGCGACTGCGACCACGTCGAAGCCCGCGGCGACCAGGTCACGTTCGACGGCGTCGCGCCACATCGGGTGGTCGTCGACGACCATCACGCGCGTGCGCGCCGGCTCCCGATCGACGGCTGGGTCGACGGCTGGGTCGACGGCGGGGTCGACGGCGGGATCGGCGGCGGGGTCCATGGCTGGGACCCTAACGCTGGTATCTGCCACGCCGGTGGACCAGTGGCTCGTCGTCGCCGACCTCCAGCTCTTCGATCACGCAGGTGACCAGTGACGACCAGCCGACCTCGGCCGAGCTCTCGAGGCGTACGCCGCCCCACGTCGCCGCGCCGGCCAGTCGCGGGCCCCACGGCGTCTGCACGAACGCGCCCATCCGGAACGGCCCACCCGGCGCGGGCGCCGTACCCCCGAAGGCGTCCGCGAGCGCGCGGTCGTCCCACGTCAGCAGCGACACCACGGCGAGCCCGGTCTCGGCGATCTTCTCGGCCAGATCGCTGTCCGGGTCGAGCAGGGCGAGCAGCCGCGGCGGCTGGCCGTTGGCCACCAGCACCGAGGTGACCGTGAGCCCGGCGCGGTCGAGCGGGCCGTCGCCCGTTCCCGATGTCCCCGTTCCCGATGGTCCCGATGCCCCGTTCCCGATGGCCCCCTTCCCGATGTCCACAGCGTCACCGCGCCGCCCAGCTGGCCACGCAGCCGCCGCACGGGGTCCCGCTCGGGTTCGAGGAAGGGGTGCTCGGAATGGATGGTCACCTGAGCGAGACTAGGAGACAACGCGACAGCGGGCGGGCCGCTCGGCCCGGGCAACCTCGCGATTCAAGGACGTAACCGAACCCGGTGAACCAGAATGTGCCCATGCTGACTCCCGCCCCCGAGCCCGCGCAGTCGACCGCGCGTCGGCGAAGCGGTGGGTGGCGGGCGCCGTTGGCCCTGTTCCTGGTGGCGTTCGCGCTCTTCGCCGTCACCTCGCGCCTCGAAGCCAGCGGTAGCTGGGACTACTACACCGCGAACTACGCGTCCTGGCACCTGGTGCACACCGGCTCTCCGATCCTCGGCCCGGATCCGATCCCCGGGCTCGTCGACAACCCCGAGGCAGGGATCTGGATCATGGAGACCGACGACGGCGACGTGATCTCCCGATTCCCGGGAGTGATCGCCATCGGCCTGCCGGCGTACTGGATCGCGGACACGCTCGGCCTCGCCGACTCGATGAGTGTCGTTCCCGGCGGGCTGACCGCTGCCACAGCCGCCGCCCTGGCCCTGCTTCTCATGTTCCTCGCGCTGCGGACGCAGCTCTCGGAGCGGCGTGCTGCCATGGCGGTTGCCGTCCTGGGCTTCGCTACGCCGGTGTGGACGATCGCGGCCGACGCCGTGTGGCCGCACACGGTCACGCTGCTGGGCATCGCGGGCATGGCCTGGGGCTGTGCGACCAGACGCTGGTGGGTCGTCGGTCTGTTCGGCGGCATCACGCTCTGGGGCCGGCTGCACGCTGCGGTGATCGTGGCCCTCCTGGGCGTCGTGCTGGGCTGGCGACGCAAGAACCTGTCGATCACCCTGGTCATCGGGTCCATCAGCGCGACCCTCCTCGCTCTGCTGTGCCTCTGGACGAAGTGGATGTACGGCACGTGGAGCCCTGTCGGCTCCTACAACGACAACGTCTTCGACGTCGCGCCGCAGGGCCTCGAGAGGCTCACCAACCAGCTGGGCATGTGGGTCGCGTTCGACCGCGGCATCTTCGTCTGGACGCCGATCATGCTGCTGCTGGCGCCTGCGGTCGTCCGAGCCTGGAGGGACCTCCCCGACTGGCCGCGTGCGATGCTGGTCGGCGGTCTGGTCTACACCGTGGTGCAGGCCGTGCTCATCACCTTCAGCGGAGGCGACAGCTTCTACGGCTACCGGCTCGGGATCGAGTTCGTCGTGTGCGCGACGCCGGCCTACGCGATGAGCCTCGACTACGTCGGCTCGACCGCGCGCCGCTTCGTCACGCCGGTGCTGACGCTGCAGTTCTGCGCCATGGCTTTCGGCTCCATGGTCGACGTCTTCTTGGACATGGACGTGGCGTGGACCGACAACGCGTTCTGGCACACGATGCGCGGGAGCTGGCCGGGCGGCGCCATCATGCTCGGCGCGGTCTTCTGCTTCGTGCTCTTGGCCAAGCGGCAGCTCGCGGCCCGGCAGCACGACGCCGCACGACGCCCGAGCTCGGACGCTCGGAACCCAGCTCCAGGAACCGCAGCGGGACCGTCAGCTCCCACTCCGTCCCGTAGGTCCCCGTCGTCAGCTCGACCGTGCCGCCGAGGTCGGTGATCCGTCCGCGGATCGACTCCGCGACCCCGAGCCGGCCGTCTGCCTGCGCAGCCTCCAGCCGGCCCGCCGGGATGCCCGGTCCTTCGTCACGCACCGAGACCACGACGCGGTCGGGGAAGGCCTCGAGCAGCACCCACGCGGGGGCGCTGCGGCCGACGTGGAGGACCACGTTGTCGAGGCATGCCGAGACGGCCGCGACCACCTCGTCGACCGTGTGTGCGGGCAGGGGCACCGGCTCACCGGGCAGCGACACCGTCACCGAGCGGTGCTCCTCGAAGCGCGCCAGCTCGACGGCCAGGTCGACCAGGCCGTCGGGGTCGGCGAACGCGGGCGGCCGCAGGGAGTCCTGCGCCCGGATCAGCGACCGCAGCCGCGACTCCTGCTCACCCGCCAGCCTTCCCAGCTCTCCCAGGTCTCCCGCCCAGGCTCGCTGGCACGCCGCTGGACCAGGGCCAGGACCTGCAGCACGCCGTCGTGCACCGCGCGCGCCAGCCGGGCGCGTTCGGCCTCGGTCGCCGCGATCCGCTCGGCCGAGGCCAGTGCCATCGCCGAGCGCTGCAAGGAGTCGCAGACGTAGCCGATGATCGGGCCGCCGATCATCAGCAGGAACAGGTTGCCGTAGTTGCTCTGGGTGAAGGTGTCGCGGATGAGCAGGTCGACGACGCACAGCGCCACCGCGGCGGCAAGACCGCCGGCCAGCCGCCAGCGGATCGCCCAGGCGAACATCGCGCCCATCACCCAGAAGCCCGCCACGGTCGCGTTGAAGTCTGGTCCCTTGAGCCACGGGGTGATGCCGAGGCCGAGCACCGCCACCACCAGGTCGGTGACGAGCAGTGGCGGTGTGCGCCGGGCCGGCTCGGAGTAGGCCCAGATCGCGAAGCCGGTCCAGACGGTGAGTCCGAGCACGACGACGAGTGCCGCCGTCGGGTGGTCGAAGCTGTCGCGACGCAGCAGGTTCAGGCCGACGGTGTTGGCCAGCAGCACCACACGCAAGAAGGCGAGCGCGCGGAAGAGCCGGTCCTGGACCGCCTGCGCCGCAGGGTCGTCGTACGACGCCAGCACGGGTCGGCTCGGCACGGGCCTGCTCAGGACGCCTTCTTGTGGGCCGGGCCCTCGGCAGCCTCGGCGGCGGAGATGCCAGCTTCGGGACCAGCCTCCTGGACGGCGTCCTTGGCCGCCTCGCGCTCGGCCTTCCTGGCCTCGTCCTTCGCCTTGGTGGCGAGCTCCTTGGCCTTGCTGGCGTAGAGGTCGACGTACTCCTGGCCGGAGAGGCGCATGATCTCGTACATGATCTCGTCGGTGATCGAGCGCAGGATGTAGCGGTCGTTCGCCATGCCCTCGTAGCGGCTGAAGTCGAGCGGCTTCCCGAAGCGCACGAGGGGGCGGGTGAACCGGCCGAACTTCTTGCCGGGCGGTGCGACGACGTTCGTGCCGACGACGGCGACCGGGATCACCGGCACCTTCGTCTCGAGCGCCAGCCGGGCCACGCCCGTCTTGCCGCGGTAGAGCCTGCCGTCGTGGGAGCGGGTGCCCTCGGGGTAGATGCCGAAGAGGTCGCCGTCGTCCAGGATCCGGCGGGCCGACGAGAGCGCGCCCTCGGCAGCCGAGCCGGATGCGCGGTCGATCGGCACCTGGCCGGCGCCCGAGAAGAACTTCTTCTGGAACCAGCCCTTGATGCCGGGCGAGGTGAAGTACTCGGCCTTGGCCACGAAGGTGACCCGGCGGGGCAGGGTCAGCGGCATGAACATCCAGTCGGAGTACGACAGGTGGTTGCTGGCCAGGATCGCCGGGCCCTCGTCGGGAACGTTCTCGGCTCCCTCCACGACCGGCCGGAAGATGACCCGCAGGATCGGCCCGATGGCGATCCACTTGAGGAACCAGTAGAACAACCCGCGCCTCCTCCCGGCCTCGCCGAGCCTCCCGAGCGCTCGCCGGTCAGCCTAGACCCGTTGCGCCCACAATGCCGCCCATGGCGCCGTCCGCTCCCCTGCCTCCGCTGGCCTCCGAGACCCTGTCCGCGCCGGCGCGGCCCGACCTCACCGGCGGCCGCCGCGATCGGCGTGCTGCTCAGCCACGGGCTGACCGGCAACCCGGTGTCGATCAACCCGTGGGGCCGCTACCTCGCCGAGCGGGGGTACGCCGTCGAGGTGCCGCTGCTCCCCGGCCACGGCACCACGTGGGAGGACGCCAACACCACCTCGTGGGACCAGTGGTACGCCACCATCACGCGTAGCTTCGACAAGCTCAGCGGCGACGTCGACACGGTCGTGGTCGGGGGCATGTCGATGGGTGGTGCGCTCGCGCTCCGGCTGGCTGCCGACCGGGGCGACCAGGTTTCCGGCATGATGGTCGTCAACCCGGCGCTCTCCAGCCGACGCAAGGACCTGCTGGCCCTGCCGGTGCTCAAGCACGTCGTCGGCGGCTTCCCAGCCATCGGCAACGACATCAAGAAGCCCGGCGGCAACGAGTACCCCTACCCCAAGACGCCGCTCAAGGCGCTGCACTCGTTCGTCCAGCAGTGGAAGCCGCTGATCGCCGACCTGCCCCGGATCACCCAGCCGCTGCTGATCTTCCGCTCGGTGGACGACCACGTCGTCGACTCCTCATCGGCCCCCATCATCACCAGCCGGGTCTCCAGCCGTGACGTCACCGAGCGGCTGCTCGAGGACAGCTACCACGTGGCCACGCTCGACAACGACGCCGAGGCGATCTTCGAGGAGTCGGCCGCGTTCGTCGCGCGCGTGACCGACGTACGGTAGAGCAGTGAGTGGGCCCAGAGACCTGCCCAGGGAGACGCCGGGCGACGACGCCGTCTGGCGCGAGATCGTCGCCAACTACGGCGACCGCCCCGCCATCGACGCCGAGGAGGACACCCGCGTCGAGCAGCAGACGCAACGCGCTGGGCCCGGCGAGCACGGCGAGCCCGACAGGCCCGACGAGCCCGGCAGGCCCGGCGAGCACGGCGAGCACGGCAGCCGCGAGCACGGCGGCCCGGCGAGCCCGGCGAGCCCGGCGAGCCCGGCGAGCACGCGGAGCTCGCTGGCGGGGGCTGGCACGAGGAGCGCTTCGTCCCGCCGCCTCCTCCCCCGCTGCCCCGAGTCTCCAAGGACCGGCTCGCCGCCTGGCTCGGCGTCTTCGTCTCGCCGCTGCTGCTGCTGGTGGCAACGGTGCTGCGGATCTCGATGCCGACGATCGTGGCGTGGCTGCTGGTCGCGGCGTTCCTCGGCGGCTTCGGATACCTGGTCGCCCAGATGCCGCGAGGCCCGAGGGACCCCTTCGACGACGGGGCAGGTTGTAGCAGCGAGGCTGTAGGCACGCTTCGGGCCACCCCGGCCCACTTCCCGGGACAGCCAGTGCCACGCTTTCGGGCCACCCCGGCCCACTTCCCGGGACAGCCAGTGCCACGCTTTCGGGCCACCCCGGCCCGGTTGCGTGCCACGGAAGACCCTCGGAACTGGGCCGGACTGGCCCGGTATGGGCCACTCGTCCCCTGTGGATGGCCGCCCGCGCGAACGCGGCGAATCGCGTAGGAAAGTCCCCATGCCACGCAAGGTCGACCACGCCAGCAGGTTCCACTTTCTGCGGGAGGCCGCCTTCGCCATCGTGCGCGATCGAGGGGTGGGCGCACTCAGCCGACGAGCGCTCGCCGACGAGCTGGGCACCTCACGGAACCGGGTGGACGACGTGCTGCGCGCAGAGGCCGACCTGCGCGTGCTGGCGGCCGGGGAGGTGAGGAACCGCCGGACCACCGGCCGTTTCGGCCTCACCGCCGGCGATCCCAACACGGTGCCGGTCAGGCTGGTCACCAGCCTGATGCCAGACACGCCCGCGCGCATCGACGAGGAGCTCGTCTGGCTCCGCCTGCTGGTGGAGGGTCCGCGAGCGCACTCGCCAGACGAAGATCCCGAGGGGCCATGGTGGCAGCGGTACCAGATCGCCCAGCGCGGCTACGTCTACTCCGAGCCATCCCCGGCTGCCACCGTCGAGCTGGCTCAGTCAGGAGATCCTTCCGATCCGCTGGCGGGCAACCGTGCCGACCGCGAGGAGGTGGTGAACCTCCGCTTGGCCAGTGCCCTCGAGGCTCTCGACCTCGACGCTGCCCGTCGCCACACCGAGCTGCCCCGCCTCCGCGCCCTCGTCGACGGCCTCACCCTGGCCATCTGCCTCGGCCGACTCGCCCCGGACGCGGGCGTCCAGGTCATCCGCGACCATCTCGCCGCCATCGCGCCCGCTCCCGCCCTCGGTGGTTGAGGTGCGAGGTGGTTGAGGTGCGAGGAGCGCCAGCGACGAGCCTCGAACCCGCCCCGAGTGCGGCCCTCAGCCTCCCACCATCCGCCTGGCCAGCCAGGCCGCCCCGATGAGGCCGGCTTCGGGACCGAGGGCGGCGGGGACGACCGGCGGGATGACGCGGTCCTCGGCACCGACCAGCGACCGGGTGAGGGCGGCGCGGGCTGGGTCGAGCAGGAGCCGGCCGGCGGCAGAGACGCCGCCACCGACCACCAGCAAGGCCGGGTCGAGGGCCGCGACGAGGTTGGCCAGACCGACGCCCAGCCACTGACCGACCTCCGCGAACGCCGCCAGCGAGACGGCGTCACCCTGGCTCGCCGCCTCGGTGATCATCGCCCCGCTCAGGGCCCCTGGGTCGCCCCCGCACGCACGTTCGAGCACCGGCGAGGCGGCGAGTCCGGCGCGCGCGTGGCGCAGCAGCGCGTTGCCGCTGCAGTACTGCTCCCAGCAGCCCGACCGTCCGCACTGGCACGCAAGCCCGCCGGGCACCAGCTGCTGGTGGCCGAACTCTCCGGCCATGCCGCCGGCGCCGCGCCACAGGTCCCCGCCGAGCAGGACCGCGCCGCCGATCCCCGTGCCCAAGGTGACCAGCACCGTCGAGGAGGCGTCGCGAGCGGCGCCGTACGCCGTCTCGGCGAGCGCGGTGCAGTTGGCGTCGTTGTCCATGATCACCGGCACGCGCCAGGCGGCCGTCAACCGCCCGACCACGTCCTCGCCGTGCCACGGCAGGTGCGGCGCGAACAGCACCCGGGTGCGCGTGCTGTCGACGAAGCCGGCCGCCGCCAGGCCCACGGCCCGGACGAGCCGCCCGTCGGCGACCTCGTCCACGGCCCCGGTCAGCGCGGCCTCGACGAGGGCTGCGGGCACCCGGCGACCGGGCGTGTCACGGCGGGCGGTGCGCAGCACCCTGCCGTCGTGGTCCACCTCGCCCGCCAGCACCTTGGTGCCCCCGATGTCGATCCCGATGAAGACTGGACTCGTCATGGCTCCCTCAACGCTGGCGGGCCAGGTCGGCGGCGCCGATCAGACCGGCCCGGTTGCCGAGACGGGCCGGGCGCACCTCGGCCAGGGGGCGGTGGCCGCGACCGGTGAGCTCGTGTGCGAACGACGCCCGGATCGGGGCGAGCAACAGCTCGCCCGCCGCGCTGACACCGCCGCCGACGACCACGACTGCCGGGTCGAGAACGGCCGCCAGGGAGGCGATGCCCTCGCCGAGCCAGCGGCCCAGGACCGCCAGCTGCTCCACGCAGAACGGGTCCCCCGCCTGGGCGCACTCGGTGACCATCGGGCCGGTGATGGCGGACGCGTCACCCCCGGCGCGGTCGACCAGTGCGCGGACGAGTGGCGAGCCCCCGGCCGCCGCGGCCCGTGCCTCCCGGACCAGCGCGGTACCGCTGCCGTAGGACTCCAGGCAGCCGAGGTTTCCGCAGCCACACCTCACGCCTCCGGGCACGACCCGCATGTGCCCGATCTCACCACCCACCCCGAAGGCGCCACGGTGCAGCCGGCCGTCGAGGACGACGCCACCACCGACGCCGGTGCCGACGGTGACGAGCAACAGGTCGTCGACGTCCTCGCCGGCGCCGAACCGGAACTCGCCCCAGGCCGCGGCGTTGGCGTCGTTCTCGACCACGACAGGCAGCCGAACACGTTCTTCGAGCTCGGCTCGGAGGTCGAGGTCGCGCCAGGCGAGGTTGGGCGCGAACATCACCACCGACCGCGACTTGTCGATGTAGCCGGCTGCCCCGACGCCGACGGCCTCGACCGGATGCCGGCCGGCCAGCTCGGTGACCAGTCCGGTGATCGCGTCCTCGATCGCGGCCACGTCGGTGGCCGGCGAGACCACCCTCAGCTCCTCGACGACCGTGCCGTCCTCGTCCACGACGCCACCCAGGATCTTGGTGCCGCCCACGTCGACGCCACAGGTCAGGCTCACGCGCCGTCCTCATCTGGCCGCTCGTCGGGCCACTCGTCGGGCCACTCGTCGGTCAGGTCGATGTGCTCGACGCCGCTCTTCCGGCCATCGGGGACCGTGGTCGCGAGCGCGGCCGCAGCCGCCTGGACCAGCGAGGTGGCCGCCGCCGCCAGGTGCTCGCGCACCTCCGGCGAGGCGGACCGGAACAGCTGCACGGCCCGGCAGACCGGGCAGTAGCGACACTCCTCACCGTTGGCCACGTGGGTGTCGACGTCGTGCGCAGCGGCCGAGGCCTGGCCGGCGAGGCCGCCGACGACGGCCGCGAGGTCCCCGCCGTGGTCACGGGTCCACTCGGCCACGGCACCGAGCAGCTTGGCGGCCTCCTCGGCCGCCGACCCCACCGGGTCCGGCTGCGTCATGGCAAGGCCCTCTCGCTTCTCGCTCGACGTTCTGCTCAAGGCTCTGCTCACGGAACTGCACCTGCAGCTCGCCGTCCTTGACCCTGGCACCGGCCACCCGGTGCCGCGCCAGCCCGGCGGGCACGGTGAGGAGCCGACGATACGACCCGACCGTCACCACGAGGTCGTCGCCGTTGCGGGCCAGGTCGACATCGGCGCGGCCGACGAGCGGCAGCGAGAGGTGCAGCACCGTGCCGCGCGGGTCGCCCGGGCCGTGGCTGGTCACGCGGAACGGCCCCGCCCCCTCGGGTACGGCGAGCGGGTCGGCGCCCGCGTAGGTCTCGGCGGCGAGCTCGCGCAGCGCCTCGACGCCGACCGGCTCGCCCGGCCGGTACTCCGAGCGCCACAGCGGCAGTCCGGCGAAGGACTCCTCCACCTCGGCCAGCACGGCGTCCTGGGCCACGACCCAGCCCGCCCGCCAGTCGTCGGCCCCCTCGGCCGGGAAGACGCGGTTGGCCACCACGCCGTCGACCCGGTAGCCGTAGAGCGAGAGCGTGGTCCACGAGCGGCGCGCCTCTGCGAGCACGACCGACTCGGGGGTCAGCACGATGCGCACAGTGGCCTCGGGACCGGTCAGCAGCTCGCGCACCTCGTCGAGCTCCGCGTGCAGCCGCACCACCGCGTCGAAGACCGTGTCACCGGGCATCGGGACGCCGGCCGCTCGGGTCAGCACCGGCCGCAGCGCCTTGACCACGCGGCGCTCGATGGGGAGCACGCGGTCGATGTACCAGCCGAGCGCCTCGGGCAGTGCCAGCAGCCGAGGGTCTCGGCGGTCGGCGCGCAGTCGACGACGACGACGTCCCAGCGCCCCGAAGCGGCGTGCAGCCGCAGCTCCAGCAGGGCCAGCACCTCCTCCGCCCCCGGGACGACGGTCAGCTCCTCGGCCGCCACGGGATCGAGCCCCGCGGCGGCCAGCACCGACAGCAGGTAGCCCTGGATGTCGGCCCACGACTGCTCGAAGCGCAGCTGGGCGTCGACCTGCTGGACCCACAGCCGCTCCCCGACCTCGACCGGCTCAGCTGAGCCTGGCGCCGCCCGGCACTCCTAGGGCGTCGGCGAGCGAGTGGGCGGCGTCGGTCGAGAGCACCAGGGTGCGCCGGCCGGCCGCGGCGGCCAGCGCCGCCGTACCCGCGGCGAGGGTCGACTTGCCGACGCCACCCTTGCCCGTGAAGAGGAGGACCCTCACGAGCGCGTCAGCCCACTCAACTGGCCAACGACTCGACGCGCTGCTTGAGCCCCTTCAGCGCGGTGTCGATGAGGATCTTCTCGCCCTTGCGCTTGATCATCCCGATCAGGGGGATCGAGACGTCGAGGGCCAGCCGGTAGGTGACCTCGGTCGAGCCGTTGCCGAGGTCGCGCAGCACGTAAGCGCCGTCGAGGGCCCGCAGCATCTTGCCCTCGGCCAGGGTCCAGGAGACGTCGCGGTCACCGTTCCAGGTGTAGGCGAGGGTGTACTCGTCCTTGATCGGGGCGACGTCGAGGGCGAAGTAGACCTCCTTGGCCCGGCCGCGCGCACCCTCCGCGCGCACGCTCGCCTCCTTGACCCCCTTGGCCCACTCGGGGTAGGCCGGGAAGTCCGCGATCACGTCCATCACCGCCGTGGGCGGAGCGTCGATGACGATCGAGGACGAGGTCTGCTCAGCCATTGACGGGAGCCATTCGAAAGGAGCCTTCCAGCTGCTTGGTTCGGGCGCCTTGCGGCTCGTGGAGCCTAGCCGATGGGGCTCACCGAACCGGGCGGTAGCCTCGCCCCGGACCGCGACATGACCGGCCAGCGGGCCGCGAAGGAGAGGACGTGCGCGAGTTCTCCACCCCCATGTCCGGCCCCCTCGCTGCCGGGTTGCCGGCGACCGGGAACCTCACCGACGACGTCGTGCGCAACGCCGCCGAGGCCCCCGACGCGTGGTGCTCTCCCGACGCCCGGCACCGTCAGCGGTCGGAGGACGCTGGCACGACGTGGCACGACGTCACGCGCCGAGTTCCTCGACTCGAGGTGCGCGGCGTGGCCAAGGGACTGGTGGCGTCCGGTGTCCGGCCGGGTGACCGGATCGCCCTGATCTCCCGGACCCGCTACGAGTGGACGCTGTTCGACTACGCCATCTGGTTCGCCGGCGCCGTCGGCGTCCCGGTCTACGAGACCTCGTCGGCCGAGCAGGTCGGCTGGATCCTGCACGACTCCGGGGCCTGCGCCGTGGTCGCCGAGGGACGCTCCCACCTCAGCCGGGTCGCCGAGGTGCGAGCCGACCTCGAGGAGCTGCGCCACGTCTGGTCCATCGACGACAACGCCGTCGACGTGCTCACCCGGCTGGGCGCCGACGTCCCCGACGACGAGCTCGAGTCCCGGCGCACCACCGCGACCCCGCTCGACCTGGCCACGATCATCTACACCTCGGGCACCACCGGTCGTCCCAAGGGCTGCATGCTCACCCACGGCAACCTGATGACCGAGCTGGGAGTGGCCGTCCACGAGCTCGAGGAGCTGTTCGCGCCCTCCGGAAGCGACGGCGCCTCGACCCTGTTGTTCCTCCCGCTGGCCCACGTGTTCGCGCGGGTCATCCAGGTCGGGTGCCGTGAAGGCGCGGGTGCGGCTGGGTCACTCCGCCGACGCCAAGAACCTCGTCCGAGACCTCGGGCAGTTCCGCCCGACGTTCGTGCTGGCGGTGCCACGGGTCTTCGAGAAGGTCTTCAACACCGCCTCCCAGAACGCCACCGCCGACGGGCGGGGCAAGATCTTCGACCGCGCCGCCGAGGTGGCGGTGGCCTGGTCGCGCGGCACCGATCCCGCCAGGAAGACCAAGCCCTCCCTGGCCGTGCGGGCGCAGCACGCCGCGTTCTCCCGGCTGGTCTACGGACGGCTGCGGGCCGCGCTCGGCGGGCGGTGCACGTACGCCGTCTCGGGTGGCGCCCCGCTGGGCGAGCGGCTCGGTCACTTCTACCGCGGCATCGGCCTGGTCGTCCTCGAGGGCTACGGGCTGACCGAGACCACCGCCGCCCTCACGGTCAACACCCCGGAGGCCGCGAAGATCGGGACCGTCGGCCGCCCCCTGCCCGGGACCTCGGTCCGCGTCGCCGACGACGGCGAGCTGCTCTTCCACGGCGGCCAGGTGTTCGCCGGCTACTGGCACGACGAGGCCGCCACCGCCGAGGTGCTCGAGCCCGACGGCTGGTTCCACACCGGTGACCTCGGCGAGATCGACGACGAGGGGTTCGTCCGCATCACCGGGCGCAAGAAGGAGATCCTGGTGACCGCCGGCGGCAAGAACGTCGCGCCGGCGGTCCTCGAGGACCGGCTGCGCGCCCACCCGCTCGTCGACCAGTGCATGGTCGTGGGCGACGGACGCCCGTTCATCGCAGCGCTGGTCACCCTCGACCGTGAGGCGGCCACTGCGTGGGCCGAGCAGCACGGCAAGCCGGCCCGCCTGGACGCGCTCGCCGTCGACCCCGAGCTGCGCGAAGCACTCGACGAAGCCGTCGAGGAAGCCAACAAGGCCGTGTCCAAGGCCGAGTCGATCCGCAGGTTCGCCGTGCTCACAGCGGAGTGGACCGAGGAGGGTGGCCAGCTCACGCCGAGCCTCAAGCTCAAGCGCGACGTGGTCATGCGCGAGCACCGCGACGACGTCGCGGACCTCTACGGGCTCTGAGCAGCGGGCTCCCGCCCGACCCGCGGCGCGCCGCAGGCGGCGACGTCCGGCAGACCGCGTGTTCGATTTCTTTACGAAAACAACCCAAGGGCCACAGGGCGCCTTTACGATTCGTGAGGCGAGCCACCGACGGCCCGCTGGACATCCCAAGACCTCGTACGTCGTCCGCAGAATCACCGTAAGCCAAGCTCAGCGCTGGGGGGTGCTGGGTCGACCTCCAGGCACCGAAAGGGTCACCGCCGATGGATCGCCGCAGGCTCCTCCTCATCATCGCCGCCGTCATCGCCGCCATGGGCACGCTCCTCGTCTTCCTCTACGTGAGCAGCGCCGACGCTCGTGCGCAGGACAGCGTGGAGGCCGTCCAGGTCCTCACCGCCAGCCAGCCCATCGCTGCTGGCGAGAGCTACGACGACGCCCTTGCCAACGGCAAGATCGTCGCCACGGGCGTCGCGAAACAGCCAGCTCCTGGCCAACGTGCAGACCAGCCCCGACGCCCTGAAGGGCACGGTCGCCCTCCAGGACCTGCTGGTGGGCGAGCAGATCGTGGCCGACAAGTTCGGCACGAACGTCGCCGAGGCCGCCTCGCCGCTGGGCATCCCCGCCGAACAAGATGGCCATCTCGATCAACCTCACCGACCCCGACCGGGTCGCCGGCTTCGTCAACCCGGGCTCGGACGTGACGATCTTCGTGACCGGCATCTCGGGCGGCAGCGCCCCGGCCGCCGACGGCGCACCGGAGACCGCGGGCTCGCGGACCCAGATGCTCCTCGAGCGGGTCACGGTCCTGGGCGTCGGCAGCACCACGCCGGTCACCACGACCACCACCGCCGAGGACGGCACCCAGCAGACCGAGCAGCTGCCTCGCACGCTGCTCACGCTCGCGCTTCGCAGGAGGAGGCGCAGAAGGTGATCTTGGCCTCCAAGACCTTCGAGCTGACCTTCGGCTTGCTGACCAAGGACAGCACGGTGGGCGCTCAGCCTCCGGCCACCACCACCGACATCCTGCCCTGATGCCGATCGCTACCGGAAGGTAGGTCCATGCCTGTCATCGTCGATCCCGACAGCGGCAGCGTCCGCCGGCTCCTCGGTGCGCTGCCGCCCGGGTGCCAGTCCGTCGACTCCACCGACAGGCTGCTCCCGTGGCTCTCGCAGCACACCGACGAGTACGTCGTGGTGCTGGGGCCGAACGTCCGGTTCGACGACGCCGTGACGGTCTGCGAGGGCCTCCGTGTCAGCCGTCCCATGACCGGAGTGATCCTGGTCCGCGAAGCCTTCGACACCCAGACGCTGGCCCGCGCCATGCAGGCCGGCGCCCGGGAGGTCGTCGCTCTCAACGACCTCGACAGCATCGCCGGTGCCGTCACCCGGGCCCACCAGTTCTCGGTGGCGCTGCGTGGCCCGGGTGCGGCCGAGCACCACGGCACGGTGATCTCGGTGTTCTCGCCGAAGGGCGGCGTCGGCAAGACCACGATCGCGGTCAACCTCGCCCTGGCGCTCACCGACAAGGGCAACCGCCAGGTGTGCCTGGTCGACTTCGACCTGGCCTTCGGTGATGTCGCGATCACCTTGCAGCTGTTCCCGACCCACACGATCGAGCACGCGATCGGCTCGGAGGGCAACGTCGACGTGGCGCTGCTCGACTCGCTGCTGGCCCGCTACCAGGACTCCGTCAAGGTGCTTCCCGCACCGAGCCACCCCGACGTCCGCGAGCGGATCTCCCCGACGCTGATCAGCCAGACCCTGATGACGTTGCGCGGCATGTTCGACTACATCGTGGTCGACACGGCGCCGGCGTTCGACGAGCAGACGCTGACGGTGCTCGAGGAGGCCGACGAGACCGTGATCATCGCGACGCTCGACGTGCCGACGCTCAAGAACGTCAAGGTCGCCCTCGACACCCTCGAGATGCTCAGCATCGGCCGTGGTCACCGGCACCTCCTGCTCAACCGCGCCGACGACGCTGTCGGCATCGACGCGCAGAAGGTGGAGTCGATCCTCGGCATGGACATCTCCACGCAGATCACCACGTCGATCGACATCGCCGCGTCGACCAACTCCGGGGTGCCCATCCTCACCTCGACCCCGCACCACCCGTCCAGTGCGGCCATCCGCAACCTGGCGGCCATGTTCACCGGAGACCCCGTCTCCGCCAACGCCGCGGAGCCCGGTCGTCACGCCGACGTCGACGGCGAGCGCCGTTCTCGCATGTTCAGGATCAGGAGATAGCCGCATGAGCAGCCTTGCCGAGCGCCTGGCCGCCGCCCGCCGTCAGGCGGAGCAGGCGGCCCAGGGAGACAACCCCACGGCAGCCGGGGACACCGCGACCGACCAGCCTGCTGGTGCCGGTCCCGGCGCGCCGGGTGCCGACACCGACGCCGGACCGGCGCGCGAACGGGCAGCAGGGCGGCTACGCCGCCTCGGCCCAGGCCAACACCGGCGGCGACGAAGCGCGGCGCCGCCAGGCCCCCAAGGTCGCGGAGCCGGTGAGCCGTCGCCGCACGGCCACCTCCGAGCAGGAGCGCATCGACGAGCTCAAGGGTGTCGTGCACGCCGAGCTGGTCAAGCAGCTCGGTCCTCACCTCTACGCCGCCGACGTCGACCAGGCCGACCTGGAGAGCAGGGTCCGCCAGGTGCTGGCCGACGTGCTCTCGCGCCAGGACCGCCCGATCAGCAACGCCGACCGCGCGCGGATCACCCAGGAGATCAGCGACGACATCCTCGGCTACGGGCCGATCGAGCCTTTCCTGCGTGACTCCGACGTCTCCGAGGTCATGGTCAACGGCTTCGACCAGATCTACCTGGAGAAGGACGGTCGGCTGCAGCCGGTCAAGGCCCAGTTCACCGACGAGGCCCACCTGCGGCGCACCATCGAGAAGATCGTGTCCCGCATCGGCCGCCGCGTCGACGAGGCCAGCCCCATGGTCGACGCCCGCCTTCCCGACGGCAGCCGCGTCAACGCCGTCATCCCGCCGCTCTCGATCGACGGCTCGACGCTGACGATCCGCAAGTTCGCCACCGACCCGCTGACGGTGCACAACCTCATCGACTTCGGCTCGATCTCGGAGAAGACCGCCGACTTCCTCGACGCGTGCGTCCGCGGACGCCTCAACATCATCGTCTCCGGCAGCACCGGTGCCGGAAAGACCACGACCCTCAACGTGCTGTCGTCCTTCATCCCCAACGACGAGCGGATCGTCACCATCGAGGACGCCGCCGAGCTCCAGCTCAAGCAGGACCACGTGGTGCGTCTGGAGTCCCGCCCGGCGAACATCGAGGGCAAGGGCGCGGTCACCATCCGCGACCTGGTGAAGAACTCCCTGCGCATGCGACCCGACCGCATCATCGTCGGTGAGGTCCGCGACGCCTCCGCGCTCGACATGCTCCAGGCCATGAACACCGGTCACGACGGCTCGATCTGTACCCTCCACTCCAACGGTCCCCGCGACACGCTGGCCCGCATGGAGACCATGGTGCTGATGGCCGGCATGGACCTGCCGGTGCGGGCCATCCGCGAGCAGGTGGCCTCCGCGGTCGACCTGATCGTCCACCAGACCCGCTTCAAGGACGGCTCGCGCCGGGTCACCCACGTGACCGAGGTCGAGTCGATGGAGGGCGACGTGATCACCCTCCAGGACATCTTCGTCTACGACCACTCCGCCGGCTTCGACCACCACGGCAAGGCGCTCGGCGGCCTGATCCCGACCGGGCTGCGGCCGAAGTTCCTGGAGAAGATGACCCACTCCAACGTGACCGTCGACCCGCTGCTCTTCTCCCGGGGTGCGGGCCGATGACGCCTCTGGTCCTCGTGTCGGCCCTCACCGACCTGCCCGACTGGACGCTGTGGGTCGGTCTCGGGGCGCTCGGCCTCGGGCTCCTCGGCGTGCTCGCGATGGCGGTGCCCAAGCCTCGCGAGCTGAGCGCCGAGGACGCCGTCCAGATGTACACCTCCGGGCGCACCGGCACCGGCCACGCCGTGGAGATGCCCCAGTCCGACCAGCTCGCCTCGGCCAAGTCGGCCGCCGCCAATCTGCTCGAGCGCAACAAGAGCCTCGAGATGCGCATCAACGCCCGGCTCGAGGGTGCCGGCAGCCAGCTCAACGCCTCGGAGTGGCTCCTGACGCACACGGGGATCACCTTGGCGGCGGGCTTCGTCGGCACCATCATCGGCGGCGGGAAGGTCCTGATCGGCCTGCTGTTCCTGGTGCTCGGGGCCGTGTTGCCGTGGATGTGGCTCGGCATCAAGCGCAGTCGGCGGCGCAAGGCCTTCGGCCGCAGCCTGCCCGACACCCTGCAGCTGATGTCGGGCTCCCTGACGGCCGGACTCTCCCTGGCCCAGTCCATCGACACCATCGTCAACGAGGGTGCCGAGCCGATCGCGTCGGAGTTCCGCCGGGTGCTGGTCGAGACCCGCCTCGGTGTCAGCCTCGAGACCGCCCTGGAGGGCGTGGCCGAGCGGTTCGACAGCAAGGACTTCGCCTGGGTCGTGATGGCCATCAACATCCAACGCCGGGTCGGCGGCAACCTGTCCGAGCTGCTCGAGACGGTGGCAGGCACGATCCGCGAGCGCGAGTACATGCGTCGTCAAGTTGCCGCACTAGCGGCCGAAGGCAAGCTGTCGGCGTACGTGCTCGGCGGACTGCCGCCCCTGTTCTTCATCTACATGCTGCTCACGCGCTACGAGTACGTCTCGGCGCTCTTCAGCCGGCCACTGGGATGGCTGATGCTCGCCGGCTCCGTGGTCATCCTCGGCATCGGCGCGTTCTGGATGTCCCGCATCGTGAAGGTGGAGGTCTAGCACCATGACCATGCTCTTCATCATGGGCATACTGCTCGTCTTCACCGCCCTGGGCCTGCTCGCCACGGCGATGCGCAACGCCGCGCCGAGCACCGGCGTCGCCAGGTCGATCGAGCTCATCGAGGCGATGACGACCGCCCCCTCCGAGCTCACCAAGGACCTCGACAAGTCCTTCGGGGAGCGCGTGCTGATCCCGCTCCAGAACAGGTTCTCCGGCCTCGGTCGCCGCCTGTCGGGAGCCGACAGCGCCGAACGGATCCGACACAAGCTCGACCTGGCCGGCAACCCGCCCGGGTGGACCGTCGACCGGGTGATGAGCGGCAAGGTCGTCGGAGCCATGGCCGGCTTCGTGGTCGGCCTGCTGTTCTCCTTCATGCTCGGCGGCATGGCGACCAAGCTGCTCGTCATCGTGGGCGCCATCCTGGCCGGCTTCTTCGCACCTTCGATGTACCTCTACCAGCGCTCCTACGACCGCTCCAAGCGGATTCAGCGCGAGCTCCCCGACGCCATCGACCTGCTCACCATCTCGGTCGAGTCCGGGCTCGGTTTCGACGCCGCGCTGCAGCAGGTGGCCTACAACACCGAAGGGCCCCTGGCCGACGAGTTCTCCCGCGTGCTGCGTGAGATGCAGATCGGGTCGTCCCGCTCCGAGGCCCTCAGGGGACTGGCCGAGCGCACCAACCTCACGGAGCTCCGGTCGTTCGTCAGCGCGATGGTGCAGGCGGATGCCTTCGGCATCCCCATCGCCAACGTGCTGCGCGTCCAGTCGTCCGAGATGCGGGTCAAGCGCCGCCAGCGTGCGGAGGAGAAGGCCCAGCAGGTCCCGGTGAAGATGACGATCCCGCTGATCTTCTGCATCCTGCCGTCGCTGTTCATCGTGATCATGGGACCGGCAGTGATCCAGATGATGGACAGCTTCAGCGGGCTATGACCGACGGGTCGCTGCGCCAGTACGCGTTCCTCGCGGCCACGACGCGAGGCTTCGCGATCGTCGCCCTCGCCGTGGCGAGCGTGCTGGCCAGCGACTCGACCGCTGTCCTCGCGGTCCTGAGCGTCGGCTGCATCTGGCTGGCCGCCACCACCGCCGAGCGGACCGCCGTGCCGGCGATGGTGACCATCGTGGGCGAGGCTGCCCTGATCGGGATGGCCAGCGGGCTGGCGCTCGAGGAGACCTTCCAGATCCTCACCGTGCTGGCGTTCCCGCCGTTCACGGCTGCCCTGCGCCGAGGCGCTCGTGGTGCGCTCGCATCCTTGGTGACCGAGCTGCTCGGCCTCGGCTTCGTCGTCGTCACCGTCACCGGGGGCCTGTCACTGCCCGCCGCCACCGGCCTGGCCACGTGGACGATCTTCAGCCTCGGTCTGGCCCTGATCGGCACCTTCATCCACGCGACGTACCGCGAGCCCCTCGACCCGCTCGACTCCTACCGCAACGCCCAGGCGCTGATCCGGGAGCTGATCGGGCTGTCCGACGAGCTCAACCGTGGCCTGGAGCCCGTGACCCTCGCCGCCACCATCGCCAGCGCGGTCCACGACGAGCTTCCGGTGCGTGGGCTGGTCGTCCACGTGCCGCGCGGCGAACAGCTGACCCCGATCATCAACGACCATCGCGGCACCGACGGCGAGATGCGGGCGGTCGAGGACCTCGCCGACCGGGCGCTGCGCCACCGCGTCATCCTGATCGACGAGCAGGCCTTCGCGCTGCCCCTCAGCAGCGGCGCGGGCACCGTCGCCGTCGTGACCGGCTTCCTGTCCCCCGGCCTCGATCCCGAGGCGCTGGGGCTGGAGCACACGCTCGCCACCCTGGCTGCACGGCTCGAGCCCGACATCGTGCACCTCGACACCGCGTTGCTGTTCGCGGCCTTCCGAGACGCTGCCACGGTCGAGGAGCGCCGTCGCCTGGCCCGCGAGATGCACGACGGAGTGGCACAGGAGATGGCGTCCCTCGGCTATCTCGTCGACGACATCATGGCCCAGTCGGTGTCGGAGTCCGGCTCCCCGGAGCTGACGTTGCGGCTGCAGGTGCTGCGCGAACGGCTCAGCAGCGTGGTGGGAGAGGTCCGCGCGTCCGTCCGCACGCTGCGCACGAGCGTCGGTGAGAACGAGAGCCTCGGCACCGCCATCGGGTCGCTGGCGCGACATCTGACCGCAACCTCCGCCGTCCCGATCCAGGTCACGCTCGACGAGAGCACCCAGCGGCTCAGACCCGAGGTGGAGGCAGAGCTGCTCCGCATCGCCCAGGAAGCCATGAACAACGCCGTCCGGCACTCCGAGGCCACGCTCATCGAGGTGCAGTGCACGGTCTCACCGCCCCACGCGGAGATCATCGTGTCCGACGACGGCCGGGGCATCCTCGGCCGCCGCGAAGACTCCCACGGCCTGGAGATCATGGCCGAACGCGCCCGGCTCGTCGAGGCCGAGTCTCACCGTACGCCGCCGCGAGCCGCGCGGCACCGTGATCAGCGTCGTGGTCGACGGCGCCCGCAACCACCCGGGTCAAGGACGGCGCGTCTCGTCCGAGGGCAGCTCACCGGCCCGGCCGTCCGCGAAGACACCCGGCTTGGGGCGTGTCCTGCAGCCGTGACCAACACCTGCTTGCGAGGCTGGGCTTCATGACCGACGACTCGACCGACGACACGCGAGGGCAAGACATCCGGGTCCTCGTCGTCGACGACCACGAGCTGATCAGACAAGGCCTCGTGGGCGCGTTCGGCCGCGAGCCCGGCATGACGGTGGTCGGCGACTCAGCGAACGTCACGCAGGCCCTGAAGACCTACGAGGAGCAGCGGCCCGACGTCGTGGTCACCGACCTTCAGCTTCCCGACGGCACCGGCCTCGACATCATCCGGGCGATCCGCCGCGAGAGCCAGCAGATCGGGCTCGTCGTGGTCACCATGCACTCCGGTGACGAGCAGATCTTCGCGGCCATGGAGGCCGGCGCGTCGGCCTTCGTGGGCAAGGACGCCCCCAGCGCCGAGGTGGTCAAGGCCGCGCGGCACGCGGTGATCTCACCGCGCTCCTTCCTGTGTGCCGGCCTGGTCGGCGCCATGATGCGGCGCGCCTCCGCGGAGTCCACTCGGCTCTCCGACCGCGAGCACCAGGTGCTGGTGCTCCTGGCCGACGGCCTGGGCGCCGGCGCCATCGCCCAGAAGCTCTACCTGAGCGAGTCCACGGCCAAGTCCCACATCGCCCGCATCTACCAGAAGCTCGGTGCCAACAACCGCGCCCAGGCCCTGGTGACGGCGATGCGGATCGGCCTGCTGTCGAGCCTGCCCAGCCGCGACCTGCGGGACTGACGATGCTCGTC
This sequence comes from uncultured Actinomycetota bacterium, assembly GCA_963814935.1. Lineage (GTDB taxonomy): Bacteria > Actinomycetota > Actinomycetes > Propionibacteriales > Nocardioidaceae > Nocardioides. The sequence goes on along the minus strand of CAWFEZ010000008.1, from coordinate 63,806 downwards.
GGCGCCCCGGCCGGACGCCTGTGCGCGCCCGCAAATATGGTCAGGCGGGTTTTCGCATTTTCCTGCGCCCCAGGATGAGCCACGCAAACATAGTCCGAAAGGACTACTCGACAAAGATCGTTCACCCGATGAGGGAGGGCACCCACATCGAGCAGACTTTCCCTCGGAGGCCCCCGGCCTTCTTGGAACTCAAATCCCCTTTTCACTAGGAGAAAAGAAATGCTGGACTACCTCCGCATCATGATCAACGCCCGCCTCGCCAAGATGGACGAGCGCGGCGCGTCCGCCGTTGAGTACGGCCTGCTCGTTGCCGGCATCGCCGCCGTCATCGTGGCCGTCGTCTTCCTGCTCGGTGACACCCTCGAGGGTGTCTTCTCCGAACACCAACAGCTCGATCTCTAACGGCGGCAACTGACCTCTGCTGCTTCTCGAGCAGTTCACGCACGTGGCCGTGAGCCTGGTTCTGCCAGGCTCACGGCCACGGCCTCAAAGGAGCCACCATGGACGCCCAACCCCCCACTCAGCGCCTGCAGGTCGCAGTGCCTGCGCCTGGCTGCTGAGCCGGCGCGACGAGCGCGGCGCTTCGGCCGTCGAGTACGGCCTGTTGGTTGCCGGCATCGCCGCCATCATCGTTGCTGCGGTGTTCCTGTTCGGCCAGGGCATCTTCACCAACCTGTTCCAGAAGACCTGCAACTCGATCAACCAGAACATGGGCGGGAACTGCTAGGGCTTGACCGCCCGGTCCGACAGCCACCCGGCGACCGCGATCCTCTCACGCGTCGTCGGGTGGCTGCCGAACCAGAACTGCGACCAGCCCGGCGAGGTCAGGTCCGCGAGGGACCGGGCCGCCAGCTGCCGCTGCAGCTCGACGAAGGCCTCCGGATCGCCCGTTGCCACGACGGCGTCCACGTCGGCACGGGTCTCGATCTTGCGGCTGATCCCGTTCTGGACAGGGCTCGCCAGGAGCCCCGCCACCGCCACCAGGGCCAGCACCCGTGGCACCACCGCCGGATCCCCGGCGGTGTTCTGCATTTCGGCCTCCTGCCCGCCGCGCCGTCGCCGGCCGAGCACCAGGCCCAGCAGGCCCATCCCCATCACCGCGCCGGCCGCCCCGAGCAGCGACCCGTGGAGCACGTCGTCGTGACGCGCGTGGGACAGCTCGTGGGCCACCACCGACAGCGCCTCCTCGCGCGGCACGCCGCGGACCAGGTTGTCGTAGAGCACCACGCGGCGGGTGCCCCCGAAGCCCGACACGTAGGCATTGAGGGTCGTCGTACGACGTGACGCGTCGGCCACCAGGACGTCGTCGACGGGCACCCCTTCGGCCTCCGCCAGCTGCAGCACCCCGGCGCGCAAGGGGCCGGCCTGCAGCGGCTCGAAGTTGTTGAACAACGGCTCCACCAGGACCGGGTAGACGAACGAGCCGAGCATCACCAGCGCCGCCGCCAGCCCTCCGGCGACCGCGGGCCACCAGGTCGGCCAACGGCGCGCGGTGCCGACCACGACCAGGACCACGATCGCGCTGCCGACGACGTTGACCGCCCACGACAGCGCCACGTCGGAGAGCCAGTCGGGCCAGGCCTGCGTGGACAGGCCGTAGGACACCCGGCGCCGGTAGGACACCGCCGCGAACGGCAGGGTCGCGAGACGGCCCACGAGCAGGACCAGGGCGACGCCCACCAGCACCCGGACCCACCACCAGCCGCCCAGGCGAGCGACAGGGCGGCCGACGAGCCGCTGCCCTGCGCGGGTGAAGCCCAGCCAGCAGACCACCGCCATCGACACGACCAGCGACGACCACCCCAGCACACGTGCGGGGCCGGTGTAGGCCTCGGCCCGCGCGAGCTGCGTAGGCGTCAGCACCGTGTCGGGGGCGGGCAGGGAGGTCGGTCCCCCGCCCGGTACCGGATCCCAGGGCACCACGGCGGCGGCGAGGGCGACGAAGGCGACGGCCCCGACCACGGCGACCGTCGCGGCGACCCGGCGCTCCGTGGACGCGGGACGGGGTACCGGTCGCGTCACCCGGCCAGTGTGTCAGCCGGGGAGAGAAGTCCCGAAGTCAGCCGGAGAGCTCCCTGAGCCGTTGCTGCCACTGGCGGGTCAGCTCGCGCTCGCTCAGCCCGAAGCCCTGCCTCAGGGCCGTCGCAAGCGGAGCGCCGGCGGAGACGGATCCGTAGAACCGTACGAGCGCCCGCTCGCCCCCGCGGTCGGCCAGCAGGACGCAGGCCAGCCACGCGCTCTCGTAGGTCGCCCCGAGGTGGGTGGTGCCCGTGGCGAACTCCGCCTGCCCGGGGAGCTCATCGGGGACCCCGTCGCGCCGCACCTGGCCGATGATCTGGGCGGCCTTGGTGGTGACCGGCAGGTCTACGTCGCGCAGGGCGACGTAGTCGGCGAAGCCTTCGACCAGCCAGGGAGCGATCGCGCTCCGCGCCGCCTCGGTGGCGACGTGGACGGCCTCGTGGCTGAGCACGACCTGGGCCCCGGTGGGCGGCAGCCGGTCGAAGACCTCGGGGTTGACGAAGACGTGGACCGGGGAGTCGGCCTCAGGAGAGCCGTCGACCGGCGCGGTGACGGCCGCGATGCCGCTGGTGTGTCCCGGCTCGACGTCCATGGCGCGGTCCAGGGCCGCACTCGAGCCGGGCACCTCCACGACGAGACGACCACGCCAGGTCGGCAGCACCCGGCGCACGTCCTCGACCGCCGTGGACGCGAGCCGCCGGTAGCGGTCCGCCTCGCTCCGGCCGAGCGCGCCCTGCCCCGACACGACCACGAGGACGCCCGGTGACCGCGCGACGACGACCGGCCCCGCCAGCCACACGGGCAGCCGCCCGGAGTCGGGCCGTCCGAACCCGGCGATCGCGACCGTGTCGTCGCCATCAGGGACGAAGCGCACGCTCACCTCGGCCCGCGCCGGCTCGGTGCCGGTGTCGCCGGCGTAGGTCCACGTGGCCGCGACGTCGCCCGTCCAAGCACCATCGGCGGTGACGCCGCCGGTCTCGTCGACGTAGCGCAGGCCGAGCGAGAGCCCGAGGTCCTGGGCGTTGTCCACGACGGCCCCCAGCAGGTCGGCCGCAGCCGACCTGGTTCGCGGGCGCCAGCGCGGCGGCAGCCTCTCTGTCGCCGTCGGCCACGGCGTCGCGCGAGCTCGTGGAGCACCTCGGCGGCCTCCGCCGGGCGGGGGCCGGGAGCAGCGGTCGAGGGTGGCTTCGCGTCGTACGGCGCGTCGTCGAGCACCGCCCAGGCGACGGCCCCTCCGGCGGCGACCGCCGCCAGCGCTACCAGGCCGGCCAGCCGTCGTCGGTGTGGACGGGGATCAGCCAGGGCGGACCGCGCCGGAGTAGGGCATCGAGAAGACACCCGCCACCCGGACGCCGGTGCCGGGGTTGGCGGCGTGCACGATCAGGCCGTTGCCGATGTAGATGCCGACGTGGCTGATCGGGCTGTAGTAGAAGACCAGGTCGCCCGGCTGGAGAGCGTCGGACGAGACGTGCGGCCCGGACCCGAACTGGGCACTGGAGGAGTGGGGCAGGCCGACGCCTGCCTGGGCCCAGGACATCATCGTCAGCCCGGAGCAGTCGAAGGCGCTCGGGCCCGCGGCGCCGTAGACGTAGGAGTCGCCCACCTGGGCCAGGGCGTACTGCGACGGCAGCGGCCGCACGGCCGGAGGCCGGCACGCCGGAGGGTATGCGGACGTCGCCGGCGCGGGAGGCGAGGAGCTCCTCGCGCTCCTCGGCCTGCAGCTCGCCGAGCTGCTCCTTGGCGGCGGCGAGCTTCTCGTCGATCGTCGCCTTCTCCTTGGCCAGCTGCTTCTCGAGCGCGGCCATCTCGACACGGCGGTCCGCGGTGGCGGAGCGACGGATGTCGAGGGCCTTGAGCTCGGTGGAGTAGTCGGCGAAGAGCTGGGACTGGATGTCGTTGTAGGCCGTGATCGTCGTCAGCTGCGAGAGGAACCGGCCCGGGTCCTCGGACACGACGGCCTGCCCGACGGCGGACAGCGTGGTGCCTTGGTACTGGCTGACGATGGAGTCCTGGACCTGCTCGCGCACGCTGGTGAGGCGGTTGTCCTGGCGGTCCTGGTCGGCCTCGAGGGAGGCGAGGTCCTTGCGGAGCTCGTCGAGCTCGACCTTCGCGGCGTTGTAGCGCTCCGAAGCCTGCTCGGCCTCGCGGTAGAGGCGGTCGACGCGGGTCTGGACCTCGTCGATCGTAGGTTCGGCCTGCGCCGGCGACGACGGTATGGAACCGATCGCAAGAGCAAGAAGGGCAGCAGTGATGGCGGCGCCGATGCGCCTCCGTCCGTTCAGCACGAGCGGGCGGTCTCCCTTGGGTGTCGTACGCCTACCGGGTGAGCTGACGGGTTCGGGCACGACAGGCCCTACCCCTCTTCCGTGACGACCCGGCCCCCAGAAATCAAGCAGGGTCCTGGCTGTCCACTCGGAGGGGATTCACCCCAGGTTGGGTGTGGTTCCCCGGCCCCAGGCCGCCCATGTCTCCACGGGCTGCCCAAATTCGGCGCGGCACTCGCGCGGACCCTGGTGGTCCACTTCCACGAGCACCTGAGCGTCGACCCTAGTGCGGCCCTGGCCGAGTGTCCAAACCTTGGGACAGACACCTGGGGTGTGTCGCCGCAGACCGGTCACACCAGCCTCATCGACCCCAGGAGTCACACCCGACTAGGCAGACTCGATCTCCGGTGAAGCCATCGGCTGCACCAGCCGCAGCGGCGGCACCAGCCCGCCCTGGGCCAAGACGTCGAGCGCACGGCACGCGTCGTCGTCGAAGGTCAGCTCCGGCGGAGGCCCCAGCAGCACCGTCACCACGCAGTCGCCGCACGCCAACCCCCTCACCACACACGTGTCGCAATCAATCCTCGTCGTCATGGAACGAACCCTGTCACCGACCACCGACACCCGTACCTTTCCGCTGCGCGGAGGTCCCGCTGCGCGGGGCTTGTCCGCTGCGCGGGACGTCACCCCGCTGCGCGGGGCGTTTCCGCTGCGCGGGGCGTTGTCCCGCTGCGCGGGGCTTGGGTCACGACCGCCGGCCGGTGGCCCTGCCGTGGTCGGGTCTCGCGGGGGGACAGGGGCGGCGCGTCGGCCGCACGGCGCCCGCTTCGGGTCGAGACCGCCGGCGGCCGCCGCGGCCAAGCCCTTTTAGCCCCCGGCACCGCGATCAGGGTGCGGCGGATGGTGGCGGTGGTCGCGCTTGGCCAGCTCGTGGTCCGGTGCTCGTGGCTAGGGCGCGGGTCAAGTTGAACGCGATCACCGCCAGCACCAGCCAGGCTGCGTTGGCGGTGAAGCTTTCCGACTCGGCAGGTGCGCCAGAGGGCCGTTCTTGAGGTCTGCGTGGACCTGCTCGATGATCGCGTGTCTAGCGGTGGGTCTTGTCTGCGGTCACGGTGTCCATCTGGTCGGGTCGGTGGTGGTGAAGAACGCGTGGAACCGCCAGGTGTCGAACAGCGTGCCTTGGCCGGTGGCCTGCAAGCTCGGGGATCCGGCGCACCACCAGGCGGCCCCGGTTCCTTCGTCTCTTGCGTTGACCTTCAGCGAACGCGGTGAAGCCGGATCTCGGCGACCTCGGCCCGCGAGATCCACTTCCCGGTGGCGTCGTCGAAGACCGCATCGGGGTACTCGATCGGTGGTCCAGGCGTCCTCGTCGATCCCGGCGATCGCCGCCTTGACCTTGGCGTCTTGGCCGGACGTGATCGACACCTCAGCGCCGCGGGCCGACCGCGGCCAGCACCGTGGCACGCCCGTAGAAGGCCGAGTCGGCACGCACCAGCGGCCTGGCCGCGGTCAGCGACCTGACCGTGCCGAGCGCGTCGCGGACGAACTGTTTGGCTCCTCGCGGCGAGCCCGCCGATCCCTTCCGCAGTCTTTGCGCCGACCATCGACCGGCGCCGATGCCGGGGCACGGTGGCCGTGCCCAACAAGCACGTTCATGCCCACGCACCTCGGTGTAGCCAAGTCGGCTCCCTGCTTGGAGTAGCCATACACCTCTACGATCATGTGTCGTCCATATCGATCAGCACCAGTGCTCAGGCTGGATCCCGCGGCCCATTACGATCGGTGTGCGTACTGGCCAAGGCGGCCAGGAAGCGGCATGCGATCGCGTCCAGCTGCCGCACGTGCCCGAAGGTGAACGTGCGCAGGAACGAGCCCAACGTCGACGGCGCTTAGTATCTTGCTCCCGCGACACCCGCCCCCGTCCGGACCCCCGGCCCGCACTCGCGGCCCGGGGGGTGGAGGGCTGTGCGAACCGTGCGCTGACCACGCACGGTGACCGGGGTCCACCCCCCACGGGCCGTGACCGGTGGGCGGTGGCCCGGGCATGCCCTCCGGGGCTAAAAGGGCTTGGCCGCGGCGCGCGCCGACGGCGCGCAAGCACGAGCTTGGCTATGCGCGCGACGCGCCGCCCCTGTCCCCGGAGGGCATGTCCGGGCCACCGTCCGGCGGCCTCGACCCAAGCCCCGCGCAGCGGAAATGCCCCGCGCAGCGGAAGGCGCCGCGCAGCGGAAAGCCAGCGCGGCTAGCGTTCCAACAGCGCCACGAGAGCAGCAGCGGAAGCAACCCGTGCCCCCGCCGCACGAGCATCGCGAATCACCTCCTGGTCGTCGGTGACGACCACCACGGTCCGGCCCGAGGGCTCAGCGGCCACCAGGTCACGGATGACGTCGTCGGCGATCACCCCCGGAGGGCTGAACAAGACCTTCACCCCGCGCGGCGCGGCGACGACCGGCCGGCTGGTCAGGTTCGCCGCGTCGAACACCACGGTCGTCTCCGCGCCCGTGCGCGCCACCAGAGGAGCCAGCGAGCGCAGCAGGCGCTGGCGTTGCGCCTCGAGCGCAGACTGCTCCCAGGCGCTCTTGCTGACGTTGTAGCCGTCGACCAGCAGGCGCGAGCGCGGCATGGTCAGCAGCTGCTCGAGCAACGACGCGCTGCCCGGCCCGAGCACGCCTGCGGCCCCAGGCGTGCGCGCGTCGTCGGTGGGCTCGGCGAGCCCGGCCTCGACCCGGTCGGCCGGCGACCCGGCCACCGCCGGCAGGGCCAGCTCGCGGCGGAGCCCGGCGGCCGCCTCGATCACGGCGTCGAGCAGGAGCCGCGCCCGCACGGTCGCCTCGTCCCGGTCGGCCCGGGAGGTACGGCGCTCCTCGCGGCGCTGGGCCGCCTGCTCGGACTCGAGCTGCTCGACGCGGGTCCGTAACCGGCGCAGCTCCTTGTCCTGGCCAGACTCCAGCGAGGCCACCCGCGCCCGGGCCTCCTCGGCGAGCCGGAGCGCCTCCTCGGCGGTCTCGCGCGCCTGGCGCTCGGACGAGCGGGACTCCCCCAGCTTGCGGCGCAACGTGGCGTTCTCCGCCTTGAAGTCCTCGACCTGGGCGCGCGCCTTGGTGCGGGCGTCGCGCAGCGCCTGCTCGGCCGCCTCCGTCCGGTCGCGCAGCCGGGCCAGCTCGGCGACCTCCCTCCCGGCGTCCTTGTCGCCGGCCGCGGCCGCCGACCCGGCGCGCTCCACGGCCTTGGTCCAGCCCTGGTCGCGCGACAGCCATGCGCGGGCCGCCTCCTCCGCCCGGTCGTCCTGGCGTGCCGGCCGCGCGGCAACCTGGACGGCCACGCGCTCACGCAGCTCGTCGTCGGCGAGAGCCTCGGCGATGGCACTGCCGCCGAGCCGCGAGCGGCGGTTGGGCGCGAACCCGGCCACGCGCCGGACGGCGGGGGGCAGGCCGGGCACCTGCGGGAGCACGTCTGCGGCCAGCGCCACCACCCGCGACCGCACGGACTCGGGCAGGGCAGCGAGGTCGGCGTATGCGCTCGCGCCGGCCCCGGAGTCCGGTACGGCGGGTTGGCTGGCCACGGCAGGTCCTGGCCTCAGCCGGCTTCGGCACCGGACACCGCACCGGGCACGGGGCACCGGACGGGGCACCGGACGGGGCACCGGGCACGGCGCGGGGCACCAGCTCGATCGCGTCGGACCGGCCGCACCAGCGGCAGGTGACCGACTCGACGGCCTCGCCGCGCACCTCGGTGTCCTCGACGACGGTGTCGCCGGCAAGGTCGACGTGCCAGAACTCCACCGTGCGCCGGGTCCGGGCAACGTCGAAGCGGGTCAGGTTGCCGCACCCGCCGCACCGCCAACGCTGGTCAGGCCCGGGGAGGCCCGCCGCGCCCGCGCTGCTGACCGGGTTGCCCATCGCTTGCTCCTGACGTCGGGGATCGGTGGCGGTCGTCGATGATCCGGCGGAACAAGCGTATTGCGCGCGCCCTCCCGAGGGTTGTCGGTGAGCGCGTCTACCTTCCCAAACATGGGGCTCCTCGGCGGCACGCGCGTCAGCCAGGTCGCCCATCAGCGTGTCGGCACGCAGTGGGAGGCGCAACGCACTTTCGACGAGCTGGGCCGGCCGCTGCGCGAGATGACCTTCTGCGTCGTCGACCTCGAGACCACCGGTGGATCAGCCGAGGCGGGCTCGATGATCACCGAGATCGGCGCCGTCAAGGTGCGCGGCGGCGAGGTCCTCGGCGAGTTCCAGACCCTGGTCAACCCCCACACGGCCATCCCGCCGTTCATCGCCGTGCTGACCGGCATCACCAACTCCATGGTGGCCGACGCACCCACGATCGACTCTGCGCTCCCCTCGTTCCTGGAGTTCGCCTCGGGCTGTGTGCTGGTGGCCCACAACGCTCCCTTCGACGTCGGGTTCCTGCGCCACTTCGCCGAGGTCCAGGGCCGGCCGTGGCCGGCGTTCGAGGTGCTCGACACCGCCTTGATGGCCCGCCGGGTGATCACTCGCGACGACGCCCCCAACTGCAAGCTGTCCTCGTTGGCCAAGGTGTTCCGCTCGGCCACGACCCCCAACCACCGCGCCCTGGCCGACGCCCGGGCGACCGTCGACGTGCTCCACGGGCTGATGGAGCGGCTGGGCGGGTCTGGGCGTCCACACCCTCGAGGAGCTCCAGACGTTCTCCTCTCGCGTCAGCCCGCTCGTGCGCCGCAAGCGCCACCTCGCCGAGCACCTCCCCCACGCGCCGGGTGTCTACCTGTTCCGCGACGAGCGCGGGCGCGTCCTCTACGTCGGCACCTCCCGCGACCTGCGCAGCCGCGTCCGCTCCTACTTCACCTCGTCCGAGACGCGCAGCCGGATGGGCGAGATGGTCGCGCTGGCCAGCGAGGTGACCGGCATCGAGTGCGCGACCCCGCTCGAGGCCGAGGTGCGTGAGCTGCGCCTGATCGCCGAGCACAAGCCGCGCTACAACCGCCGCTCGCGGTTCCCCGAGAAGGTCTCCTTCATCAAGCTGACCACCGATCCCTGGCCGCGGCTGTCGCTGGTCAAGCGGGTCGTCGACGACGGCGCCGACTACCTCGGCCCGTTCCGGTCGCGGCGCACCGCCGAGCAGTGCCTGGCCGCCCTCCACGACACCTTCCCCGTCCGGCAGTGCTCCGACCGCATCGGCCCGCGCACCGTCCGCGCACCATGCGTGCTGGCCGAGATGGGCCGGTGCCTGTCGCCGTGCGACGGCAGCGTCGACCCGTCGACCTACGCCGCGGTGGTGCGCCAGCTCCGCGACAGCCTCGTCCGCCGTCCCGACGAGGTGGTCGAGGCCATCAACCAGCGGATGGAGAGCCTGGCCTCCCACGAGCGCTTCGAGGAGGCCGGCGTCCATCGCGACCGGCTGGCCGCCTTCGTCCGCGCCGCTGCCCGCACCCAGCGGCTGACCGCGCTGACCCGGCTCCCCCAGCTGGTGGCGACCCGTCGCGAGGCCGACGGCCGCTGGTCGGTCCACGTCGTGCGCCACGGCCGGCTGGCCGCGGCCGGCGTGATCCCGGCCGGCACCGACGCCCAGCAGTACGTCGCCGAGCTGCGAGCCACCGCCGAGACGGTCGCTGCCTCCCCCGGCCCGGTTCCCGCCGCGACCGCCGAGGAGACCGAGCGCATCCTGCGCTGGCTCGAGCTCCCCGGCATCCGCCTCGTCGACGTCGACGGCGAGTGGACCTGCCCGGTCGGCGGCGCGACCCGCCACCTGGCCGTTCACGACGCGGTCAACCAGAGCCGACTGACGCTGGTCCCGTTCGACGACCGCCGGTCGATCTCCCCCGTCCACCAGCCGGCCCGGTGAATTGACCGAACCGTCCCGCAGACCCCGTCGCGTCGCCTACCGTCAGGACGTGGCGAGCGGACCGGTGCGGCGGCGGGTGCTGTGGGGCGCGTTCTTGGCGCTCGCGGTGTTCGTCGCCCTGTTCGGCGTGTCGATGGCCAGCCAGCACGGCGTCGGCTGGGACGCCCACGCCTACTACGTCGCATGGTCGGGCGGGCTCTACGAGGAGCTGCCCGAGACCCGTGACGCCTACAACTACAGCCCCCTCTTCGCGCAGGTGGTCTGGCCGTTGACGCTCCTGCCGTGGCCCGCCTTCTGCGCGCTCCTCGTGGGTGCCGCCGCCGCCGGCGTCGTGTGGCTCAGCCGTCCCCTGCCGACGCCGCTCGCCATCGGCCTGTGGCTGTTCTGTCTCCCCGAGATCCTCTCGGGCAACATCTTCTGGCTCCTGGCCGTGATGACCGTCGTCGGGTTCTCCCGCGGGAGCCCGTGGTGCGTGGCCGCCTTCACCAAGGTCGTCCTGTGCCTGGGCCCGGTGTGGTTCCTCGTGCGTCGCGAGTGGCGACAGCTGGCCGGCTTCCTCGCCACGAGCGCCGCCCTGCTGGCGGTGTCGGTGGCCATCTCTCCCGGCGAGTGGGGCAACTGGATCGACTTCCTGCGCGAGAGCGCGGGCGAGTCCTCCGGCAACGTCTACCTGACCCCCGTGACCCTCGCCTTCCCCCTGGTGGCGAGGCTGCCGATCGCCCTGGCCGTGACGGTCTTCGCCGCGCTCACCGGCCGCCGGTGGTTGCTCCCCGTCGCGATGCTGCTCGCCACACCGGTCGTCGGGTGGGGCAGCTTCGCCCTCCTCGCAGCCATCCCCCGCCTGCGTCCGGCAGCGACCGCCGAGCGGCCCCACGAGCTCGCCGCCACCGACAGCGACACCCGGACCCTGACCTCCTAGTCTGGCCTCGTGATCACCGCCATCGTCTTCGTCAAGGCCGAGGTCGCCCGGATCCCCGAGGTCGCCGAGGCGATCGCGGCGCTCGAGGGGGTCTGCGAGGTCTACTCGGTGACCGGCCAGGTCGACCTGATCGTGATGGTGCGCGTACGCCGGCACGACGAGGTAGCCGAGGTGCTCGGCGACCGGGTCACCAAGGTGCCGGGCGTCACCTCCACGGAGACCCACATCGCCTTCCGTGCCTACTCCCGGCACGACCTCGAGTCGGCCTTCGCCCTCGGGCTCGACTGAGCCCTGACAACGGTTCGGCAGGAGATTTTACTGTTCGCCGGTCTTGGGGGGGCGGTGACACTTACCCTCGGCGCGTGACTCTTCGACCCTCGGGCCCCCGCGCCATGTCGCTCGCCGCTCTCGTGGCGGCGACCGCCCTGTCCCTCGTCGCGCCGTTGACGCCGGCGGCCCAGGCGGCCGCCCTCGCCGCTCCGGGTGGACTGGCCGTGGCCAACAAGAACTCCAGCACCCCGATCCTGTCGTGGTCGAAGGTGAAGAAGGCCGTCGCCTACCAGGTCCAGGTCGACAACGACGCGTCGTTCGCCTCGCCCGAGTTCACCTCCGTCACGGTCAACTCCCGCGCCGTCCCGACGGCGGCGCTGCGTCCCGGCAAGAACTACTGGCGGGTGCAGTCGCTGGTCGAAGAGACCGCCTCCTCCTGGAGCCAGGGCAGCTTCGACGTCAGTCCCGTGGGGGTGCCCGTGCCGACCTCTCCGGCCAACGGCTCGTCCCTCGTCCAGCCCGACAACCCGCCGCTGCTGCGCTGGAACGGCGCCCAGGGCGCGACGTCCTACACCGTGCAGCTCGACGGCGACGCCGACTTCATCGGCGCGAAGTCCTACGTCACGAAGACCACGTCCCTGGTGGTCACCGACCCCCTGATCGTCGGCACCTACTACTGGCGCGTCGTCGCCACCAAGGCCGCCGGGATCGTGTCGCAGCCCTCGGCCACCTCGAGCTTCTCCGTGCAGCCGCTGGTAGCGCCCACCCAGACCTACCCGCCGAACAGCGTCGACTTCAAGGTGCAGGAGGTCGTCCTCGACTGGGCTCCCGTCACGGGGGCGAAGAGCTACGACGTGCAGGTGGCCCAGGACGAGGCGTTCACCAGCATCATCGACAACGCGACCGGCCTGACGGGCACGCGCTACTCGCGGGCGATCAGCCTGGACAACAACCAGTACTGGTGGCGGGTGCGGGCCATCGACCTCCTCGGTCAGGCCACCCCGTGGACCACCTCGCAGAACGGCTTCCGTCGCAACTACCCCGAGGTGCCGACGGCGCTCTACCCGCTCGGGACGGTAGCGTCCCCCGCGGCCGTCGCGCCCGACGACCCGTACCTGAGCTGGACCCCCGTCAAGCGCGCCACGGTCTACGAGATCCAGATGGCCGACGACCAGAACTTCTCGACCGACGTCCGCACCTGCACGACGGCGCTCACCTCATACACGCTCTTCCCGGGCGGCTCCCTGAGCGGGGTCCCCCAGTGCCGCGTCGACGCCGGCGTCAACTGGTGGCGCGTCCTTCCCCTCGACTATGCGAGCAACCTGAGCAGGGTCGTCGGGCTGTACTCCGAGGGCCAGGCGTTCACCTGGAGCCTTCCCGTCGTCGACGTGGCCCCGGCTGACACGCCGTTCGCGCCGGTTTCCGGGACGGCGATCGGCGTCAGCTCCTACCGGATCGACCAGGACGGTGGCTGCACGGACATCTTCTGCGGCAACGTGCCGGCCACGCCGGTCCTCGACTGGGACGTGCAGCAGTACGCCAGGTTCTACCGGGTGCTGGTCTCCGAGGACGCCGACTTCACCAACATCGCGATGAACGCCGTGACGAACGAGTCGCGACTGGCGCTGACGGCGCCCCTGCGCGAGAGCTCGGCGGGCGGTTCGTACTACTGGTACGTCATCCCCTGCCGGGGCGGGTCGCTCGCCAGCCCCAGCACGTGCGGTCCGAGCCCGCAGTCGGTCTCCGGTCTGCCGGGTGTCAAGCAGTTCCGCAAGCTCTCCCCTGCCATCACCGGCCTGGCGAGCTCGGACCCGGCGGGCACCGACATCACCTTCGCCTGGACCGACTACTTCGACCACCAACCAGGCGACGCTCTGGCAGGGCGAGACGGGCACCAGTCGGCCCGCACGTACCTCATCCAGGTCGACACCGAGCCGTCGTTCTCCGCACCGCTCCTCGACGCAGCCGAGGTGGACCAGACGACCTACACGGCGCCCCTCAAGCTCTACCCCGAGGGCACGCTCTACTGGCGGGTCCAGGCCCTCGACAGCGGCCGGATCGGGCTGCCGTGGTCGGCCACCGGCCAGCTGACCAAGTCCAGCCCGGCGGTCGCGCCGACCTCGCCCGGCAACGGCGCGGTCGTGGCGGGCACGGTGCCCTTCACCTGGGCGCCCCAGCCGTTCGCCTCGTCGTACACGATCGAGGTCTACAAGAACAACGACGCGGCGTTCTCACCGGTCAACCTGGTGTTCTCCGCGACGGTCAAGACCGCGGCGTACGCCTGGAGCGATGCGCTTCCGGCCAGCGACACTCCCTACACCTGGCGGGTCCGCCGTACCGACGCGACCGGCAACGTCGGTCCGTGGTCACCGACCATGCGGCTGACCTCGCTCGGCAGCGCCCCCCAGCTGCTCGGTCCCGGCAACGGGACGTGGCAGCAGAGCGCCGGACCCCTCTTCGAGTGGTCGGAGGTCGCTGGGGCGGCGAGCTACCTGCTCGAGGTGCGCAACAGCGCCGCGGCGAGCGTGCTGAGCGTGCCGACGACGGCCACCGCCTACGCGCCCGTCGACGCCTTCGCCACCGCCAAGTACACGTGGCGGGTCATCGCCAAGGACGCCGCGGGCCAGGTGCTCGGCACGAGCCCGAACCGGGGCTTCCGGGTCGACGCGACGCCGCCGACGGTCCGCAAGATCACGCCCTCGGACCGCATCCTCCACAAGAAGACGATCATCAAGGTCTTCTTCAGCGAGAAGGTGCGCGGGGTGTCCAAGAAGACCGTGAAGCTCTTCTGGCTGAAGGGTGCGACGCAGAAGAAGGTCAAGGTGAAGGTCAAGCTCACCACCTTCAAGAAGGGTAAGGCCGCTCAAGGTCGACCCGAAGAGCGTCAAGCCAGGTGCCACCTACCTGCTCGTCCTGAGCACCAAGATCAAGGACAGGCGCGGGAACCGCCTGGTCGCTGCCCCGGCCCAGACCTCGGCCCAGACACGGCTCGCAGCTGCTGTGCCGGGCTTGACCGAGCGTGGAGGCGCGACCGCGGCTAGGGTCGGCAGCGTGACCATGGCTGATCGACTGGCTGGCCGACCACTGGCTGGACCTCCTCGGGTGGGCCGGCTCCGCCCTGTTGATCGTGTCGCTGCTGCAGGCGCGGGTCCTGCGGTTCCGCGTGCTGAACCTGGTCGCGGGACTGATGCTGGTGGCGTTCAACGCCCTGATCGGGGTGTGGCCGATGGTGGCCATGAACCTCGCCACCAGCACGATCAACGTCTACTTCATCAACCGGCTGCTGCGAGACCGGCACGACGGGCAGGTCTTCCGGGTCCTGGCGGTGAAGTCCGACGATGCCTACCTGGCCCACGTGCTGTCGGTGCACCGTGCCGACGTGCAGCGGTACCAGCCCGACTTCGTGTGGGACGGCGTCCCGCAGGAGGACCGGCGGCCCTTCTTGATCCTGAAAGGTGACGAGACCGTGGGCGTGGTGATCCTCCGGGTCGACGCTGACGTGGCACACGTCGAGCTCGACTACGTGACCCGTCGCTTCCGCGACTTCTCACCCGGCGAGTTCGTCTGGCGCGAGAGCGGCCTGCTGCGCGCCCTGGGCATCCGTCGCGTCGTCACGTCGCCGAACATGCTCGACCCCTACTACTCGCGCGTCGGCTTCCAGCGCGTCGGCACGTCGTACGTCCTCGCGGTGTGAGGAAATCGGACGGATGGACAGGGTGACCATGACCGAGCGTGCCGTCGAGGCGGCGCCGCCTGACAAGCGCGGCGTGTCGGCCGCGGGAATGCTGCACGCCCTGGGTGTCCTCCTGCCCGGCACCATCTTGTTCATCACGATGGCGTCGCTCACCTGGCACGCCGCCATGCCGCTGACCAACCCCGACACCTACTTCCACCTCCGGTTCGGGCACGAGTTCCTCGACGGTGGCTGGACGCCGTGGGACCCGGGCTCGGTGTCCAGCTTCGGCACCAACGACTGGGTGCCGACCCAGTGGCTGCCGCAAGTGGTGATGGCGCAGATCGAGGACTGGTTCGGACTCGCGGGCGTGGCCTGGTTCCAGGGGTTTCTGCACCTGGCCCTGGCGTGACGTTCTGGGTGGTCGCCCGTCGCTGGTCCACCCCACTGGTCAGCGCCGTCATCGTCGCGACAGCACTGATGGCGTCGTCGCTGGGCCTCTCGATGCGGCCACAGGTGATCAGCTACCTGCTCGTCGCGGTGACCACCGCAGCCTGGCTGCGCACCCGCGAGGACGGTCGCGTTCGCTGGTGGCTGGTTCCGGTGACCTGGGTATGGGCGATGTGCCACGGGATGTGGCCGGTCGGCATCGTGATCGGCGTCGTCGCCGTGGTCGCCATCGCCGCGGACCGCGCGGTTCCCCGCCGCCGGCTGCTCGCGCTGGCGGCCGTGCCGGTGGGGTGCGCTGTCGCGGCCGCGCTCACCCCGGTGGGCCCGCGCCTCTACCCGGCGGTGCTGCTGGTGGGCGGCCGCGGACAGTACTTCGGCGAGTGGAAGCCTCTGGACTTCGCCAGTGTCGTCGGCGGCTCCCTCCTGGTGCTGATCGCCGCCGTGGCGGTCCGGATGGTGCGCCGGGGATCGGTCTCCCCCTGGACCGACATCGCGTTCGTGGGCCTCACCGTCGGGTGGGCGCTCTACAGCACTCGCACGGTCGCGGTCGCCGCCGCGATGCTGGTGCCGATCACGGCCCACGTGTACTCCGGGTGGCCGCGGCCGGCCTCGCCGCCCGGCCGCCGCGAGACCGGGGCCGTGCTCGCCCTGGCCGCCGCCTTCCTCGCCCTGCTGGCCGTCGCCGTGCCGCGCACTGCGGACGAGCCGCCGGACGAGCCCTCGTGGGCGAGCGCGGTGGACGACCTCCCCGCCGGCACGGTCGTGATCAACGACTGGGGCCAGGGCGGTTGGATGATCTGGCGCTGGCCCGAGCTCGACTTCGTGTCCAACGGATACGGCGACATCTTCACCGACGCGGAGCTGGACCGTAACCTCCGCCTCGACGCCTCGGGCACCGGCTGGGTGACCGACGCCCAGCGCACCGGGGCGGCGTACGCGCTCGTCGAACCGGGGACCAAGCTCGCCTACGGCCTGGAGCTGATGGACTGGACGGTGCTGCACCGCAGCAAGGACCTGGTCCTGATGGAGCCTCCACCCGACTGGGACGACCGGTAGGCGCCGGGTCGAGGCGGCCGGACCGCGCCGTTCGGGGGTGAGACGACGCGGTCCGCAGGCCATGAGCACGTGGGAAGACTTGCTCCCCCCGGCTCCCGGTGCCCACCGCCAAGTCTGGCGCAGCGCGCCGCCGAGGCCAAGGGGCACCGGGAGGTGCCGCAAGAATTCCTGTGTCAGCGGGCGGTCACAGGTCCGCCGGGCGCAGCACCACGTCGATGCCATGGCCGATCTGCTTGTTGCCCTTGTTGATGTCGGCCACGACGACCGTGGCGTTCGCGTTGTCGGGGTCCTTGTCGACGAGCGTGACCTTCCCTTGGCGATCTTGACCTTGACGGTCTTGCCCGCCGCCGTCTTGAGCTTGGCCCCGTCGGCCTTGACGGCCTTCGCCGCGCTGATCGTCGCGCCCGGCACCACGTGGTAGAGCAGCACCATCTCGAGGGTGTCGACGTCGACCAGGCTGGCCAGCTTGTTGAACACCGCCTTCTCCGAGGCGTAGCTCTTGCCGGTCAGGTCCTTGGCCAGGTTGCGGAACGCCTTGTCGGTCGGCGCGAAGGCGGTCAGCCGCTTCGTGCCGTCCGCCAGCAGCAGGACCGGGCTCTTCGGCTTGGCCGCCGCGACGGCGTACACGGCCGCCTCGACGATGTCGAAGTCCTTCCAGTTCTCGTCGAACTTCTGGCCGTCGGCGCCCAGCACGCTGGCCAGGCTCGTGGTGCCCAGCTCGCGGGCCGAGGAGGCCTGGCCAGACGATTGGGCCGGCGTCGAGCCGGCGACCAGCGCCGACCCTGCGAGGAGGGCGACGGCCGTGGCCGAGCCCAAGGTGGAGCGGAACTTCATGGTGTGTCTCCTTCTGGTGGGGTGTGGTGGGTCGTGCAGCTCATCCGGTGGCCACCAGGACGCCCAGGCGCCGGGTGCCGCGTGCGGCCCGGGCCTTGACGGTCCCGAGGGGCACGTCGAGGGCCGAGGCGATCTCGCGCTGGGTCAGCTCCCCGAAGTAGGCCAGCTCGATGACCTCGCGCTCGTGGTCGGGCAGCCGGCGCACCGCCGTCCGCACGTCGGCCGCGTCGGCGTACCTGTCCACCGTGTCGCGGCCGTCCTCCCCCACCAGGTCGCGCAGTGACGCGATGTCGACCACCTGGTGGCGCCGGGTGCGCAAGGTGTCGACCGCGCGGCGGTGGGCCAGGGTGAACAGCCAGGTGCTGAAGCGCTGCGCGGGGTCGTAGCGCGCGGCGCAGCGCCACACGTCGAGGAAGGTGCGCTGGAGCACGTCCTCGGCCTCGTCGGCCCCGACGTAGCGGCGCAGGAAGGACAGCAGACTGCGCGAGTACGCCGCGTAGGCGTCCTCGAGGGCGGACTCGTCGCCCCGGGCCAGCCGGGCGCCGATCGCCTGTCCTTTGTCCAACACCTGTCGAACGTTAGGCGCTCGTGGCTATTTTGTCCAATCTTTGTCCAACGTTTGTCTCTCAGCCTCGAGTCGCCGCGACCCAGCGCTCGAGCGTCGCGGCGGCGGCTCCGGAGTCGACCGCCTCGCGCGCTCGCACCACGCCGGCGGCGAGGGACTCCTCCACGGGCGCCCCCGGCGCGTCGTACACGGCCAGGGCGGCGCCGGCGTTGAGGAGGACGGCATCACGCACGGCTCCGGGCTCGCCCGCCAGCAGGCGACGGACCACCTCGGCGTTGTGGCCGGCGTCTCCCCCGCGCAGCTCCTCGGGACTCGACGGCGCGATGCCGAGGTGCTCGGGGTCGACCGTGGCGGTGGCGACCTCGCCGTCGTGGACGACCCACAGGGACGAGGTGGTCGTGGTGGTGAGCTCGTCGAGACCGTCGTCGCCGCGGAACACCCAGGCGTCGGCGCCACGGGCGGCGAACACCCCGGCCATCACCGGGGCCATCCGCGGATCGGCGCAGCCGACAGCCTGGGCGGCGGGCCGGGTCGGGTTGGCGAGCGGACCCAGGATGTTGAAGGTGGTGGCGACGCCGAGCTCGCGTCGGGGTGCCGCCGTGTGCCGCATGGCCGGGTTGAACGCCGCGGCGAAGCAGAAGGTGATGCCGGCCTCCTCAGCGACCTGCGCGACCCGGGCCGGCTCGAGGTCGAGGCGGATCCCGAGCGCCTCGAGCACGTCGGCGCTCCCGGACTCCGACGACGCCGACCGGTTGCCGTGCTTGACGACCTTGGCCCCTGCCCCCGCCGCCACGATCGCGGCCATCGTCGAGATGTTCACGCTCATCGACCGGTCGCCGCCGGTGCCGACCACGTCGAGGAGCCGGCCGGGAACCTCGATCGGCGTGCGGGCGGCGTACATCGCCTCGGCCAGCCCGGAGACCTCCTCGACCGTCTCACCCTTGGCCTTCAGGCCGATGGCGAAGCCGGCGACCTGGGCGGCGGTCGCCTCACCGGCGAGGATCTCCCCCATCGCCCACGTGGTCTGGTCGGCGGTGAGGTCGGTGCGGGCGACGAGGGCCGCCAGGACCTCGGGCCAGGTGGTCATCGGGTCATCGAGGGGGCGTCAGTCGCCTCGGGTGGCGGGCACGCTGGCCACTCGGGAGCGCAGCAGCGCCACCGCCGCCTCGGCCAGCTGCATGGGGTCGATCGGGTGCGGCACTGCCGCCTCGGCCCGCGACCAGGTCGCCAGCCAGGCGTCCTGGGGCCGGCCGGTGAGCACGAGCACCGGAGGGCACTGGTAGATCTCGTCCTTGAGCTGCTTGGCGATGCCCATCCCGCCGGCGGGCGCGGCCTCGCCGTCGAGGATCGCGAGGTCGACGCCGCCGGCGTCCATGTGCTGGATCACGACCGGCTCGGTCGCCACCTCGACGTAGGTCACCTCGGGCAGGTCGGGATGGGGACGACGCCCGAGCGCGAGGATCACCTGCTGACGGGTGTTCACGTCGTCGCTGTAGACCAGGACCTTCAAGCTCACCCGGGCGATGCTACCGGGGCGCTGCTCCTGGCCACCCGGGCCTCGAGCAGGTCGAGGCGCCGGTCCTCGCGGACCCCCTCCTTCATCGACGACCGCACCCACTGCACGAACAGCACCCCGAACAGCAGCACGCCGACCAGGTCACCGGAGCTCCACAGCAGCCCGCCGGCCAGGTGCTGGTCGTCGGCGGGATCCGGCAGCCAGGCGCCCATGTCGCCGTCGTGGAGCGAGGGGTACCAGTCGCCGCCGAGCAGCTCGGTCTGGCTCATGATCGTGACGCCGAGGAAGGCGTGGAACGGCAGCGTCAGCAGGACCAGCAGCATCCGGAACGGGTAGGCGACCCGTCCGGGCACCGGGTCGACTCCCACCAGCGGCCAGAAGAACAGCGCAGCCCACGACCACCAGGTGCACGTGCATGGCCTCGTGCACGAACGACGACCGCAGCGACGCGGCGTACCAGCCGGAGAAGTACAGCGCCCACGGCGAGATGACGTAGAGCAGGAAGGTCAGCGGCGGGAAGGTCAGCACCTTGGCCACCCGGGAGTGCAGCACGGCGAGCAGCCAGCGGCGCGGCCGCGCGGGCAGGGTGCGCAGGGCCAGCGTGACCGGCGCGGACAAGGCGACCGCGAGCGGCACGACCATCGACAGGATCATGTGCTGGACCATGTGCACGCTGAGCAGCGTGGTGTCGTAGGCCGCCAGCCCCGACTGCGTGGCCAGCACGAACGCCGCGATGCCCACGCCGAAGGCCACCGAGCGGCCGATCGGCCAGTCGGTCTCCCCGGCTGTGCATCGCGTTGACCCCGACGGCGTACAGGCAGACCGCGGCGACCGTCAGCAGGGCGAGCACGGGGGCCAGCTCCCACGCCGTGAACACCCGCCCGAAGGTGAACTCCGGCAGGTAGTCGGAGGAGTGCATCGGCCACACAGCGACCGTCTCCGGCGGTGTCGCCGAGCAGCGTGGTGTCCACCACCCGAGAATAGGCGTCGATTGTCAGGGGGTCGGGGGTGGCCTACAGCAGCCCTACAGACATAATGACCCCGTGGCGACTGCTCAAGCGATCCCGGCCTCGCGGCTGCACGGACATCACGACCGGCCGAGCATGGTCAGCGTGGGCACGATCATCTGGCTCGCCAGCGAGCTGATGTTCTTCGCCGCGCTGTTCGCCTCCTACTTCACCATCCGTGCGGTGAGCCCCGAGCTGTGGGCGCTGAACACCGAGAAGCTGAACGTCCCGTTCGCGGCGGTCAACACCACGATCCTGGTGCTCTCGTCGGTGACCTGCCAGCTCGGCGTGTTCGCGGCCGAGCGCGGCCAGGTGGGCCGCTCGGGCTCGGTGCTCCAGGTCGGCAAGTGGGGCCTGCGCGAGTGGTTCATCCTCACCTACGTGATGGGGGCGGTGTTCATCGCCGGCCAGGCCACCGAGTACGTCTCGCTGGTCCAGGAGGGCACCACCATCCAGGACTCCGCCTACGGCTCGATGTTCTACCTCACCACCGGGTTCCACGGCCTCCACGTGACCGGCGGGCTGATCGCCTTCCTGTTCGTGCTGGGCCGCACCTACATGGCCAGACGCTTCACCCACGAGCAGGCCGTCAGCGCGATCGTCGTGTCCTACTACTGGCACTTCGTCGACGTGGTGTGGATCGGCCTGTTCTTCACGATCTACGTGATCAAGTAGCCCACCGACAGACCAACTGCCGACTATTGGCCCGATCCGAGGACCCTCACCGTGCGCCTTCTGAATCGCCCCAAGACTCAACGGGCTGGCAGGTCGTCTCTCGCGGCACCGTCGCCGACCGCTCGCCGGCCTCCTGGTGCTGCTGCTCGGCCTGCTGCTGACCGGCTCGCTTGTACGCCGCGTTCTCACCCGCCCAGGCAGGGCCGGCCGAGACCGACGCCGAGCAGGTCGCGAAGGGGCGTGAGCTGTTCCTGGTCGGCTGCGCCTTCTGCCACGGCCAGAACGGCGAAGGCATCCGCAGCTCACGCGAGGGCAACATCATCGGCCCCCCGCTGGCCGGCGTGGGCGCGGCAGCCGTCGACTTCCAGGTCGGCACCGGCCGGATGCCGATGGCCCAGCCCGGCGCGCAGGCAGAGAGCAAGACACCGGTCTTCACCGCAGGAGGAGATCGCGGCGCTCGCGGCGTACGTCGCCTCGCTCGGGGCCGGGCCGGCCATCCCCGATGAGAGCGACTACAGCATCGAGGGCTCTCAGCGACGAGGAGCGCGAGGAGGCCGTCGTCCGCGGCGGCCAGATCTTCCTCACCAACTGCACGGCGTGCCACAACTTCGAGGGCGCCGGCGGTGCGATGCCCCGCGGTGGCTACGCCCCGAAGATCCGCGGCGTCGAGCCGAGGTACATCTACGAGGCGATGCTGACCGGTCCGCAGGCGATGGACAACTTCTCCAACGGCAACCTCTCGCCCGAGGAGAAGCGCGACGTGATCGCCTACCTCCAGTCGCTGGAGGACCAGCCGTCGTACGGCGGGTTCGGCCTCGGCGGCATGGGCCCCGTCAGTGAGGGGCTGGTCGCCTGGCTGGTCGGCATCGGCGCCTGCGTCGGCTTCGCCGTCTGGATCGCCGCCCATACCACCCGTACCTCCAAGAGTAAGGTCGAAGCGTGAGCGCGCACGACGACTCGCTCCCGGCTGTGCCCGAGGGCGACGAGCCGATCCCCAACCCGGGCCTGCCGGCCCACCAGTACCGGCCGACCGACGTCGACGCCAAGCAGGAGAAGCGGGCCGAGCGTCAGGTAGCCGCCTTCTTCGGCGTAGCGACGCTGGCGCTGCTGGGCTTCTTCGTCTCCTACTTCGCCTTCCAGGTCGGCGACAACTGGGACACCATCGCCGGGTTCGGCGCCTCCAACCTGATGCTCGGCGGCACCCTCGGCATCGCGTTCTTGTGCATCGGCATCGGGCTGGTCCACTGGGCCCGGAGGCTGATGAACGACCAGGAGCTCGTCGAGCTGCGCCACCCGGCCGCCTCCAGCGAGGAGGACCGCACCACCACCGTCGGCCTGGTCATGCAGGGCGTCGACGACTCCGGCATCGGCCGCCGTCCGCTGGTGCGCAACTCGCTGCTCGGCGCGCTGGGCCTGGTCGGGCTGGCCCCGATCGTCATGCTGCGCGACCTCGGCCCGCTGCCCGGTGACAAGCTCTACCACACGATCTGGGAGCCCGGCATGCGCGTGGTCCGCGACGTCGTCGGCACCCCGATCAAGGCCTCCGACCTCGAGATCGGCGACCTGGTCAACTGCGAGCCCGAGGCGATCTTCGCCGTCGACGAGGAGGGTCACCACCTCGTCGAGGGGGTCGACCTCCAGGTCGCCAAGTCCAAGGGCGCGGTGATCCTGCTCCGGATGGAGCCCGACGACATCACGCCGTGGCCCGGTCGCGAGAACTGGTCGGTCCAGGGCATCATCTGCTTCTCCAAGATCTGCACCCACGTGGGCTGCCCGATCTCGCTGAACGAGCGGACCACCCACCACCTGCTCTGCCCCTGCCACCAGTCGACCTTCGACCTCGCCGACAACGGCAAGGTCATCTTCGGCCCGGCGGCCCGTCACCTCCCCCAGCTGCCCATCGAGGTGGACGACGAGGGCTACCTCGTGGCGCAGAGCGACTTCACCGAACCCGTCGGGCCCAGCTTCTGGGAGCGCGACAACACCGAGCGTGAGAACGTGGAGCGCGACGAGGCGGAGCTGGAGGAGACATCATGAGCATCGACACCAGCAAGGTCGCGAGCACCAACGCCACGACACCTGCCAAGGCGTCCAAGCCCAACCCCGTCGGCGCGGCTGCGGGCTATCTCGACGACCGCACCGGCCTGGCGACCGCCATGAAGAAGCAGGTCCGCAAGGTCTTCCCCGACCACTGGTCCTTCATGCTCGGCGAGATCGCGCTGTGGAGCTTCGTCATCGTGCTCCTCACCGGCGTGTTCCTCACCCTGTGGTTCACCCCCAGCATGGGCGAGACGACCTACGAGGGCTCCTACGACCAGCTCCGCGGCATCCAGATGTCCGAGGCCTACGCCTCGTCGCTCAACATCTCCTTCGACGTCCGCGGCGGCCTGCTGATGCGCCAGATGCACCACTGGGCGGCCATGCTCTTCATCGCCGCGATGATGGTCCACCTGCTGCGCGTCTTCTTCACCGGCGCCCACCGCAAGCCCCGCGAGCTCAACTGGGTGATCGGCTGCCTGCTGCTGATCCTGGGCACGTTGGAGGGCTTCACCGGCTACTCGCTGCCCGACGACCTGCTCTCCGGCACCGGGGTCCGCGCCACCGACGGGTTCCTGAAGGCCTCGCCGGTCGTCGGCACCTACATGTCGTTCTTCGTCTTCGGCGGGGAGTTCCCGGGTGAAATCGTCATCCAGCGGTTCTTCACCGTTCACGTGCTGCTGATCCCCGGCCTCCTGCTGGCCCTCGTCGGCGCCCACATGGTGCTGCTCGTCTACCACAAGCACACCCAGTGGCCCGGCCCTGGCCGCACCGAGCAGAACGTCGTCGGCTACCCGCTGCTCCCGATCTACGCCGCCAAGGCCGGTGGCTTCTTCTTCATCGTCTTCGGTGTCGTGGCCCTGATGGGGGCCCTGTTCACCATCAACCCGGTGTGGAAGTACGGGCCCTACGACCCCTCGAAGGTGACGGCGGGCTCCCAGCCCGACTGGTACATGGGCTGGCCCGATGGCGCGCTGCGCATCATGCCCGGCTGGGAGACGCACATCTTCGGCGTCACCATCAGCTGGAACGTGATGCTGCCGATCCTGATCCTGCCCGTCGTGATGTTCATGCTGCTGATGCTGCTGCCGTTCATCGAGGCATGGATCACCGGCGACAAGCGCGACCACCACATCCTCCAGCGGCCGCGCAACGCGCCGACGCGCACGGCGGTGATGGTGGCGCTGATGACGATGTACGGGCTTTTCTGGGCCGCCGGCGGCAACGACATCATCGCGATCAAGCTCGACCTGAGCATCAACCAGATCACCTACTTCATGCGAGTGGCGGTGTTCGTCGGCCCGGTGATCGCGTTCTGGATCACCAGGCGCTGGTGCATCTCGCTGCAGCGTCACGACAACGACCTGCTGCTCCACGGCTACGAGTCGGGCATCATCATGCGGTCGGCCGACGGCGGCTACAGCGAGCGTCACCTGCCGATCAGTGAGGGCCGCGCGTACACCCTCACCGCACGCAACCGTGACGAGGTCTACACCCCGGACTCCGGCGTCGACGCCCACGGCGTCGCGGCTCCGCGCCGCTCCGGACCCCTCGGTGCCCTCGACCGGCTGCGCGCCCGCCTGTCGACGGTGATGTTCGCCGACAACGTCCAGAAGCCCACCCGCGAGGAGATCGAGGAGGCCCGGCACCACGCCGAGCACGAGCACGCCCTCCAGGCGGGTCTCGACCACCCGGCGTCCGGTCACGAGTTCGACGACCACGCGCTCCGCACCGCGGATGAGGTCCCGCTGCGCGGCGAGCCGGACGACGGCATGGCTCGGGCGGCGCGCGGACGCTCACGACGACGCCGACGAGCTCCAGCGTCGACCGTTGCGGCTACGAAGACTCCGACGAGCTGCCCCGCATACGCAGCGCGACCGAGCCGGTCATCGATCGCGCAACTCGACGGCTCGTTTGGCGCGACGTCGACCTAGGAGAGTGCGGAGCCCTCGGCGTACGCCGGGAACGGGATGTTCCAGTCGCCGTAGCCGTTGGTGGACTCCATCGCCCGGTCGGTGCCGGTGTACTCGACCACGTCGCCGCGCTTGGTGATGTTGTAGAGCCAGCCGGCGTTGGCGGTACTCATGCCCGTGCAGCCGTGGGAGACGTTGGCGTAGCCCTGGGAGCCGACCGACCACGGGGCCGCGTGGATGAACTCGCCGGAGTAGGTCACCCGCATGGCGTACTCGACGTCGTCGATGTCGTAGTACTCAGGATCGCTCTGAGCGATGCCGACGGTCTCGGAGTTCATCCGCTTCTCGCGGAACTTCTCGATGATCACCTTGACCCCGGAGCGGGTGGTGAAGCCCGGCTTGCCCGTGGTGATCGGGATGGTCCGCAGCAGCTGGCCGTTGCTGAACACCTGCATCTGGTGGGTCTGCGCGTTGACCTTGTAGATGTTGGCGCTGCCGACGTGGAACTCCACGTGGCGGTCCTCCTGGCCGAAGATCCCGGCCCCGGCCGGAATGCTGTTGATGTCGACGTCGACGCTCACGTCGGTGCCGGCTCGCCAGTAGCTCTTCGGACGCCAGTGGACCTCGTGGTCGCTGAGCCAGTGCCAGGCGCCGGGCTGCTTCGGCGCGGACGTGACCTTGAGGTGCTTCTCGATGGTCGCCTTGTCCTTGACCGCGACGTCGAAGGACACGATCACGGGCATGCCGACGCCCACGGTCTCGCCGTCGAGCGGCGCCACCGACGGGTAGGTCTGCTGGTCCAGGGACAGGTCGACGGTCTGGAAGGTGGAGCGCAGGGTCTTCTCGGCACCGTCGGAGCGGCGGGCGAGGGTGGTGACGGTGTACGCCGTGCCGGGCTCGAGCAGCCCCCCGGCCACCCAGGTCGTGTTGTCGCCCGACATCTTCCCGGGCACCGGGCCGGCGGCCGAGGTGACGGACACCTTGCGCAGCGTGCCGCCGTCGGACTCGAGGGTCAGCCGGGTGTCGACGGGAACGTCGCGCGCACCCTTCTCGACGTTGGACATCAGGCGCGACCGGCGGGACCTCGGGCTCCGGCGCCTCGGTCTCACCCGGGGTCGCGCCGCCCGAGGTGCCCGATCCGGGCTCCGGGGCGGCGTCCGGGGACTGGCTCGCGCTGCACGCGGCGAGCGTCGCCACGACGACGCAGGCGGACGCGGCTGCGAGCAGGCGGGAACGGCGCAGGATCATGCTGATGGGACTCCCGGGACAGGGGATTGGTTGCCGTCCCAGCGTAACCCGGCCTCAGCGCCACGACCGATTCGCCGCGAGCGTGGCGGACAGCGGCGCTCGAGCGTGCTCGGCGCGAGCGCGAGCTCGCCGCATCAGTGGCGCGTGTTCGCCCTTGTAGTACTCGAAGACGAGCCCGCTCAGCGCCAGGATGCCCGAGGCCCATGCCGATGGCGACCAGCCACCACTGGCCGAGGGCCACGCCGTAGACGATCACGGCGAGGGTGGCGCCGCACCACAGCGGCCACCACGAGTACGGCGGGAAGAAGCCCAGCTCGCCGGCTCCGTCGGCGATGTCGGCGTCCTTGCGGTCCTCGGGACGGGGTTCCATCTTCGAGGCGTGGAAGCCGAGGTAGAGGGTGATCATGGCGACCAGCAGGGTCGTCATCACCAGGGCGGAGGTGCCCGTCCAGTCCTTCGACATCAACCAGTAGGCGGGGCTGACGATCACGAAGAAGGCCGTGGACATCCCGAAGATCCACGCTTCCATCTTCATCGGGTCTCTCCCTCCTGGTCGTCAGACCGCTCGTCGTCGTCGGGCCGTTCCTCGGTGACCACGGCGCCGCGCTCCTCGAGCAGCTCCTCGCGGCCCTGCATGTCGGGGGCGTCGGCGAAGCGGCCCTCACGTGCGGCCTCGTTGTGGGCGAGCTCGATCGCGGCGACCTCGGGGTGGTGGAGGTCGAAGGCCGGGGACTCCGAGCGGATCCGAGGGATCGTGACGAAGTTGTGCCGCGGCGGCGGGCTGCTCGTGGCCCACTCGAGGGAACGGCCCCAGCCCCACGGGTCGTCGAGCTCGACGAGTGGAGCACGCCGGCTCACCCAGACGTTGTAGAGGAACGGCAGCGTCGAGGCGCCGAGGATGAACGCACCCACCGTGGAGACCTGGTTCTGGACGCGTCCAGCCGTCCTGCGGCAGGTAGTCGGCGATGCGGCGTGGCATGCCCTCGACGCCGATCCAGTGCTGGATCAGGAACGTGGTGTGGAAGCCGATGAACAGCAGCCAGAAGTGCAGATAGCCCAGGCGCTCGTCGAGCATCCGGCCGGTCAGCTTGGGCCACCAGAAGTAGAAGCCGGCGAACATCGCGAACACCACGGTGCCGAACACGACGTAGTGGAAGTGCGCGACCACGAAGTAGGAGTCGGAGACGTGGAAGTCGAGCGGCGGGCTGGCCAGGATGATGCCGGTCAGGCCGCCGAACAGGAACGTCGTCAGGAAGCCCATCGCCCACAGCATGGGCGTCTGGAAGGTGATCGACCCGCCCCACATCGTGCCGATCCAGTTGAAGAACTTCACGCCGGTGGGGATGGCGATCAGGAACGTCATGCCGGAGAAGAACGGCAGGTCGACGGCGCCGGTGACGAACATGTGGTGGGCCCAGACCGCGGCCGAGAGGATCGCGATGCCGAGCGTGGCGCCGACCAGGCCGACGTAGCCGAAGATCGGCTTGCGGCTGAACACCGGCAGGATCTCGGTGATGATGCCGAAGAACGGCAGCGCGATGATGTAGACCTCGGGGTGCCCGAAGAACCAGAACAGGTGCTGCCACAAGACCGCGCCGCCGTGGGCGGTGTCGAAGACGTGGGCGCCCGAGCAGGCGGTCGGCCTCGAGCGAGAGCAGCGCGCCGGCGAGCACCGGGAACGCGATGAGCACCAGCAGCGAGGTGACCAGGGTGTTCCACACGAAGATGGGCATCCGGAACATGGTCATGCCTGGCGCGCGCATGCAGATGATCGTGGTGGTGAAGTTGACCGCGCCGAGGATGGTGCCGAGACCGGCCATCCACAGACCCATCACCCACAGGTCACCGCCGACGCCCGGCGACCGGATGGCGTCGGAGAGCGGCGTGTAGGCGAACCAGCCGAAGTCGGCCGCGCCCTGCGGCGTCAGGAAGCCGGAAGCGGCGATCAGCCCGCCGAAGAGGAACAGCCAGTAGGACAGCATGTTCAGCCGCGGGAACGCGACGTCGGGCGACCCGATCTGCAGCGGCATGATCGCGTTGCCGAAGCCGAAGAACAGCGGCGTCGCGAACAGCAGCAGCATGATCGTGCCGTGCATGGTGAACAGCTGGTTGTAGAGCTGGTCGTTGACGAGCTGGTTGCCCGGGATAGGCCAGCTCGGAGCGCATGATCATCGCCATCACGCCGCCGACCAGGAACCAGCGCGAACGAGGTGACGAGGTAGAGGTTGCCGATCACCTTGTGGTCGGTGGTGGTGATGACCCGGACCAGCCGCTGGCCGAGCGGTTTGCGCGTGGTCACCCCGATCGTCGGGCGGCCTGCTGTGGTGGTCACTCCGTGACCTCCTCGTCGTCGTCGGGCAGGCCCTGCTGCGTGCTGGCGTTGATGCCGCCGAGCAGCGGCTCGTCGGACACGTTGCCGGCGGCCTCGAGGTCCTGGAGGTAGGACTCGTAGTCCTCGGGGGTGACGACCTTGACGTTGAAAACCATCCGCGAGTGGTAGACGCCGCAGAGCTCGTAGCACTTGCCCCTGTAGTCGCCGATCGTGGTGGGCGTGATGCGGTAGTGGTTCTCGCGGCCCGGGATGACGTCCATCTTCATCAGGAAGCCGGGCACGCCGAAGTCGTGGATGACGTCCGGCGAGCGCAGCTGGAACTCGGTGGTCTGGCCCACCGGCAGCACCAGCGTCGGGACGTAGGAGGCGGTGCCGCCGGTGTAGACGTTCTGGCCGTCGACGGCGATCCTCACCGTAGTAGTTGAAGGTCCACTGCCACTGCTGGCCGACGACGTAGATCGTGTGGTCGGGCTCCGCCCTCGTCGTCGAGCACGACGTTCTGGGTGTCGACGGTGTGGACGAAGAAGACGATCACCATGATGACCGGGGCGATCGTGTAGAAGATCTCGAGCGGGAGGTTGTAGCGCGTCTGGATGGGGACCTCGGGGTCGCCGTCCTTGCGGTGGTAGCGCCACATCGCCCAGAACATCAGGCCCCAGGTGATGCCGCCGGTGATCAGCGCGGCCACCCAGGCCCATCGCCAGAGCGTGAAGATGTGCTCACCCTGCTCGGACGCGGGGTCCGGCATGGCGAGGTTCTTCCACTCGTGCCGCGACTGCTCCGAGCAACCGGTCAGCACGACCGCGGAGGTCAGGACGGCGGCCAGGAGGGCTAGCCGGAGCGGCCTGGCCATCGCTCGCCGTGACGTTTGCAGCTGGGTCTGCTCACCCACGCAACGCTGCCTTCCTCTCGAGACACACGGTCAACGGCAGACTAGCCGAATCGCGCCGCGGATTCGCGGGTGGGTCCCCGCCATCGGACGGATAGATTTCGCCGTCGTGACCAGCGGCGCTTCCTCAGGCATCTACTGGGACGCCGCGTCGTCCGAGCCGCTCCACCCCGCGGCTCGCGAGACGCTACCTGGCCGGCGCTCGACCAGGGGTACGCCGACCCGCGCCGTCTGCACCGCGCCGGCAGGTCCGCGCGGCTGCTGCTCGACAACGCCCGAGCCGCCGTCGCCGAGGCGCTGGAGGTCCGCCCCGACGAGGTGTCGTTCACCTCCTCGCGGCACCGCGGCCGTCCATCTCGGGCTGCTCGGCCTGCACCGGGGCGCCCGCGCAGGCGGGCGGATCGCCCACACCGCCGTCGAGCACTCTGCGGTCCTGCACGCCGGCACCTGGGCCGGCGGCGCCGACGGAGCTACCGGTCGACAGCCTGGGCCGCGTCGCGGTCGCTCCTCCGCCGCCCGGCACCAGCGTGCTGGCCGTCCAGGCCGCCAACCACGAGGTCGGCACCACCCAACCCGTCGGCGAGCTGGCCGCCGTCGCCGGCGGCGTACCCGTGTTCACCGACGCCTGCGCCTCGGCAGGCCGGCTGCCCTTGCCCGACGGGCTGGAGCGCGGCGGCGGCCTCGGCGCACAAGTGGGGCGGCCCGGCAGGGCGTCGGCGTGCTGCTCGTGCGCAAGGGCGCGCGGTGGCGGCACCCGTTCCCCGTCGACGAGCGGATCGACGAGCGAGCACCGGGCTTCGAGAACGTGCCGGCCGCGCTGGCCGCCGCCGCGGCGCTGCAAGCCGTGGTGGCCGAGCGTGGCGAGGTCAATGCGCGCCAGCACGCCCTTGTCGACCGACTCCGCGCGGGCGTCGCGACCATCCCGGACATCGACGTGGTTGGCGACCCCGTGGACCGGCTGCCGCACCTCGTGACGTTCTCGTGCCTCTACGTCGACGGCGAGTCTCTGGTGACCGAGCTCGACAGGCTGGGTTTCGGCGTGGCGAGCGGCTCGGCGTGCACGGCGTCCACGCTCACGCCCAGCCACGTGCTGGCGGCCATGGGTGCGCTGACCCACGGCAACGTCCGGATCTCGCTGAGCCGCGGGACGACCGAGGCCGAGGTCGACTCGTTCCTGGCGGCGCTGCCCGGAGTGGTCGAGCGGCTGCGGAGCGAGGTGGGCCGGTGATGGAGGTCGAGCTCGACTGCCGCGGGCAGGTCTGCCCCCTGCCGGTCATCTCCCTCGCCAAGGCCGTCGCCGAGCTCGCCGTCGGAGATGTCGTCGCGGTCGTCGCCGACGACCCGGCGGCCGCGGTCGATATCGCCGCGTGGTGCCGCATGAAGCAACAGGAGTACGTCGGCGCGGACACCGCTGACGACGGCACGCCCCGCTACCTGGTGCGGAGGTTGACCTGACCGGTCAGGTCAGGTGGGGCGAGAGGTCGGTCGCGGCCTCGATGCCGTAGGAGTCCTCGACGCGCTTGACGAACTCGCTGGGCGTGAAGGAGTACTCCTGGGTGCCGATCGTCTCGACGACGTAGGCAGCGAGCACGCAGCCGACCTGGGCGGCCCGCTCGTGGCCCAGTCCCCACTCGAGCGCCGCGAGGAAACCGCCCCGGAACGCGTCACCGACACCGGTCGGCTCCGTGGCCACCACGTCCTTGGCCGCCTTGACCACGATCTCCTCGTGGCCGCGCTGGCTGATCCGGACGCCGTCCTTGCCGAGCGTGGTGACCTGGACGCCGACCCGGTCGAGGATCTCCTCCGCGGTCCAGCCGGTCTTGGCCTCGATCATGTGGGACTCGTACTCGTTGGAGAACAGGTACGCCGCGCCGTCGATCAGGTCGCGGATCAACGTGCCGTCACTGAAGGCCAGCTGCTGGCTGGGGTCGGCGATGAACGGGTAGCCGCGCTGCCGGCACTCGATGGTGTGGCGGACCATGCCGTCGGGGTCGTCGGCGGAGATCAGCACGAACGTCGGCTGACCGACCCGGTCGACGATCGGCTTGAGCTCGATCAGCCGGGCCTCGCTCATCGCGCCGGGGTAGAACGAGGCGAACTGCGCCATCGTGGTGTCGGTCGTGCACACGAACCGCGCGGTGTGACGGGTCTCGGAGATCCGCACCGAGGAGCAGTCGACGTTGTGCCGCTCCAGCCACGAGCGGTAGTCGGCGAAGTCGTCGCCTGCCGCGCCGACCAGTATCGGGGAGAGCCCGAGCATGCCGAGCCCGAAACACATGTTGGGGGCGACGCCGCCGCGGCGGATCTCGAGCTCGTCGACCAGGAAGGAGACCGAGAGCTTGTCGAGCTGCTCGACGACCAGAGAGTCGCGGAACTTGCCGCCGAAGGTCATCAGGTGGTCAGTGGCGATGGATCCGCAGATCAGCAGGGACACGTTGCCGCAGCCTACCGGCGCCCGGGCCGATCACCGTCTTGCTGGGCCTACTCACCAGTAGCCCCTACCGTCGGAAGCATGGCTCAGGAGACCACCGGCGACATGTACGCCGACGCGCGCGCCACCCGCGACCACCTACGCCTCGAGCGTGCGGTCCGCAGGGCCTCCGAGCCGGCGCCGAGCCTGACCTACGACGACTACCCGCGCGAGGTGGCCAAGCGCGAGATCCGCGTCGACGACGCCGCCCAGCGCATCGCCAACGCGCTGCACCTGCACCTCGACTGACGCTCGATGAAGTCGCGAGAGATCCCCCGGCACCGACGGTGCCGGGGATGCTTCGCGTTTGTGTCGGCGCTTGCATCAGTGGAAGCTGTCGCCGCAGGCGCAGGAGCCGGTGGCGTTGGGGTTGTCGATGGTGAACCCCTGCTTCTCGATGGTGTCGACGAAGTCGATCTGGGCGCCGTTGAGGTAGGGCACGCTCATCCGGTCGACCACGACGGCCACGCCGTCGAAGTCGGTGACCACGTCGCCGTCGAGGTTCCGCTCGTCGAAGAAGAGCTGGTAGCGCAGGCCCGAGCAGCCGCCGGGTTGCACGGAGATGCGCAGCTGGAGGTCGTCACGACCCTCCTGCTCGAGGAGGCTCTTCACCTTCGCGGCGGCCACCGAGCTCAGGTTGATCTGGTCGGTACGACGCTCTTCGGTGGTCTGAACCGTCTCGGTCATAGGGGTGGGCTCCTTCGTTCAAGGGGTGCTACCGGGGTCAATCGTCCCACACGCACGGTTATTCCGAGGCATCCCGATGGGCGAACGGCCAGTCAGCGGGACCAGGTGCGGGCGACCCGCTGGGCGAGCTCCGCCAGCGCGGCGGCGGGCTCGGCGAAGGCGCGCTCCTCCCCCACCAGGTCCACGATCGCGTACGCCGACTCGACGCCGAGTGCGCGCATCTCGCGCGAGCCGACCAGCACCTTGCCCGCCAGTGCCACGCACGGCCGCAGCGCCTCCGCGGCGACGGTCGCCACGCCGTACGGGACCTTGCCGCCGCGGCTGGAGAAGTCGAAGGCTCCCTCGCCGGTGAGCACCAGGTCGACGGCCCGAGCGCGCTCCGCCAGACGCGTGGCCGCGGCCACGACGTCGAAGCCCGGCCGGCGGGACGCCCCCAGGGCCAGCAGCGCGTAGCCCAGGCCGCCGGCGGCGCCGGCACCCGGGAGCAGGGACGTGCGGCGGTCGAGGGCCGCGGCGTACGACTCGAGCCAGCCGTCGACGACCGGGATGCGGTCGTCCGCGATGCCCTTCTGCGGCCCGAAGGTCTTGGCCGCCCCGAACAGGCCGGTCAGCTGGTTGTCGACGTCGCTGGCGGCCACCAGGGCGACGTCGCCGAGGCGGGCCCGGGCGGCCGAGATGTCGACGGTGGTGATGCCGTCGAGACCGATCGGTCCCGCGTCCAGCGCACGGTCGGCCGTGGCGCCGAGGGCCGCCAGCAGCCCGGCGCCACCGTCGGTGGTCCCGCTGCCGCCGAGGCCCACCACGACCTCCCGGGCCCCGGCGTCGACCGCGGCCAGGACCAGCTCGCCGACGCCGCGGGTCGAGGCCTCTTCGGCACGCTCGCGACGGGTCAGGTGCAGTCCACAGGCCTGGGCGCTCTCGACGTACGCCGTCGACCCGGCAAGCAGCACGGTCGCGGGCGTCGGCTCGCCGAAGGGTCCGGCGACCGTGACCGCCAGCACGCTCGCCGCCGAGCGCCTCGTGCAGCACGTCGACGAACCCGGGACCGCCGTCGGCCATCGGCGCCAGGTCGAGCTCGTCGTCCGGCGCCTGCCGCCGCCAACCCTCGGCGATCGCCTCCGGCCGCCTCGACAGCGGTCAGCGTGCCGGCGAACTTGTCGGGAGCCACCAGCACGCGCACGGGCGCCATCCTGTCAGGCTGAGCCAACCAGGCTGACCATCAGCAGCAGTGCGCCGCCGAGGGCGGCCGCGGCGCGGACGTGGTTGCCGCGCTGCCACGAACCGGAGTACGCCGTCCACGCGGCCGCCGCGTCAGGACCGGTCGCGTCCACGTCGGCGAGCGCGTTGTTGCGCGGGATGTGGAAACGCCCCGTGATCAGGATGCTGGCGAGGAAGGCGGCGCAGCCGGCGATCACCAGCGCGAGAGCGGGACAGCACAGCGGTCGCGAGCGCCAGCACCGTCGTACCGATCATCACGACGACCAGGGGTGCGCGCGGGGCGGACAGGTTGATCTGCTGCATCGCCTCGACCGCCGAGCGGGTGGGCGTGCGATCCAGGGCGTGCATCACGAAGGCGGAGAAGGCGAACATGGCGCCGCCGAAGGTCGCGGCGCCCAGCGCGGTGAGGATGGTGAGCGTGGTCGTCATGCGTCGATCTCATCGCGATCGGCATGAGATGATCCATAGGTAATCTGCCTTCATCCATGCGAATTCGTCTAGAGTTGCCGAGTGGATCCGTTGGCGGCCCTGCTCGACGCACCCCGAGCGCGGGACGCCTTCCTGCTCCGCGCCTCGATGGCGCCGCCGTGGGCGCTGCGCATCCAGGACGAGGCGGCCCTGACAGTTGTCGCGATGACGAGAGGTACGTCGGTCTTCGAGCGCGCGGGCGAGATCCTCGCCGTGGGCACCGGCGACGTGGTGCTGCTGACCGGCCCGACGCCGTACGTCGTCGCGGACCAGGCGGGCCGCGCGCCGTTCGCGGTCGTGCAGCCGGGCAACCGCCCCGAGTCGCCCGACGGCGAGCCGCTTTCGGTGCCTCTCACCCAGGGGATCAGGCGCTGGGGCAACAGCGCGGACGGGCCGGACGAGATGCTGGTCGGCAACTACGGGCAGGTGGGCGAGGCGGGTCGGCGCCTGCTTTCCGTCCTGCCCGAGACGGTTGTGCTACGCGCCGACGAGTGGCACTCCCCGCTCGTCCCCCTGCTGCTCGACGAGATGGGTCGCGAGGAGATCGGCCAGGCGAGCCTGCTCGACCGGTTGCTCGACGCGCTGGTCGTCTCGGCCGTCCGGCAGTGGGCGCTCTCGCGGGGCGACTCCGCCCCTGCGTGGCTCGACGCCCGCTCCGACCCGGTCGTGGCCGAAGCGCTGAGACTGCTGCACGACCGGCCCGGCGAGCCGTGGTCCCTGGTGACGCTGGCCCGCGCGGTGAAGGTGTCGCGGGCCGCGCTGGCGCGCCGGTTCCGCGAGCGGGTCGGGGAGCCGCCGATGGCGTACCTGACGGGCTGGCGGATGGCGCTCGCCGCCGACCGGCTGCGCGGTGGCACCGAGACGGTGGCCCGGGTCGCGGCCGCGGTCGGCTACCCCAGCCCGTTCTCGTTCAGCAACGCCTTCAAGCGGGTCTACGGCCTCAGCCCTACGGCGTACCGGTCGGGCCCCGACTAGGTCGCTGAGCGTGAGCGACGCCCGGATCCGGCCGATGCGTCCCGAGGACGTGCCGGCCGCCGAGCGGCTCAGCTCCGCGGGCTACCACGAGCTCGAGGTCCGGCTCGCTCGGCGAGGCGACCCCGAGCCGGAACCTCGCTCGCCCGAGCGCGGCATCCAGTGGGTGGAGCGCACCCTGCACCTCGTGCGCACCGACCCCGACGGCAGCTGGGTGGCCGAGGTCGACGGCGAGATGATCGGGTTCGCGACGTCGTTCAACCGCGAGCTGATGTGGATCCTCGCCTCGTACGTCGTGCGGCCGGGGCTGCAGGGCCAAGGCATCGGCAAGGCGCTGCTGGCGGCCGCCCTGCACCACGGGCGCGGCTGCCTGCGCGGGATGCTCTCGGCCTCGGCGGACCCGAAGGCGATCCGGCGCTACCGCGCGGCCGGGTTCTCGCTGCACCCGCAGATGCACCTCAGCGGCAGCGTCGACCGGTCGGCGATCCCGGTCGTGGAGAAGGTCCGCGACGGGTCGGCCGGCGACTTCGAGCTGATGGACTCCATCGACCGGCGGGCCCGCGGCGCGGCGCACGGTCCCGACCACGCCTTGTTGTCGACGATGTTCCGGCTCGCCGTCTCGGACACCTCGACCGGCAGCGGCTACGCCTACCACGCCGCCGACGGGATGCCCGCCCTGCTCGCGGCGACCAACCGGCGTACGGCCTCCCTGCTCCTGTGGGAGTGCCTTGCGGCGTCCGGCGACCGGTGCTGGTCCCCCACGTGACGGCCGCCAACGAGTGGGCGATCGACGTCGGCCTCGCCGCCCGTCTCGACCTCGTCCAGAACGGCTACCTCGCGCTTCGCAACGTGCGCCCTCCCGCGCCGTACCTTCACCACGGATCGCTGCTGTAGAGGAGACCTCATGGGAAACCTGGAACCGCTGGCCCGGACCTACCCGGCCGGTGTGACGAGCTGGGTGGAGGTGGCCTTGACCGACGTCGGCGCCGGCAAGGTGTTCTACGGCGGTTTGTTCGGGTGGCGGTTCGACGGGCTCGTGGCGACCCTCGACGGGCTTGACGTCGCCTCTGTCGGCGATGTCGAGTCAGGCCCCGCGGCCTGGGCGACGTACGTAGCGGTCGACGACGCCGACGCCATGGCGCAAGCGATGGTGGACCTCGGTGCCGAGCTGGTCGCCCCACCGGAGGAGGCCGGAGAGGGCGGACGCGCCGCCACCGTCCGTGACCCGCAGGGCGCGGAGATCCGGCTGTGGCAGGCGAACCTGCGCCTCGGTGCCCAGCTGACGAACAGCCCGGGTGCGTGGAACTTCAGCGACCTGCACACCGCCGACCCTGCAGCGGCAGCGCGCTTCTACGAAGCGGGCTTCGGCTGGCGGGTGGTCGACCAGGGTTGGGGGGTGGCGATCCAGGTCCCCGGGTACGGCGACCACCTCGAGGCCACGGTCGACCCCGACATCCGCATCGCGCCAGGCCTCCGCGCCGGAAGGTTTCGAGGATGTCATCGGTGGGATCGCGCCGGCCGAGGAAGGCGAGCCGACGCACTGGCACGTCACCTTCACCGTGGCCGACCGCGACACGTCGGCCGAGCTTGCGGAGACGCTCGGCGGCCAGGTGCTGGGCACAGGTGAGGACGACTGGACCCGCACCGCACTCGTCCGCGACCCCCAGGGCGCGTGGTTCACCATCAGCCAGTTCGCCCCGCAGGAGTGGTCGCAGTAGCCCGACTACGATTTCGTCATGAGCACCACCGTCGACCTGCCCCTGCTCCCCCTCGGCCGGGGCAAGGACCTCTCCTCCGAACGCGGCGTGGAGTGCCCCGGCGACCTGCCGGCCGCCTCCGACCCTGACCTGGTAGCCCGTGCACGGGCGGCCAAGGAGGCGCTGGGGAGCCGGGTGTTCGTGCTCGGCCACCACTACCAGCGCGACGAGGTCATCCAGTTCGCCGACGTCACCGGCGACTCCTTCAAGCTGGCGCGCGACGCCGCGGCCCGGCCGGAGGCGGAGTACATCGTCTTCTGCGGTGTGCACTTCATGGCCGAGTCGGCCGACATCCTCACGAGTCCCGAGCAGAAAGTGATCCTGCCGGACCTCGCGGCGGGCTGCTCGATGGCCGACATGGCCCGGCTCGCCCAGGTCGAGGACGCCTGGGACGCGATGACCGAGGCGGGCGTCGCGTCGTCGGTCGTGCCGATCACCTACATGAACTCCTCGCGCCGACATCAAGGCCTTCTGCGGACGCAACGGCGGCGCGGTCTGTACGTCGTCCAACGCGGAGGCCGCTCTCGACTGGGCCTTCGCCCAGCACGGGGACGACACCAAGGTGTTCTTCCTCCCCGACCAGCACCTCGGCCGCAACACCGCGGTGCTGAAGATGGGGCTGACCCTCGACGACTGCGTCGTCTGGGACCCGCGCCGGCCCAACGGTGGCTTGACGGTCGAGCAGCTGCGCGACGCGAAGATGATCCTGTGGCGCGGCCACTGCTCCGTGCACGGCCGCTTCTCCCCCGACACCGTCGACGACCTTCGCGCGACGATCCCGGGCATCAACATCCTGGTGCACCCGGAGTGCGTGCACGAGGTCGTGCTGAAGGCCGACCTCGTCGGGTCGACGGAGTTCATCATCAAGACGATCGAGGCGGCTCCGGCGGGGTCGGCCTGGGCGATCGGCACCGAGCTCAACCTGGTCAAGCGACTGGCGGCACGCCACCCGGACAAGCGGATCGTCTTCCTCGACAAGACCGTGTGCTACTGCACCACGATGAACCGCATCGACCTGCCCCACCTCGTGTGGGCGATGGAGTCGCTCGTCAACGGTGTCGTCGTCAACCACATCCAGGTCGACCCAGACACCGAGCACTGGGCGCAGGTGGCGCTGCAGCGGATGCTCGACCTGCCGGGCAAGTCGCACCGCGACTGACTCCGGTGCCCGCCCCTCGGTCGCGGCTCGAGCGGGATCGCACCGAGCTGGCTTCACGCGTGCAGTCGCTTCAGCGGTCCTTCGACGAGATGGTGGCCGCGTCGCGCGACTCCAACGCCGATGACGAGCACGATCCCGAAGGCGCCACCATCGCGTTCGAGCGCGCGCAGCTCGTCGCTGTCCTGAAGCAGGCCACCTCCGATCTCACGGAGCTGGACGCGGCTCTCGCGCGTGTCGAAGGCGGCACGTACGGCGTGTGCGAGCGGTGCGGACTCCCCATCGCCCTCGCTCGCCTCGAGGCCCGGCCGGCTGCTCGTCGCTGCATCGCCTGCGCGACGAGCGGTTGAGCAAGCCCGACGCGGACGTCTCAGGCGATGAGCAGGCGCGCTCCGAGCTCGGCGGCGTCGAGATCGAGGAGCTCGCGGTTACGTTCGGCCCAGCCGCCTGAGGCGAGGTCGTCGCGGAGGCTCCTCACCGCACGCTGCTCGACGTCCGGACCGAGCGCGTCCCAGACCGAGATCCCGCGACGAACGTCGTGCTCCAGGTAGGCCTCGGGACGGCGCCAGTAGGCCTCGAAGAAGCCGTCAGCGCAGTCCCACGGGATGGGCACCGGTTCGGTCCGGGCTCCGATCGCGCCCGCCAGCTCGGGCAGCGCTGCCAGGACTCGGCAGCCTCTCAAGGCGACGAACTCGGGCAGGTAGTCACGGGTCAGCCAGAACTGGTTCGCGTC
Organism: uncultured Actinomycetota bacterium; assembly: GCA_963814935.1. Taxonomy (GTDB): domain Bacteria; phylum Actinomycetota; class Actinomycetes; order Propionibacteriales; family Nocardioidaceae; genus Nocardioides. The sequence continues at coordinate 24,858 of CAWFEZ010000008.1, read as the reverse complement.
ACTGGTGTCGAACAGGAACACCACCACGCGGCGGGCAACGCGCCGCATCTCGCGTAGTCCGGCGACCGGGTCCTGCCAATGATGAACGGTGCACACGGCCATCGCGGCGTCGAAGGACTGGTCATCGAACGGCAGGTTCTCGGCAGATCCGGCCAGGCACGGCGCCGCGTCCGGGAGACGCTGCGAACGCATCAACGCAGACGGTTCCACCGCGAGGACCTGGCGATCAGAAGGTTCGTACGACCCGGTCCCCGCCCCGACGTTCAGCACGGTCCGGGCATCGCCGAGCGCAGCCCAGATCTGCGCAGCGATGCGTGGTTCGGTGCGCCGGGTCACGGTGTAGGTGGCACCGATGGAGTCGTACAGCTTCGTGGTCGTCATTGGGACATCATGATCCCGTGAGCATCGCATTCCTGGTCACCACCCTGGTGATCGTTGCGACCCCGGGTACGGGCGCGCTCTACACGATCGCGGCCGGCCTGTCGCGCGGCGTACGGGCCGGAGTGGTGGCGGCCGCGGGCTGCACGCTGGGGATCGTGCCGCACCTGGTCGCGACCGTCACCGGGCTCGCGGCGGTGATGCACACGAGCGCGGTCGCCTTCAACACCATCAAGTACGCCGGCGTCGTCTACCTCGTCTACCTGGCGTGGCAGACCTGGCGCGACCGCAGCTCGCTGACCGTCGCCACTCCAACCCTCGACGACTTACCCCGCCCGTCCGTCTGGGCCGTCATCCGCACAGCTGTCGCCATCAACGTGCTCAACCCCAAGCTGACGATCTTCTTCTTCGCGTTCCTTCCGCAGTTCGTCTCGGGCAGCGCGGACCCCCTGCCGCGGATGCTGGCGCTGAGCGGGGTGTTCATGCTCGCCACGTTCGTGGTGTTCGCGCTCTACGGCTGGGCGGCCGCGGCCATGCGGCGGCACGTGCTCGAGCGGCCGCGCGTCGTGCAGTGGCTGCGTCGGTCGTTCGCCGCGACGTACGTTGCCCTGGCCGGCCGGCTGGCGATCGAGGGCCGGTAACCGCAGCCCGTCACATCCGGACGCACACCGTCCGGAGCGGACACTACGGTCGCGGGCATGGACATGCTGAGCGGAGAACAGATCGCCGAAGCGGGGCTGGCCGACTGGCGCAAGCTCGCGCAAGGACTGCACGCGCGCTTCCTCGTCGCGGACTTCGGGTCCGGTGCCCGTCTCCTGGCCGCCGTCGCGGGCACGGTCGAAGAGCTGGGCGAGGAGCTGGGCGACCACTTGCGGGCGACGGTAGGTGACGGGTACCTCGACCTCAAGCTGATCACGCTCGACGCGGTCTACCGCGATGGCGACGGCAACGAGCACGTCGTCGAGTGGGTGACCCAGCGGGACGTCGACCTGGCGCGGCGGATCTCCGAGGTCGCGTCGGAGCACGGCGCTCGCGCGGACACCGCGGGCATCACGAACATCGAGCTGGCTCTGGACACCGCGCACGAGGATCAGCTGGCGACCTTCTGGTCGGCACTGCTCACCGGCGGCCAGGAGGCCCGTGGCCGAGGGACGATCGGGAACGACGTCCGCGACGTCGCTGGACGGGTGCCGTACCTGTGGTTCCAGGAGACCGAGGAGCACGACACGCCCCGCCAGCGTTTCCACCTCGACGTGTTCGTGCCCAGTGAGCACGCCCAGCAGCGGATCTCGGCGGCCCTGGACGCCGGCGGTGTCCTGGTCAGTGAGGAGGACGGCTTCACCATCCTCGCCGACCCGGACGGCAACAAGGCCTGCGTGAACCTGTCGCCCTGAGGCCGGCAGCGGGCGTCAGAGCCCGGGGGCTCCCCACAGCGCGAACCACCGCGACAGGTCGGCCTCCATCGGCAGCTCGCCCTGCAGCTGGTCGCGGACCGAGATCTCCAGCAGGTTGTCGCGGGTCTGGGCCGTCACCCGCGGTCGGCGCGAAGGCGTAGAACGTGCCCTGCTTGTAGAGGTAGACCAGGCCGACCCGTCGGCCCGACCGGTCCTCGAACGGGATCACCGAGCACAGCAGCCCCGAGGCGAAGCCCTGGATCTCCAGGCTGGTGTTGACGGCGTGGAGGTCGGTGCACAGCCCGGTCACGTCGTCGGGTGCGCGGCGTACGACGAGCCAGGTGAAGCCGAACCCGTCGCCGGTCACCTCCACCTCCGGCGCCTGGGCGTCGGATCGGATCAGCTCCACCACGTCGTCGCGCGTCTCGGCGAACGCCGCCCCGGCCGCCGAGCGGAAGCACACCGAGCCCGTGCCGGTGGGGTTCAACCCGGCGGCGGTCTGGAGCGTGATCGCGGCGTTCGGCACGTTGAAGAGGGCGTCGAGATTGTTCGCCTTCGCCCGCGACCGGCCGGTGATCGCGTCCCAGATCCCCACTACTGCTGGGGCCGGGCCAGCTCGGCCTGGATCCGGGCCAGCTGCTCCAGCCGCTGCTCGAGCGAGGGATGGGTCGCGGTCAGCGTCTTCAACGTGGCGCCTGAGATGGCGGGCGCGATGAAGAAGGCGTTCATCGCCTGGCTGGCACGCAGGTCGCGCTGCGGGATGGCGGCCATCTCACCGGTGATCTTCTGCAGCGCCGTGGCGAGCGCGGCGGGCCGCATCGTCAGGTAGGCGCCGGCCCGGTCGGCGGCCAGCTCGCGGTAGCGCGACAGCAGCCGCAGGAGGAAGAAGCTGACGGCGTAGACGACCAGGCTGATCACGATTGCGCCGAGGACCGCCGGGGCGCTGTTGCTGTCACGGCGGTTGAACAGCCCGAACCCACCCCACGCCGCGCCGCGGGTGAGCATGCCCGCGACGATGCCCGCCGACGAGGCGAGGGTCATCACCAGCACGTCGCGGTGGGCCACGTGGGACAGCTCGTGGGCCAGCACCGCTTCGAGCTCCTCGGCCGTGAGGCGGCCGAGGATGCCGGTCGTCACGCAGACCACGGCCCGGTCGGGCGAGCGGCCGGTGGCGAAGGCGTTGGGGATGTCGAGGTCGGCCACGCCGACGCGCGGCTTGGGCATGTCGGCCATCGCGCAGAGCCGGTCGATCATGCCGTGCAGCTCGGGGGCCTCCTCGGGCGTCACCTCGCGGGCGCGCATCGCCCGCATCGCGACCTTGTCGGAGGACCACCACTGGTAGAACGCGACGCCGATGCCGGCGATGGCGATGAACGGCGCGTACTGGACCGGCAGCACGAACATCAGGCCGACGATCAAGGCCACGAAGGCCGCGCCGAGCAGGAACATGACGGTCGTCATCCGGACGGTGAGGCCGGTATCGCGGATGAAGCGGGAGTGTGCCATGGAACCGATTGTTCAGCCGGGGATCAAACCGCCGTCGCCGAGCAGCTCGCGCACCTCGTCGATGGTGGCGCCCGCAGGCGGCAGGATCACGTCGGACTCGTCGAGCGAGTCGGCCGCGTGGGCGGTCCCGGCGCCGCGTACGCCGTCGTGCAGAGCGGTCAGCGCGGTCGCGAACGCCGCCTGGTCGCCCGCCTCGACGGCCGCCTCGATCTCGGCGTCGAGGGCGTTCGAGCCGGTCGAGCGCGTCGTCGGCGACGTCGTACTGGCCCTCCCCGAGGATGCGGACGATCACGCCTTGCCCTCCTCCGAGGTCTGCTCGACGGGCTGGGTCAGGGAGTCTCTGCACCCGCCTGCATCGAGCCGGCACCGAGCTCACCGGCCGACGAGGAGCCCTCGATCGCGCCACCGTGGGACCCGGCCTTCAGCCGGGCCAGCTCGGACTCGACGTCGGACTGCGAGCTCATCGCCTCGAGCTCGCGGCTGATGTCGTCGCTGCCCGCCGATCTGGGTCAGGTCGTCGAGCGCGCCCGAGGCGATCAGCTCGTCGACGGCGCCGGCGCGAGCCTGCATCTGCGCGGTCTTGTCCTCGGCCCGCTGGATCGCCAGGCCGACGTCGCCCATCTCCTCGCCGATGCCGGCGACCGCCTCGTTGATGCGCGTCTGGGCCTCGGCGGCGGTGTAGGTCGCCTTGATCGTCTCCTTGCGGGTGCGGAACGCCTCGACCTTCGCCGCGAGCCGCTGCTGCGCGAGGGTGAGCTTCTCCTCCTCGCCCTGGAGCTGGCTGAGCTGGACCTTCAGGTCGCTGATCTGGTTGGTCAGGCCGGACTTGCGGGTCAGCGCCTCGCGGGCGAGGTCCTCGCGGTCGACGCCGATGGCCTTCTCGGCCTGGCCCTGGAGCTTGGTCGACTGCTGCTCGAGCTGGTTGATCTGCAGCTCGACGCGCTTGCGGCTGGTGGCCACGTCGGCCACGCCGCGGCGTACCTTCGAGAGCAGCTCGGTCTGCCGCTGGTAGCTGTAGTCCAGCATCTCGCGGGGGTCCTCCGCACGGTCGAGGGCCTTGTTGGCCTTCGAACGGAAGATCAATGTCATGCGCTGCCAGACACCCATCGCGGGGAGCCTCCCTCTTCGTTCCTCACGTCGTACGTCCCCTTCACCCTAGGACGTCAGGCCAACCGGTGCGAGGGCGGCGGCCAGTAGGATCGGCCACGTCACGCCCGCATCACTGCGGCACCCCGTCGAACGACCCGAAGGCGCATCGTGTTCCGTCGCAGCAAGTCCGAAGCCCCGCCCGCCGAGACGCGACCAAGCAGGCCAAGCGGGCCACGGCGAGTGGCAAGGGACGCCCCACCCCGACCCGCAAGGAGGCCGAGGCGGCCGCGAAGGCCCGGGCGAAGGTGCCGCGCACCCGCAAGGAGCAGGCCGCCGCCCAGCGGCTCGCCCGCTCCGACAGCAGCACCAAGATGCGCCAGGCCATGAAGACCGGCGACGAGCGCTACCTCCCCGCGCGCGACCGCGGCCCGGTGAAGCGGTTCATCCGCGACTACGTCGACAGTCGCTTCTCCTTCGTCGAGCTGATGATCCCGGTGCTGCTGGTCACCACCGTGATGGCCTGGTCCGGCAACGCCGCCGTGGCCTCCTACGGCAACGCGATCCTGTTCGGCATGCTGCTCGCTGATCGTGATCGACATGCTGCGACTGAGGTTCAAGCTGCGCCGCGAGATCGCCAAGCGGTTCCCTGACGAGCCGACCAAGGGCACGACCTACTACGCCGTCATGCGCTCGCTGCAGATGAAGTTCATGCGGCTGCCCAAGTCCCAGGTGAAGATCGGCCAAGGACTGCCCGAGCACTACCGGTGAACCCCGGCTTCGCCTGGGGACTGGTCGCGGGGTTGGCGGCGGCCGCACTCTTCGGCGTCGGCGCGGTGGTGCAGGCCCACGCCGTACGCCGGCAGCCGAACCGCCCGCACGGCCTGTGGGACTTCGTGCGGGTGTCGGTCCGCGACCCGTGGACCCTCGGCGTCGTGGGCGCCTACCTGCTCGGTTTCGTGCTCCACGTCGTCGCGATCTGGGGGCTCCCGCTCTACCTCGCCCAGGCGACCGTCGCGATGTCGCTGCCGGTGACGGCGGTGACCTCGATGGTGCTCCACGAGCGACTCCAGCCGGTGCACTGGTGGGCGGTGCTGCTGGTCTCGATCGGGCTGGTGCTGTTGTCGGTCGGATCCGGTGAGCCGGGCGAGCTGTTCACGTCGGTGTGGTTCGCGGTGTCGCTCTGGGTAGGCGTCGTGGTGCTCTTGCTCGCCGCCCGGGTGGGCGTGCACTGGCCGGGCTCGGCGATCGCCGTCCTGGCCGGACTCGGCTACACCGGATCGGCGGTGGCGGTGCGCGGCGCCGAGTCGGCGACCGACGTCGTCGAGCATCGCGGCCGGCCTCACGGTCGGGATCTACGGACTGATCGGCTTCTGGCTCTACTCCGTGGCCCTCGACCGGGCCCCGGTGTCGGCGGCCTCGGCACCCCTGATCGTCACCCAGACCTTCGTCCCCTCGCTCATCGGCGTGGCCTTCCTGGGCGACACCGTCCGACCCGGGTGGTGGCCCGGCGTCGTCGTGGGCCTGTTGCTGTCGACCGCCGGAGCGATCGTGCTCAGCGGCGACGGCATCGCCAGCCCGGTCAACCAGGGTTCAGAGGTGCTGGGAGACTGACGGGCATGGCCTCCCCCACCGCCGACGTCTCCGTCCGGGTGGCCTGGGCCGACGACGCCGCCGCCGTCGCGACCTTGCAGGCACGCGCCTGGCAGGCGACGTACGCCGGCCTGCTGCCCGCCGAGGCGCTCGCCCTCGACCCGGCCGCGACCGCAGCAGGCCTGGGCCGCGGCCCTCCGCTCCCCTGGCGACGCGCGCAACCGCGTGCTGGTCGCCCTGGAGCGCAACCGGGTGGTCGGGTACGCCGTGGTCTCGCCGGCCGCCGACCCCGACTGCGACCCGGTCGTCCGACGCCGAGCTGCAAGAGCTCCTCGTCGACCCCGACGAGCGCGGCCAGGGCCACGGCTCCCGGCTGCTTCATGCGGTCGTCGACACCCTGCGGGCCGACCGCTTCACCCGCGCCGTCATCTGGACGGTCGCCGACGCCGACGACCTGCGGCGCTTCCTCACCGACGCCGGCTGGGGCGCCGACTCCGCCCACCGCGAGCTCGACCTCGACGGCACCGGCGTGACGACGGTCAAGCAGGTCCGGCTGCACACGGCGCTCTGTAGCCTGCGACGGGCGATCCGTGTCCACCCCTGCGAGGCACTTGATTTCCGCCGATCACCGTTCACGATGGAAGCACCATCAGCGGCACTCGGGCCGCTTCTGGATCGGAGGGCACCATGCTGGGTCCGTTGCCGTACTTCCACCGCGTCGCCGTCGTCCTGGCCGTGATCCTGACCGCCGTCGGTTCGGGAGCGTGGATCGCGCACTTCACCTCGCTCCCGGTCGCCTGGGGGGCCGGGGCGGCTGGTGGGACTGCTGGCCGGCCTGGTCGTCGCCTACGCACTCGTCCACACCGACCACGGGGCGCACCCTGCCCGCGTCCGCCGTCACTGACCCCTTCCACAGAGCACTTTCACAGACCGGGACCCAGCCATGACCGAGCGCAACGTCCTCGGTGAGGCGCTGGAGCCGTGCGGCACCGAGCCGACTCACCGGCTACTACCGCGACGGTGACTGCCGGTGCGGCCCCGAGGACCAGGGCCTGCACGCGGTATGCGCAGTGATGACGGCCGGGTTCCTCGATCACCAGCGCAGCGTGGGCAACGACCTGGTCACCCCGCGGCCCGAGTGGGGCTTCCCGGGGCTCGTACCTGGCGACCGCTGGTGCGTCGTCGCCGTCCGCTGGCTGCAGGCCTACCAGCGACGGCGCGGCCGCACCCGTGGTGCTCGCCGTCCACCAACGAGCGCGCGCTGGAGGTCGTGCCGCTGGAGGTATTGGCCGAGTACTCGGTCGACGTACCCGCTGACGTCAGCACGCTGGATGACGGCCCGTCCACGATTCTGAGATTGTCAGACAACCTGTTTCCCCAGCGATCCCGGCGCCCTAGTGTCCGTCGTCACATCGATGGGAAGGTCGTCTCATGACTGTGAGCGTGCGCGAGCAGCTGACTCGCAAGAAGCCGATCGCCAAGGCCGATCCGGGAGGCCACCAGGGCGGCCATGCCGGCCCCGAGCTCGGCCGGACCATCGGCACGTTCTCGCTGATGATGTTCGGTGTCGGCGCGACGGTGGGCACCGGCATCTTCTTCGTCCTTCCGGAGTCCGTCCCGGACGCAGGGCCGGCCGTGGTGGTCGCGTTCCTGCTCGCCGGCCTGGCGGCCGGGCTCTCGGCGATCTGCTACGCCGAGATGGCCAGCGCGATCCCGGTGAGCGGCTCCACCTACTCCTACGCCTACCACACCCTCGGCGAGCTGGTGGCGATGGTGATCGCCGCCTGCGTCATCCTCGAGTACGGCGTCGCGGCCGGCGCGGTGGCCGTCGGCTGGAGCGGCTACTTCAACGAGCTGCTCGACAAGACCATCGGCTGGAGCCTGCCGGACGCGCTGTCCTACTCGCCCATCCCCGTCGACGACGGCACGACCGGCCTGGTGAACCTGCCAGCGATCGTGCTGGTGTTCCTGTGCACCCTGCTGCTGATCCGCGGAGCCAGCGAGTCGGCCAAGGTCAACACGGTCATGGTGCTGATCAAGCTCAGCGTCCTGGGCCTGTTCATCGTGATCGGTCTGACGGCGTTCCAGGCCGACCGGTTCGACAACTTCTGGGCCGCCGGATCGGCAGGCATCACCGCCGCCGCGGGCACGATCTTCTTCTCCTTCATCGGTCTTGATGCCGTGTCGACAGCGGGTGAGGAGGTCAAGGACCCGCAACGCGCGCTTCCCCGCGCCATCATGGGCGCGCTCGTCATCGTGGTCACGGTCTACGTCCTGGTCGCCGTCGCCGGCGTCGGCGCACAGCAGCTGGAGGAGTTCTCGAGCCCGGACCAGCAGGACGCCGGGCTCTCGGTGATCCTGGAGAACATCACCGGCTCGGCCTGGCCCGGCACGATCCTGGCCGCCGGTGCGGTGATCTCGATCTTCTCCGTCACCCTGGTCACGCTCTACGGCCAGACCCGCATCCTGTTCGCGATGGGACGCGACCGGATGCTGCCCGACAAGTTCGCCGAGGTCGACTCACGCACCCTGACCCCGCGGTTCAACACCGTCGTGGTCGGCATCGTGGTCGCCCTGATCGCCGGCTTCGTGCCGTCCGACTACCTCTGGGACACCGTCTCCATCGGCACGCTGATCGCGTTCTCGATGGTGGCCATCGGCGTGATCGTGCTGCGGCGCACGATGCCCGACCTGCACCGGCCGTTCCAGGTGCCGCTGTTCCCGATCACGCCGATCCTCACCGTGGCCGCCTGCGTCTACGTGCTGTCGGGACTCGCGGCGATCACCTGGGTCATCTTCGGCATCTGGCTGGTCGATCGTCCTCGCCTACTACTTCTTCGTCGGCCGGCATCGTTCGCGTCTGAACGACCCGCAGGTCGAGGCCGACGTCCGATGACGTTGCTCGTCGGATTCCCGACCGGCCACGAGGACCGGTCGGGGCTGGAGCTGGCGGCCACCCTGGCGCGGTCGTCGGGGCAGGAGCTGGCGCTGGTGACCGTGGTCCCCGCTGCCTGGCCCACGCCGGTGGCCGGACACACCGACCGAGAGTTCGAGGACTGGGCGCAGGAGCGTGGCCGCGAGGCCGTCAGAGCAGCCGAGGCGCTGCTGGCCGACCACTGCCCCGACCTGCCCGCGACGGCGACGTGGGTGGCGGGCCGGTCAGCTCCCGGCACGCTGGCCACCGAGGCCGAGCGGATCGGCGCGAGCATGATCGTCGTCGGGGCCGGTCACGACGGCGGCTACGGCCGCGTGGTGCTGGGCTCGACCGCGCACCGCCTGCTGCACTCCGCCACCGTGCCCGTCGCGGTGGCCACTCGCGGCTACCGGGCCAGCGACCACGGCAAGGTGGTCCGCGCGACCTGCGCGTTCCGAGGTGACGAGGCGTCTCGTCGTCACCCTCGTCCGGACCGCCGAGATCTGCCGTGAGGTCGGCGCCGGGCTGAGGATCGCCACGTTCGCGGTCCGCGGCCGGACCATGTACCCGCCCGAGGTGGCGACGACCTCCGAGGACGTCGTCCAGGAGGCCTGGGCCGCGCAGGCCCAGGCCCTGCAGAACGCCGCCGTCGACGAGATCGCCGCTGCGGGACCCCTGCCCGATCCCACGACGCAGGTGGTCGCCGCCGCGCGCACCTGGGCCCACGCGCTCGACGCACTCACCTGGGAGCGCGACGAGGTCCTCGTCGTCGGCTCGTCCTCGGCCAGCCTGATGTCCCGGCTGTTCCTGGGCTCCAACGGCGCCAAGATCGTGCGTCACTCCCCCGTCCCGGTGGTCGTGGTCCCCTGACCGAGAGCGGCGCCGGACGGCCGGTCAGCGGCGATCCGGGCCGAATCCACCTTGGCCCTGGCTCGACGAACCGGGGAAGAAGGGGTCACTCCCAGGTTCGTGCAGTGCACGAAGTTGCAGCTACCCCAGCTGGAGGTAGTGCTCCAGGCCGACGGTCAGCCCGGGGTGGTCTGCGACCGCACGGACGCCGGCCAGCACGCCGGGAACGAAGGAGACCCGGTCGAGCGAGTCGTGCCGGATCGTGAGGGTCTCCCCGGGGCCGCCGAGCAGCACCTCCTGGTGGGCGACCAGACCGCGGGCGCGGACGCCGTGCACGCGGATGCCGTCGACGTCGGCACCCCGGGCGCCGTCGAGGCCACTCGAGGTGGCGTCGGGCACCGGCGGCAGACCGGCCTCGCGTCGGGCGGCGGCCACCAGCTGCGCCGTACGCCGGGCGGTGCCGGAGGGCGCGTCGGCCTTGTCGGGGTGGTGCAGCTCGACCACCTCGACCGACTCGAAGTGCGGCGCCGCGAGCACGGCGAACCGCATCATCAGCAGGGCGCCGAGGGAGAAGTTCGGGGCGATGAGGACCCCGACCTCGGGAGACGTCGGCGAGCCACCGGCGTACGGTCTCGAGTCGCTCGTCGTCGAAGCCGGTGGTGCCGACGACGGCGTGGATTCCGCGGCCGATGCAGTGCTCGAGGTTGGCCATCACCGCGTCGGGATGGGTGAAGTCGACCGCCACCTGCGCTCCGGCGGCTTCCAGGGATCCGAGGTCGTCGCCGACGTCGACCTGCGCGACCAGCTCGAGATCGGACGCCTCCTCGACGCCGCGGCAGACCTCGGAGCCGACCTTGCCGCGGGCACCCAGCACGCCCACGCTGATCGCCTCGCTCACCTGCCCAACCTAGCGGGCGACACCGCTGCGACCCCGGAGCGTGCGGTGCCCGGTTTCTGGCAGGCTGGGGGCATGGCGAAGCAGCCGATCCCTCCGCGGATCAAGTGGGCCGTCGACCTGATGGATCCGCAGCCCAGCGACAGCGTGCTCGAGATCGGCTGCGGCGCGGGAGCGGGCGCCGAGCTGATCTGCGAGCGGCTCGAGACCGGCAAGCTCTTCGCCATCGACCGTTCGGAGTCCGGGGTCGACCGCACCAAGCGGCGCTGCGCCAAGTACGTCGAGGCGGGTCGCCTCACCGTCCGCCAGATCGACCTGGCGACCCTGCGCGTGCCGGTGAAGCGGCTGAACAAGGTCTTCGCCTTCAACGTCAACCTGTTCTGGGTGCGCAAGTGCGACGACGAGGTCGCGCTGCTGCACGAGCGGGTGCTCCCCGGTGGCGCGGTCTACCTCTACTACGAGGCCAACCGCCCCGAGCTCATCCCCAACATCGTCACCAAGGCCTCCAAGGCCCTCACCGACGGCGGCTTCCGGGTCAGCCTCGTCGAGCAGAAGGCACCCCCCGTCGTCGCCATCATCGGCAAACGCTGAGGTTCACCACCCGCTGCCATCGCCGATCGCGGCCGCTGTAACGCGGTGTTCGTCGTACTTACCAAGCGCTGCAGCACGTGGGAAGGCACGAGAACACCGCGTGACAAGTGGCATCGGCTGACTAGGCCGAGCGGCGGACGATCAGGTGGGCAAGGTCGGAGATGTCGGTCCCGAACGCCGCGCACGTAGCGGCGTACTCACGGAGAAGGCGCTTCTTGGCGCGCTCGCGACGCTCGCCCCAGTAGTCCGCCCAGACCAGGCGGGACATCCCCAGCCGGTGACCGCGCAGCCAATCCTCCCGCTGCTTCTCGAGCCACACGACCTCATCGGGATCAACGATGGCGAGGCCCCCCCGGGCCTGGCGCAGGTACTTCTTGTGGCCGTCGAACTCGAACACGTGACGTCCGACCCTCATGTCACAACGCGCCCGTCCCGTCTGGTCGCAAAGCTCGAACTGCGTCTCGATGGGTCCGAGCCCTATCTCGGTCAGGAGGATCCGGCCGAGGGTCTCCCCCACGCTCTCGGCGCCCGCGTCAGAGTCCTGGATGGCGGCGCGGACGACGGTCACCTCGGGCCAGCAGACCATGGGGGCCACGGCATCCCACAGGGCAGCCAGGCCGACTCCCAGCTGCCGCGCTGAGTCACAAGCCGTGAGGCCGTGGACATAGCCGTGCTCACGAGCGATGTCTACTGCTGTGCGGGCCGCGTCGAGAACGGGCACGCCTTCGACCGCAAGGACCTGGTCGCATTGGTACGGCGCGAGGTGGTGCTTCACCCCGTGCTCAAGACGTCCGCCGCTCACGCCGCGCCGCGTCACGTGGACGATCTCATCGTCGGGCGTCAAGATCGCCAGTCCCAGCTCTCGGGCAGCCGACTCATGGCTGAGCACATGCGCCGCGCGCATCGTCAGATGTGCTGCACGGGCACGAGCGCGGGGCCGGCCGTCGTACGCATCGAGGGACTCCCACATGGCGGCCGGCATGTAGACACCGCGCCTGACCGGCACCCAGCGTCCCGTGCGCACCAGCCCGTCGATGTGCGGACCGGACATCCCCGTGTCGAGGGCCTGCCGCCGAGTGATGAGTCCGCGCTGGCGTGCCAACGTGCGTGCGAGGTCCGGGTGTCCGTCGTACCGTTCCATGCCGCCGAGGCTGGACCTGCCGCGCCGGTGCCGCTGTGCGCCGCGGCCCGCCCTGTGGAAACCGAGTGCGCAACGCCTCGATGTGGACGGGGAGAGGGCTCCTGGGGTTGCGCCCCTGGGTATGTAACGCGGTGCTATTGCCACTGACCACGTGCTGCAGCGCTTGGGAAGTGGCGATAACCCCGCGTTACAAGCAGTTTGCGGCCCGGCGGCCAAGGTCAGGGGGCGACGATGGCGAGGATCTCGGGCTGGCTGAAGAGGTCGCGGGCGAGGGTGCGGACGTCGTCGAGGGTCACCGTGTCGATGCGGGCGATCACCTCGTCGATGGAGAGCAGCTCGTCGTCGACGAGCTCGCCCTTGCCGAGGCGCGACATGCGGGAGCCGGAGTCCTCGAGGCCGAGGACGAGGCCGCCGCGCAGCTGGCCCTTGCCGCGCTGGAGCTCCTCGTCGGTGAGGCCGTCGGCGGCTACCTTGGCCAGCTCGCCGCGGACGACCGCCAGCACCTCGTCGAGCTTGGCCGGCAGGCAGCCGACCGAGACGCCGACCAGGCCGGCGTCGGCGTGGTGGGAGGCGAAGGAGAAGACCGAGTAGGCCAGGCCGCGCTTCTCGCGGACCTCCTGGAACAACCGGGACGACGTGCCGCCGCCGAGGGCGGTGTTGAGCACGCCGAGGGCGTAGCGCCGGTCGTCGCCCCGCGGGATGCCGTTGACGCCGAGGACCAGGTTGACCTGCTCGAAGGGGCGTTTGGCCGACGCCTTGCCCGAGACCCCGCGGCGAACCTTGCCCGCACGCGCCGAGGCGGGGGCGGCCTGGGCGTCGTCGAGGAAGCCGTTGCGCGAGAACGCCCTGCGCACGCGGCGCACGCACGTCGCGTGGTCCAGGTTGCCCGCGATCGATACGACCATGTGGGGCGCGCTGTAGTGGCGCTTGTAGAACCGCCAGATCTGGTCGCGCGCCATCTGCGAGATCGAGTCGTCGGTGCCCGCGATCGGCCGGCCCAACGGCGTGTCGCCGTAGGCCTGATGGGCGAACAGGTTGTGCACCACGTCGTCGGGGTCGTCGTCGTGCATCGCGATCTCGTCGAGGATCACGTCACGCTCGGCCTCGACATCCTCGGCGGTGATCGTCGAGGAGGTGATCATGTCGCCGAGGACGTCGATGGCCAGCGGCAGGTCCTCGTCGAGCACGCGCGCGTGGAAGCAGGTGTACTCCTTGGCGGTGAAGGCGTTGAACTCGCCGCCCACCGCATCCAGAGCCACCGAGATGTCGAGAGCCGACCGCTCCTCGGTGCCCTTGAACAGCAGGTGCTCGAGGAAGTGTGAGCAGCCGTGCAGGGCCGGCGTCTCGTCACGCGACCCGACGTCGACCCAGACCCCGATGCTCGCCGACCGGGCGCCGGCGACCTGCTCGGTGATCACGCGCAGGCCGCCGGGCAGGACGGTACGTCGCACCAGCGACGTCACCTGCCCGGCGCCGTCGCGCACGGTCTTCAGGGTCCGGGTGCCGCCGGCTTGCTTGGCGGCGACCCGGACGCCCGAACGAGAGCGGGTCACTCCTCGTCGGTGCTCGGGTCCGGCGTGGCCACGGGCTGGCCAGCTGATGCGTCTGCGTCCACGGAGGGCGTCGAGTCGCCGGACGGGGCCTCCTCGACCACCGGCACGAGCGACAGCTTGCCGCGGTCGTCGATCTCGGCGATCTGGACCTGGATCTTCTGACCCACCGAGACGACGTCCTCGACGTTGTCGACGCGCTTGCCGCCGACGAGGGCGCGCAGCTTGGTGATGTGCAGCAGACCGTCCTTGCCCGGCATCAGCGAGACGAAGGCGCCGAAGTTGGTCGTCTTGACCACGGTGCCGAGGTAGCGCTCGCCGATCTCGGGCATCGTCGGGTTGGCGATCGCGTTGACGGCGTTCTTGGCAGCCTCGGCGGCCTCGCCGTTGGTGGCGCCGATGTAGATGGTGCCGTCGTCCTCGATCGTCAGCTGGGCGCCGGTGTCGTCCTGGATCTGGTTGATGATCTTGCCCTTGGGACCGATCACCTCGCCGATCTTGTCGACAGGGATCCTGATGGTGATGATCCGCGGCGCGTAGATCGACATCTCCTCGGGAGCGTCGATGGCCTCGTTCATCACGTCCAGGATCGCCAGGCGCGCGTCGCGGGCCTGGGTCAGCGCCGAGGCCAGCACCTCGGCGGGGATCCCGTCGAGCTTGGTGTCGAGCTGCAGCGCGGTCACGAACTCACGGGTGCCGGCGACCTTGAAGTCCATGTCGCCGTAGGCGTCCTCGGCTCCGAGGATGTCGGTCAGCGCGACGTACGACGTCGAGCCGTCGACCTCACCGGAGATCAGGCCCATCGCGATGCCCGCGACAGGAGCCTTCAGCGGCACGCCGGCCTGCATCAGCGAGAGCGAAGATGCGCAGACCGAGCCCATCGAGGTGGAGCCGTTGGAGCCCATCGCCTCGGAGAGCTGGCGGATCGCGTAGGGGAACTCCTCGCGCGTCGGCAGCACGGGCAGCAGCGCCCGACGGGCCAGCGCGCCGTGGCCGACCTCGCGACGCTTGGGCGAGCCCACGCGCCCGGTCTCACCGGTGGAGAACGGCGGGAAGACGTACTTGTGCATGTAGCGCCGCGCCTTCTCAGGCGACAGCGTGTCGAGCTTCTGCTCCAGCGTCAGCATGTTGAGCGTGGTGACACCCAGGATCTGGGTCTCGCCGCGCTCGAACAGCGCCGAGCCGTGGACGCGCGGGATCACCCCGACCTCGGCGTGCAGCGGCCGGATGTCGGCGAGGCCGCGGCCGTCGATGCGGACCTTGTCGCGCAGCACGCGCTCGCGGACCAGCGACTTGTTCAGCGAGCGGAACGCCGCGCCGACCTCCTTCTCGCGACCCTCGAACTCCGGACCGACCTTCTCGAGGACGACGGCCTTGATCGCGTCGAGGCGGTCATTGCGCTCCTGCTTGCCGGCGATCTGGAGCGCCACGGCGGTGTCTTCTTTGGCCGCGGCTTCGACCGCGGCGTAGACGTCGTCCTCGTAGTCGAGGAAGACCGGGAAGTCCATGACCGGCTTGGCGGCGTCGGCGGCCAGCTGCGACTGCGCCTCGCACAGCTGCTTGATGAAGGGCTTGGCGGCGTCGAGCCCGCCGGCGACGATCTCCTCGGTCGGCGCCTGGGCGCCGGACTGGACGAGGGTCCACGTCTGCTCGGTGGCCTCGGCCTCGACCATCATGATCGCGACGTCGCCCGTCTCGGTCACGCGGCCTGCGACCACCATGTCGAACACGGCGTCCTCGAGCTGGCCGTGGCTGGGGAACGCCACCCACTGACCGTCGATGAGGGCGACGCGGACGCCGCCCACGGGGCCGGAGAACGGCAGGCCGGAGAGCTGGGTCGACAGCGACGCGGCGTTGATGGCCAGCACGTCGTAGGGCATGGCCGGGTCGAGCGACAAGACGGTGATGACGACCTGGACCTCGTTGCGCAGGCCCTTCTTGAAGGTCGGGCGCAGCGGGCGGTCGATCAGGCGGCAGGTGAGGATGGCGTCCTCGCCGGGACGACCCTCGCTGCGGAAGAACGAGCCGGGGATCTGGCCCACGGCGTACATCCGCTCCTCGACGTCGATCGTCAGGGGGAAGAAGTCGAACTGGTCCTTGGGCGTCTTGCCGGCCGTGGTGGCCGACAGCAGCATCGTCTCGTCGTCGAGGTACGCCGTGACGGACCCAGCCGCCTGACGGGCCAGCAGGCCGGTCTCGAACTTGACGGTGCGAGTGCCGTGCTTGCCGTTGTCGATGATGGTCTCGACGGCGGAGATGATCGGTTCGCCAGCTTGATGAATGGCAGATTGAGCCACGAAAGGCTCTCCTTTTCTGTGCGCGGAGCGATCCCGCGACATGACCCGCGTCTTTTCTGCTGCCGGTCTTCGATCGAGATCCGCAGAGCGACAGTGTCGTTCTGAAGATCACTACCGAGGACCGGGGGCTGCCTCGCGGATCGCTCCTGTTGGTTGATTTTCTCTTGTGAAATGTAGCCCAGCAATGACAGAGGGCCCGCATGAGCGGGCCCTCTACAACAGCGTCAGCGGCGCAGGCCGAGACGCTCGACGATCGAGCGGTAGCGCTCGATCTCGGTCTTCTGCAGGTAGTTGAGGAGCCGACGGCGCTGACCCACGAGGAGCAGCAGCCCGCGACGGCTGTGGTGGTCGTGCTTGTGCTGCTTGAGGTGCTCGGTCAGGTGAGCGATGCGGTGGCTCAGCAGCGCGATCTGCACTTCGGGAGAGCCGGTGTCGCCCTCGGTCGTGGCGTACTCGGCGATGATCTTCTTCTTGGTCTCCGTGTCGGTTCCGATCGACATACGGGGGCTCCTTCCGGTCTCGTTGCGCGGCGCGCCGGGGCCTGTTCACCCGGGCACTGGAATCCGCGGCCGTCATACGGCGTGTTGCCCTAGTCCGTGTCACTGTGATGAACCTGGTCGGGACAACCGGTGCAGACTATCAACGCGCGGGAGCACGGCTAAATCGCGGAGCCCAATCCAGGTGCACGGCGGGGGTGGGGGTCCCTACGGTTCAGCCATGCCACCCGACCTCGAGATCCGGCCCGTCGACAAGTCCGACGAGCAGAGTCTGTACGACGTGTGGTCGGTGCTGCACGCAGCCGACGCCCACGACCGCCCGTTCGACCTCCGCGCCCCGTGGTCCACGGCCCTCCGGACCTGGCAGCTGACGTCTTCGGACAACGAGTCGTTGTTCTGGACGGCGCGCATCGGCGAGGTCGTCGTGGGCACCGCCACGGTCGGGCTGCCGCTGCTCGACAACACCACCACCGCCTACATCGACGGCGCCGTGCTCCCCGAGCACCGGCGCCGCGGCATCGGCGGTGCCCTGCTGGAGGCCGTGGTCGGGCGGATGCGCGCCGATGGACGCCACGTGCTGCAGGCGACGCCGCACTCCCCTGTCGACAGGCCTGGTCCGGGCGAGGCGATGCTGGGGCAACGGGGGTTCGAGCTCGCGATCTCGGCGATGAGCAAGGCCTGCGACCTGGTGGCCACGGAGCCGACGTGGGACTCCCTCGAGGCCGAGGTCGCGCCGCACCACGCGGCCTACCGACTTGTTCCTTGGCGCGACCGCGTCCCGGAGGAGCTGGTCACGGGCTACTGCGTGCTCAACGAGGCGTTCATGGACGAGACGCCGATGGGCGACCTCGACTACGAGCCGGAGGTCTGGGACGCCGACCGGGTGCGGGCGCGCGACGATCGCTTCGAGGCGACCGGCCGCCATCAGTTCGGTGTCCTGGCCTACGCCGCGGACGGCGCGTGCGTGGCCTCCACCGAGCTGTTCGTCAACGAGGTCGCCTCCTGGCGGGGCTTCCAGGGCGGCACGCTCGTGCTGCCCGGGCATCGTGGCCACCGGTTGGGGCTGGCCATCAAGCTCGCGAACCACCGGGCCGTGCGGGCGGCGTACGCCGACTGCACCCACCTCTTCACCGAGAACGCCGGGGTCAACGCTCCCATGAACGACGTCAATGATGCGCTCGGGTTCCGCGACGTCGAGCGGGCGCTGGAGATGCAGCGCCGCCTCTAGTGATCCGGCCGCCGGCCGAGCACGTACAGCCGCTCGGTCTCGACCTCTCCGGAGAGCGGACCTCGCAGGTACCACTCCACGTCGACCAGGCCGGCGGCGCGCACGGCGGCGAGCACAGCCTCCGGGTCGTGCAGCACGAAGTCGACGTCCACCGGCTGGTCCATCAGCTCGTCCGCGTGGTGCACGTCAATGCCGGCGTGCAGGGCGAGGGCGAGCCAGCCGCCCGGGACGAGCACGCGGGCGAGGGAGGCGACGGCCGGGGAGAGCTCCGAACCGGCCAGGTGCACCAGGGCGTACCACGCCGTGATGGCGCCCCAGCCCGACGCCGCGGGCGGTCGAAGCAGGCTGGTCAGGTTTCCGACGCTGAAGGTCAGACCGGGAAAGCGGGTGCGCGCCTCCGCGACCATGCCCGGTGACAGGTCCACGCCGGAGGCGTCGGCACCTGCGGCCGCGAGGTAGGCGGCGACGTGGCCAGGTCCGGTGCCGACGTCGACCACGGGGCTGCCATCGGCCAGCCCCGCCACGCGGTCGAGGAGCCACCGGTCGAAGGGCTTGCGGTCCAGCTCGTTGCCGAGCCGGTCGGCGTACGCCGTCGCCACGGCGTCGTAGGTCGCCCGGACCTTCGCGTCGCGGGCGGTCGCACCCTCTGCGAGCACGCTCTCGCTGTCGACCGCCGGTTGCGAGGCGGGCGCAGCCGCCTCGGCCTCGACGGGGCCGAGCAGGTGCACCCAGCGGCGGTCCTGCTGACCGGGACGGCGCTCGAGCTCGAGCACCAGCGGCGTAGGCCGTTCACTTGTCTGGTCATTCGTCTGGTCGGCCATCCGGCGCAGCACCTCCTCGACCTCGTCGCGGTCGGCGAACCTGTGCAGACGCTCGGTGCGCGACCTCAGCTCCCCCGGTGCCTGGGCTCCGCGCAGCAGGAGCACGGTGAGGAGCGCCCGCTCGTCGGGCTGGAGACCGAGCCGCTCGTCGAGCAGCTGGTGGTACTTCAGCGTGCGGGGCCCGCGGTCGGCCCACACGATCCGAACCAGACCCCGTTCCTTGAGGGTCTTCATCCGCTCGAGCAGCATCGGTTCGTCGTAGTCGACCACCGGGTCGCGACTGCTGGTCTGGTTGCAGGCGGTCCGCAGCGAGTTGAGGGTCATCGGGTAGCTGGCCGGCACTGTCACCTGCTTCTCCAGCAGGCTGCCCAGCACGCGCTGGTCCACGGCATCGAGGACGAGCTCTTCGGTCACGGCGACAGCCTACGAACACGGCTCGACGGGGCGCATGATGGAGGTGTGAGCACGACGGTCGAGGACCCCACCGCCCCGCACGTCTTCTTCATCCTGTGGGCGCTCGTTGGAGCCGGCGCGTGCCTGGCTGTGCTCGGGGCACTGACGATCGGACCCTTCGTGGCGCCGGTGGTCGCGCTACTGGGTTGGCTGCTCCTCCGCAGATCGGGTGCGGACCGGAGCATGGCGGGGGCGCTATCCGGCGTGTCGCTGATGTTGTTCTTCGTAGCCTGGAACAACCGCGGCGGACCGGGCGAGGTCTGCACGGTGCGGCCGAGCTTCACCCGGTGCTCCGAGCAGTGGAACCCGTGGCCGTGGTTCGTGGTGGGCCTGGCGTTTCTGTTCGCCGGGGTCGCTGTGTTCTATGTGCTGGGTCGGTCGCGCGCGGCCACCGTGCAGGGTGTGTGAGACTCAGTCGGCGCCGATCTGGAGCCGGATCGTGTTGCGCACCCAGCGCCTGTACTGGTTGAGCGACCAACCTCGCTCGATGACAAGGCTCCTGTAAGTGCCCACGCTCACGAGGCCCCACAGCATGTCGGCGAACGTGCCGACTCGGAAGTTCGGCGGCAGCGCACGTTCTCGCTTGAGCCGGCGCCCGAGGTCGAGCAGCTCGCCGTAGCGCTCCTCTTCGCGCGGGCGGAGGGTCTGCTCGACCTCGGGGTGCTGCCGTCGGGCGATCTGAAAGGCCTCGTGGATCCGCCACACCTTGGAGACGACCTCGACGTCTACGGCGATCATCGCGTCGAGCGCATCCAACGCGGACACCGCATTCGCTGGCGGATGCCGCTCGATCGCTGGGACGACGTCCGCCGCGAAGATGTGCAGATGGAGGGCGGTCAGTAGCTCCGCCTTGGACGGGAAGTGGAGGTAGATCGCCTGGCGCGAAACCCCTGCCTCCTTCGCGACGGCCCCGAGGCCGGCGTCCGTAGTAGCCGAGCTCCTCGAACATCGCGCGCGCCGCCTCGAGGATCTGGATCCGGGTCTGGGGGCGCCCGCCACTTGACATGCTGTAAAGCATACCCTACTTTACAACTTGTCAAGCAGACGGAGCAGAGGAGCTGGGACAGATGGGTCGCTACCTGATCGTGACTTGGGACGGCGCGGGGAACCTCGTGCCGACACTGGGGATCACACGCACGCTTGTCGAGCGTGGCCACGACGTCCGGATGATCGGGCACGACACGATCGCCGAGCGGTGCAGTGATGTGGGCGCCCGCTTCGTCCCGTTGACCCAGGGCCAAGGTTGGGATGCGATGGACGATCCGGACGACTTCGAAGCCGAGGTGAAGCTCATGATCGAGGAGCTCTGCTTCAGCACGACCATCGCCCGGGACCTCGCGCAGGAGCTGGCCCGAGAGCCGGCAGACGCGGTGCTGGTCGACTGCATGCTGTTCACGGCGATCGACGTCGCGCTCGCATCGGGCACTCCGACCGCTGCGCTGTTCCACACGCCGTACACGATCTTCCGAGGAGGGCCCCTCGTCGAGATGTTCGCGCCGGGCCTGGCGATCGCCAACGCGCACCGCACGGAGCTCGGGCTGCCGGCGATCGAGAGACTCGGCGACATCCACGACGCATGCGACTACGCGATCGTCGCGGCGCCGAAGGAGTTCGAGCCCGACGTGCCGGACGCGGCCAATGTGCTTGCGCATCGGACCCGTGCTCGACGCACCCCCGCTGTCCCGCGAGATCGACCAGGTCGACGTCCGCGACGGGTCGACGCCGCTGGTCCTCGTCAGTCTCAGCACCAGCGAGCAGGGGCAGGCCGACCTGCTGCAACGGTGCGTCGATGCGGTGGCGCAGCTGCCGGTGCGCGCCATCGTGACGACCGGACCGTCGATCGATCCCGCGTCGGTGAAGGCAGGCGCCAACACGCGCGTGGTGCGGTACGTGCCGCACGCCGAGATCCTGGCCTCGGCATCACTGGTGATCACCCACGCCGGCCTCGGCACCACCATGGCCGCCCTCGGTCGCGGTGTGCCGCTGCTGTGCACGCCGATGGGTCGCGATCAGTTCTTCAACGCCGAACAGGTCCAGGCCCTCGGCGCGGGCCGGATGCTGATGCCGGATGCCAGCGCCGAGGCGATCGCACAGGCCGCGGCGGACATCCTCGGCGACGCCCGCTTCACGGCGGGCGCGAAGCAGATGGCCGTCGCGATCGGCGGCTACGGCGGCGCGGCGGCAGCCGCTGCGGCGCTCGAGTCGCTCGCGTAGCCGGAGAGGATCGCTCAAGGGGACAGGGTGGGCGCCGTCACGGACCGCCGACTGCTCCATGCCAAGGCCGTGGGTCCGTCCTCAGCAGCGAGTACAGCAACACGTCCTGGTTGCGCCCGTCGTTGAAGAACGCTCCCCGAACGGTGCCTTCGAGCAGAAAGCCGCACTTTGCTGCGATGCGTCGGGAGGCGCCGTTCTCCTCCACGATGACCAGCTGGATTCGGTGCTCCTTCTTGGCACCGAAGAGGTAGTCCACCAGCAACTGGACCGCCTCAGTCACGAACCCACGCCCGGCGTACTGGTCGGCGTACAGCTGGTAGGACAGCTCGAATGCGTCCCAATACGAGACCGGGCGGAAGAACTCGATGTGGCCGGCAATCTCGCCCTCCGGGGACTCGATGACGAGCATCCCCTCGGCCTTCTGCCAGAAGCCGTGCTCTGCGAACTCGCCACGGAAGGCCGTCTGCGACATGACCCCGAGGGGAAAGTACGCACCACGGTTACGAATGTTCGTGTGTGCGTCGTACAGCACCTCCAGATCCGCGTCGCGAACCTGACGCAGAGTCACGGACTCACCCACCAACACGGTCTCAGCGTAGGCCCCATGAGTTCGCGCTGAGGGTGCTGCTCAGGCAGCTTGCCCGTCGGTGCCGAGGCGGCGGGTGCCGGTGTGGTCGACGAGGTAGTGGGCGCCGAAGGGGTCGCGCCAGAGGTAGATGCCGGGGAAGGGTTGCTGGACCTGCCATCCGGCGAAGGTCTTGATCCGGTGGTGCAGGATCGTGAGCTTGCCGTAGTTGCCCACCCTGGACTGGCCGGCTCCCTGCGCGGCCGCACCGTGCTGGTAGGCGATGGTGTGGTCGATCTGTTGGGATCGGCTGGTGTTGGGTGAGTGAGGGAAGGTGTCGGCCGGCGTCATCAGATGCACGGCCTGGCGAGCCGCCCGGGGATCTCGTAGCCATCGACCGGGGCCCGGCCCTCGATGCCCCGACGGGGCGGATGGTGAAGCTGGCGTGCGGGCCGAGGTGCTGCTGACCCACGCCTCGGTCACCGGGCCGACACCCTCGATCCGGGCGATGCCCTCGGAGTCGATGCCGCCGTAGAGGTGCACGGAGCATGACCGCCGGGGCAAAAACTTCGACCAGTCCACCTCGCGGCCGGTCGAGCACGCAGGTGAATTCCCCTCGATCGACTCCTCGGCCCTCTCCTCGGTCGACTCTGTCGGCCCTTCGGTGCCTGTCGAGCGTGGCGGTGAGCCACGCCTGGTAGGCCTGCGAGCGAGGTTCGAGGGCGTGGACCGGGTTGGCCAGGATCAAGATCGCCTTGACCCGGCGTTCGTCCTGGCTGCTCTGGTCGCCCAGGTGGGCCAGGACCTGGGCGAAGAACGCCACCATCGCATCGAGCCGGGCGATGGTCGCGAACGGGCCGCGGATGTAGAACCCGCGCATCCCGTCCTCGGTCGACGCGGTGGGGTTGGCGAACTGGCGACGCCGCTCGGCCTCCTCACGCTCCGCGGCCGCGGCCGGGTCGGCGGCCTTGACCGCGGCCTCGACCAGCAGCTCGAACCGGGACCACGGGATCCGCCCGTCGGCGGACTCGGCGACCCGCTCATCGACGTGGTCGGCCTGCTGCCGGGTCAGGTCGCGGGTCTTGCGGGCCACGAACCGGGCATAGGAGACCTTCACCTCCAACGCCTCCACCCGCGCCCACAACCGCGGCAGCCGGTGACAGATGTCGAGCCCGTCGGCCATCAGCTCCCGCGCGGCATACGTCGACATCCCGAGCCGGGCACCGAGGGTGGCCGGGGAGAACTCCGCCACCAGCGGCGTGCCCTCACCCCCGAACCGGCGGGCCCGCTCACCACCCGGTGCCTTCAGCTGCCAGGCCGGGATCGACTCGGCGTTGTTCAAGACCGCGTGCTGCACCGCCGCCCGCAGAATCTTGACCTCGGTCTCCCGCTGGGTGCGCGCCAGCTCGTCGACATGGTCGAGCAGCTCACCACCCGACAGACCCCCGAGATCCATGACAACAGTCAAACACCGACCACCGACACCCGTGCGCCGCGGTGGTCGCGGCAGTCTCGGTCACGTCTAACCGCCCAGATAGACGCTGCCTCCGCCCGAACTGTGATGCCTCTTTGTCAGTGGTGCGGTGTCAGGTCGTTGTCGAGGAAGTAGTAGATGATCGGGACAGTGCAGCCACCCGGCTCTTCAGAACAGACCAGGTTCTGGTAGGCCTCGCTGACAGGTTTGCCACAGATGTAGCCGTCGGCGTTGTGGTCGACGTTGCGACCCACGTTGATGTATCCCTGTGCGATCAGGTCGCTGACCGAGAGGAACAGCCAGCCCCCAGGCTGGCCGTTGCTGGGGCAGCCCGTTTGGGGAGGCGTGTCGGCCATCGCTGCGGATGTGCCGAGGACGGTGAGTCCGGTAGCCAGCACCACGCTCGCCGCGGCCAGGT
Organism: uncultured Actinomycetota bacterium; assembly: GCA_963814935.1. Taxonomy (GTDB): domain Bacteria; phylum Actinomycetota; class Actinomycetes; order Propionibacteriales; family Nocardioidaceae; genus Nocardioides. The sequence goes on along the minus strand of CAWFEZ010000008.1, from coordinate 994 downwards.
TGGTCAGGGTCTTTCGGGAACGGAGCATGGGAGTGCCTTTCGCTGTTCGATCGGCTGGAGGCAACCATCTGCCGATTCGCCGCCCGACCGGGGATCTGCCTGGCCTCGACGCTAGGCCGATCGGAGCATCGCGAACATACGCGGTTCTGCGTACCCTCAAGAGGGGGTCGCCATGGCCGGATTCACGCTCAACGCAAGACAGACCACTGCGATGGCCGACATCGTGGATGCCTGTGCGGTCGCCGACGGCGACGTCCCGCTGCCCTGGGAGGCCTTGCGTCAGGTCCGGTACCTGCTTCGCGCTGATTGCCTGACGTTCGAAGGCTTGGACACCCTGGTCATGCATCACTGGTTCGGGCAGCAGTACATCGAACCGTGGGGCGAGGAGGGGCTCGAGGAGCCGGAGACTCCGGCCGAAGCACGGGACAACCCGTTCTGGCAGACGTACTGGGACGGGTTCTGCAGCCACCCCGATCGCACGGGCGACTTCGACACGGTCACGACCCTGGGGGACTTCATCAACCTTGCCGACATCCGGGCCTGTGCCGACGGGCGGGAGCGTGACTACGAGCGACACGTCAGCCTCTACATCCGGGGCAGGACCCCTGGACGACATCTACGACTCATCGGGTGGCGCCAGCGAGGCTCCGATTTCACAGAAAGGGATCGCTTCTACCTGAGGCTGCTGAGGCCTCACCTCGCGAATGCTTACCGTTCCGGTTTGCGAGCGCGTCAACAGCCCACCCTGACTCGGCGCGAGCTTGAGGTCATGACGATGGTCGAAGCCGGATGGAGCAATACCCAGATCGCCAGGCGAATGGATCTGGCTGAGGGGACAGTCCGCACCCACTTGAACCACATCTACGCCCGCCTGGACGTATCGAGTCGGACCGCAGCCGTGAACCGTGTGTTAGGTGATGGGGAGAGCTGGCTCTGAAGCTGCTTGGAGATGCCGATGCCGAGCCGCCGTTAGCGGCCGCGCTGTGGCAGCGAT
>CAWFEZ010000007.1:0-175344 GCA_963814935.1 uncultured Actinomycetota bacterium | reverse complement strand
GCCTGTGGCTGGACCCGGGGGAGCGGGTCCGGATCTGGTAGCCGGCGGTCCTCGCGCAGCGGACTAGAATTCTGCTCGTGAACGAGGTCTCCGTCATCGCCTACTTCGCGGACGACCCCAGCAGGACCTACCAGCTGGTCCAGTGGCTCGCACGTCCTCGAGATCCTCACGAGCGCACCCGGTCGGCATCGTCGTGCGCGATCCGCGAGTCCGCGGTGCGTGCTCGGGTCACGGACGGCCCTGCCCGTCTTCGCCGCCGCGACGTTCCCCGAGCTCACCGACCTCTACGCCGGGCTCGACGCGAAGGTCGTGCTCTACTGCAACAACTCCGTGCTCAACTTCCAGTCCCTCCTCGACGGTCGCCGAGCTGCACGTCCACATCAACCACGGCGAGAGCGACAAGCAGTGCATGGCCAGCAACAACGCCAAGGCCTACGACCGGGTCTTCGTGGCCGGCGAGGCCGCCGTCCAGCGCCACGCTGGCCGGGCTCCTGGAGTTCGACGCCGGCCGACTGGTGCGCATCGGGCGGCCGCAGCTCGACCTGCGCCGGACCCGCTGCTGGCACCGAGCCCGCGGCGTACGGTCCTCTACGCGCCGACCTGGGAGGGCGACGCGGAGTACAACGACTACACCTCGGTCGACACGCTGGGACCGGCGATCGTGCGCGCGATCCTCGCCGTGCCCGACGTCCGGCTGGTCTACAAGCCGCACCCCAAGGTCACCACCAGCCGCACGCCGGCGAGTCGCGACGGCCCACCAGCGACATCCTCGGCCTGGTGGCCGAGGCCGCCCGGCGCGAACCCGCCGCCGGCCACGCGCAGGTCCTGGCCGGCGACATCCTCGCGGTCATGCCTGGACTGCGACGCGATGGTCACCGACGTGTCCTCGGTGGGGCTCGACTGGCTCTACCTGCGCACCGAGAAGCCGATCTTCATCACCGACCGGCACGACGACGCCGAGCGGCTCCGCCAGGCAGGTGCCGGTCAGCCGCTGCGCCGACGTCATCGACGCCGTCAGACGTGGCCGAGCTGACCGACGCTCCTCCGCGCCCGGCTCGAGCACGACGAGCACCACCTCGCCCGGGTGGCCATGCGGCACCACTACTTCGACGACCTCCAGGTCGGCGACAGCACCGCCCGCTTCCTCGACGCCGTGTCCGAGCTGGTGGCGCTGCGCGACCAGCTCGTCGGTGAGACGGCCCGCCCCGAAGGAGCGGGCACCGCCATCACGGCGTGACCCCCACCCCGTCGTACGATGGCGGCCGAGAGGAGGCGGCGATGGCCGATCCGGTGGGCGACATCATCGGGGACTATCGGGCGTTCGCCGCGCAGCAGCACGACCGCCTGCTCGCCCGGGGCATCGACATCCGCCCGTACCCGCTCAGCCACCTCGCCGTCCGCGTGCCGGAGTGGGACCAGTACGTGCATGTGCGGACCCTGCTCGAACGCCACGCGGTCGCCAATCGCGAGAACGTCTGGAACGGCCGCCCGATCTCCTTGATCGTTCCCGCCGAGCCGCTCGAAGTCCTCGACGGCAAGGTCGTCCCGCTCATCGAGCTCATCCCGCCCGTGCACCAGCGCGTCTACAAGATGGGGTTGGAGCACCTCGGCGTCGTGGTCGGCGACACTTTCGACGCGTTCGTCGGAGCCCACAAGCCCGTCCTGACGGGACAGCAGTTCCAGGGCCCGAACAGCACACCCGACCCCGTCTACATCTTGTTCGAGGACTTCACCCACGTGAAGTTCTATCGACTCTCACTGAGGGCATCCGTCGAGCTCGATGCTGGCCCGTTCGACGACGGGTTCCATCACGTCGACGACTGGGTGCCCCAGCGGCTCGTGACCGCGACCGGCCCGAACCCTCTGCCGCGCTGAGCGACGGCCGCAGCCTCGCCGACGACGACAGGGAGCATGAAGTCCGTCGCCCGGCTGACGTCGCGCCGCACGCCGACGGCCCACCGCAGGGCTGGACAGCCGGAAGCCGGCATGACCGCCCATTGGCAGATCCGTACGTCCGGCTCGCGGCAGAAGGATGCACCGCTCGGATCGCGGCTGCCAGATCCGGATCGGCCGTTCCGGCGGATCTCGCAGGTTCGCTGGTCTGCGAGGTGCCGTTCAGCTGGATCCGGGGCCTGCGGGCCGCTTGAGACCAGCGAGGTTCACGGCTGCATCGGCCTGCTCGACTCGCTCACGGGCGGCGGCGTTCGCCTCGCGCTCGCGGATGCGGTAGCTGCGGAGACGCTCGCGCCAAGTACTCAGCCTCTGTCTGATGCTCATACCTGAGGGTGACGCAACGGGTCTCCAACTGCCACCCCCGGGGTCCGTTGGCGCGCCGGACTCAAATTCTCCGACGCCCGCTCATCGGGGCGGGTTCAGGTGGCACACGGCGTCGGTCACGCGGCGGCTTGACGTGACTGGCTGAGCGGGTGCCGTCCCGACGACGATCAGAACGGGTAGCTCGCCGGCTCCCCTCGCATCGTGATCCAGCGGGTCTCGGTGAACGCCTCGATGTTCGCGGCCGCGCCGCCGAGCCGGCCCAGCCCGGATGCGCCGACGCCGCCGAAGGGGACGTTCGCCTCGTCGTTCACCGTCTGGTCGTTGATGTGCACGATGCCGGTCGGGATCTGCTCGGCGAGCGCCAGTCCGCGCATCACGTCGCGGGTGACGATGCCGAGCGACAGCCCGTAGTCGCTCTCCGAGGCCAGCCGTACCGCTTCCTCGACCGAGGAGACCCTGGTGACCGGAGCGACCGGGCCGAAGACCTCCTCGGTGAAGACGGGCGAGGTGAGTGGGACCTCGGCCAGCACGGTCGGCCGGTAGAAGAGCCGGTCGTACTCCCCGCCCGCGGCCAGGCGCGCGCCCTGGTCGACGCTCGCAGTGACCAGGCCGTGGATCTTGTCCCGCGACCGCTCGTCGATGACCGGACCGAGCGCAACCTGCTCGGTGGCCGGGTCGCCGACCGGCAGGTGGCCGGCCTTCGCAGCGAGCTGGTCGACGAAGTCGTCGTAGATCCCGTCGGCGACGAAGTAGCGGCCGGTGGTCATGCAGATCTGGCCCTGGTTGAGGAACGACGCCCAGCCGGTCAGCCCGACCGCCTTCTCGACGTCCGCGTCGTCGAGGATCAGCAGCGCGGAGTTGCCGCCCAGCTCGAGGTGGGCCCGCTTGAGGTGTCGGCCTGCGAGCTCGCCGATCGACCGGCCGACCGCTGTCGAGCCGGTGAACGAGATCACGCGGACGTGCGGGTCGGTCACCATCGCCTCACCGACGTCCTTGCCACCGGGGAGCATCTGCAGGACGCCGGCCGGCAGCCCGGCCTCCTCGAAGATGCGCGCCATCACCGTGCCGCCCGTGACGGCCGTGCGCGGGTCGGGCTTCAGGAGCACGGCGTTCCCGAGCGCGAGCGCCGGGGCCACCGACCTGATGCCGAGGATGATCGGGACGTTGAACGGCGAGATGACAGCGACCACACCGGCCGGCAGCTGGCGGGCCATGGAGAGCCGGGGCTGCTCACTGGGGAGCACCTGGCCGATCGGCTGTCCCGGCAACGACGCGGCCTGGTAGCACTCCTCGGCCGCGACGTGCATCGCGAAGTCGGCCATCGGCGGGATCGCGCCGACCTCGCGCACGTTCCAGTCGCGGATCTCGTCGGCGTGCTCGGCCCACAGGTCTCCGGCTCTGCGGAGCACGGCCGCTCGCGCGGTGTGCGGGAGCGCCGCCCACTCCTTCTGCGCCTCCGCCGCGGAGGCGGCGGCTTCGGCCACGTCCTCGGCGTCCGCCTGGCCCATCGTGCCGAGCTCGTTCCCGGTGGCCGGCTCCACGACGGCGTAGGTGCCGCCGCGTCCGTCGGTCCATGCGCCGCCCTTGAAGACCTTGCCCTCCCACGCGACGCCGTCCAGTAGTGCCATGACCTACCCCCAGACTTCCTCGGCGGTCTCGACGACCAGCCGTAGCTTGGCCCGTTCCTGCTCTTCGCTCAGCTCGTTGCCCTCCACTGTGGAGGAGAAGCCGCACTGGGGCGAGAGGCAGAGCTGCTCGAGCGGCACGTACTTCGACGCCTCGTCGATGCGGCGCTTCAGCTCGTCCTTGTCCTCGAGCTCGCCGGTCTTGGTGGTGACCAGGCCGAGCACGACCTGCTTGCCCTCGGGGACGAACCGCAGCGGCTCGAAGCCGCCGGACCGCTCGTCGTCGTACTCGAGGAAGAAGCCGTCCACGTCGAGCTGCGAGAAGAGGACCTCGGCCACGAAGTCATAGCCACCCTCGGCCGCCCACGACGAGCGGAAGTTGCCGCGGCACATGTGCGTGGTGACCCGCATGCCCTCCGGGCGGCCGGCGATCGCGGCGTTGACGTTCGCGACGTACTGCTCGTGCAGGTGCTCGGGGTCCCCGCCCTGGGCCGCGACCATCGCGCGCTGTTCGGGGTCGTTGAGGTAGGCGAGGCTGGTGTCGTCGAGCTGGAGGTAGGTGCAGCCGAGCTCCCCGAGGCGGCGGACCTCGTCTGCGTACGCCGCGGTGAGGTCCGCCCAGAACGGCTCGAGCTCGGCGTAGACCGACTCGTCGATCGCCGCCCGGCCGCCGCGGTAGTGGACCATGTTCGGCGAGGGGATGGTCAGCTTCGGCACCTGGTCGCCGGTCGTCACTCCCGACAGGTACTCGAAGGCGTCCCCGAAGATCGTGTGCCCGAGCCGCACCCGGTCGTGGACGCTCAGTGCCGCGGTCTCGAAGTCGAGGTCGCCGGCCTTGTTGTGGAAGTGCACCGCCAGCTTCTGGTCGGTCGGGTCGACGCCCTCGAGCTGGTAGATGAAGTCCATGTGCCACGACGTGCGACGGAACTCGCCGTCGGTCGCGGTGCGCACGCCCGCTTCGCGCTGGAGGGCCACCGCGTCGCGGATCGCCGTGTCCTCGGCCTCCCGCAACCCGGCGTCGTCGAGATCGCCGGCCCGGTGCCGGGCCCGCGCGTCGAGCAGCGCCGGCGGTCGCAGCAGGCTGCCGACGTGGTCGGCACGGAACGGCGGGAGCGTGCGCGCTGCCATGTCTCGGAGCGTACTCGCGCGCGCGTCGTCCCGTAGTGCCCTGTTCCGCTCAGATGAGGACGCTTGGACGACGCGCCACTATGGGGTTGTGCCACGGACGGATACTGCCTCTCGCGTGATCGCGGCCTCTCCTGATCGTGTCTACGCCGCGCTCATCGATCCGGACGCTCTCGCCGCGTGGCTGCCGCCTGCTGGGATGAGCGGCAGGTTCGAACAATTCGATGCCCGGCCGGGCGGCTCGTACCGCATGGTGCTCACCTATGCAGATGCCTCGACGGCACCCGGCAAGGCCACCGCCGACTCCGACATCGTCGAAGCCAGGTTCATCGACATCGTCCCCGGCGTACGAGTGGTGCAGGCCGTCACCTTCGTCGGCGACGATCCCGGCCTTGCGGGCACCATGACGATGACCTGGGAGGTCACCGCAACCGACAACGGGACGCGCGTGGACATCCGCGCCGACCAGGTCCCCTCGGGCATCTCCGCGGAGGATCACGCAGCCGGGCTCGCGTCCTCGCTCGCCAACCTCGCCGCCCACGTCGAACGGTAGGCCGTCGCCAGATGGATGGTCCGGGCGTCTGCCACCTCGATCGGCCGCTGACACGTCGGTCGCATCGAACGAGCGAGCGCGTCGGCTGTGAGGCTTGCCTAGGCTGGGCCGCATGGACCGGGCATCCAAGTGGACGCCGAGGGAGAGCGTCCGGCGAGAGTGCGCACGCCGGGGCCAGCGTGCCGTGGTCGATGGGTGCGTTGACCTGCTCGCCGGCCGCAGTGCGGACCCTGACCTGATCGTGGCCCTGGGAGGTCCACCCGCTCGGTGGGCCAAGACCGGTGAAGCCAGCGGGCCCGCGTACTGGCTCAAGGTGTGGGCGGCCCGGGGTCTGCTCTGGAACTGGGACGAGGTCGCTGCCCCGACCGTCCTGTCGGCCCTTGACGATGAAGCGTGGCGAGTACGAGAGATGGCGCTCAAGGTGGTGGCGCGTCACACGATTCGTGACGGGGCCGCCGCGGTTGCGAAACTCGAGAAGGATCCGTCTGCTCGCGTCCGTTCTGCCGCCGCGCGGGCCCGCGCGAGGCTGGACAAGGCTGGCGCAGTCTGATCACAGAGAACGTCCGATCATGCCGCGATGCGCGCGCCCGTGGCTCAAACATGTGGCACAACTCAGCGTGAGTGCGCCACCGCGGTGTTCCTGGACACTTGTTTTTGCAAGCGCCGCTGCCACGATCGGGCCATGGGCTCGAGGAAGGTCCTCGTCTACGAGTTCATGTCCCTCGACGGGGTCGCCGAGGATGTCGCCGACCTCTTCACCGAGTGGGAAGACGACGAGGTGGACGCCGCCGGTGCCGCTGCGATCGCCACGCAGGACGCCGTCATCCTGGGTCGTCGCAGCTTCGACGAATGGGCGCCGTTCTGACCCCACCCGCCCACTACTGCGCCTGGCGCTCCGACCGGCCGGCGTTGGTGGCCAGGCGGCCGGCGGCGTCGACGAGGAGCGGGTCGAGGGTGTCATCGCCCGCGGCGATGAGCGCGTCGAGGTTGCGGCGCATGCGTGGGTCCCAGAAGTTCTCGATGTGCCGGGCGACCGCAGCGGCCGCCTCGGTCCAGGGCAGGTTGGCGAACTGGCGGGCGATGTCGTTGCCAAGCCGGGCCTCGGGCGCGATCATCGGCGTGGTCATGCGTGGGTTTCCGCGGGCTCACGGGTCTCGGTGACCGAGGCGTCGCCTCGTGCGTTGGCCACGCCGACCTGGACGGCGGTCACCTTGTACTCGGGGCAGTTGGTGGCCCAGTCGGAGTTCTCGGTGGTCACCACGTTGGCCCCGGTCACGGGGTGGTGGAAGGTCGTGTAGACCACGCCCGCAGGCATCCGCTCCGACACCAGCGCACGCAGCGTCGTCGACCCCACGCGGCTGGACAGGTCGACCAGGTCACCGGTCGAGATGCCACGCATCTCCGCGTCGGCCGGATGGATCTCGAGGACGTCCTCGGGGTGCCAGGTGTTGTTGGCGGTACGCCGGGTCTGCGCGCCCACGTTGTACTGGCTGAGGATCCGGCCGGTGGTCAGGATCAGCGGGAACTTGCGCGTCGACCGCTCGGTCGTCGGCACGAAGACGGTCTGGACGAGCCTGCCCTTGCCACGCACGAACTCGCCGATGTGCATGATCGGGGTGCCGGTCGAGGAGGTGTCGAGGACCGGCCACTGCATCGAGCCGACCTCGTCGAGCCTGGCGAACGAGACGCCGGCGAACGTCTGGGTGGTCGCGGCGATCTCGTCCATGATCTCCGACGCTGCGGCGTAGGACATGTCGTAGCCCATCGCCCGGCCGATGGCGCAGGTGATCTCCCACTCGTCCATGCCGACCTTCGAGGCGAACACCGGCCGGACCCGGTTGATCCGCCGCTCGGCGTTGGTGAACGTGCCGTCCTTCTCGAGGAACGACGTGCCGGGCAGGAAGACGTGGGCGAAGCGGGCGGTCTCGTTGAGGAAGAGGTCCTGGACCACCACGAGGTCCATCGCCCGCAGCGCCGCCTCGACGTGCTGGGTGTTGGGGTCGGACTGCGCGATGTCCTCGCCCTGGACATAGAGCGCCACGGAAGGTGCCGGCCAGCGCGGAGTCGAACATGTTCGGGATGCGCAAGCCCGGCTCGGGATCGAGGGTCTTGCCCCACAGTCGTTCGTAGATCGCGCGGACGTCGTCCAGCGCGACATGGCGGTAGCCCGGGAACTCGTGGGGGAAGGAGCCCATGTCGCAGGAGCCCTGCACGTTGTTCTGCCCGCGCAAGGGGTTGACCCCGACGCCCTCGCGGCCGATGTTGCCGGTGACCATGGCCAGGTTGGCCATCCCCATCACCATCGTCGAGCCCTGGGAGTGCTCGGTCACGCCGAGGCCGTAGTAGATCGCGGCGTTGCCCGCCGGTGGCGAAGAGACGGGCGGCCGCACGCAGGTCGTCGGGGTCGATGCCGGTCGCCCCGGCCATCGCCTCCGGGGAGTTGGACGGGTCGGCGATGAACGCCAGGTAGTCGTCGGCGTACTCGCAGCGCTCGCGCACGAACTCCTCGTCGTGGAGGCCCTCGCTGACGATCACGTGGGTCATCGCGTTGACGAAGGCGACGTTGGACCCGGGCAGCACGGGCAGGTGGTAGGCCGCCTCGACATGCGGGCTGCGCACCATGTCGATGCGGCGCGGGTCGGCCACGATCAGCTGGGCGCCCTCGCGCAGCCGCCTCTTCATCCGCGAGGCGAAGACGGGGTGCGCGTCGGTCGGGTTGGCTCCGATCAGCAGGATCACGTCGGCCTTGTCGACGGAGCGGAAGTCCTGGGTGCCGGCGGAGGTGCCGAAGGTCTGCTTGAGGCCGTATCCCGTCGGGGAGTGACACACCCGCGCACAGGTGTCGATGTTGTTGTTGCCGAACGCCGCCCGGACCATCTTCTGGACGACGTAGACCTCCTCGTTGGTGCAGCGGCTGGAGGAGATGCCGCCGATCGAGCCGACGCCGTGCTCGGCCTGGAGGGCCTGGAAGCCGTCGGCCGCCTTGGCGATCGCCTCGTCCCACGAGACCTTGCGCCACTCGTCGTCGATCGTGTCGCGCACCATCGGGGAGAGCTGGCGGTCCTTGTGGGCGGCGTAGCCGTAGGCGAACCGGCCCTTGACGCAGCTGTGGCCCTCGTTGGCGCCGCCGTTCTTCGACGGGATCATCCGTACGACGCGCGAGTCGTCGCCCTCGCCCTGGACCTCGGCGCGGAACGAGCAGCCGACGCCGCAGTAGGCGCAGGTGGTCTCGACGGAGCGCGTGGGCATGCCGAGCTGGACGATCGACTTCTCCTGGAGCGCGGACGTCGGGCAGGCCTGCACGCAGGCGCCGCACGAGACGCACTCCGACGACATGAAGTCGGTGCCGCCGGCGCTGATCTTCGAGTCGAAGCCGCGTCCCTCGACGGTGAGCGCGAAGGTGCCCTGGATGTCGGCGCAGGCGCGCACGCAGCGGGAGCAGACGATGCAGGAGGAGTCGTCGAACGCGAAGTACGGGTTGCTCAGGTCGATGGGCTGCGGGATGTGCCACGTCGGCGCGCGACTCGGGCCGGCCGTACCGGACCTCGGCGGAGCCGACGGTGGCGGCCATCGCCTGCATCTCGCAGTTGCCGCGGGCGCAGCCGTCGCAGTCCTCGGGGTGGTCGGAGAGGTAGAGCTCCATGACGTTGCGGCGCAGCTCGCGCACGGTCTCGGTCTGGGTGTTGACGACCATGCCGTCGGCGCACGGCGTCGTGCACGACGCTGGGCACGCCCTTCGCTCCGTCGACCTCGACCAGGCACATCCGGCACGAGCCGAACGCATTGAGCGAGTCGGTGGCGCACAGCTTGGGGATCGCGACGCCGGCCTCGGTGGCAGCACGCAGCACGGACGTACCGGCCGGGACGTCGACCTGGCGGCCGTCGATGGTCACCGAGACGGAGTCGCACGTCGCGGCACCGCCGGCGTACCGAAGTCGACCTCGGGGTCCCAGATGCTCTGCAGCGTCATACGTGCTGCTCCCTCCCGCTCGAAGTCCTCGCGGAAGTGGCTTGATCGCGCTCTGGACCGGCATCGGGGTCAGCCCGCCCATCGCGCACAGCGACCCCTTCGTCAGCGTCTCGCACAGGTCGTCGAGCAGCACCAGGTTGGCCGCGACGTCCTGTCCCGCGATGATCCGGTCGATGGTCTCGACGCCTCGCGTCGACCCGATCCGGCACGGCGTGCACTTGCCGCACGACTCGACGGAGCAGAACTCCATCGCGAAGCGCGCCATCCTCGCCATGTCGACGGTCTCGTCGAAGACGACGATCCCGCCGTGGCCGAGCATCGCGCCCGACTCGGCCAGCGCCTCGTAGTCCATGGAAACGTCGAAGCCGTGGCCGGCACGTAGGCCCCGAGCGGCCCGCCGACCTGCGCGGCGCGCACGGGGCGGCCGGACAGGGTGCCGCCGCCGTAGTCCTCGACGAGTGCGCGCAGGCTGACGCCGAACGGCAGCTCGACGATGCCGCCCTGCTTGACGTTGCCCGCCAGCTGGAACACCTGGGTGCCACGCGACCGACCGGTGCCGAGCGCGGCGTACCGGCCGCCGCCCTGCCAGTCGAGCCAGGATCATCGGCACCGCACACAGCGTGAGCACGTTGTTGACGGCCGTGGGGAGCCCCCACAGTCCCTTGATGGCGGGGATCGGCGGCTTGGCGCGCACCTCGCCACGCTTGCCCTCGAGGCTGTCGAGCATCGAGGACTCCTCGCCACAGATGTAGGCGCCGGCGCCCACGCGTACGTGGAGGTCGAAGGAGTGGCCGGAGCCGAGGATGTCCTGGCCGAGGTAGCCGTGGGTGTAGGCCGCGTCGATGGCTCGGCGCAGGGCGGTGACGGCGTGGGGGTACTCGGATCGGACGTAGACGTAGCCCTCGTCGGCGCCCACGGCGTAGGCCGCGATGGTCATGCCCTCGACCAGGGTGAACGGGTCGCCCTCGACCACCATCCGGTCGGCGAACGTGCCGGAGTCACCCTCGTCGAAGTTGCAGGCGACGAACTTCTGGTCGGAGACGGTCTCGAGGACGGTCTTCCACTTGATGCCTGCAGGGAAGCCCGCTCCTCCACGACCGCGCAGGCCCGAGTCGGTGACCTCCTGGACCACCTCGGCCGGAGTGAGCGACAGGGCGCGGCGCAGGCCGGCCCAGCCGCCGTGCGCCGCGTAGTCGTCGACCGACGTCGGGTCGACGATCCCCACCCGGACGAAGCTCACGCGCTGCTGCGAGGTGAGCCAGGGGTGCTCGTCGACGACACCGATGGCACCTCCGTGCTCCCCCGCCAGCACCGCGGCGACGTCTCTGGGCTCGACGTTGGCGAAGCCGACGCGGCCGGCCTCGGTCTCGACCTCCACCAGCGGCTCGAGCCAGAGCATCCCGCGTGAGCCGTTGCGTACGACGACCGCACCGGCGGCCTCGAACGCGGAGGCGACCTCGTCGGCCCCGACCGAGACGGCGGCGGCGTCGCCGGGGACGAAGACCTTCGTCGGGACGCTCATCGCCAGCCCTCCGTCAGCGCGTCGAGGCGCTCGCGCGACAGCCGGCCGTGCAGACGTCCGTCGAGCATCCCGGACGGACCGAGCGCGCAGTTGCCGAGGCAGAAGACCTCGTCGACCTCCACGCCGGCGCCCGAGCTCGCCGGCGCGGCCGCGCGTCTCGGCGTACAGAGCCTCGGCCCCCACCGACTGGCAGGCCTCGCCTCGACACAGCGCGGCCGTGTGAGCGGGGGCGGGCTCGGTCCGGAAGTCCTTGTAGAAGGAGACCACGCCGTGCACCTCGGCCACCGAGAGGTTCAGCACGTCGGCGATCGCCTCGACGTCCTCGCGCGCGACGTGACCGAGCTCCTCCATCACGTCGTGGAGCACCGGCATCAACGCACCCCGCTCGGAGAGGTGCTGCGTGGCGATGGCGCGCACGAGCGCGACCCGGTCGGTCAGGGACCCGACGGGCAGGGACGTCATCCAGGCAGCTCCGGGGTTCAGGGCGCGAGTAGGAGAGGCCAGTGTGACCTCGATCTCAGCCTAGGCGCGAATCAGTCTCAACTCACGCATGGTCCGCTTTGTGGTGGCCGTGCCGCTTGGTCGAGGAGGGCCGTCTGACGTGCGCGACCTCCTCGACCAGCGGGGCGACCGCTGAGCCCTCTCGGGTTACGGTGCGTCATGGGCACGGGCGCGCTCCGGGGGGCGACGTGGCTGGCCTCCGCTCCCTGCTCCTCGCCGCTCTCGCCGGGTGCGCGGACACCGCGAGCGATCCCGGTCAGGAGGTCGAGCCCGACCTCGTCGGCGACCGCGAGCCCCGGCGGCAAGATCCTGCGGCTCGGTGACGACGGAGCGGAGGTCGCCCTGCAGGTCGGCGAGACCGCCGTCGTCTTCCTGCCCGCGTCCTACACCTGGGAGGAGCCGGTGGTCGACGGCGACGCCGTGACGATCAGCCAGGACATCTCCGACGAGGGCAGCCCCACCCGGTCGTGGACCGTGACGGCCCAGCGCGCCGGCACCGCGAGCGTGACGCTGACGGGGTCCCCGACCTGTCGGTCGGAGACCCCGTCGTGTGCCGCGCCGGACGTCGTGTGGTCCGCTGCTTTCGCCGTCCGGTAACGGCCGTTCTACGGCGCGCTCTGCGTCGCGATCCTCTCGACGATGTCCTTCTGCGCCTTGATCTGCGCCGAGGTCGAGGCCGGGTTCATCCGGATCGTCTCAGCGGTGAACATCACGGCACCGAAGGTGCTGTCAGGCGCCGGGCCACCGACGGAGTCGACCGGGGTGTCCAGCTTGACCGACCCGTTGGCGAAGTTCAGCCAGGCGCCCAGGGCGTGCATGTCGAAGATCACGTCCGCCGGCGACTTGGCCGGGTTCTGCAGCACCAGGGTGGCGTCGGCCCGCGAGTCGGCGTCCTTGCCCTCGCTGAACACCAGGCTCAGGTAGTTCACGATGTCCAGGTAGCACTGGAGCGTCGCGTCGCTGAACGTGTTGCCCTTCGGCCGGTACTGGTTGAGCCACCAGCCGTGGCCCTTGCTCTCCGTCGCGTTGCCGGTGATCAGCACGACCGCGGTGTCGGTGCCCGAGCCCAGGTCGTCATCGGTCACCGTGACGTCGAGGTCGTAGGCGCACGCGTCGCTGTAGGCGTGGGTGGCCTCGAGCGAGACGCTCCGCGGGTTGATGCTCGGGCTGAGCGCCGGGTCGGGGTCGACGAGCAGGTCGTTGAGCGAGGTCTGCTCGTCGGGGGTCTCCCCGTTGAGCAGGCCGTCCCAGTCCCACACGAAGGTCAGGTCGTCCGAACCCGGGTCCTCCGAGCTCGCCGGGACGGTCAGGTCCTCACCCGCCTCGAGGATGAACGCCGACACACCGTCGTAGACCTGCTCGCCCGAGGTGTCGATGACCGAGGTCGGGTCGACGTTCGCGACGGTCGCCGAGTCGTCGTCGCTGCCCGTGCCGGAGTCGTCGTCGGTGACCTCCACCGTGACGGTGTAGCCGCCGTTGTCGCCGTAGGTGACCTCGGCGGTCGCCGTACCCTCGTCGGCGGTTGCCCCACCGGCGTCACCGGGGCCCTTGGCGCCCTGCGTGGTCACTGCGACCGCCGGGTTGACGTCGGGCCGGTACGACGTCCCGAGGTCGACGTTGCCGGAGTAGGTGTCCTGCCAGCCAGGGTCGGAGAAGGTGGCCGCGACGGTGCGCGTGTCGTTCTCCTCCATCCCGGCCAGGTCGGACAGGTCGATCGTCACCGTCGGCACGACGTTGGTCGTGTTGAAGTCGACCGAGGTGGTGTCGGAGTAGCCCGAGCTGTTGGTCACCTGGAGCCGCACCGTGCGGGCACCGTCGTCACCGAAGGCCCACGTCGGGGTCGCCGACGTCGAGTCGTCGAAGGCGCCGTCGTTGTCGAGGTCCCACGCGTAGGCGAGCGTGTCGCCGGCGTCGCCACCGATGGTCGACCCGGTGCCGTCGAAGGTGATGTCGCTGCCCTCGGGCCGGTCGCCCACCGGTGCGATCGAAGCACCCGGCTGGCACTCGTCCGGCGTGTCGGTGCTGACGGTGAGGCTGCCGGCATTGGCCGTGTCGGGGTCGGACCCCGCGGTCACGCCGAGCTCGTTGTCGGCGAACACGTTCCACAGCCGGCACCAGTTGGCGCCCACACCCACCGTGCCCGTGGGGTTCTGGATGGAGTCGGCGACGAGGTAGCCGGTGCGTGCGTCGTGGAAGCTGGGCGTGTCAGGCGTGCTCTTCAGGCCCAGCATCATCAGCCGCTCGTGCTTGTCCTTGCCGGTCGCGAAGCCGTACTTGGCGATCAGGGCGGCCCGGACCTCCCACATGTTCATCGCCCAGATCCGGCCGTTGTTGTGCTCGCTGGTGCCGGAGAAGTCGCCGTACTCGAGCGAGTCGTCGTCGTAGGCGACCCCGCGGATCCCGTTGGTGTAGTCGCCGTTGTTGTACTCGCCGTAGACCGCGTCGTCGTTGATCGACGTCGCGAACGCGTCGCTCCAGCCCTCGCCCAGCGAGCTGGACTGGATGCCACCGGCCAGGTTGCCGTCGGAGATGATCCGGCCGGTGATGCCGTGCGTGTACTCGTGGATGACCGTGTCGCGGTTGTTGGCCCGCTGCGTACGCCGCGCCGGGTTGCCGGGGTCGGTGTCCCCGACGTACATCTGCATCCGGGGCGCGGTCCCGTCGGCGCCGTTGGCGTTGAAGTTGGCGTTGTTGAGGCACTTGATCGGGTTGCTGGCGGCGTCCGTGCACTGCATGCCCGTGAAGTTGGCGTCCGACTCCGCCTCCAGGGCGTCGCCGCCGGTGCCGCCGTTGCCGAAGTTGTCGGTCTGGAAGTTGCGGGCGGTCTCGGTGAAGCCGAGGTCGTAGGCGTAGTCGTGGTACCAGTTCGTGTAGTAGAAGAGCTGGGTCACCACCGCATCGCGGTCGGCGCCGGTCAGCGGCAGGTCGGCCTCGGCGCCGGCGACGCTGGCGCCCCACGGGTCGTTCCAGGTGTAGTTCCAGTGCCGGTCGGCGTCGTGCGGCTGGTCGGCGGCCTGGGCGCTGTTGTCGCCCGCGGCGTCCTGGTAGGCGTTGACGTTGTTGCCCGACGTCGTGTCGCCGGCGGTGGCCCAACCCGCGGGGAAGACGATCTGGCTGCGCCCACCCGCCTCGGGGTCCTCGCCCTGGAAGACCGTGCCCTGGTTGTCCTCGCTGAGCTGGTTCTGCCGCACGAGCACCTCGCCCGTCACGGCGTCCACCAGCACGACGTACGACGCGTTCGAGGCGCGGTCGGCCTGGACCTGCCACGCCGAGCGAGCGCCCGCCGCCGTACCCACGGTGACCAGCTCGGCCACCACGGGTGCGCCGTCGTAGTCGGGCACCGCCAGAGTGTTCTCGAACTCGACCGTGCCGTCCTTGGCACCGAGCCGGCGCCCGGGCTCTGAGTCCTGGTTCGGCGCGACGTCGCCCGCGACGACCGCCACCGCCTCGGCGGCGGTCAGGCCGGCCTTCGGCGCGGCGTCGGCCTTCGAGACGAAGCTGCCCCCCGCCAGCAGCACCCTCCCCTTGGCGTCCACGGTCACCAGCGCAGTCGCGCCGTAGACGTCACGGCCCCCGCTCACCTGCTGGTAGCGCAGGTACGTCGCGCCCTGGTCGCTGTCGCTCATCGTCAGGCGGAGCTGGTCGATGTCGTGCGGAGTCAGCCCGAACTCGGCCTTGTTGGCCTTCAGGTAGGCGCGCGCGACGGAGTCCGGCGAGTCCTTGCTCGCCTTGGTCAGCGGGCCGCGGTCGGCGACCTTCAGGACGCTGGGCGCCCCCGCCTTGCCGTACCTGCCGTCCTGGTCGGGCAGGCCGCCGTCCCCGTGGTCGGGCGGACCCTGCTTCTGCTTCTTGGCCGCGGGCGCCGGCGTTCCCGAGGCCGGCGGACTCGCCGTCACCAGCGGGACGGCGACACAAAGTGCTAACGCGGCCACGGACAGCCGTTTGGAGATGATCGAGTTCATGCGAGACAACCCCCGTTGTCGGTCTCACGCCCCGGGATCGCCCCAGTGGCTTTGGCCCGCAATCGTCGTCAGGGCTGTCGGCCTTTGCCATAGCCCGTTCGGGCCATCAGGCACGTCCGGGGAGCAGGCGCAGGTGTCGCTCAGAGCGCCTGCTGGTCCGCTACAGCTTTCCCATCTTGCGGTAGGGGCTGGTGATGCGAACTGTCTGTGAGCGGAAGTCGACGGTCACCGCGGCCGCTTCCACGTTGATGACGCGACCCATCCCGTAGGAGTCGTGGGAGACCAGGTCGCCAACCGCGAACTCTTCGATCGGGGGCTCGACCTGGGGCTGGAACGGGCTGCTGGCGAGGTGCCGCGGCGCCCCTGCTGATTTTGTCATCACCTCCAGTATCCCCCTTCGTCGGCTGAGCGGCGAAACCGGAGGTCGAAAGTGAGTTCCGACGCGGCCTCGCGCACGCCGCCGGACTCTGCTCGACTCTGTGGTGTGCGGGGGGAGCCAGAGGCACGTGTCGGTCGGACGTTCATCGCCGCATACGCCGCGGCGTACCTCGCCACCAGCTTGGTCTTCATCGCTCCCCTGCTGGTGACGCTGGCGTTGAAGGTCAACTCGCTGGTCGGGACGGAGCGAGCTCCCAACAGCCTGTCGCTCATCGCGGGAGTCGGGTCGTTGGTGGCGATGGTGGGCAACCCGCTGTTCGGACGTCTGAGCGACCGGACCACGTCGCGTCTCGGCATGCGACGTCCGTGGCTGCTGATCGGCCTGACGGGCGGGACCTTCGGCATCTTGGTGGTGGCCCTGGCTCCGGCGGTCTGGGTGGTGCTGGTCGGCTGGTGCCTGGCGCAGCTCTTCTTCAACGCGATGCTGGCCGCCCTCGTGGCGGTGCTGCCCGACCAGGTCCCCGTCGAGCAACGCGGGACGGTCGCCGGTGTCCTCGGCGTCTGCCTCCCCACCGCGTCGGTCGGCGGGACCTATGTGGTCAAGGTCTTCACCGGCAACGAGCTCGCGATGTTCCTCGCCCCGTGCGCGATCGGCGCGTTCTTCATCGTGCTGTTCGCGATCGTCCTCGACGACCGCCGGCTCGCCCCTGAGGACAAGCCGCCTTGGTCGCTCGCCCAGCTGCTGGGCACGTACTACGTCTCGCCGCGCAAGCACCCCGACTTCGCGTGGGCCTTCGCCAGCCGGTTCATGTTCCTCCTCGCCTACGCCTTCCTGGTCACCTACCAGGCGTACTACCTGCTGGAGCACCTCGGCAGCGACGAGGACGACGTCCCACAGCAGATCTTCCTGGGCACGCTCACCCAGGCTGTCTTCGTGGTCGCCGCCTCTCTCGTCGGCGGCCGCCTCTCGGACCGCACCGGCCGCCGCAAGCTCTTCGTGGCGGCCGCCGCGGTCATGTACGGCGTGGCGCTGTTCCTGATCGCCGTCGCCGCCGACTTCGACGGCTTCCTCGTCGGGAATGGCGATCGGCGGCCTGGGCTTCGGGCTGTACCTGGCCGTCGACCTCGCACTGGTCGCCGACGTGCTGCCCAGCGCAGACAGCTCCGCCAAGGATCTGGGGGTCCTCAACATCGCCGGGGCACTGCCGTTCTCCATCGCGCCGGCGATGGCGCCGCTGGTCCTGGGGATCGGCGGGGGCAGCTACCAGGTGCTGTACGGCGTCGCGGGGGTGTGTGCCCTCGTGGCCGCCGCCGCCATCCTGCCCGTGAAGCGGGTCCGGTGACGTTGTGGCCTACTTGACCTCGGCCCGGACGACGAGCCGCAAGCCGACCGCCATCGGTACGACGAGCCAGATCAGGCCGGTGACCGCGAGGTGTGTCCACTGCTGCGAGGAGAGGGCACCTTCCAGCAGGGCACCCGTGGCGAAGTCGAAGTCGACCCAGGGCTGCAGGTCGGCGAACCACTCCTGCTGGGCGGCGAGGATCAGGGCGAGGGTCGGCAGCAGGAACTGGTAGACGAAGTACGCGACGAGTGCGCCGGCCGAGCTGCGGACGAGCACGCCGAGCATGAAGCCGACCAGCATGCCCAGGACGTTGGCCAGCTCGATCGTGAGCAGGTTGGCGGCGGTGAGGTCCCACACGGGGTCGACCCCGGCGATGGCCGTACCTGCGAGGTTGCCGACGGCACCGATCGCGAACGCGACCGGGGTGGCGAGAAGTACGACGGCCACTGAGGCGACCAGCTTGCCGGCGATGATCCGCCAGCGGTGCGGGACCAGGGCGAAGGTGGTCAGCCCGCTGCGCTGGCTCCACTCCGAGGTCACGGAAAGGATCGCGATGATCGGCAGGATCAGCGACATCGGGACGTTGATCGCCGACGTGAACGTGCGGTAGGTCAGGTCTTCGCGGTCCGCCCAGAGGATGACTGCGCCCGTCGTCAGCAGCGACACGATCGCGATGCTGGCCACGGTCCAGAAGCCGGACCTGGTGTCGAGCATCTTGCGCAGCTCGGTCGCGGTGATCCGGGTCAGCGGGATGGGCCTGGGCACGCGGGGCGCCGTGGTCGGCGCAGGCGTGCGCTGCTGGACGATGGTCATGCGAGTGCTCCTTCGGGCTGGTGGTCGGGCTGGTGGTCACGCTGGGTGTCGGCGGTGAGCTGGAGGAACATCTCCTCCAGACCGGTGCCGTCGGCCGGCCGCAGCTCGAGGACGGGTACGCCGGCCGCGAAGGCGGCGCGCCCGACCTGCTCCGCGTCGGCCTGGGCGAGCAGACCGTCAGTGCCGACGTACGACGAGGTGACGCCGTTCGCGGCGAGGGCTGCGGCGAGGACCTGTGGGTCGGTCGTGCGCACCATCGCTCCCGCAGAGGCGAGCAGGTCGGACTTGGCGCCCTGCGCGACGATGCGGCCGTTGCCGATGACGACGAGGTCGTCGGCGATCACCTCGATCTCGTGGAGCAGGTGCGAGGAGAGCAGCACCGTGCCGCCGCGGTCGGCGAAGTCCCTGAGCAGTCCCCGCATCCATCGGATGCCGGCCGGGTCGAGGCCGTTGGCCGGCTCGTCGAGGATCAGGACGCTGGGATCGCCGATCAGCGCCGTCGCGAGCCCGAGCCGCTGCCGCATGCCGAGGGAGTAGTCACGGACGCGGCGCGACGACTCCTCCGGGGTCAGGCTGACGAGGTCGAGCATCTCGTCGACCCGGGACCTGGGCAGCCCCATGTAGCGCTGGGCGATGGTGAGGATCTCGCGGCCGGTGCGCCCGGCGTGCTGGGCGGAGGCGTCGAGCAGCACGCCGACCTCCAGCCCCGGGTTCGGCAGGTCCACGTAGCGGCGACCGGAGACGGTCGCGGCGCCGGCCGTGGCGTGGGTGAGCCCGACGATGATGCGCATCGTGGTGGACTTGCCGGCGCCGTTGGGCCCGAGGAACCCGGTGACCCGGCCGGGTCGGGCGGTGAAGCTGACGTGGTCCACGGCGGTGAACTCGCCGTACTTCCTGGTGACTGACTCGAGCACGATCATGACGTCGTTCCTGTCTGCTGGTGGGTGACGGAGATCAGCGGCAGACCGAGGTCGCGCACCTTCTGGATCAGGCCGTGCAGGGCCGCCTGGTCGGCGACCTGGCCGCTGATGAGCGTGCTGCCGTCGTCGTCGGCGAGGAGTGTCATGCCGTCGAACCAGGCGGACCACCGGCGGTCCAGGTGGCCCTGGACCCGGATCTCGTAGGTCTCGGTCTCGCTCATGGCCCGCAAGCTACGAGCCGACCTGGGGAGCGCGGATCACCACATGTGGTGAATCAGGTGGTGGTCGTCGCGAGGTCTGCTAGCGGCGAAGCAGTCCGAGGTCCTCGGCCGCGCCGGACGGCTGCCCGTCGGGTCCCGACGCCGAGCTTGGCGTAGATGTTCTTGGTGTGCGTGCGCACCGTGTTGAGGGACACGACCAGGTGCCGGGCGATCTCGGGTCCGCTCAGCTCGCTCGCCAGGAGGCGGAGCACGTCGAGCTCGCGTTCGCTGAGCGGGTCGACCAGGACGTCCGGTCCTCGCGGTGGCTCCTGCGGACCCGGGCCCTGCGATCGGAGCAGCCGGGCGACGTACGCCGCGGCGACGCCGCGCTCTGGCGGCCGCGCTCAACAGGGCCGCCATCGCCGGACCCTCGCCGGTGAAGGTCGCCAGGTAGCCCTCGGGCTCGGCCAGCTCGAGGGCGCGGGCCACCGTGGTCACCGCCGTCTCGACGTCACCCTGCTGCTGCTGCGCCAGGGCCAGGAGGACGAGGATCTCCAGCACACTGCCCTGGCGCCCGCCGGCCTCGGCCGCCGTCAGCAGGCGCTCGAGGAACCCGGCCGCGGAGGCGTCCCCGCCGGCCAGGAGAGCCCGCGCCAGGGTGACGTGCTCGAACTCGCGCAGGTAGCCAGGCTCGTCCGACACCGACAGCCCGCGGTCCGCCGCCCACGCGAGCGCCAGCTCCGGCCGGCCCTGCCTGACCCACACCCTGGCCCGCATCGCGGCGACGGGCTGAACATCGGGCGAGAAGTCGCCGTCGTAGACCCGCTCGGCCTCGTCGAGAAGGGCGAGCGCGCCGGCCAGGTCCCCGTCGGCCTCGCGGACGCGGGCCTCGGCGATGCGCCAGCGGTGCGGGTGCTTCGGCATCCCGAGGTAGTCACCGAGGTCGTGGCTGAGCCGCAGGTGCTCCTCTGCGCGCCGCGAGGTCACCCCGCTCGGTGGCGACCATGGCCAGCCCGACGTGCATGTCGGGCATCCCGCGCAGAGGCGCACCGGGTTGGCGCCCGGCCAGGTCCAGGGCGTCGCGAAACGTGCGCTCGGCATCTCGGAGCCGGCCGAGGGGCAGCTGGAGGTCGGCCAGCGTGATGGCACAACCGAGGAGGTCGGCGACCCAGCCCTCGACCTCGAACCTCCGCATGCTCGCGGCGTACGCCGCCGCGGCGATCTCGAGGTCACCCATGCGCCACGAGGCGAGTCCCATCAGCGCGGTGGCCGCGGCGTGGCCCAGGTTGTCGTCGTCGCCGAGCACGGCGATCGCCTCGCGACCGTGATCCATCGTGGAGGCCACGTCGCCGGCCATCAGCGACAGCCCCGCTCGATGGATGCTCACCCAGCCGGGGAGCCTCTCGAGGTCGGCGAGATCCGCGACGACGAGGCCAGCGGGGAGGCTCTCCGACGGGTGCCGCCCGAACCTCGTTCACCCACTGCTCGGCGATGCGCAGCCGCGGCTCCACCCCACGGATCTCGCCGGTGGACATCAGCGCGCCGACGTAGCCGTTCGCCAGCACGGGACGCGTGGCGAAGACCTCATCGGGGAGCGCCTCCATCCACCGGCGAAGCTGGGCCTCGCGGCGGTCCCTTCCCATCGGCCGGACGGACAGCTCCACGAGGTGGGCGGCCCGGTCCACATCGCCCCCTGCCAGGGCATGGTCGATGGCGGCCGTCGCGTCACCGTCGCGTTCGTGCCACACGCTGGCCCGCCGATGCAGCTCGGGCGCCTCGCCGGGGAGCTCGTCGAGGAGGCGGGCCTGCAGCATGTCGGCGAAGAGGTGGTGGTAGCGGTACCACCGTCGCTGGTCGTCGAGCGGCACCAGGAAGAGGTTGTCCCGGTCGAGTGCCTCCAGCGTGGCCCGGCCGTCGTTCCGGCCCGTGACGGCGTCGGCCAGGGATCCGGACAGCCGGGGCAGCACGGATGTCCGGAGGAGGAAGTCGCGGACCTCCTCGGGCTGGCGGTGCACGACCTCCTCGACGAGGTAGTCGACGACGTGGCGGTCGTCCCCCGCGAACCCGTCGATGAACCCGGCTGAGTCCTCCCGCCCCTGCAGGGACAGGGCCGCGAGCTGCAGGGCGGCGACCCATCCCTCGGTGCGCCCCTCGAGGGTGCTGACCTCGCCGGCGGAGAGCTGGAGCCCCATCCCGTCGAAGTAGGCCGCGGTCTCCTGCTCGGTGAAGCGCAGGTCGGCGGCCCGCACCTCGGCCAGCTCGCCGCGGGCGCGCAACCGCGCCAACGGCAGCGGCGGGTCCGACCGAGTCGCGATGACCAGGCGGAGCTGGGGCGGCAGGTGGTCGACCAGGAAGGCCATCGCCTCGTGGATGGCCGGCGCATGGACGACGTGGTAGTCGTCGAGGACGAGCACGACGTCCTCCTCGGACGCGGCGAGGTCGTTGATGAGGCTGGTCAGCACGGTGGCGATCGGTGCGCCGCCGGGCGACTCCAGCAGGGACTGGGCGGACTCACCCACGCCCGGGGCCGCCGTACGGAGGGCTGCGAGAACGTACGCCCAGTACGACGACGGGTCGCTGTCTCCGGAGTCCAGGGACAGCCATGCGACCGCTGCTCGTGCCTTGCCGGAGGTTCCGAGCAGCGACTGGGCCAGCAGCGTGGACTTCCCGAAGCCGGCAGGAGCGGAGACGAGGAGCACCGCTGGCCGTGCGTTGAGCCGGTCGCTCAGCCGCGGTCTGTCGACCAGCTCCCGGGTCACCCGGGGGGCGTAGAGCTTGGTCTGCAGCAGCGGTGCGGTCGTCACCCCGCAGGCTCCTCTCGCCGGGAGCGGGCGCGCACGTGCATGCGCTCGCCGGGACGGCCGAAGATGCTCAGCACCTCGGCCGGCCCTTCGCCGGTGCTGCCGAACCAGTGCGGCAGCTGGGTGTCGAACTCGGCGGCCTCACCTGTCTCGAGCACCAGGTCCCGGTCGCCCAGGACCAGGCGCATCCGTCCCGACAGCACGTAGAGCCACTCGTAGCCGTCGTGCGTGCGCGGCTGCGGCGTGGACTGGCGGGCGGGGATGACGATCTTCCAGGCCTGGACGCCGTTGGGCTGACGGGTGAGCGGAAGGACCGTCCGGCCGTTGACGCTCCGGGCTTCAGCCGGATGCGTGGGTCGCCCACCTCCGGTGCGCCCACGAGGTCGTCCAGCGGGACGCCGTACGCCTGGGCCAGCGGCAGCAGCAGCTCCAGGCTCGGCCGCCGCTGCCCGTTCTCGAGCCGCGACAGCGTGCTCTTGGAGATCCCCGTGCGCTCGGCCAGGTCCGTCAGCGTGACACCACGCTCCTTGCGGACGCGCCTGAGCCGTGGCCCCACGAGGTCCAGGGCCGCCGCGATCGAGCCGAGGTCACAGGCCGGTCATGTGGCCATTCCAGGGTCAATTCCCGGGAATGGCAACCTTTGTTGTCGGCCCGTGGCAGCCAGCGCACGCTGGGGCCATGAACGAGTACGACGTCGTGGTCATCGGTGGCGGAGCCGCCGGCCTGTCAGCAGCGCTGGTCCTGGCCCGCGCGCAGCGCCGCGTCGCGGTCGTGGACGCGGGCGATCCCCGCAACGGCCCCGCACAGCACCTGCAGGGCTTCCTCTCCCGCGACGGGCTCCCGCCCGCCGAGCTGCTGCGCCTGGGGCGTGAGGAGGTGACCGGGTACGGCGCCGACGTCGTCGCCGGGCGAGTGGACGACGTACGCCGGACCGCCCACGCCGCGCCCGGCTTCGACGTCCGCTTCGCTGACGGCACCGTCCTGAGTGCGCGACGCGTGCTGGTCGCCACCGGGCTGCGCGACGTCCTGCCCGACATCCCGGGCCTGCGCGAGCGCTGGGGCCGCGACCTGCTCCACTGCCCCTACTGCCACGGGTACGAGGTGCGCGAGCAGCCTCTCGGCGTCATCGGCGCCACCCCCGAGGCGGTCATGCACGCCCACCTGGTGCGGCAGTGGTCGCCCGACGTCGTCCTGTTCACCCACACCGACGAGCTGACCGACGGACGACCGCGAGGCGCTGGTCGCCCGCGCGATCGGCGTGGTCGACGGGCCGGTCGCCCGCCTCGTCGTCGAGGACGACAAGGTCACCGGCGTCGAGCTCGTGGACGGCCGCGTCGTCCCCCGGACGGCGGTCTTCGTGCGGCCCCGGATGGTGCCCGACAACGAGGTGCTGACCGGCCTCGGCTGCGCCCTCGACGACAACGGATGGGTCGTCTCGGACGCCACGGGCCGCACCAGCGTCCCCGGCGTCTGGGTGGCCGGCAACGTGTCCAACCCACGCGCCCAGGTGATCACCGCCGCGGGCGAGGGTTCGTCCGCCGCGATCGCGATCAACGCCGACCTCGTCGACGAGGACGTTGCCGCGGCCGTCCTCGACTTCCGCCGTACCACCTGATCCCGCACCACCAACCACAGGAGAGACCCATGTCCGTCCCACCCCCGTCCAAGCACCAGCTGGCCCTGATGATCTGGCTGGCCGTCTTCCCCACGCTCGTCCTCCTCAACCTGACTCTCGGCCGCGTCCTCGACGACCTGTCCGTCGTACCTCGCACGTTCGTCCTCGCCACGGTCGCGGTGCCGATCGTGATCTATGGCCTGATGCCGCACCTGCACCGGCTGCGCACCCGGCTCCTCACTCTCGCTGGTTGAGGAGGGCCGTCAGGCCCGTCACGAAACCCCGCCACCACGGTCGTCGGTTGAGGTGCGAGGAGCGCTAGGCGGGTTCAAGGTGCTTGTGCAACACCCCGAGTAGATGTGGGGTGATTCTGATGGCTCGACCGCGGGTTCGGGTGGGGGTCCAGCGGGAGTTCTGGAGCGGTGTGGCTGAGGGGCTTTCGGTGGTCGATGCCGGCTGCCCGGGTTGGCGTGTCGCGACCGACGGCGCAGCGGTTGTTCTCTAGGGCTGGTGGCGTGATGCCATCGACGACATACCCGGCCCCCGAGGCCGGCCAGTGCCGAACGCGGTCCACGGTTGAGCTTCGAGGAGCGTGAGGAGATCGCCCGGCATGTTGCGCAGCGTCTGGGGGTGCGGGCGGTCGCTCGTGAGCTCGGCCGAGACCCGCGCACGATCAGCCGCGAGCTGCGGCTGGGCCGCAGCGCCCATGATGGGCATTACCGTGCGAGCGTTGCTCAGCAGCGGTGCGAGGAGCGAGCCAAGGCCGGTGGACGCGCCCTTGCGGCGAAGCTGGCCACGAGTCTGCGTGCTCCGCGCGCGAGGTCCAGGATCGGCTGAGGGAGTATCACTCCCCGGAGCAGATCGCCACACCGGCTGCGCGAGGACTTCCCCCAGGATCCGGAGATGTGGGTGTCACACGAGACGATCTACCAGTCGATCTACGTCCAGGGCCGCGGCGGGCTCAAACGCGAGCTGGCCAAGCACTTGCGCACCGGGCGAACGCTGCGCAAGCCCCAGCCGCCAAGGCGAGGTACGACGTGCCGCGGGACCGGATCAAGGACATGATCAACATCGCTGAGCGCCCAATCGACATCGCCGATCGGGCGGTGCCTGGGCACTGGGAAGGAGACCTGATCACCGGTGCCGCCAACGCCACCGCGATCGGCACCCTGGTCGAGCGGACCACCGGGTTCGTGATGCTGCTGCACCTGCCCGAGCGACCACGGTGCCGCTCGCCGTCGCAGGAGGCGATTCACCCACGCCGTCGCCGACCTGCCCGAGCTGACTGCGTCGAGACCCTGTCCTGGGACCAGGGCATCGAGATGGCCAACCACGCCAAGATCGCCGAGGCCACCGGCCTGGACATCCACTTCTGCGACCCCCACTCACCCTGGCAACGGCCGCAGCAACGAGAACACCAACGGCCTGCTACGCCAGTACTTCCCCAAGGGCACCGACCTGTCCTTCCACGGACCCGGAATCCTCGATACGCGTCGTCGATCGAACTCAACAACCGACCCCGCAAGCGACTCGGCTGGCGCACCCCGGCCGAGGCCTTCGACAAGCTACTGTCCGAGCACAACAACCAACACGGTGTTGCAGACGCAGGTTGAATTCGCCCCAGCGACGAGCCTCGAAACCCCGCAACATTCCTCGGAACCCCTTGTGGAGAAGGGGTTCTCGAGCCAGCACGACTGTCGGTGGCCACTGCTTGGATGGATCCATGAGCGCGGCACCCGTCGAAGAGTTCGAGGTCGAAGACCTCGACGCCTGCCGGTGTCCTCGAACCCGCCGCCCAGCCGAACGAGCCGAACGCCGCGCCGCGGCACTGAAGCTCCGGCTGGCCTACGAGTGGGCGGTGCTCAACCCCGCCACCGCCGAGACCGGGGTCGAGACCCCCGGCGGCCCCGCCCTCGACGTCCTCACCAAGAACGAGTCGCTGGGCGGCGACGGCACCCCCACGGTGGCCGCGTTCACCCCCGAGCCCTTCGCGTTGAAGCTCGGCATCTCCCCCGCCGCCGGAGCCCAGCTGATCGCCGACGCCCTCGACCTACGCCACCGCCTCCCCCTGCTCTGGAAACGAGTCCACCGCCTGCAGGTGCCCACCTGGCAGGCCCGCCGGGTCGCCCAACAGACCCACGCCCTGCCGCTGGCCGGCGCCCGCTGGGTCGACCACCGGCTCGCCACCCGCACCGACGGCTCCCTCGGCCCCGTGATCACCGACCGGCTGGTCGCCGAGGCCACCGCCAAGTACGACCCCGAAACCCACCAGCAGCGCGAAGCCAACGCCACCGCCGCCTCCGAGGTCACCCTCAGCCACCCACACCCCACCCTCTACACCGGCACCAGCGACCTGACCGCCACCGGCGACACCCCGGTCCTCCAGGGGTTCTACGACCTGCTCTGCGCCATCGCCCACCAGCTCTGGCTCGACGGCGACACCGACCCCCTCGGCGTCCGCAAGATCAAAGCCATCGCCCTGATCACCACCCTCGCCACCGGCAAGCCACCCACGACACCGCCACCGTCCTCGGCTCCGTCCTCGGCAGCCCAGCAGTCACCAAGCAGGCGTCCGGGAAGATCAGGTTCTACGTCCTCGTCGACGCCGCCGACCTCGACACCGACGCCGAGGGCGGAGCCGCCTTCGCGGTCGGCACCATCGATCGCCTCGGCGCGGCCACCATGGCCAAGCTGCGCCAATGGGTCGGCCACCACCAGGTCGAGATCCAGCCGGTCTTGAACATGCACCGCCGCGACGCCGTCGACTCCCACGACCCACCCGCGTGGATGCAACAGCTCGTCGAGCTCCGCGACGGCCACTGCGTCTTCCCGCGCTGCACCGTCCCCGCCAAAACCTGCGACAAGGACCACCTCGTCCGCCTACCTCCCGATCGAGGAAGGCGGACCACCCGGCCAAACCCACCCCGACGCCCTCGCCTGCCTGTGCCGCAGGCACCACCGCGCCAAAACCGCCCGCGTCTGGCGGTATGCCCGCACGCCCGAAGGCCACTACCTCTGGCACGGCCCCCACGACGCCACCTACCTCGTCACCGACACCGGCACCCACCGCGTGTGACCACGGGGCAGGGCGGTCCGTGCCTGAGCTCGAGTGACGGCGCCGCAAAGCCAGGATGCGAAGACCGTCCCGACGCGCGGACCGACGCGTGCTAGGGCAGGGGCTGCCGCGGCGCGGAACGCCGCCTCGAGTGCGGCCTGCCGCCCTCCTCAGATGGTGAGCGGAAGCGCCCGTGAGCCTATGCCGTCGCCGGTGACGTAGCAGAGGTGTTCGTTGAGGCGCAGCATCGACGAGTTGCCGGCCTGGGTCCAGGTGTAGATCTCTTCCAGTCCGTTGAGAGCTGCCCAGTGCAGCGTTCGACGCTTGAGATGTGAGGCGATGCCACGGCCGCGCCAGGTGCGGCGGACTCCGGCCAGCGCGTTCTCGGCGCGTTCGGGCCGGTCAGTGTCGCGGTTGAGACCGGCACAGCCGATCACCTCGTCGTCGTACAGGGCGATCGCCTCGTACTAGGGCAGGACGTGTCCGCTGGCCAAGACGATCTTGCTGATCCGTTCGGGCGCGGAGGCGGCCAACGCCAGCGCATATATCCCGCCCATGGACACCGCCATGACCGGGAACTCACGCACGCCCAGGCGATCGGCCACGGTGAGCAGGTCGCCCGCGACGTCGCGGCGATCCATCCCGGCGGGACTGGTGTCGCCGTACCCGGCCCGGTCGATCGCCAGCAAGCGAGTCTAGCGGCGAAGTGGGCCACGTGCGTGAGCTGCTGAGTGGGGCGCTCCGGGTTTCTCTGAACGATGGCTACGCTCCTGACGATGAGCAGGATCTTCACGACCAGCTTCGCGTCGGTCTACCCCCACTACGTGACGAAAGTGGAGAAGAAGGGTCGCAAGAAATCCGAACTGGACCAGGTGATCCTGTGGCTGACCGGCTTCGACGAATCAGCATTGGAGCACCACCTGTCCGCAGGCACGACCTTCGAGGACTTCTTCGCCGATGCACGCCTCAACCCGAAAGCGTCCCTGATCACGGGCGTGATCTGCGGGGTGCGAGTCGAGAACATCAACGATCCGTTGATGCAGAAGATTCGCTTCCTGGACAAGCTGGTTGACGAACTCGCACGGGGCAAGGCGATGGCCAAGATCCTGAGGTCGTAGGCGTTTTCGCGCCCTCGCCGCATCCCACGGCAAACCCGACCGTGTCCGCCACGTTCCCCTGGGTCGACGACGCGGCTGGCGTACTGCGAGGGCACCTGCCCAAGGTGAGCTTGCTCGGGTCGGCCGGGCGTAACCTGTCTGGGGTACTGCGGCCGATGTCGGGTGCGGTGTGGAGGACTGATGGTCACGAGCCCTCGTGATGACCGAGATGTGTTCCGGCTCGCGCCGAGCATGGACGAGGCCGTGTTGCAGACGGTGGCGGATCGACTGGAGTTTCGTGCTACCGACGCCGGCTACGTCGCCTTGTCGCAGGCGTACTTCGAACGCCTGCCGCTGTCGCCGCCGTGCCGGGTTCTTGCCGTTGGATGCGGCACCGGCGTGGAGATCCGTGCCCTGAGGCGGAGGGTCGGTCCAGAGGTGGCCCTCGTGGGCATCGATCACAGCGATGCACTGGTGGCGCGCGCTCGACAGCTTCGGCGGACGAGGGACTGTCCGAGAACATCACGTATCTCACCGGCGATGCCCACGCCCTGCCCTACTCCGACGCTGAGTTCGACGTGGTGACCCTGCACACGCTCATCAGTCACGTGGAGGATCCGCGCAGGGTGCTCGCAGAGGCACGTCGCGTCCTTCGCCCCGAAGGCACCATCGCCATCTTCGACGGCGACTACGCCTCGTTGACCTTCGCCCATCCGGACCCGGTCACTGCTGTCACGGTCGAGGAGAAGCTCAAGCAGATCATGGTCGCGAACCCCCGGGTGATGCGGGACCTTCCGCGGCTGCTCCAAGAAGCCGATCTCGACCTCGTTGCCGCCGACGGAGCCGTGTACTCCGACATCGGCACCGGCAGATTCTGGGCGAATGCGGCCGAGGCGTACGCGGCGCTGCTCGGCCGTTCGGGCCTTCTACCCGTGGAGTTCGTGGAGGCGTGGAGAGCCGAACAGGCGGACGCGAACGCGCGCAAAGCATTCTTCGGAGCATCGGTCTACTACACATATCTGGCCCGCCGGCCGAGGGGATAGCGGCGCTCGTGCGTTCGCCGGCTGCACGTGTCGTCCGGTCGGCGGCGCGGGACTCTGGGTTGCGGGAAGGTGCGCAGGGGCGCGTCAGCGCGTGCTACGCGCAGGCGGATCACCCGGTCGCTCACCACGTGTGGTGATGCCCGCTCACCACATCGGTGCCTAGCTTCGCGATCCATCAGGCACATACCCGATCTGCGAAAGGCACCATCATGAACAGGTTCACGCGCAGCATCGCGATGGCGAGTGCGAGGCACCCGTGGCGCACCATCGCGACCTGGGTCGTCATGCTCGGCGCCGTGTTCGCCCTTGCCGGGAGCGGCGGCGGCGCCTTCACCGACGCCTTCAGCGCCAAAGGCAGCCAGAGCGAACGCGCGATGCAGCTGCTCGAGGACAAGTTCCCCGAGGCAACCCACGCCACAGCCCTCGTCGTCTTCGCGGTGGACGACGGCGAGACGCTGAAGGGTCAGCAGCAGACCGTCGACGCGGTCCTGGCCGACATGGCCGGAGCCGACCATGTCGTGGACGTCGCAGACCCCTTCGCGGCCGGGACGATCTCGGACGACGGCCAGGTCGGCTACGCCACGCTCACCCTCGACGAGACACCGGGCGAGCTGGGCAAGGGATCCTTCGTGCCCCTGACAGAACTGGTCGACGCGTCGAACACCGCTGACCTCCGGGTGGAGCTCGGTGGTGACCATGTGTTCCTCAACGCTCCCGACGAGACGTCGCCCTTGGAGGGCGTCGGCATCCTGATCGCGCTGCTCGTGCTGCTGGTGGCGTTCGGGACCGTTGTGGCCGCCCTGGTGCCGATCGGTCTCGCCCTCGTGGCGGTCGGCGCGGGCATCGGCGGCATCTTCCTGCTCGCCAGCATCATGGACGTCTCGCCGTCGGCAATCCCGATCGCGGGCATCGTCGGGCTGGGAGTCGGCATCGACTACGCCCTGTTCATCGTCGCCCGCTACCGGGAGAACCGCGATGATGGTCGAGACAACACGGCCGCCCTGGCCAGCGCGATGTCATCCTCCGGAGCGGCGGTCGTCTTCGCCGGCGGCACCGTGGTCATCGCGATGGCGTCCCTCGCCTTCACCGGGCTCGGCGCCCTGACCTCGATCGGCCTGGCCACCGCCATCGTCGTGCTGAGCGCGGTCGCGGCAGCCACCACGTTGCTGCCCGCAATGCTGGCGCTGCTCGGCGACCGCATCGACAAGGGACGGCTGGTTCGTCGTCACCGCCCTGCCAAGCGCGCCGAGGAGACCGCCTGGTGGCGCTTCGCCCACCGGGTCTCGGGACGGCCCTGGCCCTACCTGATCGGTGCCGTCTTCGCCCTGCTTGCCTTCGCCGCACCGGCCATCGGCATGCAGACCGGTTGGCCTGCGGCGGGTGACGCTCCCAGCGACACGACGTACCGACAGGCCTACGACCTGCTGGACGAGGGCTTCGGACCCGGGATCAACGGGCCGCTGGTGGTCGTCGTCGACCTCGAGGTTTCTGGCGTCAGCGCCGACGAGGTGTCTGGACTGGCCGAAAGCATCCGCGCGAGCGGTCGGATCGCCTCGGTCAGCGAGCCGGTGACCTCCGCGGACGGCAGCACCGTCGTCTTCGCGGCCATGCCGACGACGGGTCCCGCCGATCTGAAGACCTCTCTCGCCCTCGCCGAGGTCCGTGATTTGCTGCCCGACAACGTCTACGTCACCGGGCTCACCGCGATGACCACCGACCTCAACGGCCAGCTCTCCGACACGCTGCCCCTCTTCATGGGAGCCGTGCTCGTCGCGTCGTTCCTCCTGCTGATGCTGGTCTTCCGATCGGTCGTGGTCCCGCTGAAGGCGGTGGTCATGAACATGCTCTCGATCGGCGCTGCGTACGGCGTCCTCGTGGCCGTCTTCCAGTGGGGATGGGGCAGCAGCCTGATCGGCCTGGAAGGGCCCACCCCGATCACCTCGATGATCATCGTGATCATGTTCCCGATCCTGTTCGGTCTCTCCATGGACTACGAGGTGTTCCTCATCTCGCGGATCCGCGAGGAGTACGTGCGGACCGGCGACAACACCGAGTCGGTCGCACGAGGCATGGCCGGGACCGGACGCGTCATCACCTCAGGCGCCCTGATCATGATCGTCGTCTTCCTCGCGTTCGTCGCCAGCCCGGTGCCGTCGCTGAAGATGCTGGGACTCGGGCTCGCGGTCGCGGTCGCCGTCGACGCCACGATCGTCCGGATGGTGCTGGTGCCGGCGACGATGTCCCTGCTGGGCAAGGCCAACTGGTGGCTCCCCGGCTGGCTCGACCGGATCCTGCCGCACATCTCGGTCGAGGCGCCGTCCGAGGCGCCAGCCGTGCCCGCGGTTGCGCGACGGCTCCCCCAGGTCGAGACCCAGCCCGAGGACGTCCCCGTCCACTGAACACCGGCCGCCGATCCGCTGCCCCGCGTCAGCGCGGGGCAGCGGCGCGAACCCGGAGCGCTCGGCAGCGGTGGGGCAGTTCTCGCCGACCCGGGCCTTGGCGATCCCCGGCGCGTGGCGCCGGAGATCCTCCATCTAGCGCTCCGGCAGGCCGACCAGGTGGGTGCTCACCTGCCACAGCCGCGCCGCTGTGACCTCGTCGTAGCTGCTGGGCGAGGACCGCTTGGCCTTGCGGTTCGCGAAGTACCGGCCCGTTGTCCGCTCCAGATCGGGCGCCGCTGCCAGGTGGATGGATGTGACAGCCCCGTCCGCTGGGGACTTCATCAGCGGCCGGAGGATCGGGACGAGCCACCGCTGCACGCCGGCGGGGTCGGCGGCACCGAACGAGGTGTTCACCACACCCGGATGCAGAGCGTTGGCCGTGACGCCGGTGGACCCCAACCGCCTGGCCAGCTCATAGGTGAACAGGACATTGGCGAGCTTGGACTGGTTGTACGCACGGGCGCCGGAGTAGGACCGCTCGCCTTGGAGGTCGTCGAAGTCGATCCGTCCCTGGACGTGTGCCTGGGAGGCGACCGTGACCACGCGGGCGGGGGCGCTCTGCTTCAGCCGCTCGGCGAGCAGGCTGGTGAGCAGGAACGGGGCGAGGTGGTTCAAGGCGAAGGTGTGCTCGAGACCGTCGACGGTGACCCGCCGGGAGTTCCAGTAGCCACCGACGTTGTTGACCAGGACGTCGATCCGCGGCAGAGCGTCTCGGACCTCGGTAGCCAGGCGACGTACCTCGCCCTGGGACGACAGATCCGCGACGAAGGTCAGCACCTCTCCACCGTGGGCGCTCCCGATGTCCCGCGCGGCGGCGAGGGTGCGCGCGGGGTCGCGGCCGGTGATGGCGACGCATGCGCCCATCGCGGCCAGTCCGAGGGCGGTCGCCTTGCCGATACCTCCGGTGCCGCCCGTGACCAGGACGGTGCGGCCAGCCATGGGTTTCTCCACTATGAGGCTCGAGCGTACGTCGCAAGGGTCTCGGCGAGGGCACGGTCGACGGGGGTGGCGTGAACACCGAGCTTGGTGGCCATCTTGCTGCTGTCCACGATGAACGGCTCCTCGAACTGGTAGCGCATCTCGAGGAGATCCCGCACGGTCGCGTTGAAGAACCCGACACCGCGCAGCACCAGCGGAGGCATCGCGCGGACCTTCGTCTCGGGTCGACCTGCGTGCCGGTAGACGATGTCCACGAGCTGGCGGGTGGTCCGCGTGTCGGGGTCGTTGGGAAGGTGCCACACCTCGCCGGCGGCATCGGGGTGTTCACCGAGCACGGCGAGGCCCTCACCGATGTCCGGGATGTAGCTGTAGGTGTGGGGCTGGTCGAGGTCGCCGAGGACGCTCGCTGTCCTGCCGGACAGTGCGGGGCCGAAGACACGGTCACCGAGGTTCGACTGCGCGCCGCCCCGGGGACCGAAGTAGTCCGAGCCCCGACCGATGGCGACCTCGACCCGTCCGGCTTGATGGGCCGCGAGGAGCTCACGGGCCATCCGCCCACGGAGGCGGCCCTTCTCGGTGTGAGCGTCGTAGGCGCGGTCCTCCGTGAGTGGTCGTCCGGCGGGCCGCCCGTACATGTAGACGTTCTCCATGCTGACGAGGCGGGCACCGGTGGACTGGGCGGCGGCCACCACCCCGGCTTGGAGGGCGGGGAACTGCGAGGTCCACTCGGAGTACGGCGGGTTGAGCGTCTGGTAGACGACACGGGCCCCTCTGGCAGCGGCGGTGGCGAAGCCGGCATCGCGGGCGTCCCCTCCCACGACCTCGACGTCGTCGCGAACAGGTGCGTGCCCGGAACGGTTCACGAGCCGGACCCTCTCCCCGCGGCGCCGGAGCGCCTCGTACGTCGCGAGGCCGACCGCCCCGGTCCCGAAGATGACGTGCTCCGGGGCGGTCATGCCGTCGCCTCGATCCGGCTGCGCTCGGAGGCCTGGTCAGCGGCGGTGGTGGAGGGAAGCAGGACGTGGAGCAGGAGGCCGGACAGCGCGGAGAAGGTCAGCGCGCCGTAGGCACCGAAGATCGTGAACTGCTCCTCGACGTGGATCTGGCCGAGCGTGGTGACGGTCCAGCCCAGCGCCCACAGAGCGGGCATCGCGGCGGCCCACAGCCAGCGCCGGCGGGCCTGCCGCGGCAGAGCCACGGCCTGGGCGGGACCGAGGGCGAGACCGGTGAGGGCACCCATGAGCGCGAGGTCTGCCAGAGAGGTGCCGTAGTCGACGACCGAAGCGCCGAGGAGGAGTCCGAGTCCCATGCCCACGCCGGTCGCGGGAATCCACCGGCGAGGGTCGAGGCGACGCCGGCTGACCAGTGCTTGTCCGGCGCCCAGAACGAGCCCGGCGACCGCGCCGCCGAGCAACGCAGCGACGGCGCTGTCGACACGGCCGACGGCCACGGTGCCGGCCACGCCGGCGATGGGAAATGCCAGGAAGCCGGCGGTCCACAGCAACCAGGTACGGGTGAAGGTGGGCTGAGATTGTTCGGATCGGTTCATGCCGGTCAGCGTGGGCGCTCGTCCTGACGATCCGCTGACGGCAAGGGGTGCAGCCGCCTTCGTTACCCTCGGGTCAACTCATGACACCGCCGCTCTCGTCGATGCTTCCTCGTGCAGTCAGTCCGAGGACGTGGGGGGCGCTTGCCGTGGTCGGCCTGGTCGTCGCCTTCTCCCTCAGCTCGACACTCGTGAAGAGCGCGGAGTCCCCAGGAGTCCTCGTCGCCTTCTGGAGGCTGGCGATGGTCAGCGTCGTCTGGAACGTCTACCTCCGCCTCACGGGCCGGCGGGTCACCCTGCGCCACGTGCGGCAGGCCTTCATCCCTGGGGTGTTCTTCGGGGTCAACCTGGCGACGTTCTTCGTCGGAGCGACGAACAACAGCGTCGCCAACGCCGCGTTGATCGGGTCACTGTCCCCGTTCCTGATCGTGCCGCTCGGCGCCAGGCTGTTCGGTGAGTACAACCATCCACGTGCGTTGCTGTTCGCGGGCCTCGCCTTCGGCGGCACTGCGATCGTGCTCCTGAACGCGCCGCCCAACGGGGACGCCTCGCTGCGAGGGAACGTCTTCGGGGTGCTCGCGATGTTCTTGTGGGTCGGCTACGTCGTGGCCACGCGACACTTCCGTCGCGACATGGATGTCGCCACCTTCATGGCCACCATCAGTCCGATCGCGGCCGTCGCCGTGCTGCCCTTGGCGATCGCGAACGGCGACATGTTCGGGATGAGCGCCAGAGGCTGGGCGTACACGCTCGTCTTGATGTTCCTCACCGGCGTCGCCGCTCACGGCCTCCTGGTGTTCGCCCAGCGGACGATCCAGATCGGCACGATCGGGATCGCCCAGGTGGCTCAGCCCGCCCTCGCAGTCGTCTGGTCCTTCCTGTTGCTGGGCGAGACGGTGCGTTCCTGGCAGGTCGTGGGCATCGCGGTCGTGATGGGCGGTCTGCTGGGGTTCTTGGTGTTGAACGAACGCGGCGGTCGTGCCCGACGGGCCGTGGACCCGGGCGAAGCGGTCATCGCGACGAGCGAGACATCCGGTCCGGCGGTGCTTCCCGCCGATCCCCCGGAGCACCCGGTACGGCGGCCCTCACCGCGAGCGCGTCGGTTCGGTCGCGGTCGGCGATGACGTGGGCAGCCGCTTCCATGCGCCCGTCAGCCACCTGGCAGAGGGCGCGGGCAGTGCCGGCGTCGCCGACGTCGGCAGCCACGTGCGCAAGCGCATCGAGGGCGAAGACCTCGACAGCCGCATCGTCCGCGGCTCGAGCCTCGTCGAGGATCGCTTCCAGGCGCTTCTTGGCGTCCGTCACCTGATCGACAGCATCCATGGCGGCCAGCAGGCACTCGCCGAGCGCGGCCTGTTCGCCACCGCCGGATTCCCGGTGCCAGGCGGTGGCGGCTTCGAGTGCTGCGCGTGCCGCCGCCATCTCGCCGAGCGCCCGCAGGACCCGTCCTAGGTTGACCTGCGCCAGCGCCGCAAGCCGCACGTCCCCGATGGCCTGCGCCTTGTCGGTCGCGAGTCGCAAGGTCGCCGAGCCGGCCTCGTAGTCGCCCGCCTGGCACTGCGCACGTCCGAGGCTCATGACCTGGTAGGCCTCGGTCTGCTGGAACCCGAGCTGACGTGATCGTTCCGCAGCGCGACCGATGTGCCCGACGGCGTCGTCGTACCGACGCTGGAGCCTGGCCAGCTCGCCCAGCATCGCCTCCCCGCGGACGTGCAGCCACGGGTCGTCCACCTCCTGCAGCCAGCGCTGTACCTGTTCCGCACCCCCGACGCTGCGCGTCACGTCGCCCGCCGAGATCGCCGCCCTGGCCGCGAAGAGCGAGTTCGCTGCCTGGTCCCACGGCCGGTCCAGGGCGTCGTAGATCGCCCGGCTGCGGTCGGTCAGCTCCATGGCCCGCCGGAAGTCTCCTTGGTGTGAGACGACATAGGCGAGGTAGTAGGAGCAGCGCGCCTGCAGATCTGGGTCGCGAATCCCGTCGGCCAGGCTCTCAGCCTCGGCGATGTGGTTGCGTGCCGGCTCGAGGTGACCCGTGGACGCTTCGACCCAAGCCGCCAGGAGGAGCGCACTGGCGCGGTCCTGTGCCGGAGCTGCCTCGCCAGCAGACTCGAGCGCGGTCACGATCCGCTGTGCGCCTCTGCTGTCGCCGAGCACGACCCAGGCCCAACCGAAGCCGTTGACGATGCCGAGTGCGAGCAGCGGGTCGTGCGTGGAACTCCAGGCCAGTGCGGCGTCGATGTTGGCGCGCTCGGTCCGGGCGAAGGACAGGTGCTCGGCCTGCTGACTGCTGCGCACCCCGGGGGTGGAGACGCTGGCGACTTCCGCGAACCAGGCGGCGTGTGCCGCCCGCGCACGATCGGCCAGCCCAGCTTCGGCCATGGCTTCGAGGGCGTACGCCCGGATGCTGTCGAGGAGCCGGTAGCGAACCGGGCTCGACGATGCTTCGTCGTCGACGATCACGAGTGAACGGCTCGCCAGGCGACCGACCACGTCGATCGCGGCCGCTGCCGGCACGTCCAGCGCTTCGAGGACGAACTCCACTGAGGACAAAGGT
This sequence comes from uncultured Actinomycetota bacterium, assembly GCA_963814935.1. Lineage (GTDB taxonomy): Bacteria > Actinomycetota > Actinomycetes > Propionibacteriales > Nocardioidaceae > Nocardioides. The sequence continues at coordinate 139,067 of CAWFEZ010000007.1, read as the reverse complement.
GCGCCACCGGCGAAAGTGGCCAGCGCCCACAGACCCCGCTGGTCGTCGGGGAACAGCAGGTCGTAGCTCCACTGGATGGTCGAGCTGAGTGACCGGCGGCGCTCCGGCCGGCGGCTGGTCGGGTCGCTCAGGACGAGGAACCGGTCGTCGAGGCGGCGGATGATCTCCTCGACCGACAGGGTCCTGGTCCGTGCCGCGGCCAGCTCGATGGCCAGTGGCAGACCGTCGAGAGAGCGACAGAGGTCGAGCACGCTGTCGCTGTCCACGCTCGCCGTGCGGCCCACGCGTTGGGCAGTGGCACGGCGGGTGAACAGCTCGACCGCGTCGGACAGGGCCAACGGCGCGAGCTCGAAGACGACTTCGCCGTCGAGGTCGAGTGGCACCTGGCTGGTGCACAGGATCCGCAGCGCCGGTGCGGTGTCGAGGAGGCGCACCGCCAGAGCAGCGGCGGCATCGAGGACGTGCTCGCAGTTGTCGAGGATCACCACGGCAGCCGTTGACTTGAACCGCTCGAGGAGTGCCTCTTCTCCGCCCGGGCCGCCGACAGCGCTGACCAGCACGTCGACCACGTCGTCGGCCGTGATCGCGGTCTCGAGCCTGGCCAACCAGACGCCATCGGCCGACGAGGCGAGCCGGCGGCCGACCGCTATCGCAACCGCCGTCTTCCCGATACCGCCCGGTCCGACGATCTCCACGAGCCGCTCGCCGTCGAGCAGGTCGGAGACTGCCGCGACCTCCTTCATGCGACCGACGAGCGCGGCCGTCAGCGAAGGGAGGTTCCCGGGCGAGCGGGTGGCTTGGACCCGTGCCGGCACACGGGAAGTGAGATCGAGTGACGGGTCCTGGACCAGGATCCGCTGCTCGAGCTCCTGCAGCTGCGGCCGAGGGTCGAGCCCGAGCTCCTCGGCCAGGTGGTTCCTGACTCGTTGGTACGTCGCGAGGGCGTCTGCCTGGCGGCCCGCGCGGTACATGGCGGTGATCAGCAGCTCCCAGAGGCTCTCTTGGAACGGATGCGTCGCGACCGCTGCTTCGAGCTCACCGATGACGTCGGCGACATCACCCAGCCGCAACCGCGCGGTGAACTGGATCTCGAGGAGCTTGACCCGCGCCTCATCGAGCCGGGTGCGGTGCGGGTCGACCCAGTCGCCGTCGCCCGCTGCCTGGAGAACGTCCCCTCGGTACAGCTTCAAGGTGGTCGCACACAGATCCGCGGCAGCGCGGTCGTCGCCGGCCTCGAGCAGACCAGCCGCGGCGGCCACCGCGCCCACCACGGCGATCGCGTCGACGTCGGACGGCTCGACGGCGAGCGCGTAACCGCCATCGCGACTCTCGATCACCGATGGGTCGCCGAACGCCCGGCGCAGCATGGCGACCTTCGACTGCAGCGTGTTGCGCCGAGTGCTGCGCCCGCCCGCTGACCACAGGTCGTCGACGAGCCGGTCCGCGCTGACAGGCGCTCCGGCCTCGAGCGCGAGGCGCACCACCAGCTCCGAGGTCTTCCCGCCTGGCACCGGCACGCGCCCGCCGTCGAGGGTGACCTCGAGAGGACCGAGCACCGCCACGGTGAGCACCCGGCGAGCGTATGCCCGACCTCAGACGACCCGCGTCAGGTCGTCGTCAGGGGATCGTCAGCGCCCACCACGACAGTGGGCCCATGCCCCCTGACATCGAGGTCTTGCTCCTCCGGCTGATCGGCGGGGACGCCACAGCCCCCGGCGAGATCCTCGAGTCGGCGGGCACGAGCACCTCTCCGGCGCTGCTCGTCGCTGCCGCGCTGGTGACCGAGCAGCCCACGGAGACCGCCGGGCTTCTCGCCCGGGCCGCGAACCACGCCGCCACGACCCGGGATCGACAGCTTGTCGCGCTGGCCACCGCCCACCTGGACGACGACGCCGACCTGCTCGACGCCCTCGTCCGCGACCACCTGTCCGACCATCCCGACAACGTCCTCGCCGCGTGGATCGCCTCCCGACGCGCCCGCACCGAGCATGAGGACCGCGGCCGCGCATGACGGGTCCCGTCACTGCGCCTGGTGGTCGAACAGGCCGGCTTCGTGGCCGAGGATGGCGGCCTGGGTGCGGTTGGTGATGTCGAGCTTGGTGAGCAGCCGCGACACGTAGGTCTTGATAGTGGTCTCGCTCACGAACAACGTCCGCGCTGCTTCTGCGTTCGAGTGTCCGCGGCCGATGAGGACCAGGACCTCGAGCTCACGGTCCGACAGGACACTGAGGCGCTCACGGGCTGCGTCGCGTCGAGGGCGCGAGTGAGCGGCGACGTACTGGGTGATCAGCTGACGAGTCACCGCGGGCGACAGCATCTCGGTACCGGCGGCGACGGCCCGCACCGCGGCCAGGATCTCGCGGGGCGGAGTGTCCTTGAGCAAGAAGCCGCTCGCGCCTGCCTCGAGCGCGGGGAAGACGTACTCGTCGAGATGGAACGTGGTGAGGATGGCCACCGCCGGCGGGTCTGGGGCGGCCAGGATGCGCCGCGTCGCCTCGAGGCCGTCCATGCGCGGCATCCTGATGTCCATCAGGACGACGTCCGGTTTCAGGGCGGCCGATGCGGCGCAGGCCTGCACGCCGTCACCCGCTTCGCCGACCACCTCGACGTCGTCGCTGCTGTCCAGGATCGTCCTCAACCCGAACCGGACCAGCTCCTCGTCGTCGACGATCAGGACGCGGACGCTCACGTCGGCAGCACGGCTTCGACATCGAAGCTTCCATCGAGCCGCCGGTCAGCCCGCAGGTGACCCCCAGCAGCCTTGGCACGTTCCCGGAGTCCCACGAGGCCATGACCGGTGCCCGGGACAGGTTTGGCGGCGCGCGTGCCGGGCCGGCTCACCACCGACACCGCGAGCGCATCCGGCCGGTAGTCGAGAGTCACCCGTACCTGACCGCCGGGAGCGTGCCTGCCGGCATTGGTGAGCGCCTCCTGCACCACCCGGTACGCCGTGCGCTCGATCACCTCGGGCACCACGCGAACCTGGCCACGCGGCTGAAGCGTGACGTCCATCCCCGCCCGATGCGACTCCTCGACCAGGCCCGGCAGGTCAGCGAGGGTCGGCTGCGGCGCCAACGGCGCCTCCTCGATCAGCTCGTCGGTGCGCAGCAGGCCGACCAGCTGTCGCAGCTCCTCCAGGGCCTGCCGTCCCGCCGCCTGCATCTGGTCGGCGAGCTGTCGCACCTTGGTCGAGTCCTCGGCCGCCACCTCGGCCGCACCGGCCTGCAGCACCATCAGGCTGACCCGGTGGCCCACCACGTCGTGCATCTCTCCGGCGATCCGTACTCGTTCCGCAAGGACTGCGCGACGGGCCTGTTCATGCTCGGCGCGCTCCGCACGCTCAGCCCGCTCCGTCGTCGCCAGGATCAGCTGGGCGCGCGCCGGGACGTAGGCGCCGAGCGTCGCCGGCCACAGCACGAAACAACAGGTGACGACCACCGCACTGTGCAGGGGCCAGTCGTCGCTGATCACCGCGAGGACGACACCGGCGGCCACCGCCAGGGCCGGGAGGCGCACCGACCAGCGAGGGTGGTAAGCCGTCAGCGCGTACGCGGCGACCGGCAGTGCCGCGGACAGCTGACCCTGTAGCACCACATCGCCGACCGCCAGTCCCGCGGCCAGCAGCGGAAGTCGGCGGCGGAGCAGGAGCACCGCGACGATGACGGGGATCCGCAGTGCCAACGCCGGCAGCGTCCAGCCCATGTCGACCGAGTGCAGCTCGATACCGACCTCGAGGACCACCACGGCAGCGGCGAGGACGAGGTCAGAGGTCAGCACCTGCCGACCTGGCCACCCTCGTCGTGGAGTCACCCTCGCGACCATAGGCGCATCTGAGCGCCCCGGCGTCGTCCGAAAGTTGACGAAGTCCGTCCTCGCCGACGACATGGGCCGTCACATCGGCCGACGCGGGCGACATCCCTGCCGCGACAAGGTCGACCTACCGCGGCCCACACATCGATCGGACCGCCGTCATCGAACGGATCTGAGTCATGTCGCATCCCCGCACCACCAGAGCCACCAGCCATCGCCGATCAGCGGCAGCCACCGTCGGCCTCGTCATCGCCGCAGGGACCCTGCTCTCCGGGTGCGGCAACGCGGCCGTCGCCGATCCCGGCCCGACCACGACCCAGGAGCGGCCGGTCGACGGAGTCCACGCCGTCGACCTTCGCACGAGCGGCGACCTGACCATCACCACCGGTGCGACGCCGAAGCTCACCATCACCGCCGGGCGCTCGACCCTCCGCTTCCTGACCTCCACCCTCCACGACGGCACCGTCGTCCTCGACAGCCGTGCTGGGCACGCCACGAGCGGTGACATCCACTACGAGCTCACCTTGCCGACGATCGACGGCCTCGTGGTGGCCGGCTCAGGCAGCGCGCACGGCACCGTCGTCGCGGACGGCTCGATCACCGTGACCGTGTCCGGCTCCGGATCAGCCGACCTCGACGGCCTCACGGCGACCGCGACCACCGTCGAGCTCTCCGGCTCTGGCGACATCGACCTCGCTGGGACGACAGACGCACAGACCGTGGTGCTGCACGGCTCGGGCAGCTACCTCGGCACCCAGCTGATCTCACAGACGAGCGACGTGAGGGTCGATGGTTCGGGCAACGCGCAGGTCACCGCCACCGAGCAGCTCGAGGCACAGATCAGCGGCAGCGGAGACATCGGCTACACCGGCACGCCCGCTCTCACGACCGAGATCTCCGGCAACGGCACGATCAGTGCGGGCTGACCACGTGACCAACGCCAGCTCGACCTCGACACCCCTTGCCGGTCGACGATTCGTGGTGAGCGGAGCGGGTGAGTCCCTCGGCCCGATCACCCTGGAGCAGCTCCGCGTCATGGCCGCCGCGCGGCAGCTCTCCCCCACGACACGCGTGCGCCACGCGGTCGGCGACCAGTGGTTCGAGGCCAAGGAGGTGCCGTGGCTGTACTCGGACAGGCATTGGGCCGTCGCGGTCGGCCTCGCGTTCTTCCTGGGCGCGCTCGGGATCGACCGGTTCTACCTCGGCTACACCGCGATGGGACTCGCCAAGCTCGTGACGATCGGCGGGCTCGGAGTCTGGGCACTCATCGACTGCGTCCTGATCGCCGTTCACGTGGTCCCGGACTCCGACGGCCTTCCGCTCCGGTGACAGACCGACCGTCCCGACGGCCGGTGTCAGGCCGACGTCAGCGCTTCGTCAGCGCCCGCGAACACAGTGCACACATGCCCAGCGAGAGGAAGAACGACATGTCCGCGACACGTTCGAAGGACCATGACGAGCGGCCCGCGCATGCGAGCCGTACGTCGATCACCCAGTCCCTGGCACGAGTCTCCGCCGTCCACCCCTGGCGAGTCCTGGCCGCTTGGGGACTGATCCTGGCGGGCTCGGTCGTGGCCATCGCGACCCTTCTCGGGTCGGCGTTCACCTCCGACGGCAGCATCACCACCAATCCCGACTCGATCAGAGCCCAGCAGGTGATCGCCGACAACTTCTCCCAGGCCGACCGGGTCGACGACGCCGTGATCATCTACTCGGCCGACCTCACCAGCGACGACCCGGAGTTCAAGGCGTTCGTCACGGAGGTCCGGTCCTCGATCGAGGCCACCGGCGCGGCCGAGATCGTCCGTGACCCCTACGACGCCGATCTGTCCGGCCTGTCGGAGGACGGGCACGCCGCGGTCGTGACCGTGGTGCTCGGTCATGACGCCGAGAACGGGATCGTCGAGGTGATCGACGAGGTCGTCGCCGCCGACTCCGCGGAAGACTTCGAGGTCGACGTCACCGGGGTGAACACCCTCGACCACGACTTCACCGAGCTCTCGGAGTCCGACCTGACGAACGGGGAGCTGAAGTTCGGGCTGCCCGCCGCGATGATCGTGCTGGTCCTGGTCTTCGGCGCCCTGGTGGCCGCGTTCATCCCGATGAGCATCGCCATCTTGTCCATCATCGTGACCGTCGCCATCTCCTCGGTCCTGGGGCAGTTCACCTCGCTGTCCTTCTTCATCGTCAACATGATCACCGCGATGGGACTCGCCCTCGGCATCGACTACAGCCTCTTCGTACTCTCCCGCTACCGGGAGGAGCGGCAGGCCGGCCGCGACAAGATCGCGGCGATCATCGCCACCGGCGGCACCAGCAGCAAGGCCGTCCTCTTCTCCGGCAGCTCCTTCGTCGTGGCCCTGCTCGGCCTGCTCCTGGTCCCGGACACGATCCTGCGCAGCCTGGCGCTGGGCGCGATCATCGTCGGCATCGTCACGATGGCCGCGGCCATCACCCTGCTGCCCGCCCTGCTGTCGCTCCTCGGCGACCGGGTCAACGCGCTACGGCTGCCGATCGTCGGGCGCGACCACCCCGCCGAGAGCCCCTTCTGGGCCAAGGCCGTCGGTGCCGTCGTACGCCGTCCGGGGACGTTCCTGGCCGCTGGAGTGCTGGTCCTGCTCGCGGCTGCCTTCCCGGTCCTCGGCCTCCACACCGGGACTGCCGGCGTCAACTCGCTGCCCGACGACAGCTTCGCCAAGGCCGGCGCGCTGGCCCTCGAGCGGAGCTTCCCGGGCGTCTCGACCACCGACCCCGCCCAGGTGGTCGTCTCCGGCGACGTGGTCTCCGGCGACGTGACGGCCGCGATCGAGCGGTTCGAGGAGTCCATCGCCGACGACCCCGACTTCGGGCCGGCACGACGACAGGTCGCCGATAGCGGCACCGTCGCCGTCATCAGCATCCCGCTGGTCGGCGACCCCGACCACAGCCAGGCCCGCAGGGGACTCGACCGGCTCCGTACGGACCTGGTCCCGGCCGCCTTCGACGGGACCGCTACCAGCGTGCTGGTCGGTGGCACCACCGCGGAGAACGTCGACTACTCCGACGTCATCAACAAGTGGCTTCCGATCGTGCTCGCGTTCGTGCTCGGGCTGAGCTTCATCCTGCTGACGCTCGTCTTCCGCTCCGTGGTCATTTCCGCCACCGCCGTGGTCCTCAACCTGCTGTCGGTCGGCGCGGCGTACGGACTGCTCGTGCTGGTGTTCCAGCACGGGGTCGGGGCCGACCTGTTGGGCTTCCAGCAGGTCGAGCGCGTCGAGGCGTGGGTGCCGGTCTTCTTGTTCTCGGTGCTGTTCGCGCTCTCGATGGACTACCACGTCTTCCTGCTCAGCAGGATCAGGGAACGCTTCGCAGAGACCGGCGACACCAACCAGGCCGTCGTGCACGGCATCGCCGCCACCGGCCGCATCATCACCGGTGCGGCGCTGATCATCGTGGTCGTGTTCGCGGGCTTCGCGGCCGGCCAGCTGGTGATGTTCCAGCAGATGGGCTTCGGAGTCGGCGTGGCCCTCCTCCTGGACGCCACGCTGATCAGGATGGTCGTCGTCCCGGCGGCGATGGCCCTGCTCGGCGAGTGGAACTGGTACCTGCCGAGGTGGCTCGACTGGCTGCCCGAGCTCCACGTCGAGGGTGACCCGGAAGCCACGGAGGCCCCGGTCGACGTACCCGTGCCGGTCCGCGTGTCTGCCTAGGTCCGCGAAGGGATCTGAACACCATGACTCTCAGTCGGCAGGCGGCCGCGGAGCTCGTCGTTCTACCTTCCCCGTCGGCGCCGTCGGTCCGGGCGCAGCTGCTGGCGACCGAGCACTGGAGCTTGCTCGCCACCCGTGGGATGACCTGGTCGGAGGTGATGAGCCGCATCACGGTTCATCTCACGGTCTCATCGGCCGCACTCGTGGTGCTGGCCCTGGTCACGCAGGCCGCCGGGTTCGGTCTCGCCTTCCACGTCCTCTCCATCGGACTCACCTCCGTCATCCTGGCCCTGGGAACCCTGACGGGCGTGCGAGTCCACAACGCCAGCCGAGAGGACGCCGCCATCGTCGTGGGCATGAATCGCCTACGGGCCGCCTACGTCACCCTGGACCCCGGCATCGCCGAGTACCTGGTGACGAGCCAGTACGACGACCAGGCGGGGCTGATGGCCACCTACACGATGGGGATGCGTCGCAGCACGATGAGCCACATCCTGGGAAGCACGTCCATGTTCGTCAACCTGGTCAACGCGATCGTGGCCGGCACCCTGGGCGCACTGATCGCGGACGCATCGTCAGGTCGCCCCCTGACCACGGCTCTTGCCGGGGTCGTCGCAGGCGTCGGCTATCTCGCGATGATCGTCCAAGCGGCGCGCAGGTCGTTCGCGACCATGCCGCTCGACGCACGCTTTCCCACCCTCCCCAGCTGAGGTGATTGCGGTGACGGCGGTGACGGCGGTGACGGCGGTGACCCAGTGTTGGTTCTCGAGAGAGAAAGCAACACTGGCTCACCGCCCTCCGCGACAAACCGACCCTCACTCACCGCGGGTGCGGGCCGCGTGGCGTGTCGTCCCGACGACCTCGACGTCCGGTTCGCGGGGCAGCGACACCACCGCGGTGACGCCGTCGGGAAGAACTACGTCGAGTGTCAGGACGTCGTCGTCGATGCGCCAACGTGAGCTGACGAGCCCGTGCACCGTCTCCAAACTGGTCGACGCCCAGGTCAGGCCGCCGCCGGGGCGGGGCGCGATCCGGACGCGACGGTAGCCGGGCTCGAGGGGAGCGATCCCGCCGATGTTGCGGTGCATCCAGTCGACGACGGCGCCGAGGGCGTAGTGGTTGAAGCTGGTCATCTCGCCGGGGTTGATGGAGCCGTCGGGCAGCATCGAGTCCCAGCGCTCCCAGATGGTGGTCGCACCCATGGTCACCGGGTACAGCCACGAGGGGCAGGTCCGCTGCAGGAGCAGCCGGTACGCCGCGTCGAGGTGACCCGTGGAGCTCAAGGCGTCGGTGATGAACGCGGTGCCGGCGAAACCGGTCGCGACGTGGTAGCCGTTCTCGGCGGCGAGCGCGGCCAGCCGGTCGCCGGCACGGCGGCGGTCGTCGTCGTCGAGCATGTCGAAGGCGATCGCAAGGGCGTAGACCGATGGGGCGTCACTCGTGATCGTGCCGTCTGCCCCGTCGATGTCATGGACGTAATGCTTGTTGAAGGCTTCGCGGGTCCGGTCGGCGAGGGCGCCGAAACGGGCCGCGTCCTCCTCGCGCCCGGTCAGGGCCGCCGCGTCCGCGACCATGCGCGCCGTCCGGTACAGACAGGCCGTGGCCACGACGCCGTTGTCGGCCTTCGCCTCGAACGGCCGGTCCGGATGCGCCTGCGGGTCGAGCCAGTCACCGAACTGGAACCCCTTGTCCCACAGGCCGGTCGGCGACAGCAGCGACTCGACCCGATCCACGTGGGCGGCCATGGAGTCGTACTGGTCCTCCAGCACCGTCAGGTCGCCGTACGCCTGCCAGAGCGCCCAGGGGACCCACACGGCCGCGTCGCTCCAGATCGCCGCCGTCTCCGGGGACGGGAACTCCTTCGGGTGCTCCATGTACTTCAGGACGTCGGGCACCACGAAGGGGACCAGGCCGTCCTGGGCCCGCTGCTCGAGGCCGACGTCGACCAGCCAGTCGCGGAGGAAGTCGCGGACGTCGTAGAGGAAGGCGGCCGAAGGGGCGAACACGGCGATGTCGCCCGTCCACCCCAGACGCTCGTCGCGCTGGGGGCAGTCGGTGGGGACGTCCAGGAAGTTGCCTCGCAGCCCCCAGACCGCGTTGCTGTGCAGCTGGTTGAGCAGGTCGTCGGAGCACTCGAAGTGGCCGGTGCGGCGCAGCTCGGAGTGCACCACCACGGCTTCGAGCGACTCGGCGGTCAGCTCGCCGGCCGTCTCGGTGGGCCAGCCGCTGACCTCGGCGTAGCGGAAGCCGTGGAAGGTCTTGGTCGGCTCGAAGAGGTCGTCACCACCGCTGAGCACGAGCCGGTCCGTCGCGTGCGCGGTGCGCAGTGTCCGGACGCCGAGCTCGCCGGCCTCGAGCACCTCGGCGTGGCGCAGGGTGATCTCCTGACCGGCCTCGCCGCAGACGGTGAAGCGCAGCCAGCCGACGAGGTTCTGGCCGAAGTCGACGAGCGTCCGCCCGGCCGGTGAGGTCCAGATCTCGACGGGCCGGCGCGACTCGTGCCGCACGACGGGTGGCCCGAGGTACGGCGCCAGCAGCTGCATGTCGAAGGCCACGGCCTCGACGCCGACCCAGCCCTCGGGAGCCGGCCCCGGCCGGAGCCAGGCGTCGTCGCGCAGCCGCGCGTCGATGGTCTGGCCGTCGTACAGGTCGTCGGCCAGGGTCTCCGACGGCCCAGCGGACCAGGTCTCGTCGGTGCCCACCAGCTGGCGGTGACCGTCGGCGAAGGTGATCTCGAGCTGGGCGATCGCGCCGAGCCTGTCGCCGTAGATGTCGCGGCCACCGGTCCAGCCCAGGCGACCCAGGTACCAGCCGTTGCCCAGGGACAGCCCGATGACGGAGGTATCGCTCAACAGCGCCGTGACGTCATAGGTGCAGAAGCGCAGCCGCCACTCGTAGCTGCTCCAGCCCGGGCTCAGCACGTCCGGACCCACGGGGACTCCGTCGACGTACGCCTCGAAGATGCCGAGGCTCGAGACGTGCAGGGTGGCGGACGTGACGGCGCCATGACCGTGGTCCAGCGTGACCTCGCGCCGCAGCAGAGGCGCTCCGACCAGCTCCTCGGCGGGCGAGATCATCGACGCCTGCCAGGTCACAGTCACAGGCCGACCATCGCCATCGCGGCCGGGCTGTAGCGGTCCCCTTGGACACCCACGCGCGAGGCGAGCGTGTCGAGGCCGGCGACCTCGTCGGCTGTGAGGGCCACCTGGCTCGCGCCGGCGTTCTCGTCGACCCGCTCGCGGCGGCGCGTACCAGGGATCGGGACGATCCAGGACTGCTGGGCCAGGAGCCACGCCAGCGCGACCTGGCCCGGCGTGCAGCCCTTGGCATCGGCGAGGACCCGCACCTGCCCCACCAGCGCCTCGTTGGCACCGATGTTCTCGGCGGCGAACCGAGGGATCGTGGACCTGACGTCACCGGCAGCGAACTCGGTCGAGGAGGGCACGGTGCCCGTGAGAAAGCCCTTGCCCAGGGGGCTGAACGGCACGAAGCCGATGCCGAGCTCGGCGCAGGTGGGCAGCACCTCGGGCTCGGGGTCGCGCGTCCAGAGCGAGTACTCGCTCTGGACCGCCGAGACCGGGAAGGTGGCGTGCGCTCGGCGGATGGTCTCGGCACCGGCCTCGGAGAGACCGAAGTGGCGCACCTTCCCGGCACTCACCAGCTCGCCGACCGCACCCGCGACGTCCTCGATCGGCACCGCGGGGTCGACACGGTGCTGGTACAACAGGTCGATCACGTCGATCCCGAGCCGACGCAGCGACTCGTCCGCGACGCGCTTGATCTGCTCGGGTCGCGAGTCGGTGCCCTGGGCCTTGCCGTCCTGGATGTCCCACCCGAACTTGGTGGCGATCACGACCTCGTCGCGCAGCGGCGCCAGGGCCTCGCCCACGAGCTCCTCGTTGGCGTAGGGCCCGTAGACCTCGGCCGTGTCGAAGAACGTGACTCCGGCCTCCACGGCGTAGCGGACCACGCCGATCATGTCGTCGCGGTCACCGGGGTTGGGGCCATAGCTCTGCGACATGCCCATGCAGCCGAGGCCGACCGCGGACACCTCCAGACCCTGGCCCAGCGTGCGCGGTGTGTGCATCAGGTCCTCCTCACCTGGTCGATCGGTTGGCGGGTGAAGACGTAGACGCGGGGCTCGCCGGGGTCCCTCTCGAGCAGCTGGCCGCCGGGCTCGAGCACCAGCTCCTCGACGACCTCGCCCGTGCGGGGGTCGAACGCGGTGAGGTGGGGTGGGAGGCCCGGATCGGTGAGGTTGAACAGGCGGCCGCTCTCGCGATAGAGCAGCACGAGCTCTCCTGGATCGCCCGGCACGCTGAGCAGGCGGCTGCCCAGCAAGCTGGTCCAGTCGGGTGCGAAGTCGAGGAAGGGCAGGTCGCGCATGATGCGTCCGACCGCGCCGACGTAGGACGAGCCCTCGTAGTCCAGGGCCTCGCGCCAGCCGGCCTCCGGGCCCAGGAAGTAGTCGCTGTGGCCGGGCTCGTCGGCGTGCAACCGCCACTGCCACAGGCTCGCCGCGCCGTAGCCGACCCCCATGGTCGCGCCGGCACACAGGTTGCTCCACGCTTCATGACCCTGCCACCAGCCGACGCTACGGCCGCGCACGCGGGTGTTCTCGTAGGTCGGCTCCAGGTTCAGCACCCCCTTGGCCGGGGTGTTGCGGCGCATGTCGGCCACCCTGTCCTGGATGTGCTCGGCGTCGTGCCCGGTCTGGCAGCTCTGGAAGTCCAGCCAGTCGGCGTCCTGGTGGGCGTGGTTGGTGGCATGCGGCTGGTAGTGGATGCCGGTGGGCTGGGCGTAGGCGTCCCACTCGTGGACCTCCTCGCCGCCGGCTGCCACCTGCGGCTCCTCCCCGCTCCCGTCGGCGCCGACGAGGTAGACCACCGGCCGGGCGCCGTAGCGCGCGACGAGGTAGCGGCAGTAGCGCGCGTAGTCCTCGGGCGGGACCGCCTTCCCGGCGATGTCGAGGCCCTTCCAACCGAAGCCCTGGAAGACCGGCGCCAGCACCGGCACCAGGTCGTGCTCGAGCAGGATGTCGAGGAGGACGTCGACGCGGCCGAAGTAGTCGGGGTTCAGGTCGCGCAAGCGGCCGTCGGGCAGGTCCTCGAAGCCGACGTCGAACCCCTCGTCCAGCGTGCGGTCGCGCGGCCCGACTGCCCGCATGTCCGGCTGCACGGTCATCAGCAACACGGCGTTGAAGCCCTTGGCCTGTCGGTCGCGTGCGTAGACCTCGACCTGCTCGGGGGTGGCCCGAAACGGCAGCGCCCAGGCCGTGTCGGCCACCATCAGCGCCGGCGTGCCGTCGGCGTGGACCAGCTGACGCCCCGACGGCGACATCCGCCAGAAGCCGTGCTCGTACGCGCGTCCCGGTCTCGTAGGCGGACCAGCGAGGCAGGTGACCGTGCCTTCACGACCGGCGAGCCCGGGGTCGTCGACCGTCGCCTCCGACACCCAGCCCCAGTCGCCGGCGTACGGCGCCGCGAAGCGCAGGCGCCACCGGCCGTCGCCGTCCCAGAAGGCCGGGCGGCGCAGGACGTCGTCGCCGCAGGTGAAGTCGGCCCAGACCTCCACGTCGGCGTAGGGGGCGGCGTACGACGCCTCGGCGGTCAGCTCGATCTGGATTTCGTGCCACGGTCGGACGTCAAGTGGGCTGGGCATCGGACCCCTCGGCGCGGAACCGCGTGAAAGCCACAGTTCCCTCGGTGGCGAAGAGGCCGACCACGCGTCCGGTGAACGAGGCCGTCACCTCCGCCGTCCAGAACCGGCCGTCGAGCTCGGTGAGCAGCACGTCGTCGCCGGACCCGTCACGCGGGCTGGCGACCAGGCGGATGCGGTCGCCGCCCATCGACTCGGCGTTGAAGCCCGACGCAGCGGGCGACATCTCGATCCGCAGCTCCACCTCGTGGCCGGGCAGGTCGACCGACCAGGTCTGCCGGAGCCCCGCGACGGTCGCCAGGGCGCTCACCCGGGTGCTGTCGCCACTGCCGCGCGCCTCGAGCGAGACGTGGTGCTGCTCGTCGTAGCGGAACCCGAGACCACCGGCGCCGGCCGTCGCGTCGACGACCGTGGACACCGTCGACCTGATGTGGCGCTGGCGCCGCCCGACGAACCGCGGGTGGCTGTCGTCGAGAGTGGACCCGTCGCCGACGACCGTCAGCCGGCCCGGGCGCGAGGTCAGCGACGCGACCTCGGCCGGCAGCGCCCGGACCGCCAGCCATCCGGGGTCGTCGAGCGCCGAGGTCTCGGCGAAGTCGAACTCCTCGACCTCGACCTCGGTGCGTGGTGCGAGCAGGACCGGCTCCGGCTCGGGCCAGCCGTCGGCCCAGGCCACGTCGGTGATGAACGTCTCGCGGCCCAGCGGCGAGAAGGACTGCGTCATCCCGAGCGGTCGCATGCCGAGCATGATCAGCGCGGAGCCGCCGTCCGGGGTGTCCACGAGGTCGGCGTGGCCGGTGTTCTGGATCGGGCGGGACGTGCTGCGGGCGCTGAGCAGCGGGTTGTCCGGGTGACTCTCGAAAGGCCCCTCGATCGAGGGCCCGCGGGCGAAGCTCACGCCGTGGCCGCGCTCGGTGCCGCCCTCGGCGATCATCAGGTACCAGTGGTCGCCACGCTGGTAGACGTGCGGCGCCTCCGGGAACTTCAGGCCGGTGCCCGACCAGAGCGAGCGCGGCTCCTCCATGGCCTTGCCGGCCTCGAGGTCCACGCGCACCTGCTGGATGCCGAGATGCTTGCCGAGGTCCTCGCCGAAGGTCACCAGACCCGAGTAGGTGACGTAGGCGTTGCCCTCGTCGTCCCAGGCGAGGTCGGGGTCGATACCGCCGACGCCGTCGATCGTGGTGCCGTCGCTCCAGGGTCCGGCGGGGTCGGTCGCGGTGAACACGACGCATCCGCGCGCGCTCATCGCGATGGTGACGATGAGGTAGAAGACCCCGTCGTGGTGACGGATCGTCGGCGCCCAGACGCCTCCGCCCGTGAGCACGTCGTCGACCTCCACCTGCTCCGGACGGGTCGCGACGTTGCCGATGTGGGTCCACTCGACCAGGTCGGTGCTGCGGTAGATCGGCAGGCCCGGCAGGTACTCGAACGTGGACGTCGCCAGGTAGTAGGTCCCGTCGACCAGGACCACGCTCGGGTCCGGGTTGAAGCCCGGCACGAGCGGGTTGGGCCACCTGCTCATGACGTCAGCTCCACCGTCGTGTCGAGGGGCAGGTCGACGACGCTGGTGCCGACCCGGAGCGTGTAGGCGCCGGGCTCGTAGGTCCAGCCGTCGGCCCAGTAGGCCAGCAGCCGGGTCTCGACCTGGACGTCGACGGTCGCGTTCGCACCGGCCGCGAGGCGCACGGGTGCGTAGCCCACGAGCCAGCGGACCGGGCGGTCGACCGCCGACCCCTCGCGCTCGGCGTACACCTGGACGACCTGCTTGCCGTCGCGCTCGCCGCGGTTCTCGACCGAGACGGTGACGGTGGCGACCTCGCCGCTGGCCACCGAGCCCGGGGCGGAGACGTCGGTGACGGCGATGTCGGTGTAACCGAGGCCGTGGCCGAACCAGTACGCCGGGGCGACATCGTGCTTGAGCCAGGCGCGGTAGCCGATGTGGATGCCCTCGGTGTACTCGAGCGCACCGTCGACAGGTGTCGTCGACAGGACGGGCACGTCCTCGTCGGTGGCACCCCACGTCGTGGGCAGGCGGCCGCCGGGCTCGACCGCGCCCAGCAGCACGTCGGCGACCGCGTCGCCGAACTCCTGCCCGCCGAAGTAGCCGACCAGCACGGCCGCGACCTCGTCGCGCCACGGCATCAGCACCGGCGAACCGGCGTTGACGAGCACCACCGTGCGGGGGTTGGCCGCGGCGACCGCAGACACCAGGTCGTCCTGCCGGCCGGGAAGCGCGAGCGTGTCTCGGTCGAAGCCCTCGGACTCGACCATCGAGTTGGTGCCGACCACCACCAGCGCCACGTCGGCCTTCGCGGCCGCCTCGGCTGCCGCGGCGATGAGGGCGTCGTGGTCCTCGGCGTCGGGCTCGGTGCCGAACTGGAACGACAGCGCGCCGGCGAGGAAGTCCTCGTGGGCGCCGAGCTCGATCTCGAAGCGGAGGTCGATCGGCGTCCCGGCCACGAGGGTGATCGGGGTCGTCGCGCTCGGCGGCGTGAGGAAGGCCGCGCCGAGGTCGTCGCCGACCGCCACGAGGTTCTCGTCGATGACCAGCTCGCCGTCGACCCAGACCCGGCCGCGGCCGACCATGGCGAACCCGATGCGGACGGTGCCGCTGTCGGCCGGCGTGTAGCGGGTGGTCAGCTCGACCGACGCCGACTCGCTGATCGGAGCCGCTCCCCCGAACCAGACCAGCGGCGCCGTCTTGAGCCGGTCCTCGGCGAAGAGCTCCTCGCCGGCCTCGTCGACGAAGCGCACCCGCGCACCGGGCCCGCCCGTGACGGGGTTGGTCAGCTGGTCGAGCGGCAGGTCGGCCAGCCCGGTCTGCGACACCGCGCCGACCGAGTAGGTGACCTCGGCGTCCGGCAGCGCTGCGCGCAGGCCCGCCAGCGGCGAGACCGTGTACGCCGGCAGCACCGTGGCGCTGCCACCGCCCTGCGTCCTGGCGTTGGCGGCGTTGTCGCCGATCACCGCCACCGAGCCCAGCGCGGGCGCGTCCCACGGAAGCGCGGGAGTCCCGCCGGAGGAGCGGTTCGCCAGCAGGACCATGCCCTCGGCGGCCGCCTCGCGGACGAACGCGGGACCGTCCTCGACGTGCACGGGCTCTTGAACGCTCGAGCCGGCGAGGGCGCCGACGCGCTGCGCCAGCCTCAGGATGCGCAGCACCTTGCGGTCCACGACCGACTCGTCGATGTCGCCCGACTCGACGGCCTTGACGAGGGCCGAGCCCCACGGGCCGTCGGGTCCGGGCATCACCAGGTCCTGCGACGCCCGGGCGCTGTCGAGGCTGCGCACGGCCGTCCAGTCGCTGATCACGACACCGTCGAAGCCCCACTCGCTGTTGAGCGGCGTCTCGAGCAGGTCGTTCTCGGTCACGGTGGCGCCGTTGACGGAGTTGTAGGAGCTCATCACCAGCCAGGCCTGCGCCTCGGTGATCGCCTTCTCGAAGGCCAGCAGGTAGAGCTCGCGCAGCGGTCGTTCGTCGACCTGGACGTCGACGGTGAAGCGGTCGGTCTCGGAGTCGTTGGCGATGTAGTGCTTCGGGGTGGCGCCGACACCGTTGTCCTGGACGCCGCGCACGTACGCCGCCGCCAGGTCGGCGGTCAGGACGGGGTCCTCGCTGAAGCACTCGAAGTGCCTGCCGTTGAGCGGGGAGCGATGCAGGTTGATGGTGGGGCCGAGCACGACGTCGACACCCTTGCGACGGGCCTCGACCGCGGCCGCCGCGCCGTAGCGACGGGCGATGTCCGGGTCCCAGGCCGACGCCAGCGCGGTCGCCGAGGGCAGGTTGAGCGAGGGGTCCCGCTCGTCCCACGTCTCGCCACGCACGCCCGACGGACCGTCGGAGACCAGGATGCGACGCAGCCCGATCTTCTCGATGGGCCAGGTGTTCCAGAAGTCGCGTCCGGTGAGGAGCTGCACCTTCTCCTCGATGGTGAGCTGCGCCAGTGCCTTCGTCAGGCCGTCGTCTGGGCAGCGTCGTCCAGGGTCGTGTCGGTCATCGAGATCACTTTCCGTTCGTCGGGGGTGGGAGCTCTGAAGGATGCGGACGTCCCAGGCACCGAGCTGGAGCGTCGTGCCGGGAGCGACCTCCTCGTCGGTGAGGAGGTCGCGGAGCGGATGCGGGGGCGGAGACCGTCTGCGGATCCCAGCTCCAGTTGTGCAGCACGTGCAGCCGGCGGGCCCGACTCGCGGGGGTGGTCGAGGTCGAGACCGTGACCGAAGCGGGCAGCTGCCAGCCGGCGGCCGGCTCGGGCACCAGCCAACGGGCCAGGCTCTCGGCCAGCTCCTGGTCGGGCACCGTGCCGACGACCGTGATCCGTCCGGCGCCGGCGGCCTTGGTGGTCACCGCGGCCCAGCGGCCCAGGTGCGGATGGTCATAGCGGGCCAGGACCTCGGCCCCGTCGGGCTCGAGGAGCTCGGCGACGAGGGTGGCCGCACCGGCGAGCGGATCGCCGCTCACCGGTACGGGGTCGGCGAGGTTCGCCAGCTCGTCGTAACCGACGCCGGCCGGCTTGCCCAGCACCGCGGGCTGCCGCTCCTCGCGCGGTCGCGCCTCCGGGTCGGCGTACGCCGTGCGCGGACCGAGCACGAGGTGACCCCCGCTCTCGGCGTAGGCCGCCAGGAAGTCCAGGTCCTCGTCGGCGGCCGTGTAGAGCGCGGCGACGACGAGCACGGGATATCGCTCGGCCGCCTCCCCCGCCGACAGCTCACCGCCGCGTGACGGCAGCAGCTGTTGCGGACGGACCAGGCGTTGCTGGAGCTTGGCGTCGAAGACGCCGCGCGTGAAGGCACCCACTATCCGGCGGTATGCGTCGGGGTCGAAGAACTGGCCGGGGGCGGAGAACGGAGCCTGCGTCGTCAGGGCGAGCTTGCTGTCGGAGTCGTGAAGGACGGCGACGTCGAAGTCCGGCTCGGCAGAGGCGAACGCCTCGCCAGCTCGCGCGAGCTCGCCGCCGAGCGTCGCGAGCTCGCGGTAGGCGCGACCGGGCTCACCGCTGTGCGGCAGCACGCCGCCCCAGTAGGTCTCGGCGCCGTAGGCGAGCGTGTTCCAGTGCCAGTAGGAGATCATCCGCGCACCGCGGGAGACCAGCAGCCAGGCTGCCTGCCGCCACTGGCCGTCGTACGGCGACTGGTTCATCGAGGAGAAGCCGATCGAGCCGGCGTTGGTCTCGGTGACGAGGAACGGTGCCTGGCGCGAGGACCACATCAGGTCGGCCAGGTGGGAGACCGCCCACGGCCCCTTGACGACCCAGCCCATCGGGCCCGCGGCCATGGGGGCGTCGTTGGGGTGACGGAGTGAGTCCTCCATCTCGTAGTAGGCGTTGCCCGACGCGATGTCGAGCCGCGCGGACAGGTCGACGTCCTCGATCCCGGGCTGTTCGTAGGAGATGCAGGTCGTCACGAACTTCGAGGAGTCGACGAGCTCGCGGACGATGTCGGCCTGCCAGCCGATGAAGTCGGTGACGAGCTCGGTCTGGAACCGGCGCCAGGCCAGGTCGTACTGCGGCTGGAAGTTGCCGTCGGGCCGCCACAGGTCCGCCCACGTCGAGAGCCGGTGGGACCAGTAGACGAGACCCCACTCCTCGTTCAGCCGCTCGACGGTGCCGTAGCGATGGCGCAGCCAGTCGACGAACCGCTGGAAGACGCTCTCGTTGTGCAGCAGCCGCAGGCCGGGCTCGTTGTCGACCTGGTAGCCGATGACCGCCGGGTGCTCGCGGTAGCGGGTGACGACCGCGCGGATGATCCGCTCCGCGTGGAAGAGGTACGCCGCGTGGGTGAAGTCGACCTCCTGGCGCGCGCCCCAGCCGATCGGCTGGCCCGTCGCGCTCTCGCCCGCGATCTCGGGGTAGCGGCGCTTGAGCCACATCGGGATCGCGTAGGTCGGCGTACCGAGCAGCACACCGATGCCACGCTCGTGGGCCTCGTCGAGCACCGGCTCGAGCCAGTCGAGGTCGAAGACGCCGTCCTCGGGCTCCCAGGTCGACCACACGGACTCGCCGACCCGGATCACCGTGAACCCCGCCTCCGCCATCAGGTCGAAGTCGGCCTTCAGCCGCGGACGTGCGCTGGTACTCCGCGTAGTAGGCGGCGCCGAAGCGCACGCCTGGCTGGTCAGACACCCGCCTTCTCCTCGAGACCCTGCCTCTTCAGCGTCTCGGCCAGCCGCTTCCGGTCGGCGCGGCGCTGGGCCTGCCGCTCGGGGTCGGGGACGGGCGAGGCGAGGAAGAGCCGCTGGGTGTAGGGATGCTTCGGTTCGCTGGTGACCTGGGCGCCGTCGCCCCACTCGACGATCTCGCCGTTGAACATCACCGCGACGCGGTGGCTGAGGTGGCGGACCACGTCGAGGTCGTGGGAGACGAACAGGTAGGCGACGCCGGTGCGTTCCTGGATCTCCAGGAACAGGGCGAGCACGCGGGCCTGCGTGGACAGGTCGAGCGCCGAGACGGGCTCGTCGCAGACGATCAGCTTGGGCGAGAGCGCGAGCGCCCTCGCGATCGCGACGCGTTGCCGCTGGCCGCCGCTGAACTCGCGCGGCAGCCGGCCGCCGGAGTTGCTGGGCAGGTGGACCTGCTCGAGCAGCTCCTTGACCCGCTTGGTGGCCTCGGCCTTGGGCACCTTCGACACCGTGAGCGGCTCGGTCAGGCTCTGCTCGATGGTCATCGCCGGGTTGAGCGAGGTGTAGGGGTCCTGGAACACCACGTTGATGTCGGCCGACAGCGCGCGGCGCTCCTTGCGCGGGAGGTGGCCGATGTCGCGGCCGTCGAAGGTGATCACGCCCTCGGTGACCGGGGCCAGGCCGAGCACCGCCCGGCCCAGCGTGGTCTTGCCCGACCCGGACTCCCCCACCAGGCCGACGGTCTCGCCGGGAAGGACGTCGAGGGAGACCCCGTGCAGGGCGCGGAACGGCTTCTTGCCGAAGCCCTGCCCCGGGTACTCGACGACGAGCTGGTCGACGTCGAGCAAGCGCTCACTGGTGTCTTGGCGGGTCTCTTGGATGGCGTGCTTGCTCATGTGAGCACCCCTTCGTCCTCGGTGGTGTAGGCGGGCGCGCCCACGAGTGCCTTGCGTGGCTTGGAGTCCTCGAGGATCGCGTCGAACAGCGACTGGGTGTACTCGTGGCGCCGGTCGGCGAAGATCGAGCGCGCAGGCCCGGTCTCCACGATCCGGCCGGCCCGCATCACCGAGACGCGGTCGCACAGGTCGGCGACCACCCCGAAGTTGTGGGTGACGATCAGCACGCCCATGTGGAACTCCGCCTGGAGGTCGCGGAGCAGGTCGAGCACCTCAGCCTGGACCGTCACGTCGAGGGCCGTCGTCGGCTCGTCGGCGATGAGCAGGTCGGGGTCGCACGAGACCGCGCCGGCGATCAGCACGCGTTGCGCCATGCCGCCCGAGATCTGGTGCGGGTACGCCGCGAAGGTCCGCTTCGGGTCGGGAATGCCCACCTTGGCGAGCAGGTCGAGCGCCCGCTCCTTGGCCTCGGCCTTGCCGAGACCCAGGCAGATCCGGATCGGCTCGGTCAGCTGGCTGCCGATGGTGAAGGCCGGGTCGAGGTTCGACATCGGCTCCTGGGGGATGTAGGCGATCTTGTTCCCGCGCAGCTTCGTCATCTGCTTCTCGGACACGTCCGCGAGGTCGGTGCCCTCGAACTCGGTGACCCCGGTCAGGAGCCGGCCGCCGGGAGGCAGCAGCCGCATGACGGCGAACGCCGTCTGGGTCTTGCCCGAGCCGGACTCACCGACCAGGCCGTGCACCTCGCCGCGTCGCACGGTCAGGGACACGTCGTTGACGACGGTCTTCACCGAGCCGTCGGGCTGGTCGTAGCCCACCGACAGGTCTCGGACGGCCAGCAGCACCTCACCGCCTGCCTCAACGGCCTCCTCGTGGACCACGACCGGCTCACGCCCGATGTCGGGGAGTGCCACCGCGCCGCGCTTGCGCTTGCGCTTGGGCGCCGAACCGCTGCGCTCGAGCTCGTCGCGCAGGGCGTTGCCGAACAGGGCGAGGGCGATACAGGTCAGGCCGATGGCCAGGCTGGGCCACAGCAGGTTGATCGGCGCTGTGTAGATGTTGGCGAAGGCGTCGTTGAGCATCCCACCCCAGCTGGGCTTGGTCAGGTCACCCAGGCCCAGGAAGTCCAGTCCCGCCTGGATCGCGATCGCGATGCCGGTGACACCAGCAGCCAGGATGATCGCCGGTGCCCGCACGACGCTGAGGATGTGCCGGCTGATGATGCGCGCGTCGCTCAGTCCGAACACGCGCGCGGCGTCGACGTACAGCTCGTGGCGGACACCCGAGACTGCCCCGGACACCACTCGGTAGAAGGCGGGGGACATCAGGACCCCGAAGATCACCATGGACCACCAGATCGACGGGCCCGACCACGGACCGGACAGCCAGCAGCACCATGATGCCGGGCAGCGCCATCAGCAGGCTGGTGCCCCACGTGAACGAGCTCTCCCAGCGCTTGCCGTAGTAGCCGCCCACCAGGCCCGCCGTGATGCCGATCGTCGCCGAGACGACGAGTGCGATCATGGCCGCGATGAGCGAGGTCCGGGTGGCGAAGAGCAACCGCGACCAGATGTCGTGGCCCGAACCGTCGGCCCCTAGCCAGTGATCCGCGCTGCGCGGCGCCAGGATGTCCAGGGCCGACGCGCGGTTGGGGTCATGGGTGGCCAGCACGGGGGCGAGGATCGCCACGACGACGAGCAGGATGAGGAAGCCCAAGGCGGCCACACCTGTGGGGTTCTTCAGCAGCCGCCGGAACAGCGACGCGTTCGCGGTCTTCTCCAGGGTGGCAACGTCGGGAACGGCATCGACGGGCATGGACGCGCTCATGACAGACGCACCTTCGGGTTGAGCCAACCCTGCAACAGGTCGACGAGGAGGTTGAGCAGGACGACGAGGATGGCCATCACGAGGACGAGACCCATCACGAGTGGGATGTCACGTTGAGCGGTCGCTCCTACCGCGATCCCGCCGAGCCCAGGGATCGCGAAGATGACCTCGACGATCACTGCACCGCCGAGCAGGCCGACGAACTGGAGGCCGAGCACCGACAGGGCAGGTCCACGCAGCGTTGCGGAGCACGTGCTTGTAGACCACGCGCCGCTCCGAGAGACCGCGGCTGCGCAGGGTCCGCACGTAGTCGAGCCGGAGGGCGTCGATCATCGAGCCGCGGATCTGCGCGGCCACCCCGGCAATGCTGCCCAAGGCCAGGGCGATGACCGGCAGCGTGATCGATGACAGCCAGCCGCTCGGCGACTCGGAGAACTGCGTGTAGCCCGTGGGCTTGAACCAGCCCAGGTTGATGGCGAAGACCAGGACCAGACCCACCGCCACCAGGAATCCGGGGATCGCGAAGCCGAGCACGGCCAGCACCTGGACCGACCGGTCGGCCCAGCCGCGGCGGGTGGCGGCGACGACGCCGAGGATCACAGAGATGATGGCGGTCAGCACCGTGGCGCCGATCACCAGGGACAACGTCACCGAGAGCCGGCTGGTGAGCGCCTCGGTCACCGGCTGGCCGGTGAACCACGAGGACCCGAGGTCGCCCTGGAGGGCTCCGGACACCCAGTCGCCGAACCGCTGCAGGAGCGGCTGGTCGAGCCCGAGCTCCTGCTTCTTGAGCTCGACGGTCTCGGCGGTGGCGCTCTGGCCGAGGATGCCCCGGGCGATGTCGCCACCGCTCAGGTAGAGCAGCAGGTAGGTAATGGTGGTCAGCACGACGATGAGGACCACGCCGGAGGCGAGTCGTCGAATCACGAATCCAAGCACGATGTCTCCTTGGTCGACATCCGGGAAAGCGGGAGGGTGGTGGGCCGCCGCACGAGTGGCGGCGGCCCACCGGGGGCGAAGGCGCGAGGGAGGTCAGGCCTTCGGCTTGATGTTCCACAGGTACGGGTAGGCGTTGTCGCTCTGCTGAGTGACGTCGGTGTTCGCGTCAGCGGCGAAGTTGCCCTCGACGCGGTACCAGGGGTTGAACCAGGCCTGGTCGACGACGTACTTGTTGAGCTCCACGGTGGCGGCGTCCGCCTCCGCCTCGTCACCGGTCTGGATCGTCGCGACGAGATCGGCAACGGTCTCGTCGGGCTGGTGGAAGGGGTTGAACGTCGCCGTCTCGGTGAGGACGAAGTTCGCCTCCTGCCACGCGGTCGGGTCCATCTGCAGCTGGAAGAACGTCGCTGCGTACTTGGCGCCGACGATGGCCTCGATCGCGGCGTTGACGTCGAGCTGGGTGTAGTTGACCGTGATGCCCACGTCGCCGAGGTACTGCTTGACCAGGTCGAAGCTCGTCGTCGAGCCCACCTGGAGCAGCGGCATGTCGATCTCGAACCCGTCGGGGTAGCCGGCGTCGGCCAGCAGCTCCTTGGCCTTCTCGGGGTCGAAGGGGTAGGCCTCGTCGAGCGCGGTGTCGTAGCCGGGCGAGGTCTCAGGGAAGATCTGGCCGGTCACGGTGCCGTGACCCTGCGCGACCGCCTGGAGCATCGCGTCGCTGTCGATGGCGTGGTTGATCGCCTGACGGACCTCGACCTTGCCGAGGGCCTCGTTCACCGAGCCGGCGCGGTCCATCAGCATCAGGCCGGTCCAGTCGAGCTCGTGGGGGAAGAGCGTGAACCCGGCGCCCTCGATCTCCTTGAGGGTGGTCTGGTCGATGACGTTGAGGCCGGTGACCTGGCCGCCCTTGATCGCGTTGACCTGGGTGCTCTTGTCCGCAAGGACGGTGATGGTCAGGTTGTCGTAGTACACGCTGTCGGGAGCCCAGTAGTCGGCGTTCTTGGTGTAGACGTACTTGGAGCCGACGACCGTCTTGCTGGTGTCCAGGACGTAGGGGCCGGAGCCGACCGGGCGTGGTCTGCTCGTCGGAGGCGCCGAACTGCTTGGGGCTCTCCATCAGGCCGCCGTTCTGGCCCAGGTAGACGAGCAGGGCCGGGTCGGGCTGCGAGAGGGTGATCTCGAGCGTGGCGTCGTCCACCGCCTTGGCGTCCTTGACGTTGATCAGGTTGGACGCGTTGGGCGAGGTGCCGTCGCGGAAGCGCAGGATGTTCTGGGCCGCGGCGTCGGCGTTGAACGGCTCGCCGTCGGTGAACTTCACGTCGGTGCGCAGCTTGAGGGTCATCACCGTCTTGTCGTCGTTCAGCGACCACTCGGTGGCCAGCCAGGGCTCGGGCTCCCCCGTCGGGCTGAGGTGCACGAGCGTGTCGTAGACGGCCTGCATGTACGGCGACTCGTTGGCCCAGCGGGAGTCCGCTGCGGACTGGGTGCTGGCCGGCACGATCACGCCCAGGGTCAGGGTGTCGCTGCTGCCACCGCCCCCGCCGCCGCTGCCACTGTCTCCCCCGCCGCCACACGCGGCGAGCGCCACCGTCATCGCTGCCGCAGCCACTGCCGCCGCAATCTTCTTCGCAACCACTGGTCGAGTCCTCTCGTTGGCGCCACCTGCCTCGCAGTGGCCTCGGTCACAAGAAGGTAAACCAAAAACCGACCGAGCGCAAGGTTTGTTTTGAAAAATGTTAACGCTCACTTCCCCAGCCGCACCGACGGCCCTCCGACGCTGGGGAGCAGACAAGGAAAACAAACCGAGCGCAAGGTTTGTTTTTGGTCTCTTCTCCCCTACGCTTCGGCCATGGCGCAGACGAGGGCCCCCCGCGGCGAGTACGCGAAGTCGGCCGGCCGGCGCCAGGAGATCGTGGCCGCGGCGCTCGACGTCTTCTCCGAGGCCGGCTACCACAAGGGGTCGATCCGCGACGTGGCCGACCGCGTCGGCCTGAGCCAGGCCGGACTCCTGCACCACTATCCCTCCAAGCACCTGCTGCTCGAAGCCGTGCTCGACTGGCGCGACCAGGACGCACTGGCCCGGATGGGCGCGGAGCAGCCTCAGGGCCTGGCGATGCTCGAGGCCCTGGTCGACCTGGCCCAGCACAACGCGACCACGCCGCAGGTCGTCGAGCTCCACGTGACCCTGTCCGCGGAGGCCACCTCGGAGGACCACCCGGTGCACGACTACTTCGTGCGCCGATACGCCTGGCTGCTGGGGATGGTCGCCGACGCCTTCGAGCACGCGGCGGCTCACGGCCAGCTCAAACCGGGTGTGGACTGCCGCAGCGCCGCGATCACCCTGGTCGCGCTGATGGACGGGCTGCAGGGGCTGTGGCTGCTGAACCCGGACTCCGTGAACATGGCCGAGGAGCTGCGTCGCCACCTGCGCCCGTTGCTCACCGTGGACCTCGAAGGGCAGGGCTAGACGAACGCTGGTCGAGGAGGGACGAAGTCCCGTCACGAGACTCCGCAACAGGTCCGCCGACCGGTCACCGGGTTTCGTGTCGGGCGTGACCGCCCTCCTCGACCAGCGGCGACGCGTGAACGCCCTTCTCAACCAGCGGACGCGAGGCCTCGCGACCGGCGCACCGAACGCGCCCAGTTCTCGCGGGCGGGCCCGGGGTCGACCGACCCCGGCGACACCTGTCTGGTGACCGTGGAGGCCGACCCATTCGTTGGCCCAGCGTGGCCGAGGGTCCGGGCGGCCAGCAGGGCCGCGCCGAGCGCCGAGGCCTCGGGTACGTCCGCGACGTGGACCGGCCGACCGAGGAGGTCGGCCTGCAGCTGCATCAGGAGTCGTGACGCCGTCGCTCCGCCGTCGACCTTGAGGAGGTCGATGCGGACCTCACCATCCGACTCGATCGCCTCCACGACGTCGACGACCTGGTGGGCGACCGCCTCGAGTGCGGCCCTGGCGACGTGCGCGGGCGTCGTACCGGCCGTCAGCCCGGTCAGGATCCCGCTCGCCGAACGGTCCCAGTACGGCGCGCCCAGCCCCGTGAACGCAGGGACGAGGCACACGCCCTCAGCGGAGGCGACCTGCAGGGCCAGGTCGGAGAGGAACTCTCCGCCAGGGACATCGCCGGACGAGCCCAACGTCGCCGCAGTCCAGTCCAGAGCCGAGCCGCTCGCCAGGATGTTGCCTTCCCGGGCGTACGTCGGCGCGCCGCCGGCCTGCCAGGCCAGGGTCGTGGCGATCCCGTCCGGCGCGTCGCCTGGGGCAGGTACAGGCGTCATGACTGACGAGCCGGTTCCGTAGGTCACCTTGCCCGTCCCGGGAGCCGTGCAGCCGTGGAAGTAGAGGGCGGCGTGGGAGTCGGCCAGCACTGCGACGACGGGAACTCCTGCCGGGACGCCCCCAAGTTCCACCGTGCGGCCGAAGCCGCCGTCGGACGGACGAACCTCCGGCAGGACGCCGGCCGGCACGCCGAAGAGCTCCAGCAGCTCCGGGTCCCACTCCAGGGTCTGGAGGTCGAGCAGCAGCGTGCGAGAGGCGTTGCCGGCCTCGATGGCGAAGTCTCCGGTCAGCTGCCACACCAGCCACGCGTCCACGGTGCCCACCGCGATGTCCGAGAGGTCGGCGCCACCAGCCGTCGCGGCGTCGAGAGCGTGCCTCATCTTGGGGGCCGAGAACATGGGATCCAGCGACAGGCCGGTGCTCGAACGCACCTGGGCTGCCGCGGACGGATGGGTCTCCGCGAGTTCTGCGCACCAGGCCGCGGTCCGGGCGTCCTGCCACCCGAGCACGGGGCCGAGCGGACGCCCGGTGGACCGCTCCCAGCAGACGACCGACTCGCGCTGGTTCGAGATCGACACCCCCACGAGGGCCGCCTCAGGTCGGAGGGCCAGGCACTCCTCGGCCGCCGCAAGCGTGGCACTCCACAGCTGGCTGGCGTCCTGCTCGACCATCCCGGGGGCCGGAAAGCCGACGTCGACCGGGCGTGACGCGGCCACGACCACGGCACCACTTGCGGTATCGACGAGCATCGCCTTGGTGTTGGTGGTGCCTTGGTCGAGGGCCAGGACCACCCCGTCAGCGAGCTCGCCCACCTCAGCGGCCCAGCAGGTCCCGGACAGCCGACGCGATGCCGGCCGAGCTGATCCCGAAGTGATCCAGGAGCCACTCGACCGCACCTGTCGGAGCGAAGGTGTCGGGCACCCCGACGAACCGCATCGCAGTGGGGTGACGCGTCACGACGGCCTCGGCAACGGCGCCGCCGAGGCCGGAGGTCAGCGCCTCCTCCACCGTCACGATCCCGCCCGTCTCGCGCGCCGCGGCTTCCACCGCTTCGGTGTCGAGAGGCTTGATCGTCGGCATCGACAGCACCCTGGCCTCGATGCCCTCACGGGCGAGCTCGTCGGCGGCCTGGAGCGCGCGTACGACGGTGACGCCGGTCGCCACCACAGTCACGTCCGTCCCCTCGCGCAGGGTCACCGCCTTCCCCGGCCGGAACTGGTAACCCGCCGGGTTGACGTCGGGCACGCCCATCCTGCTCACCCGGATGTACACGGGCCCCGGGTGTGTCGCTGCCCAGGTCACGGCTTGGTAGGTCTCCGTCGGGTCCGACGGGACCACGACGGTCAGGTCCGGGATGGTCCGCAGCCAGCCGAGGTCCTCGATCGAGTGGTGGGTGGGGCCGAGCTCGCCGTACGCCATGCCCGGGCTCTGTCCCACGAGGACCAGGTGGTGGCGCGAGTACGCCGCGTCGACCTTGATCTGCTCCATCGCCCGCGCGGTCAGGAAGCACGCGGCGGCGGACACGAACGGGATCTTGCCGCCGTTGGCCAGGCCGGCGCCGATGCCGACCATGTCCTGCTCCGCGATGCCCACGTTGACGAGTCGCTCGGGGAACTTCTCCTGGAACGGCCCGAGCTTGGACGAGCCGACGGAGTCGTTGACGACGGCGACGACGCGGTCGTCTGCCGCTGCCAGGTCGGTCAGGGCCGCCACCCACGCATCGCGACAGTCGTGCAGTGACTCGACAGGCGCCAGTCCGGCGGTGGTCACGATGCCTCCAGGTCTATCGACAGCTCGGCGAGCGCCTGGGTCACCTGTTCTGCGGACGGCACCTTGTGGTGCCAGGCGACGTTGTCCTGCATGAACGAGATCGGGTAGCCCTTGTGGGTGCGGGCGACCACCGCGGTCGGCCTTCCCGAGGTGGACGGTACCGACTCGAAGACGTCGAGGAGCGCTGCGTGGTCGTGGCCGTCGACCTCGACGACGTCGAAGCCGAAGGCAGCGAGCTTGTCGGCGAGTGGCTCGAGGTCGTTGGTGTCGGAGACCCTGGCACCCTGCTGAAGGCGGTTGCGATCGACCACGACGCACAGGTGCTCCAACCGGTGGTTTCCGGCTGTCATCAGCGCCTCCCAGTTCGAGCCTTCCTGCAGCTCACCGTCACCGACCACGACGAACGTACGGCGAGGCGATCCGTCGAGCTTGCCCGCGAACGCGGTGCCCACGGCGATCGGCAACCCGTGCCCGAGCGGTCCCGTGCTGGCCTCCACGGCCTCGATCTTGGTCCTGGCCGGGTGGCCGTTGAGCAGTGAGTTCGGCTGCATGAAGGTCGCCAGGTCCTTGGCAGGAAGGAAGCCGGCCACCGCCAGCGTGGTGTACAGCGCGGCGGCTGCGTGACCCTTCGACAGGACGAAGCGGTCCCGTTCCGGGTCGCCCAGCTGCCCCGGGGACATGTTCATGGCGTGGAGGTACAGGGTCACCAGGATGTCGATGACCGAGAACTCGCCACCGATGTGCCCGAGGCCCGCCGCGTGCACCATCTGGATGTCCCTGCGTCGTACCTGCCGAGCAGCCTCGGCCAGGTGCGCAACGGCCTGTTCCCGCGAGGCTTCCGCCGGGACTCGTCCGAGCACCGGCAGCTCACCGCCAGGCAGGGCCGCTGGGTCCACATGGGGGACGAGGTCCTCCTCCTGCTCGATCGTCACGACTCCTCCCCCATGCCTGCGAAGAGGGCGTCCTGGACGACGCGTTGAGCGCCGAGCGCGTCCTCGCGTGCCTGGGCGTCACGCAGGGCCTCGATGTCGAGGCTTTCGAGGGCTCGGAACATCGCCTTGAGGAACCGGATCGACAGCCGTGCCGCCTCGACGGTGTCCTCGCGGAACGGGAACTGGTCGAGCTGCCAGACACCCTCCCAGCCGTTCTTCCTCAGCGTGTAGAAGAACTCGAACAGCTCCACCGGGTGCACCGTCCCGACGACCATGTCGTCGTCCCAGCTGCGGAGGTTGTCGTTGACGTCCATGGCCCACAGCAGGTCGTGGTCGATGAGCAGCTGCGCGGCCGCGGCGGGCGACTCGCCGCCGAACAGGGCGTGCCCGAAGTCGAGCAGCACCCCGACGTTGTCCACTCCCATGGCCTTGATGCCCAACGCGGTCTTGGCCGCGGAGTCCCAGAACATCTTGTTGCGGGGCTCGCGCGGCTTGTACTCGATGACGATCTTGAGATCGGGGTTGGCCAGAGCGAGCTCTCGCATGCCCGAGACGGCCAGCTCCCACTGCTGGTGGTGGTCGACCTGGAACGGGTAGTCCCAGCCGTCCTGGCCGGGCCACACCTTGAGGTACCGGGCTCCGAGCTCGCGCACCACGTCGGCGGCACGGTTCAGCACTGCCAGGGCGTCGGCGCGGATCTCGGCGTCGGGGTTGGTGAAGGCGCCCTTGGAGAAGTGCCGCATGTAGATCTCGGGTGTCACGCCGATGGCCTGCAGCCCGTGGTCCGCCAGGGCCTGCTTGACCTGCTCGACGGTGACGCCTTCGGTGAAGGGGTAGGGCACGTCGACGTAGGACAGGTCGCCGACCTCGCCCGCTCGCTCGATCTGCTCCAGCGTGGAGACCGGCGGCGCGTAACCGTCGGTGGCGTAGCGATCCAGGTAGCTGGCGAAGTGCCACAGCCCGGCACCGAACGGGGGGTAGTCGGTCATGCGATGACTCCGATCCGGATCCGGGCCGCCGGCTGGGGTGATCCGTGGTGGTGAATATCAATTCAAGAATGAATGGCAAGTCGCAGCCTACACAGACAGACAGCCCTCCGGCAAGAGAGGCGGACGACCGTCGGCTGGGGCGTCAGCCACCGCCAGCGATGGGGGGCGTGCGGGCCGCATCCGGAGCCGGTGCGCCCTGCGCCGGGACGGCCGGCGCCGGCGGTGTCCGCCGCGCCGCGCGCAGCACCCCGATGACGGCGCCGATCAGCCACAGCGCGAAGGCCACGGACCCCATGCCCCCGCTCCAGAAGCCGGACCAGCACAGCACGGCGACGGCGTAGGACACCCAGACGGCCCACGTCGGCAGGGCGCGTGCCTGCTGGGCGATCCGCGTCGTCACGGCCACCATGCACCGCGCCGCCGATCAGCCCGGTGAGCCCGAGGACCTGTCCCGCCATGCCGAGCGCGCGGGTGGTGTCCGGGTCGGGGGTGAACTCGTCCGACAGTGCCGCGAACGCGCTCCCCACGTCGAGTGACACCGCCGTGATCAGCAACCCGCCGAGCAGCGCAGCCGCCGGCACGATCGCGTGCGCGAGCGGGTCGCCGCCGGACAGCCGGTCCAGCACCTGACGCAGCCCCGTGGCAAACCAGAGCAGCAGCGCCACACCCGCCGCGAGGACGGGGACCCCGATGCCGGCGGCGGCCTGTCGCCCGCCGTCTTCGAGCCTCTCGAGGATGGCGGCGTCCGACATGCTTGCCTGGTCCACGCCGACCAAGTAGGTCAGCGCCAGTCCGACGACAAGCAGCGCGACCGAAGCCGCGCCCGCCCATCCCGCGCGCTGAAGAGCTCGTGACTCGTCCATGCCGGTCCGAGCGTGCACCCGCACCGGGCCGGAAGCAAGGGCCGCGACGAGCCCCAGCGCCCTGTCGGTCGCGCATCCAGCGCTGGGTCAGGTCCGGGTCAGGTCTGGGTCAGGCGACGGGCGGTGTCCAGGTCCGTGATCAGGACATTGACCCAGCCGCCCGCGAGCGCCGCCCGGATGGCGGCCTGCTTGCGACCCCCGCCCGCAACGCCGATCCGCCGGGGTACGCCGAGCAGCTGGGCGGGGCTGATGCCCACCACCCGCTGGTCGATCTCGGACTTCACGAGCGCGCCGCGCTCGTCGAAGAACCGGAAGCAGACGTCACCGACGGCACCCAGCCGGCGCAGCTTGGCCAGGTCGTCTGCCTGCAGGGCGTTCCCGCTCTGCACGAGCAGCGGGGAGGGTTCGATGCTCCCGATTCCGACGAGGACGTCGGTCAGGCTGTCCCACGCCGCGACGGCCTCCTTGACCGAGCGGTCCTTCATCATCGCGCGCCGTACGGACGCTGTGTCG
Organism: uncultured Actinomycetota bacterium; assembly: GCA_963814935.1. GTDB lineage: Bacteria > Actinomycetota > Actinomycetes > Propionibacteriales > Nocardioidaceae > Nocardioides. The sequence continues at coordinate 107,786 of CAWFEZ010000007.1, read as the reverse complement.
ACGATCCCGGGCGCGGGGAAGAAGATGGGTTGCGCGCCGGTGCGGTCAGCCAGGTCGCTGGTGAGCCTGGTGGCCTGCACCTGGACGGCGGGAACCCCGAGGCCGCCCACGAGCTGGACGACTCGGCTGACGCTGGAGCTCCGTTTGACGGGGAGACGGCGCACCGCGCTCAGCAACGTCTCGCTCCACGACGAGACGCCCAGCACGTGCTGCGAGGTGAGCGTGACGTCGAGGTAGGTCGCGGTCGCCAAACCCAGCGCCGGCAGGACATCGTCGCCGGCACCGTCGGTGTCGACCACCACTGCGTCGCGCAGGTCGAACTCGCTCTTGAGCGCCTCCTCGAGGTCGGTGTGGACGCCGGCCGGAAGCGTCACCACCGTGCGGACGATGCCCAGCTCCTGGGCCTGCTTGAGCAGCCGGGAGACTCGCGCCTGCGACATGCCGAGCTCGGAGGCGATCTCGGGCTGGCGGATGCCATGCTCGTGGTACAGCCGGGCGACCTTGCCGAGCAGCCGCAGCTCGTCCATCGTCGGCGGGGTAGCTCGCCTCTGGGTGTTGCCGCGCATGATCACCCCCGGTTCGGCCCGCGGACGACACCGTAGCATCGCTATTCAATAACGATGATCGATGTGAACGTCGTCCGGACGAGCCGGCGTTCGCGACGAGTTCGATGTTCGTCGTCGACGCAGGCGTGACCTCGCTCTAGGGGACTGGCGAGGGACCGGGCACTAGTGGTGCGGCGCGCGGACGACGGTCAACGTGACGCCTCCGTCCTCGTAGGAGACCCGGAACCTGTAGCCGTGCGCGTTCAGGACATCCCCTTCGGCAAGCCCGCGGAACGTGCCCTCGATCGCGCTGCCTTCCATGATCGTCAGCACCGCCCCCTGGGTCAGATCCCCTTGCACATCCAGGGCCAGGCGACCGCCCAGCACCACGTCATCTGCAGCCAGGACACTCGTGTAGTCGCTGTCGGAGTAGATGGTTGCCACAAAACGACCCTTCTTGCCGATGCGCAGGTCGTCGCCGATGTCCAGGGAGTTGTCGGGAGTCACGGGCACCTCGGTGATCTGTGCCGCTTCCTCGGCCGTGAGGCCCGGTCGCAGTGCGCCACCCGAGATGTCGACGCTGTCGGCCACGCTGCCGCTGCCGCCCAACGTCCCGCCTCGCACGTCGATCGAGCTCGCGTGCGAGCCGACGACCGAGAGCTTGCCCGCGCGGACCGTGCTCTCCCCGTGCCAGGTGTTCGCGCCGGCGAGGAACAACGTGCCGCCGCCCCGCTTCGTCAGGCTGCCCTCGTAGACACGCTCGTCGCGTGCCTGCTCGCGTCGGGTCCCGATGGCGAAGTCCGACTGGTCGATGTCGCTCGCGCCGGGGGGCAGGCCGTTCGTCCAGCCCCTCGCGACCTTGGTCGCCTCCCAGGCAGCCGCTTCGGTGGTGTCCTCCTGCATGCGCGCGCGGATCGCGACGTCCGAGATGTCGTTCGACCAGACGTCGCTGTATCCCTTCGTGTTGATCTTGGTCGGCCCCAGAAGCTGTCCCGGACCCAGCATGGCTTCGCGCAGGCTGACCGTGTGCCAGCCGTTGCGTGCGTCGGGAACCTGCACGATCTGACCCGCGGTGGGGTTCGGAATCGCAGTGCCCTGCGCGTCGTTGATCGTGGCATTCTGCCGACCGGTGGTGAGCATCGTGTAGAGCGCCTGCTCGTTGGACATGTACGGGAAGCGCTGCATGATCAACGACAGAGCGGCCGCCGAGTGCGGACCGGCCATCGACGTACCCGACGCGCTCCTGTAGCGGGCCTGCGGCACGCCGTCGACGACCTCCACCCAGGTGCTGTTGATCGTCCTGCTCGGTGCGGTGACGCAGGTCCACTTCGCGAGACCACACCGGTTGAACTCCTGCGTACCCGGGACGTGCACCGAACCGTCAGCGTTGAACGTGCGCCCGATGTTGGGGTTGACCCCTGACGTGGTGTACCACTGACCCTCCAGGTCGGGCAGGAAGTACGGCGTGGCCGCCCGTGCAGTCGGGTTCGAGACGCCGGCGTTACCGGCGGTGAGCTGGATGATCGTGCCGGTGCGGGCGACCTCGATGGCGCCGTTCAACCAGTGCTGGGTGTTGCCATTCGCATCGGCGACGCCATCGGGCGTCGACAGGTACCGCCAGGCCGGGTTCACGCCAAAGGTGGCCGGGCCGCCGGGTGGCGGATCGTAGGTGTTGTAGTTCTCCGTAGGGGGTGCGCTCCCCCAGCTGCTCGTGATGATCCTGATGGGCTTGCCGTTCGCCGTCTCCGCCGTGTTCAGGGCCTTGTAGACGTTGGCGAGGTAGGCATTGTCGGGCGTCTGCGCAACCGTCGCGTCGGCCGGCAGGAGGCCGTAGAAGACGCCGTCGGTCTTGTGGGTGTTGCCGGAGTAGAGGTTCGCGTCGAACGCGACACCGTGCATGTTGGCTGCGGGCCCGTCGGGCTGGGTCTCCCCGACGCCGTCGCGGCTCGCAGCGATGGTCCCGCTGACGTGAGTGCCATGGCTGTCGTTGAAAGCCTGGTCGTAGAAACCTCCCGTCGGGCCCGTCTCGCCGCCTTGGGCCACCACCGAGAAGAACCGGTCCCCGACCGCGTAGTTGGTATCGAGGCTGCCGTGCTCGCGGACGTGCCCGGCGAAGGTCCCCGAGTCGACCATGCCGATGTTCTCACCCGTGCCGGAATACCCGGCGGCGTAGGCGAACTCCGCTCCCATCGACACCATGCCGTTGTCGCGCAGGAACTCAGCGGTACGCCAGCTCGCCGGATCGCCGAGCTGGCCGGGATCCCCGACGTACGACTCGATCGGCGGCGGTGGCTCTGACAAACCCGCCATCGCCGGTTGCCCCACCACGCACGGCACGGCCATCGCCGTCATCGCCGCAAGCACCGTCATCCGCACAGCCCGAGCTGATGCCACTTCCAACCACCTCCGAGATAGGTATCTGCGAACGCTAGCTGCGCTTCCATGCCTGATCAACAGCTCGTGTGGCGCGGCTACGCACGCCGCGCCGCCGCCTTCGCGTGCTGCGCGCGGTCGATCACGTGCAGACGGAACAGCTCCGCCGAGGGCAGCAGCCGGCGTTCTGAGGGCCAGGCCATGCCGACCTCGCGGTGGGCGCCCACGTCGGCGATCCGCAGGTGCCGCTCGCGCCCGAGGGTCTCGCCGGGGGCGAAACCGTCGGCCGGGATCACGGCCACTCCGAGCCCGGCGGCGACGAAGCCGCGGACGACGGCCAGGTCGTCGGCCTCGAAGGCTGAGCGGGGCGTGAAGCCGGCCTCGCGGCACAGGTCATCGGTCTGCGCGCGCAGCTCCCAGGAGGGGCGGAGCATCACGAAGTCGTCGGCGGCGACCTCCTCCAGCCGGACCTCGGTGCGGTCGGCGAGGGGGTGCTCGAGCGACATGGCCAGCACGAGCGGCTGGGTGAACAGGTGCTCCCAGCTCACGCCCTCCTCCGTGGGCCGGCGGGCGGTCAGCTCGAGGTCGAGATGGCTGTCGGCGAGGACCATCGAACCCCGCGCGTCGTCGGAGGAGTGCAGCCGGAAGCGCACCCGAGGGTGGTCGCTGCGGAAGGTGTCGACCAGGTCGGGGACCAGCCAGGTTCCCAGGGACAGCTGGAAGACGACCGAGACCGACCCGGTCTCCGGGTCGATGAGCTGCTCGACGGCAGCGAGCCCGTCGTCGAACGAGTGCAGGGCGGCGTCCACGTGCCGCTTGAACACCATGCCCGCGTGGGTGGCCCGGAGCATCCGCCCACTCCGGAGCAGGAGCGGTGACCCGACCTCCTCCTCGAGTCGCGCCAGGGCCCGCGAGACGCCGGGCTGGCTGACCATGTGGAGCTCGGCCACCTCGGTGACGGTGACCCCGTCGGAGACGAGCTGGAACCAGCGGAGAGCCTGAACGTCCATTCCATGACGATAACGCATGAATCAGTGTCGAAAACTACATTGGACGTATGGATCCCGGCCTGGAACGCTGATCCCATGACCACCACCAAGAAGTTCTTCGGCCGCCGCAACGGCCGCCACGCCCTGCGATCCTCGGCCACGGTCGCCGCGATCCTCGATGTCCACCGCGACGAGACCAGCGCCTTCGAGGCGGCCGCCTGGCGCGGCGCCGACCCGACCCGCAGCGCGCTCGTCCACACCACCCGTGAGTGGAACGCCCTGCGCCACGCCTGCTGACCCAAGCGAGGCTGCTTGCTAGACCTCCACGGTCAGCAGCAGCTGCAGGTAGTGACGCAGGTCGGCGGCCATGTCGACGCCCTCGCGATGCAGCAGCCACTGCAGCTGCAGGCCGTCGAGCAGGGCGATGACCGTCCTGGCCGCGCTCGCGGGGTCGACCCCCTCTCGCAGCTGGCCACGCTCGGCTGCCTCGTCGAAAGCGTCGCGGAACAGCGTGTAGACCACCTCGTAGCGCTGGACGAAGTAGTCGTGCAGTGGGTGCTCGGCAGAGGCCCCCTCGCCCGACAAGATCACGTGCAGCTCCACGAGCTGCGGGTGACCGGCGTTGTACTCGGCCAGGTCGACGAGAAAGCGCAGCAGGTCGGTCCCGATCGGGCGCGGTTCGCCCATCAGCGCTCGCGCGTCCTCGTCGCGTCTGGTCAGCACCCCCTGGAGCAGGTGCTCCTTGCTCGGGAAGTGGTGCAGCAGCCCGGCCTGGCTCATCCCGACCCGGTCGGCCACGTCGCGCAGCGACCCCTTGTGGTAGCCCACCGTGGCGAACACCTCCACCGCGGCATCCATGATCTCCTGCCGGCGGCCGCGGCTCTTGGCGTACTCACCTCGGGGTCTGCGCACTGTCGTCGACATGGCGCCACCCTACGCCGAAGACCTAGCGGTTGGTCGGAATTCGCGCCTTCCTCGTGTGCCGCCGGGCTCAGAGACCCGCGGAGAGCCGGTGGTACGCCGCGTTCCACCGCAGCTCGCGGACCAGGGAGCGGATCTGGGTGCCCGAGTCGATGAGGACCAGCTCGGTCCCGGTCATCTCGGCCAGGTCGTCGAGGTGCTCGGCCGTGAGGGCCGTCGACAACACGGTGTGGTGCGGTCCCCCGGCCGTCAGCCAGGCCTCCGTCGAGGTCCTCAGATCGGGCTGCGGCCGCCAGACCGCGCGCGCGACCGGCAGCCGCGGAAGCGGCTCGTCGGGAGGTACGACGTCGATCTCGTTGGCGACGAAGCGGAACCGGTCGCCCAGGTCGGCGATGCCGAGGACGACGCCCGGGCCGGCCGCGGCGTCGAAGACCAGCCGGACGGGGTCGTCCCGGCCGCCGATCCCGAGCGGGTGGATCTCGAGCTTCGGCCGTCCCTCCGCGATGGACGGGCAGACCTCGAGCATGTGCGCGCCGAGGATCTTCTCCTCGCCGGGGACCAGGTGGTAGGTGTAGTCCTCCATGAACGACGTGCCGCCGGACAGGGCCACCTCTCCGTGGCCGGCGACCACCTTGAGCGTGCGCAGCATGACCGAGGTCTTCCAGTCGCCCTCGCCGCCGAAGCCGTAGCCGTCGGCCATCAGCCGCTGGACCGCCAGGCCGGGCAGCTGCCGAAGGCCGCCGAGGTCCTCGAAGTTGGTGGTGAACGCCGTGAAGCCGCCGTCGGTGAGGAAGGCCCGCATCCCCAGCTCGATGCGGGCGCCGTAGCGCAGCGACTCGTGCCGGTCGCCTGCGGGCAGCAGGTCGGCCTGCACGTCGTAGGTGTCGGCGTACTCGGCGACGAGCGTGTCGATGTCGGCGTCGGCGACCTCGTCGACGACCGCGACCAGGTCGTTGACTCCCCACGTGTTGACCGAGACGCCGAAGCGTCGTTCGGCCTCGACCTTGTCGCCCTCGGTGACGGCGACGTTGCGCATGTTGTCGCCGAAGCGCGCCAGCCTCATCGTGGCCATCTCCGCGCGCCCGAGGGCGGCGCGGGCCCAGACGCCGACCCGGCGGGCGACCTCGGGGTCGTCGACGTGACCGGCCACGGTCTTGCGGGCGATGCCGAGGCGGGTCTGCACCGCAGCGAACTCCCGGTCGCCGTGAGCGGCCTGGTTGAGGTTCATGAAGTCCATGTCGATCTCGGCCCAGGGCAGCGCCTGGTTGGCCTGCGTGTGCAGGTGCAGCAGCGGCTTGCGCAGGTGGTCGAGGCCGGTGATCCACATCTTCGCCGGGCTGAAGGTGTGCATCCACGCGATCACCCCGACGCAGGCGTCGTCCGACTCGGCGTCGATCAGGGCGCGTCGGATCGTGGCCGTCTCGGTGAGCACGGGCTTGGCGACGACGCGGACCGGCACCTCGGCCGAGGTGTCCAGTGCGCGCACGATGTCGGCGGCGTTGGCGGCGACCTGGTCGATGACCTCCGGGCCGTAGAGGTGCTGGCTGCCGGTGAGGAACCAGACCTCCTGGGCGGGGTGGGGCGCGGTCATCGAGGCTTCTCCTGGCCGTAGACGTTCTGGTAACGGTCGTAGAGGGAGTCGACGTCGGCCTGGTCCATGGCGACCGGCTCCCCGAGCTGGCGGGCGATGTGGACCGTGCGGGCGACGTCCTCGACCATCACGGCTGCCTTGACGGCCGAGCGGGCGTCCTTGCCGATGGTGAAGGGACCGTGGTTGCGCATCAGCACCGCCTTGCTGCGGCTTCCCCGCAGCGTCTCCACGATGCCCCGGCCGATGGAGTCGTCGCCGATCAGCGCGAAGGGGCCGACGGGGATCTCGCCGCCGAACTCGTCGGCGATCATCGTCAGCACGCAGGGGATCGCCTCGCCACGTGCGGCCCACGCGGTGGCGTACGTCGAGTGGGTGTGAACGGCGCCGCCGACCTCCGGCATGTGCCGGTAGACGTAGGCGTGGGCCGCCGCGTCGCTGCTCGGCTGGCGGTCACCGTCCACCCGAAACTCTTCTACGGGGTTGCCGTCGAGGTCGCACACGACCATCGCGTCGGCCGTGAGGTCGTCGTAGGAGACGCCACTGGGCTTGATCACCATCAGGTCCTCGCCGGGGACGCGGGCGGAGACGTTGCCCGCCGTCCAGACGACGAGGTTGTTGCGGGTCAGCTCGGTGTGCAGGGCGGCGACCTGGGCACGCAGGTCGGCGACGGTGTTGTGCATGGTGCGGGTCATGGGGCCCCCTCTTGTCGCAGTGCCCTTCTGCGGATGGCCTTCAGGCGCAGCATCACGTCGCTCCCGCCCCGGCCGAAGTGGTCGTGGAGCGCGCGGTACTCGGCGTACAGCTCGTCGTACGCCGCGACGTTGGCTCGCACGGGCTGGAAGACGCCGCGGTTGACACGGCCCATGGCGTGGGCGGCCGTGGCGACGTCGGGATAGGCGCCGGCGGCGACGGCGGCATGGATCGCCGAGCCGAGCGCCGGACCCTGGGCCGAGTCGATGGTCGACAGCGGGAGGTCGAGCACGTCGGCGTAGATCTGCATCAGCAGCTCGTTCTTCAGCAGCCCCCCGGCGACGACCAGCTCGGTGACCGGGATGCCGGAGGACTGGAAGGTCTCCACGATCATCCGGGTCCCGAACGCCGTCGACTCGAGCAGCGCGCGGTAGGTGTCTTCGGGGCGGGTGGCCAGGGTCTGGCCGAGGACGAGGCCCGACAGCTCGTGGTTGACCAGGACCGAACGGTTGCCGAGGTGCCAGTCGAGGGCGACGAGGCCGTGCTCGCCGATCGCCTGGGTGGCGGCCTTCTCGGTGAGCAGCTCGTGGACGGAGATGCCGCGCTCGGCCGACTCGGCGGCGTACGCGTGCGGGACCTGCGTGGTGACGAACCAACCGAAGATGTCGCCGACGCCGGACTGTCCGGCCTCGTAGCCCCACAGGCCCGCGGTGATGCCGCCGTCGACGACGCCGCACATACCGGGGACCTCGCGCAGCGTGTCGCTGTTCATCACGTGACAGGTCGAGGTGCCCATGATCGCGACCATCTGGCCGACGCCGATCGCGTCCGCGGCCGGTGCGGTGACGTGTGCGTCGACGTTGCCGACCGCGACGGCGATGCCCTCGGGAAGCCCGGTCCAGGCTGCGGCCTCAGCGGTGAGGGTGCCGGCGACTGCCCCCAGCTGGCCGATCGGGGCGTCGAGCTTGTCCTCGACGAAGGTCGCGAACTTCGGGTCGAGCTCGGCCAGGAAGGCGCGGGTCGGGTAGGTGCCGTCCTGGTAGATGCCCTTGTAGCCGGCGGTGCAGGCGTTGCGGACGTAGGTGCCGCACAGCTGCCAGACGATCCAGTCGGCGGCCTCGACGAAGTACGCCATCTCGGCGTAGGTCTCCGGCGCCTCCTCGAGCAGCTCGAGGCCCTTGGCGAACTCCCACTCCGACGAGATCAGCCCGCCGTACCTGGGCAGCCAGGCCTCGCCGCGCTTGCGCGCCAGCTCGTTGATCCGGTCGGCCTGCGGCTGCGCGGCGTGGTGCTTCCAGAGCTTGACGTAGGCGTGCGGGTCGGCGACGTGGGCCGGCAGCTCGCAGAGCGGGGTGCCGTCGGCGGTCGTCGGCACCATCGTGCAGGCGGTGAAGTCGGTAGCGATCCCGATGACCCGGCCGGGGTCGACCCCCGCATCGGCCAGGGCGGCGGGGACGGCGGTGCGCAGCACGGCCACGTAGTCGGCCGGCACCTGGAGGGCCCAGTCCGGCCCGAGGCGTACGTCGGCCCCGGCGAGGTCGGCGGGCAGCGAGCGGTCGAGCACGGCGTGGGGGTAGTCCAGCACCGCGGAGCCGAGCTCCTCACCGTCGCTGACGCGGACCACCACCGCGCGTCCCGACAGGGTGCCGTAGTCGACGCCGATGGTCACCGGCTCGTCAGTCACCGTGCCTCCTGAGGCGGAAATGTGAGCGCTCACATGAGAGTGTGAGCGCTAACAAACCGCAAGTCAAGACATTCGTCTGCGTCGCTGAGCGGGGAAAACCGCAGGTAAACCGCAGACGAATCGGTGTTTCAGCGGGCGGGAGGGGCGGTGGAGGCGCGGACCACGAGCGTCGTGGGCACCAGGTCGACCGTGGCCCGTTCGTCGCCGGCGAGCACCCGCTCGACGAGCGCCATCGCCCGCCGGCCCAGCTCCGCGAAGTCCTGACGCACGGTCGTCAGCGGCGGGGCGAAGAACTCCGCCTCGGGCAGGTCGTCGAAGCCGACGATGCTCACGTCGTCGGGCACCCGGCGTCCATGCTCGCGCAGCGCGGCCATCAGCCCAAGCGCCATCTGGTCGTTGGCGGCGAACACCGCGGTCAGGTCCTTCTCGCGGGCCAGTGCCAGGCCGGCGCGGTAGCCGCTGCGCGCCGACCAGTCGCCACCCCAGCGCAGCGGCGGCACGTCGAGGCCGGCGTCCTGGAGCTCCGATCGCCACCCCTCGGTGCGCGCCGCGGCCTCCGTCCACCCGGGCGGACCCGCGAGGTGCACCACCGAGGTGTGCCCGAGGTCGAGGAGGTGGCGGGTGGCCAGGCGCGCACCTTGCGCGTTGTCGACGCCGGCCGTGAGCGGCGTACGGGAGAGGTCGCCCTCCAGCACCACCGTCGGCACGTCGGACGCGAGGTCCTGGGCGATCCGGCTCACGGTCTCGTGCGGGACGACCACGACCAGTGCCTCGGGCCGGTTCTCCATCAGCTGGTCGAACGCCGCCTGCACGGCCTCTGCGGTGGTCTCCACGAGCGAGACGACGAACAGCCGATAGCCGGCGTTGCGGGCGGCATTCTCCAGACCCAGCACGACCTGGGACGGCCCGAACTGGCTGCTCCCCCACGTGACCACGCCGACCGTGCGCGAGCGGCTGGACGCGAGGAGCCGGGCGGCGATGTTGCGGCGGTAGCCCAGCTCTCGGATCGCCTCGCTGACCCGCTGTGCCGTCTCGGCCCGGACCCCGCTGTCACCGTTGACCACCCGCGAGACCGTCTGGTGCGAGACCCGGGCGAGCGCCGCCACGTCGGCCATCGTCGCCGACCGGCCCCGGCGCTGGTCCATGGCGGGGAACTGTACGCCGGACCGTGGCCCTGGTCCGGGTCGAGACGGTCAGCCGGCGTTCACGACGACGGGCGCACCCCTCGCGGCGCCCGTCCTTCGGACCGCCGAGTCGGTGAGCACCCGCGAGACCCGGCCGAGTGTCGTCAGCGTCGTCGGCGGGTCGACCAGGTGGCTGACCCGCGCGAAGGCGTGGGCCAGCTCAGGGTCGCTCGCGCGCCGCGCGCAGCAGCATCCGCAGGTAGGCACCGAACAGCCGGCTGCCGGTGCCCACCCGGCCGCGTTCGTCCGGCAGGTGAGCCGGTGGCGATGGTCCACGGGGTGTCGACGTGGCGGGCGGCCCGGCGATGGAAGCGCCGGGACAGGTCAGGCTCCTCCGTCGGCGAGCACGCGGGACAGCTCCTTCGCCTCCAGCGCGGCGACCGTCATGCCGTGCCCGTAGACGGGTCGAACGCGCACAGCGCGTCCCCGGTGACGAACAGCCCCTCGGGGAAGCGATCGAGGCGCTCGTAGCGCCGTCGGCGGTTGGCCGGGAACCGGTAGGTGACCGCCTCGTCGAGCGGGGTCATGGTGTCGAGCGCATCGGCCAGCGCGGGGTTGGCGAGCGTGCGGGCGTAGCCCGGCCACTGGGTGGCCTCGACGGGGGGGCGGGTCCCGAGCATGCCCACCAGGCTGACCACGTGCTGGCCGCCCTCGACCTGCAGCATGATGCCGCTCCGGGGCAGGCCGGGCCGGGCTCCGACCGCCACCGGCGTGCCGGGGTGTCGGGACCGGAGACGAACCTGCGGGTGGCGTAGCGCTTGTCGACGCGACGTACCTCCTCGACCGGCACCGGGTAGCCGCGGCTCGCCAGCCACTCCGGCGTGCGGGAGGCCCGGCCCGTGGCGTCCACCACCAGGTCGGCGTCGAGGACAGCGGAGTCGCCGCCGTCGCGGCCCCGGACCACCACGCCGTCGACGCGCGTCGGCGTCGCGGGAGAACGCGCAGGTCGAGGACCGAGGCGTCCTCGCGCAGCTCGACGCCCGGGTCGGCCAGCAGCCGCTGCCGGAGCGTCCACTCCAGCAGCGGCCGGCTCACCATGAGCATCCGCAGGTCGGTGTCGAAGGACGCGAGTGGGCGGTCGCCGAAGCACCACACGGCGTCGTGGCCGACGTCCGCCACCCGCGCCCCGCTCTCCACCAGGTGTCCGTGACCCCGGGGAACATCTCCTCCACCAGCTGGAGGCCGCGCGCCAGCAGCCCGTGCGCGTGCCGTCCCTGGGGTACGCCGCCGCGTTGGTCCGGGCGGCTCGGCATGTCGTCCCGGTCCAGGATGACCACCTGTCGAACGTGCTCGCGGAGGGCTCGGGCGGCCAGGATCCCGGCGATGCTGCCCCCGATGACGACCGCCCTCTCGGCCCTGGTCATGACTGAACCCGTCTCACGAGGCCGGCGCGAGGATCGCGCCGACAGTCCCGCCGACCCGGTCCAGCGACACCGTGCGGAACACGGGGGGTCGGGCCGGTCAGGCGCGCGACGACCGCCTTGCCGGCCTCGGGGCTCGGGCAGAAGACCTTCTCGACGTCCTTCTGGCGCACCGTCACGACCGGGTTCGCCGTTGACGTTGAAGCGCACCAGGAACTGGCACCCAGCCGCTCGGACGCCGGCACCGGGACGATCGTGCAGGTGAACGCGGGCTGGGCGTCGATCTTCACGTGCGGGATCTTGCGTCCGTAGGACCGGGTCAGCAGCAGCGACCCGTCGGGGTTCTCGACGAACGGCGCGAAGATCATCGTGTCCTTGTCCTCGTTGCCGATGAACGCGTCGCTGCCGTCGCCCGGCGCCCAGATGTTGATGTCGTCGCCGGTGTCGCCGACCAGGACGTCGCTGTTCGGGGCCTGTGCCTTCTCCGGCCCGCCGATCAGGATGTCGTCGTCGGCGCCGGCGAGCAGCGTGTCGCCGCCGAGCTTGCCGATGAGCAGGTCGTCGTTGTCGCGGCCGAACAGCACGTCGGTGTTGTCCATGTGCTGCTTGGCGGTGACCCCGGGGGCTGGATGAACGGGTTGGCGGCGTTGTCGTTGTCGAGGCCGACGGTGACGTCCTTCGCCGGCGTACCGGGCTCGAGCACCGCCGAGGAGCCGGAGGCGAGGCCGACGACCACGAGCCCGGCGGTGACGACCGCGGCGGCGACGGCCGTGACGGCGCCGCAGGGAGACGAGGTAGGTGCTGGACATGCTGTGTTCCTCTCGCTTGGCGGGCTCGACCGGACGGGCGAGCCAGTTCTCCGGACGTTAGGCAGCGCGGGCGCCGTCGGGCATCGGGAACCCACCTCAGATCGCCTGTCGACCGCCTCAGCGGCCCACCAGCGAGCCGGTCGTCCAGACGCGGCATTCCCGGGTGACGGGGGCCGGCGGGCGGGCGCATCATGGGGGATGGCCGAACCCTCGGGCGGCCCCTTCGTGGGACGCGCGGCCGCGCTCGACGCTCCTCAACGCCGCCCTCACCCGCGCCGCCGCCGGTCATCCGTCGGCGGTGGTGGTGTCGGGCGAGCTCGGCGTCGGCAAGACGCGGCTGGTCCGCGAGTTCCTGGCGCAGACGGACGCGGTCGCCTTCGCCGGCGGCTGCGTCCCGGTCGCCGGCGAGCCGCTGCCGTACGCCGCCCTGACCCAGGCGCTGCGGCGCAACCGCTCCGGCGTGGTGACCCAGGAGCTGGCCAGGTCTCCCGAGCTGGCCCGGCTGCTGCCCGACGCGCCGGACGCGCCGCCGGGCGGCACCGACCGCGCCACCGGCCGTCGGCTCCCGGCTGCGGCTGTTCCAGGCGGTGCTGGGACTGCTGGGACGTCTCTCGTCGCACCGGCCGGTCGTGCATGTCGTCGAGGACGTGCACTGGGCCGACCGGTCGACCCTGGACCTGCTGGCGTTCCTGGCCACGAACCTGGTCGACGAGCGGGTGCTGGTGGTCCTGACCCACCGGACGGATGCCGTGAGCGAGGACCGCGCTCGTCCCCTGGCTGGCCGAGCTCGGCCGGCTGTGGCACGTCGAACGGCTCCCGCTGGACCGGCTCGACGAGGCGGACACCGCCGACCTGGTGACGCAGCTGCGCGGCGAGCCGCCGGAGGCAGGCCTGCTGGCCGACGTGGTGGCCCGCTCGGCGGGCAACCCCCTGTTCGTCGAGCAGCTGGCGCTCACCGCCTCGGAGGGCTCGGCCCGCTGCCGGCCACCCTGCACGACCTGCTCCACGGCCGGCTCGCGAGCCTGCCCGACGACACCCGCGCGGCGCTCGGGCGCCGCCGCCGTGATCGGCCGGCGCGCATCGGTGTCGCTGCTGACCCGCACGACGGGGACTGTCCGCCGAGGAGCTCGACGCGGCGCTGCGGCCGGCCGTCGCCGCGCACGTCGTGGAGGTGCGGCGACGACCGCGGGTCGGCTTCCACCATCCGGCGTTCCGCGAGGTGCTGGAGGCCGGGCTGATGCCGGGCGAGCGGACCCGGCTGCACCTGGCCGCCGCCGACGCCCTCGCCGCCGACCTGGACCGCTTCCCCGGGGTCATCGGGGAGATGGCCCGGCACTGGCACGCGGTCGGCGACCTGGACCGGGCGCTGGCCGCCTGGGTGCGGGCGGGCGAGGCCTACACGCGGATGGACGCCTTCAGCGACGCCTGGGCGGCGTACCGGAACGTCCTCGACCTGGTCGAGCAGGTGCCGCACGAGCTCGACGTCGTCGCGCTGACCCTGCTCGCCGCCGAGGCCGCCGACCTGGCCAGCGAGACCGACGCGGCCCTCCCTCTGCTCGAGCGCGTCCGCGCGACCGCGACCGTCGGACCCCGTGCGCGCCACAGCCGCGTCGCGCACCGGCTGGATCCTGTTCCGCCGGGGCGGCGGCGACGCCGCCCACCGGGCGTTCCAGGACGCGCTCGACCTGCTTCCGCCGGACGAGACCAGCGTGCTCGCCGCTCGCGTCCAGGCGGGGCTGGCCCTGCTGGCCGTCGGCTGGTCCCGGCTCGACGAGGCCGAGGAGGCGGCCGCCGCGGCGCTGCGGATCGCGCGCGCGATCGGGGCCCGCCGCGAGGAGGGTCTGGCGCTCAACGCCCAGGGCTGCGTCGCCGCGCTGCGCGGGCGGCTCGACCAGGGCGTTCCCCTGCTCCGCGAGGCACTCGCCATCGCCCGGGAGGGCCAGGACCCGCAGGACCTGGGAGCGGCCTACGTCAACCTCAGCCACCTCCTCGGCATGGCCGGGCTGCTCGGCGATGCGGTGGAGCTGGCCAGGGTCGGCATCGTCGAGCTGACCCGCGTCGGGCAGGAGCGGCAGCAGGGCAGCCTGCTGCTGCACAACGTGAGCGAGCAGCTGGTGGAGGCGGGCCGCTACGCCGAGGCGCGCGAGCTGGTCGACGAGGCTCTCGCCCGCCACCCGCGGGGCATCCAGGCCGCCCCCGTGCTCCGCACGGCCGCCCGGATCGCGATGACCAGCGGCGACCTGACCGCGGCGTGGGAGCACTGCGAGCAGGCGCGCCTGGTGGTCGAGGTCGGAGAGCGCGCCCGTCGCCTGGCTCCGCGAGGTCCTGGAGACCGCCGCGGAGGTGGAGCTCTGGGCGGGCCGGCCGGAGGCGGCGTACGACGTCGTGCTGGACGGTCTCGAGCTCGTCGCGGGCACCGACGACGAGGCGTTCGCCATGGCGCTGGTGGCCCTCGGGCTGCGCGCGCTGGCCGACGCCGCCGCCGTGCACCGCGACCACCGCGCCCGCACGCTCCGGGAGTCCCAGCGACGGCGCCTGCTGGCCGCGCTCGAGTCGGTACGACGTCACCCGGGCGCCGGCGGCCAGCCGGACGACGCGGCGCTCGACCTGTGGGTGCGGGCCGAGCTGGCCCGGCTCGACTCGCCTCGGGACGTGGCGCCGACCGCCGAGGCGTGGGCGGCTCGGCCGACGCCTGGGCGGGCCTGGCCCGGCCGTTCCGAGCGGCGTACGCGCGCTGGCGGGAGGCCGAGGCCCGCCTGGCCGGCGGGGTCAACGCCGAGTCGCTCGGCGGCGCTGCGGGCGCGCGCACGCCGCCGCGCTGGCCCTCGGCGCCGCGCGGTTGGTCGAGGAGGTCGAGTCGCTCGCGACGTGGTACCGCGCCGACCTCCTGCCGGCCGTCGTCGAGCGGCCCGAGGGCGACCCGCTGGCGGCCTACCACCTGACCGAGCGGGAGCGCGAGGTGCTGCTCGCGCTGGCCGCCGGGCACAGCAACCGGGAGATCGCCGAGGAGCTGTTCATCAGCGTGAAGACGGCCTCGGTCCACGTCTCCAACATCCTGCGCAAGCTCGACGTCCAGGGCCGGCAGGACGCCGCCCGGATCGCGCACCGGCTGGGCGTCGGCTCCTGACCGCGGCCCCGGTCAGGGGGGTCGCCCGCAGATCTGAGGTGCCTTCCTCATGTCCGGGCCCGGCGCCGCTTCGTACCTTCCTCCTCGCCGTCGTCGCGGCCCACGCAGCCGAGGAGGAGGTGGGACCGATGGACGTCGCCGTGCTGGCCGGCTCGGTGTCGACCGCGCTCTTCGTCGGCAGCTACCTGCCGATGCTGGTCAAGGCGTTCCGGACCAAGGACCTGGACTCCTACAGCCGCGGCAACCTGGTGCTCGCCACCATCGGCAACGCCGTCTACTCGGTCTACGTCTTCAGCCTGCCGCTCGGGCCGATCTGGTTCCTGCACTCCTTCTACGTGGTCGCCACCCTGCTCATGCTGGTCTGGCACCTCCGGCACGCCGCACCAGTCGACCAGGACCCGGCCGACGTGGCCGAGCGGGACGGCGACGACCTGCGTCTCCGTCGGGATCTGAGTCGCCCTGGTGCGATCTGAGGGGCGTCCCGATGCCCGGGCTCGACCTCGCGCGCACAGTCTCCGGAGCCTCATCCGACCGATCAGGGAGCACGTCATGGAGCAGTACCGATGCCTGTGCGGTCAGCCGCTGGCCGCCTTCGTCCTGCCGCAGTTCGGCCTTCCCGTGGGCGACGCCTACGTCAGGGCAGCCGTGGCCGACGCGCTGGCCGCCCACCTCGAGCGCCTCGACGGCCCGAGGAGCTCCGCGGACCGCGACGTCCACGGCGTCGTCTCCGACCACCACGGCGACGGGGAGCCCTGGGTGCTCGACGGAGAGCGGGGCCCCCACGCGGCGAGCGCGTAGGCTGGCGGTGCCGAGGGTTCCCAGCACGAAGAGCTCTTGCTCCGTCGTCCTCGGTGCACACCCAGACATCCGGCTGTTGTGAGCCGGGGGCGGGCCGCAGCAGATGACCATCGTTCACGCCCCTGACCAGGCCTGCGCCGACGTGGTCGTGCCGCCAGCGCGCCCGCAGCTCAAGGCGATCGTTGCCCGCACGGGCGCGAGCTTGGCCACCGCCGTGGTCGCGCCGGCCGTGCTGTTCTGCGCGGCGATGCTGGTCTTCAACGTCGACACGGCGCTGATCGTCGCGCTCGGCTGGATGATCGGCGCGCTGTGCTGGCGACGAGCTCACCCGGCGGCCGGTGTCCGGGCTGCTCGTCCTGGCACTGGGGATCATGGCCGTCAAGACGGGCTTCACGCTCGCCACCGGGAACACCTTCGTCTACTTCGTGCAACCGGTCGTCGTCGACGCTGTCGTCGCGACCGTCTTCGTCGCCTCGGTGTGGACCGCTCGACCGATCGTGGCCCGGATCGCCCCGGACTTCTACCCGGTCGACTCCGCGCTCGCTGCGCGGCCGAGGATGCGGCGGCTCTTCCGACAGCTCACGCTGCTGTGGGGCGTGGTCATCGCGATCAAGGGGACCATCACGCTGTGGCTGCTGCTGTCCCTGTCGACGGTCGACTTCGTGCTGGTCAAGAGCAGCGCGATCATCGCGCTCACACTGCTCGCGGCGGCCGCCACCGTCGTGCTGTCCGCCGTCGTGGGACGCCGAGAAGGTCTCTTGGTGGGCTAGCACCGGCGGTGGTGCGGCTGACCCCCTGCCGCACGGCCTCCCCGACGGGCGAGACTCGGCCGCGGAGGTGACGCCGACGTGGCGGTGGTACGGGTCCTGCTGGTCGACGACCAAGAGCCGTTCCTGCGCGCCATGAGCGCCGTCGTGGAGGAGACCCCGGGCTTCGAGGTCGTCGGCCGGGCCGTCTCCGGGGAGGAGTCCCTCGAGGTCGCGGCCGTCACGTTCCCGCACCTGGTGCTGATGGACGTGAACCTCCCCGGCATCGACGGACTCGAGGCGACGCGTCGGCTGCTCAGCCGTCCACCCGGCGATCGTGGTCCTGCTCCTCTCGACGTACGACGACGAGGCCGGCGAGTCCTTCGTGGCCGAGTCGGGAGCAGCGGGCTACGTCACCAAGGCGGCGTTCGGGCCGGACCGGCTCGAGGCGGTGTGGTCCGGCAGCTGAACCTCCACGACGGCAAGCCCGCCGTCCTCCGTGAACGCCACCGAGCCGCCTGCCGACTCCACCCGGTCGCGGATGTCGTCGCGGGACATCCCGCCCCTGTCACGACCGGTCACCACCAGCTCCAGCTGCTCGCCCTGCACGGACAGTCGCAGGACGACGGGCTCGTCGAGGTCGCGCGTCGCCTCGGCGGCGCAGAAGTACGCCGCGGCCTCGACGCGCGGGTGGAAGCGTCGCCCGGCCGCCGACGCGTCGACCACGAGACGACCCTCGCCTCCGGCCCGTCCGACGAGCGAGGCCAGAGCCACCGGCAGGCCGGACCGCTGGAGCTGGGCCGGGTACACGCCGCGGGTGATCTCCCGCAGCGCCTCCAGCGCCGTGTTCAGCGAGACCACGAGTCCGGCCAAGCTGATGATCTGGGCGGCGGGGCCGCCGACGGTCGCCGTGTCGTGCGCGGTCCACGGTGAGCGTGCGCAGCTGGTCCGGGAGTGGCGCCAGATGGGGCGTCACCTGACGGCTGATGGCCCGCTCGAGCCGGCTCCGCTCGGCGTCCCCCGCGCTGATCAGGCGCCGGCGCGACTCGGCCAGGTCTCCGGTACGCCGCGCGAGCCGATCGACGTCGCCGGACAGCTCGGCCGTCAGGCGTGCGTTGCGGAAGGCCAGCGCGGTCTGCTCGGCGAGGTCGCGCAGCAGCCGCATCTGATGAGGACGCAGCGCGTGCCCGGGCGGCATCGTCACCTCGACGCAGCCGAGAGCGCCCGGCACCGTCGGCCACCAGCACCTCGACCAGATCGCCGCCCGCGGCGGCCGGCCCCCAGGTGGCCACGCCGTCTCGTCCGGCTCCGCCTCGACGTGGAGCCTGACCGTCACGCGATGGGCGTTGACGGCACGGCCCGCAGCGTCGGCCACGGCCGGCAGCAGGGCCGCCGGGTCGGGGCTCTCGCCCAGGCGGCGGCTGAACTCGGCCAGCGCCTCGTACGGCGCGGCCGCGGCGCCGAAGGCCAGCCGGTCGGCGATCCTCACGACCCGCCCGCGCACTGGCTGGAACGCGAGGGCCACGACGGCGGTCGCCAGCAGCGACGGCCAGAAGCCCTCGGTGCTGCCGCCGACGGCCGCGCCGGCCAGCACCACGACCACCACGTATCCCACCGCCACCACGCCGGTGGCGAGTGCGAACACCAAGGCCCGGTTGAGGATCAGGTCGATCGCGAGCAGCCGGTGTCGCAGGACCGCGACCGCCACGCACACGGGCACGGCCAGCTGGGCCAGGCGCAGCGGCAGCGCCGCCAGCCACGTCCCCTCCTCCCCCTGGATGCGCGGGATGGCCAGGATGCACACCACTCCGAGCGCCAGCATCGCGGCGGCCGACGCGATCCAGAGCAGCTGCAGCCGCTCGTCGTCCTTGGCCCTCCGCAGCCGCAGCACCAAGGACACGACCGAGGCGATCAGTGCGGCCGCGACGAGCATCCAGCCGACCGTGAGGAGCGGCAAGGACACGGCCCGGTTGCCGAAGTCCTCGCCCACCACGACCTCGCCGGGACGGATCGTCAGCGTCCCGAGCGTGTGCAGGGTCAGGCCCGCCAGCGCGACCCACGCCGCCCAGCGCCACCGGGGCGAGAGCAGGTGACCGTCCGGTGCGGTCAGGAAGACGATGATCTGGGCCGTGAACGCCGGCCAGCCCAGCAACGGTCCCGCCCAGGCGGCGACGTGGGCCCAGTACGCAGAGCCGGGACCGCCCCCGTCGAGCACCCAGGTGCTGTAGGCATCGGTCGCCAGGGTCACCGACAGCAGGCTCGCCGCGCACAGCAGCCAGCCCAGCCGGTGCCTCGGGTAGCGCGAGATGATGAGGGCCCCCATCACCGCGTACCCCGTCCCCGCCAGGGGGGCGAGCGGCCACCCGTGGTCCGCCCACGTCGCCTCGCTCAGGAGGGGGCGGTGGGCCGCGGTGAAGACCGTGTCCAGGATGAACGCGACCGTCGTGAGCGCGACGACGGCCCAGGCGAGGCGCGAGCGCATCTCAGCGCGTCCCGGCGCGCTGCGGGACCGACGGCGCTGACCGTCGTACCGGACCCCGCCGGACGAGGCGATCGTCACGCTCCCGCCGACGGCGTCGAGGCGGTCCCGCATGTTCATCAGCCCAGCGCCGGCAGCGTCGGCGAGCGCGCCCGCCTGGTCGAAGCCCGAGCCGTCGTCGGTGACGTCGAGGCGCCAGCGCCCGCCGTCCTGGCGCAGCAGCACCGTCACCCGGGACGCCCCGGAGTGCTTGGCGGCGTTCTGGATCGCCTCCATGCAGCAGAAGTAGAACGCGGCCTCCAGCAGGGGCGCGCGGCCGCCCGGCGTCCTCGGCGTCGACGGTGACCGGGACCGGGCTGGCGGCGACCCCCGACCGCAGGGCCGCGACGAGCCCTTGCTCCGAGAGCATCTGCGGGTAGATGCCGCGGCTCAGCGACGACAGGGTGTCGATGGCGAGCCGGGCCGCGTCGGCCTGCTCGGCCAGCACCTGGTTCGCCCGGCCCGGTGACCGCCGCGCGACGACCTGGGCGAGCCGCAGGTTCACGGCCAGAGCCACCAGATGCTGTTGGGCCCCGTCGTGGATGTCGCGCTCCAGGCGGCTTCGCTCCGCGTCCTGCGCCTCGATCAGCCGGCCGCGCGAGGTCTCGAGCTCGTGGGTGCGTGCCTGGAGGTCGTGGTGACGGTCCTCCAGCTCGGCCCGCAGCCCCACCAGCCTCAGCACGAGACCGGCCTGGGACGCGAGGTCGGCGAACAGCCGTTCCTCCACGGCCGTGAGCGGCAGGCCCGGCCGCTCCTGGAGCCGCAGCTCACCGAGTACCCGGTCGCCGTACAGGACCGGCAGCGTGCGCAGGCCCTCAGGACCGACCGTGAGCCCGTCCATGCCGAGTCCAGCCGAGTCGATCGGCTCCGGGCGGCCAGCGTCCGGCCATGGTCAGGCTGCCGGACACCAGGAGCCAGACCTGCGCCCACTGAGCGCCCGTGCCCTGGGCGAGCAGTCGCGACATGCGGGCCGGGAGATCCTCGGTGCCGTCGCTCGCCGACGCTCTCGGTGAACCTGGTCAGGACGTCGTACGGCGTCGCCATCCGGCAGCGGTGGCCCGTTCGAGCGCGCCCTGCACCGGGCGCGAACGCGAGCGCGACCGACGGTGGTGGCGAGCACCGACAGAGCCGGACTCGGCGAGTCGGTGCGGCCGATCAGCACCCCACCGCCCAGCACGACCAGCACGTAGACGCCGAGAACGAAGGCGACCAGACCCAGGATGACGATCGCGCGACCTGTCCCACGCCGGTACAGGTCCGCCGGTCTCATCGTGCTGGGTTCGAGCTGCTGGGGCCGCTGGCTTCCAGGTAGGCGAGGACCGCCATCACGCGCCGGTTCGTGACCTGCTCGTCGACCAGCCCCAGCTTCTGGAACACCGCGCCGATGTGCTTCTCCACGGCTCGTTCGCTCATGAACAACGTCGTGGCGATGGTGGCGTTGTTGCGACCGGTCGCCATCGCCTGCGAGGACCTCGCGCTCCCGGTCGGTGAGGCCGGCAAGCGGTCCGTCGCCGGCGCCCTTGCGTGCCACCAGCGCCTCCACGACCTTCGGGTCGAGCACCGAGCCACCCCTGCTCACCTCGTGCAGCGCCCGGACCAGCTCGTCGACGTCGCTGACCCGCTCCTTGAGGAGGTAGCCGAGGCCGGTCACGCCGTCGACCAGCAGCTCGAAGGCGTAGTCCTCCTCGACGTACTGCGACAGCACCACCACACCGACGTCGGGGATGCTCCGCGCGGATGCGCTTGGCCGCCTCGATGCCTTCGTTGCTGTACGTCGGGGGCATCCGGATGTCCGTCAGCACCGCGTCCGGCGAGGTCTCCCCCACCGCCTTGAGCAGAGACGGTGTGTCGGCCGCCATCGCCACCACCTCGATCTCCTCGACCTCGGCCAGGAGCGCGGCGAGTCCTTCACGGACCAGGAAGTTGTCATCGGCGACGACGAGGCGGAGCGCCACTCCTACGACTCTAACCGTGCACGCCCGGCGGCGAGGTCGTGCTGACCCGCACGACCGGGGGTGCTAGCCCCCCTTGCCGTACTGCCAGCCCCATCGTGCCGAGGGTCGCGACTTCCTAGCGTCGAAGGCACACGACGCTCGACCCTATGAAGGAGTCACGATGTTGGTACGTCTCGCTGATGGGTGCTTCCGGCACCGCCGACTGGTGGTCCTGGCCTGGGTCGCCGCGCTGGTCGGCGCCTTCGCGCTGGCCGGCGCGTTCGGAGGGGAGTTCAAGCAGGACTACCTCCAACCGGGCTCCGAGTCGCAACGCGTCTCGAACACGCTCGAGGACCGCTTCCCGCAGAAGGCGGGCGACACCATGCAGGTCGTCGTCCACTCCGACACCGGCGTGACCACGCCGGAGCTGCGGCGAGCGGGTCGAGACGATCCTGGCCGATGTCGCCGACGCCCAGCACGTCGTGAGCGTCACCAGCCCCTTCACCCCTGACGGCGCGCGCCAGATCTCCGCGGACGCCACGACGGCGTACGCCGACGTCGCCCTCGACAAGACCGCCGACCAGCTCACGGCCGACGAGGCCGCGGCGCTGGTCGCACCCATCCTCGCGGCCGGTGACGAGACGCTGCAGGTCGAGGTCGGCGGCCCGGTCGCGACCAAGTCCCAGACGGTTGCCGCCGGCTCCGAGGGCATCGGCCTGATCGCCGCGGCCATCATCCTGCTGATCACCTTCGGCTCCGTGGTCGCGATGGGCCTGCCCCTGCATCACGGCGCTGTTCGGACTCGGCATCGCGATGGCGCTCGGCGAGGTGCTGCGCCGGTTCGTCGACGTACCGGAGTGGGCGCCGTACACCGCGGCCATGGTCGGCATCGGCGTCGGCATCGACTACGCGCTGCTGATCGTCACGCGGTTCCGCAGCAGCCTGGCCGACGGCCAGGATCCCCGAGGAGCGACGCAGACCGCGATCGCCACCGCCGGCCGCGCCGTGCTCTTCGCCGGCATGACCGTGGTCATCTCGATGCTCGGCATCCTGCTGATGGGACAGCCGGCCATGAACGGGTTCGCCTTCACGGTGGTGCTCGCCGTGCTGGTCGTGATGGCGGCGTCGGTGACGCTGCTCCCGGCCATCCTCGGCTTCGCCGGCCGCAACATCGAGCGCCTGCACGTGCCGTTCGTGAGCAAGGACCGTCCGCTCGTACGACGCGTCGCGCTGGTACCGCTGGAGCCGGTTCATCCAGCGCCGCCCGTGGTGGGCCGCCATCGGCTCGCTGGCCGTGCTGCTGGCCCTGGCGGCGCCCTTCCTGGGCATCCGCTTCGGCTTCCCTGACGCCGGCAACGCCTCACCCACGCTGACCACCCGCCAGGCCTACGACCTGCTCGCCGACGGCTTCGGCCCCGGGTACGCGGCACCGATGCTGCTCACCGTCCAAGGTGCTTCGGACGGCGCGCTGCTCGGGTCCGCCGACGCGGTCGGCACCGCACTGGCCTCGGTGGACGGGGTGGCCTACGTCGGCCCGGCGACCCTGAACGCGGCCGGCGACACCGCCGTGCTGACGCTGACCGCCACGACGTCGCCGCAGGACTCGGCGACGGAGGACCTCGTGCAGCTGCTCCGCGACGAGGCCGTCCCGGCGGCCACCGCCGGCACCGGTCTCACCGTCGACGTCGGCGGCGTGGTGCCGGCCAACGTCGACACCACCCAGGGCGTCGCCTCGAGGCTGCCGCTCTTCTTCGGCGGGGTGCTGCTCGATGTCGTTCGTGCTGCTGATGATGGTCTTCCGCTCGGTCCTGGTGCCCGTCAAGGCAGTGGTCATGAACCTGCTGGCCAGCGCAGCAGCCTTCGGCGTGCTGGCCCTCGCCGTCAGCGGCGGACGCCTCGGAGACCTGGTCGGCATCCCGGAGGCGACGCCCGTGCCCATCCAGCTGCCGATCGGGATCTTCGCGATCCTGTTCGGGCTCTCGATGGACTACGAGGTGTTCCTCCTGTCGCGGATCAAGGAGGAGTACGACCGCACCGGCGACAACGCGCTGGCCGTCGCCGACGGGCTCGCCAAGTCGGCGCGCGTCATCACGGCCGGCGCCGCGATCATGGTCACGGTCTTCGTCTCCTTCGCCCTGGGCCACGACGTGATGGCCAAGATGTTCGGTATCGGCCTGGCGGCCGCGGTCCTCATCGACGCCACCCTCATCCGGATGGTGCTCGTCCCGGCCACCATGGAGCTCCTGGGCGACCGCAACTGGTGGCTGCCCGGCTGGCTCGACCGGCTGCTTCCCCGCATCAAGGTCGACGGTCCCGCGGACGCAGACGACCTCGTCACCGGCGAGGCTCCCGTCGAGGAGCGCGTGCCGGAGGCGACCGCTGCCCGATAGGCGAGGCAGGTCTCCAGGATCGTGGACGAGGCGTCTGCGGCTGCTACTGTCGAGGACGGCTGGCAATTCTGCCCGCCCCTTAGAGCAGACGCCTCGTCCACTGTTGGGCCCCCGGATCCCGGACACGTCTCGTCGCCTCCTCTGAGCTTTCAGAGGAGCAGCAATGTCTGTGTCGTCCCGTGTCCCCGACCTGTCCCCGTCACTTCCCGAGGGAAGCACGGCAGTCGTCTACTGCGAGGGCCAGTTCGCTGAGCAGGACGGCAAGACCGCCAACGGCCTGGTCCGGCACTCGGAGAAGTACGACGTCCTCAGCGTCGTCGACAGCCGGCACGCGGGCGCGGATGCCGGCACCGTGCTCGACGCCTCGCCCAACGGGATCCCCGTGCTGGCGAGCCTGGCGGAGGCCCTCGCCCACGCCGGCCGGGTCCCCGACTACCTGATCTGCGGGACTCGCACCGGCCGACGGGCTGCTGTCACCCGCGCAGCGGGTCGTGCTCCTCGACGGAATCGCGCACGGCATGCACGTGATCAACGGTCTCCACGACTTCCTCAACGACGACGCCGAGTTCGTGGCAGCCGCCCTGCTGCACGACGTGACCATCACCGACGTGCGCCGCCCCAAGGACAAGAAGGACCTCAAGCTCTTCTCCGGACGCATCTTCGACGTGACCTGCCCGCGGATCGCCGTGCTCGGCACCGACGGCGCGGTCGGCAAACGCACCACCGCGACCCTGCTCGTGCGGGCCCTGAACGAACGCGGCGTCAAGGCCGTCCTCGTCGGCACCGGGCAGACCACGATCATGCAGGGTGGCAAGTACGGCGTCGCCCTGGACGCCCTCGTCCCGCAGTTCTGCTCCGGCGAGGTCGAGGACCAGGTCGTCGCGGCCTTCGAGGGTGAGGACCCCGACGTCATCGTGGTCGAGGGACAGGGTGCGCTCAGCCACCCGGCGTACCTGACCTCGGCCCACATCCTGCGCGGCAGCCGCCCCGCCGGGGTCATCGTGCAGCACGCCCCGGAACGCCGCGTGCTCGGCGACTTCCCCATGATCGCGATGCCGAGCGTCGCCCGTGAGGTCGCCCTGATCGAGAGCTTCGCCGACACCCGGGTCATCGGCATCACCGTCAACCACGAGGGAATGGCCGACGACGCCGCGATCGGCAGGGCCATCGACGAGATCGAGCTCGACCTCGGGCTGCCTGCGACGGACCCGCTCACCCGCCCGCTCGACCAGCTGGCCGCGATGGTCCTCGATGCCTTCCCAGCCCTCCGGGAACATCGCGTCACCAGCCTTCGATGAGCGCACCTCGCCTCGAGATCGACCTCGGCGCGATCGAGGCCAACACCCGGAGCCTGGTCGACAGGCTCGCCCCGCGGGGCATCCGCGTGACCGGCGTGACCAAGGCCTCGCTCGGCTCACCTGGCGTGGGCGCGGCCATGGTGTCGGGCGGTGCCAGCGGCCTGGGCGACTCCAGGGTCGAGAACCTCGAACGTCTGGGCCACGCCGGCCTGGACGCACCTCGCAC
Organism: uncultured Actinomycetota bacterium; assembly: GCA_963814935.1. Classification (GTDB taxonomy): domain Bacteria; phylum Actinomycetota; class Actinomycetes; order Propionibacteriales; family Nocardioidaceae; genus Nocardioides. Next base: position 82,602 of record CAWFEZ010000007.1, on the reverse strand, counting down.
CTTGATCCGCTCCCCCATGATCAGCCAGGTCGACGCCGTCGTACGTCATGCGACGACCAGCTTGAACACCGAGACCTCGGTGCTCGAGGCCCTCTCCCGGGCCGCCTCCCGCCTCGGTACGACACACGCTGTCGTGCTGATGGTGGAGCTCGGCGACCTCCGGGAGGGGGTGCTTTCGGCCGACTTGGTGCCGCTCGCGCGAGCCGTCTCCGGCCTGGCGGGCCTGACCCTGGCCGGCATCGGGAGCAACCTGGCCTGCCAGAGCGGCGTCGTCCCGGACCAGGCCAAGATGCACGAGCTGTCCTTGCTCGCGGCCGACGTCGAGGCAGCGGTGGAGGCACCGTTGTCGGTCGTCTCGGGTGGCAACTCGGCCAACCTGGGCTGGGCGCTCGGGACTGACGACACCGGCCGCATCGACGACCTCCGCCTCGGCGAGGCGATCCTCCTGGGCCTCGACCCACTGACGCGCCTTGCGGTCCCGGGTCTGCGGACCGACGGCGTCGTCCTGGTCGCCGAGCTCATCGAGGTCCAGGACAAGCCGGCGCAGCCGTGGGGCGACCTCGGCCAGGCCGCCTTCGGGGTGCCGTCGTCCCACCGGCGCACCGGCACGGTCCGGCAAGGCGTCCTGGCGGTGGGTCGCCAGGACCTCGACCCGGACGGCCTGGTGCCGCCGGCGGGTGTCGCCGTACTCGGCACGAGCAGCGACCACCTGGTCGTCGACCTCGGCGACCACGGCGCCGTCGTCGGTGACGAGCTCGTCTTCGGGGTCGGCTACGGAGGCCTGCTGCGAGCGATGACATCGCCGTTCGTAGCCGTCGTCGAGCTGCCAGCGGGCTCCGCGACCACCCTCCCGCTCGTCTCCTAGGCGACGCGCCCTCGGCCCCGTGGGGCGGCCTCGTGGGACAGTGGACTGGTGACAGACGTCGGCGACACTCCGCGCGCAGCGCGCCGTGGGCGACCGGGATTCGACCAGGCGACGGTGCTCCGCCGGGCGATCGCACTGTTCAACCAGCAGGGGTACGACGCCACCAGCATCGGCGACCTGGCCAAGGACCTCGGGCTGACGAAGTCGGCGATCTACCACCACGTCGACAGCAAGGAAGCCCTGCTCGCGGCAGCGTTGGACGAGGCGCTCGACGAGCTCAACGATGCCATCCAGGTCGCGGTCGACGCGCCGGCTGGCACCAGCGCCGCCGAACGGCTGCGGACCGCGGTGGAGGAGTCGGTGCGGGTCCTCGTCGAGCACCAGCCCGCCGTGACGCTGCTGCTGCGGGTGCGTGGCAACAGTCCGGTCGAGCAGGCCGCCCTCAAGCGACGGCGTGCGATCGACGAGCGGGTGGCGGCCCTCGTGCAGGAGGCGGTCGCGGAGGGCGAGCTGCGCGACGACATCCCGCCAGACCTGATCAGCCGGCTGCTGTTCGGCACGGTCAACTCGCTCGTCGAGTGGTATCGGCCGGACGGCTCGATCGACCCCGACTCACTGGCGCGGATCGTGGCCAGTCTGGCCTTCGAGGGTCTTCGGGCCGAGCGCTGAGGGCAACAAGAATCTGTTGCCGAATTGTTCCGAAACCCCTGTGAAATAAGGGGTTCTGGGCAGGGCAGTGTCGGTGGTCACTGCTTGGCTAGTACTCATGACCCACCCGATGCTGACCCTGGTCGCGGCCCTGGACGCCGCGGTCGACGAGGTCGCCGGGGTGGATCCGATCTACATGACGGTGCCTGACAAGAAGGCCACCTTGACCGGGGTCGCCCGGGCCCGAGCCCGCCTCGAAGCCGTCGAGCTGAAGGTGCTGGCTGCCTCCGACGACATCGCCGAGGCGACCGGCGACAGGTCCACAGCGAGCTGGCTTGCGAACCAGACACGTGAGGCCCACGGCACCGTCCGCCGCAAGGCTGTGCTGGCGCGCGCCCTGGCGTCTCGATGGACGCAGACCGCCGACGCCCTCGAGGCCGGCCAGGTCAACCTCGCCCAGGCCCGGGTCATCGCCGAGGCCCTCCAAGCCCTCCCCCAGCACCTGGGCGGTGACCTGCTGCTCAAGGCCGAGGGGCTGCTGGTCGAGGAAGCAGCGAAGCTCGGACCCCAGGAGCTGGCCGTGCTCGGCGGCCGAGTGCTGGAGCGACTGGCCCCGGACATCGCCGAGGAAGCCGAGTACCAGCGGCTGCTCGCGGCCGAACGCCGCGCGAACGCAGCCACCAAGCTCAACCTGCGCAGCCGCGGCGACGGATCCACCGACCTCCACGCCCGCATCCCCGACCACGCCGCAGGCCGGCTGCGCGCCTACCTCAACGCCTTCACCGCCCCCCGCCGCCGACACCACTGGGCTGCCGACATCGACCAGCAGGCCGTCGAGACGCCGTTCGGACCGCTGACACCGCCGGCGGAGGACGAGTTCGCCAACCTGCCGATCGAGCGACAGCGCGGCATCGCGTTCGTGGCCTTCTTGGAGAACACCCTGTCCAGCGACCTGCCCCGCCACGGCGGGGTCGCCACCACCCTGACCGTCACCATCCCCTACGACAACCTCGTGGAGGCGATCGGGATCGCCACCACCTCCACCGGCGAACGAATCACCGCCGGCCAGGCCCGCCGACTGGGCTGCCAGGCCCAGATCCTGCCCGCCGTGATGGGCGCGGAGTCCGAGGTCCTCGACCTGGGCCGCGAGTCGCGGCTGTTCAAGCCACCGCAGCGCAAGGCGATGAACCTGCGCGACAAGGAATGCACCACGGCGGGCTGCTCGGTCCCCGCGGAGTTCTGCGAAGCCCACCACAAGGTTCCCTGGTCCCGAGGCGGCAAGACCGACCTCGAGGACGGCAAGCTCCTCTGCCCCTTCCACCACCACCGCGCCCACGACCCCGGCTGGATCACCCACCACCACCCCAACGGATCGACGACCTTCACCAGACGTCAGTGACAGGCACCGGTCCTGAACCACTCACCCAAGATCCCAACCTCCGACCGGGGTGCGTCACTTCGGCCCACTAAGACGCCACCGCCGACGGCTGGCTCTGGGCTCGGCAACGCACCAAGAAACGGGGGCGGCCTGGGCCTTGCCCCCGTCGGCCACTGGGCGTCCCCGAGGGACTGCGATCGAAGAACGCGCGTCGCAATCGACGCAAAACTGATAGATGCTCCTTGCCAGCCTCTATGAGGTCTTCAAGGCCGTGCACCGCGTGCTCGACCGCCAGTCTGGTCTCGGCCGCTAGATCAACAGCATCGGTGAAGCCAGCCAGCGGAACTACAGAATCGCGGCTGTTCACGCTGGGCAGCGACAAGCGCGAGCTCCTCACTCAGATCGTGACCCTCGCCGACCTCGCAGGTGCTGCACCTGCATCGAGCAGGAAGGCCTCGGTGCAGTGTGCCCACATCGCTCAGACGACGACTTTCGCCGTATCCCGTGAGCGCAGGTGCGTCGTCGAGCCGAAGTACCGAGCGACCACCCGGTAGCGTCCGGCCTCGCTGACATGGCCGAAGGCCTTCTTCGCCTTGCCGAGCTCGTTCAGCTCAACCGTCGCGGCACGGATCGCCACACCGTTGCGCTTGAGCACAAACCTGACCTCACCCCTTACCCTCGCGTAGTCGGCGACCACCGCTGCATTGGCGACGAAGCGGTCCCGCGCAGCGCGATACTTGGCAGAAGTGCTCGTTGACGTCTCATCCTTGACCACGTCTAGACCCAAGGCCGCCTGGCTGGCCGGAAGCCACGGATACGTGGGCGAAAAACGGCAGTCAGCAGTTGGGGGCCTAGTGTCAAGGCCCGTGGCATCGTGGCTGTGGCCTTGCCCGCTTCGACGCTCGCATTGATCGTCTTGCCCCCAAAAGCAAACTGCATGACGCCATCAGGCTTCAGCGTGCTACCGGTGATCGCAACTTCAGCAAGCAAGGCTGGGTGAGCGCCGTAGCGGAGGGGCAGTGGCTGCACCCAGAGGTCGACCCCTCGCCGCTCGACCGTTCCGGCGCCGCTGAAAGACGTCCCGACGAACGCGGCCGCGTGCCCCGCGCGTCGGCTGTGGCCGTCTCAGCCGTCCGCCGTGGTGGCGTCGTCGGCCAGGACTGGGGCTTTCCAGGTGGACAGGCAGAAGGGGTGTCCGACCGGGTCGGCGTAGACGAGGCAGTGATCGGAGTTCGGTTGGAAGTCGAAGGGTCTGGCGCCAGCCGCGAGAACCCGTGCTTGCGTGGCGTCGAGATCGTCGACGAAGAACTCGAGGTGCATCTGCATGGGTGGGTCACCGTGGGGCCACACGGGGGGGCGGAAGTCGTCAACCTGCTGAAACCCCAGTGAGCCGTTCGGGCCGTCGACGACCGCCCAGTGAGCGCTGCCTTTCGCGACTCCGCGGGTGATCTCGGCGTAGAACGTGGCCAACTCCAGCGCGTCGGGGGCGTTCACGGTAGTCGCAGCGAGGCTGATCTCGTCCGACATCAGCCGACCTGCTGAGCCTGATAGACCGGTGTGAGCTCGGTCCAGCGCTCGCGCCAGGCCGACGGCTCGTCATTGATCGATCGGGCAAGGTCCTCCAGGTGGGCCTGCCAGCCGGCTGCGTGAAAGGGAAGGTGGAACAGAGGCAGACCGCGCTCCTCGACCACGAGGCGGGTCCGTGCGCCAGCATCACTGAGCCACGCCTCGATCTGCGCCTCGTCCTGCGTCCCGGGCTCCATGGTGAGCAGCAGGTGTCGCGGAGCTTCGCACACCTCGATGCGCCCGGGCCCCGTCCATGAGCTGGTGAAGGTGGCATGGATCAAGCCGCCGACCCGGAGGTCACCAGCCACCTCTGCGATCCAGCGGGCCAGCCGTTCAGGATCCGTGCACGCCTCCCAGAGGTCGTCGATGTGGGTGTCATAGAGTTCTTCCACCCGGATGGCACCGCGCTCGGCGTCTAGTGCCCGCATCGTCCCGATGGTCTCGGTCGTGGTCATCTCTTGGTCCTCTTTCCTCGTGCGATCTCGGTGTGCAGGGCATCAAGCCGGTTACTCCACAGCGCCCGGTAGGAGGCGAGCCACTCATCGACCTCCACGAACGCCTCCGGTCGCAAGCTGTAGATCCGCCGTTGGGCGTCTCGCCGTACCTCGACCAGACCCGCGTCGCGCATCACCCGCAGGTGCCGGGAGACGCCGGGACGAGCGATCGGCAACGCCTCGGCCAGCTCGCCGGCCGAGGCCGGATGGTCGCGCAGGATCTCGAGCAGGGCGCGTCGACTCGGGTCCGCCAGCGCTTGCAACACGGTGTCCATCGGTTCGAATGTACCCTATGGGTTACGTAACAACAAGGGTACGCAAGGGCAGCACACCTGGGCTCGGCGACCCAGACCGTGACGCCCTCGTCACAGCGTCATCCCGCCGCTCTTGTGCCGCGTCCGCGCACAGTCGGCGTGCGTCACAACGCCGCCTGCGGGACAGACTCATCAGCCGATGTCAGTGCGCCGCCACAACGACGGCACGCCCCGCGCACCCCGGTGACGCGTTCGGAGGACGGCCATGCGTGCGCAGGTGGAGGATGGGACACGGGCGTCCGCACAGGCGAACCGATGCGGGACCTGAGGAGCAGAGGATGTTGAGCCGATCATGGTCAGCAGTACGCAGCCTGCTTCGCGCGCGAGCAAGCGCCGGGGTCGGCAGCCAACGCTGCTTGCCGGACCGCCTTCGCCAGACCAGAGGCTGCCGCCTCCGTCCGTGGATCCCATGGCTCGCTTGATCGGCAACGAGGGCGGCGGAGGTTAGGAAGCGCACTCTATGCCGCTGACCGATCATGCCGATGACCGACCAGTGACAAGGGGAGCGCCAGGGCGCGTCACCTCGCCGCGCGTAGTCCAGTGGCCGTCACGTCGTTTGTCCTCCCTGAGACCGGAGGCCCGGAGCCGATGGGCCCGCAGGCGAACCCGGTGGGCTGTGGTGGCGTCGTACCCTGTGACGGCGTCAGCCGACCACGCCTGCTGCGCCGCGCCGGGTCGGTGGCTGTCGGTCCCGTACATCGCACGACACTCGAGGAAGCTCTCCATGTCCGCACTTCGCGCCCTCGGGGCAAGCACCCTGTCCCTGCTCATGCCCGCATCCCTCCTGCTCGTAGCGGGGTCCGGCTCGGCCACCGACACCGCCGGCGAACCCGCCGCCAACACGTCGGTCCGCACGTCCGTCAAGCAGCGGGTCCGCCTGGTGGCGTTGCCACAGATCGTCCAGCACGGTGGCCGGGTGGCCAGCCCCGACGACGCGAACGCGGCCTTCACCGCCACCATCGAGCCGACCGCCGTCGGCCGGAAGGTGAGCCTCCAGGTGAAGCGCGGCTCCTCCTGGCAGACGGTGGCCACGGTGAGCCAGGACAGGACGGGCCGTGCCCAGTTCGCCGCCCGCGCCAGCGTGAACGGTCAGGCGTTGACCTACCGGGTCAGGGTCGTCAGGTTCCGGGGCCTCCCGACAATCACGAGCCGCACCGTCAGCACCGAGCGCTGGCTCACCCCGACCTGGACCGACGAGTTCTCCGGCGACTCGCTCTCCAAGGACTGGACCCATCGTGGGCAGACCTACGAGCCGCAGAGCCTCCGCAGGTGCTCCAGGGGGAGCGCCAAGGCGGTCCGGGTCGTCGGTGGCGCGGCGCGACTCAGTGTCCTCGAGGATCGCAGCAGGCACACCTTGTGCCCGGCGCTCAAGCGGGGGGAGATTGCCGGCAGGTACGCCTACCGCCTCAACGGCCACATCGGCACCGACAACGACTTCTCCTTCAGGTATGGCGTCGCCGCCGCCCGCATCAAGTTCCCACGGCTGCGCGGCCAGCACGGCAGCTTCTGGATGCAGCCGGTCGGGGGGATGTACCCAGGTGGCACCGGCCACGAGATCGACGTCACCGAGTTCTTCGGCGCAATCAGCCATCGCAGTGGTCTTTACAGCTACATCCACCGCTACGAGGGAGGCCGCATCGTCAAGACCGGCGCCAACATCCCTGACACCTTCCTCCACGGCCCGCGCGACGGCTGGGGGAAGAACTTCCACGTCTTCTCCGTGCAGTGGACGCCGCGGTGGCTGGCCTTCCGTATCGACGGCAAGGAGACCTGGCGGATCGGCGGCCGCATCTCCCGGGTTCCCCAGTACCTCATCTTGAGCCTGTTGTCCTCCGACTACGAGCTTGCCGAGCTCAAGGACCGACAGCTCCCCCAGCACATGTACGTCGACTGGGTACGCGTCTGGGAGACCGGCGGCTGAGCGTGAGTCGTCCGAGGGTCGGTCACTCGGTGACCGTGTCACCGTGGCGGTGGGCGACCTTCCACTCGCCGGCTTCGCGGCGGTACACCTGGGTGGCTCGAAGGGTGTAGGTGCGCGGTTGACCGTCCACCGAGGCAGAGGTGTGCTCCAAGCCAGCCGTGTAGGCCATGTCGCCCACCACGTCGTAGGCCTGCAGGTCGAAGGCGAAGGACGTGCAGTCGGAGAAGCTGTTGCCGAGCACAGTGAAGAGCTCGTCGATTTCCTGTTGGCCGTGGGCGTTGCGCCATGCACCCAGGACGCTGACGGGCTCGTTGCGGGACCAGAGCGCTCGTCGCCGGGCGGAGTCGCCGTTGTGCAGTGCGAGTTCCGCGTCGTACAGGTCGCTCTCGACCCACGCCCGGAACTCATCTCGATCGGTCATGCCTCAGCATGCCCCGATTCCTTGGACGGTCGCACCTGCGAGCCAGACCACTGGATCCTCGCGCTGATCGAGCCTTCGTAGCCGCGGGACCGGCCCTGGATCAGCGACTGGCGGCAGAGCTCCGCGGCGCTGCGCTCGGAGTCCTCTGCTCATGCCGACGAGCGGACGCCGTACTGGCTAGTCGCCCCCGCCCAACGATGGCCGGGCGCGTCTAGTGTGCGGAACCATGGAAGGCATTGTGCTGCGGGTCCGGCTCATCAGCGGTGACAGCATGGACGTCACGTACGAGGAGCGCGACGCGGGCAGTGAGGACGAGGTCATCGACCACGTCATCTCCACGTTGGCTGAGGACTCCGGGGTGCTGCGGTGCAAACATGGCGGCCGGCTCCTGGTGCTGTACGCAAGGGGTGTTGCCGCGATGGAAGTCGCGCCCCGCGGCGCGGTCCTGTGAGCTGCCCACCGGAGCCACGTGAGTGTCGGCCCTGGTTGTGGGTGGTCACGACGAACGACAATGTGGACGCGCTCCGCTTCTACCAGCGCGGTTCAACGTCCGCGTCGTGGCAGTTCCCACAGCCTCTTGCGAGGCGATGGTCTCGGTCTCAAGACGACTCGTCGGAACCGTGGCCGGCCGATCCGTCCATTGAACAGGAACCACCGCCGGGACGAGGGGTCGCCGTCTCGGTCGTGCGTCTTTGTTCCGGCCTCGGACAGCACGGTACGCGCCGCGAAGCGCGCCAGCGTCTCGATGGCAGCGTGAGACAGGTCTTCTTCCCTTATCACCGGCGCAAATCCGGTATCCCGCACGTCGGCCAGGAGCCACTCCAGGTCTCCGTGGATGCAGTACCCCTTCTCCGCGATTGCGGTGACGTGACGCGTCGACTCATCGCTGACCCAGGAGAGGTGGTCGCGGGGCAGGACGATCCGCGGGCTCGCACTTCGCTTCAGGGCACCTTGGCTGAGCACGCGCCGAACAGGGCTGTAGGTGCGGTCAGTGCGGCCGGGGACCAGGCGGGCCAACTCGACGTTCAGGCGACGGTAGACCTCCGCCTCGACAACGCCGTAGGAGCGGTTCACGTCCCTGTGGTGAGGTGGCAGTACCGAGGCAGGGACGCCCATGATGGCGGCCACCTCGGCGAAGATGAAGTCCCTGTCCCCACCGCGGCGTGGGAGCACCACGACGTGCACGTTCTGGGGTGGTACGTCGGCGGCCCAGCGGGCGCAAACGTCGGCGAGGTCCTGCCGCAACCGGTAGTGCCGTCCGTAGAAGCCCTCGCCGGCGCGCACGGAGTCGAGGAAGTCCGGGAAGGTGTCGGTGAGGCGATGCTTCAGGAACTGCTGGTACTCCGACGGCAGCTGGGACGTCCACGCCCTGGCGGTCACGATGAGCTGCACCTCGAAACCCTCTGATCGCGCGAGCGCCACGATGGAGCGGGCCGTAGGCCCGTCGAGCTCCGCTAGGTCCTCGCCGCTGATCAGCGCGTCATTCTGCGTCACGGCGCGCAAACACCTGACCAGTCGTGCCAGCGGGTCTGGTGCGCGGGGTCCGACGAAGCCGCTGCCCGGCCGCCAGCCGAGTGGCCCCAGGAGGACGCGCTCCACGGCCGCGCGGGTGCTCAGCGGCACCGCTACACCATGACCAACGAGTTCGGGGCGCGACTTCGCCACGACGGCCTGGAGAGCTGTCGTACCGGACTTGCTCAGACCCACGTGCAGGATCAGGCGTCGTTGTGTCGTGACAGCTCCGATCCCTCGTGGCCGACGTGAACTGGGGCCCCCCGTGAGCCCCGAACGGACGACACCACGGTCGAGGGGTCCCCAACCAGGCGGACCAGAACGCGTTCTGGTCCACCTGGTCGCAGGCGCATTGACCGTGGTGTCGTCCGTTCGGGGCCCCACGGGGGGACCCCGTTCACGTCGTCCATCCGGGAGGCACCCATGCCCTTTGAATCCCGTCATCTGCCCCTCACGCAGGCACCGTCACGCGGCTTTCGGCACGGCAACCGCAGCTACGCCGTCTGCCACTGGAAGTGCGGCAACGAGTGTGATCTCGCGGCTCCGAACACCAGCGGAAACGAGACCTTCGCGGAGGTCGTCGATCGGATGCTCAGCCGCAGAACAGTGCTCTCGGGAGCCCTCGCGACGGGCACGGCGCTTGTCATCGGCTCCGCCCTCGCGCGCCCCGCGGCCGCTCTGTCTCGCAACACACCAGGGCTGATCAGCGGCGACTTCACACCTGTCGCCCCCAACCGGCTCGACGACGTAGTCATCCCGGACGGGTTCAAGCAGAACCTCGTCATCCGGTGGGGAGACCCCGTCACGGCGCATGCTCCCGCGTTCGACGTGCATCACCAGACCGCGGAGTCCGCCGCGCAGCAATGGGGCTACAACAACGACTACCTGTGCGTCCTGGAGACGTCGCCGGTCAAGGGCCTGCTGGTCTGCAACCACGAGTTCACCAGCCCCGAGCTGATGTTCCCCATCGGCTCCCACGACCCGGCAACGATGAAGCGCGTCCAGATCGAGAGCCATGGGATGTCGGTCGTCGAGGTACGGCGACACGACGCAGCGACAGGTCGGTGGAGCACGGTGCCCGCCCGACAGGCGCCACGCAACCGCCGGATCACCGGGTCGACGCCCATGCAGGTGGTGGGACCGGCCGCTGGAGACGCTCGCCTCCGCACTGCCGCAGACGCGGATGGCGCCCTGGTCCTGGGGACGCTCAACAACTGCGCCGGCGGGACGACTCCCTGGGGCACGGTGCTGAGCGGAGAAGAGAACTTCAACCAGTACTTCGACAAGTCGGGAACGCTCGACAGCCGGTACGCCGCGTCGTACGCCCGCTACGGCGTCAACGGCACCGGCAGCCGGGGCTGGAGCGAGGTCGACCCTCGCTTCGACCTGTCGGTGGAGCCGCACGAGCCGTTCCGGTTCGGTTGGATCATCGAGGTCGATCCGTACGACCCGGCCTCCACGCCACGCAAGCACACCATGCTCGGTCGCATGAAGCACGAAGGCGCGAACCTCGCCACCACGCGCGACGGGCATGTCGTGGCGTACATGGGCGACGACCAGGTCAACGAGTACGTCTACAAGTTCGTCTCCCGGGACACCATCCGGCCTGGCAGGGGGCCCGAGGCCCGAGAGCACAACATGCGTCTGCTCGAGACCGGGACGCTCTACGTCGCGCGATTCTCCGGAGAGCAGCCCGCGGCGTGCGACGCCGCCGTCCCAGAGGAGCACGACGGGATCGGAGGGTGGATCCCGCTCGCCTCGGACGAGCAGTCGTACGTCGCGGGCATGTCGGTCGCCGACGTGCTCATCGATACCCGGATCGCCGGCGATCGGGCGGGAGCGACCAAGATGGACCGACCGGAGGACGTCGAGCCGAGCCCGGTGAACGGCAGGATCTACGCCGCGATGACGAAGAGTGCCGTGCGGGGGGTCTCCATCCCCGTCGATGCGGCCAACCCGGTAGGCAGCAGCCTGGTCAAGGATGCGCTGGACGCCGCGCCGCGACGAGTCGCCGGAAACCGTAACGGCTACGTGCTCGAGATGACCGAGACCGACGGATCGGGAACCGCGTTGACGTTCGAGTGGAGACTGCTCCTGGTCTGCGGCCTGCCCGAGGCGTGCGAGACCTACTTCGCCGGCTTCCCCAAGGAGCACGTCAGTTCCATCAGCTGCCCCGACAACATCGCGTTCGACCCCGAGGGCAACCTGTGGTTGTCCACCGACGGGAACGTGCTGGGCTCCAACGACGGGATCTTCCGCGTCCCGGTCAGCGGTTCGGAGCGCGGTTTCGTCAAGCAGTTCTTGACCGTCCCGATCGGCGCGGAGGCGTCGGGACCGCTGCTGAGCAGGGATGGGCGGTCACTCTGGACGACCGTTCAGCACCCCGGGGCCGGAGGCACGTTCGAGACTCCGATCAGCACCTGGCCGCACACCGACCCCTTCCCTCGTCCCTCCGTGGTGGTGACCTATGTGACCTGACCCCGTAGCAGCGCCGCACCTCCAGGCGCACTCCCATGTCCTTGACCCGCCCCGGCCCTACCGACAGCATGAGTGCTGACTTGGTTCGGGACGACGCGGTCTCGGAGCACCCTCCGAGAGCGACGGGGGTTGGTCACCATGACCGGCAGCGAGTGCGAGAGCTCGGCCTCGTTGACGTACTCCGTCCTCGACGGGGCGGACGTCTCGGTCGATCTGGCTCCCGGCGGGGCCTGGTCGTTCGGCCGTGACGAGCGTTGTACCGAGACCTTGGTCCTCCCGACGCTCAGCCGCGTGGCGCTGATCGTCCGCTGCGTCGAGCCTGGCGTCTGCCGGGTCAGCTCCCGGCAGAGCGGGCTTGGTCGGGTCTTCATCGACTCCGACTTCAGCCGGGAACGCCACATCGTGGCCCTGGGGTCTGGGCCGGTGCACCTGTTCGAGGGCAACTACTCCGTCAAGGTCGAGCTCCCGCCGATCGTGCTCCGGATGACCGTTGCGATCGCAGCTGGCGGGCGTCGGGACGCCGCCGCGCCGGTACGGGTGGTGTCCCCCCTCGCCGCAGCAGAGCGCACGGCCGTCACCTGGAGTCCCGAGGCACCGGGGTCTGACGCCCCTCCCTGGATCACCGTGGCTGCGTTGGCGGTCGCTGTCCACCGGTACCCGGAACTTGCGGGGGAGGCGCGCACCAGCGAGGCGCTGCGGCGGCTGTGCGGCGTGTGGTGCGGCCACACCAGCCTCTACTGGGTGAACGAGCGACTGAAGGAGGCGGTCGAGGCAGCCGACCTGGTCGTGCCGGACGGCGGCGAGCGCTTGGTGCTGGCCACCGCCCACTATGGCCAGCTGTTCCCCCGCGCGACCATCCGCCGGCTGCGCGACGCGATCCTCCAACGCCAAGGGATCGTGCAGTGAGCTGGTTCCCGCAGGTCGGAGACACCGTCGGGCGCTACCGGATCACCGACGTGCTCGGTCAGGGCGGGATGGGTGTGGTGTTCGTCGCCGTCGCACCCGATCTGGAGCGGCCCGTGGCCCTGAAGGTGCTCGCCCCGCAGGCCGCCGTCGATCCCGCGTTGCGGGAGCGTTTCGCCCGGGAGGCAGCGACGCTTGCGAGTCTGGACTCGCCGCACATCGTCTACATCCTCGAGTACGGCGAGCACGACGGCTGCCCGTACCTCGTCACCCAGCTCGTCCCCGGCGGCGATCTCCGTCAGTACCTCGAGGAGCACGGACCGCTTCCGCCCCGCCAGGCCGCGGACGTCATGGAGCAGGTGGCCGCGGGCTTGGAGGAAGCGCACGCCCAGGGGGTCGTGCATCGCGATCTCAAGTCGGCCAACGTCTTGCTGCGCGTGCTGCCCGGCGGCCAGCTTCACGCCTATCTCTGCGACTTCGGCATCGCGCGCGCCGACAGCTACGAGACGACGTCCGCGAGCGGAGTGGTCGGCACTCTGGAGTACCTCGCCCCGGAGCGGCAGTCCGGTGCACCGGCCAGCTTCGCCACGGACATCTACTCCCTCGGTTGCCTGCTCTGGGCCGCTGTCACCGGTGCGCCGCCGTACCGAGGCAGCGAGGTCGACGTTGCCGTGGCGCACTTGCGTGCGCCGGTCCCCCGCCTCCCGGGTGACGACCCGGTGAGCCGCAGCACCAACGCGATCATGGCCCGGGCGATGGCCAAGAAACCCAGCGACCGCTATGCGTCCGCCCATGAGATGCGACAGGAGCTCGTGTCGCTGGCGGCCCTGGCGGCCGAGCAGGAGGAGCAGTCGGCCCCGCCCTCCGCGCCGGATCGGCGGCGGCGCCGTTCCGCGCTCATCGCCATCGCGGGCGTGGCCGTGGCGGTGATCGTGCTGGCCGCGACGGTGTGGCTGGTCCGAGGACCGAGCGACGCCGACCCGAGCGGCGCGCCTTCCTCGCAGCCGGACGCCGACAGCTCCCACGCGACTCCCTCCACGACCGCTGCGAGCCAGCGATGTTGGGACGGCCGAGCCGCGAAGCAGGGCGTGGACTGCCCCGCGCCGTCGGGGCTGCAGGGACTGCAGTGGGTGTATCCCAGCTTCAAGCACAACCGTGCCGACTGCCGACGGGTCCCGCGGCCGTTGTCGCCGCGCAAGGAGCTCGCCTACTTCTGTCCTTTCAACGCCGAAAACCCGAACGGGGGCATCCGATACAGCGAGTGGGTGTCGGCCCCAGCAGCCCGCGAGATCATCGCTGGTGACTTCTACCCCTGGACCGAGGACGCCGAGCCGGAGGGCTCCCCCTGGTCGGTCTGGATCCGGGAGGACCGTGACGAACAGGGGTGGTTCTCGTCGGCCGTGGCCTACCGCGACTGGCCGTTCTCGGCCGAGGTGGTGTCCAACACGAAGCGGGCCGCGATCCTGGGGTGCAACTTCATCGAGCTCCGGGCGCCGGACACGTACCGCCGCGTCACGGCATTGTGCGGATCCTCAGATTGAGATCGGTCAGCGGAGCCTCCAGCCCGAGCTCGCGCAGCGTCCGAGAGGACTTCATGCCACCCCGCCGCCGGTGACAGGTTGCAGGCTGCCTGCATGCCGCTGAAGGAGGCGTTGGTCGCCTGGTTCCTGCCGTTGCCAACCAGTGACGGTGACACTCAAGACAAATCGTAAGGACCGATGAGGCTTGAGTCCGCAGACTGCTTGTAGAAGACGGTGGTCGACGTAACCCTCCGTCGACGTCGCGGGCTACGTCATACCTACACGATCGGGCGGGCCAGTAGCAGCCCGCCGTCGACGGGCAGGACATGACCGGTGATCCAGTCAGCGTCGGCCGAAGCGAGGAACGCAACGGCGGCGGCGACATCTTCGGGCTCACCCACCCGGCCGAGCGGGTACAGCGGCAACATCCGTTCGGCGCCACCGTCCTGGGCATCCCAGACGCGGGTCCGGATGGTGCCGGGCGCGACCGCGTTCACCCGCACCCCATCCGACGCCAGATACCGGGCGAGGTTGGCGGTCAGCGCCGTCAGGCCGGCCTTCGCTGACGAGTACGGCTCGCTGCCCAGGGCCGTCTGACCGTTGATCGAGCTGACGGTGACGATCGACGGACCGCGTGAGCTGTCACGCAGGAACGGGATGGCGGCACGACATACCCGCGCTACCCCGATCAGGTTGAGCTCCAGCACGGCCGACCAGACCTCGTCGCCAGTCTCCTCGAAGACGCCATGTGGAAGGTCCCCTCCAGCCACGTTGACGACGATGTCCAACCCACCGTGCTCATCCGCCACCCGGGAGACCGCATCATCGACGGAGACCCGGTCCGTCACGTCCATCGCGAGCTCTACGGACCCAGTCGACTCCGGCAGGTCTTCAGCAACTGATCGAGCCAGGTCCGGGTCGAGGTCGCTGACGACCACTCGCGCGCCCTCGGCCGCGAGCCGGACGGCACATGCCCGACCGATTCCCTGCCCCGCCCCGGTGACCAGAGCAGTCACACCGCCGAAACGTCCTAGCTCGATCATCGCCGCCCGTGCTCCTCGTCGTCATGACCCCTTCCGGAATGAGGACGGGTCAGGAGAACCTAAGCCTCGCCCCGCGCCATGACGAGGTCCAGAGGGCCTGTCACTCGGATGCGTCCTATCCGCGTCTCCAGCGCACAGATCGGCGAGCACGGAACTCGGCTGGTCGGACACGCTGGCCGAAGGCTCATCGAGGCGGAGGCGGTTGTTCGTCTGTCCGCAGGCGTGCCTCGAGGGCATCGAGCACGGCGGCTGTCAGATCCGGTGTCGGCAGGATGCGCAACCCCTGGTCGATCTCGAACTCGGCCCACTCGCGGTCGCGTGGAAGAGTCGTCGGGTCGAGAGAGACCCGCACCTGGAGATCGAGGAAGTTCAGCTGGGTAGCGATCAGCATCGTGAAGTCGGCCGTCGAACGCAGTCGTGCCGGTCCGTCTGCAGCTGTGTAGGCCCGGTACGCCCGCCGCATGGAGGCGAGGTCGGGATCGCCGTCGTGGAAGCAGGCCATCAGGGTGCACGCCAGCTCCCGCGCCGGTTCCGCGGGCCCGAGGTCGTCCCAGTCGACGACCACGAGCTCACCGGCTTCGTCGGCGAGCACGTTGTCGGGATGCAGGTCGCGGTGACACAGCCGCATCCCGGCCGGGTCGGCCGACGAGAGTAGGGCGTACAGGGCAGGCAGGCCGTCCACCGCGGCGGCCAGCCGCGAGGCCCAGGACTTGCCGGCCTCAGTGGCTGCGGCCACCAGCGGCCCCCAGCCGTCCCCATCCGGTGGCACGTCATACCACCGGTCGGGTGGTGCACCGTCCGGCTCCCGGTCCGCCTCTGGAGCACACCTGTGCAGACGGGCGAGGAGAACGCCGAGCGCCTCCGCGGCCGCGGCCAGGTCGGCAGCCCGCAGGTCGACCCAGTCGTAGAGCCGCAGCCACCCGCCGTCCGGGAGCGGCACGAGGAATCGCCCGTTCCGATCGGGATGACTCGCCGGCAGCCGGGCTCCCGCCGCGGCGGCCCGCTTCCCGAAGGCGACCTCGGCCTCGACCTCTGCCCGCGCGGGAGGTGTCCCTGCGAACACCTGCTTGAGGGCGAAGACCCGATGCCCGGCCGCCAACCGCCACACCTGGCCCTGCGCCCCCCGGGCGCCGGGCGTGATCGAGACGTCCCCGTCCCCGAGGTCGAACGCCTCCCGCGCCCAGGTGACCACATCGGTCTGCACACGGCCCATCATCGCCAATGGCGACACGCCCGCAATGCGCAGTCCTTCCTCCGTCCGATGGCTCGAGACTCGATCCTCTGCCGTTGTTCGCCGGCCGATAGACCTGCGCCTCAGGCGCCGGCGGCAGGCCGCACCAGGCCGGACTCGTACGCTGCCGCGACTGCCTGCACCCGGTCCCGGACTCCGAGCTTCGTCAGCAGGCGGGCGACATGGGTCTTCACGGTGTTCTCGGTGACGAACAGTTGCGCGGCGATCTCCTGGTTGCTCATCCCCCGGGCGACAAGCCGGAGCACCTCGGTCTCGCGGTCGGTCAGACCGACGAGGTCGACGGTCGTCTGGGGACCGTGACGCCGTGCTCGGGTCCGGCGGCGTCGTGCTCGGCGTCGCGGCCCGGCGTACTCGTCGAAGCGGGGTCGCGACCGCCGCCGTGGCGATCGGCGCGCTGGCGCTGATCGGCTACGTGGTGATCTACCTGCTCGACTGGATGGCGACCAACAACATCGCCGATATGTGAGGTCACCGCCAATTGCTGATCGAGCCCGCCCATCGGATCGAGTCCCGATATTGACGAAACAGGCGCGCCGCGATCCGGTCGCAGGGACTGGCGTCACGCCGCCGCCTGCGGGGACATACCCATCTGGCCTAAGTTGAGGTGGGCAACGAGAATCTGTTGCCGAATTGTTCCGAAACCCCTGTGAAATAGGGGATTCTGAGCCCGGACTGTCGGTGGTCACTGCTTGGCTAGTACTCATGACCCACCCGATGCTGACCCTGGTCGCGGCCCTGGACGCCGCGGTCGACGAGGTCGCCGGGGTGGATCCGATCTACATGACGGTGCCTGACAAGAAGGCCACCTTGACCGGGGTCGCCCGGGCCCGAGCCCGCCTCGAAGCCGTCGAGCTGAAGGTGCTGGCTGCCTCCGACGACATCGCCGAGGCGACCGGCGACAGGTCCACAGCAAGCTGGCTTGCGAACCAGACACGTGAGGCCCACGGCACCGTCCGCCGCAAGGCTGTGCTGGCGCGCGCCCTGGCGTCTCGATGGGCGCAGACCGCCGACGCCCTCGAGGCCGGCCAGGTCAACCTCGCCCAGGCCCGGGTCATCGCCGAGGCCCTCCAAGCCCTCCCCCAGCACCTGGGCGGTGACCTGCTGCTCAAGGCCGAGGGGCTGCTGGTCGAGGAAGCAGCGAAGCTCGGTCCCAGGAGCTGGCCGTGCTCGGCGGCCGGGTGCTGGAGCGACTGGCCCCGGACATCGCCGAGGAAGCCGAGTACCAGCGGCTGCTCGCGGCCGAACGCCGCGCGAACGCAGCCACCAAGCTGAACCTGCGCAGCCGCGGCGACGGATCCACCGACGTCAACGCCCGCATCCCCGACCACGCCGCAGGCCGGCTGCGCGCCTACCTCAACGCCTTCACCGCCCCCCGCCGCCGACACCACTGGGCTGCCGACATCGACCAGCAGGCCGTCGAGACGCCGTTCGGACCGCTGACACCACCGGCGGAGGACGAGTTCGCCAACCTGCCGATCGAGCGACAGCGCGGCATCGCGTTCGTGGCCTTCTTGGAGAACACCCTGTCCAGCGACCTGCCCCGCCACGGCGGGGTCGCCACCACCCTGACCGTCACCATCCCCTACGACAACCTCGTGGAGGCGATCGGGATCGCCACCACCTCCACCGGCGAACGAGTCACCGCCGGCCAGGCCCGCCGACTGGGCTGCCAGGCCCAGATCCTGCCCGCCGTGATGGGCGCGGAGTCCGAGGTCCTCGACCTGGGCCGCGAGTCGCGGCTGTTCAAGCCACCGCAGCGCAAGGCGATGAACCTGCGCGACAAGGAATGCACCACGGTGGGCTGCTCGGTCCCCGCGGAGTTCTGCGAAGCCCACCACAAGGTTCCCTGGTCCCGAGGCGGCAACACCGACCTCGAGGACGGCAAGCTCCTCTGCCCCTTCCACCACCACCGCGCCCACGACCCCGGCTGGATCATTCACCACCACCCCAACGGATCGACGACCTTCACCAGACGTCAGTGACAGGCGCCGTCCTGAACCACTCACCCAAGATCCCAACCTCCGACCGGGTGGGTCACTTCGGCCCAGTTCGACGCGTCGGAAAGCCGCGTCGTCAGCAGCGTGAGGCGTCGACGTAGCTGGGTCTTGGCCACCTCGGTTGCTTCGGGCCTACCCGCACGGGTGCGTCACACACCGCCGCGAGACTGCAGGTACAACGATTCAACGGGCTGTCGAGGCCCCACTCACTCCCTATGACGATGAGGTGGTCGTGGCGAGAAGGCGTCGAGCTCGACGTCCCAGGTCACTCAGATCCACCCGACCCTCCTCGGCCGCGGCCGCCAGACGTGCGGCAAGGTCGATTGCCTCGTCGAGCACTGGTGCAGCAACGGCGGATTCCTGGCCCATATCGCGAAGGATGGTGATCTCTGTTCTGGAGGCGATCAAGGGCTCGGCGACCCCGTCGATCCAGACGCGAGTGCGGCGGCCATCGCCGCGTTCCTCCCCGGTCATTCGCTCGAGGGCGAAGATGCGGTCGGCGCGCGCGAACTTGCCGAAGCCCAATGCCACCATCCGGCTGTCCGATGCCACCCAGCCATCTTGTCATTCCCCTCGACCTCTGAGCTGGCGTGCGCATTCCCACTGACCGGCGTCCCTGCGTCATACGCCGCTTGTAGTCAGGCTCTTGCGGCCCCACGCGGGCTGGCCTGAGCGGGCCGGGCCGGTTCGCGCGATGCGCCAGCCGCTCTACACCCGTTCGACGAGCAGGGCCGAGCCCTGACCCACCCCGACGCACATGGTGGCCAGACCACGGCGACCGCCGGTGCGTTCGAGCCGACCCATCAAGGTGACCAGAAGGCGGGTGCCGGAGCAGCCCAGCGGGTGACCGAGGGCGATGGCGCCACCGTCGGCGTTGACGGTGCTGTCGTCGAGACCGAGGTCGCGGATGCACGCGATCGACTGCGAGGCGAACGCCTCGTTGAGCTCGACGGCGTCGAGGTCGTCGGCCGACCAGCCGCTCCGCTCGAGCACCTTGCGGGTGGCCGGCACCGGCCCGATCCCCATGATCGAGGGGTCCACGCCGGCGTTGGCGGCCGCGACGATGCGCGCGCGGGGGTCGAGGCCGTGCTCGGCCACGAACCGCTCGCTCGCCACCACAACCGCCGCCGCTCCATCGTTGAGGGACGACGAGTTGCCGGCGGTGACCAGGCCCTCGGTGTGGTTGACCGGCTTCAGTCGGGCCAGCACCTCGAGGCTGGTGTCGGCACGCGGTCCTTCGTCGACGGCGAACTCCCGGTCCTTGAGCGGCACCGGCACGATCTCGTCAGCGAAGCGCCCCTTGTCGATGGCGTCGATCGCGCGCTCGTGCGAACGCAGCGCGAAGGCGTCGAGCTCCTCGCGACTGAGGCCCCACTGCTCGGCGACCCGCTCTGCCGTCTGGGGCATGGACAGCGTGGTGTCGGCGTCGAAGCGCGGGTTGGGGAAGCGCCAGCCGATCGAGGTGTCGTACGACGCGCCGGGCTTCGCGAAGGCGCGGCTCGGCTTCTCGGTGACCCACGGAGCGCGGGTCATCGACTCGACGCCGCCGGCCACCACCAGGTCGGCGTCACCGGCGGCGATCATCTGCCGTGCGGTCGCGACAGCGGTCAGCCCCGAGGCACACAGCCGGTTGACCGTGAAGCCCGGGACCGAGTCGGGGAAGCCGGCGAGCAGCACCGCCATCCGGGCGACGTTGCGGTTGTCCTCGCCGGCCTGGTTGGCCGCACCCAGCACCACCTCGTCGATGAGAGCCGGCTCGACGCCGGCCCGGCGTACGGCCTCCCCCACGACGAGTGCGGCAAGGTCGTCGGGCCGGGTGTGCGCGAGGGCCCCGCCGTAGCGGCCGATGGCCGTGCGGACACCGGCGAGCACGAAGGCCTCGGGCATGGTCTCTCCCTGGTTGTCTGGCGGTCGTCAGCCGGTCAGGCGTCGTAGTCGACAGTGACCGCGTCGCTCACCGGATGTGTCTGGCAGGTCAGCACGAAGCCACGCTCGACCTCGTCCTCGTCGAGAGCGTAGTTGCGGCGCATGTCGACGTCGCCGTCGCGGACCAGCGCCCGGCAGGTACCGCACACGCCGCCCTTGCAGGCGAACGGCAGGTCGTTGCGGGTCCTGGCCGCCCCGTCGAGGATCGTCTGCGCCTTGGGCATCGGCGAGGTCGTGGTGCGGCCGTCGAGAGAGATGGTGACCTCGCTGGTCTCACCCTCGACCACGGCATCCGCGCGGTGCAGCTCGGGCGGCGGGGCGTCGACGTAGAACAGCTCGAAGTGCACGCGCTCCTTCGGCACGCCGAGCTCGGCAAGCACGTCCTGCGCGTCGAGGAGCATCGCGTGGGGGCCGCAGAGCCACACGTGATCGAACCGATCGACTGGCACCAGCGTGGTGAGCAGACGGCGCAGGCGGTCGGCGTCGAGCCGCCCGGAGAACAGGTCGACGTCCTGGGGCTCGCGCGAGAGCACGTGCACCAGCTGCAGATGCGGGCCGTAACGGTTCTTGAGGTCGGCCAGCTCCTCGGCGAACATCACCGAGGCCGTGCTGCGGTTGCCGTAGAGGAGCGTGACGTCGCCGCCGTTGCCCAGCACGCTGGCGGCCACCGAGAGCATCGGCGTGATCCCTGAACCGGCGGCGATGCAGAGGTGGTGACCGCTGTCGAGGTACGACGGGTCGGGGCAGAACCGCCCGGACGGCGGCAGCACCTCGATCTCGTCGCCGGCGCGTACGTCGCGCACCAGCCACCGCGAGAACTCGCCCTCCGGGATCTCCCGCACGCCGACCCGGGGCCGCGCGCCGGCGGGAGAGCTGATCGAGTACTGGCGCCGCTCCTCGACCCCGTCCACGACCCGGCGCAAGGTCAGGTTCTGGCCGGGGACGAACAGGAACTCCTCGGCCAAGGAGTCGGGCACCTCGAAGGTGACCGCCACTGCGTCGTCGGTGAGCTCCTCGACCTCAGCGACGCGCAGCGGGTGGAAGGTGGCGAGCGCCATCAGATCTCCTTGACGTGCTCGAAGGGCTCGAGGCAGTCGGTACAGCGGTAGAGGGCCTTGCAGGCGGTGGCGCCGAACTCGGAGGTGAGGCGTACGTCGTCCGAGCCGCAGCGCGGGCAGGCGATCGCCCGCCGCGTCGGCAGCAGGTTCAGCACGACCGGCCCCGAGGTCCGGGGGGCGGGGCCAGGGGGCGAGATGCCGTGCTCCGCCAGGGCTTGGCGCCCGCGTTCGGTGATCCAGTCGCTCGACCAGGGTGGGCTGAGCTCCACGCGGACCTCCACCTGTCGGTAGCCGGCATCCTGCAACCGGTGGACGAGGTCGTCGCGCATCGTTGCCATCGCCGGACACCCTGAGTACGTCGGGGTGATGGCGACGACGACCGTGTCGCCGTCGTCATCGACGCCGCGCAGCACCCCGAGGTCGGCAAGGGTCAGCATCGGCATCTCGGGGTCGGTGACCGTCGCCGCGACGTCGTACGCCCGCCCGGCCGTCGTGAGGGTCGCGGTCATCACCACTGCGTTCACCACTGGCCCATCGGGTGGGCGCGGGCGACCACCTGCATCTCGGCGAGCATCCGGCTCAGCTCCTCGGTGTGCACCCCGTCGCGACCCGTGCGACCGCGGACGGCGGCGAGCGCGGGCTTGTCGGGACGCTCGACGCCGCTGACCGAAAGGACCTGCTCGAGGACGACGTCGACCTCGTCGGCGACGGCCCGTGGGTCGACACCGAACCCCTGCTCGACGGCCGTGCGTTCGACGTCGTGGACGAGGTCGAGCTCGCCACGGAACGGCCACACGGCGTCGAGCGCGGCGAGCAGGCGCCGCCGGGACTCCTCCGTCCCCTGCGCGAGGGTGAGGAACCAGCGGCCCGCGTAGTCGCGGTGGTAGGTGATCTCCTTGACGGCCTTGGCAGCGATGGCCGACAGCACGGTGTCGACGCTGGCCACGAGACGCTGCATGATCGCCAGCCGCCAGGTCGAGAACACCAACAGCCGCACGATGGTCATCGCGAAGTCGCCGTTGTCGGGCTCGACGAGGCGGACGTTGCGGAACTCGCCGGCCTCTCGGAAGAACGCCAGCGCGTCCTCGGGAGGTACGGGCGAGCCCTCGGGCAGCGTCGGCACCACAGCGGGGTCGGCGGCCGCGGCGCGGGCCAACAGCAACCGCGCCTGCCCGAGCAGGTCGAGCGCGGTGTTGGCCAGCGCGATGTCCTCCTCGAGGTCGGGCGCGCGGCTGCACCACTCCGAGAGCCGGTGGGAGTAGACCAGGGCGTCGTCGCCGAGCATCAGGCAGTACGCCGCCAGCGTCGGTCCGTCGACTCCCTCGGAGAGGCTCGTGTCGACGCCGGCGAGCGGGTCCTCGAAGTCGGTGCCGAACGCCCAGTGACTGGGGTCGCTCCCTACCAGGCCGTCGTACACCGACGAGTGGTCGGCGTCGTGGTCGTTGACGTGTGACATCAGCTGCCTCACATGTGGGGGACGTCGTCGGGGATGGAGTAGAACGTCGGGTGCCGGTAGACCTTGTCGCCGCTCGGCGCGAACAGCGGGTCCTTCTCGTCGGGGCTCGAGGCGGTGATCGCGTCGGAGCGCACCACCCAGATGCTGACGCCCTCGTTGCGCCGGGTGTAGACGTCGCGGGCATGACGTACGGCCATCTCGTCGTCGGCGGCGTGCAACGAGCCGACATGGACGTGGTTGAGTCCCCGCTTGCCGCGGACGAAGACCTCGTAGAGGGGCCACTCGCGGTCCTCGGTCATCGGAGCTCCCCCTCGCTGGTCGAGGAAGGCGCGCTAGCCCTTCCGCTGGTTGAGGAAGGCGCGCTAGCGCCTGTCTCGAAACCCCGTGACAGGTCCGCGGTCATCTCACC
The DNA here is from genome assembly GCA_963814935.1 of uncultured Actinomycetota bacterium. Taxonomy (GTDB): domain Bacteria; phylum Actinomycetota; class Actinomycetes; order Propionibacteriales; family Nocardioidaceae; genus Nocardioides. The sequence continues at coordinate 59,441 of CAWFEZ010000007.1, read as the reverse complement.
GGGCCTCGGGACGGTCGCTGCGCGACCTCCTCGACCAGCGGACTCAGCGAACGCAGTAGCAGCCTCTCGCACCCACGCGCCGTCCTCGTCGGCCTTGCGGCGGTGGGCGATGCGCTGGGTGTTGCAGGGTCCGTTGCCCTTGACCACCTGCATGAACTCGTCCCAGTCGGGCGAGCCGAAGTCGTGGTGACCGCGGTCGGAGTTCCACCGCAGCTCGGGGTCGGGCAGGGTGACGCCGAGGGCCTCGGCCTGGGGCACGCTCATGTCGACGAACTTCTGGCGCAGCTCGTCGTTGGTGTCGCGCTTGATCCCCCACGCCATCGACTGGGCGGTGTTGGGCGACTGGTCGTCCGGCGGCCCGAACATCATCAGCGACGGCCACCAGAAACGGTCGACCGACTCCTGCACCATCGCCCGCTGCTCATCCGTGCCGCGCATCATCGTCATCAGCAGCTCGTAACCCTGGCGCTGATGGAACGACTCCTCCTTGCAGATCCGGATCATCGCGCGGCCGTAGGGCCCGTACGACGTGCGGCAGAGCGGGACCTGGTTGCAGATGGCGGCGCCGTCGACGAGCCAGCCGATGGTCCCGACGTCGGCGTAGGACAGCGTCGGGTAGTTGAAGATGGAGGAGTACTTCTGCTGGCCGTTGATGAGCTTGTCGTAGAGCTCGCGACGCGATGCGCCGAGCGTCTCGCAGGCGGAGTAGAGGTAGAGGCCGTGGCCGGCCTCGTCCTGCACCTTGGCCAGCAGGATGGCCTTGCGCCGCAGCGAGGGCGCACGGGCGATCCAGTTGCCCTCCGGCTGCATGCCGATGATCTCGGAGTGGGCGTGCTGGGCGACCTGCCGGATCACCGTCTTGCGGTAGGCCTCGGGCATCCAGTCGCGCGGCTCGATCCGGTCGTGTCGCTCGATGGTGGACTCGAACTGGGCTTCGAGCTCCGGGTCCAGGTCAGGCGAGACGGCTGTCATGGGGCACCTCCATTTACAGACCGTTCGGTCAGTAACTACTGTGTCACGGGGTCTCCAGGCTCGCAAGCTCGCACCTCGACCACCGGACGACAAGGATGCTGACGTGACGAGAAAGCTCGAGAGCTACGCCGCCGGTCGCTGGTACGCCGCGAGCGACGAGGGCAAGCCGCTGCTGGACGCCGGGACCGGCGAGGAGGTCGCCCGCATCTCCAGCAACGGGCTCGACCTCCGCGAGATGACGGCGTACGCGCGGACCGTCGGCGGCCCCGCGATCCGCGCCCTGACCTTCCACGAGCGCGCCGGCCTGCTCAAGGCCCTCGCCAAGCACCTCTCCGACGCGGAGACCGGCATCAAGGACGAGCTCTACGACCTCTCGTTCCGCACCGGCGCGACCAAGCGCGACTCGATGGTCGACATCGACGGCGGCTTCGGCACCATGTTCAGCTTCGCCAGCAAGGGAGTGCGCGAGCTGCCCAACGACAGGGTCGTCACCGACGGCAACCTCGAGCAGCTCGGCCGCGGCGGCACGTTCGTCGGCCAGCACGTCTACACCTCGCGGCCCGGTGTCGCGGTGCAGGTCAACGCCTTCAACTTCCCGGTGTGGGGGATGCTCGAGAAGCTCGCACCTGCCTTCCTCGCCGGGCTGCCCTCCATCGTGAAGCCGGCGGCGCAGACCGCCTACCTCACCGAGCTCGCCGTCCGCCACATCGTCGAGTCGGGCATCTTGCCCGAGGGTGCGCTCCAGCTGCTGTGCGGCAGCCCGGCCGGCCTGCTCGACGAGCTGACGGTGCAGGACTCCGTGGCCTTCACCGGCTCCGCCCACACGGCCGGGATGCTGCGCACCCACACCAACGTCATGCACGGCGGCGTGCAGCTCGGTGTCGAGGCCGACTCCCTCAACTGCTCGGTGCTCGGCCCCGACGTCGCGGTCGACGACCCCGAGTTCGACCTGTTCGTCAAGGGCGTCGTCGCCGAGATGACGGTCAAGGCCGGCCAGAAGTGCACCGCCATCCGCCGGGTGATCGTGCCCGGATCTTCGGCGGACGCGGTCATCGAGGCCGTTCGCGACCGGCTGTCCAAGATCACGATCGGCAACCCGCGCCACGAGGACACCCGCATGGGCTCGCTGGTCTCGCTCGAGCAGCGCGAGGAGGTGCGCAAGGCCATCCAGTCACTGCGCGCCTCGGGCGAGGTCGTCTTCGGCGACCCCGACCACGTCGACGTCCTCGACGCGGACGCCGAGCGTGGAGCGTTCCTCTCCCCCGTGCTGCTGCGCGCCCACCGCGGCGCGGTCGAGCCGCACGACGTCGAGCCGTTCGGACCGGTCAGCACGGTGCTCACCTACGACGCCCTCGACGAAGCCGTGGAGCTCGCGGCCCGCGGCCGCGGCAGCCTGGTGGCGTCCGTGGTCACCCACGACCCCGACGTCGCCCGCACCGTGGTGCTGGGCCTGGCGCCGTGGCACGGCCGGATCCTGGTCCTCGACCGCGACGACGCCGGGGAGTCGACCGGCCACGGTTCACCCCTGCCGATGCTGGTGCACGGCGGCCCCGGACGCGCGGGCGGCGGCGAGGAGCTGGGCGGCGTCCGCGCCGTCCTCCACCACATGCAGCGCACCGCGCTCCAGGCCTCGCCCGCGATGACGACGGCGATCACCGGGCGCTGGACGACCGGCTCGCCGCGCCGCGCGGACAGTGGCAAGGACTGGGTCCACCCCTTCCGCAAGAGCCTCGCCGAGCTGCGCATCGGCGACACCATCGCCTCGGCACCCCGCACCGTGACGCTGGAGGACATCGAGCACTTCGCGGAGTTCACCGGCGACACGTTCTACGCCCACACCGACCCCGAGGCGGCGGCCGCGAACCCGCTCTTCGGCGGCATCGTCGCCCACGGCTACCTCGTGGTGTCCCTGGCCGCGGGTCTCTTCGTCGACCCCGACCCCGGTCCGGTGCTGGCCAACTTCGGCGTCGACAACCTGCGCTTCCTCACCCCGGTCAAGGCCGGCGACTCGATCGCGGTGACGCTGACCGTCAAGCAGGTCACCCCGCGCACGAACGCCGACTACGGCGAGGTGCGCTGGGACGCCGTCGTCGCCAACGGCGACGGCGACCCGGTGGCGACGTACGACGTCTTGACGCTGGTCGCCAAGACCTGGCCGCACCTACCGTGGTCAGACGCGCGCAGCGCCGTCGACGAGACCGGTGCGCGCGTGCTGACGCGGTTGAGGAGGCGCGCAGCGCCTGTCACGAAACCCCGTAACGGGTCCGCTGATCCGTCACGGGGTTTCGTGACAGGTTGCTGCGCAACCTCCTCAACCAGCGGCTGGCGGTGATTCAGCGGGCGGCTCTGTTGTCGACGATCCGCTTCATCTTGCCCATCGACCGCTCGACGCCGGCGGGGTCGACGACGTGGACGTCGACCGAGACGCCGATGGAGTTCTTCACCAGGCGCTGGAGCTGTACGCCGGCCTCGGTCGCGGCAGTCGTCGGAGCGTCCTCGCGCCGCTCCACGACGACCGTCAGCGAGTCGAGGTTGCCCGCGCGCTCCAGCACGCACTGGAAGTGCGGCGACAGCTCGGGGGTGCGCAGGATCAGCTCCTCGATCTGGGTCGGGAACAGGTTCACCCCGCGCAGGATGATCATGTCGTCGGTGCGGCCGGTGATCTTCTCGATCCGCCGCATCGAGCGCGCCGTACCCGGCAGCAACCGCGTCAGGTCCCGGGTGCGGTAGCGGATGACGGGCATCGCCTGCTTGGTCAGGGAGGTGAAGACCAGCTCGCCCTCCTCGCCGTCGGGCAGCACCTCCCCCGTGTCCGGGTCGATGATCTCGGGGTAGAAGTGGTCCTCCCACACGTGCAGGCCGTCCTTGGTCTCGACGCACTCGCTGGCCACACCCGGCCCGATCACCTCGGAGAGCCCGTAGATGTCGACGGCGTGCATGTCGAGGCGCTGTTCCATCTCCGCGCGCATGTCGTTGGTCCAGGGCTCGGCCCCGAAGATGCCCACCTTCAACGACGTGGCCCGCGGGTCGATCCCCTGGCGCTGCATCTCGTCGACGATCGCGAGCATGTAGGACGGGGTGACCATGATCAGGTCGGGCTCGAAGTCGTTGATCAGCTGCACCTGTCGCTCGGTCATGCCGCCCGACACGGGCACGACCGTGCAGCCAAGCTTCTCGGCGCCGTAGTGGGCGCCGAGGCCACCGGTGAACAGCCCGTAGCCGTAGGCGATGTGGGCGACGTGGCCCGCCCTTCCGCCCGCCGCCCGGATGCTGCGCGCCATCACGGCGGCCCACATGTCGACGTCGGCCTGCGTGTAGCCCACGACGGTGGGCTTGCCCGTCGTACCGCTGGAGGCGTGGACCCGCACGACCTCGGTGCGCGGCACGGCGAACATCCCGAAGGGGTAGTTCTCGCGGAGGTCCGACTTCGAGGTGAACGGCAGCCTCGCCAGGTCGGCGAGCTCGGTCACGTCGTCGGGGCGCACGCCAGCTGCCTCGAAGCTGCGCCGGTAGTGGGGCACGTTCTCGTAGGCGTGCCGCACCGACCAGCGCAACCGCTCGGTCTGCAACGCGCGAAGCTCGTCGACCGATGCCGTCTCGATCGCCTCGAGATCACCGGGGCGGGGGCTCAGGTCCTCCATGGCGCCATGCTGTCACCCGGATCTCTCGCCGCCCGCCGATACTGGGTGCCATGCAGAGCGATCCCACGACGTACTTCGAGACTTCGCGGCTCCGCGTCCGCTCGTTCACGACCGGCGACGTCGCGGCGTTCGCGGCGTACCGAGCGGACCCCGACGTCGCCCGCTACCAGAGCTGGAGCGACTTCACCCTCGCCGATGCCGAGGCGTTCGTGGCATCGCTGCAAGGGGAGGAGCCCGGTGTTCCGGGCGAATGGTTCCAGCTCGCGCTAGAAGCCCGGTCGGAGGGAACACTCGTGGGCGACCTCGCCCTCCACGTGGACGCCGACGAGCCAGGGCAGGCTGAGGTCGGCTTCACGCTGGCCCGCGCACAGCAGGGCAAGGGCTACGCGACCGAAGCCCTGACCGGGCTGCTCGACTGGGCCTTCCCGACCTTCAAGCTGCATCGCGTCATCGCCATCACCGACGCGCTGAACTCCTCGGCAGCCGCCCTGCTGGAGCGGGTCGGGTTCCGCCGCGAGGCGCACTTCGTCGAGAACGTGTTCTTCAAGGGCGCCTGGGGGAGCGAGTTCTCGTTCGCCGTCCTCGCCCACGAGTGGGCGGCACGCCGAGCCTGAAGGCTGACATCATGCCCCCCATGGGAGGGCTGGTCGCACGGGAGATCGAGCTCCAGGCGATCCGCGACCTGCTGGCGGGCGAGCGTGCGACCCGGGCCTTGGTGCTGGAGGGCGAGCCCGGGGTCGGCAAGACCAGCTTGTGGGAGCAGGGGGTCGCCTGGGCGCGCGAGCGCGGCATGCGCGTGCTCGTCGCGCGGTCGAGCGAGGCCGAGACACCGTTGCCCTTCGCCGGGCTCATCGACGTGCTCGACGGGGTGGCGACCGAGGAGCTGTCCGGCGTCCCCACACCCCAGCTCCGGGCGCTCGACGTGGTGCTCTACCGCGCCGACCCGACAGACAGACCGCCGGAGCCGCAGGTCATCTCGATCGCGGTGCTCTCGGCCCTTCGCGCGCTCGCCGAGGCCGGCCCTGTGCTCGTCGCGGTCGACGACGTGCAGTGGCTCGACCGGGCGTCCGAGGACGCCTTGGCGTACGCCGTGCGGCGGCTGGAGCGCGAACCCGTCACGAACCTCTTGGCCCGGCGCCCGGGGCGGCGCTCGGCCCTCGAGAACGCCTTCACCGACCAGCATTCCGTACGGCTGACCGTCGGCGCGATCAGCCTCGGCGCCACGCGGCAGCTCCTGGCGGCGCGCCTGGGGCTGCGGCTCCCCCACCACCTCCTGCGGCGGATCTACGACGCGACGACAGGCAACCCGCTGTTCGTCCTGGAGATGGGCCGGACGCTGGTGGGGCGCGATCTCGACAACCTCGCGGACCTGCCCGTGCCGGACCACGTCGAGGACCTGCTCGGCCTGCGCGTGGCCGACCTCGACGACTCCGCTCGACGCGTGCTGCTGGCGATCGCGCTGGACGCCGACCTCCGCGTCGCCCAGCTGCCGCAGCCCGCCGGCATCGCGGCGCTCCAGTCGGCGCTCGACGCCGGCGTGGTCGTCGTCGAGGGCGACCGGGTCCGGCCCGCGCACCCGCTGCTCGCCGCAGCGGCCCAGAAGCAGGCGCCCGACGAGGAGAAGCGCGAGGTGCACCGCAGGCTCGCGGACCTGGTCGACGGCGAGCAGCGGCGCGCCCTGCACCTCGCCCTGGCCACGACCGGGCACGACGAGGCGCTCGCGACGCGCATCGACGCCGCAGCGGCAGCAGCGGCAGCGCGGGGCGCCACCCGGCTGGCCATCGACCTGGCCGCACACGCCTGGCGGCTGACCCCGCCCGACGTCTCCGACGTGGACAGGGTGCTGGCCCTCGGCCTGCACCTGCACGACGCAGGTGAGAAGCAGCGCCTCACCGAGCTGCTGGGCGACCGCGTCGAGTCGCTCCCGCCGGGCGCGTCGCGCGTGAAGGCCTACCTCCTGCTCACCGAGGGGATGCTCGAGCAGGGCAGCGCCGAGATCGTCGCCCTCCTCGAGAAGGCGTTGGCGGAGGCCGGTGACGACCCCGTGCTACGCGGCCAGGTGCTGTCCTACCTGGCGGAGAACGACGCCGTCGTCGAGGTGCGCGAGGTCGCCCGCGCCGACGAGCGCGCCACCGAGGCCGTCGCGCTCAGCCAGCAGGGCAGCCCGGACGACCAGCGACTGGCGGTCAACACGCTGACGTGGACCCAGGCCATGCGCGGACGTCCCGTGGCCCACCTCGTCGAGCGGTACTACGCGTTGTCGACCGAGCGTGCCTTCATGGCCCGCCACCCCGAACGCATCGCCGGGCAGCGCCTCGTCTGGCGTGGAGAGATCGGCCTCGCGCGTCCCATGCTGACGACGTTCTTCGAGGACGCCGAGGAGTGGGCGGAGGCCTACGCCCTGGCCAGGCTGCACCTGTGCGAGCTGGAGCTGCGCGCGGGCCGGTGGGACGACGTCGACCGGATGCTGGAGGACTGGGCCGCGTCGACCGACAGCGCGCTGCTGATCTGGCCGATGTTCGAGCGCTGCCGAGGGCTGCTGGCCGCCGGTCGGGGCGACGTCGCGGCTGCACAACGCTGGGCCGGCCGGGCCGTCGAGCTCGCCGTGTCCTCCGGGGTCCGGTGGGACTGGCTGGAGGCGACGCGCGCACTCGGCGTCGCCGCCCTGCTCGCCAAGGACCTGCCCGAGGCGGTCCTACGCCTGTCCGCGGTGTGGGACCACACCCAGCGAGAGGGCGTGCTCGACCCCGGCGCCTTCCCCGTCGGTCCGGACCTGGTCGAGGCCCTGGTCGAGTCGGAGTCGTACGACGCCGCGCGCGCCGTGGTCGACGTCCTGGCCGACCTGGCGAGCGACCAGGGCCATCCGTGGGCCTGGGCCGGTGCGCAGCGCGGCGCCGCGATGGTCGAGATCCACGGCGAGGCCTACACCGACTCCGCCGGCCAGGCGCTCGAGGCGGCCGCCGCGTCGTACCGCGACCTGGGGCTCGCCTTCGACGAGGCCCGGACCCTCCTGACCCTGGGCCGCGCACAGCGCAGGGCCAAGAAGTGGGGCGCCGCGCGCGACGTGCTGGAGCGGACGGTGGCCGCCTTCGAGGCGATGGGCTCTCCCGGCTGGGCCGACGACGCCCGGGCCGAGCTCGAACGGGTCGGCGCCCGCCGATCGGCCACGGCCGGTGGGCTCACCGCGACCGAACGCCGCGTGGCCGAGCTCGCCGTCGAGGGCCTGGCCAACAAGGAGATCGCGCGAACCCTCGTGGTCACCGTGAACACCGTCGAGTTCCACCTCCGCAACACCTACGCCAAGCTCGGCATCCGCTCCCGCGTGCAGCTCGCCTCCGCGCTGCAAGGCATCGACGACCCACCGCCGGCTGGTTGAACCAGTAGCGAGCCTCGAGACGTCACGCCGTTGGTCGAGGAGGTCGCCCCACACGTGTCTGGGCGACCGTCACGAGATGCTCTCGACCCGGAACCGGCCCTCGTCCTCGACGACCAGGACGCCTTCGCCCTTGCCCAGCGGGGCGACCACCTCGGCGGCCAAGCCGAGCACAGCAGCCTCGTTGGTCGGGCTGTGGCCCACGACCAGCGCGCGACCATCGTCGGGCATCGCCTCGAACACGTCTCGGAGCGCAGCCCCCAGCAACATGGCCTCCTTCTCGACGAGATCGGGATCGACCCGGCGCATCGCCTCGAGGTCGGCACCCTTGCCCGCCGCTCCGGACGCCGCTCGCCAGCGGTCCTCGACCGACGAGCGGAGCCCCGGGACGACGGTCACGGGCACGTCGTCCTGGCCGGCGCTGCGCCGGAGGATCTCCACCATCTCGGTCGCCCGGGCCGCACCGGACGAGCCGAACAGGGTGTACGGCGGAGACAGCTGGTCCCGCCCGATCGACTCGGCCGCCGCGATCCCTTCCGGGGTCAGCGCGTCCCCGTCGTTGTCCGTGTGGCGCAAGAGCTCGACGTACCTCATGTCCCTTCCTGTACCCGTCGCGCCAGGCGTCACGCGTGCCGTGCTGGGGTCGACCCCAGGGTCGTTTCCTGGGGTCGGAGGGCCCGTTTCCTCGGGTCCTCCGTAGTTTCGGGGGGTCCTTCCCGGGCCGCACGGTAGAGCCATGACCGAGTACCTCGTCGAGCTCTACGTCGCTCAGGGCGACCACCTCGCGGCGCAGCAGCACGCCGAGCGGGCGGAGCAGGCCAGCGCCGACCTGACCCGTGAAGGCCAGGTGGTGCGTTGCGTCCGTTCGATCTTCGTCCCCGAGGACGAGACGTGCTTCCTGCTCTACGAGGCGTCGTCGGCCGAGCTGGTCGCCGAGGCGATGCGCCGTGCCGGGCTCCGGCACGACCACATCTCCGTGGCCACGTCCACACCCCACGTCGTCGCAGCCGCGTCCGCGGATGCGCCCGCATCAACGATCAACCCAACGAAGGAAGGCACCACCATGACCATCACGTCCGACTACACCGACAGCTACAAGGGGCTCCGCGACAAGCAGCAGAAGGTCTGGAGCAGCGGCGACTACAACAAGATCGCGCACATCACCGTGCCGGTGTCCGAACACCTGGTCGACCTCGTCGGCGTCATGCCCAGCACGCACGTCCTCGACGTCGCCACCGGGACGGGCCACGTCGCCCTCGCCGCAGCGCGCCGCGGTGCCGTGGTCCGCGGCATGGACTACGTCCCCGAGCTGCTCGACATCGCCCGCCGCCGGGCCGGCGCCGAGGACCTCGACATCGAGTTCGACCAGGCCGACGCCGAGAACCTGCCGTACGGCGACGGGTCGTTCGACACCGTGTTCTCGGCCATCGGCGTGATGTTCGCCGCCGACCACGCCCGCGCTGCCGGCGAGCTCGTCCGGGTGGCCCGCAAGGGCGGCCGGATCGCGGTGGCCAGCTGGACTCCCGAGGGCTTCGTCGGCGGCATGCTCGCCGCCGTCGGCCGGCACGTCTCCCCGCCGCCCGGCGCGCAGCCGGCCACCCGCTGGGGCGTCGAGTCCGTCGTGGCCGAGCTCCTCGGCGACGAGGTCGTCGACGTGCAGTCGGTGACCGCGAGCGTGCGCCAGCGGTTCGGCAGCGCCGAGGAGTACGCCGACCTGTTCCTCACCTACTACGGCCCGACGTACTCCGCGGCCAACCGGCTCGACGAGAACGGCCGGGCCGCCTTCCGTGCCGACCTGGTCGCGCTCGCCCAGACATTGACCAGACATTTGACCGGGCCTTCGACCAGAACACGGGCACCGGCGAGCACACCGACGGGGGCGTCGTGTGCGACTGGGAGTACCGCATCGTCACCGCCACCAAGCGCTGACCCTCACCACACCACCTCTCACGAAGAACAAGCAAAGGAACCAGATGATGAACATCTTGCCGATCAGCTCGCGCACCAAGATCGTCCTGCTCGTCGCCGCCGGCCTCGTCGTGGCGAGCACGACCACCGCCGGGGCAGCCGCGCTCATCACCGGCCAGAGCGTCAAGAACGAGTCCCTCACCGGCCAGGACATCCGCAACGGCTCCATCAAGGGCGCCGACGTCCGCGACGGGTCGCTGACCAAGGACGACTTCTCCGGTGGCCTCACCGGGGCGCAAGGTCCCGTCGGCCCGCAAGGGCCAGCAGGCGCGAAGGGCGAGAAGGGCGACAAAGGTGACAAGGGCGAGCCCGGCGCTCCGGGCCAGGCCGGCCCGCAGGGTCCGGCCGGCTTCGGCGGGCTGACCTACGTCATCGAGGACGAGCCCGTGGCCGCCAACTCCGCCATTGCCTGGGGTGCGCTGTGCCCCGGTGGCACCAAGGTGACCGGCGGGGGCGTCTCCAGCAACGCGCCGGCCGGCATCGTCGTCAGGGAGTCCGCGCCCCAGTCCAACGGCCAGAGCATCGGCTTCGGCTGGTGGGCCGAGATCCGCAACAACGGCAACGCCACCACCGCCTACGTGTGGGCCATCTGCGCGCCCGTGGGCTGAGTGACCGATGAGCACCCCTCCCGGTCGGGGGGCCGGAGGGTGCTCATCTGCAGGGGGGCCACAGCGCCGCCGGATCCCAGGGGGTGGGGTCCGGCGGCGCTTCGCGTTTCTACGATTCGCACCGTTCTGGGTGCTTGTGTCAGCGAGCAGACGGTGCCCCGCGGGCCGCGTCGCGCACAGTAGTAGTCACCAGGCCGCCGGGCCTCCCCACACGAAGGACAAGACCATGACCGCCATCGCCGCCACCGTCATCGTGGCCCTGCTCGTCGTCGTGGCCGTGGCCCGCCTCACCAGCATCGTCGCCGCCGGCATCGAGTACGTCGCCGCCCGTCCGACGCCCCGCGTGGTCCGCGGCCGCTGAGCTCTCACACGGGGCCGCCGTCGCTGCGCGGGTCGACGCCGACGGCGAGCGAGCCGTCCGGCGACAGCGTGCACATCATCGCGTGGCCGACCTTGTCGCTCAGGCGCGGCAGCGACACCGTCTCGACACCGTCGGTGCCGAGTCCGGGCTCGGCGAGGCCGGGCTCCGCGAGCACGGCGCCGTCGCGTACGACGAGCCGCGGCGCCGAGACCGCCTGTTGCGGTGCCGCGCCGGCGAGGGTGTGCCGCAACAGCTGCAGGTGGATCTGCGGCTGGGCGCGGCCGCCCATCGCACCGTAGGCGGAGATCCGGCCGTCGGCGTGCTCGACGATCACCGGCATCAGCGTATGAGCGGGCCGCTTGCCGGGCGCCGGATGGTTGGGCGACTCCGGGTCGGCGGCGAACATCGAGCCGCGGTTGTGCAGGATGACGCCGGTCCCGGGCTCGAGGAGCTGTGAGCCGAAGGAGTGGAACAGCGACTGGATCAGCGACACCGCCGTCCCGTCGGACGACACGGCAGTGACCGCGACGGTGTCGCCGCTGGCGGCCGGGAATCGCGTGGCGGTCCTCGCGGTGCCCGCCAGGAGGCGGCCCGGCTCCAGCAGCTCGAGCTTGCCCAGAGTCAGGTGACGAGCATCGGCCAGCTCCGCGACGCGACACTCCTCGGCCCGCGCGAAGAGAGGGACCAGGGCCGCGACATCGAGGTCGGGAAGGGGGCCGAGGCGCTCGCACGCACCGAGCAGCGCGAGCAGCAGGTAGCCCTGGGAGTTCGGCGGCGACGTGGACACCCGCATCTCCCTCGTCGCCAAGGTCCAGGGCTCCTCCACGACCGACCGGTGCGCGCGCAGGTCCTCGCGCGTGACCGGGACGTCCAGGTCACGAAGGCCGCGGGCGAGCCGGTCGCCGACCGTGCCGTCGTACAGGCTGCTGAGTCCCTCGTCCGCCATGGCCCGCAGGGTCTCGGCGAGGGCCGGCTGCCGCAGCAGGGCCCCCTCCGACCGCGAGCCGCCGAGCAGCCGGAGCAGGTGCGACCCGGCCGTCCCGGCCTCGACCAGCTGGTCGATGCCGGCTGCCAGTCCCGCACTGACGCGTACGCCGTCCTCGGCGAGGGCGACGGCGGGGAGCAACAGGTCCGCCGCCGGCATCGATCCGCCGAGCTCGAGCAGGCTTGCCCAGCCCGACACCGCGCCGGGCACCGTCACCGAGCGAGGGCCGGTGACCGGGACCGGCGTCCGGATGGCGGCGGACGCGGAACCGTGGGCGCCGCTGGCGTTGACGCACCACCATGGAGCCGTCGGGCCGGCGTACCAGGGCGAACAGGTCGCCGCCGACCGAGCACATGTGCGGATAGGCGACGGTCAGCGCCATCGCCGCGGCGACAGCGGCGTCGACGGCGTTGCCGCCGCGTTCGACGGCCTCCTGCCCGGCAGCCGCGGCCGCGGGGTGCGGCGCCGCCAGCGCCACGGCCGGTCGGTGCTCGCGCTCAGTCATGTCACGGAAGTAGAACACGCGACGTGTGCGCCATCACCTCACCCGATGCGTCGGTCGCCGCTGGATGGGTACCTCCCGGTCATGGCCACCACTACCCGCCCACGCACCACTTCTTCGACCGACGCGATCGTGTTGCTGAAGAACGACCACCGCGAGATCAAGAAGCTGTTCGCCGACTTCCAGAAGGCCGGCGACGGCGCCGAGAAGACCAAGCAGCGCCTGGTCGACAAGATCATCGAGCTGCTGACCGTGCACACCTACATCGAGAACGAGGTGATGTACCCGCGCGTGCGCGCCCTGCTGCCCGAGCTCGAGGACGACGTGCTGGAGTCCTACGAGGAGCACCATGTCGCCGACGTCCTGGTCATGGAGCTGGCCAACATGAAGGCGTCCGACGAGCGCTTCACCGCCAAGGCGACCGTGCTGATCGAGAACGTCACCCACCACATCGACGAGGAGGAGGACGACTGGTTCCCGAAGGTTCGCGAGGGCCTCGGCCGCAAGGCGCTGCAGGAGATCGGGCAGGAGATGCAGGCGGCCCGCAAGAAGGCCCCCCGCCGCCCCTCGCAGCCCAGTGCCCTCAAGAAGACCGTCGACGCCGTCATCTCCTGAGCGGAAGGCCTCGGAACCCGATGACGGAGATGGAACCCCTCGCTGAGACGCGCGAGGCGCTGGCCGAGCTGGTCAGCTTCGACGATCCCGACGTCGACGAGCTGCTGCACGACCTGGGCGAGCGCGCCCGCGGCATCGTGCCGCAGCTCGTGGGGCTCTCGCTCGGCCTCGCCTCGGAGGGCCTGACGTTCACCATCGTCGCCTCAGGCACCGCGGTGGCTGCGCTCGACGCTGCCCAGTACCTCGACGGCGGTCCGTGCGTCGAGGTGACCGAGGGCCGCAGCGAGCTCGAGCAGACGACGATCGACGACCCCCTCGACGAGGAGCGCTGGGGCCTGTACGCACGGCTCGGTGCAGCGGCCGGCGTCGCGAGCAGCCTCTCGATGCCCATCTTCCGCGGCGGACGCCAAGTGGGAGGCGTCAACCTCTACGCGTCGACCGCCGACGCGTTCACCGGCCACCACGACGACCTCGCGCTCCTGATGGGGACGACGGCGGCCGAGGCGGTGAGCAACGCCGACCTCTCGTTCTCGACCCGGCTCGAGGCGGCGGCCGCTCCGGCCCAGATCCGGGACCGCACCGCCATCGACACCGCCGTGGGACTGCTGGCCGCACTCCGGCACTCCGATCTCGACACCGCTCAACGGCTCCTCATGGACGCCGCCGCGCGCGCCGGGATCACCGAGGCGCTGGTCGCGCGCGTCCTCGTCCTGGTGCACGCACGCCGGCCAGACCAGTCGGCGGACCGATCGGCGGACGAAGACACGCCCTAGGTCCGCCGGTCTCGCTGGAGCGCCGGGGCGAGGATGGTGCGCGTCGCGTGCGGGACGAACCCGTGCTCGGTCGCCCACAGCACCGCCTGGGTCCGCCGCTGCACACCGATCTTGCGGTACGCCGACCGGATGAACGTCTTGACCGAGTTGATGCTGAGGAAGGCGCGCTGCGCGACCTCCTGGTTGCTCAGCCCCTGCGCGATCAGCGCGATGATCTCCGACTCCCGCGGGCTCAGGCCGTGCTCCTTGCCCGGCCAGGCCCTCGTGGTCACGGGTGCGTCGGGGCCGGGGTCGTCGCTGACGACGACATCGCCGCGGTGCACCCGCTCGAGCGCGTCGACCAGCTCGTCGCCCGAGAGAGACTTCGACAAGCACGCCACCGCCCCCGCGGCCAGGGCCCTGCTCACGACGCTCTTGCCGAGGTGCCAGGTGTAGAGCACCACCTTGGCCTTGGTCTCAGCGATGACCTGCTCCGGCTGGCCCTCCACCTGCTCCTGGCTGTAGGTGTCGTAGAGGAGCACGTCGATCTCGCTCTCGACGGGCAGCAGGGAGACCAGCTCCACCACCTGGATCCGGTCGGCGTACGGCGCCAGCATCTGCTGCACGCCGGACACGATGACGGCGTAGTCGTCCATCACGGCGACACGCAGTGGTCCGGGCGTCTGGTACGGGCTCATCCCACGCCGTACCCCGACAGCGGGCATCCACCCCCCGATCGCGGGGTACCTGCTTCGCGACCGAAACCACGAACGGAGGATCACGTGCGGCCACGCTGGCAGGACGGGCCCGCCCGCATCACCCTCGTGCGGCACGGCGAGTCGGTGGGCAACCTCGCCGACTCGCGGGCCAGGGAAGCAGAGGCCGACCGGCTGGAGCTCGACGACCGCGACGCGGACGTGCCTCTCTCCCCGAGCGGGCGCGAGCAGGCCGCGGCCCTGAGGTCGTGGCTGGACTCCGACCGGGGACTGCACGACCGACCGGACGCCGTGATCAGCTCGCCTTTCCGACGCGCCGCTGACACCGCCGACATCGCCACCACGGGCACGGGCCTGGAGGTCGTGCACGACGAGCGGTTGCGCGAGCGCGACCTCGGCCTGTTCGACGGACTCACGGGCCGCGGCATCCGCGCTCGCTATCCCGAGGAAGCCGAACGCCGCACCAGGCTCGGGAAGTTCTACTACCAGCCGCCGTCCGGCGAGAGCTGGTGCGACGTCGTGCTGCGGATGCGCAGCCTGTTCCAGGACCTCGACCACGGGTTCGCCGGCGCCCGCCTCTGGCTGGTCACCCATCAGGCCGTGATCATGAGCGCACGCTTCGCGCTCGAGGAGCTGAGCGAGGAGAGCCTCCTCGAGATCGACCGCACCACGCCGCTGCCCAACGCCTCGATGACCGTCTACAGCAAGGTCGACGAAGGCTACGTGCTCGAGCGCTTCGGCGACGCGAGCGCGGTCGACCGCGACGACGCCCCGGTGACCCGCGAACGCGACCCCCACCACCGGGCCGGAGAGAACCAGGACGCCCATGCCTGAGTCGACGAACGACACCGTGATCCTCACTGCCGCCGTGCTCCGGGAGTGGGCCCTCCCCCGGCCCGACGGCGGGAAGGAGTCACGCGGTCATCTGTTGGTCGTGGCCGGGACCGAGACCACGCCCGGAGCAACGCTGCTCACCAGTGAAGCCGCACTGCGCGCCGGTGTAGGGAAGCTGACGGTCGCTGCGCCCGCGGGCACGGCAGTGGCGCTGGCCGTCGCCATTCCCGAGGCCATGGTGGTACCGCTCGAGACCGGACCCGGCGGACACCCGGTCGCTTCGTCCGCGGACCAGGTGGCGGCGTTGGCCCGGGACACCGACGCAGTCGTCGTCGGACCCGGGTTCTCCGAGCCCGACCCGACCGTCGACCTGCTGGCGCACCTGGTGCCCAGGCTGGACGTCCCCCTGGTGATGGACGCGCTCGCGTCGGCGTACGTCGGCCGGCACCCGCACGGCCTCGAGCACCTCCGCGGCCGGACCGTCCTGACCGTCAACCCCGGCGAGCTGGCCAAGACCGCGCACCGATCCTCCGCATCCGTCGAGGAGAGTCCCGACACCGTCGCGGCTGAGCTGGCCGCCACCACCGGCGCCGTCGTGCTGGTCGGCGGGCCCGACAAGCACGTCGTCGCGCCCGACGGCCGGCACTGGCTGTTCCAGGGCGGCGGACCTGGCCTCGGCATCTCGGGCTCCGGCGACGTCCAGGCCGGCATCGTCTCAGGGCTGTTGGGACGCGGCGCCGAGCCTGCCCAGGCCGCCGCCTGGGCGGCGTACCTCCATGGCCGCGCCGGCGAACGGCTCGCCACCCTCGTCGGTCCGCTCGGCGCGCTGGCGCGCGAACAGCTCGAGCACGTCCCGAGGGTGCTGGCCGAGGTCGGCTGACAGGATCTGCTCCATGTCTGCGCACCCCGAGAACGACCGGTTCGAACCACTCATCGGCGAGTGGAGCCTCGCCATGGTGCCCGTCGGCGAGGAGCGACCCGACCCGCTGCCGGACGTCGGCGCCCGCGCGAGCTTCTCCTGGCTGGGCGACCGCGCCTTCGTCGTCCAGCGATGGAGCATCCCGCTGGACGGCGCGCCGAGCGGCCTCGCCGTGATCGGCTGGAACGCCGGCCGGGGTGCCTTCCTCCAGCACTACTTCGACGACCGGGGCGTGGCCCGCGTCTACGAGACCGACCTGGTCGACGGCGTCTGGACGATGGAGCGCACCCGCGCCGACCTGATGCCCCTCGACTTCGCGCAGCGCTTCACCGGCGTCTTCACCGCGGACGGCGACTGGATCGACGCCACGTGGGAGATCCGTCACGAGGGCGAGGACTGGCGCAAGGACTTCGACCTGGTCTACACGCGCGTGGCCTGAGCGAGACGCCCCGCCGGCGCGGGCCGGCGGGGCGCTCGTGCTGCTGCTAGATGGTGCGTACCGGCTGGCCGGTACGTCGAGCCGTCGTTCGAGGGCCCGTCGTCGGATCCCGTCGGGGCCTCCTCCTTGACGCGGTCTGCCGACTCCTGGGCGCTCGACTTGACCTGCTGGGCGGCCTCGGTGGCCTTCTCCTTCAGCTGGTCGCCGACCTCCTGAGCGGCGGACTTCGCCTCGTCCATGATCGGCTGGCCATGCTCCTGAGCCGCTTCCTTGAGGCGCTGGGCGCCCTGCGCCTCGGCCTTGGAGGCGGGGATCAGGCCGGCGATGACCAGACCCGCGCCGAAAGCCACCAGGCCGGCGGCGAGTGGGCTGCCCTCGACGCGGTCCTCGATGGCACTGCCGGCACTGGACGTCGCGCTGCTGACGCCTTGCGTGGCGCCCTGACCGCTGCCCATCACCTTGTCCTTGGCCGAGGACCACTTGTCCCGGACCGCGCTCTTGCGGCGCTCCATGATCGCGCTGGGGCTCACCTTGTCCTGCAGGGCGTCGACGTCCTGGGACAGCTCCGCCCGAGTCCTCGCGATGTCGCTGTTCAGCTCTTCTGTGCTCGTGCCCATTGTGCGTCCTCCTTCAGAGACTGTTGCGTCTGCGGCAGCTGCGGGTTGGCCTCCTGCAGCTTCTTGCGGCCCATGCTCACCAGTACGCCGGTCGCGATCGCCCAGATCAGGGCGACGATCAGAGCGGCCAGCTCCACCGGCATCCAGTTGTCGAGGAGCCAGATCAGCGTCCACGACAAGAAGATCAGCATCAGCAGGGCGGTGACGGCGGCACCAGCGAGCATGCCGATGCCCTTGCCTGCCGTGCTCGCCTCCTGCTTCAGCTCGGTCTTGGCCAGGTCGATCTCCTGACGCACGAGCGTGCTGAAGTTCGAGCTGATGTCGCCGACGATCTCGCCGAGGCTGCGATCGTCACGGGACTGCCCAGCAGCGGTCGCGCCCGACGGGGCGTCGTACGAGGCCATCAGGACCCCCCGAACGGGCGATCCGTCTCGGTCGAGGTCACCGCGGGGTCGACCGGCGGGTACGCCGACGGCGTGCCGACCGGCTCGTCGAACGACGTCGGCATCACGGGACGCTCCTGCGTGGCTGCGACGTCGTAGCGGTTGCCGCTCGAGGTGCTGCCCTGGGCCGCGTCGCGCGTGCCCCGAAGGACCCGTCCGACGACGACGCCGGCGATAGCGGCGCCGGCCAAGAACATCCCCGGACGGCGACGTGCGAACGAGCGCAGGTCGTCGAGCAGCTCGGCCGGCTCGCGCCCGTCGAGCTGCTGGCTGAAGGACCGCGCTCGGTTGGCCACCTCGCGGGCGGCCCCCGAAGCGATCCCGCTGCTCTGCTCGGCCATGCCGTCGAGGTCGTCGCTGAACGTGCGCAGCGTCTCGACGAGCCGGTCGCGCTGGGTGCGGGACTGGTCCTGCACCTGGCTCGTGGTCTCGTCGAGAAGTCCGCGGGCCTGCTCTCGGACGTCCCCGGCGACCGACTTGGCCTCGTCGGTGGCGACGCCGGCGACGTGCTTGGCCTGCTCGGTCTTCGAATCCTGGCTGCCCATGTCGTCGGTCGGCTGACCGAGGGTCGTGGACGTGCTCATGGAG
This sequence comes from uncultured Actinomycetota bacterium, assembly GCA_963814935.1. GTDB lineage: Bacteria > Actinomycetota > Actinomycetes > Propionibacteriales > Nocardioidaceae > Nocardioides. The sequence goes on along the minus strand of CAWFEZ010000007.1, from coordinate 41,108 downwards.
CTCGTGGTCATGTGGTTCCTCCCTTTGTGTCGAGGTCAGGGGGGTACCCACCACACCCCTCACCGATGCGGCCAGAAAGGCCCTGAAAATAAGGGGATTGATCGGTGGCGCGTGGGTACGGGTGTGACTTCACCCTTCCGGAGGAAGGCCACGATGATCGACGAAGCGCGCTCCGCCGCCGCCGGAGCGGGTCAGGTCCTGGCGGGGGTTGCCAGGGCGGTCGCGGCCCTGAGGACAGCCGAGAAGCCGCTGCATCCGCGCGGAACCATGTGGTCCGGAGCCCTCGTCCGCCACGGGGGCTCGTCGTCGGGAGTCCACTGGCTGGACGACCCTGGCGACGACCGCGCCCAAGTCCGGTTGTCACGCGCCGTCGGACTGCCGGCAGCATGGCCCGACGTGCACGGTCTCGCCGTCCGGGTGCTGGGCGAGGACGGCGGCCTGGCTGACGTCCTCCTGGCCACGACCGGGGCGGGCCCGGTCGGGCGCTTCGTCCTCCACGCAGGACGCAGGCCGGAAAGGATGTTCTTCGGCAGCCTGCTCCCCTACCGCACGACCGCAGGCCCGGTCTCCCTTGGCGCCCTGCGGCGCGACGACGCGTCGTGGCACCTGATGTGGGCGGTCGGCCGCGCGCCCTGGACGCCGTTCGCGCGTCTGGTGCTGTGGGAACGGACGCCGGCGGAGGACATCTCGTTCGACCCGGTGCTCAACCGGCCGGCCGGCCTCGAGCAGTACGGCGCGCTGGCCCGGCTGCGCCTGCCCGCCTACCGCACCGCCCGGCGTACGCGCGGCGACAGCATCGCTGGGCCGGTCCCGGGTACCGACCGGCCATGAAGAAGCCCCTGCTGGCCATGTTCGTCATCGGCGCGATCGCGATCGGCCTGCTGATCGTCCTGACGATCGGCATCTTCACCGTCGACGAGGACGGGCGCGAGCGGAACCCCAACGGCGCCGGCCACCAGGACGTCATACGAATCGAGGCATAGAAGCCTCGATTCGTATGACGTCCCGAGCGGGCCTCACGCCACGCCGAAGAAGGTCACCAGGTTGTTGACTGAACGTTCAGTCTGGGCCAGAGTCTGCTCCCATGGAACGCGCTGACGTCGTCGTCGTGGGCGGCGGCACCGTCGGCGCCTGGACAGCCTGCTTCCTCGCCGAGGCCGGCCGCTCCGTCGTCCTGGTCGAGGCCGACACCCTGGGCAGCGGGGCGAGCAGCCGCGCCTCCGGGATGGTGCGCGCCCAAGGCGGCACCGAGGTGGCGATCCGGCTGGGGATGTTCAGCCGGGAGTTCTACGCCGCACAGCGCGGCCACTACCCGCTCGACTCCGGGTTCGTCGCGCAGGGGTACCTGATGCCGTGCTTCACCGAGGCGGAGGTGGCGGCGGCCCACGACCGCATCGCGCTGCAGCGCTCGCTCGGGCTCGACGTCGAGTGGCTGGACCCCGGCGAGATCGACCGCCGCGCGACCGGCCTCGCCCGCGGCGTCACCCTCGGCGCGTCGTACGCCGCCGGCGACGGCTACCTCGACGCGCCCCGCAACGTGCTCGCCTACACCGCGGCCCTGGTCGCCAGGGGCGTCGACGTGCGCGAGCACCGCGCGTTCACCGGGCTCCGGGTCGACGGCGGCCAGGCGGCCGGGGTCGACACCAGCGACGGCCCGATCTCGGCCGACGCCGTCGTGCTCACCGGAGGTCCCGACCTGGCTGCCGTGGGCGCGGCGGCCGGTGGGCGCGTCTTCGCGGGAGGTACGAGGCACCAGGTGGTCGTCACCGCGCCGCTGCCCGGCGTCGACCCTCACACGCTGCCGATGGTCTTCGACGTGACCTCGGGGATCTACTGGCGCCCGGGCGAGGAGGGCGGCCTGCTCTGGGGGATGAGCAACCCCGACGAGGAGCCCGGCCGCGCCCGTGAGTTCGACTGGGGCTACTACGAACGGATGCGCGAACGGGTCGCCACCCTGCTGCCGGCCACCGCCGGGGTCGGCCTGCGCCGGGCCTGGGCGGCCACCATCGACTACACGCCCGACCACCTGCCGATCATCGGACCGCTGGTCCGCGACGACGGGCCGGTCGGCGGCACGGTCGTCGCGAGCGCGGGCGGGCACGGGATGATGTGGGGTCCCGGAGTCGCCCGCGCCACCGCCGACGTGGTGCTGCACGGTACGACCGACCTGGTCGACCTCACCGACCTCGGCCTCGACCGTTTCGACGCCGACGGACGCAGCCGCCTGGCTGCGGATCCGATCGCCCTGCCCTTCCCACAAAGGACCTGACTCGATGACTGTGGGCAAGCGCCAGGCAGCGGTGAGCCTGGCACCGCTCCGCGCGGCAGAACGGTGCCAGGGTCACCGCTCGCCCGGGAACTGCGTCAGCCCCCTGCGGCGGTGAGGGCGTCGTCGAGGATCTCGATCGCCTCGGTGACCTCGAGGGCCGACGTGGTCAGCGGCGGGACCAGGTGGATGCGGTTGTAGTTGACGAAGGGCAGCAGGCCGCGGCGCTTGCACTCGGCGACAACGGCGTTCACGGCCGGGCTCGACCCGCCGTACGGCGCCAGCGGCTCGCGCGTGGCCCGGTCGGCGACCAGCTCGATCGCCCAGAAGGCGCCCGTACCTCGTACCTCGCCGACCCACTCGTGCTTGCGCGCGAGCTCGGCCAGGCCCGGACGGAAGACCTCCTCGCCGAGCGCGGCAGCGTGCTCGACGACGCGGTCGTCCTCCATGGCGCGGATCGTCGCCACGGCCGCGGCGCAGGCCAGCGGGTGGCCGGAGTAGGTGAGTCCGCCGGGGTAGACGCGGTCGTCGAAAGTGGCCGCGATCTCGGGGCTGATCGCCACGCCGCCGAGCGGCACGTAGCCGGAGTTGACGCCCTTGGCGAAGGTGAGCAGGTCGGGGACGAGCCCGTCGAGCTCGGAGGCGAACCAGCGGCCGGCCCGGCCGAAGCCCGACATCACCTCGTCGGCGACCAGCATGATGCCGTGCTCGTCGCACAGGCGGCGTACGCCGGAGAGGTAGCCCGGCGGCGGGATCATGATGCCTGCCGTGCCGGGGATCGCCTCGAGCATGATCGCGGCGATCGTCGAGGGACCCTCGAGCGCGATCACGTCGGCCAGGTGCTGCAGGGCGCGCTCGCACTCCTCGGCCTCGGTGGTCGCGTGGAAGGCGCTGCGGTAGAGGAACGGCCCGAAGAAGTGCACCGTGCCGGCCGCGCCGTGGTCGTTGGCCCAGCGGCGCGGGTCGCCGGTGACGTTGACGGCGAGGTGGGTGCCGCCGTGGTAGGAGCGGTAGGTCGAGAGCACCTTGATCCGCCCGGTGTGCAGGCGGGCCATCCGGATCGCGTGCTCGTTGGCGTCGGCGCCCCCGTTGGTGAAGAACACCTTGTCGAGGTCGCCGGGCGTGTGGCTCGCGATCAGCCGGGCCGCCTCCGACCGCGCGGCGTTGGCGTGCTGCGGGGCGACGGTGCACAGGTACGCCGCCTGCTCCTGGATCGCGGACACGATCCGGGGGTGCTGGTGGCCCATGTTGGTGAACACCAGCTGGGAGGTGAAGTCCAGCAGCCGCTGCCCGTCCTGGTCCCAGACGTAGGAGCCCTCGGCCTTGGTGATGACCATCGGGTCGAAGGAGGCCTGGGCGGACCAGGAGTGGAAGACGTGCTTGCGGTCCAGCTCCTTGACGCGGTCGGGGGACAGCTCGACAAGATCAGACATTTTGCGGGAATCCCAGCTCGAGGCCACCCTGCGGGCGGTTGTGGGGGTCGATCCACCGGGAGGTGACGACCTTGCCACGGGTGAAGAAGTGCACGCCCTCGGCGCCGTGGGCGTGGGTGTCGCCGAGCAGCGACCGCTTCCAGCCCCCGAAGGAGTAGTAGGCGACGGGGACCGGCACCGGCACGTTGACGCCGATCATGCCGACGTGGACGTCGGCCTCGAAGCGCCGCGCGGCCCCGCCGTCGTTGGTGAACACCGCGGTCCCGTTGCCGTAGGGGTTGCTGTTGACCAGCTCGACCGCCTCGTCGTAGGTGTCGACGCGGACCACGGAGAGGACCGGCCCGAAGATCTCCTCGCGGTAGATCTCCATGTCCGGCGTCACGTTGTCGAACAGCGTCGGCCCGAGCCAGAAGCCGTCATCGGCGCCGCGGGCGGCGACCTCACGCCCGTCGACGACGACCTTCGCACCGGCGTTCTGTCCGGAGTCGATGAACGACGCGACCTTGTCGCGATGCACCTGGGTGACCAGCGGCCCCATGTCGACCTCGCGGTCCCCCTGGCCCGTCGCGGCGGCGCTGCCGTCGCCGATGACGATGTTGCGGGTGCGGTCGGCGATCCGGGCGACGAGCTCGTCGCCGATCGAGCCGACGGCCACGAGCACGCTGATCGCCATGCACCGCTCGCCCGCGCTGCCGTAGCCGGCGTTGACCGCCGAGTCGGCGGCCAGGTCGAGATCGGCGTCGGGAAGGACGACCATGTGGTTCTTGGCGCCGCCGAGGGCCTGCACGCGCTTCCCGTGCTGCGAGGCCTGCCGGTAGACGTACTCGGCGATCGGCGTCGAGCCGACGAAGCTGATCGCCTGCACGAGCGGGCTCTGCAGGAGCGCGTCGACCGCCTCCTTGTCGCCCTGGAGCACGTTGAAGACGCCGTCGGGGAGACCGGCCTCCTTCCACAGCTGCGCGATCCACAGCGACGCCGACGGGTCCTTCTCGCTGGGCTTGAGGACGACGGTGTTGCCGGCCGCGATCGCGATCGGGAAGAACCACATCGGCACCATCGCCGGGAAGTTGAACGGCGAGATGATGCCGACCACGCCCAGCGGTTCGCGCTTGGAGTGCACGTCGACGCCGGTCGAGACGCTCTCGGAGTGCCCGCCCTTGAGCAGGTGGCTGATGCCGCAGGCGAACTCCACGACCTCCTGGCCGCGGGCGATCTCGCCCGTGGCGTCGGAGAGCACCTTGCCGTGCTCGGAGGTGATGATCTCGGCGAGCTCGCCGCGGCGGGAGTTCAGCAGCTCGCGGAACGCGAACAGCACCTGCGTACGCCGCGCGAGTGAGGTGCGGCCCCATGCCTCCGCCGCCTCGTGCGCGGCGGCGATGACGCTCTCGGCGTCGGCGGTGCTCGCCAGCGCGACGCGGCCCGACACCTGGCCGGACGCCGGGTTGGTGACGTCGGCGAAGCGGCCGCTCGTGCCGGCGTACGTCGCGCCGTTGCTCCAGTGGTCGATGGTGGGGAGATCACTCATGGCTCCATGCTCACGCGCGCAAGGAACCTGGGGAACCGACGATCTGTCAGGGGTTCGAGCCAGCACCTGTCAGACTGTCAACCGTGCTCACCATCGCCGACGTGCTGGAGATGCCCGCCGTGCGTAGCGCCGACCCGGTGGTGCTGGCCGGCGCCGGTTCGCTGGACCGCCAGGTCCGCTGGGTCCACACGACCGAGCTGGCCGACATCGGGCCGCTGCTACGCGGCGGCGACCTGGTGATGACGACCGGCATCGCGCTGCCGGACCACGACGAGGGGCTCACCCGCTTCGCGGTCAGCCTCGCCGACTCCCAGGCCGCGGGCCTCTTCGTCGAGCTCGGCCGCCGCTGGGCGGCGCTCCCGGCCGCTCTGGTCACCCAGTGCGAGGAGCGCGGTCTCCCGCTGGTCGCGCTGCGGCGGGAGGTGCGGTTCGCGGCCGTCGCCCAGGCCGTCGGCGAACGACTCGTCGACGCCCAGCTCGCCGAGCTGCGCGCGGCCGAGCGCGTCCACGACACCTTCACCGAGCTGAGCATCACCGAGGCCGGCCCGGCCGAGATCCTGGCCGCGGCGCAGCGGCTCTCGGGCGCCGCCGTGGTCCTCGAGACCGAGCAGCACCAGATCGTCGACTACCTGGCCGGGCCGGCCGGCCAACGCGCCGATGCGGCGTTCCTCGACGACTGGGAGCGACGCTCCCGCAACGTTCGCACGTCCGGGCGGACCGAGTGGGACGCCAGCAACGGGTGGCTGGTCACCCGCGTGGGTCGACCGGAGCGCGGGTGGGGTCGGCTCGTCATCGGGGCTCCCGACGTGCCCTCCCCCGGGCTGAGCGCCGTGGCCGAGCGCGCGGCCGCCGCGCTGGCCATGCACCGGCTGCACGACCGCACCCGCGACAGCAACCTCAGGCGCGTCCACCACGAGCTGCTGATCGGGCTGCTCTCCGACCCGGCGAACGCCGAGACCCATCGGCGGGCCGAGATCGCCGGCCTGCCGCCCGGGCGTCAGCACGTCGGCCTCGCGCTGCGGCCGCACCGCCTGGCAGCGATCGACGACCTGGTGTCCGCCTGTCTGCGGGCAGCGGAGGTGACGCGTACGCCGAGCCTCGCCTCCGTCTTCGAGAACGAGGTCCGAGCGCTCGTGACGCTGCCCGCGCGCGGGGACGCCGTACGCCTCGTCGACCGCTGGGCCGCGGAGGTGACCGCACGGGTGCCCGCGGTGGTCGCCGCCGGCTCCCCGGTCGACGGACTGGCCTCGGCCGACCGCACGCTGCTCGAAGGCTCCCAGGTCCTGGCGGCACTCCCCTCAGCCGACCGCGGACCCGGCGTACGCCGGCTCGACGACGTCCACCTCCGCGGCCTGCTCACGCTGCTCGCCGACGACGCCCGCGTGACGACCTTCGCCGACCGCGAGCTCGGCCCGTTGCGCGAGGAGCCCGAGCTGCTGCGCACGCTGCGCGCCCTGCTCGGAAACCCCGGCAGCAAGTCCGCCGCCGCATCGGCCCTCAACATCTCCCGTCCCGTCCTCTACGACCGGATCGCCCGTCTCGAACGCCTCCTCGACCTCTCCCTCGATGACGCCGAGGCCCGCACGTCCCTGCACGTCGCGCTCCTCGCGGACGACGTAACACCGATTCGTCTGCGGTTTCGCTGATCTTTTCCTCCGTGGAGTCGCAGACGAATCGGTGGTCGCCGCCTGCTAGACAACAGCCATGGCCACGACCACCATCCGCGCCGCGATCATGACCGAGGTCGGGGGCGACCTGGTGGTCGACGAGGTCGAGCTCGACGCCCCGCGGGCCGGCGAGGTGTGCGTCGAGATCCGGCACTGCGGGGTCTGCCACTCCGACCTGCACTACCTCGACGGCGCGCTGCGCACCGGGCTCCCCGTGATCCTCGGCCACGAGGCCGCCGGCGTGGTCGCCGAGGTCGGCCCGGGCGTCACCGACGTGGCGCCCGGAGACACCGTGGTGCTCACGATGGCGCCGTCGTGCGGGCGCTGCTACTGGTGCGCCCGTGACGAGCGGACCCTGTGCCAGAAGTACGCCGGCCTGGTCGGTGGCGCGTACCCGGACGGCTCGACGCGGCTGTCGTGGCGAGGGCAGCCCGTGCGCCGCGGCCTGGTGCTGGCGGCGTTCGCCGAGCGCACCGTCGTACCCGTGGAGGCCGCGGTCCGGGTGCCCGACGACCTGCCCACCGACATCGCCGCGGTCGTCGGCTGCGCGGTGCAGACCGGCATCGGGGCAGTCCTCAACACCGCGAAGGTCCCCGCTGGGGCCTCGGTCGTGGTCAGCGGGCTCGGAGCGGTCGGGCTCTCGATCGTGCAGGGTGCCGGGGTCGCTGGTGCCACCACGATCGTGGCGGTCGACCTCAACCCCGCGCGCCGCGCCGAGGCGCTCCGGCTCGGCGCGACGCACGTCGTCGACCCCGTCGCCGACCGGGTCGACCACGTCGCCCGCGACCTCACCGACGGCCGCGGGGCCGACTTCACCTTCGACGCGGTCGGTCGCAGCGACGTCGTGGAGACCCTGATGAAGGCGACCCGCAACGGCGGCACCACCGTGATGGTGGGCATCCCCTCGACCGACGACGTGCTCAGCGTGCGTGCGCTCGTGCACGCGTACTACGAGAAGAAGCTGGTCGGCTGCTACCTCGGCTCCTCCAACGCAGCCCGGGACTTCCCGCGGATCCTCGAGCTGTGGCGGGCCGGCCGGGTCGACCTCGAGTCGATGGTCACCGCGCGACGGCCGCTCGCCGAGATCAGCTCCGCCGTCGCCGACCTCCGCGCCGGGGTCGGCGTGCGCACGGTCCTGGAGATGTGACCCCGGCAGGGTCCGGTGGTGTGCTCAGAGGAAGGGACGCAGGGCGGCGACGGACTCAGTCGGGATCTTCGCCGCGATGCCTTCGCCGATCGCCCGCAACCGCCACTGGCCGTCGTGGTCAGCGTCGCGGAACAGCTTGGCCATCGCCATCCCCGTCTGCGGTACGCCGGCAGTCAACGTGAAGCGAGCCAGCTCGCGCTCGTCATCCTCGTCGTCGACCAACCGCACGTAGGCCCGGTTGATCCACTCCAGCGTGTGGCCCTGGTAGCTGCTGACCATGAAGACGATCGTGTCGACCTTGGCGTAGACCCGGGTCAGGTCGACGGTGATCACCTCGTCGTCGCCCTCGCCGCGGCCGGTCTGGTTGTCGCCGAGGTGGACGACCGAGCCGTCCCTGGTCTGCAGGTTGTTGTAGAAGGCCAGGTCGAAGAGCTGGTCACCGGTGAACTGCACGGCGGAGGCGTCGAGATCAACGTCGGGAGCGCCGGTGCCCATCGCGCCCGCCGTGCGCTCCTTGTCCCAGCCCAGGCCCAGACGAAGCATGGTCAGCGGCCTCTGGTCGTCACCCGCCAGCACCAGCTCCTGGCCCGCGGTCATCTCGATCACGCTCGTCACGGTTCGAACGTACCCGGCCGGTCCATCGGCATTCCTCTGGCGGCGGCGTACGTGCGGCCCGATACTGCGCACATGACTGCGCCGACGGAGGGGCCCGGCCCGCGGCAGGACCACCGCCCGCGGAAGAGCTTCTGGGCGCGCTTCTCCGAGCAGGAGACCGGGCCCCAGAAGGTGCTCGTCGGCCTGGCCGGGACGATGACGGCGCTCGCCACCACGATCGGCGGCGTCTACGCCCTCAACAACGTCGTGCGTGACGACCCCCAGACCGTGGCGACCGACCCCAACAGCACCACCCCGGCGCCGAGCGGGACGAGCGAGCCATCGACCGGGATCTCCACGGGATCGGCCGAGCCGACGCCCACTCCCACGACGACGGCCGGGGTCACCCTCGAGCCCGGGCAGACACTCGTCGCACAAGGCAGCAAGGAGGCCGATGCGCTGGTGCACGCCTTCGTCGACGACCCTGGCAAGAGGGTCGAGCTCAACGTGGTGATCCTCCCCGAGAGCACGCTCTATCCGAGACCGCAGTGGATCATGCGCCTCTGGTACAACTGCCAGGGCCTCGCGGAGGGCGACCCGCCCGGCCAGGACCTCTGCGACAGCGTGATGCTGGTCTTCGACGACGCGGACCCAGAGCCGAACCTGTTCAAGCGTCCGCTGCGCATCGAGATGCGCGGCACCTGGGCCGACAACCGCCCCACCGGCGCAGGGTACGGCGCCCAGGATCTGGAGATCTTCCCGGTCCCGGCCTCCTCTGGCTGACCCGGCCCCTCAGCCCTGCCGTGGCGGCAGGTCCGTCGCGACGGTGTTGTCGGAGGAGTCGGTGTCGACCGCGGCGCCGAGCACCGCGAGCACCGCGCTGAGCGACCCGTCACCCGAGTAGCCGATGTCGAGCCCCAGGGCCAGGGGGTCGCCTGGCCGGGCACCCGGCAGGTTGCACCGCACGACCGCGGTCTTGCCGGCGCCGGCCATCGGCGTGGTGGCGACGCAGCTCCAGGGTCCCTGACCCGCGCCGCTGGTCGTCGTGAACTTGTTGAGGCCGACGATCGTCACCGTCACCTGGAGGTCGGCCATGCCGCCGCTGAGGGTGACCGGGAGCTCGACGTGGGCCGGTGCGCTGGCCTGACCCCGCGACTCCACGACCACGCCCGTGATGGAGGCGTCGACCTCGCGCGCCGCGGAAGGCGTGGACGTCGGGTCGCTGTCGGTCACCGTGGGCGTGCCGGGGGTCGGCGAGGCGGTCGCGGTGTGCTGGGTAGGACCTCCCGGCGTCGGGCCGGAGGTGGGACCCGAGGTCGGGCCGTTGGTCGGGCCGGTGGTCGGGCCGGAGGTCGGACCCGAGGTCGGACCCGTGGTCGGGCCGATGGTCGGACTGCCCGTGGGAGTGGCGGTCGGCGTACCGGTCGGCGTACCGGTGGGACTGCCGGTCGGGGAGGCGGTCGGCGTACCCGCCGTTGTCGGATCGCCTGTCTCGGTGGGCGACGTCGGGTCACCGGGCGTGCTGCCGCTGCCGAAGGACACGGTCGGGCTCGCTTCGTCGCCCGTGCTGTCGGAGCCCGGGTCGCCGGAGCCGTCGGTCGCGCCGGTCGTGGTCGTGCCGGGCCGGGGCAGCACCGAGAGCTCGGAGGCCAGCGGGGCGGTGAACACGGCCAGCAACGCGACCAGGGCGACGGTCGAGACGCACGCTACGACGGCCACGCCCGCGGCACCGGTCTTGCCCAGTCCGGCGGCCAGCATCCCCTTCAGCCCGGAGGCGTGAGCCGGGAGGACGACGGCGCCGCTCTCGGCCCCTCCGCCGGCGGCGAGGATCGTCGCGGCTCCGGCGGCCGAGGCGCCGGCACCGCCGTGCTGGACCGCGGCGAGGTAGGCCGGAGCCGCCGCGCCGAGCACGACCGGGGCGAGGACGGCGCCGAAGCGGTTGTTGACGGCCTCGAGCTCGGCCACCGCGGCGCGGCAGTGCTCGCAATGGGCGGTGTGCTCGTCGACCTCGGCCTGCTGGGACGGCCCGAGGCCGCCGCGGACCGCACCCGCGAGCAGCGGCCAGACCTCGGCGCACTCCGGCGTCGGCGCGTCGCGCAGGTGGGCGTCGAGGTAGGCGCGGCGCAGTCCTTCGCGGGCACGGTAGCCCAGCGCCGAGACGCTGCCGACGCTGATGCCGAGGATCCTGGCGGTCTCGGCGCGGTCGGCGTCGTCGACGAACGAGAGCCACAGGTACGCCTGCCAGCGCTCGGGCAGCACGGCGAACGCCCGGGCCAGGGTGGTCCGCTCGTGGATGGCGTCGACGAGCTCGTCGTCCTCGACGGGTGCCGTGCCCGCGGCCTCCTCGGGGTCCTCCGACACGACCAGGCGACGAGTACGCCGGGAGGCGTCGACCGCGACCGTGCGCACGGTACGCAGGAGGTAGGGCCGGAACGCGGCCTCCGGGCCGCCGCCTCCTCGGATGCGCTGCAGCAGCTTCTCGAAGGCCTCCGAGACGACGTCGTCTGCCGCGGAGTGCTCGGTCAGGGTGCGGGCCAGGGCCAGCGCGGCCTGCTGGTGGCGGCGGTAGAGCTCGGCGTACGGCTCGTCGTGTCCGGCACGCACCTGCGCGACGAGGTCGGCATCGCCCGAGCCGATCTCGCCCGGGCCGCCCTCGCCCGGGCCGCCGTCGCCGGCGTGGCCGTCGCCGTGGTCGGCGCCGGTCGGTACCAGGTCGTCCATCAACCGGCGACCCGTCCGACGGGCCCGGAACGAGGCGGACGGTGCAAAAGACTTCCCCTGATCTGCTCAGCGACCGGACTGTACCGGGGAGGCGCAATCGGTCCAGACGCGTCATGCTTTGTGCGACGGACCGGCTCCTCGCGGAGCACGGGGGGATGCTCCGAGAGGGAGTGTGGCATGGATCTCGACCCGGTGACCTGGGTGGTTCACCGTCACGTCGTCGACCCCCGCCTCGACGAGCTCGACGCCGCCACCGCGGCGACCGACTTCGGCTACCGCCCGATCGTGCCGGTCGACCTGCACCGGGATCTGTGGGGCCTGGACACCGAGGTCCTGCGCGAGCTGGCCCTGGAGGCCCGGAACCTGCTGAGCGCCACCGACGAAGTCACGTCCGCGGGCTGAGTCCCGAGCACTTCCCGGGCAGCTGCCGAGCCCGGCGGGAGGGCCGTCCCCCGCGTCGTGAGAGGTGACGCGGGGGACGGCGGACTCGTGCTCGCGACATCCCCCCGGCGTCCCGAGCACTTCGGTCCCGCGGTGCGACGCCCGGACCGGGCGTCGGTGCGACGTCACACCGCTACGGACGACGGTCAAGCCGCCCATACCCAGAAGACGTTCCGAGACCGGGCCAGATGACGCGAGGCCGGCCGGTCTCGTCATCTGGTCCAGAGCGGTCTGGACGCATCGGACGGCTTGCTGGGACTGGCGGACACCGGGCCGTTCTTCCGCTACGCTCGATCGTGTCCCATCGGTGGTTGAGGTGCGAGGCCGTCCGCGCCGAGCCCTTCGAGGCTCGCAGCTCGCACCTCAGGAACCACCTCGAAACCACCCCTGCCACGATGTCGAGAACACGTCGACGGCTCCGACGTCCCGGGTGAGCAAGCAAGCGCGCAGCCAAGAAGGAGACGACCGATGAAGTACGTGATCCTGATCCACTCCAACCCGCAGCCGTGGGGCCACCCCACCCAACGCCTGACCGACGAGGGACGGGCCCAGAGCGAGGAGTGGCACGACCAGGGCGACCGCGAGTTCGACGCGCTGATGGCCGAGATGAGCGCGTCCGGCGAGCTCGTGACGGCCGAGGCTCTGGCCGACCCGGCCTCGAGCACGCTGTTCGGCTGGAGCCCGGAGGGGCACCTGCGTACCGACGGGCCGTACGCCGAGAGCAAGGAGCAGCTGGCCGGGTTCTTCCTGATCGACTGCGAGACCCGCGAGCGTGCCGAGGAGATCGCGGCGAAGTTCGCGCAGCCCGGCGGCACCATCGAGCTGCGGCCGGCGATGTGGGGTGCCAGTGATGATTTGTGACGACCAGTAGCGACGAGTTCGAGGACGTGTGGCGCGAAGCCTCGCCGCACGTCCTGGCGGCACTGCTGCGCCGGTACGGCGACTTCGAGGCGTGCGAGGACGCCGTCCAGGAGGCGCTGCTCGCCGCCGCGCGCCAGTGGCCCGCCGAAGGCGCGCCCGACAACCCGCGCGGCTGGCTGATCACGGTCGCCTCGCGCAGGCTGGTCGACGCGCGGCGGGCCGAGCGCGCCCGGTCAGACCGCGAGGTCGCGGTCGCCGACGTACCGGAGCCCGGAGCCCCGAGCGAGCGGGACGACTCGCTGGCCCTCCTGCTGCTGTGCTGCCACCCGGCGCTCAGCCGTCCGTCGCAGGTCGCGCTCACCCTGCGCGCGGTCGGCGGGCTGAGCACCGACCGCATCGCGCGAGCCTTCCTCGTGCCGGAGTCGACGATGGCCCAGCGGATCAGCCGGGCCAAGGCGCGGCTGCGCGAGGTGGACGCGCCGTTCGCGGTGCCGTCGCCCGGCGAGCTGCCCGAGCGCGTGGCGGCCGTGGCCCACGTGCTCTACCTGGTCTTCACCGAAGGCCACACCGCGACCGCGGGCGGAGGGCTCACCGACGTGTCGCTGGCCGGCGAGGCGATCCGGCTCACGCGCCGACTGCACCACCTGCTGCCGGGCGACTCCGAGGTGACGGGCCTGCTCGCGCTGATGCTGCTCACCGACGCCCGGCGCCCGGCCCGGCTCGACGAGACGGGCGCACTGGTGCCGCTCGCCGAGCAGGACCGCTCGCGCTGGGACCACGGCCTGGTCGCCGAGGGTGTGGCGCTCGTCGAGGCAGCCCTGCCGTCAGGACCGGTCGGCCCCTACCAGCTGCAGGCAGCGATCGCGGCCGTGCACGCCGAGGCCGGCACCGCCGCAGACACCGACTGGCCCCAGGTCGAGGTGCTCTACGGGATGCTCGCCGACCTCACTCCCGGTCCGGTGGTCTCCCTGAACCGTGCGGTGGCGGTGGCCGAGACCCAGGGCCCCGAAGCCGGGCTGGCGATCGTCGAGCCGCTGCTCGACGAGCCCGCTCTGCGCCGCACCCACCGGCTGCACGCCGTCCGTGCCCACCTGCTGGAGCGAGCCGGTCGCGTGGACGAGGCCCGGGCGGCGTACGCCGAGGCCGCCCGGCTGGCCACCAGCGTCCCCGAACAGCGCTACCTCCGGGCCCGCGCGACGCGGTAGTCCGGGAGCCGTTCGAGCTCGGTGTCGGGGGTCGGCTCGGGGGTGCGGGCGCCGGTGCGGGAGGCACCGACGCCGGCAGCGACGACGAACCCGACGCCGGCCGCGGCCAGGGCGTTGGGTACCTGGTGCAGCACGACCAGGCCCACCACCAGCGCGAACGCCGGCTCGAGGCTCATCAACGTCCCGAACGCCGACGTGGTGAGCCGGCGCAGGGCCAGCAGCTCGAGGATGAACGGGACCACAGGCAGCAGCAGCGCCAGCCCGATCCCGACCAGGAGCAGCTCGGGGGTCAGCCGGCCGAAGGTGCTCGGGCCGGCCACCAGGGTGGCGGCCAGCCCGGCGACGGGCATGGTGACGGCGAGGGCCTTGATGCCTTCGACGCCGTCGCCGACATGCTGGGTGAGCAGGATGTACGCCGCCCAGCACAGGCCCGCGGCCAGCGCGAGGCCGACGCCGACCGGGTCGACCGTGCCCTCCCACGGCTGGGTGAGCATCAGCACGCCCACCGCTGCGAGCGCCGGCCAGACCCTGGTCCCGCCCTTGCCCCTGGCGACGGCGACGCCAAGCGGGCCGAGGAACTCCAGCGCGCTGGCCGTGCCCAGCGGCAGCCGTTCCAGGGCGGCCATGAAGAGCATCGTGAGGCCGGCCGTGACCAGTCCCAGAGCAACGCACGCGAGGAATGAACGCTTCGTGAAGTCACTGCGCCTGGGCCGCACCACGACGAGCAGCAGCACGCCGGCCCAGGCCAGGCGGAGCCAGGCCGCGCCCTCGGCGCCGAGCTCGTCCATGAGCCCCACCGACGCCGCCAGGCCGAGCTGGACGCAGAGCATCGACGCGACCGCCATCGAGGTGCCGACGCCGGCGCGGGTGCTGTCCATGCCTCAATCGAACCCGACCTGACCGTTCATTTCCACGTGTGAATCATGGACATACTGTTCACTCTGTACGGACAATGGCGCGATGGACCTCCATCGTCTCCGCGTGCTCCTCGAGCTGTGCCGCCTCGGCTCCATGAACGCCGTCGCCGAGGCGATGCACACCTCGACCTCGACCGTCTCGCAGCAGATCGCGACCCTCTCCCGGGAGGCGGGGACGCCACTGGTCGAGCCCGTGGGGCGTCGGGTCAGGCTCACGCCGGCCGGCCGGCGTCTGGCCGACCACGCCGTGACGATCCTCGCGGCGGTCGACGCGGCGCGGCTCGACCTCGACCCCGAGGCCGAGCCCAGCGGCGCCGTCCGGGTCGCGGGCTTCGCGACGGCGATCCGCCGCACGCTGCTGCCGGCGGTGGCCGACCTCGCGGCTTCGCACCCGGGCGTGGAGGTGCGCATCCACGAGTACGAGCCCCTCGAAGCGCTCGACCTGATCACCGGGGACGACGTCGACCTCGCCCTGGTCTACGACTACAACCTCTCGCCGCTGTCGGTGAGCGACGAGGTGGTGGTGCGGCCGCTGTGGGAGGTGCCGTGGGGTCTGGGCGTGCCCGCCACCGGCCGGCGTACCCGGAGGCCGACGGACCTCTCGGAGTACGCCGACCACGACTGGATCGTCAACTCCCGCAACACCGCCGACGAGGAGGTGGTGCGCACGCTGGCCTCACTCGTCGGGTTCACTCCCCGCGTGGTGCATCGCATCGACAGCCTCGAGCTCGTCGAGGACCTCATCGACGCAGGACGCGGCGTGGGGGTGCTCCCCCTCGACTACCTCGCGACCCGGCAGGTGCGGGTGCTGCGCCTCGCCGACCCGGGGGCGGTGCTCCGCGCGTTCGCGGTGGTGCGCCACGGCCGCGAGGCCTGGCCGCCGCTGCGGCTCGTGCTGGACCGGCTGGCGGGCTGAACGGGCTGAACTGGCTGAACGGGCCTGAGGTAGCACGCCCCACCGACACTCGCCTCCGACGCGGGACTCGACACGCCGCCGACATCCCCGGAATCACCACAGGAACGGGATACAAAAGTGCTGGCCCCGCCAGGTATGAGCTTGCGGGGCCCTTTCTATTTGTCTGCCCATCTGCTGCCTTATCCGGGTGAGCCATGCGAGCTGTTCACCCCCGCGATCAGCTCGCATGACGCCCGGTGGAGCTCGGCTGAGGTTCCGAGGCCCCTATCGCTCAACGCGCCATGCGGAGCGGGGGTTACGCGGGGGCTCCGCTGTCTGACGGCGAGTCGCGCACGACACGCCGTAGGTCGCGAAAATTGATGTCGACCCCTCTTGTCACCGGCCCCGGCGCCGGGATAGAACTCTCCTGTCGGAAGGACTTCGGTCCGGAAGACACCGAGGCCCCGGAAACTCATACTTTCCGGGGCCTCACCTTGTTTCTCGCCTTCGTAGCTCCCCGACCAGCGGTGCCAGCCGGTCAAGGGCGATGATGGCCTGTCATGGGCACCGACGACCCCGTCTGGTACGTCGCCTACGGCTCCAACCTCTCGCGGGAGAGGTTCCGGGCCTACCTCGAGGGCGGGCGTCCCATGGGTTCGCGACGCCACTACGCCGGCAGCCGCGACACCTCCCCGCCACGCGAGAGCCGGGTGCTCCGCCTGCCCGGCCGCCTCGGCTTCGCCGGCACCTCGACGGTGTGGGGCGGCGGGCTGGCGTTCCTCGACCGTGACGGCGGTGGCGAGGTGGTGGCCCGTGCCTACCTGGTCAGCTTCGGCCAGTTCAGCGACGTCGTGGCCCAGGAGTCGCGCCGGGAGACCGGCCGCGACCTCGAGCGCGACGCCGACGGGCGCATCGTGGCGCTCTCGCGCTTCTACGACACCGTCCTCGAGCTCGAACCCCACGACGGCGTGCCCGCGATGACCATCACCGCACGGGCCGCGTCGAGCGAGCCGCCCGTGCCGCCCGCCGCGTCGTACCTCACCACGATCCTGGCCGGCCTCGCCGACGGCTGCGGCCTCGACGCCGAGGCCCGGGCCGACTACCTGTTGCAGGCCCGCGGCGTCACCCCCGCGTGGGACCGGGCGGGCCTGCTGGCGCTGGACGCCGTCAGGCGCTGAGACTCGCGTCGATCTCGCCGAGCACCCGCGCTCGCACGTCCTCGGGCGCGTACGACGCCCGCACGGCCGCCCGCGCCAGCTCGGCGAGGCCGGCCTCGTCGAGCTCGAGCAGCTCGGCCGCGACGGCGTACTCCTGGTTGAGGGTGGTGCCGAACATCGGCGGGTCGTCGGAGTTGATCGTCACGGTGACGCCGGCGTCGACGAAGGCCCGCAGCGGGTGCTCGGCGAGCGATGCGACGGCGCGGGTCGCCACGTTGGACGACGGGCACACCTCGAGCGGGATCCCGGTCTCGGCCAGGTGCTCCAGCAGCGCCGGATCCAGGGCTGCCGAGGTGCCGTGGCCGATCCGCTCCGCGCCGAGCATCCGCAGGGAGTCCCAGATGGTCTCGGGCCCGGTGGTCTCGCCGGCGTGCGGGACGCTGTGCAGGCCGGACGCGCGGGCCGTGTCGAAGTGCGGCTGGAACTGCGCGCGCGGTACGCCGATCTCGGGTCCGCCGAGCCCGAACCCGACGAGCGCGTCGACGCGGTGGTCGAGCGCGTAGGAGAGCGTCGCGTCTGCCGCCGGCAGCCCGGACTCGCCGGGAATGTCGTAGATCCAGCGCAGCACCAGGCCGAAGTCGCGCTCGGCCGCCACCCGGGCGTCCTCGATCGCCTCCGTGTACGCCTCGATCGGGATCCCAGCCAGCACCGAGGTGTACGGCGTGCAGGTGAGCTCGGCGTACCGGATGCGCTGACCCTCCGCCATCTCGCGAGCGACCTCGTAGGTGAGGTAGCGGATGTCGTCGGCCGTGCGGATCAGACCGACCACCGCGAGGTAGACCTCGACGAAGTGCGCGAAGTCGCGGAAGGCGAAGAACGCCTTGAGCTCGTCGAGGTCGCTCGGCACCACGCCCGGATGGCGCTCGGCCAGCTCGGAGACGATCCGGGCCGAGGCCGAGCCGACGTGGTGGACGTGGAGCTCCGCCTTCGGCAGGGATGCGATGGAGGAGTTGAGGTCCCGCGTCACCCGGCGGAGTCTGCCGCTGGTTGAGGAAGGCGCGCTAGCGCCTGTCACGAAACCCCGTCACTCGATGGCCTGCAGCACGGCATCCACCGCGGTGCCGGGGTCGGGCTGCATCTGGTCGTCGATGAAGACGCCCGGGGTGCCGTTGACGCCGTCCTTCGACATCTGGTCGGTGGCGTTCGCGATCCACTGCTCGTAGACCTTGTCCTCGATGGGCTGGCGCACGGCGTCCTCGTCGGCACCGGCCTCGACGGCCCACGCGATCAGCTGGTCGTCGTCGGGACCGGCCGTGCCCTCGGCGGGCTGGTTCGCGAAGAGCAGCGAGTGGTACTTGGCGAACACGTCGGGTCCTGCCGTGTCAGCTACGACGTAGAGGGCGTTGGCTGCCCGCGAGGAGTACTCGTTCTGGGAGCGGTCGTCGAGGAAGGAGACGATGTGGTAGGCGACCTTCACCTTGCCGTCGGCGGTCGCGGCCGAGACCGGCTCGCCCACCGCCGCCTCGAACTGCTGGCAGACCGGGCACTGCGGGTCCTCGTAGAACCTCATCGTCAGTGGCGCGTCCGCATCGCCGACCACGACGGCGTACCCCTCGGTGTTGCTGGGGACGCCGCTCTGGTCGACGGCCTCGCCCGTGGTGTCGCCACGGCTGATCGCGAACCAGGTCAGGCCGCCGATCAGCGCCAGCACCGCGACGACCGAGCCGATGATGACGAAGCGGCGCCGGCGCTCGGCCGCCTGCTGCTCACGCATGGCGGCCGCCGCGCGCTCAGCGGTGGAGAGGGGTCTGTCGTTCGGCATGGTCGGACTCTCTCGACGTGGGGGTGAGCGGACGGAAGATGTAGGAGTCGAGCGCCAGCTTGGTGCGCGGTCGCCAGACCAGCCAGAGGGACAGCAGGAGCAGGCCGACGTCGCGGGCGATCTCCCCCGGGTACTTGTCGGTGGCGTCGGCGTCGAAGCCCACCGCCTCCGAAGCAGCCGCACTCGATCTGCAGCCCCCGCGACCACGCGGACGCGATGCCGATGATGAACGCCACGAACAGCAGCGACGAGACCACCGCGGCCGCCCGGGTCAGCGCGCCCGCGATCAGCGCCAGGCCGATGACGATCTCGAGCGCCGGCAGCGCGTGGCCGACGGTGGGTACGACGGCTTCGGGGAGCAGGTCGTAGGCGCGGACGGCGCGGACGCTGGCCGCGCCGTCACTGACCTTGAGCAGGCCCGCGACGAGCCAGACCCCGCCGACCACCAGGCGTGCGAGGGTGCCGAACCACTCTTTCACGCGGCCGAGCCTAGGCGGGGTCGCTGAACGTCGGCTGAGGGGGCGAGAACTGACTGGGTTCCGCGGCGGCTCCGGATGGGTAGGGTGGCCTCTCGTGAGCGACCGACTCGTGTGGATCGACTGCGAGATGACCGGTCTCGACCTCACCGCCGACGCCCTGATCGAGGTGGCCGCCCTGGTCACCGACTTCGACCTCAACGTGCTCGGGGACGGGGTCGACCTGGTCATCAAGCCTCCGGCGGAAGCCGTGACCCAGATGGACCCCTACGTCCGCACCATGCACGAGCGTTCGAGCCTGCTGCAGGAGCTCGACGCCGGCATCACGCTGGGCGAGGCCGAGGCGCACGTGCTGGCCTACATCCGCGAGCACTGCGCCGACGGCAGCCGGCCGCCGCTGGCCGGCAACACCGTCGCCACCGACCGGTCGTTCCTGATCCGCGACATGCCCACCCTCGAGTCGTTCCTGCACTACCGGATCGTCGATGTCTCCTCGATCAAGGAGCTCTCGCGCCGGTGGTTCCCGAGGGCCTACTTCCACGCCCCCGCCAAGCGGGGCAACCACCGCGCCCTGGCCGACATCCAGGAGAGCATCGAGGAGCTCCGCTACTACCGCGAAGCCGTCTTCGTCGCTCCTCCCGGCCCTGACAGCGACACCGTCAAGGAGCTCGCCACCAGGCACGGCGGCGCGCTGACGGGCCTGTCGGCGCCGGCGCCCCACGCGGCCGAGACCCCGGATTCCAAGGACGAGCCGAAGTCCGTCTAGAATCCCTTCCGGTCCTGGCACCCGCCGGGACCTCATGGTGGGTGTAGCTCAGCTGGTAGAGCGCCGCGTTGTGGTCGCGGATGTCGCGGGTTCAAGTCCCGTCACTCACCCCAGTACTTGATGGCCCCGCCGCAAGCTTCGGGGCGTGTCCGACGGCCTCCTCACCATGCGCACGCTTCGAAGATGGGGCAAACGCCTCATGAGGCGGACACCTCTCCTGACCGACGCTGGAGGTCCAACCAGCACCAGCGAAGGAGACCGAGATGACCAAGGTGTCGAAGGCGACCGTCGAGAAGCAGGACATCGGCGTGGGCGACGTCTATGAGCAACTAGTGGACGGCTACGAGATCACGATCCTGGACCTGCGGGAGGACGTCGACCTGGCACCTCTCCTCAGGGGGTTGCCCGACGACCGGTGCACGAGCAGGCACTGGGGCTACGTCGTCACGGGGAAGTCACCTTCACCTTTGCCGACGCCACGGAGATGTTCGAGGGCGGAGACTGCTTCTACGTCGGCCCCGGCCACAGTCCCGCCGTCGTCGCCGGGACGGAGTACGTGATGTTCAGTCCCGAGGACGAGATCGCCCCCGTCACCGAGGTCATCGACCGCAACCTCGCGGCGATGCAGTCGGCCTGACAACTTGTGACCCCAACGGCTCTGACTCTGGTGTCACACCGGCACGGGCTCCTCCGGCGCGAGAAGGCCGTGCTTGGTGGCGAACAGGGCGGCAGCGGTCCGGTTGGACACGCCGATCTTGGTGTAGATGTGCTCGACGTGGTTCGCCACTGTCTTGCGCGAGATGACGAGCTTGTCGGCCACCTCCTTGTTGGTGTGCCCGCGGGCGAGCAGGGCCAGGACGTCGACCTCCCGTGGCGTCAGCCCGGCCAGGCCCACCACTCGCCGGGCCCTCCGATGGCCTGCGGCCGTCAGCACGGCTTCGACCGACGGGCCGTCCAGGCGTCCCGCCCGCGTCTCGGCCCGCAGGTGGGCTGCCGCCGCGGTTGGGGTGAGCGGGTCGCGCTGCGGCCTGGGCTCGCGCAGCGACTGGTAGAGGTGGGCGGCGGCGAGCAGGCGCGCAGGTTGAGAGATGGCTGTGCCTGCCAGTCCGTGCGGGTACCCGGTGCCGTCGAGTCGCTCGCCGTACTGCGCGGCGAGGTCGCCGACGGACCGCAGGGCCGGCGACTGGCGGAGCATCCGATGGGTCAGGTACGGCACCATGTGCAGGCGCTCCCGCTCACCCGCCGTCAGGGGGCCCTGCTTGTCGAGGATCGCGTTGGAGACGCCCAGCTTGCCGAAGCAGTGCACCAGTCCGGCCCGCCGCAGCGTGCGGACCTCGCCCTCGGACAGCCCCAGCCGCGCCGCGGCCTCGGCGGCCAGGTCGGCCACCGCCCGGGCGTGCCCGAGGGAGTACGGCGACTTGAGGTCCACGAAGTCCGCGATCGCGAGCAAGGCCTCGTCGAACTGCTCGTCGGTGAGCAGCACGGCGAGCGCGGGCTCGGACCCGATGACGGCGTCCCAGGCATCGACCGTGTCGAGCTCGGCCAGCAGCAGGTCGGCGTCGGCCTCGAGCGCGTCGGCGAGGTCGGGGTCGAACTCCTTGCCGCGCCCCGCCCGCAACAACGCCCGCGCGCCTTCGACCCCGCCGCACGCGGTGAGCCACCTCGACGAACTCGCCGATCACCGCGAGCCGGGCCGCGATCGGCACGCCGTCGCCGTGCAGCTCGCCCGGCCAGCCGTTGCCGTCCCACTGCTCGTACGACGCGTCGAGGGCGGCGAGCGTGTCGGACGTCAGCCCGAGGTCCTCCCCCAGGCGCCGGGCCATCTCGGAGTGGTGGGCGATCATCGCGTCCAGGTCATGGTGGCCGGAGACGGCGAACTCCAGGCCCAGCCGGAACCGGTGCGACATCCCGGCGCCGGACCCGAACCGCCGCGCCGTCGCCAGGGCGCCCTGCGCGCCGTGCAGGCCGTAGACGTACTTGTCGGCCTTGAGCCCGATGTCGTCCCCGAACCACTTGGCCTGCTCGTGCGCGTCGGAGTGACAGCCGACGTTGGTCAGCAGCGCGGTGTAGTAGACGGCGACGCGGCCCTGCTCGTCGACGCCGATGCGCTCGGCCAGCCGCAGCGCGATCAGGCTCTGGCGGAGGACGTGCTCCATCGGCTGGTCGAACCCCAGGTCGATACCGAGCGAGAGGGCTGCGACAAGCTCGGCGAGTCGGACTCTCCCGAGACCGGCGGGGCCATCCACGGCTCCGAGCGTACGCGCGGTGGACTGTCTCGGAGGTTGAGGTGCGAGCTTGCGAGCCTCGAAACCTCAGTGGGCGGGGACGTGCCCGAACCGGCCCTTCTGGAAGTCCTCGTAGGCCGTCAGCACCTCGGCCTTGGTGTTCATCACGAACGGCCCGGCCCAGGCCAGCGGCTCACGGATCGGCTGCCCGCCGACCACGATCACGTCGAGGGCCTGGGTCCTGCTCTCCTGGCGACGGTCACCAGCGGGGGCCGCGGCGATCGACAGGTAGTCGCCGCTGCCGAAGACGGCGGCCTGACCCATCCGGATCGGCTGGCCGTCGACGCCGACGGTGCCGGCGCCGCCGAGGACGTAGACCAGCGCGTTGAACTCGTTGTTCCACGGCAGGTCCAGGCGGGCGCCCGGCTCGATGGTGGCGTGCACCAGGGCCATCGGGGTGTGGGTCGAGCCTGGTCCGCGGTGACCGTCGACCTCGCCGGCGATCACCCGCACCAGCGACCCCGCGTCGTACGACGTCACGAGCTGGACCTGACCGGAGCCGATGTCCTGGTAGGCGGGGTCGGTGAGCTTGTCGGAGCGCGGCAGGTTCACCCAGAGCTGGATGCCGTGGAACAGGCCGCCGGACTGCACGAGCCACTCGGGCGGGGTCTCGATGTGGAGGATGCCGGCGCCGGCGGTCATCCACTGGGTGTCGCCGTTGGTGATCGAGCCACCGCCGCCGTGGGAGTCCTGGTGGTCGAAGACGCCGTCGATGATGTAGGTGACGGTCTCGAAGCCGCGGTGCGGGTGCCACGGGGTGCCCTTGGGCTCACCCGGCGCGTAGTCCACCTCGCCCATCTGGTCCATCATGATGAACGGGTCGAGCAGCGCCATGTCGATGCCGGCGAAGGCGCGGCGGACCGGGAAGCCCTCCCCCTCGTAGCCGCTCGGCGCGGTCGTCACCTGCCAGACCGGCCGGGCCTGGTCGCCCAGGCCGGGCTCCGTGAGACGGGCCAGGGTGGTCGGGTCGTCGACGGTCACGGCGGGCATCGGATCCTCCTCGGGTACTGCTCTCTGCAGTCTGCCCGGTCCAACAGTAGTTGAATGTTGAACATTCCCGCCAGGCTCACCGCGGACGACGCTCGACTACGTTGGCCCTCGTGGACGCTCCCCTCGACAGCTCCTACGACGTCGTGGTCGTCGGCGGCGGCCACAACGGCCTGACCGCGGCGGCGTACCTCGCCAGGGCGGGGCTCTCCGTGCTCGTCCTCGAGCGGCTCCGCCACACCGGCGGCGCTGCTGTCACCGGACCCGTCTTCGAGGGCCAGCCGGCGCGGTTCTCGCCCTACGCCACCACGGTCTCCCTGCTGCCCGACCAGGTCGCGCGCGATCTCGACCTCCGGGTGGAGCTGCGCCCGCGCCCGGTGTCGTCGTACACGCCGTACGTCCGAGAAGGCCGTGCGGGCGGGCTGCTGGTCGAGAACCCCGAGGGCGAGGCGACCAGCGCGTCGTTCGCCGAGCTCACCGGCAACGACGACGAGTACGCCGCGTGGCGCGAGTTCAGGTCCCGTTTCGCCACGCTCGCCCGCGCCGTCGCCCCCACGCTGCTCGAGCCGCTCCCCCGCGAGCGCGACATCGAGGCAGCTGTCGACCCCTCGGTGTGGAGCGACTTCGTGACCAACCCGGTCGGCCAGGTGCTCCAGCGGACGTTCCGCCACGACCTGGTCCGCGGCCTGGTCGCGAGCGCGGCCGTCGCCGGCGCCTGGACCTCTCCCGACGACCCCTCACGCGCGCAGAACAGGGTGTTCCTGTACCACCTGATGGGCAACGGCACCGGGGAGACGCTGGTACCTGCCGGCGGGATGGGCGCGCTCACTGCGGGCCTCGCCGTCTCCGCGCGGAGCGCCGGAGCCGACGTGCGGACGTCGTGCGGGGTCTCCGCGATCCGGGGCGACGACGACGGTGCCGAGGTCGACTTCGACGACGGCAAGGCACAGCACACGGTCGCCGCACGCTTCGTGCTCGCGAACGTGGCGCCGTGGATCGTCGACATCCTCGTCGGCAACCCGCAGGCGGACTCCATGCGGCCTACGGGGTCGCAGGTCGTCGTCCACCTCCTGCTGTCGCGGCTCCCGCAGCTGCGGTCGGGCGTCGACCCCACCATCGCCTTCGCCGGCAGCTTGAACGTCAACCTGACCTGGTCCGCCCTGGAGACGGCGTACGCCGATGCCTCGGTCGGTCGGCTGCCCGACCCTGGCCTGGGTTCGGTCACCTGTCACTCGCTGAGCGATCCCTCGGTGGTGGCCGGTTCCGCCGACGGCACCCACACCCTGACGTGGTTCGGCGTGCACACCCCCGCAGCGCTCTTCGAGCACGGCGAGCGCGACGCGCTCCGGGCCGACGCGCTGGCCTCAGTGTTGGCGGGCATCAATGCCCACCTGGCCGAGCCGGTCGAGCACTACCTGGCACGTGACGCCCACGGCACACCGTGCGCACAGGTCCTGCTCCCCCAAGACATCGAGGCCGAGCTCGCGATGCCGGGCGGACACGTCAACCACGGTGACCTGTCCTGGCCCTGGGCCCCGAACCGCGCCCGCCTCGACACCCCCGCCCAGCAGTGGGGCGTCCAGACCGACCTCCCACGCGTGCTGATCTGCGGCGCCGGCGCCCGCCGCGGCGGCGGCGTCTCCGGCATCGGCGGCCACAACGCCGCCCAGGCCGTCCTCGCCTCCCTGTGACCGCGAGACGTCATACGTTCTGGTCGCCATAGCGACCACTTCGTATGACGTCCTGGCCGCTGGTTCCCGATTTCACCCAGCCTGGGCACGGGGGTAACCTTGGCGTCGCTTCACGACACGCGCCATTAGCTCAATTGGCAGAGCAGCTGACTCTTAATCAGCGGGTTCGGGGTTCGAGTCCCTGATGGCGTACCAAACATGCAGGTCAGCGTGTTGTAGCCCTCTTCCAGGAGCGACTCTTCAATCGTCGCCGCCATGCTTTTGACAGGACTATGACTCCCCTCGGATGGCCTTGCGAACCTGTGCGAGAGGCGTTGATGCAGGTCAGCGGCTTGCGGGTCGCGATGTAGGAGGGCGTCCAGAGGCGCCGGTTAAGAGTCGTGTGCCACACCCTCCGCCTTGCAGGCGAGGACGACCGCCGTAGCCAACAGGTCGAGCGAATCACCGTGACGGTCTCCACGCGCAACGTGCCGAGGGTGCACGGTGGCGCCTGCTGCCGCTGGTCAGCAAGACGGTCGGCACGTGCCTGGTGTTCGGGCTGACGGTCTGGCTCGGGATCGGTGACCTCAGTCCGGCCGCCGTTCCGCTTCTCGCGCTCGCCGGCGTCGGCGTTGCCGGGTGGCGGGCGGTCGACGTGCCTGTCATTGCCACGGGCTGCGTCATCGCGGCCGATCTCGTGGCGGTGCTGATGATTGTTCAAGACGTCGCGCGATCCGCAGTCGGAGACGCTGCGCCGTGGGCTGGTCGCCGAGTGACACGAGCGACCGCACGCTGGGCCGCCATAGTACGACCCGAGTGCGTCGGGCACTGCCGACGAATGCGTATTTCCCTCGATGGCATGCGCGCGTCTTACGCGAAGTGTCCAGGTCAACGGTTCGCACCGTGCGGACCGCGAGCTCTGGACAGGAGACCATCGTGAACACCACCCACTACGCCGCCCCGCGGCAGCGCTCGTTCGTCAACGTCGGCTTCGCAGCCGCCGCCTTCGTCATGGTCACCGCGGCGGCTTGGCCCGCCTCGGCGAATCACGACAATGATTCGGATCCCCGGTCGGGCGTCCCCACCCCGGTTGAGACGTTCGAGGTTCCGTGTTTCATGACACCACCCACTGGAACATCCCGATGGACGGTCCCATGCCGACCTGTGTACGGGTCCGCCAGCGGTAGCAAGCGAAGACGGTGACATTCCAACAAGTGGCAGGCCCTCGCCAATCGGAAGGCTGGCGAGTGCCTGCCGGCATGCGGCCGGGCGGCCTACCTCGAATCGGCTTGGACCGACGGGTGTCCGCGAGTTGCGCCGGGTAGGCGACTTGGCGACACACCACTGGTCGATCTTCATGAACGAGACCGGGGCCGCAGCGGCCGACCGACTCCTGCACCCAAGTGTCGCGAACGTAGGCCCAACCTGCACCGTCCGCCCAACCGGCGGCGCGGACGCGAAAAAGCGGCTGACAAGGTCCCCTTGACCCGGCACGCTGGACCCATGGCCCCGGCCACGCGGATGCTCGGCCGCGATGCCGAACTCGGGCGGATCGGCGGCGCGGTCGAACGAGCCCGAGCGGGAACCCCCACATGCGTGATCGTCGACGGCGACGCCGGAATCGGCAAGTCCCGACTGGTGCAGCGAGGCGATCGCCGCCCACCGCGACACCGGCGTGGCGGCCGACGTCGTCGCCACCGGTCACGGCATCGAGCTGACCGGCGGCGAGCTCCCGTACGGCACCGCGGCCGAGGCGCTGCGCACCCTGGTCCACGGCCTCGGCGCCGACGTCGTCGCCCGGGCCGCCGGACCGTACGCCGACGACCTGGCCACGCATCTGCCCACCTCCTCGGGATGCCCCCGAATCGTGAGGTTGACCGGCTCCGACTGCTACCCGGGTACGCCGCCACCCTGGAGGCGCTCGCGGAGAACCGTCTTGTGTGGCTGGTCATCGA
The DNA here is from genome assembly GCA_963814935.1 of uncultured Actinomycetota bacterium. GTDB lineage: Bacteria > Actinomycetota > Actinomycetes > Propionibacteriales > Nocardioidaceae > Nocardioides. The sequence goes on along the minus strand of CAWFEZ010000007.1, from coordinate 14,318 downwards.
GGACATGCACTGGGTGGATGCGTCCACCCGTGACCTGCTCAGCTACCTGCTGCGGGCCGGCCAACCCTGCCAGCTGCTCACCCTGCTGACCGTGCGCACGCGCGACCCGGCCGTCGACAGCGAAACCCGTCAGGCTGGTCGACGCCCTGTCCGGACTGCCCGGCGCCTCCCACCTCACCCTGTCGCCCCTGACCCGCGCCGAGACCCAGGAAGTCGTGCAGTCGCTCACCGGAGCAGCCGGGCACCGACGACCTGACCGCACGGATTGCCGACCTGGCCCAAGGCAACCCGCTGCTCGCAGAGCAACTGGTGGCGGCCGGCCTCGCCGCGACCGGGCCCCTCCCCGACGCCGCAGCGCAACCGATGATCGCCCGCATCCGTCGCCTCGACCCCGCCACCCTGCAAGTCGTCCAGGTCGCCAGCCTCGCCGATGGTCACGTGACCGCGCGGTTGGTCCGCGACGCCTGCCAGCCGGCCCTGGAGCCACACCAGGTCGACTCCGCGATCGACAGCGCCGTCACTGCCGTGAACGTCGCTCCGCCACGACCCCGCCTCCGACGCGTTGACGTTCACCCACGCCCTGCTCCGGCAGGCCGCAGAGTCCACCATGACGCGCACCGAACGGCTGAGGACACACCGCACCTGGGCCGGTCTGCTGTCGCAGCCGAGACACCACGGTGGCGACCGCCTGCTGCAGATCGCCGCCGCCCACCACCTGGCCCGCACCGACAACGACGTCGAAGCCTTCGACGCCGCCCTGGCGGCCGCAAAGCACGCCGACTGGCTGGGCGGCCCCCTTGAAGCGGCCACCCTGCTCCGCGGCGCCCTGGCCCGGTGGGACCGAGTCCCCGACGCCGAGGTGCGCGCCGGCCGCAGCCGAGACGCCGTCCTCGGAGAGGCCATCCTGAACTACGACTACGCAGGGCATCTGAACGACGTCGTTGAGCTCCTGGACGCCGAGATCGCACGCGGCGACCCGGACAGCCCGCTGCGGTTGCTCTTCCTGCGGGTCACGCGCACGGAGTTCGTCTGGAGCACCGAAGGCCTCTCCTCCAGGCGACGAGTCGCTCCTGGAGGCCGGGGTCTCCCGGATCAACGAGATCCGCGACGCCGAACCGACGCTGCTTCTCTTCAACACCTTGCGCGCCCTCGGCTGGCATCTCCGGTTCCGCGACCCAGACCAGTCCCTCGAGCTCCACGCCCAAGCCAGCCGGGTCGTCGCGGAACTGGGTCACGGGCGGGGCGCGCCGACGGGAGCCCACATCGACCACCTCCGCTCCCGCGGCAGGTTCGACGAGGCGCTCTCGCTCCTCGAGGACGCCCGCCCGTACGCGACGAAGGTCCTCCACCAAGCCACGATCGAGTGCGACATCGGCATACTCCACCACGGCCTCGGCCACCTAGGAACCGCCGCCACCTGCTTCGAAAGCGCGCTGGCCCACTTCCCCGAACCACAGATCGCGCCCGGATGGTGCGCCTACACCTTGGTCTGCGCCGCCACCGTCTACCTCGACACCGGGGACTGGGACCGTGCCGATGCCACCTTGGAGGGCGCGGCGGCACTGGAGTTCGACGACACGGAGAACCGTGCCTGGATCCTCGTCCACAGGGCCATGCTCGCCGCTCGGCGAGGCGACACCGAACGCGCTCTCCGCATCGCTGACGAGATCAGGCCGCTGTACACGTCGCAGTACGGGTCGTTGCTCGACGTCGACCGCCACCTGCATCAGCTGGACGCGGAGATCGCCATCATCGGAGGCGACCTGCGTCTCCGCCAGGGCCCACGCTCGCGCCGACGCTCGACGTCCCTGGCCTCCACGCCTACGGCGACGGCTGGCCGGCCGCCGCCCTCGCCGCCGGCGTCGAAGGCGGAGCTGCAAGAGACCGGCCCACACGGCAGCCGGCCGGCGAGAGCTCCTCCGCTCCATCGCCGACGAACTGCCCCGTAACGGCGACTACTGGGGCACCTACCATCGCCAAGTCCTGGCCGACCTGGACCGAGCCGCCGGAGCCGACGACCCGTCCGACTGGGCCGGCATTGCCGACGCGTGGCGTGCGATCGGGCACGCACCCAACCTCGGATGGGCACTACTGCGGATGGCAGCCGCGCATGCACACGCCGGCAGCAAGGATGGCGCCGCGGAACCACTCGACCGAGGCTTTGACGATCGCTCAGCGTCTCGGCGCCCGGCCTCTGCGAGACAAGGTCGTCGACCTTGCACGACGCATCCACACCACGCTCGACATCGCCGACCGCCCTGCCACGTCCGGGCCGCTGACCCGCCTCACCGAACGCGAGCTCGAGGTGCTGCGCCACGTTGTCGCCGGCGACAGCAACGACGAGATCGCGCAGGCCCTGTTCATCTCCCCCAAGACCGCCTCGGTCCACGTCTCCCGCATCCTGACCAAGCTCGACGTACCGAGCCGCGCCAAGGCAGCCGCACTCGCCTACGAGCACGGGCTTTTCGCGCGTGCGCCGTGAGCCGCGCGTGCCGCAACAGCGCTACAACCGGCGGCGACCTGCGAACGTGCCATCAGGCGGGCGAGTCGGTGAGAGGGTGTGGAGCCCGCCCATCAGCGTATTTCAGGTCCGTCTGTCGACCCAGCGATCGATTTCGGCGCCAGATGATCTTGATGCCGTTGCTCAGGTCCGGCAGCACCAGGTCGTCCATGTTGCCCTCGTGGGTCCGCGCAGCCACTGCCATCCCGACGATCTCCCCAATCATGACCTGCCTCCACCGCGGCATTTCGCCCTCCGAAAGCCTCGCCCACGAGCTCGATCGGTGATCTTGCGCGCCCGTCGGATCACATCACTGATGGAGAGGCCTTCATCGAGCACTTCTCCAGGGGTGATCAACCCCCCTCCAACTGCGACCTCGATCCCGTGCAGCACGCCGGACGTCACTGCTCTCTTGTTGACAACGGCCATCGGAACTCCCGACCTAGTCGGCCCATCCTTGCCCCCGACGGTAGCCCACGTGGCGTGCATCCGACACCGCCGCTCGGATCTGTTTCTGCCCGTCGCGCCCCCCAAATGTCAAACAGCCGAACCCACGCTTCGTGGGTTCGGCTGTCTCGTATCTCTTGAGAGATCACAGGTGTGGCAGGTGAAGTGTCCTGGCGCCCCCGACAGGATTCGAACCTGTGACCGGCGGAGTAGAAGTCTGCGCGAGGCCGCTCACCAGGTCCGGAAGTGGCGCCCTGACCGGGGGCTTGATTGCGGACGAGCGCCATTGATCGACATCTCTTTCCACCGTCATGTGCCACATATGTGCCACCACGCGGAAAACCCTGCCGCGTCTAGAGCCTCGGGGCCGATGTGACGCTTTTGCGCGAGAACGTGGGGGGTCGCCGATTCGAGCCGCAAGCCAAGGGCTCTCTTCAGCAGGGTCGCCGGCCCAACCTTCGTTGCGATGCTTTATGCCATGCCAATCAACCGAAACGACCTATAGGACCGGCAAGGACGCGATAAGACTCGCCAAGTCGTTTTCGCAGGTCAGAGGCCAAATTCAAAGACTTAGCACAACTTCCGACAAGACGCCACAAGGCCCCTTCTGTTTCTCAGCGGGTTCGGGGTTCGAGTCCCTGATGGCGTCCTGAAAGGGCCTCTGATCTGCGGAAACGCAGAACGGAGGCCTTTCGTCATGTCGGCGTTGTAGCCAAGTTTGTAGCCATTCTCTGACCGTCAGTTGTAGCCATGCTCCTGACGCCACAAGTCGGTCACGGCCCTGTCGATCTTGCGCTCACCGCGGGCGCGGAGGAGCTGCGGGCGGAGCTCAGCCAGCGTTGCGGAAGCGATAGCACCCCGCGTCGCTCTGCGCGGTCGTGGCAAGGCACCATCGTCGGCGACACCCGAGCGAGCCCAGGGCCCCTTTGGGTTTCGTTGAGAAGCAAATGGTGAGGACGAAGTCCGGTCTGCACGACCGTGCTTCGTGTGACCGGTGGTCGAGTTCTCTGATCATCACGCACTGGCCAGCAGCGCCACAGTGGTGCTGCTGATGGCCGGTGGGCTAGCACGTTGCGGGGTGCGGCTGGCGCCCCGCCGTTCCCCGTAGACCCGAGACGGGCGAAGAACTCCCGGGCGGCCCACGCTGTCGAACTTGGCCGGCGTCGAGTCGGAGCTTGACAACGTTTCTGAGTTGCCTCATTATTGAGTGTACTCAGATTCGCAGCGTCGACATCCACATCGCAAGGAGAACCATCATGAGCACCAGCAGCAACGCACCCGTCATCACCTCCTACGCCGAGGCTCCGGCCCGCACCGTCACCGTCGGCGGCACCACCTACGCCTACCGGGAGCTTGGCCCGAAGGGCGGCATCCCCGTCGTCTTCTTCGTCCACCTCGCCGCGACCTTGGACAACTGGGACCCCCGCATCGTCGACCCCATCGCGAAGAACCGGCACGTCATCACCTTCGACCAGCGTGGTGTCGGCGCCTCGACCGGAGAGGTTCCCGACACCATCGAAGAGGCCGCCGACCACGCCTACGAGTTCATCACCGCGCTCGGCTACGACAAGATCGACGTCTTCTCCTTCTCGATGGGCGGCATGATCGCCCAGGACCTGATCGTCAAGCACCCCGACCTGGTCCGCAGGCTCGTGCTGACCGGGACCGGGCCGCGCGGCGGCAAGGACATCGACAAGGTCGTCGGCGTGACCTACTGGGACATCCTCCGCGCGACCCTGACCCGGTCGGATCCCGAAGGAGTTCCTGTTCTTCAACCGCAACGCCGCCGGCAAGCCCGCCGCGAAGGCATTCGTCAAGCGGCTCGAGGAGCGAACCATCGACCGCGACAAGAAGATCAGCACCAGCGCGTTCCGGACCCAGCTGAAGGCGATCCAGAAGTTCGGCCGTTCCGCCCCCTCGGACCTGTCGAGGTTCACCCAGCCCACCCTGATCGCCAACGGCGACAACGACCGCATGGTGCCCTCGGTCCTCTCCGAGGACCTGCACCACCGCATCAAGGGCAGCCAGCTGATCATCTACCCCGACTCCGGCCACGGTGGCGTCTTCCAGTACCACGAGAAGTTCGCCCCCGTCGCCGCCGACTTCCTCACCAACTGACCCACCGCGGCCGCACCGAAGAGAGCAGAAGAGACATGAGCACGTCATCGTCGAACCCGCCGGTGGGCGTGAGGAAGCACTTCACCTCCTCCATCCTGCTGTGGATGCGCACCGACCAGCCCCGCCAGACGGGGATGGACCACTGGAAGGGCCCGCACTCCGGAATCATCGCCGCGACCCCGGGCCTGGAGGAGTACCGGCAGATCCACCTCGCCGAGGCCAACCCCGGCCTCTGGCCCGCCACCGCGGGCATCGAGACGCAGATTCCCGCGGACCGGAAGGTCGACGGGGTCGCGGAAGTCACCTTCCAGTCGGCCCTCTCGCCACTGAGGGGCCGCGCCCAGACTAGGTTGGCCTTCAAGGACGAGATCAACGTGTTCCGCCGCACCCTGCTGTACGCCGGCGCGCCGGGCACGTCCCGCTGGTACGAGGTCGCCGGCCGGAAGAGGCCGTCGGGGCCCGAGCCGTCATCTACCTGCGCCGCCGGGACGGTGTCGGTGGCCGCGAGTTCCGAAGGGTCATCAAGGAAGGACCTGGTTCCCGCGCTCATCGGCACCGGCGTACTCAAGGAACTGCGCACCCAGACGTTCCTGCCCTGGAACAAGAAGACATGGGACACCCCCGACGTCGCCCACGACAACCCGGCCGACCAGCGCTTCCACGCTTCGCTGATCCTCGGGTTCGCCGACGCGGCCGCCCGCACAGCGTTCTTCGAAGGCACGGACATCGAGCAGCTGTCGCAGACGCTCGCCCCCGTCGCCTCGGCGATCCACGCCTACGACGTCTACGCAGCACTGACCTACGTCAAGGACGGCCAGATCCTCCCGCACTACCAGGAGTAACCGGAGCCCACCAGTAGTGACTACGCTCATGACTGAGTCACGTCAGAGCCCTCATTCCGGAGGACCCCCATGTCTGTCGCCTCCCAGCCGGTCGGCCGGCGCGAGCGCAACAAGCAGGCCAAGCTCGAACGCATCATCACCGCGGCCAGCGAACTGTTCGCCGAACACGGCGTCGACGAGGTCACCACCCAGCAGATCGCCGACAAGGCGGACATCGGCACCGGGACACTGTTCCTCTACGCCAAGACCAAGGGCGAGCTTCTCCTGCTGGTGCAGAACGCCCAGTACGCCGCGGCGCTCGAGCGGGGACGGGCGGCCGCCGAGACCATCCCCGACGTGCTGGACGCAGTCCTGTCCATCGTGCAGCCGATCGTGCAGTGCAACCGCGCCCAGATCGAGAACGGCCGAACCTACCTGCGCGAGATGGTTTTCGGCGACCCCGAAGAGCCCCGTCACGGCGAAGCGCTCGCCATCGCCGCGCAGACCGAAGAGGCCATCACCGCTGTGCTGCGCCGCGACAAGCGGGTCGGAGAAGGTGATGCCGCCACCCTGGCGCGCGTCGTCTCCGGCGTGATGTTCCTCAGCATGGCGGCGAGCGTGAACGTCGCGTGGAGCGTCGAGGAGATCGTGGAAGACATCCGCCGGCAGGTCAGCGCGCTGCTAGCCCGCTAGTCGCAGGCGGCACGAGACCTTCGAGACGAGTTCCTTGCCGAGTCACCACCGAGACTGCTTCGACAGCGCAGGCTGGCCGAAGTGGACCTTGAGTCGCGGCGCGCAAGTGATCCCCTTCGGTCGGACGGGGGCTCGGCGAAGACGGCCACGAAGGGTCCATCTCCGAAGGGGCAATCAACCATGGGTGTCGACCCAAGATCCTGGACGACACGAGTAGGAGCAGACCTCTCGGAACGAGGACGAGCTGGCCCCGTGCTGGCAACTGCTCATCACGACCTACCCGGCACGGCTGATCACGAGCTCCTCGACGTACTTGACGGCGTCCCGGTCCCCGGGCTCGCACGTGCCGAAGAACTTGTAGTGGACCGTGGTCACCAGGGGGCCCGTCATCTTGGCCGCGGAGCCGGTCAAGGGCCCCATCCGCTGGTGGTACGACAAGACGACCGCGGACTCCTCGATCAGCTCGGGCTGGCCCGTGACCTGGTCGATGCAGGCCACCTTGGGGTCCTTCCACGCCGACTCCTGGGCAGTCACCTTCAACGTGCGTCCGTTCCATAGGTAGTCGAAAGTGTTGCCGGTGGTGCTGCTGATCGCACCACGGCACTGGTCTGCGGCACACGAGGTCGAAGTGAACGTCCACGTGACGGGCTTGTTCTTGTAGGTCTGCGGTTGCGTGGTGCCCCCTTGAGTCACCAAGGACCTGCCGAAGGTCTGGGACCGCCACGCACCGCCCGGTTGCGACTCGGCGAGCACATCGGCGGGCGAGGGCTCCTGGTCCGCCGGGGATGAGGAGGCTGACGGGGCCGCGGCGGTGGCGAGGGCCGCCTTGTCCCGCTGGTCATCTTCGCGACTGCTGAATGCGACGAAACCCACGACGGCGAGCCCGACGGCGGCTCCACCAGCGATCAGCTTCGTCGGAAAGCCCCGACCCGTCAGCGAGCTCGCCTCGTGCGCCCGTGACTTCGCGTCATCGGCGTGCGCGACGGTCCGCGCAGTGGCGACGACGGTGCGAGTCGTGGCGCGCGTGTCCTTCCACGCCATGACCGGGTCAGCCCGGGGTCGGCTCGGAGGGGTCCGTGTCCCCGTTGCGTTGCTTCCACTTCTCGGTGGCGGCACCAATTCCGGCGTCAGCAGCCTTGTCAACCACCTTGTCCTTGATGTCCTCGGCCGCGTCCTGGAACACCGCGGTGACCTGCGTTCCCGTTCCGGCGACCACCGCGCCGACACCGGCGGTTGCGGACACCAGCTCCTCGGACGTGACGTTTCCCTTTTCCCCCATGAGACTCTCCCCCCAGAGTTCGTCTTGCCGATGACTGTTGGGGGGGTCACCACCGATGTCAACACCCCAGTCCGCACTGGTCTGGAACTCGGGGCGCCGCGGCCTGCCCCTGGACCTGGGCATGCCGAGCTCCTGCGTCCTGGCCGGTGTCGAGCACGAGTACGCCGCGTGGGACGGCGCCGTCCAACAGGACTTTCGGACCCTGTTGCCCGCGGTCGCCGGAGACCTGCGCGCTCTTGACCCGGGTGACCCTCGCGCCAGGCGGCTTCCCTCGGGCTGCGCGCTGACGGCGGACGGGTGGGAAGCCGAGATCGCCACACCCCCACTCCCGGTCGGGCCAGGTGCCCCCCAGCGCCTCGATGCACTGCTGGCGACACAACGCACCGAGCTGGCCGTCGAGCTCGCCGCCCAGGGTGTCCCGCGACTCACCGGCTTCTCCACGCACGTGAACATCTCGGTCCCAGACGACCGCGTGGTCGACATCGGCCGCCAGTTCGTCCGTCACGCAGCTCTCTGCACTGTCATTGCCGCCGAACCCCGGCAGAGCGCAGGTCTGCTCGTGCGCCCGCGTCGGTCCCGCCTGGAGATCGGTGGCGAGTACGCCGAGGGCGAGGACCTCGTCGCGCTGGTCACCTTCGTCAGCTCGGCTGTCGGCGCCCTGGTGGCGGGCTCGGTCCCTCCGCGCGGACCGGCGCCGGTCGTCGTACCGTCGCGGGAGAAGTACGGGTGGCACCTGCCACCGGAGGGTCCGTACGCCATGCTGCTCGCCGATGGCCCGACAGCCGCCCTGTCGGTGGGTACCAGCGTGATGACGGCCAAGGAGCTGTTCGAGCTCACGTGGCGGTGGGCCAGACCGTCCTGCCTGGCTCAAGGCCTCGATCCCGGCGCCTGCGACCGGTTGGTTGCCGGACGACGTTGGCGGCTGCAGAGCACGCTCCCGGCAGAGACCTTCACCGTACTGCCGGTCCCCGTGCACGACCCACCGGCACTCGGCTACGACACCACTTCCCGAAAGCGGCCGGGAGGCGTGGTCGCGGAGACCACCTGGGTGTCCTGGGGGCACGTCGCTTGGGGCTTCCACCGCGGCCCGCGGGCGCTGTACGCGGTCATCCCGGCGACGCAGGAGGAGGAGTTCCTCCGGCGCCTCGACGGCGGGCACCTCGACGAGATCGTCGATCGCGAGCTCTCGCGGCGTGGCCGACGACGGCGCCTCATGGTCAACGCCCAGATCACCGGCCCGGCCTGGTGGGACGAGATACGGCCAGGAGCCCTGGTGCCGGCGGAGCGCGACGGCTCGGGCGTCGTCCCGCGCGTGTCCTACCGCCGGGCCCTGCGCGCCCACCGAACCGATTCGTCAGGCTCACCCGCGGTGACGACCGGCTGAACAGCGGAGAAGTCCCCGACTCGTTGCGAAGTCTCGGCGTTCGTGCAGCCGCAGCAGCTCGTGGAACTGCGCCACGGAGCAGAACAGCGGGTCGACGTCCTCGTGTCGCTGACGTCGTTGGGGTCATCCGGCGAGTACTGCAAATCTCCCTGCCGGCAACACCGGTGCGGGTGTCACCGCGGTCACCTGGACGGTCGCCGGTGTCGACGTGAGGCCGTTGGCGTCGGTGGCCGTCACCGAGACGATGTGTGTCCCGTCGTAGTAGGTGGTCATCGATACGGAGAACGGGGCCGCGTAGTCCTCGGCGAAGTCGACGACGTTGCCGCCGGCGTCGCGCAGTTCGAAAGTGACGTACTGGACCGGTGATCCCGACGAGGGGTTAGGCGAGGCCGAGGCAGTGACGGCGAACGGCTCACCTGTGGAGACCTGCGAGCCTGGGGTCGGGGTGGTCAGCTGCACCGACGGAGGGGTGTCGACGACGGTCACGGGGACGTCGACCGTGGCGCGTCCACCGGCGTCGTCGAAGGCGGTGGCCCGCAGGGTCGTCGGCCCCGACGATGCGGAGACGGTGAACGCGTACGGCGCGGTGTCGTCGACGTCGCACCATGAATCCACCACGCAGACCTGCACGTACGCGATAGCCGCCTTGCCGATCGGGTCGGGCGACGCGTTCACCGTGACCGCGAAGTTCGGGCCCGGCACCGTGGCTCCAGGGGCGGGGGACGTGATGGCCACAGTCGGAGTGATCACGTGCGCGCTTGTCTTGGCGGACTCGGGCGAGGTGCCGACCTGGTTGACCGCCCGGGCGGTCCACTCACCCGGGGCGCCATTGTTGGTCCCGTACAGCGACAGCGTGGTGGTGGTCCCCCCTGGGCTCGAGACGTACTCCGACTTGCCTCCGGGGTACTTGGTCAGCAGGTACCCGAGCATCACCTGCCCGTTGTCCTTCCCCGGCTGCACCGTGAGCTTGATCTCACCCGACGCTGGAGAGCTCACCGCGCTGGTGATCGTCGGAGCGTCCGGCGCCTGAGCGGCGACGCCGCGGGTGATCCGCACCGTTGCCGATGTCTCCGTCTGGGACTCCAGCGTGATTCTGACCTTCTGGGGCGTGGTGAAGCTGCTGCCTTCTGGCAGGGCCGCGCTGACGAGGTCGGGGTCTGGGTAGGTCAGGTTCGCGTCGGGGTTGCCGGGAGCGGCGTCCAGGATGCGCAGGGACCTGACCCCGGTGTCCAGCCGGATCTGTAGCCCCGGGACTCCCGTGACGGCGAACGTGCCCGGTGACTTGGTCATGGCGTGCGGGTCGGTGCGGTACTCCAACCAGTACGTCGACCCGCCGGAGGGGACTCGGAGCGCCTGGATCCCGCTTCCGCTGTGGGCGGCGTCGCGCAGGGTCCAGGTATCCGACTTGGTGGCGGAGGCGATCCGACCGGCCCAGCCGAGCCTGCGCAGCACGGGCACGGAGTACTGCTGGCTGCTGATCCCCATGGCGTCCCACATGTCGCCGTACTCCTCGGTGTAGCACTTGCCCGCCTGGGGAACGCGCCGCGCGGACTTGGTGCAGATGAGGGAGTTGGCGTGGTCGAGACCGAGGTTGTGGCCGAGCTCGTGGACGAGCACTCCGAGGTACGGCTTCGCCTCGCGGATCCAGGTGATCCGGCCGGGCATCTCGCCCTGGGAGTTGGTGCTGCACTGTGGCGCGATGATCATGAAGCGGTTGAAGTCACGGGTCCCGATTCCGCGTTTGTGGGCGGCCGCGAGTGCTCGCTTGGCCGGGTCGTACAGGCCGCAGTTGCTGATGCCGCCGCCGACCTTGAGCCACGGGGTGACCTTGCTGGACAGGTGGTGCCGGCCCCGCGAGGCGTGCGCGAACCATTTCGCGGTGTCCTTCAACAGGCCCCGCATGGTGGCGTCGTCGGGGTACGACGGGGGCTTGGCCGACCAGTAGATCCGCAGCGCCAGCACCCGTGTCCGCCCCGGCAAGGCGGCCGACCTGGACACCGGAGGCAGCCACGACACCGCTCGTGGGACCACCGCGTCGTCGTGACGCGCCGCCGGTTCTCCGGCCCTCGGACCGGTCGGCGACCCGGCCGCTGGTGGTGGGCCGGCGGCCTGGGTCGCCGATACGTCGGTCGACCCGACCACCGCCGCCACCATCGTGGCCGGCCACATGGTCAGCACGGTGGCGACGCATGCAAGCACGGACAGGACCTTGGTCACCGAGCACCCCCTCGAGCTCTGTGAGCGTGGTCGCCATGTTGTGCGACGGCCCTCGGCGGCGCAAGGGCCGGACGGGTGGATTCCCCGCCTGTCTAGCGCGGCACGCGGGCCCAGCAGCCGTCCGTACTCGCGGTGCCATGCGCAGTTCCCGGCCCTGCTGTTCGCCACCCGCGACGCCTGTGTCGCACGGTGACGCACCTCGATGCTCAACTCTTCATCAGCGGGTTCGGGGTTCGAGTCCCTGATGGCGTACCACACCGAGATCTGCGGCTGACCTGCGAAACGTCGGCCCCCAGACGCCGCCTCTCGATCGTGACCCACCCCATCAGGTGCAACGGATGCTGCACCCCAAGCCGATCAAGTGGCCGTGACGCACCCCTGTGGGCGATGAGTCGCACTCACGGGTACCAACATGCACGCCGACAGGTGTCACGCTGTGATCGAGGATCAGGGGTTCTGCGCGGCTGCTGTGGCATGCGGCGGCGGGCGGCGGCATCGAGGTGGACTGCGCCGTCAACATCTGGTCAGGGCACTACTGACCGCGACCCAGCCACGGTCGACCAGCCACCGGTCGGTGATGCCGAGCGCGTCGAGCAGTCGCTCGTCGTGGCTGACGACCAGCACCGTGCCCGTGAAGCCGGCCACGGCCTCCTCGAGCTGCTCGGTCGCCTCGAAGTCGAGGTGGTTGGTCGGCTCGTCGAGGCCCAGGACGTTGACGCCGCGGCCCTGGAAGACCGCCATCTGGGCGCGGGTGCGCTCGCCCATCGACAACGTGGCCACGCGCCCGCCGACGTGCTCCGCGCCGAGCCCGAACTTGGCCAGCAGCGTGCGGACGTCGCCCGGGTCCCACGGACGGCCGGTCTCGGGCGCGGGCCCCAGCTCGTCGCTGACGGCGTCGAGGAGAGTGGCCCTCTCATCGAGGGCGCGACGCTGGTCGAGAAGCCCGATGCGGACCCCCGAGCCCAGCGAGTGCCGCCCTTCGTCGAGGGGCAGCCGACCAAGGAGCGCGGCCAGCAGGGTGGACTTGCCGCTGCCGTTGTCGCCGACCACGGCGATCCGCTCGCCCGCGCCCGACGACCAAGCTAACCGGTCCGAGCACGAAGTCGCTGCGACGGACCACGGCCCGGTCGAGGGTGGCCACCACCTCGGCGGAGCGACCCTGCTCGACCAGCTCGTAGCGCAGCCGCCACTCCTTCCGGGGTTGGCTGACCGGGGCCAGCCGCTCGGCGGCCCTGGATGCGTGCGCCCTGGGCGGCGCGCTTGTCGGCGCGGGCCCGCTTCTTCTCCTTGATGTGTTTGTCGGTCTCACCGCTGAGCGTGACCGCCCGCCGTGCTCCGCCCACTCCCGGCGCTGGCCGGCCTGGGCCAGCAGGTCGTCACGTTCCTCGGCGTACCGCTCGTAGGCGTCGGCCGACTGCTCACGCGCGAGGCTCCGCTGCGCGACGTAGTCGCTGTAGTTGCCCGTGTAGTGGGCGACCTGCTGCTGGGGAAGGTCGAGCTTCCACGACGCGGGTGGCCACATCGTCGAGGAACGCGCGGCCATGGCTGGCCACCAGCACCGGGCCCGCGTGGGATCGCACGAAGTCGGTCATCAAGGCGCGGCCGGCGCGGTCGAGGTCGTTGGTGGGATCGTCGAGCAGAAGGACGTCGTAACGACTGGCCAGTACGGCGGCGAGCGAGGCGCGCGCCGCCTGGCCGCCGGACAGGGTGCCGACCGGGCGATCGGGGTCGACCCAAAGGCCGACACGCTCCGCACATCGAGCACGTTCAGCGAACGCGTCGGCACCGATGCCACTGAACGTGTCGTGCGCGGCACGCAGCTGCTCGCGCGCGTCCAGGCGGCGGTTCTCGCGCCGTAGCCATTCGCCGTACAGCAGGCGGGTTCGGGCCAGGTGCACGGCGATTCGGCTTCGGGCCAGGCGCTCGATCGCCTCCCGGTAGAGGGCCTCGGCAGCCTCATCCTCACTCAGCAGGGCGCGTGAGTTCCGAAGTGAAATCCTTCCTCAGTTGACCCTCCGACGGACCGGTCGAATTCGAGGTAGCTGATTCCGAGCACGAGGAGCGCGAGCGCGAGGAGTGTGCACGCGACGAACAGGCGGTCACGCCTCACCGACGTAGCTTCACGCCGAGTCATGCTCGGATGATCCCCTCATGTCCAAGACTTGGCGAGAAGGGCCGCGCCGATAAGAGGATGTCCGAACTGGTCACGACTCCTCGGTGCCGGCATGGCGGGCTCCTTCCGCGACCCGTCGTCGTCTCGTTGAGGTTGCCGGGGCACGGAGCCCGACGGAAATGCAGACCGGAAGCGAGCCACTCGTCCTCGCAAGTCGGAGAGCCTCACTCCGGGCACCTCGACCGAGTCTGGCCAGATCCGACCGGCGGCGAAGGCACCGGAGGTCTTGGCCGAGTCACTGCTGCGGGTGCCGCTCTTGTCGAACCTTCCCGAGGCCGACCGCGACGCCATCGCGAGACTCTTCACCGAGCGTACGTTCGCGCCGAGCGAGACGGTCACCAAGGAAGGGGCGGACGCGGCGGCGTTCTACCTCATCGAGTCGGGAACGGCCACCGTCACCGTGGTCGGCGCCTTCCGCCGCACGCTTGGCGCCGGTGACCACTTCGGCGAGATCGCCCTGATCGACGGGGGCGCACGCTCGGCCACGGTGACCGCCGACGGCGATCTCGTGTGCCAGGGCATCACGCTCTGGGACTTCCAGCCGCTCGTGCAGCGCAATCCGTCCATGGCCTGGACCCTCTTGCAGACCCTCGCACGCGAGTGCGCCAGGCCGGTGAGGCACCGAACCCGCAGTAGAGCTCCGGACGTGGCGCGACGAACTTGTGGGGCGCGGCTCCGGACCTACC
>CAWFEZ010000006.1:0-71764 GCA_963814935.1 uncultured Actinomycetota bacterium | reverse complement strand
TCCTCTTACGAGCCACACTGCGACAGGACCTGGCCGGATGGTCGCTTCGCTCAGAAGCCAACCTCGCCGGCGGCAGGGCATTCACGAAACACACCCGACCAGACCCCCGACGCTACGGAACACCGCCCCGTCGTTGCCTCACACCCTCCATCAGGGCTTCGGCGCATGACGAGGAGGAAGGAATCGCCGCGATGCGACGCTCCGGAACCGCCATTCGGCGCACCCCGGGCGGCGGGAGCGCAGGGCGCGCTCGCTTACGCGAGCTTCGTCCAACAGCGCTTCGGGGACGCTCTTACGGGCTTGGTCGGGCAACGGCGTCGGGAAACCTCGCTCTACTGACGACGCGCCAAGCTGGAGTGACCAGCGGACTGAGATGCGGCGGAGCTCGTCGAACGCCGGGGAGTCGGCCCGGAACGTGCGAGATCCAGCCACGACGTTGTTGGAAATCTGGGCCCGGTGCGATCGTTGCCCACGCCGCGCGGGCCGGCGACGACGATGCAGACGAGTGCTCGCTGCGGTGACACTCGGCCTCCCAGGTCTGGCCCGCCCTCGTCGCTGGAGGCCTTCAACACACGAAGGAGCGGTAGGTGTCGGTCACCGCCGGACAGCTGCCGGGTGACATTGGGTCTTCGGCTATCGTGCCGGTCGGAGTGTCGGGCTCCAAGGTGATGGGGTTTATCGGGACAAGGGGGTCCATGGTGGCGAAGGTGTCAGGGGTACAGAGGCGGATTCTTCGACGGATCGTTCCGACGGCTGTTGTCGGGTTGATGCTGTCGGCTGTGGTGTTGCCGGTGACATCGGCAACGGCCGCGCCGGGTAACGCCTGTGCGCGGCGGAACAACAACACCTACAGCAAGCTGGTCGAGTGCGTCACGCTCGGCGGCGTGCGGGCGCATCAGGCGCAGTTCCAGGCGATCGCCGACAGCAACGACGACGAGTTCTATCCCGGTACTCGAGCCGCCGGCACGGCAGGGTACGCCGACAGCGTGGACTATGTGGCCGGCCTGCTCACCGCTGCCGGTTACAACGTCACGTTGGACCCGTTCGAGTTCGCGTTCAACTTCCCGGTGCTGCTGCAACAGCTGACCCCGATCAACGCGGGTACGAGAGCGGCGTGTTCACGGGGAGTGGATTCGGTGACGTCACTGCGTCCGTGGTCCCGGTCGACATCAACCTGAATCCGCCGTGTGCGAACACGAGCGGGTGCGACGGTGCCTACACCGAGGCAGCGGTGGGTCCTCTCGTCGCCGACCCAGGCGGTGTCGATGACTTCGCAGGCTTCCCAGCCGGCGCGATCGCTCTGGTACAGCGCGGCGGTTGCAGTTTCGCCCTCAAGGCGACGAACGCCCAGGCCGCCGGCGCGGCCGGCGTCATCGTCTTCAACCAGGGCAACGACCGACGCGGGAGGCTCTCATCGTGGGCAATGCGACGGCACCGCCACCAGCCCCGTTCGCTCTCACCATCCCTGTGGTCGGGGCGAGCTTCGCCGACGGTGCCGCGCTCGCCGTGGCGAACTCGAGCGCTCGCGTGCGCGTCATCGAGTCCGAGATCCGAACCGACGTCAACGTGATCGCCGAGCTGCCGGGCACCAACGTGAACAACGTGGTCATGGCCGGGGCGCACCTGGACAGTGTCACGGAGGGCCCGGGCATCAACGACAACGGCTCCGGCTCGGCTGCGCTGCTCGAGACGGCGCTGATGATGGCCAAGCTGCACCCTGAGAACACCATCCGATTCGCGTGGTGGGGAGCCGAGGAGGAGGGCTTGATCGGCTCGACGGCATATGTCGACGAGCTCTCGGACGCGGAGCTCGACCGGATCGCGCTATACATGAACTACGACATGATCGGCTCGCCGAACTACTTCCTGGGCGTCTACGACGCCGATCAGTCGACGTTCGAGGCTCCCGTCGTCGTTCCTCCCGGATCGACGGCGATCGAGGACGTCTACGAGTCCTATTACACCTTGATTGGTGAGCCCTACGACGACACGGAATTCTCCGCACGGAGCGACTATCAAGCGTTCATCGAGGCCGGGATCCCGTCGGGCGGCCTGTTCACCGGCGCCGAGGAAGTGAAGACCGACGAGCAGGAGGCGATCTGGGGCGGCACAGCCGGCGAACAGTTCGACCCCTGCTACCACCTCGCGTGTGACGACTTCGACAACGTCGATCTGCACGCCCTGGAGGTGAACAGCGACCTGGTCGCCTTCGCGATGCTGACGTTCGCCTATTCCACGGAGTCGGTCAACGGCGTCCCGGGGAAGAAGGTGCCAGGCCCGCCATTGACGCTCCCCGCTCCCGCAGGTCCGGAGGGAACGTTCCCGTCCGACATCGGCGGGAGCGGCTTAACAGAAGGCGCGTCATAGCGATTTCCTGACCCTGGCGGGCGGTGCTGTTGGTGACCACACCATTGCCGTTCGTTCCGACGATGTGCAGAGGTGCAGGGCCCACCATGAGGGCGCGTCACAGCACCTAACAAGGTGGTTGCGGGCGGTGGTCGCGATTCGGCAAAGCCGAGGGTGTTGTGGGTTTGTCCGAGAACAGCGATCGTCCACGCCATCGGGAGCCTGGCTGCTTGGGCTTCGGCGACGGCAGGTGGGCTGAACGAGTCGAACCGGCCAGGGAGCATGACGAGCGGTACGTCGGTGTCGACGGGTCCGGCGATGGTCCGGTCGGCGGCCGGGACGTCGCGGATCGAGCCGCGGACGCCGGGCTTGCTCTTGCGAGCGCACCTACTGGACGTTCGGGCGCCGGTCGTTCGTTGGACTTCGATGTCGATCGGCGGCCGGCGCTCGCGACCGAGCTGCCGTTCGGCGAACCGCTGTCGTGCGGCGCAGGCGACCGAACGACGACGCCGGACGTTCGGTAGTGCCGCCGTCGAGCCGGCGTTCGATGGCGCGGCCGCCCACGTTATTCCCCGTCGTTTCCGGATACCCCAACTCGGACGAACGTTGGTGCACCGAACGTGGGCGTGCCGAGGGTCCCCGAGACTCGGCCGCCGTCGGCGACGCCCCGGCGCCCTTCGGAGATCTGCGCCCGATCCGTTGATCGGTTGCGGCGACGTTGATTCGCCCGATCGCCATGGACGCTCCCCGATGAAGGGCAATCTGCACTCCTGGCCGGCGAATACGGTCAAGCTGAGATCAAGTGCTTCGAGCGCAAGTCGTTCCCATCAGCGGACCTCGTAGACCTCGTAGACGATTCGGCCATCGTCGAGATAGCCCTTGCCGACGGCCTGGACTGCGTTGAGCCATGTGTAGCGCTCGTCGGAGGTCTCGAACGTCGGCGCGATGGGTAAGTGCCGCGAGTCCGGTCGGCGCGGCCGTGGTAGGTGACGTAGATGACGGCACCGTCGTCGGTCTCGATGACCTGGCGGACATCGAGGAGCATGGCGCCGGCAGGCCCGGGCATCGCCCAGTCGGCGCCGGGGCCGACGATATGGCCGCAATCGTTCACCTTCCCAGCGGCCCTCCCGGATGCTGGCGATCACGCGATTGCCGAAGGGTCCGTTGTCGACCTTGTAACGGTCGCCCCCGGCGACGGACACGGTGGCGAGCGGAACGAGTGCGATCCCGTCATCGGATGGCGTCTCGGACATCGTGGACCTCCTCGCCTTTTGCGTCGACCAGCCAGAGTGGGACCGTAGCGGGCGACAGCGCCGGGGCTTCCGACCGCCGTGACGCGATCGTGTCGCACGGTCACCGAGGCGCATCGAGGACCGGAGCGCCCTCGCGTCGACCTTCGGTCGTGACCGATGCGGGAACTGACGAGCCGCTACCGCCCGTCGCGGAGCGGTCGGGACGCTTGCGACCGCCCCCGACCGGCGTGAACGTCACGCTCGCGGCAGAACCGCCCCGGCCGATGTCGCGGTCGTCGTGGTCCTCACTTCGCAACGATCGGCGCGCCGTGGTCACGCCTAACGGATCCTTCAGCTGCCTCCGGTGACCTCGCCGATGATGACCTCAGGTTGCTGGTTCGTGTAGTTGATGACGTCCGCTGCGAAGTCGCGCCGTGCTCGACCGTCACGGCGTTGAAGATGTCCATGCTCTCGATCATGAGCCAGCCGATTGCGCTGTGGTTGCCACTGGTCACCGTCGCTGCGCCCCAGCCCTGACATGCGTCGCCGAACGCCTCGGCGACCATCGGCATGTGGGTCGAGGTGTAGAGTCCATATCGAACGTCGAGTCGTCAGCCTTCGGGTAGAGGATCGTCATGCAGATCATCGGCGCAGTCTGACAGAGCCGCCGCTCGACCCCAGCGCCGCCGATCGCCGGCACTGTGCGATCCACGGGCCACGCTCCGCGAGCCAGACGTCCCGATCACCGCTCGACGTCGAGGTCATGGAGGCACGGGCGCCTGGACTGACGTCGATCAGTACTTGTAGGACTGCCCGCCGTCGATCGTGATCACGGCGCCGTTGATGAACGGAGCCTCACCGGACAGCAAGAACGCAGCGAGCGTGGCGACCTCGGGGACCTCCCCGAAGCGCTGCATCGGGTTGACGGACACGAACTGCTTGCCGACCTCCTGCCAGTTCTCGGGGTCCATCTGCTTGAGCGATCCCTCGACCATCGCTGTCATGATCGCGCCGGGGGCGATGGCATTGATCGAGATCCCGAACTGGCCGTACTCGACTGCGGAGTTCCGGGTGAGGCCCACGACGCCATGCTTGGACGCCGAGTAGCCGGACTGGTTGCCGATGCCCCGGATGCCGCCCACGGAGGCGGTGTTGACGATCGAGCCGTGCCCCTGACGGCGCATCACCGGCAGGACGGCCGCGAGGCCGTAGAACACCCCGTTGAGGTTCACTGACAGCACCTGCGCGAACTCGTCGGCGCCGAAGTCCTCGGTGAGGTTCTGCTGGCCCTCGATGCCGGCGTTGTTGAAGAACGCGTCGATCGTGCCGAACTCATCGACGGCCGTGGACACATAGGCGCGGACGTCGGACTCGTCAGCGACGTTTCCGACCCGATTCACAACCCGCCCGGGGCCGCCCGTAGCCTCGATGTCCGCCTTCGCCGCGTCGAGGGCGTCGGCGTTGATATCGACCAACAGCAGGTTGGCGCCTTCAGTGGCGACGCGCTCAGCGGTCCCCCGACCGAGGCCCGACCCTGCGCCCGTGATCACCACCGTCTTGTTCTCGAACCGGTTCATGACACACCCCCGTCGTTGCACCGACGGCCGCCAACATAGCCACTGCAGGGAGACCAGACCGGAACCACTGGCCCCCACCCGCCCCCCGTCCGCACACCCGACGGGCCAACCCATCTTGGCGGACGCGGTCGGCGTCGGTCCTCCCTGGGCGACCAGGCACGTGTGTAGCCGTGAACTCATGCGCCGACGGAATGACACCGACATCCGGCGGTTTAGGACGCGGCGGCTCGCTATTCCCCGTTGTTCGGGGACACCCCCGGCCCGGCGCACCGGTACGTCCCCGTGGACAACGCGAGGATGCAGGTCCTGGAGGCCTCCATGGAACGCGGCCCGGGCTACGCCGACTTGCGCACCCTCGTCTTCGCAACACGCTTGGTCGGCTTCTTGGCGCCCACCTCCGGCGCCGTTCGTGCCGTGGGGTGGCGGCCCCTGGCGGCCTTGGCGGCCTCGACGCTGGCTTCGAGGGCGGCCATCATGTCGACGATCTTCGGCGGCTCCTCGGCAGCGGCGGGCAGTTCGAACTCCTCGCCGGCCGCCTTCTTGGCGATCAGGTCGAGCACCTGCACCCGGTAGTCGTCGCTGTACTTGGCGGGGTCGAACTCGGCGGTCAACGACTCGACGAGCATCTCGGCCATCTTCACCTCGCGGTCGGCGACGTCGACGTCGTCGAGTCCGGCGAGCTCGTCCACCGCGTCGGCCGGCACGACCTCATCGGCGTAGACGAGGGTGGACATGATGAGCCGGCTGTTCTCGGCCCGGATCGCCGCGGTGTACTGCCGGTTGCGCATCACGAACCGGGCGATCGCCACCTTGCCCGACGACTCCAGCGCCCTCGCCAGCAGCACGTACGGCTTCGGGTTGAGGTGCGGGGCGAGGTAGTAGGCGGTCTCGAAGTAGACCGGGTCGATCTGGTCGAGGGCGACGAACTCCTCCAGCTCGATCGTCTTGGTGACGGCCGGCATGAACGGCTCCAGCTCGTCGGGACCGATCACGACGTAGCGGCCCTTGGAGATCTCGTAGCCCTTCACGATCTGCTCCGACGGGACCTCCTCGCCGGTCTCCTCGGACACCTTCTGGTACCGGATCCGCGACATGGTGCGGCTCGTCGAGCTGGTTGAACGACACCCCCTTGTGCCGCACCGCCGTGAACAGCTTGACCGGGATCGCGATCAGCCCCTAGACTCAGAATTTACCGCACCTAGACTCTGCCACCATGGCAGCCAGGCAGCGGCAGCGGCGGGCGGTCGGCTACGTGCGGGTGTCCGTCGACAACGAACGCAAGGTGTCACCCGAGATGCAGGCGGATGCGATCAGCAAGCTGTGCGCGGCCAAGGGCTGGGACCTGGTGCACAGCGAGGTCGAGCGTGGGCGCTCGGCGGGCACCGGCAAGAAGCGTCCCGGCCTCGACCTGGTGCGCGAGATGATCCGCTGCGGAGAGGCCGACACGCTGGTCGTGTGGAAGCTGGACCGCTGCTCACGATCGGTCCACGACTTCTCGATGCTGCTCGAGGAACTCCGCGACCGAGACGCCGGCTTCGTGTCCTGTACCGAGAACTTCGACACGTCAGACCCGATCGGCGAGGCGATGGTGCAGATCACCATGGTGTTCGCGCAGCTCGAGCGGGCCCGGTCGTCGCAGCGCACCGCGGCGTGGCATGCGCATCGTGCCCGGCGCGGCGATCCGTATCTCGGCAGGCCACCGTTTGGGTACGTCCGGGCCCGTGACGAGGCGGGCCGCCCGATCGGTCCGCTTGAGATCGACGAGGCGACGGCACCACTGGTGCGCGAGGCCGCCGAGTTGTTCCTGGCGACCGGCTCGATGATGGCAGTGCAGCGGTTCCTGGAGGACCGCGGGCAGGAGCGCTGGGGGATGGCGCTGCGGCGAGGCCTGGCATCTCCGCAGCTGGCCGGCATCCGGATCGTCGACGGCGTGCAGATCCCCGGTACGACCTGAAGAAGGCCGGCAACTTCCTGCCCGTCGACCCCGACTCGGCCACCTCCAGTCTGGCCAGACGCCCGTCGTCATCGACTGGGACTACCTCGGCGCTGCCGCCGCTGCCAACGTCGACACCTGGAAGACCGTCGTGCCGTCCGAGGCCGTCGTCGCGGGCTACTACTTCCAGGCGATCAACGCCGACGCACCGCACCCGGCGGCCGCCCGGCTCTGGCAGGAGTTCCTCTACAGCGACGAGGGCCAGAACCTCTGGCTCAAGGGTGGCGCACGTCCGGTCCGCGGTGCCGCGATGGCCGAGGCCGGCACCATCGACGCCGACCTGTGGGGCGCCCTGCCCGACGTCGCCGGCACTCCGGTGATCCCGACGGACGAGCAGACGGTCAAGGCCGGCGAGTACCTCGCCGCGAACTGGTCGAAGGTCATCAGCTGAGCGCGACCACAGCGCCGGCTGCGAAGGCAGCAGGTGCCGGCCGGCGGATCTCCGTCGGCCGGTACCTCGCGCTTCTCCCGTTCTTCGGGTTTCTCACCGTCTTCCTGCTCGTCCCGACGATCACCGTGGTCATCGGCGCCTTCCAGGACGGCGAGGGAGGCCCGTTCACCCTCGGCAACATCAAGGCGCTCGGCTCCGAGGCGGCCGTCTCGGCACTGTGGAAGAGCATCGTGCTCTCCGGCTCGACCGCGCTGCTCGGTGGAGTGCTCGGCGCCCTCCTCTCCTACCTGATCGTCTCCATGGGGCCGCGCAGCCTGATCCGCCGAACGACGCTGGCGATCACGGGCGTGCTCGCCCAGTTCGGCGGCGTGGTGCTCGCCTTCGCCTGGCTGTCGGTGCTGGGTTTCTCGGGCCTGCTCACCCTGGCGCTGAAGGACTGGCCGGGCATCGACATCGTCGGCTCGGGCTGGCTCTACGGGCTCAACGGGCTGATCGTGGTCTACACCTACTTCCAGGTGCCGCTGATGGTCCTCGTCTTCACCCCGGCGCTCGAGGGACTGAGGCCCCAGCTCCGGGAGGCGGCGGTCAACCTCGGCGCGACGTCGTTCCAGTATTGGCGGATGGTGGGCATCCCGCTTGCTGCTCCCGGCGTTCCTGGGGTCGATGCTGCTGCTGTTCGCCAACGCTTTCGCGGCGTACGCCACGGCGGCGATCCTGGTCAGCCAGGGCAGCCCGATCGTGCCGCTCCTGATCAAGGCGTCCCTCACCAGCGAGATCCTGCTCGGCCAGCAGAACCTCGGCCTTCGCGCTGGCCGCCGAGATGATCGTGGTGGTCGCGATCGTGATGGGCGCCTACGCGCTGTTGCTCCGCCGTACGTCGAGGTGGCTGCAATGACACCGGGCCGCCGGTTCCGGGTCGTGCGGGCCGTCCTGCTGCGCGGCGTTCGCGGTGTACTTCTTCCTGCCGCTGTACGCGATGCTCGACTTCAGCATCACGGGCAAGGGTGAGTTCGAGGGCACCCTCACCTGCGAGTACTACAAGGAGCTCTTCCGCGACGAGGACCTGCGTCAGGCGATCATCTCCTCGCTGCTGCTGGCCGTGCTGACCGTGCTGCTCATGGTCGTCCTGCTCGTGCCCACCATGATCTGGGTGCGGCTGCGGGTGCCGCGGCTGTCGCGCACGGTCGAGTTCCTCTGCCTGCTGCCGCTGACGGTGCCCGCCGTTGGTGATCGTGGTCGGCATCCACAACGTCTACGCCTGGGTCAACTACCTGCTCGGCACCTCGCCCCAGGTGCTGGTGTTCATCTACGTGATCCTGGTGCTGCCCTACTCCTACCGCTCGATCGACTCGGCCCTGCAGGCCATCGACGTGACCACCCTTGCCGAGGCGGCGCGCTCCCTCGGCGCCGGCTGGACGACGGTCATCACGCGGATCGTGATGCCCAACATCGTCAGCGGCATCCTCAGCGCTGCCTTCGTCTCGATCGCGCTGGTGCTGGGCGAGTTCGTGATCTCCTCGCTGCTCCACTACGACACGATGCCGGTCGCGCTGGCCGCGATCTACAAGGAGGAGGCCTCGCGTCGCGGTCGCCGGCGCGTTCGCCTCGATCGTGCTGATCTCGCTGCTGCTGCTCGGTCTCTCGTTCTTCAACCGCAACCAGGCCCCCGACGTCGGAGGAGCAAAAGGATGACCACGCACCGCGACGCAGGCCGGCCTCGCGGTCGAGCTGACGGACCTGACCCGGGTCTATGGCATCGGTGCGCGCGCTCGACGGGCTCACCCTGCACCTCGCGCCCGGCGAGCTGGTCGCCCTGCTGGGGCCGTCCGGCTGCGGCAAGACCACCGCCCTGCGGATCCTGGCCGGCCTCGACCAGCCCACGTCCGGCAGCGTCGAGGTCGGCGGCAAGGACCTGACCCGCGTGCCGGCCAACAAGCGCGACATGGGGATGGTCTTCCAGGCCTACAGCCTCTTCCCGCACATGACCGTGCTCGACAACGTCGCGTTCGGCCTCAAGCTGCGCGGCAAGGACGGCGGCTCTCGCCGCAAGGTCGCGCAGGAGAAGCTCGAGCTGGTCGGCCTCGCCGAGCACGGCGAGCGCTACGCCAGCCAGCTCTCGGGTGGCCAGCAGCAGCGCGTCGCGCTGGCCCGGGCGCTGGCGATCGAGCCGTCGGTGCTGCTGCTCGACGAGCCGCTCTCGGCGCTCGACGCCAAGGTGCGCGCCCAGCTGCGCGACGAGATCCGGCGGGTCCAGCTCGAGGTCGGCACGACCACGCTGTTCGTCACCCACGACCAGGAGGAGGCGCTCGCCGTCGCCGACCGGGTCGGCGTGATGAACGCCGGCCGGCTCGAGCAGATCGCTCCCCCGGCCGAGCTCTACGCCCACCCGGCCAGCCGGTTCGTGGCCGAGTTCGTCGGGCTGAGCAACCGGGTCCCGGCCGAGGTGTCGGGCGGGACCGCCACGCTGCTGGGTACGTCGGTCCCGGCGATCGAAGGGTCCATCGCCTCGGGCCGTGGCGTGGCCCTCTTGCGGCCCGAGTCGGTCACCGTCACCGCCGACGCCGACGGAACCGCCACGGTCGCCTCGGTCGGGTTCCTCGGCCCGATCTCCCGCATCTACGCCGAGCTGCCCGACGGCCAGCACCTGATGGCGCAGGTGCCCAGCTCGGTCGGCCGTGGGCCTGTCCCCCGGCGACCGTGTGCGCGTGGGCATCGACCCCACCCCCGTGCTGGTGATCGAGGGCTGACCACACCGATTCGTCTGCGACCACCAGCGGGAAAAGTTGGGGCAAACCGCAGACGAATCGGGGTCAGGGCAGGGCGAGCAGGACGGTGCCGCCGGCGACCAAGGTGCCGATCGCGTCGATCGGCCAGGGACCGCTGCCGTCGTCCTGCAGCGCCTCCCCGACGGAGACAGCGCGGTCGCCGATCACGAACGCCGCGGACGAGACCGGCACCTCGGCGGCGGGCGCGGGGTCGGTGCGGCCGGCGCGCATCAGGACGTCCCACTCGAGGTCGTGACCGTCGGGGAGGTCGCCACGCCACACGACTGCGTCGGGCCGACTGCCTGCGGCCGCCAGCGCATCGGCAAGCGGCGAATCGGTGCCCTCGGCCAACACCACCGCCGGGCGGTGGGTCGCAAGCGCTGCGGCCGGGTCGTCGTACGGCTCGGAGACGGCGTGCACGGCCCCCACGCGCGCCGTGGCCAGCGCGGCGACCAGGCCGTCTGCCCCCATCGGCAGCCGGGAGAGCACCCGCTCGCCAGGGCCCACGCCGAACGCGCGTAGCACCCCGCCGAACGCCGCGACGTCCTCCAGCAGCCGGGCGAAGGTGTGCTCGGTGCGTCCGGCCGTGAGCCGGTCGACCCTGATCGCGACCTCGTCGGCAAGGCCTCGGACGACGTGGCGGTCGAGGGCGTTGAAGCAGAGGTTCAAGGTGCCGCCTGTGCTGCCACCGTCGGCGTCCGCCGGACGCCGGATCCAGTCGATGTCCACGCGCCCTGCCTCCGTATCGGTGGTGCCCTGGTGGTCGGGGCGACGGATTCCCTACATTGCTCGCATGACCCAGGCAATGTCACAGACCCTCGCCGGCGGCCCCACCCTGCCCCAGGAGCGCCGCCTCGTCACCGACATCCCCGGCCCGCGCTCGACCGAGCTGCTGGCCCGCAAGAAGGCCGCGGTGGCCGACGGGGTCGGCACGACGCTACCGGTGTTCGTCGAGGCGGCCGGGGGCGGCGTCATCATCGACGCCGACGGCAACTCGCTGATCGACCTGGGCTCCGGGATCGCAGTGGTCTCGGTCGGGAACGCCGCGCCCGCGGTGGTGCGCAGGGTGACCGACCAGGTGGCGGCGTTCACCCATACCTGCTTCATGGTCACGCCGTACGCCGGCTACGTCGAGGTCTGCGAGGCACTCGCGGAGCTGACCCCGGGAGACCACGCCAAGAAGAGCGCGCTGTTCAACTCCGGCGCCGAAGCCGTCGAGAACGCCGTCAAGATCGCCCGTGTCGCCACCGGACGCGACGCCGTCGGCGTCTTCGACCACGCCTACCACGGCCGCACCAACCTGACGATGGCGATGACGGCCAAGAACATGCCCTACAAGAACGGCTTCGGCCCGTTCGCCGCCGAGGTCTACCGCGCCCCGATGTCCTACCCGTTCCGCGACGGACTGTCCGGAGAGGAGGCTGCGGCGCGCGCGATCGACCACCTCGACAAGCAGGTCGGCGTGGCCAACCTCGCCTGCGTGGTGATCGAGCCGATCCTGGGCGAGGGCGGGTTCATCGAGCCGGCGCCGGGCTTCCTGCCGGCGCTGGCCGCCTGGGCGAAGGACAGCGGCGTCGTGTTCGTCGCCGACGAGATCCAGTCCGGGTTCTGCCGGACGGGTGACTGGTTCGCGTGCGACCACGAGGGCGTCGTACCCGACCTGGTGACGACCGCCAAGGGCATCGCCGGCGGGCTACCCCTCGCCGGCGTCACGGGTCGCGCGGAGCTGATGGACTCCGTCCACGTCGGCGGGCTGGGCGGCACCTACGGCGGCAACCCGGTCGCGTGCGCCGCCGGCCTCGGCTCGATCGCGGAGATGAAGGAGCACTCGCTCGACGCGCGTGCCCTCGAGATCGGCGCCGTGATCCGCGGCCGGCTCGAGAAGCTCACCGCCGAGCACCCCGTGATCGCCGATGTCCGGGGTCGCGGCGCCATGCAGGCGATCGAGCTCTGCACTCCGGGCACCAAGGACCCGGACGCCGCCCGCGCAGCTGCCGTGTCGGCGTACTGCCACAAGTCCGGCGTCGTCACGCTCACCTGCGGCACGTGGGGCAACGTGTTCCGCTTCCTGCCTCCCCTCGCCATCTCCGACGGGCTGCTCGACGAGGCGTTCGACGTGGTCGCGGAGGCGTTCGCCGCGACTGCGTGAGGTACGCAGCTCCGGCTGACACCCAATCGCCTGGAGCCACCATTTCGCTTTACGCGGGTTGAAACGCGCCAGCACACTTCGAGGTCGCGCGCGTCAGTCGACGTAGCGCCCCAGCCCAGCGAGCTCGACATCGAGCGCCTCACCGACCCCGCAGGAGCCGTCAACACCGTGGAGTCGACCCGTGGATCTTGAGATCTGGTCCGACACGGCGACGACCGAGGTCGTCCTGCTCGGCTTGTCCGTCCTGCTCTGCGGGATCGTCGGCCTGGAGCGGCAGATCTCGCAGAAGAGCGCCGGCATCCGCACGCACACGCTCGTCGGCATGGGGTCGGCGGGCTTCACCCTCGTGTCGGCCTTCGGGTTCACCAACGTCCTGGGTGAGGCGACCAACCTCGACCCGTCACGCATCGCGGCGCAGATCGTCTCGGGCGTCGGCTTCCTGGGTGCCGGTGTCATCTTCATGCGCCGCGACGTGGTGCGGGGGCTCACGACAGCCGCCACCATCTGGGTCTCCGCAGCGATCGGCATGGCGTGCGGAGCCGGGATGGTCGCGCTCGCCGTGGCAATGACCCTGTTCCAGCTGTTGGCCCTGGTGGTGCTCGCGCCACTCGGCCAGATGCTCCCGACCTCGACCCGCAACAGGACCATCGACATCCGCTACGCCGACGGCCGCGGCGCCCTGCGGGATGTGCTGCGGACGGCGAGCGAGATGGGCTTCCACGCCTCCATCGGACACACCCGACAGGTCAAGGCGGCGGGCACCGAAGGGGCGTCTGTGGCCGTCAGCATGCAGTTCCGCGGCCGTCACCCGCTGACCAGCCTGGTCGCCCAGCTCACCCAGCTGACCGACGTGCAGGAGGTCCGCGTGCAAAGGGACTCTGATGACTGGAGCGACTGACCCGACGATGCTCGACTCATCTCTGTCGCCGTCTCGACGAGCCAGCGCCCGCGCGGAC
This sequence comes from uncultured Actinomycetota bacterium, assembly GCA_963814935.1. GTDB lineage: Bacteria > Actinomycetota > Actinomycetes > Propionibacteriales > Nocardioidaceae > Nocardioides. The sequence goes on along the minus strand of CAWFEZ010000006.1, from coordinate 58,355 downwards.
CTGAGGCATCTCACCCTCGACGTGCTCGTCGTCGGGGGCGGTGTGGTGGGCACAGGGTGCGCGCTCGACGCGGCGTCGCGGGGCCTTCAGGTCGGACTGGTGGAAGCTGCCGACATCGCCTCGGGCACGTCGTCCCGCTCGAGCAAGCTGATCCACGGAGGACTCCGCTACCTCGAGATGCTCGACTTCGGGCTCGTCGCCGAGGCCCTGCACGAACGCCAGCTCCTGCTCAACGACGTCGCGCCTCACCTGGTGAGCCCGGTGACCTTTCTCTACCCGCTGCGCACCGGCTGGGAACGCGCCTACGTCGGCGCCGGGCTGCAGCTGTACGACGGCCTGGCGCGGTGGCGACGCGGGGCCGCGGCCCAGCAGCTGCCCCGACACCGTCACCTCTCCCGGCGCGGAGTCGGACGGGTCGCCGCAGCACTCAGACCTGGCTCGTACACCGGGGGGATCCAGTACCACGACGCCCAGGTGGACGACGCTCGGTTCGCGCTCTTCCTGGCCAGGACCGCCACCGCGTTCGGAGCCCGCGTGCTGACGCGCTGCCGCGTCGATGCGCTGCTCCGCGAAGGAGGGCGAGTCGTGGGGGCCGCGGTGACCGACCTCGAGGACGGCACCTCCTTCCACGTCCGCGCCAACCAGGTGGTCAACGCGACCGGCGTCTGGGCCGACGACCTGCGCGACGGCGCTCCTGCGACCCCGTCCGTGACCGTCCGGGCCAGCAAGGGCTCACACATCGTCGTCGCGCGCGACCGCATCGAGGCCGATGGCGGCATCATCGTCCGGACCAGGTCGTCGGTCCTGCTGGTGATCCCGTGGGGGCCCGATCACTGGTTGATCGGCACCACTGACACCGACCCACCGCCCGGGGAGCCGAAGGAAGCGCCCGTCCCGACCGAGGACGAGATCGGCTACCTGCTGGACGAGGTCAACACGCTGCTGGCAACGCCGCTCACGCGCGCCGACGTCATCTCCTCCTTCGCCGGGCTGCGGCCTCTGGTCAGGGGGGACGCCAGCACGGCCCGGCTCTCGCGCGAGCACGTCGTCAGCGTCGACGAGCCCGGGCTCGTGACGATCAGTGGGGGCAAGTTCACGACCTACCGGGTCATGGCGGCCGAGGTCGTCGACCAGGTGGTGGCGGCACTGCGGCAGTCGAGCGGCGTCACCTACCCCTCGTCCTGCACCGCCGCCGTCCCGCTCGTGGGTGCCGAGGGTCTCCCCATGCTGCAGGTGGCTGCCGCGACAGGGGCGTTCTCGACCCACGGGCTTCCCGACGAGCGCGTGCCACACCTCCTGCGCCGCTACGGCGCGTTCGCACTCGACGTGGCACGGCTGGTCGCCGACGACCCGACGCTCGGAGAGGCCCTGGAGGGCGCACCCCGCTACCTGCGCGCCGAGGTCGCCTACGCCGTCACCCACGAGGGCGCCGTGCACCTGGACGACGTGATGCTCCGACGTACGCGGATCGCGCTGGAGTATCCCGGCCACGGTGAGGCATCGGCGACCGAGGTGGCCGGCATCATGGCGCCCCTGCTGGGCTGGAACGCCGAGGAGCTCCAAGCCGAGCTCGACGACTACCAGCACGCGGTCGGTGTCCCCAGCGCGCGCGCGGACAACACGACGCCTCGCTGATGACTTCCACGCGGCCGAAGGTCGTCGCTCACCGCGGCGCCAGCTACGACAACGCCGAGCACACGCTCCGCGCGTACACCAAGGCCCTCGAGCAAGGCGCCGATGCCCTCGAGTGCGATGTCCGGCTGACCGCCGATGGCCACCTGGTGTGCGTCCACGACCGCGACCTGCGGCGCATCGCGAGCCACAAGGGTGTGGTGTCCGCGATGGAGCTCGCGACCCTCAGCGAGCTCCACCTCGCAGCACGGGGCCCGTCGCCGGGTGTCGTGAACGAGGCCGCCGACCGTGACCCGGAGCTCGACGGCGTGCTCACGCTGCGGCGGTTGTTCGAGACCGTGGCGGCCTACGACAGGCCGGTCGAGCTCGCCGTCGAGACCAAGCACCCGACGCGCTACGCCGGCCTGGTCGAGCGCCGGCTCGTCGACCTGCTCCAGGAGTTCGACTGGCACGAGGAGAGCTCGCCCGTGCGGGTGATGAGCTTCTCCTACCTCGCCCTCCAGCGCGTCGAGCGCCTCGCTCCCGAGCTGCGCAAGGTGATGCTGTTCGAGCACGCGCGGCACTGGCCGCTGCTGAGGAAGCTGGTCGAGGACCACTGGGTCTCGGGCCCCTGGATCGCCACGCTGCGCAGGCACCCTGCGTTCGCGCGCAGGCTCGCCGACTCCGGGCGCGAGATCCACGTGTGGACCGTCAACAGCCGAACCTGAGCTCCAGACCTGCCTGGACCTCGGCGTCCACGCCGTCATCACCGACCGGCCGCGGTTCGTCATCGACCTGCTCGACCACGACGGTCCCTCGTCCGGCTAGCCGCGCCGGCCGATAGCCTGGCGAGCGTGACCAGTCCGGGGGACGTGCTGACCGAGAGGTTCCAGCGCGCCCTCGGGACGGCGTTCGGGGACGAGTACGCCGACGCGGACCCGGTCATCCGGCCCAGCCAGTACGCCGACTTCCAGGCCAACGCGGCGCTCGCGCTGGCCAAGAAGCTGGGCGAGAAACCGAGGGAGGTCGCCCAGCAGATCGTCGAGCATCTCGACCTCGACGGCGTCGCAGGAGCGCCGGAGATCAGCGGGCCGGGGTTCGTCAACGTCTGGTTGGCCGACACCTGGATCGCCGACCAGGTCGACCGCCTCGACGACCGGCTCGGCGTACCCACCCAGGAGCGACAGACGATCCCGGTCGACTACTCGGCGCCCAACGTGGCCAAGGAGATGCACGTCGGCCACCTGCGCACCACCGTCGTCGGCGACGCGCTCGTCCGAACGCTGGAGCACCTCGGCCACCACGTGATCCGGCAGAACCACGTGGGCGACTGGGGGACGCCGTTCGGGATGCTCATCGAGCACCTGCTGGTCGTCGGCGAGGACTCCCCCGAGGCGCAGCTGCTCGTCACCGACCCCAACGCCTTCTACGCCGCGGCGAACGCCGAGTTCGAGGGCGACGCGGAGTTCGCGACCAGGGCCCGGACCAGGGTGGTTCGCCTCCAGGCCGGAGACGCCGACACCCTGCGCCTCTGGGACGAGCTGGTCGACCTGTCCAAGCAGTACTTCAACCGCGTCTACTCGACCCTGGGCGTCACGCTCACCGACGACGACCTCGCCGGAGAGTCGAAGTACAACGACGAGCTCGCGAGCATCTGTGCCGAGCTCGAGGCGCAGGGCGTCGCCACGGTGAGCGACGGCGCGCTGTGCGTCTTCCTCGACGGCTACACCGGCCGCGAGGGCAAGCCGCAGCCGCTGATCATCCGCAAGTCCGACGGCGGCTACGGCTACGCGACCACTGACCTCGCGACCATCCGGCACCGTGTGCGCGACCTCGGTGCCGACCGCATCCTCTACGTCATCGGGGCCCCGCAGGCGTTGCACCTCAACATGGTCTGGGACACCGCGCGAAAGGCCGGCTGGCTGCCCGACGAGGTCGACGTCGTGCATGTGCAGATCGGCAACGTGCTCGGCCCGGACCGCAAGATCCTCCGCACCCGTTCCGGCAAGCCGCTGAAGTTGATGGAGCTGCTCGACGAGGCGGTCGCGCACGCTCGACGGGTCATCGACGAGGCCCGCCCCGACCTCGACCCCGAGGTCCGCGCGGCGATCGCGCCCCAGGTCGGCATCGGGGCGGTCAAGTACGCCGACCTGTCGGTCGCCCACGACAGCGAGTACGTCTTCGACCTCGACCGGATGGTCTCGCTGACAGGCAACACCGGCCCTTACCTCCAGTACGCCGCCGCGCGGATCCGCTCGATCTTCCGGAGCGCCGGCATCAGCCCGGAGCAGGCCGACGCCCCGATCGTGCTGACCGAGCCCGCCGAACGTGCCCTCGCCCTGGCCCTGCTCGACTTCGGCGACGTCGTCGTGCACGTCGGCGACCGGCTCGAGCCACACCGGCTCTGCGGCTACCTCTTCGACCTGGCCCAGCACTTCTCGGCGTTCTACGAGCAGTGCCCGGTGCTCAAGGCCGATCCCGAGGCGCGCGCCTCGCGCCTGGCGCTGTGCGCCGCGACCCTGGCCGTGCTCGACCAGGGGCTCGAGCTGCTCGGCATCGCGCAGCCCGAGCAGATGTGACCCGGCGTGGCCCTTCCCACCCTCTCGGTCCTCGACCTCGTCCCCGTTCGCACCGATCAGACGACCGGTGACGCGCTCGCGGCGACGCGCAGCCTGGCGCGCGTGGCCGACGACCTCGGCTTCGGTCGCTACTGGCTGGCCGAGCACCACAACGTGCCGTCCGTCGCGGCGACCAGCCCGCCGGTGCTCGTCGCGATGGTCGCGGCTGCCACCGAGCGCATCCGGGTCGGCTCTGGCGGGGTGATGCTGCCCAACCACGCGCCGTACGTCGTCGCCGAGCAGTTCGCGCTCCTCGAGGCGGCCTACCCCGGTCGCGTCGACCTCGGCATCGGCCGCGCGCCGGGTACCGACCCGGTGACGGCGTTCGCGCTCCGGCACGGCGCGGGTGGCGTCGAGGACGACGCCGTCGAGCGCTTCCCGTCGTACGTCGACAACATCATCACGATGATGTCGCCGACCGGCGCGGCGCTGGAGATCGGGGGCCGAGTGCACGCCCTTCGCGCCACCCCGCGCGCGCAGGCGGCGCCACCGGTGTGGCTGCTGGGCTCGTCGGACTACTCGGCCAGGTTGGCAGCCTCGCGCGGGCTGCCTTACGTCTTCGCCCATCACTTCTCGGGACGCGGGACGGCCGAGTCACTGGCGCTCTACCGCGAGGGCTTCGTGCCGAGCGAGGACAACCCCGAACCCCGCACCTTCCTGACGGTCAACGCAGTCGTAGCCGAGACCCGGGAGGAGGCCGCGCGTCTGGTGCTGCCGAACCTGCTGGCGATGGTCGCCCTGCGCACCGGTGGCGTGCTCACCTCGCAGCTGCTCGTGGAGGACGCCGAGGGCCGGGGCCTCCCCGACGAGCACCTCGACCTGGCCCTGTCGATGCTCGACCGCTGGATCGTCGGCAGCCCCGACGACGCGGCGACGCAGGTGCGAGAGCTCACCACGACCTTCGGCGTCGACGAGGTGATGCTCCATCCCGTCGCCGGCGCCACCATCGGTACGCCGGCCGACCGCTCCCCCGCCCGGGAGGCGACGCTGAGGCTGCTGGCCGAGGCGCTCGGCTGAGACCACAGGTGACAGCGTCACTCCGCGATCGGTTCCCAGATGAGCTCGGCAACGTCCATCACAAGATCCGGGCTCTCGCTTCCCGGACCGTCCGACGTCCGGACCTCGCCGACACACACGCACACCACGTCGTTCAGCCAGCGGTAGCGATCGCTGTCGCTCAGGTGGAAGACCGAGCCGACGATCTGCCGGCGCCCCGGAGGGTACGCGCGTCCGTAGCCATGACACTCGAACATGACGGTGGCGTCGTCATCGGTCTCGATGACTGCCCGGAAGTCTGGGCAGAACGGTCCCTCGGGAGTTCGCCGGTAGGGAAAGTTCACGCCCCGAAACCGACCCGGGATGCGGCCCTCGCAACGACCATCGGCAAGGTACAGGTGTTGCTGCCACCCGCCTTCGAGCTCGACCGTCCAGCCCTGGGGATAGGTGAAACGAACCCGATAGAGCTGCTCGAGCCTCATCGCTTCTTCTCAGTCGTCGGCCAGGTTGTGGCGCAAGGTGGTGACCACGGGCCGCGGCGCGGTGTCGACGGCGAGCCGGAAGACGTCGGGACGGTGGTAGTGGCCGACCGGGTCGAACAGCCGCCGCGCTGACTGCACCGCGGTGAGGTCCAGCTCGGCCACCAGCACTGTCTCCTCGTGCCGAGCGGGTCCGGCGAGGATCTCGCCCTTGGGTCCGACGATCACGGTGTTGCCGGGCTCCACCCACTCGGGGTCGTCGGGGTCTGCCCGCCAGACCTTCTCCCGGTCGGGGAAGTCGGCCGGGATCTGGTCGACACGCAGGCACGGGTTCACCCCGATCACGAAGCAGCGTCCCTCGCGTGCGATGTGTCGCATCGTGGCGACCCAGGCGTCACCTGGAGCGAGCGTTGGCGCCACCCACACGTCGACGCCCTGGGAGTACAGGTAGAACCGCGCCAGCGGCATGTAGTTCTCCCAGCAGATCAGTCCGCCGATGCGTCCGAAAGGCGTCGCATAGGTCTCGAGCGTCGAGCCGTCTCCCATGCCCCAGACGGTGCGCTCCGACCCGGTCGGCATCAGCTTGCGGTGCTTGCCGAGGAGGTGGCCGTCGGGGTCGAAGTACAACAGCGTGTTGTAGATCGTGCTCCCCGTCGGCTCGCGTTCCTGGACCCCCATCACGAGATAGGCGGCCGCTTCCCGAGCCATGGCCCCGAGCCGCTCAGTGGTCTCGCTGGGGACCACCACAGCCTGGTCGGCGAGCATCGCGAACCACTGCTCGTCACCGTCCCAGATCGGTCTCGAGTCGATCCAGATCGGCGTACCAGGCAAGAAGGCCTCGGGGAACACGATCAGGTCGGCCGCCCGCACCGCGCTGTCGGACAGCAACGTCTCTACCTTGTCGAGCGTCGCCGTGCGATCCATCAGCACGTAGGCCGCCTGCACGGCAGCCACCGTCAAAGTCGCCATCTCGGTCCCCTCCGACCCGAACGATACGCCGGAGAATGCCGTGGCGATTCGGCGTACTCCAGGGCTATCCCTGGACACCGCGGGAGTGCTAAGCCGAGAGCATGGACACCCCCACGCTCCTCAAGGAGCTGCAGCCGACCGTCGAGGACAACCTCAACCGGCACCTGGGGGTGGCCCAGGAGTGGATGCCCCACGAGTACGTCCCGTGGAGTGATGGCCGCAACTTCGCCCTCCTCGACGGCGAACCGTGGTCGCTGGAGCAGTCGTCGCTCTCACCGATCGCCCGGACCGCGCTGGAGGTGAACCTCCTCACCGAGGACAACCTGCCCAGCTACCACCGCGAGGTCGAGCGGGCGTTCGGCCGGGAGAGTGCGTGGGGTGAGTGGGTGAACCGGTGGACGGCCGAGGAGGGCAGGCATGCCTTCTGCATCCGCGACTACCTGCTGGTCACGCGAGGCGTCGACCCCGACGAGCTCGAGCGGGCCCGGATGCAGACGATGGAGACCGGCTTCGACTCAGGTGAGAAGGCGTTGCTGAACGTGTGCGCCTACGTGTCGTTCCAGGAGCTGGCGACCCGCGTCTCGCACCGCAACACCGGCAAGATCACCGAGGACCCGGTGGCCGAGCGGCTGCTCACCCGCGTGGCCAAGGACGAGAACCTGCACATGATCTTCTACCGCAACATCGTCGAGGCCGCGCTGCAGGTCGCGCCCGGGCAGACGATGCGGGCGATCGCCGACGAGGTCGTCGGCTTTCAGATGCCGGGAGCCGTGATCCCGGGCTTCGCCCGGAAAGCGGTGCAGATGGCCAGGGCTGGCATCTACGACCTCCGCATCCACCACGACGACATCGTCATGCCGCTGGTCCGGCAGTGGCGGCTCTTCGAGCTCGAAGGTCTGGACGACGAGGGTGAGCGCGCCCGGCAGGAACTGGCCGCCGCGATCGCGGAGCTGGATGAACAGGCGACGCGGTTCGTGGAGCAGCGCGAGGAGGCAGCCGCGAAGCGGGCGGCGCGCAGGGGCTAGGCGACGCCTAGCCGACTCCTAGCCGACCGACAGCTCCTGCTGTCCCCACGGCGACCCGTACTCGGTCAGCAGGTCGAGGAACGGCACGGCGTCGAAGGCCTCCGGGCCTAGCACGCCCGCGCCCGACCACGTGCCGCGCGAGAGCAGCTCCAGCGCGACGACCGGGTTGATGGCGGTCTGCCACACCACGCACTGGTGGCCGTACTCCGCCATCGTCTGCTGGTTGTCGACCACGTGGTAGAGGTACGTCGACCGCGGCTGGCCGTCCTTGTCCTTGCCGGTCACCCAGAGGCCGGCGCAGGTCTTGCCCTTCATCCGGGGACCCACCGTCGCCGGGTCGGGCAGCACGGCGGCCACCACGTCGCGCGGGCTGACCTCCACACCCTTGACCTTGACCTTGTCGGTGCGGTCGAGACCGAGGGTGTGCAACACCTTGAGGATGTTGATGAACTCGTCGCCGAGGCCGTACTTGAACGTCGCCCGCTTGCAGTCGACCCAGCGCGGCATGAGGAGCACCTCCTCGTGCTCCACGTTGACGCACTCGACCGGGCCGATGCCCTCGGGGAAGTCGAAGACCTCCGGCTCGGAGAACGGCGGCGTGGTGTGCCAGCTCCCCATTTCCGGCGTCCTCCCAGACGACCGGCGGGTTGAGGCACTCCTCGATCGTGGTCCACATCGAGAACGACGGCGCGAAGATCTCGTTGCCGTCGTCGTCGGTGACCACGAGGTTGGCTCCGTCGCGGGTGCCGAGCTCGTCGATCTCGCCGAACAGGTGGTCGGCGGCGTACCTGGCGAAGACGTCGGAGAGTCCGGGCTCGACGCCGATGCCGACCAGGGCCAGTCGCCCGGCGGACTCCCAGTCGGACGCGACCGCGAACTGTTCGTCGCCCAGCTTGACGCCCGTCTTCTCGTACGGCGCCTCGGGATGTGGCTTGGACAGCGACATCGCCATGTCGAGGTAGTCGGCGCCGGCTTCGAACGCGCCGTTGAAGATCGACATGTTGAAGACGGGATCGACGGCGTTCATCACGTGGGTGATGCCGTGCTCGCGGACGAGCGCCGCCACGGACTGCTGCGAGGACGCGTCGATCTGCGCGGCGACGTAGCGCTCGTCCTGGGCAGCTGCCTTCTCGGCACGGCCCACGTCGTAGTCGGCGACGACGATCTGCTCGAAGAAGTCGCGGCGGGCCGCGATGGCGGCGAACGCCGCGCCGACGCCGCCGGCGCCGACGAGGAGGATCTTCATGGACGGTTCCTGTTCGGTGGTTGAGGGGTGGTTTCGAGGCTCGGGCCTGGCGGCCCTCACACCTCAACCACCGAGAGTCGTCACTCGCCGATGTAGTGCATGACGTGCTTGATGCGGGTGTAGTCCTCGAAGCCGTAGACCGAGAGGTCCTTGCCGTAGCCGGAGTGCTTGAACCCGCCGTGCGGCATCTCGGAGATGAACGGGATGTGGGTGTTGACCCACACGCAGCCGAAGTCGAGCTTCTTCGACATCCGCATGGCGCGGCCGTGGTCCCTGGTCCAGACGCTGGAGGCCAGGCCGTACTGCACACCGTTGGCCCACGCGAGAGCCTCGGCCTCGTCGGAGAACTTCTGCACCGTGATCACCGGGCCGAAGATCTCGGTCTGGATCTGCTCGTCGTCCTGGCGCAGGCCGGAGAGCACCGTCGGCTCGTAGAAGTAGCCGGCCTCTCCCTGCTGATGGCCGCCGGTGTTGACCGTCGCGTGGTCAGGGATCCGGTCGACCATCCCGCTGACGTGCTTGAGCTGGTTCGCGTTGTTGATCGGGCCGTAGAGGACGTCCTCGTCGTCGGGCATGCCCGTCTTGATGCCCTGCGCCGCCTCGGTGAGCGCCGAGACGAAGTCGTCGTGGACGCCGGGGCCTGCGAGGACGCGCGTGGCAGCGGTGCAGTCCTGGCCGGCGTTGAAGTAGCCCGCCTCGGCGATGGCGCCCGCGGCCCCCTCGATGTCGGCATCGTCGAAGACGATCACCGGCGCCTTGCCGCCCAGCTCGAGGTGCACCTTCTTGAGGTCGGCTGCCGCGGAGCCCGCGACCTCCATACCTGCGCGGACCGATCCGGTGATCGCGACCATCTGCGGGGTCTTGTGCTCGATGAGACGGCGACCGGTGTCGCGGTCGCCGCAGACGACGTTGAGCACGCCCGGCGGCAGGTACTCCTGCGCGATCTCTGCCAGCAGGGTCGAGGAAGCGGGGGTGGTGTCGCTCGGCTTGAGGACGACGGTGTTGCCGGCCGCCAGAGCGGGGGCGATCTTCCAGATCATCATCATCAGCGGGTAGTTCCACGGCGTGACCTGGCCGATGACGCCGATCGGCTCACGGCGCACGTAGGAGGTGTGGTTCTCCATGTACTCGCCGGCCGAGCGACCCTCCAGGATGCGCGCGGCGCCCGCGAAGAACCGGAAGTGGTCGGAGGCGTAGGGCATCTCCTCCGACATCGTCAGCCCCAGCGGCTTGCCGGTGTCCTTGGACTCCACCGCGTTGATCTCCTCGACCCGCGCGTCGATCGCGTCGGCGATCGCGAGCAGCGCTGTCGCTCGCTCCTTCGGCGTGCTGTCGCCCCACGACTCGAAGGCCTCCGCCGCCGCGCCGTACGCCTGGTCGACGTCCTCGGCGCCGGACAGCGGCGCGGTCGCGTAGACCTCGCCGGTCGTCGGGTCGATGACGTCGTACCGCTCGCCGGACGCGCTGTCGACCAGCTTGCCGCCGATGACGTTCTTGAAAGCCTGGTCAGCCATGCTGTATCCCCTCAGGAAGCCTTAAGTGATGGCTGGGAGCCTAGCGAGGGGACCGGAGACTCGGTAGGGCCCCCACAAGCGATTACCTCCGTCATGGACGGATAAGGACACGAGAACCGCAGATCGACCCGCGTCGAGACGGCGGATCCCGAAGATTGGCCAACTGTTCGGGGCCGTTGAGGAGTCAGATGCGCAGGTCGTGGATGGTGCCCGCCGTGTGGGCGGTCGCACCCGTGCTGTACGTCGTGCTGGTCGGCTGGCTGATGCTGCACGGCTACCTCGACGTGGCCGTCGTCCTCATCGTCGTGGCGGTGCTGGCGCTCGTCGGCCTGGCCGTCTGGCGCTGGCGGGCCGGGCACCGGCGCTGGGCGGCCGTGCTCGCGGCCGGCGCGGTCGCGATCGTGGCGGCGACCGGCGGCTACGCCTACAGCCTGAACAAGAAGATCGACCTGATCCCCCGCGTCGACGACGGCGTCCTCGGCACCAACGAGGAGCAGCGACCGCCCAAGAAGCCCACCAAGGCCGTCAACATCCTGCTGATGGGGGCGGACAACCCGCGGCGGCTGGTCAAGAAGCCCACGGTCGCCGAGCTGCTCGAGGACGGCGAGTGGGACCCAGGTGCCTACCGCAGCGACACGATGATGGTCGTGCACATCCCGGCGAACCGGAAGGCGGCGTACGTCGTCTCGGTCCCGCGCGACTCCTACGTGCCGATCTACGACGCCGAAGGCGTGGAGCAGGGCCGCAACAAGATCAACGAGTCGTTCTCGGCCTACGGGCCCTTCGGTACCTGGCGCACCATCGAGCAGCTCAGCGGCGTCCGGCTCGACCACATGGCGGTGATCGACTACGCCGGTTTCAACGACCTCACCGAAGCGATCGGTGGCGTCGACGTCTACGTCCCCGAGACGGTCGAGGACACCCAGCAGGACGTCACGTGGGAGCAGGGCTGGACCCACCTGCAAGGCGAACGGGCCCTGCAGTACGTGCGGATGCGACACGGTCTCGAAGAGGGCGACTTCGACCGGATCGACCGCCAGCAGAACTTCCTGCGCGCCGTTCTTCGGAAGACCCTGGCCGACGGCACCATCGGAGACCCCATCAAGCTGAACAACACGCTGGGTGCGATCACCGACCACCTGGCCGTCGACTCCAGCTGGTCGACCAAGGACCTGCGCAACCTGGCCCTGAGCCTGCGGGGCATCGACGCCTCCAAGGTTCGGTTCATGACGCTGCCGCTGTTGCGGTACCAGGACGTCCCGGGCGTCGGCAGCTCCAACATCATCGACCTCCAGGCCGCCAAGCGGCTCTGGCAGGCCGTCCTTGAAGACCGCGTCGGCCCCTACCTGAAGGCCAACCCCCAAGACGAGCTGCCCGACCCCAAGGACGTCAGCTAGCGACTTTCGCTGGTTGAGGAGGGCCGTCAGGCCCGTCACGAAACCCCGCCACCACGGTCGCCGGTTGAGGTGCGAGGAGCGCCAGCGACAGAACCTCGAAACCCCGCCACCACGGTCGTCGGTTGAGGTGCGAGGAGCGCCAGCGACGAGCCTCGAAACCCCGCAACATTCCTCGGAACCCCTTGTGGACAAGGGGTTCTCAGCCAGCACGACTGTCGGTGGCCACTGCTTGGATTGATCCATGAGCGCGGCACCCGTCGAAGAGTTCGAGGTCGAAGACCTCGACGCCTCCGGTGTCCTCGAAGCCGCCGCCGAGGCCGAACTGGCCGAACGCCGCGCCTCGGCGATGAAGCTCCGGCTGGCCCACCAGTGGGCCATCCTCAACCCCGCCACCGCCGAGACCGGGGTCGCGACTCCCGGCGGCCCCGCCCTCGACGTCCTCACCAGGAGCGAGTCCCTCGGCGGCGACGGCACCCCCGCGGTGGCGGCGTTCACCCCCGAGCCCTTCGCGTTGAAGCTCGGCATCTCCCCCGCCGCCGGGGCCCAGCTGATCGGCGACGCCCTCGACCTACGCCACCGCCTCCCCCTGCTCTGGAAACGAGTCCAACGCCTGCAGGTGCCCACCTGGCAGGCCCGCCGGGTCGCCCAACAGACCCACACCCTGCCGCTGGCCGGCGCCCGCTGGGTCGACCACCGGCTCGCCATCCGCACCGACGGCTCCCTCGGCCCCGTCATCACCGACCGGCTGGTCGCCCTCGCGACCGCCAAGTACGACCCCGAAGCCCACCAGCAGCGTGAAGCCAACGCCACCGCCGCCTCCGAGGTCACCCTCAGCCACCCACACCCCACCCTCTACACCGGCACCAGCGACCTGGCCGCCACCGGCGACACCCTGATCCTTGAAGAATTCTACGACCTGCTCTGCGCCATCGCCCGCCAGCTCTGGCTCGACGGCGACACCGACCCCCTCGGCGTCCGCAAGATCAAAGCCATCGGACTCATCACCGCCATGGTCTCGGGTCAAGCCAGCCCGCGACCGCCGTCGGCCGTCCTCGGCAGCCCGCCGTCACCAAGACGCTCCGGCAAGATCCGGCTCTACGTCCTCGTCGACGCCGACGATCTCGACATCGACGCCGACGGCGGAGCCGCCTTCGCGGTCGGCGCGGTCGAGAAGCTCGGTGCCGCCACCATGGCCAAGCTCCGTCAATGGGTCGGCCACCACCAAGTCGAGATCCTGCCCGTCTTGAACATGGCACCGCCGCGACGCCGTCGACCCCCACGACCCACCCGCGTGGATGCAAGAGCTCGTCGAGCTCCGCGACGGCCACTGCGTCTTCCCCCGCTGCACCGTCCCCGCCAAGAACTGCGACAAGGACCACATCACCGCCTACCTCCCGCTCGAGGAAGGCGGACCACCCGGCCAAACCCACCCCGACGCCCTCGCCTGCCTGTGCCGACGACACCACCGCGCCAAAACCGCCCGCGTCTGGCGCTATGCCCGCACGCCCGAAGGCCACTACCTCTGGCACGGCCCCCACGACGCCACCTACCTCGTCACCGACACCGGCACCCACCGCCTCTGAGGGCAGACCGCTCGTAACCGCCCGCCCACGACGACCGGAAAGCGGCTATTGTGCCGACGCCAGACGCCTGTCGCTCGCAGACGCAATCCATCAGGATGCGTCCATGGCCGTCCTTGTGCAGCTCACAGTCACACCTGCCACCCAACAGCAATTCAATGAGCTCGACGCCGCCGTTGGGCAGTCCATGACGGATGCAGGCGGCCCTCCTGATGGACTCATGTCCCACGTCGTGTACCCAGAAGGAGAGGGGTTCGTCGTCGCCGAAGTCTGGCGTACGGAGTCAGAAGGGCAGCACTACGTGGATGACGTCCTGCGCTCGCTGGTCGGCGACCTAAGCCTGACGGCGAAGGACACACATGTGCGACCCGTCTGGTCCTTCGCCCGGCCGTGACTCAGTTGAGCCGCAATGCCATGACGCCTATCTCATCAGCCTCCGTGAACATCCGGCTCTCTGCCGCAAATTTCGATCAAGGCTGCGGGACAGGCGCCCGAAGGGTCAAGCACCCTGCTCGAACACCACCTCGCCGTCGATCCACGTCGACACGACCGCGGTAGCGCCGATCTCCTCGGCCGCCCCCGCGAACGGGTCGCGGTCGAGGACGACGAGGTCAGCAGCGGCTCCCGGCGCCAGCACGCCAGCACCGTCGATCTCGTCGCGGCGGTTGATCCACGCGGAGCCGGAGGTGTACGCCGCGTACGCCGTCTCCAGGTCGATCGCCTGCTCGGGCAGGAACGCGGCGGCCTGCTCGCCGTACGCCGCGCGGTTGACCGCGACGTGCATCGCCTGGAGCGGGTCGGGGCTGCTGACGGGCCAGTCGCTGCCCATCACCAGCCGGGCGCCCGCGCGGTGGAGGTCGCCGAACGGGTACTGCCACTGCGAGCGCTCCGGACCGAGGAACGGCAGCGTGAGCTCGGACATCTGCTCGTCCTCGCAGGCCCAGAGCGCCTGGGCGTTCGCGGCCACGCCCAGCCCTGCGAAGCGCGGGACGTCGTCGGGGTGGACGACCTGGATGTGCGCGATGTGGTGGCGGTTGTCCGGCTCGGTCCCCTCGAAGGCGTCGAGCGCCTCGCGCGAGGCCCGGTCGCCGATCGCGTGCACGTGCACCTGGAACCCGGCGGCGTCGAGCGCGGCGACCGCCTCGCGCAACGCGCCGGCCTCGACGAAGGAGTGCCCGCGGTTGTCGGTCTCGCGGCCGTCGGCGTCGAGGTACGGCGTGAGCATCGACGCCGTGTAGTTCTCGGCCACGCCGTCCTGCATCACCTTGATCGCTCCCGCCTGGAAGCGCCCACCGCTGAGCGCCTCGCGGCGGCCGACGAGGTCCTCGACCTGCTCGACGCCAAGCCGACGCTCCCACCACAGCGCGCCGACGACGTGGGAGCGCAGGTCGCCGTTGGCCGCGGCCTTGACGTACGTCGCGCCGGGATCGTCCATGCCGGCGTACGAGCCGACGATGGCGTCCTGCCATCCGGTCACGCCGACGGAGTGGAGGTAGCGCTGGCCCTCCATCAGGCCGGCGTAGTAGTCCTCGCCGCTGGTGCGCGGGCGCGTGCCGCGACACCAGCCACATCGCGCCCTCGTGGAGGGTGCCGGCGGGGTTGCCGTCGGCGTCGCGCTCGATCCGGCCGTCGGCGGGGTCGGGCGTGTCGCGGTCGATGCCGGCGAGCTCGAGGGCACGCGAGTTGACCCAGGCGCCGTGATGGTCGCGGTTGGGGAAGAACGCCGGCCGGTCGGGGACCACCGAGTCGAGGTCGGCCACGGTCGGGGTGCCCCCGGGGAAGGCCGGCATCGCCCAGCCGCCGCCGAGGATCCACTCCAGCTCGGGGTTCGCCTCGGCGTACGCCTTGATCGCGGCGAGGTACTCCTCGCGGGTCTCGTGCTCCGACAGGTCGCAGCGCAGCCGCTCCAGCCCGCCCTGGATCGGGTGCACGTGGGCGTCGGTGAACCCGGGGCTGATCAGGCCGCCGGCCAGGTCGACGACCCGCGTCGCACCCGTGGTTTCGCGGCTCGTCGCTGGCGCTCCTCGCACCTCAACCACCGATCGGACCCTGCCGTCCTCGACCAGGACGTCCGCCCTTCCGAGGTACCGGTGACCGTCGAAGACCGCCCCGTTGACGAAGGCAGTGGTGGCCACTCAGCGTCCTTCCAGCAGCGGGCCGGCAGGGTCGTGGGTGATGCCGAGCTTGCGCGCGGCCAGCCCGGAGAGCGCCTCGAGGCAGACCCGGTTGGCGAGGTACGCCGTGATCTCGGCGTGGTCGTAGGGCGGCGACACCTCGACCACGTCGATGCCGGCGACCGGCAGCTCGCGACAGATGCGGCGTACGGCGTCGAGCAGCTCGCGCGACGACAGCCCGCCGGGCTCGGGGGTGCCGGTGCCGGGCGCGTGGCCGGGGTCGCAGACGTCGATGTCGACCGAGAGGAAGACGGCGTCGCAGTCGTCGAGCGCGATCTCGAAGGCCTCGTCGAGACACGCCTCGAGCCCGCGCTTGCCGATCTCGGTCATCTCGTAGGACCGCATGCGCTGCTCGGCCATCCAGCCGAGGGTCTCGGGGCCGGGCCAGTAGCCGCGCAGCCCCATCTGCAGGAACCGGTCGCCGCGCAGGGCGCCGGACTCGATCAGCCGGCGCATCGGCTGGCCGTGGCCGTAGAGCGAGCCGAACTCGATGTCACCGGTGTCGGCGTGGGCGTCGAAGTGGATCATCGACACCCGGCCGTAGCCGAGGTGTCGCGCCACCCCCGTCGCATCGGGCAGCGCGATGGAGTGGTCGCCGCCGAGCACGAGCGGGACCGCGCCGGCCGACGCCACGGCGTACACCGCGTCCTCCAGCGCGCCGAGTGCCCGCTCGATCTCACCCGGCGGCATCTCCACGTCGCCGGCGTCGACGACGCGGATGTCCTGGAGCGCGTCGACGCGCAGGGCCATGTGCGGGCGGGAGCCGTCCTGCGGCAGGTAGTCGGTCTGGCGGATGGCCATCGGGCCGAAGCGGGTGCCCGGTCGGTTCGAGGTGCCGCCGTCGAACGGCGCCCCGACGACGACCACGTCGGCGGCGGCGAGGGCGTCGGCGTCGTCGAGGTCGACGCGGTCGACCCCGAGGAAGGTGATGTCAGGACCGAACTGGGCGCCGTAGCGGGTCATGAGGAGTTCCTACCAGTGGCAGCCGTCCGGCGCACGCTTCGGATTTCGTGTCCAAACGGGTGTAATGCGACGGATTCGCTTGCTGGGTTGTCAATACGGACGGCATGATGGTGCGGGAGACTCATCGGACTTTTCCATCCGGCCACCACCCCGCCGCCACCTCACCTCATCCCGCCACCACCCCAACCTCATCCGCCACCACCCCAACCCCCCACGAGGGACACCGATACCTGTGTCGAGCGACATGCCCGCCTTCTACTCCGACGAGGACTTCGCCCGCCTGCAAGCGGCCGGCCGCGACCACCTCTGGCTGCACTTCTCACGCCACTCCGTCTACGAGCAGGGCGAGATGCCCGTCATCGTGCGCGGCGAGGGCGCCTACCTCTACGACGCGAAGGGCAAGCGCTACCTCGACGGCCTGGCCGGCCTCTTCGTCAACCAGCTGGGCCACGGCCGCGCCGACATCGCCGAGGCGGCCGCCAAGCAGGCCGCCCAGCTGGCCTTCATGCCGCTGTGGTCCTACGCCCACCCGAAGGCCATGGAGCTGGCCGAGCGGGTCGCGGGCTATGCCCCCGGCGACCTCAACCGCATCTTCTTCACCAGCGGCGGCGGCGAGGCCGTCGAGTCGGCCTGGAAGCTCGCCAAGAACTACTTCAAGCTCACCGGCAAGCCCACCAAGCACAAGGTGATCAGCCGCACCATCGCCTACCACGGCACCCCGCAGGGCGCGCTGTCCATCACCGGCATCCCGATGATGAAGGCACAGTTCGAGCCGCTGGTGCCCTCGACGTTCCGAGTGCCCAACACCAACTTCTACCGCGCCCCCGACCGCTTCCAGACCGGAGGCGCAGCCGAGAGAGCTGACACTGGGAGGCCTTCGGCCGCTGGGCCGCCGACGAGATCGCGGTCGCCATCGAGAACGAGGGCGCCGACACCGTCGCCGCCGTGTTCCTGGAGCCGGTGCAGAACTCGGGGGGCTGCTTCCCGCCGCCCCCCGGCTACTTCCAGCGGGTCCGCGAGATCTGCGACGAGTACGACGTGCTGCTGGTCTCCGACGAGGTCATCTGCGCCTTCGGCCGCCTCGGCCACTGGTTCGGAGCCGAGCGCTACGGCTACCAGCCCGACATCATCACCTGCGCCAAGGGCATCACCAGCGGCTACGCCCCGCTGGGCGCGATGATCGCCAGCGACCGTCTGATGGCGCCGTTCCTGAAGGGCCACGAGTCGTTCATGCACGGCTACACCTTCGGCGGCCACCCGGTCTCCTGTGCGGTCGCGATGGCCAACCTCGACGTGTTCGAGAACGAGAAGGTCTTCGAGCACGTCCGCGACAACGAGCAGGCGTTCCGCACCACCCTCGAGCAGCTCAAGGACCTGCCGATCGTCGGTGA
Organism: uncultured Actinomycetota bacterium; assembly: GCA_963814935.1. Classification (GTDB taxonomy): domain Bacteria; phylum Actinomycetota; class Actinomycetes; order Propionibacteriales; family Nocardioidaceae; genus Nocardioides. The sequence continues at coordinate 40,392 of CAWFEZ010000006.1, read as the reverse complement.
CGTCCGCGGCGACGGCTACTTCTACGGCATCGAGCTGGTCAAGGACAAGGCCACCAAGGAGACGTTCAACGACGACGAGGCCGAGCGCCTGCTCCGCGGCTTCTTGTCCAAGGCGCTCTACGACGCCGGCCTCTACTGCCGCGCCGACGACCGAGGCGACCCGGTCGTCCAGCTCTCCCCGCCGCTGATCTGCGACCAGTCCCACTTCGACGAGATGGAGCAGATCCTCAGGGTCGTGCTCGACAAGGCCGCCACGCTGCTCTGAGGCGCCGGCCTCACCCGCGAGGATCACCCATGGTGCAGGTGCCTGACTTCTGCTTGCCCAGGCACTCGTCGCACTTCTCGCCACTGTTCCCGGTGCCTTCGACGAAGTCGCTGGTCGGCCAGTTGGAGCAGTTGGAGCAGTAGTGCCAAGTGTCGGAGTCTCGCTTGCGACGAGCCATGTTCACGTCTCTCCTCTGATGGTGGGGGTCTTCCAGTTGACCTTCTTCACCAACCCCGGGCTACCCCCGCGAGGGTGGGAGTCCCTACCCCGCCCGGGGAGGGATATTCCGGCGACGCCGTCGGCGGCGGGTGTAACACTCCCCGGGTCATGAGCTCCTCGGCTGCTTCTGTCGTCCGCGGCTTCCGGCCGCCTTCCGCGCTGGCCGGACGCCTCGCGACCCAGTCGCTGCTGTTCGCCCTGGGCGAGGGCACCTTCATGACCGGCTCCGCGGTGTTCTTCACCCAGGTCGTGGGCCTGAGCGCCGCCCAGGTCGGGCTCGGTCTGACCATCGCCGGCGTCGCGGCGTTCATCGCCGCGCTGCCGGCGGGCAAGATGGTCGACCGCTACGGGCCCAAGCGGATGTGGGCGCTGAGCGCGACCGGCCAGGCCGGCCTGTTCGCGGTCTGGCCGTTCATCGGCGACTTCGCCGGCTACGTCGCCATGGCGGTCGCGATGGAGGTCGTCGGCTCCTTGGGCGGCGCTGCCCACGGCGCCTCCTCTCTCACCCGCGGGTGACGGCTTCGGCCCGCCCACGGCCCAGCGCTAGGAAATGTGCTGGGGGATGTCGAGAACCGGCGGCCGGCTCCGTCCCCCCTGCGAGCGCGGCCAGAATGGGTCGCACCAGCACCGAGGAGAGTCACCATGGCCAAGTACCTGCTGCTCAAGCACTACCGCGGCGCCCCGGCCCCAGTCAACGACGTGCCGATGGACCAGTGGTCGCCGGAGGAGATCTCTGCCCACGCCCAGTACATGCGCGACTTCGCCGACCGGCTCGAGGCGAACGGCGAGTTCGTCGACGGCCAGGCGCTCGCCCCCGAGGGGTCGTGGGTCCGGTACGACGGGGAGGGGCGCCCGCCGGTCACCGACGGGCCGTTCGCCGAGACCAAGGACCTGATCGCCGGCTGGATGGTGATCGACGTCGACACCTACGAGCGCGCCGTCGAGCTGGCCGGGGAGCTGTCGGCAGCCCCCGGAGCCGGAGGGAAGCCGATCCACGAGTGGCTCGAGGTGCGTCCGTTCCTGGCCGAGCCGCCCACCATCACGGAGTGAGCACCCCCGTAGACGAGGTCCTGCTCCGGAGCCTCACGCCCAGCGTGCTCGGGATCCTCGTCCGCCGCGGAGCCGACTTCGCGTCGGCCGAGGACGCCGTGCAGGACGCGCTGGTCGAGGCGGTCCGCGTCTGGCCCACCGACCCGCCGCGGGACCCGAAGGGCTGGCTGGTCACCGTGGCCTGGCGCCGGTTCCTCGACGCGACCCGGTCCAACGCCTCACGGCGCCGGCGCGAGGATGTCGTCCTTCTCGACCCAGTGGAGCCGGCGGCCGGGACGGGGCTCGAACCTGGGCCCGGAGTGGACGACACGCTCCAGCTCTACTTCCTCTGCGCCCACCCGTCGCTGACGTCGTCGTCCGCGGTCGCGCTCACGTTGCGCGCCGTCGGCGGACTGACCACTCGTCAGATCGCCCGGGCCTACCTGGTGCCCGAGGCGACCATGGCGCAGCGCATCAGCCGCGCCAAGCGCACCGTCTCCGACGTCCGGTTCGACCAGCCTGGCGACGTCGCCACCGTGCTGCGCGTCCTCTACCTGGTCTACAACGAGGGCTACTCCGGCGACGTCGACCTGGCCGTCGAGGCCATCCGGCTCACCAGGCAGCTTGCGGCCGCGATCGATGCCACCCCCTCCATGGCGAAGTAGCGGGGCTGCTCGCCCTGATGCTGCTCCACCACGCCCGCCGTGACGCCCGAACGGCGCCCGACGGCAGCCTGGTGCCGCTCGCCGAGCAGGACCGCCGGGCCTGGGACACCGTGTCGATCGCCGAGGGCGTCGCCATCTTGCAGTCGGCCCTCGCCCGGGACCGGGTGGGCGAGTTCCAGGCCCAGGCCGCCATCGCGGCACTTCACGCCGACGCACCCACCGCCGAGGAGACGGACTGGGGACAGATCGTCGAGTGGTACGACGAGCTCGTGGCTCTGACCGACAGCCCCGTCGTCCGCCTCAACCGCGCGGTTGCTGTCGGCGAGGCCGACGGACCGCGCGCCGGCCTGGCGGCGCTCGCGACAGTGGACGACTCGCTGCCCCGCCACACCGCGGTGGCGGCGTACCTCCACGAACGCGACGGCGACCTGCTGACGGCAGCACGGCTCTACGCCGAGGCGGCCCGGCACGCACCCAACCTCGCCGAGCGCGACCACCTGACACGTCAGGCCGCTCGACTCAACGCTCGCGCGCGAGAGCATGGATGAGACGAGGGACCAACCCCTCGCCACTGACAACGTATAACGCACCAGGGGGCTTGCGGCAAGACCCCTGTCGTCACGCACAATCGCCGGTCCCGGCCCCATCTGCGAAGTGGAGTGACTCTTACGTGACCCCTGTGACGACGAGCGCCTTCGACCTCTCCGACGACCTCGCGGCCAAGAACGACCCGGCGCTGATCGCCGGCGACGAGCAGCACTTCGCGGCGATCGCGACCAGCCTCGAGCAGTCGATCGCCGACCTGACCGACCGTGTCGATGCCGCGCGCAGGGAACCCGGAGGCACCGGCCAGGAGGCCATGGACCGCGATCTGGAGGTGCATCGGTTGACCGCCCGCCTGCGCACCCTGCGCCGCTACGGTCTGGACCTCTGCCTGGGCCACATGGTCGGCGAGGACGGCACGGCGCCCGTGTACGTCGGGCGGCTCGGTCTCACCGACAGTGCGGGTCGACGACTGTTGCTCGACTGGCGGTCCCCTGCTGCTGAGCCGTTCTTCGGCGCGACCCACGCCAACCCGATGGGTCTGGCGAGCCGACGTAGGTACCGCTGGACCAAGGGCCGGATCACCGACTTCTGGGACGAGGTGTTCGACGCGGAGGGGTTCGACGGGCACGCCGCTGCCCTCGACGACCAGTCCGCGTTCATCGCCAGCCTCGGGAGCAGCCGTTCGCCGCGGATGCGTGACGTGCTGGGCACCATCCAGGCCGACCAGGACGCGATCATCCGCGCGGGGTCCCGCGGCGCGCTGGTCGTCGACGGCGGCCCAGGCACGGGCAAGACCGTGGTCGCCCTGCACCGCACCGCATACCTCCTGTACGCCGACCCGCGCCTGGGCCACCGGCGGGGCGGTGTGCTGTTCGTCGGCCCGCACCAGCCCTACCTCGCCTACGTCGCCGACGTACTGCCCAGCCTCGGCGAGGAGGGCGTACGCACCTGCACCCTGCGAGAGCTCGTCCCCGAAGGTGCGACCGCAGCCATCGAGACCGATCCCGAGGTGGCGCGGCTGAAGGCGTCGTCCGACCTGGTCCAGGCCATCGAGCCGGCCGTCAGGCTGTACGAGGAGCCGCCCACCGAGGGCACGGAGGTCGAGACACCCTGGGGCGACGTCTGGCTCAGTGCTGACGAGTGGGCCCAGGCGTTCGAGTCACCGGACCCGGGTACGCCGCACAACGAGGCGCGCGACCAGATCTGGGAGGAGCTGGTCGCCATCCTCACCGACAAGCTGGACGACGAGGAGGTCTCACCCGACCGGCTGCGCAGGTCGATGCTCCGCAACGACGCGCTCGTGGACACCCTGGGCATGTCGTGGCCGCTGCTGGAGGCGGCAGACCTGCTCGGCGACCTGTGGTCAGTACCCGCCTACCTGCGCATGTGCGCCCCTCGGCTCGAGCCCGAGCAGGTCCGGAGACTGCAGCGTCCAGAGCCGCAGGCCTGGACCGTCTCCGACCTCCCCCTCCTCGACGCGGCGCGGCAGCGGCTCGGTGACCCCGAGTCTTCACGCCGCGCCCGGCGGCGCGAGGCCACGCTGGCTGCGGAGCGCGAAGAGATGTCCCGGGTCGTCGACCACCTGATCGCCACCGACGACTCCGACCTCCATGTGATGTCGATGCTGCGCGGGGACGACCTGCGCGACAAGTGGGTCGACGAGGGTGCCCTGCCGGCCCCCGACACGGACGCGCTCGCGGGTCCGTTCGCGCACATCGTGGTGGACGAGGCGCAAGAGCTGACCGACGCGGAGTGGCAGATGCTGCTGCGCCGCTGCCCGTCGCGGAGCCTGACCATCGTCGGAGACCGGGCCCAGGCCAGGCACGGGTTCACGGAGTCGTGGCAGGAGCGCCTCGAACGCGTCGGGCTCACCCACATCGAGCTGGCCTCCTTGAGCATCAACTACCGGACGCCTGAGGAGGTCATGACCGAGGCCGAGCCGGTCATCCGGGCCGCGCTCCCGGATGCCAACGTGCCGACCTCGATCCGGAGCAGCGGCATCCCCGTCGTCCACGGGTCCGCCTCGGACCTGAGGTCGGTCCTCGGCTCGTGGCTGGCCGAGCACACCGACGGGATCGCCTGTGTCATCAGCGTCCACGAGCCCGACGACGACACGCTGCGTGCGTCGTCCCGCGTGCGGTGGCTGAGCCCGGAGCTGTCGAAGGGCCTGGAGTTCGACCTGGTCGTCCTCGTCGACCCTGACACGTTCGGCGACGGCATCGAGGGCGCCGTCGACCGCTACGTCGCGATGACCCGTGCCACCCAGCAGCTCGTCATCCTCTCGGGTGCTGTCGAGCGGGTCAGGACCGTGACGTGACCGCCGCCGTCGCCGGTGCAGGCATCGCAGCCGGCTCGCGGAGCGCGCGGGTGCGCGCTCGACTGCGGGCCTCGCCGGCCAGGACGATCGCGATGGAGATGACGAACATCAAGGTGCCGACGACGTTGACCTGCATGGGGACGCCGCGTTGGGCCACGCCCCATGACGTAGAGGGGGAAAGTCGTGGTGGTGCCCGCGTTGAGGTTGGTGACGATGAAGTCGTCGAAGGACAGCGAGAAGGCGAGCAGGGCGGCGCCGAGGATGCCGGGGAACACCAACGGGAAGGTGACCTTCCAGAAGGTCTGCGACGGCGTCGCGTAGAGGTCGGCGGCCGCCTGTTCGAGGGTGTCGCTCATGCCCGCGAGCCTGGCGCGCACGGTGACCACGACGAACGAGATGCAGAACATGATGTGGGCGATGAGGATGGTCCCGAAGCCGAGTGCCCCGCCGAAGCCGGCAGCCACGAAGAGGGCGAGCAGGGAGGAGCCCATCACGATCTCGGGTGTGGCCATCGGCAGGAAGATGAGCAGGTTCGTGCTCGAACGACCGGAGAACTCGTAGCGCACCAGCGCGAACGCCATCAGCGTCCCGAGGATGGTGGCGACCACGGTGGTCAGCAGCCCGATCTCGATCGAGCGGACGACGGCTTCGCACATGCCGGGGCTCGCAGAGGTTGAGCCAGTTGTCCAGGGTGAATCCGTCGAACTGGTAGATCAGCCGGCTGTCCGGCTCGTTGAACTCATCAGGATCACGATCGCGATGGGCACGAACGTGTAGGCCAGCACCAGTAGGCCGAGGATCAGCACGAGGTCGCGAGTCAGCGTCGACGATGCTTCGGCGTGGGCCTCGGTGCGTCCGACGTCCTCAGCCAGCGAAGCGCGTCACAGCAGTTCCTCCGTCCCGGCACGTCGGACGTAGAACAGCACCATCACCACGATGATCAGCATCAGGATCATCGAGAGCGCGCCGGCGGCCGGATAGTTGTTGGCGTCGGTGAACAGGTTCTGGATCACGTTGCCCGACCATGCGTTGGTTGGGGCTGCCGAGCAGCTCGGCGTTGATGTAGTCGCCGGCCGCCGGGATGAAGGTCAGCAGGGTCCCGGACACCACGCCGGGCAGCGACAGCGGCCAGGTGACCTTCCAGAAGCCGACGAACGGCGAGGCGTAGAGGTCACCGCCCGCCTCGATCAGGCGGTGGTCGATCTTGTCGATGCTGGCGAACAGGGGAGCACCATGAAGGGCAGGAAGTTGTAGGTCAGACCGGCGATCACCGCGACGGGCGTGGCGAGCAACCGGCCGTCCTCGCCGAGGATCTGCAAGATCTGCAGGGTGTTCACGATGAGACCGTCGTCGGCCAGGATCAGCTTCCACGACAGGGTGCGCACCAGGAAGCTGGTGAAGAACGGGGCGATCACCAGCACCAGCATCAGGTTCTTCCAACGGCCCGCCTTGAACGCGATGGCATAGGCGAGCACGTAGCCGAGCACCAGGCAGAAGAGGTGGCCAGGCCGGCGTACAGGAACGACCGCAGCAGGGGTTCCAGTTGTCCTGCAACGCGTCGACGTAGTTGCTGAACTCCCAGGTCATCTCGTAGCCGGCGCACACCGACCCGCTCGGGGTCGTACAGGCTAGGTCGCCACCAGGGAGTAGAACGGGATGACGAAGAACAACGCCAGCCAGAGGATGCCGGGGACGAGCAGCAGATACCCGACCCCGGCCCGCGCTTCCTCACCTCGACGCTGCTCCTCCCCGGCTCACGTCGTCACTCGAGCTGGGCGTCCGGCCGAGGCGTCCTGGCTGCGGTCGAGGAGGAAGGCGTACTCGGGTCGCCAGGAGAGCTCGACCTTGTCACCGGTGCGGAACAGCTTGCGGCGACCGGTGTTCTGCTCGAAGACGACGAGCTCCTGCCCCCAGGGCATCTTGACCAGGTACGTCGTCGACACACCGGTGAAGGACACGTCGGTGACCACCCCACCCGGGATGGTGTTGCCGGGGGCGTCGAGCGCTTCGCCCTCGTCGCCGATCAGCACCTTCTCCGGCCGTATCCCGACCCAGCCCTCGCCACCGTCGGTGTGCGCCCGGTCTGCGTTGACCGAGACACCGATCCCGTGCATGTCCACGCTGACGTCGTCACCGGAGCGGCCGGTGACCTTGCCCTCGATCAGGTTGGTCTGGCCCAGGAAGTTCGCCACGAACGTGGTGCGCGGGTTCTCGTAGAGCTCCTCGGGGGCGCCCATCTGCTCGATCACCCCGGCGTTCATCACCGCGATGGTGTCGGCCATCGTCATGGCCTCCTCCTGGTCGTGGGTGACGTGGATGAACGTCAGACCGACGTCGGTCTGGATCCGCTTCAGCTCGACCTGCATCGCGCGGCGGAGCTTGAGGTCGAGGGCGCCCAGCGGCTCGTCGAGCAGCAGCACCTCGGGATGGTTGACCAACGCCCGGGCCAGCGCGACGCGCTGCTGCTGGCCACCGGAGAGCTGGACGGGCTTCTTGCGCGCCTGGGAGCCGAGCTCGACCAGCTCGAGCATCTCGTTGACCTGCTTGTCCACATCGCCCTTCTTGCGCCGGCGCAGGCCGAAGGCGACGTTCTCGAAGATGTCGAGGTGCGGGAACAGCGCATAGTTCTGGAAGACCGTGTTGACCGGCCGCCGGAAGGGCTTGGCGTAGGTGATGTCCTCCCCGCCAGCGTGATCGTGCCCGAGGTCGGCGTCTCCAGACCCGCGACCATCCGCAGCGTCGTGGTCTTGCCGCACCCCGACGGACCCAGCAGGGCGAAGAACGCGCCCTGCCGGCACGTCGAGGTCGATCGACTCACAGCCGTGAAGTTCGCGAACTCCTTGGTCAGCTGTCGCAGCTCCAGGCCCGAACCCCACCGGCGCCAGACGGGTCGGACCCGCTGCTGGTGCTCGTGCATTGCCGGGATCAGCCACCTGTGACATCGGACCAGTCTCCTTCGTACTGCTTGATCTGGTTCTCGTCGAGAGCCATGAATCGAACGTCTTCGACAGCGTGTCCTCGTCGGGGAAGATCAGCTGGCTGTCGACGAGCGAGGGATCGATCTTCTCCATCTCCTCGCGGGCACCCTCGACGGGGCAGATGTAGTTCACCCACGCCGCCAGCTTCGCCGCGACGTCGGGCCGTAGTAGTAGTCGATCCACTTCTCGGCGTTCGCCTGGTGGGTGGCCAGGTTGGGGACGAGCATGTTGTCGCTCCAGATCGACAACCCCTCCTCGGGCGTGACGAACTTGATGTCGGGCTTGTCGAACTGGGCCTGGATGACGTCGCCCGACCACGCCTCGCAGGCCACGATGTTGCCGGCTGCGAGGTCCTGGATGTACTCGTTGCCGGTGAACGAACGCACCTGGCCCGCGTCGACGGCGACCGCCAGCTCTGTCGATGGCGTTGGCCCACTCGTCCTCGGTGAAGTCGCTCGGGTCGGCTCCCGTGACCTTGAGCATGAAGCCCATCGTGTCGCGCATCTCGGAGAGCAGGGTGATCTTGCCCGTCAGGTCGGACCGCGTGAGCAGCTCCTCGAAGCGAGCCGACGGCATCGGTCGCCGCCGAGTTGTAGGCGATGCCGGTCAGGCCCGCCTGCCACGGCGCGGAGTAGGTCGCGGTCCTTGTCCCACGCCTTGCCCCGCAACGGCTTGATCAGGTTGTCGTGGAGGTTGGGCACGTTGGCGGCGTTCAGCGGCTGGATCCACCCGAGCGCGATCATCCGGGCGGCCATCCAGTCGGTCAGCATGAACATGTCGCGCTTGACGGTCTCGCAGTCCTGCCGAGCTGGTTGCGCACCTTGGCGAAGAACTCGGCGTTGTCGTTGACGTCGTCGTGTGTACTTGACGGTGATGCCGGTCTCGTCCTCGAACACGTCACGGGTGTTGGTCGGCCCGTCCGCCCGGGGGTCGATGTAGGCCGGCCAGTTGCTGACGATCAGCTTCTTGTCGGTCTGCCGACACGTCCTTGGCGACGCACGTCGGCCTGGGTCCTGCGCAGCTCCGTCGGTGCCGAACAACGGCAGCACGGCGATACTGGCGACTCCGAAGACACCGACGCCCGCCCCACGGATCAGGTCTGCGTCGGCCGAGGCGTGGTTGCCTGGTCGGCTCGGCATAGTCCGGCATGAGCCCCCCTCCGGCGCGTCGCGCACCCCGGGGTAGGCGCGCGCATCAGTGCGGATCGTGTCAGACCAGCGGTTCCACGACAAGCGATCCCGTCGACCGCGTCAAGACCAGCGACGGAATCCCTTGCCCGATCCGAGTGTCTTCGTTGCCCGGGGGGATGAGCGGTGCCACCCTGGGCGGTGAAGCCTGCACTCGATGTCCCCACGCGCCGTCCGCCCTACCCGTTCTCGGCCGGCGCATGAGCCGCGCTCGTCGGTCCGCGATCACTCTCGACGACGTCTCCAAGCGCATCATCGAGCAGCTCCAGCAGGACGGCCGCCGCTCGTACGCCGCCATCGGCAAGGTGGTCGGGCTCTCCGAGGCCGCGGTGCGACAACGCGTGCAGCGGCTCACCGAGAGCGGTGTCATGCAGGTCGTGGCCGTCACCGACCCGTTGCAGCTGGGCTTCGCCCGGCAGGCGATGGTCGGCATCCGGGCGCGGGGCGAGCTCGAGGTGGTGGCCGAGGCACTCGGCGAGCTGCCGGAGGTTGACTACGTCGTCATCACGGCCGGTTCCTACGACATCCTGGCCGAGGTCGTCGCGGAGAGCGACGACCACCTGCTCGAGCTGATCTCGCTCAAGATCCGCACCATCCCGAACGTCGAGAGCACCGAGACGTTCATGTACCTCAAGCTGCAGAAGCAGACCTACTCGTGGGGCGTGCGCTGAGCAACCTCCACCCGGGCAACCTCTACCGGGGCAACCACTACCGGGCGCTGTCCTGGTGGCACGAGTCGACGCCACCCGAGCTGACCGACTGGACGCCCCGACCCTCGCTGCCGGGAGACCGTGACGTCGACGTCGCCATCGTCGGAGCCGGGTTCACCGGCCTGTGGACTGCCTACTACCTGGCCGAGGCCGACCCGTCGCTGCGGATCGCGGTGCTCGAGGCCGAGGTCGCCGGCTTCGGAGCGTCAGGACGCAACGGCGGCTGGTGCTCGGCCCTGTTCCCTGCGTCCCTCGACAAGCTCGCCGCGCTGCGTAACGGTCGGGCGGATCCGCCCGACCGCGACGGCGCGCTCGCGCAGCACGCCGCGATGCGGGCCACGGTCGACGAGGTGGGCCGCGTGCTCGAGGCCGAGGGGATCGACGCCCACTGGGCCAAGGGGGGCACCGTGGTGCTCGCCCGCACCCGCGCCCAGCTGGCCAATGCCCGAGCCGACGTGGCCCACGCCCGCCGCTGGGGCTCTGGGCGAGGACGACGTCCGGCTGCTCGCCGGCCAGGAGGCTCGCTCGCTGCTGTCGGCCACGAAGGTCCGCGGGGCGACGTACACACCCGACTGCGCGGCCGTCCACCCCGGCCGCTTGGTGACCGGCCTGGCCACCGCCGTGGAGGGACGCGGGGTGACCATCTACGAGCGCACGGCCGCGACCAGCCTCCAGCCAGGGCGCGTCCGAACCCACCACGGCACGGTGCGTGCCGACGTGGTCGTCCGGGCCACCGAGGGCTACACGAGGAGCCTGCACGGTCGCCGTCGCGAGCTGGCGCCGGTCTACTCGCTGATCGTCGCCACCGAGCCGCTGCCCGCCGAGACCTGGGAACGGATCGGGCTACGCCGGCGCGAGACCTTCTCCGACTACCGCCACGTGATCGTCTACGGCCAGCGCACCGCCGACGACCGGATGGTCTTCGGCGGCCGCGGGGCGCCGTACCACTTCGGGTCGGCGATCAAGCCTGGCTTCGACCGCGACGACCGCGTCTTCGCCTCGCTGCGGGCGACCCTCGTCGACCTGTTCCCCGTGCTGTCGTCGGCGCGGATCACCCACACCTGGGGCGGGGCCCTCGGTGTCCCGCGCGACTGGTGCGCGTCGGTGGGGCTGGATCGCTCGACCGGGCTCGCGTGGGCCGGCGGCTACGTCGGCGACGGTGTGAGCACCACCAACCTGGCCGGCCGCACGCTGCGCGACCTGGTCCTGCGCCGCGACACCGACCTGACGCGGCTGCCATGGGTCGGCCACCGCTCGCGGCGCTGGGAGCCCGAGCCGCTGCGGTGGCTCGGCGCGAACGCCGGCCTGAGGGCGATGCGGGTCGCCGACATCGAGGAGGGTGTCACCGGCCGCCCGAGCGTGGTGGCGCGAGCGATGTCGCCGCTGCTGGGTGGCCACTGACGTGCCCGCTGTCAGTCGGGTCAGCTCGGTCGTCTCCGTCGGCACGGTCGTCGCGGCCTTGGTGGGCCCCGGGCTGCTCGTCCCCGCGGCGCCCGCCGCCGGACCTCCCGTCGTCCGCGTCGTGATGGGCGACGAGGTCGCCGAGGGAGAGCCGCTCGACGTCACGCTCGTGCTCGACCGGCGAGCCGGCCACGACGTCACGGTCCGGGTCGACACCCGATCGGGGCTGGCGCTCGCCCCGGATGACTACCGAGGAACCCACCGGCGGGTGACCGTGCCGGCCGGCGAGCGGGTCGTGCACCTCGCGGTGCCGACGACGGCAGACCGGCTGGACGAGGCCGCCGAGGACTTCGAGGTCCGGCTCAGCAGCCCACGAGGGGCCGCTCTCGGCCGGCGGGCGGCAACGGTGGCCATCGCCGACGACGACCCGCTCCCCCGCGTGCGCGTCGAGGACGCGACGTTCACCGAGCCCGCGATCGGTCACCGCCTCGGCTACACCCGCACGGTCCTGTCGGCGCCGAGCGGCCGCCGGGTGGTCGTCCAGCTCGTCACCCGCAACGGCACAGCGCGAGCCGGCCAGGACTTCGTCCGTCTCCACCCGACCGTCGTCTTCCAGCCCGGCGACACCAGCGAGCCGGTCAGCGTCGAGCTGTTGTCCGACGAGCGCGTGGAGCCCGCCGAGACGATGCGCCTGGCGGTGATCGAGGCACACCACGCGACGGCCCTTCGGGGCGGGAGGATCACGATCCTGGACGCTGCGGTGAGGCGCGATTCGTCTGCGGATTCCTGCCTCTTTTCTCGCTGCGCGTCGCAGACGAATCGGTGTGAGGCGTCATCATGGAGGTGTGGACGAGGAGTTGCCGGTGGTTCGGCTGTCTTCCGCGGGCCAGACCTACGTCGCCGTGGTCGGGCTCCTCGCCGCGCTGAGCACCACGGCCGACGGTCGCCTCTGGTACGTCGCCCTGGTCGTGCTGACCCTGCCGCTCACCCCCGTGGCCCTGTGGGTCGGCTTCTACGCCGCCCTCGCCGTGGGTGCCATCGTCGGACACGGCCCCGATGTGCTCTCCTGGCCGGTCGGCGCCGTCTGGGTCCTGGTGTGGTCGGCGACGGCCTGGCTCAACGCCCGGATGTTCGAGAAGGTGCTCAGCCGCGGGTGGGCCGGACGCTGGGTGCCGACGCCGGACGACGCGTCCTGATCGGTCTACAAGCCGTTGACGGCCGTCTGGGCCGGCCGGGCAGCGTCGAATAGCCATGCCTGGAAGAAGGCGTCGAGGTCCTCGCCCGAGACCTGCTCGGCCAGCGCCGCGAAGTCCTCGACGCTGCCGTTGCCGCCCTCGCGCTCGGCCGTCCAGGTGCGCAGGATGGTCCAGAACTCCGTCTCGCCGATGCGGTGGCGCAACGCCTGCAGCGTCATCGCACCGCGCACGTAGACCTCCTGGGCGAAGATCTGGCGGGGGCCGGGATTGCCGATGGCCAGCTTCCAGAACGGGTCGTCGGCGCCGAACGCCTCCCACATCGACGCCAGCCACAGCTGGGCGTCACCGCCGCCGTGCGCCTCGTCGTAGGCCTGTTCCATGAACGAGGCGAAGCCTTCGTTGAGCCAGATGTCGCGCCACCCGTGCACGGCCACGGAGTCGCCGAACCACTGGTGTGCGAGCTCGTGCACGACCGTGCTGAGCCCGGTCGGCTGGTAGGTCGGCCGCGTCTGGTTCTCCAGGGCGAAGCCGGGCTGGAGGCTGGTCACCAGGCCACCGGTCTGGCTGAAGGGGTAGTCGCCCAGCCGGGTCTCGAGCCACGCGACGACGGCGGGCGTCCGCTTCATCATCGCGAGGGAGTCCTGCCGCAGCTCCTGGGGCAGCCGCCGCGAGACGGCGACCAGCCACGGCAGGCCGTCGTGGGTGCCCTGGGACACCTCGAAGCGCCCGGCGGCGAAGAAGGCCAGGTACGGCACCATCGGCTCGTCGGCCTTCCAGTGGTACGTCGCGGCGTCGCCGCGAACCTTGCGTGACACCAGGCGTCCGTTGGCCACGACCTGCTTGCGCCGCGGCACGGTGACGCGGATGTCGACCAGCGCCTTGTCGAGGGGGTGGTCGTTGGCCGGGAACCACCACGGCGCCATGTGGGGCTCGTTCATGGTGACGACCTCTTGGTCGCTCGCCAGCCAGTTGCGCTCGCCGCGGTAGCCGTGGCGCTCGGGGAACCCGGCGTACGCGACCACCACGTCGACCCGCTGCCCGGCCCGCAGGGGCTGCTTCGGCGCGATCACCAGCTCGTGTCGCCTGGAAGCCTGGTCGTAGACGGCGTGGTGCCCGTCGACCGTCACCCGGTGGACGGGGAGGAGGAAGTCGAGGTTGAAGGTCTTGAGGTCCTGGGTGGCCAGCAGCGTGATCCGCGTCTTGCCGCGCAGCCTCCGGTCGCTGAACCGGTAGACGTCGTGGATGCGGTAGCGGACGACGTCGATGCCGCCGTTGCCGTCCAGCGGGAAGTAGGGGTCGCCGATCCCGTCGGCGCCACGAACCGCCTCACGAACCTGGGCTTCGACGGCGCCCGACGGCACCAGGGGCTGGGCCGTGGGGAGGAGGAGCACCAGGGCGACGGCTCCGAGCAGGCGGCGGGTCGAGGTCACCCTTCGGACCCTATCCAGGCGGACCCCACGCCAATAAAAGGCTTGGACGACCGGTGCACCGCGCCTGTCACACTCGGCACGCGGTCATCCGGAACTCTGCCGGTGCCCCAGGAGAAGTTCCAGCGAGAGGAGCGTGACATGTCCATCACTGTCGTTGGCCTGTCCTCGACAAGCCTTTCCTCTCACCTCTGGAGCACTTTCAGCGATGTCTTCTCACCCCGAGTTCCCGGCCCTCTGGTTGACAGAGTGGGCCACGCCTGACGCCTACAGGTCAGGACCGGACGATCCCCTGGAGGGGATCGACCCCAGCTTCACCTTCGACTTCCGCACCTACGACGAGATCGGCGACGGCCAGCGCTGGACCACCTGGTTCGACGTCGAGCCGCTGTGTCGCGGCCCCGAGCCACGCCCCTCCTGGGTCGTGGAGAGCCGCGGCGCCATCGACACCGAGCTCGGCATCCTGAAGACCGGCAAGGAGGCCGACGTCTTCCTCGTCGAGAGGGCCGACCCGCTCGACCCCGACGGCGGTGTGGTGATGGCCGCCAAGCGCTACCGCGACAGCAACCACCGCAGCTTCCACCGAGCCGCCTCGTACGCCGAGGGGCGCAGCGTGAAGCGTTCCCGTGACGAGCGCGCCCTCAAGCGCAAGAGCACCTGGGGGAAGATCGTGGCCGCAGGCGAGTGGGCGATCGCCGAGTGGGACGCCCTCAAGCGGCTGTGGCTGCTCGGCGCGGCGGTCCCCTACCCGGTCCAGATCGACGGCACCGAGATCATGATGGAGTGGATCACCGTCGACGGCGAGACTGCTCCGCGGCTGGCGCAGACGCGCCCCGAGCCGCAGCTGCTGGCCTCGTACTACGACCAGGTTCGCGAGTTCCTGGCGCTACTCGTCGAGAACGGGATCGTGCACGGCGACCTCTCGGCGTACAACATCCTGGCCGCAGGCGAGCGGCTGGTCGTCATCGACCTGCCGCAGATCGTGGACCTGGTCGGCAACCCGAACGGCATGGACTTCCTGCTGCGCGACTGCACCAACATCTGCGGCTGGTTCAAGGCGCGCGGGCTGGAGGTCGACGAGCAGGAGCTGTTCGGCGAGCTGATGGCGCACGCCTTCTGACCCGAGAGCCTGGGGTGCCCGCCGCCCGGGTGCGACATACCCCCGTTCACTGACGTGTCCGTCCCACGTCGCACCCGGGGACGTCTGGTGTTCCTCGACGTCGGACCGGCGAACCTGTCCTCCAGGATGCCCGCTCGGCGGGGTCGTGGGCATGCACCTTTCGGTCCCTTGTTAGCCCATCTGGGCTATGGCCGACCTGGGGTGATCGGATGATGCCCAGGAGGCCGTCCACGCGCTAGGCGGGCGCCCGGTAGGTTCGCCCCGTGAGGCGCAGCCGAGGCCGCGGCGTCCAGGTCGACACGCTGGCCGACTTCGACCACCGGCTGGCGGCCGGGGCGACCACGCTGCGCGGCTGGCGGGTCCGCACGGTCGACCTGAGCACCCGATCGGCCGAGCTGCGCGACCTCCGCGTGGCGGGCGCACTGTTCCTCGGCTGCCGGTTCGCACCGGGAGACGCCGCCCGCGCCGAGGCCCGCGGCGCGATCGTCGTGCCAGACCTGCCGGGCTCCCCCGTCGACCTCCACCGCGACCACCTCTACCGGCCGCAGGACCTCTACGACGCCGCCTCGTACGCCGAGAGCCTCGACGCCCGCGCGTACGCCTGGTCGCAGACCGCCCACGACCGCGACGCCTCGATGGCCAAGGCGCTGCACGACCACGCCGTCGACGAGGCGCTCACCGACTGGGTGGCCGGCCGCCGGCTGGTCGGCGTCATGGGTGGCCACGCGCTCCAGCGCGGCACCGACGGGTACCGGGACGCTGCGCGGCTGGGCCGGCTGCTCGGTGCGGGTCACGTGGTGGCCACCGGCGGCGGGCCGGGAGCGATGGAGGCCGCGAACCTGGGCGCCTACCTCTCGGGAACCAGCCTGGCCGGCAGCTCCCCCGAAGCCGGCCTGCACGACGTTGACGAGGCGCTCGCCCTGCTGGCCGCCGTCCCGTCGTTCCGACCGTCTGTCGACGACTGGGTGCGCGCCGCCTTCGCCGTCCGCGAGCGGTTCCCCGGCGGTGCCGACTCGCTCGGCATCCCGACCTGGTTCTACGGTCACGAGCCGCCCAACGTGCTGGCCAACGGCATCGCCAAGTACGTGCGCAACGCCGTCCGCGAGTCGGTGCTGCTGGAGGTCTGCCACGCCGGCATCGTGTTCCTGCCCGGCCGGGCAGGGACCGTGCAGGAGGTGTTCCAGGACGCCTGTGAGAACTTCTACGCCGACGAGTCGTCGGTCGCGCCCATGGTGCTGGTGGGTCGAACCTATTGGACCGAGGAGCTGCCCGCCTGGCCCCTGCTCCGCATGCTGGCCCGAGGGCGGCCGATGGAAGAGCACGTCCACCTCGTCGACGACATGGACGCCGCGGCCGAGCTCTTCGGGGAATGAGCGACGAAGCACCCTGGCCAGCGGTGAGCCAGGCACCGTTTGAGGCGCGCAGACGGTGCCACGCTCACCGCCGCTACGGCAGCACCCTGGCCAGCGCGGGTCAGCCCAGCGGGACGAGGTAGGAGCGCTCCTCGCCGTACCGCTCGAACCCGGCGCGACGCAGGATCGGGCCCGAGGTCTGCACCCGGCCCTTGACCAACGCCATGGTGGCGGCGCGCTCGACGCCGCGGTGCAGCCGCGCGTCGAGGAGAGCCCGGTAGGCGCCGCGGCCGCGGGCCTCCTCGCGGACGGCGCCGCCCCACAACCGGGCCACGCCGTCGACGAGGGAGATGCCGCCACAGCCGACGGGCGCGCCGTCGAGGTACGCCACCACCGAGCCGCTGCCCGACTCGGCGTCGCGCTTGGCCCGCTCGACCTCGGCGGCGATCTCGTCCTCGGGCGGCATCGAGTCGCCGAACACGTCGGCGCCGACCTGGAGGTTGTCCCGGGCATGTCGCAGGTCGGTCGCCCAGCGCATCTCCAGCGCCGTCGACCGACCCGAGGTCGGGCGGGCCGGGGGCCAGGTCGAGGGCGAGCACGTCGAGCGTCTCGTCCAGCACGCCGCCCCGCTCCCGGAACACCTCACCGAGACCGGGGTCGTTGTGCAGCTTGACCCAGCAGTTGACCTCGGGCTTGCCCAGCTCGCGGGCACGCCGGAGCACCTCGTCCACCACCTCGCCCGCGTCGCGCTGGGTATCGAAGCGCATGAGCTCGAGCGAGATCCCGAACCACTCGGGCATCTGGACGAGCAGGTACTCCGGTGTCTCGATGGTGATGGCGCTGTCCGGCACCCAGACCCAGGCCCTGCTGGCGGCGGCGACGACGTCCGGCGCCAGGCTCATGACTCGGTGGCGGCCAGCTGTCCGCACGCGCCGTCGATCTCCCGGCCGCGGGTGTCACGCACGGTGGTCGGGATGCCGTGCGACTCCAGGCGCCGTACGAACTCGCGTTCGTCGGCAGGGTCGGAGGCCGTCCACTTCGACCCGGGCGTCGGGTTGAGCGGGATCAGGTTGACGTGGACCCACCCCCAGTCGCCGTAGCCGTTGAGCACCTCGGCCAGCAGGTCGGCGCGCCAGCCCTGGTCGTTGATGCCGCGCATCATGGCGTACTCGATGGAGACGCGACGCTTGGTGACCTTCGCGTAGTTCCAGGCAGCCGCGACGGTCTCGGCGACCGAGAAGCGGGTGTTGATCGGGACCAGCTCGTTGCGCAGCTCGTCGTCGGGCGCGTGGAGGCTGAGGGCCAGCGTGACCGGGATGCCCTCCTCGGTCAGCTGGTTGATCCTCGGGACGAGGCCGACCGTCGAGACGGTTACGCCGCGGGCCGACATCCCGAGGCCGGCCGGAGCCGGGTCCACGAGGCGTCGTACGGCGCCGATCACCGCCCGGTAGTTGGCGAGCGGCTCGCCCATCCCCATGAAGACGACGTTGGAGACGCGCCCAGGACCGCCCGGGACCTCACCGCGCGCCAGCGAGCGGGCGCCGGCGACGACCTGCTCGACGATCTCGGCGGTGGACATGTTGCGCTCGAGGCCGCCCTGGCCCGTGGCGCAGAACGGGCAGGCCATCCCGCAGCCCGCCTGGCTCGAGACGCACATGGTGACGCGGTCGGGATAGCGCATCAGGACCGACTCGACGAGGGCGCCGTCGAACAGCTTCCACAGCGTCTTGCGGGTGGTGCCGCGGTCGGCCTCGAGGGTCCGCAGCGGCGTCATCAGGTGCGGCAGCAACGCGGAGACCAGCTCCTCGCGCTGGCCCGCCGGCAGATCGGTCATCTCGGCCGCGTCGTCGGTCAGCCGGGCGAAGTAGTGGTGGGAGAGCTGCTTGGCGCGGAAGCCGGGCAGTCCCATCTCCTCCAGCAGCGCCTTGCGACCGGCCTCGTCGAGGTCGGCGAGGTGCCGCGGCGGCTTGGCGCGGCCGCGCGGGGAGCTCATCACGAGCGGGAGCTGGGGGCGCTGGGTCTGATCTTGGGACATCACCGTCGAGTATTCCGCCTGGACCGCGAGGGCGGCGAATCAGAGGTCGCGCTGCACCATCAGCCAGAGCACGAGCGTCGCAGCGCCGGCTACGACCAGCGCCGTCACGACCACCCCGATGAGCATGTAGGAGCCGAACCGCCGGGTGCGCGCGAAGGCCACCAGCCCCAGCGGCACGACCAGCGCGACCAGCACCATCGGGAACAGGTCGTTGGTCGTCTCGTCATCGAACACGAGGTGGAGCAGACCGACGAACAAGGCCGGCACCAGGGCGACGAAGGCCAGCCCGGTGAAGAAGCCGGTCAGCGCGGTGAAAGTCGGATGGTCGCGGTGCCACCAGTCGGGCGGGCGCTCGTCGCTGCCGGTGGCCGGGCGGTCCTCCAGGGTCCCCTTCACGTCATGTCCCCTTCACGTCATCTCCTTCAGAAGCTGCTGAGCACCGAGGCGCACAGCCCGGACATCCCGATCGACGAGATGGCCGTTCCCATCAGCAACCCGGCCGCCCAGGGCCGGGTGGCCTTCCAGATGAGCAGCGGCGCCGGCACCACGAGAGGCGCTACCGCTGCGAAGAACAAGAAGTCGTTGCCGTTGGCCGTTCCGCCGGCACTGAACAGGATCACTGCGACGAACCACAAGAAGATCCCGGCGCACAGACCGAGCACGACCCCCAGCACGACCTTCGCCGTCGAGGACATCGCGGCGGAGTCGCTGGGCTGGTAGAAGCCGGGTTGGTCGTAGCTCGCTGTCTCGCCGCCGTACGGGTTCTGGGCCGGCGGCTGCCGGGCGGGTGGGTCGTACGGCGGGCCGTAGCCGGGGTACCGGGGTGGGACAGGGGCTGGTCCGGGAGCCTGCCAGCCCTCGCCGGGCGGGCTCGCGTCCGGCTCGTCGGGGGGCTGGGTCATGAGTCACGGATCCTCCGGGGGGCGGGGTCCCATCCAGACTAGGCGTGGAGGCCGACCTCCCGAGGGATCACCACGCGATCCACGGCACCCAGAGCGAACCGCTCGCGATGGCCCAGACCAGACCCGCCACCGCCAGCACGGCAAGAACGCCGAGGTAGCCCAGCACGTTGCGCGTGTCTCCGAGCAGGCAGCGCGAACGCAGCAGACCGGCCCGCCAGGCCTTCGTGTAGCCGACGATGCCGAGCACCGCGAAGAACCCGAGGGCCACCGGTCCCAGGAGCCAGCCGAGCAGGGCCACGGTGGCGAAGATGCACAGGCGGAGCGGGTCGTAGGGCGTCGGCTGCCCCTGACCATCACCTGCCCGCTCAGGCTCGACCAGGCGGGGGTCGCTCATCCGGACGTCTCCACGAGCGGCAGCCCCTTGGCCCGCGAGATCCGGCTGGCCGACAACGGTGCCCAGGCCTGGACGGCGCAGAACGGCGCGCACTGGTGCTCGCCGGTCTCACCGTTGACGGTGGCCCCGACTGTTGCCACGTGCACGCAGCACTGCGTGAGCCGCTCCTCGATCATCGTGTTCATGTCCATGAAGGGCTTGACCGTCAGCGCGGAGCACCCGCTCGCCCAGCATCGCCCGCAGGCGCTTGCCCAATGATCGGCGACGCCCGGGAAGCGCGCCCGAAGCAAGAGAGGTCAGCGTGCCGATCCCGAGGTCGCAGTTCTGGCAGATGTCGCGCCAGATCGTGGCCATCGACGGGTGGCTGAGGCTCGACTGCTCCGAGAGCAGGTCGAGGAGCGAGCCCTTGACGACCTCCTTCATCGCCACCGGGATCACGTCGTCGGCGATCCGGTTGGCCAGCAGGTCGGGTTCGAGGTCCAGCCAGTGCTTGAGCCGGTCGTGGCCGATCAGGCTCGTCAGCGACTGCCAGGTGCCCGAGTCGTCGCGGAGCAGGTAGCCGACCGAACAGCAGTGCGGGTGGGAGCACGGCAGCGCCGTCAGGTCGCGCCAGGTGACCTCGCCGGCCGTCTGCTCCTCCAGCCGGGCGAGCACGCCGGTGTGGGTGAGCCGGTCGAGGGGGTCGATCTCGCCGCCCCGGCCGCTGCCGAACACCGGTTGGATGGTGACCCCGCCGACGTACGGCGTGCCGAGGGCCCGCTTGACCACCTTCCCGATCTCGTCGTCGTTGACGCCGAGGGCGGCGGTCATGGTGAGCGTGGTGAAGATGCCGTTGGCCGACAGGCGCTCGATCGCACGTTCCTTGAACCGCCGGATGTCGGCACCGCGGTGGTACGTCGACGCCTCGGCCGACTCGCCGTCGTACTGGAGGTAGACCTCGACGCGCTCGCGGTGCCTCGTCAGCAGCGCGAGCAGCTCGTCGTCCTGGGCGATGCGAAGTCCGTTGGTGTTGATGAGCACCCGCACGATCGGGCGGGCGGTGACCTCGTCGAGCAGCTCGCCCAGCCACGGGTAGAGCGTTGGCTCGCCGCCCGACAGCATCAGCACGTCGAGGCGCTGACCCTCCCGGGAGAGCCGGGTGTCGATCGAGGCCAGCACCTGCTCCAGCGGTGCCACCGACGCGCGCGCCGGCGAGGACTCGGCGAAGCAGGTCGGGCACTTGAGGTTGCAGTGGTCGAGGAGGTCCTCCAGCAGGATGCAGGTGTGCTGCGTCTGCATCTCGGGCAGGCCGTCGGCGTAGGCCGCGGGCACCGGCTTGAAGTTGCCGCGCACGTCGGGCTCGTGGCGCTTGGTGGGCGCCGTCCACTGCTCGAGGTAGCGCAGGATGTCGGGCGACTCGTCGTAGAGAGTGCGGACCAGACCGTGCGTCGCGCACCCCCGCTCGAGCCAGATGTGGCCCTCGCGCTCGACCAGCCAGCCGGAGAGCCGCTGCACCTCGGCCAGCGGCCGGTCGGGGCCTTCCTCGTGACAGAGCGGGCAGAACGCGTTGACGTAGCGGTGGATCCGGTCGCCGCGCAGCGGCATCCCGCTCATCTTTTGGGGTCCCTGTTCGAAGCGCAGCGAAGCGAGCATTCGAATGGGGTATTCATGCGTCCACCTTGTCGGCGGTCGAGCTTGTCGAGACCCGCATGGCGCCACGATAGGCGCCCTGCTTGACCTGCCAGACGATCCGGGCGGCGATGAGCGGGATCGTGGCGAGCAGGAACAGCTGCGGCCGCGTCAGCCCCGCCCAGGCGATGTCGTTCCCGCGCACGAACTCGACCAGGAAGCGGAAGACGCCGTACGCCGCGACGTACCAGACGAACGACTCACCCTGGGGCAGGCTGCGGCGCCGCAGCCACCACCAGATCGCCGCGAACGCCACCAGGTGGAAGGCGATCTCGTAGGCGAACGACGGGTGGAGGGGTACGCCGGCCGGCGAGCTCGTGCGCGCCGCTGCGGCCTCGTCGAGGGTGATGCCCCACGCGTGGCCGGTCGGCGTGCCGGGCTGTTCGGTCAGGAGACAGCCGATGCGGCCGACGGCCATGCCGAGGGCGACGGCGGGGGCGAACAGGTCACCGGTGCGGACGCGGTACCCGGTGAGGCGCTTGGCGACGTGCACGCCGAGCCAGGCGCCGACCAGGCCACCCAGGATCGAGCGGTTGCCGTAGAGCCAGTGCTCGGCCAGGCTCGCGTTCTCGCGGAGGTCGACGTGCTGGAGCCAGGTGCCCAGCCGCATCAACACCGCGCCGCCGACGAGTGCGCCCATGACGACGTAGAGGATGCGCTCGTCGGTCTGGCCGCGCCGGCGGGCCTCCACGACGAAGACCACCCCAGCCGCGAGCACGCCGAGCAGCACGAAGAAGCCGTGCGTGCCGACGGGCAGCTGGAGGCCCAGCAGGTCGCCCAAGGTCGGGTACACGCGTCAGGACACCAGCCCGGGGACGATGAACGAGCTGCAGACGCCGGCGACGACCAGGGTGCCGATGGCCATGCCCATCACGATGCCGGCCGCGGCTTGACGGGTGCGCCGGAAACAGAGCAACAGGATCGAGGCGGGCAGCGGCAGGATGAAGAGCACGAAGATCAGCCAGTCCGGCAGCGAGTCCGGGGAGTTCTCCATGCTCAACGCCACGATGAAGATGATGAACATCCACGCGAACGTGACCACGAAGCCCATCACGATGCCGACGGCCACCGCCCAGCCCCTCACCTGGGCCGGCTGCTGGGCGTGCGGCGGCTCCTGAGGCGGCGGGGCCTCGCCGTACGGGTTGCTCACGGGGCCAGCGTGTCAGAAGACTCCTGGCACCCCAGGGTGAGGTTCACCCGTCCGGGCCAGAGACGCCTCGTCAATCACGTCCTAGCATTTGAGATCGGACCTCGCCTGCCGCATTGCTCTGGGGGGAACTCTGCGCGAGGCGAGGTCCGTCCAGCCCCCCGACGCTTGAAGAGTGCGGGGGGCATTGGTTCCCCGGATTCGACAGGGCTCGTGCCTCCCTGGTGGCGCCACCAGGCGGACGCGAGCTGGCTCCTCGCTCGTACCCCCGGCGGGCGGGGAGTCCCCTCGTGAGCAATCCGACGTACCGTTGAGGAGACCGCTGCCCGGCCCACCTCTCTCACGGGGCCGGCCGGTCCAGGGGGAACGACCATCCCCCACGACCGCCCGTCCTCCCCCACAGAGGATGGGCGGTCCCTTGTCCGGCTCTCTGGCACATCACTAAGCCCCCGGCGTGCTCCACCGCTGCACCGCACGGCTCAGCGCCGACTGATCGAGGGTGGCACGCCGAACGTGCGCAGGACGTGTTCGAGCGTGGAAGCGAGCAGTTCCTGTGTCGCCTCGCGGGTGGCCTCGCCGCGTAGCCACCGTCGTGTCGCGGCGCGGTTCAGG
The DNA here is from genome assembly GCA_963814935.1 of uncultured Actinomycetota bacterium. Taxonomy (GTDB): domain Bacteria; phylum Actinomycetota; class Actinomycetes; order Propionibacteriales; family Nocardioidaceae; genus Nocardioides. Next base: position 17,222 of record CAWFEZ010000006.1, on the reverse strand, counting down.
CCGGTCCAGCACTCCAGGGCATAGCGCAGCCGCGGCGAGTCCTCGGCGATGTCGGCGTGGAAGGTCGCGAGCAGGGCGACAGCGCGGCCTCGGAGGTCCGCGACGACGTGTCTCACCTCGGGGCGGCGAGGTCCTCGCCGGGCGCGATCGTGCCGAGATAGATCGGTGCGGTTCGCCTCGGTCCAGTCCAGCCAGCGTGAGACCGTGTCCGCGACGCGTGCGCGGGCGCTGCGCCCCTCGGGCGGCCGCAAAGATTCCTCTCGAACGATGTCGAGCCTCTCGAGCAGCGCGATGTAGACCTCTTTGCGTCCGCCGAAGTAGTGATGCACCAGGCCGCGCGTGACTCCGGCCGAGCGCGCGATGTCCTCGACGGAGACCTCTTCGTAGCCACGCTCGGCGAACAGGTCGTTGGCCGCGTCGAGCATCTGCTCGCGCCGCTCCTCAGGTTTGAGTCGTCTGCGCTTCGGGGTCGTGCTCACCACAGCAGTGTGCCAGGAATTGGCGATCCGTCAAGACACTGTTAGCGTTTCGCCCATAGTTCAGGTGCTCGGAATGGCCGGGCACCGAACGTCAAGGAAGGTCAGACCCCTAGATGAACCGCACCGCCAAGGTCACCGCCACGTCTAGCGCCGCCGCAGTCGCAGCGCTCTCCGCCGGGCTCATGCTGGCCGCGACGCCTGCCATGGCCGCCGTCGCCGGCCCGTACACCACCGGCTTCACCGGCGTGTCCATCAACAAGACCCCAAGCGCCGTCGACCCCTGGCGGATGACCGGTAGCTACGACGCCACGATCATCACCGAGGGAGACGACTCGGCGCTGCGGATCAGCAATGCGGTCACGTCCGGCAGCTTCGGCGACCAGCTGTTCAGCCCCACGCTCGCTGTCCCGGCCACCGAGACCGGGCCGGCGCAGCACGTTCACCGCGTCCTTCGTGCTCGAGCCGGTCGACCTTCAGGCGGGCCTGCGGGTGACGGTCAGCCCCGACAACGGCCAGGGCGGCCGGGGCGGCTTCCTCGCGATCGAGCACACCCAGGACGGCATCAACCTGTCCAGCCAGGGCTCGTTCGTCGACAAGGCGGGCGAACTCCAGTGGGAGACCATGCCGGTGGCCACCGGGCTCGACCTCGAACCAGCCGCACACCGTGAAGCTCAAGCTCGTCAAGAAGCCTGACACGAAGAAGGCGACCAACAACGACGTCTTCTCGGTGCAGGTCGACGGCAAGCCGGTCAAGAACACCACGTTCGAGGCCTACTACGAGGCAACCGGCGAGCCGAACTACGAGACGGACACGCTCATGTTCCGCCTCAGCGGCACCGCGCTGCCGTCAGTCCTCGGACCGATGGCCTGCTGATCGACGACGTCACCATCGCGACCTCCTGACCGCAGCGCGACAAGCATCACCGGAAGCCCGTCCCGCTTCGGCGGGGCGGGCTGTGCTCGGGCCTGTCCGGACCGGAGCACGCTCCACACGCACGTCACCGAATCCTTGGGTCGCCGCGAGCCCGTCATCGGCTCTACGGCGACCCTGAAAGACGGGTCCCCCTGCGCACGAAGCGAGACCTAGCTGCGCCTTTGGTATCGGGGGGTACGGGGGACCCCAACCCCCGCGTCGCGGGCCCGCTGGTAGTCCGGGCCCGCGACGCGGGGAACCACGGCCGAACAACCGCATCACCACAGCACAGACAGAGAAGAACATGAAGCACACCCAGACCCAGCGTCAGATGCTGCCTGCCGTCGAGTGCGCCCCCTGGTGCCGTGACGGGAAAGGACACACCGCCGCCCTCGAGCGTGACGACCAGGCGTGCATCAGTGATGAGCACACCGTCGCACTGACCACCGAACCGCGCGTCCGGCTGGCGGGCGCCAGCACCCAGCTGGAGACGTTCGAGGCGTACCTCCTGCGGGAGCACGACCCGCGGAGAACCACCATCGAGATCAGCAAGGGTGACATCCCGATCGCGAGCCTGAGACTCGACGAGGCCCTCGAGCTCGGCCGCATCCTCACCGGTATGGCCCTCGCAGCACGGGCCTAGTCGCATCGAGGGGTCCCTAGGCCCCAACCATGAACTCCGCGCCGCCGCCATCCCCCGGAGCACAGGCGACGCGGACACAGACTCCCCGCTCGCCGTGTGGGGGGCGAGCGGGGAGTCCCTCTTTGAACACGTCCTACGCGTCCTGGTCGCGCATGCCGCGCACTGTCATGTCGCCGTTGGATCGGAGCCTCGAACCGACGCTCTCTGAGCGTGAACTTCGTCAGAAGACGGCGTAGTGGAGGAGCAGCCAGACCGGCGCGATCGTCGCCAACAAGGAGTCGAGGCGGTCCATCAGCCCGCCGTGGCCGGGGATGACCTGGCTCATGTCCTTGATGCCCAGGTCGCGCTTGATCACCGACTCGCAGAGGTCGCCGAGCGTGGCCATCACCGCGGCGATCAGGCCGAGGGCGACGCCGACCCACCAGTCGCCGTCGAGCATCCAGACGACCAGGCCGACGCCGGCGGCGACACAGAAGAGCACCGAGCCGGCGAACCCCTCCCACGACTTCTTCGGTGAGATGACGGGAGCCATCGGGTGCCTGCCGAACAGCACACCCGCGATGTAGCCGCCGATGTCGGAGGCGATGGTGACCAGGATGAAGACGATGACTCCCTTGACGCCGTCGTCCCAGCGGTCGAAGTCCCAGGCGCCGCCCTCGGCCAGCAGCAGAGCCACGAAGGAGCCCAGGAAGGGGACGTAGATCAGCACGAAGACCGACGCCGTGGCGTTCTGGACGTAGCCAGGAACACCGCGACGCAGCAGCCACAGCATGGTCACCAGAGCGGTGACAGCGGTCGCGGTGACCAAGGCCGGGGCACCGAAGAAGTAGGCGACGACGACCATCACGACACCGCCGAGCATCAAGGGCTGCTCGGGCACGTCGATGGACTTGGCCATCAGGCCGCGGTGGAGCTCCCAGACCGCGACCACCACGGCAGCGACCACGATGAACATGAAGGCGGTCTTCCAGAACGCCAGCGACAGCGCGATCGCGGCGAGCAGCACGATTGCCGAGGCGATGCTGGCGGGGAGGTCGCGCCCTGCACGGCCGTGGTCCTTCTGCACGGGCGTCCCCGGCGGCGTACCGGCCTGGGTCATGTGCGCGACTCCATCAGACCTCGAGGAGCTCGGCTTCCTTGTGCTTGAGCAGATCGTCGATCTTGTCGGTGTGGTTCTTCGTCATCGCGTCGAGCCGCTTCTCGGCCCCGGTGACGTCGTCCTTGCCTGCCTCGCCGTCCTTCTCCAGCTTCTCCAGGGTCTGCTTGGCGTGGCGGCGCAGGTTGCGGATCGCGACCCGGCCGTCCTCGGCCTTGGTGCGGGCGACCTTGATGTACTCCTTGCGGCGCTCCTCGGTCAGCTCGGGGAACACGCAGCGCAACAGCTTGCCGTCGTTGGCCGGGTTGACCCCGAGGTCGGAGTCGCGGACGGCCTTCTCGATGTTGCCCATGGCGCCCATGTCGTAGGGCGAGATCAAGATGATGCGCGCCTCGGGCGAGGTGAACGACGCGAGCTGCTGGATGGGCGTGGGGGTGCCGTAGTAGTCGACCATGATCTTGCTGAACATGGCCGGGTTGGCACGGCCCGCCCGGATCGTCGAGAACTCCTCGCGGGTCGCCTCCACCGACTTGTCCATCTTGCCGTCGGCTTCGTGGAGGATGTCGTTGATCACCGGGGAGCTCCTTGCTCGTCGTCTCTGGTCGATGGGCTGGACTCCGGGGAGTCAGCCGGCGTTCACGAGCGTGCCAATCCTCTCACCCCGGGCAGCGCGCAGGATGTTGCCCTCGGGCTCGAGGCCCATCACGATCATCGGCATCTTGTTCTCGGCGGCCAGGGTGAACGCCGTCTGGTCGACGACCCGGAGATCGCGGCTGATCGCCTCCTCGTAGGTCAAGGTGTCGAAGCGGGTCGCGGCCGGGTCCAGCTTCGGGTCGGCGGAGTAGACCCCGTCGACGCCGTTCTTGGTGAAGAGCACCGCGTCGCAGTGGGTCTCCAGCGCCCGCTGCACCGCGACCGTGTCGGTGGTGAAGAACGGCAGGCCCATCCCGGCCCCGAAGATGACGACGCGGCCCTTCTCGAGGTGACGGATCGCTCGCAGCGGGATGTAGGGCTCGGCGATCTGCCCCATGGTGATGGCGGTCTGGACCCGGGTCACGACGCCGCGCTGCTCGAGGAACTCCTGGAGGGCCAGGCAGTTCATCACGATACCGAGCATGCCCATGTAGTCGGCGCGCACGCCGTCCATGCCGCGCAGGCGCAGCTCCTTGCCGCGGAAGAAGTTGCCGCCGCCGATGACCACGGCGATCTGGAAGCCGGCCGCTGACACCGAGGCGATCTCGCGGGCGATGCGGGACACGACGTCGGGGTCGACCCCCAGTCGGCCACCACCGAACTCCTCACCCGAGAGCTTGAGCAGGACGCGTTGGTAGTGGGTCACGCGGTGGCGTTCCTTCCGGTCGGATGCAGCGAGATGTGCCGAGTACGAAGGGCCGGTTGCGATGCTCCTACTCGAGTCATCGCAACCGGCCTCCTCAACGTCAGGGGCGAACCTATCCGATCAGGCCCGATCGATTAAGCCCCGACCTCGAAACGCGCGAAACGCGTGAGCGAGGTGCCGGACTCGTCGAGCACGGCCTTGACAGACTTCTTGCTCTCGGTGACCGACGGCTGCTCCAGCAGGACGACGTCCTTGAAGAAGCCGTTGAGGCGACCCTCGGTGATCTTGGCGATCGCCTGCTCGGGCTTGCCCTCCTCGCGGGAGGTCGCCTCGGCGATCTCGCGCTCCTTGGCGACGACGTCGGCGGGCACCTCGTCACGGGTGAGGTACTGCGGGCGCATGGCCGCGATCTGCATCGCGGCACTCCGCGCGGCGTCGGCGTCGCCGGCGTACTCGACGAGCACACCCACGGCCGGCGGCAGGTCGGCTGCCCGCTTGTGCAGGTAGGCGACGACCGGGCCGTCGAAGTGGACGTACTGGCCGATCTCGATCTTCTCTCCGATCGAGATGGCCAGGCCCTCGACGAGCTCGCCGACGGTCTGGTCGCCGACGGCCACGGCCCTGAGCGCCTCGACGTCGGCCGGCTTGGCCTGCGAGGCGGCGTCTGCGATCTTCTGGGCCGCGACCACGAAGTCGTCGCTCTTGGCGACGAAGTCGGTCTCGCACTTGAGCTCGACCAGGACACCCGGGGCGTGCGCGACGAGGCCCGCGGAGGCCTCGCGCTCGGCGCCCCTCTTGGCGGCCTTGGCGGCGCCCTTGGTGCGCAGGATGTCGATGGCGGCGTCGAAGTCGCCGTCGGCCTCCTCGAGGGCCTTCTTGCAGTCCATCATGCCGGCGCCGGTGGTCTCCCGGAGCCTCTTGACGTCAGCGGCGGTGAAGCTAGCCATGTCTGTCTGTCCTCGAACTTCCTCGAAGTCGGTGGTGGGTGATCAGGCCTTGGCCTCGTCGGTGGCCTCGGCGGCCGGAGCTCTCCTCGGCGGCGGGGGTCTCCTCGGCAGCGGGGGTCTCCTCGAGCAGCGGGGGTCTCCTCGACAGCGGGGGTCTCCTCAGCAGCCGGGGTCTCCTCGACAGCCGGGGTCTCCTCGGCAGCCGGGGTCTCCTCGACAGCCGGGGTCTCCTCGACAGCGGGGGTCTCCTCAGCAGCCGGGGTCTCCTCGACGAGCAGCCGGGGTCTCCTCGACAGCCGGGGTCTCCTCAGCAGCCGGGGCCTCCTCGACGGCCTTCGACCGCCTCGACCGCCTCGGCAGCCTCCGCGCCTTCGGTGCTGGCGCCGGTCGACTCGGTCGCGGGGGCCTCGGCCGTGGCGTCGCCACCGGTGGCGGCGACGGCGGCCTGGTCGGCGTCGCCGCCGAGCAGCTCACGCTCCCAGTCGGCCAGCGGCTCCTCGGCGCCGGCCTCGGCACCCTCGACCTTCACGCCGGACCGCGCGATGAGCCCCTCGGCCACGGCGTCGGCGACCACGCGGGTCAGCAGACCGACCGCGCGGATGGCGTCGTCGTTGCCGGGGATCGGGAAGTCGACCAGGTCGGGGTCGCAGTTGGAGTCGAGGATGCCGATGATCGGGATGCGCAGCTTGCGCGCCTCCTCGACGGCGAGGTGCTCCTTGTTGGTGTCGACGATCCACACCGCGGAGGGCGTGCGGGTCATCTCGCGGATGCCGCCCAGCGACTTGTTGAGCTTGTCGCGCTCGCGGCGCATCTGCAGCAGCTCCTTCTTGGTGCGGCTGCTGCCGGCGACGTCGTCGAAGTCGATCTCGTCGAGCTCCTTGAGGCGGTTGATCCGCAGGTGCACGGTCTGGAAGTTGGTGAGCATCCCGCCGAGCCAGCGCTGGTTGACGTAGGGCATCCCGACGCGCATCGCCTGCTCGGCGATGGCCTCCTGGGCCTGCTTCTTGGTGCCGACGAACATGATCGTGCCGCCCTTGGCGACGGTCTCCTTGATGAAGGCGTAGGACCGGTCGATGTAGGCCAGCGACTGCTGCAGGTCGATGATGTAGATGCCGTTGCGCTCGGTCATGATGAAGCGCTTCATCTTCGGGTTCCAACGTCGGGTCTGGTGCCCGAAGTGGACGCCGCTCTCGAGGAGCTGGCGCATGGTGACGACTGCCATGAAGGGTTCTCCTGTGTGGGGAGACGCCCCCGTCTGCCCGTCCTTGAATCAGGGCGGGCGGGGTACGTTCTCCGGTTGTTTTCCAGTTCTTTGCGGCCGGCGGGTGCCGGTCGCCCTGACGCCTGCACGAGATCCGACCCGGCCATCGCTGGCTGGGACCGAGGAACCTCGTCCACGGGCGGTCGGTGCCCCAGAAGTCAGAGCGCCGTCGTGGTCTGCGGACGTGCGAAGTCAGCTCCCTGAGGAGCTGCTCGGACCAGGGTACGCGAGCCCCGTGACGGGGGCCAATCGGGCGACCGGAGCCGCCCGGGCCCCCCGAGCGTCCACAGCACCGCTGTCTGTACGCCGCCTCCACAGGCCGTCGAGCGCCTGCCGCGCGCAGTCCGCACGCCGCCACCCTCGCAGGATGTTCGTCGCCCGACCGGCCGCCTGGCTGCTCCTCCTCGTCCTCTGGGCCTCGCTGCTGGTCCTCGGCCCCGCGACGTTCGCCGACGCCGACCCTGTCGGGGTCTGGCCGCTGCAGCCCGAGCCGGAGGTCGCCCGCGGCTTCGACCCTCCAGACGTCGTCTGGGGAGCGGGTCACCGCGGGGTGGACCTGGTCGGGAGCCCCGGCCAAGCCGTGCACTCGGCCCTGCCAGGGACGGTGACCTTCGCCGGGATGCTCGCCGGCCGGGGCGTGGTCGTGGTCGACCACGGAGCACACCCGCACGACCTACGAACCGGTGACCTCGTCCGTCGACGTCGGCTCCGCCGTTGACCAGGGAGCAGTCATCGGCAGGCTTTCCTCGGCCTTCTCGCACTGTCCCCCGCTGGTCTGCCTGCACTGGGGCTGGTTGCGGGGAGACACCTACCTCGACCCGCTCGGCGTGGTCGGCTCCAGGCCGGTGCGGCTGCTGCCCCTGTGGCGAGACGATCCCGTCGCGTCCGGTGCACCCGTCAGCGCGGGCTGGCCGGCCCTTGCCTGGCCCAGCCCGTACGCCGCCATCCTGCTGCGGCTGGCGGAGCTCGCCGCCCCCGCTCGGTCCTCAGGCCCGCGGGTGTGCCTGCTGGTAGGCCTTGCGCAGCCGGTCGGAGGTGACGTGGGTGTAGAGCTGGGTGGTGGCCAGGCTCGCGTGGCCGAGCATCTCCTGCACCGCTCGCAGGTCGGCACCGCCCTCCAGCAGGTGGGTGGCTGCCGTGTGACGGAGCCCGTGGGGTCCGATGTCGGGCGCACCAGGCACCTCGGCGATGCGCTGGTGCACCAGCGTGCGGACGGCCCGCTGGTCGATCCGGCGGCCGCGGGCGCCGACGAACAGGGCGGCACCTGCGTCCTCGGCGACGAGGCCCGGGCGGCCCACGCTCAGCCAGCGGTCGACGGCGCGGGCGGCCGGATGGCCGAACGGCACGCTGCGCTCCTTGCGGCCCTTGCCGAAGACGCGGACCAGGTTCCGTTCGCGGTCGACGTCGTCGACGTCCAGCGAGACCAGCTCTCCGACGCGGATCCCCGTGGCGTACAGCAGCTCGAGCATCGCTGCGTCACGTAGCCCGAGCGGGGTCCCGTCGTCGGCAGCAGCCACGGCGCGGCCGACCAGCTGCTCGGCCTCGTCTGCGCGCAGGACCGGTGGGAGGGTGCGGCGGGCCTTCGGCGAGCCCAGGCTCGCGCCGTGGTCGGCTTCGGCCCGGCCGGTGCGCGCGAGCCACGCGGTGAACACCCTCGCTGCCGAGGCGCGTCGCGCCAGCGTGGTGCGCGAGCGACCGGTCACCTGCTGGTTGGCCAGCCAGCTGCGCAGGGTGCGCAGGTCGAGCCGGCCGGGCTCGGTCTGTCCCAGCCGCGACGCGTGGGAAGCCAGGCTGGTGACGTCCGCGAGGTACGCGCGCACGGTGTGCACGCTCAGGTCGCGCTCGACCGCCAGGTGGGTCTCGAAGGCGGCCAAGGCCGCCGCCATGAGGTCCCGGACAGCTGGTCGTCCGAGGTCGCGGAACGGGTCCGGGTCACCCAGCCGAGCGTAGCGAGCGACGTCCGCGGATCGGCGCACCTTGGTCGTGACGCTCCATGTGGCGCTGGATGACCCGGTCGACCTGGCGGTCGATGCCCCAGGCGCGCTCGAACTGCTGGACGGTCATCGTCGCCAGCTGCTCGCGCACGAGCTGGAGGAGGTCGGCGGCGTGCTCGCGGGTGCCGGCGTCGACATTGACGACGAAGGCGCCGTCGATGCGACGGATGACGGCGAGGTAGCCGACGCTGAGCTGATGCCCGCGGACGCGGGCGGTGGCGGCGCGGACGGCGCCGATCGCGCGTGCGATCGGGCCTGGCCGGCGGTAGGTCGATCCGGATGTCACCTCGGCTGCCATTCCAGGCGGCAGGACGGTGGCGACGTACTCAGACCGTGCTCGGGGGGAGAGCGCAGAGGTCATGGGTTCATCGTAGGAACTTCTGAGGTTTTCGCAGCCGAATCGCCAGCATCGGACCCGCGGATCCGCCAGCCGTCGGCTCCGTGCTCGACGAACCCGCCGCGCTCGAGGCGTCGCAGGGCCGAGCGGGTGTCGAGGAGCCCGATCCCGGCGGTGCGCGCGATGGAGTCCGAGTGGGCGGACCGACGCAGCGGCACGGCCTCGAGCACCTGCCGAAGCCGCTCCGGAAGCCGGTCACGAGGCTGCTCTCGAGCACGAGGTGGCTCGGCGAGGTGCTCACCGCTCGCCCCGACCTGTTCGAGCACGTCCTCACCCCGGGTGACCAGGCTCGCGGCACCCTTGCGGACCAGGTGGTGCACGCCCTCGGACTGGGCTGCCGTCACCGGGCCCGGGACCCCCATGAGCGGCCGATGGAGCCGCGCCGCCCAGCCCGCCGTGTTGAGTGCGCCGCTGCGCACGGCAGCCTCGACCACGACCGTGCCGCGGGCGAGGGCCGCGATGATCCGGTTGCGGCTGAGGAAACGGATGCGGGTCGGCGAACGACCGGGCGCGAGCTCCGAGACGACGGCCGCGGTGGTGGCCAGGTGGTCGAGCAGGGCTCGGTGGGCGGCGGGGTAGGCGCGGTCGACGCCGCACGCGAGCACCGCCACCGTGCGGCCGCCGGCCGCGAGGGCGCCGCGGTGGGCGGCCTGGTCGATGCCGAAGGCCGCGCCGGAGACCACGGTGTAGCCGGCGCGGGCCACCCGCGCGCTGATCTCGCCGGCGACGCCGGTGCCGTAGGTCGTGGCCGAGCGCGAGCCCACGACGGCGACCGAGGCGTCGAGCTCGTCGAGGCGCATCGGTCCCCGCACCCACAGCCCGAGCGGCGGACCCCCGCGCTCGTCGAGCGTCTCGGTCGTGATCAGCTGGTCCACCTGGGTCGGCCACTCGTCGTCGCCCGGGATCACGAACCTGATGCCGAGGCGCTGGGCTCGGTCGAGGTCGCGCTCGGGGTCGGTCGAGGCGAGCCGGGCCGCGACGTCGGCCAGCACTCCCCCACCCGGGTCGCGCTCGGCGGCCAGGTGGTCGCGGACGGTCGTCGCCCCCAGCTCGGCCACCAGGGACACGAGTCGGGGGTCGCCGGGCTCGCCGAGCTCGCCGAGCGCCACGCGCGCGAGACGCTCACGCTCGTGGGCCGCGGTGTCGAAGGGACCGGCCGGGCTGGGGTGGTGGCGCGTCATCCGGCGACCCGCCGCCGGAGGCTCGCGTCGAGCAACGGGTCGCCCGAGCGCAGGCGGAGCGCGGCATCGAGCTGGGCGAAGCCCGGGGCGTCGACCCGGTCGAGGTCGGCGATGGTCCACGCCAGCCGGTGGACGCGGGTGGCCCCGCGCCGGGTGAGGCGGCCGGCGTAGATCTCCTCGTCGACCTTCTGCTGCAGCTCTGGAGCGAGCGGCCACTCCCGCTGGAGGACGGGGCCGGGCGCCTGCGAGTTGAGCCGCCAGCTGCGGTCGGCGTAGCGCCGGCGCTGGCGCACACGGGCCTCGGTCACCCGCGCTCGGACCTGTTCCGAGGTCTCTCGTGCGGCGAACCGGTCGTTGCGCTCGTGGGGAGAGGCCGGCTCGACGTGACGGGTGATGTCGACCCGGTCGGTGATCGGGCCGGTGATCCTGGCGCGGTAGTGCTTGCGAGCCGGCTCGAGGCAGTCGCACGGTTGCGGCTCTGCCGTGGGTGGAAGTTGCCGCACGGGCACGGGTTGCACGCCATCACCACCAGCCCACGCGCCGGGTACGTGGCGCTGTCGTCACCGCGGGTGATCGTCACCTCGCCGCTCTCGAGCGGCTGTCGCAACGCCTCGATCACGTCGGAGCGGAACAGCGGGAACTCGTCGAGGAACAGCACCCCGTTGTGGGCGCGGCTCACGTCACCTGGCCGGACCCGCCCCGTGCCGCCCCCGAGGAGGCCGACCTTGCTGACGTCGTGGTGTGGCGAGAAGAACGGCGGCCTGACGATCAGGTCGTCACCCGGGACCAGGGCACCGGCCAGCGAGTGGAGCGCTGTCAGCTCCAGCGCCTCCTCGGACGTGAGGTCGGGCAGCAGGCTGGGCAGGCGTTCGGCCAGGGTGGTCTTGCCGGCGCCCTTGGGCCCGATGAGCATCAGGTGGTGGCCGCCGGCTGCGGCGACCTCCAGCGCGTACTTGGCCTCCGGCACTCCCTCGACGTCGACGAGGTCGAGCTCGTCGAGCCGCGACTGGCCGCGCCAGCTGAGCAGGCTGCCCGACGAGAGGCCCGCCACCGGAGGGGCGTCGGGGACCGGCTCGTCGTTGAGCTGCGCCGAGACCTGGGCCAGCGACCGCATGCCGAACACCACGACCCCCGGCACCATGGCCGCTTCGCGCACCTGCGGCTCGGGGACGAACACCTGACGGATCCCGTGGCGCGAGGCGGCCAGCACCATGGGCAGCACGCCGGGAACAGAGCGCAGCCCGCCCGAGAGGGTCAGCTCGCCCACGAACAGGGACTCGCGCAGCAGGTCGGCCTTGACCCTGCCGTGGGCCGCCAGCACGGCCACCGCGATGGCCAGGTCGAAGTGGGTGCCGCGCTTGGCCAGGTCTGCCGGCGAGAGCAGGATCGTGATCCGCTTGCTGCCCGGCCACTCCAGCCCGCTGTTGACGATGGCCATCCGGCACCGCTCGCGCGCCTCGTTGATGGCGACGTCGGCGCGGCCGACCACGGTGGTGCCGACCACGCCACTCGAGACGTCGGCCTGCACCTCGATCAGGTGGCCCACCGCGCCCTGGAGCCAGGTGGCGTAGGCCGTCGCGACCGACATCAGCCGATCCCCCGGACGTGCTCGACGACCGACGGGCCCTTGCGCGGCCTCCTCACCGCCACCAGGTCGACGCGGACGTCGCGAGGGTCGGCCGCGTGGGCGGCCAGCCACTCGCTCGGCCACCCGACGCAGGCGCTCGACCTTGGCGTTGTCGACCGCCTCGTGCGGCAGGCCGCAGGCGTCGCTCGTGCGGGTCTTGACCTCGCACACGACCAGCACGTCGCCTTCGCGCAGGAGCAGGTCGATCTCGCCGGTGGTCGTGCCCCAGTTGCGCTCGAGCAGCACCATGCCCGTGCCGGTCAGGTGCCGCGCGGCCAGGGTCTCGCCGTAGTAGCCGAGGCCCTGCTTGGTCTTGTCGGTCGCTGTCTCGTCCATCTGGCTGCCTCCTCGGAAGCAGCCTGGACGGCGAGACGGACAACGCCGCCCCGGTCAGCCGGATCCTGTGGATGACGGCTTGCCGGAGGCGGCGTTGTGGACGACTGGCGGGTACGTGACCTGTCAGTTGACGAGGCGGACGACTCCGTTCGTGCCGGGCACGTAGTCGGTGGTGTCGGCGTTGGGCAGGATCGGCAGCGCAACCTCGTTGAAGCCGAAGATCTGCACGTACTGCACTTTGCCGCCCGGGTTGAGAGCCAGCCCGTTGGTGGCCGAAGCCGGACCGGCGACGGTTTCGTCTGTCAAGAACACCGGAGCGAAGGTCTTGATGGCGATGTACTTCTTCAGCAGGCGATCGCCCTGCCACACCACGGGTACGTAGAAGAATCGGGGTGAGGCGAGGACGTCGGGATACAGCGCCTCGGCGGGCGAGACGTCGTTGGCGATGTCAGCGAGGGTGTACCCAGGCTTGAGGAAGCACGACAGCGTGTCGTTGTTGTAGTTCTTGCCTCCGATGATCAAGTTGCCCCGGCTCGAGCAACGAGCGCTCGTCGGTTTCTGCAGACGCCCCTGCCCCTCGGTGATGCGTCCGCCACCCAGCAGTCCGTCGGTCAGCCCCTGTGGGTCGTTGCCCGGATCCACGTAGAGGCAGTTGTTGTCCGGCGTGGTGTCGTCGTCGATTTCGGCGCCGTCGGGCGTACCGTCCGCCGGGCACTCGTACTGGGCAGGCTCATCGTCGAACTGCGCCAGCTCGTGGTCCAGGCCGAAGGCCACGTTGCGGGCGTAGGCCCACTGCTTGCGGGCTCTCATCGTTGCGCGGACTGTCGAGCTGTCCGAAGTTGCCTCGCTGATGACCATTGCACGCCACCTCGCCGCCACCAGTGACCTCGAAGTAGCCCTGGCCGTCGTTCTTGGGGAACTCCAGCTTGGACGCCACCGTGCTGGTGAGGGGGAAGCCGGTTGGCGCGGCAGTGGTGTCCTTCGGGATCAACGGCCAGACCTCCCACTTGCCGGAGGTGCTGGTGATGGTCCAGTGGTTGGTCGGGTCGGTGACCGTCGAGTTGTCCGGCACGCGGTGGGCGCTGGCGCTGTCGAGGTCGGGGATGGTCACCGTGACGTCCATCTTCGCAGTCGTCATGGTGAACGTGACCAGGTAATCGACGTACTGGGTGTCCCCGAAGGTGAACCGGATGACCGCCCAGTTGCGATCCTTCGGCACGTCGTGGATGACGATGGTCGCGGCCGGACTATCGGTCGCGTACGGCACAGAAGCAGGAGTGACGCTCGTGGTGGTATGTCCCGGCGAGGCCTTGGGCGAGTTCAGCGTGTAGGTCGGGCTGGCGCTGGGAACCGGCGCCGCAGCGACGTCACCAGCCAGCGGACCATAGACGCATGCAGCAGGTAGCCACATCGGGAGCACCGAGCCGATCGGCTGGATCGGGGTCTTGAGCTGCACCGTCGCCTCGGCGGTCACCTCGGCGGAGCCGACACCGATGATGTTGGCGAGCCCGTAGTCGACATGGGCCTGTGGCGCGATGACTTTCATGCTCTCGTCGGTGGGAAAGGTCACCTCGCCGTTGACCAAGTTGCCATCATGAAGTTTGGCGGCGGTCGTTTGTTGTTGGCCGTTGACGCGGTTTGAGGGCTTGTTGAGGTAGTTCGCCACCTCGGTGTAGATCGCGTCGACGTTGGTGGAGGTCTTGGGCAACAGATGACCGGCGGAGATCGCGCTGACGTCGACGGACTTCTGCACGGTGATCTTGCGCTGCCAAGCGTTGCCGAGGTCCACACCCATGGCGGCCACGATGACCAGGATGGTCATCGTCCCGGCCATGCAACACCGCCATCGCCCCCCGCTCGTCACGACGACGGATATGAAAGCGACGGGTTCGGGCTTGATGGGCCATCAACACACCTCTGCTACATCGGTGGGAACCGTCTCGACCCGCGCCTCGGCGGATTGGGTCACCCTGCCGTTGGCGGGAAACGGGACCAACGGCAGATTGAGGTCGACGGCATTGAAGGTAGACGGTGACCGTCACCACGTCACCGGTCTCAAGCTTGCTCGCCACGTTCGGAGCCGGACCGTTCGAGTAGGTCCTGGTGATATTCGCGCCAGCGGTGTTGCCCAGCGCGTCGATGCGCTCGATCACGTAAGCCTCGAAGTCCGCGCATGAAGTCGGGTATGCCAACTGCGGCGCGCCTGGCTGCCTCACGAGCCGCGTTGCTGCCGCCTTGGGCGGCCCAGAAGTAGAGGCCCCACTGAAGCAGCCCGAAGACGAGGAGGAACACCACGGGCGCGAGCAAGGCAAACTCCACCGCGGCGGCGCCGTCCTGACCCCGTCGTGTCCGCACCATGAAGCGTCGCGCCACTAGTTTTCCTCCGAGCCACCGACCGGCGCAGAGCCCGGACAGGGGCCTGCTCGTCGGAGACTAGGACTATTGAAGAGGCTCCGAGAGGCGAACAGGTAATGTCGCCGAGCCTCGGTCTAGACCTTTTACCACTTCCTTTACCTTGGTGTCACCCCTGACTCGGGTCGATTCGGGGGTCGGCCCCCGGACGGCGCTCAGTCGATGAGCCGGATGATGCGGTTCCCGGTACCGAGGTAGTCGATGAGCGGGATGTCCCCGTCGGTGGGCAGCGCTTCGTCGCTGAAGAAGACCACCTTGATCTGCTTGATGTCCTGCCCCTGCACCCAGACGCCGTTGTCAGTGGTGCCCGTGTGCGAGCCCTTGATGGAAGACGCCGTTGCGGTCTCGTCGGTGAGGAACGCGGCCCGGAAGTCGATGATCGAGTACTTGCTGGAACCTCCCGAGGCCGGCTCGATGGCGAGAACGGGGACGTAGAAGAAGCGTGGCGACCTCAGGATCGAGTCATCGAGCACCGCGCCGCCGGTGTAGCTCGCCCTCGCGATGTCCGCGATCGACGTCGTGCCATTGGTGAAGAAGCACGTGAGGACGTCGTTGTTGATCTTCGGGTTCGAGTGGATGGGGAGCGTTCGTTCGTCAGAGCCGCCGGCCGGGTCGCATCCTGTGGTGGTGTCCTCGCGCAGCACACCCTGGCCGTAGGTCCCACCCTGGACCAGGCCTTCCGTGGCCACGTTGGCGGCGAGACCCGTGTCGGTGTCGATGCAGTTGACACCCGGCACCAACGTGACGGCACCGTTCGGCGCCGTGAGTGCCCCGTTGACCCCGTTGCTGCAGGTGCCGGCGAGCGTCGGGTTGGCAACCGCCCACTGGTGGATCGTGGGCGACAACGGCGACTGGAGCCCGAGGGCGATGTTGGCCGGGATCTGGTTGGCGGTCGGCACGTCGGTGCGCGGGAACTTCAGCGTGCCGAAGTTTCCAGAGCTCGAGCCGGCAGCGCACTCGAGCACCACCTCGCCGACGCGGATCGGCAGCGCTTCACTCGACCGGTGACCACTTGCCCGCCGCGTCCGTGCCGTTGAAGACGCGCACGTACCAGACCGCATTCGTCTGGGCGACCACGTTGGGGATGTCGAGGGTGACGGTCCTGCCAGGGTTGGAGGTGTAGCCCGTGCCCGTGTTCAGGTTCGTCTTGGTGGCGTCTGTCGACAGCCACCAGGCGTCCTGCTTCACGACGAGGGTCGGGTTCGTGTCATCGAGACGGAAGAAGCCGATGTAGCGCGAGTCGCTCCACTTGGAGGCGTCGAAGGTCAGCGTGTTGCCGGTCGAGTCCTTGACGAGGTTCGTCACCACGGCGCCCGTGGAGTCCTTGACCACCTGGCTGTCAGCCGCAAGCCTGGTGGTGTTGGTGTCGGAGTTGAACGCGAGCACGACCGTCGGAGTCAGGACGTGGCCGGTGGCCGGGTCCGCGATCGTCTGCAATCCGTAGTCGCAGCCTTGCACCGCGTACATCGGCATCACCCGCTCGCCGGCCGTGAAGACGTTGACCAAGGCGTCGGCGTTCACGCTGCCGCTCTGCACGCCCATCACGTTGGCGAACCCGTAGTCCACCTTGTTCCTCGGTGCGGTCACCTGCAGGCCCTTGACGGTCGAGGCGTACCCCGTGCCGCACCCGGTGCCACTGCAGAAGCGGATCTCACCATTGAGCAGGTTGCCGTCGGTGAGCTGTGCCGACGTCACGCAGGTCTTGGGTCTCCAGCAGGTGCCGCTGTCGTCCTGCGGCTGGTTGTTGTTCATCGCGTCGCGGACGGCGTCCACCATCGCCGTGGGGATCGTCATCCCCGACTTGGCCGTCTCGGTCTGCAGCCGCGCGGCCGCGAGGGCGCCGTAGTCCGCCTGCGTCTGGGTGTCGGTACGACGAGCGAAGGCGTTGCCGAGGTCGAGACAGAGGGCCGCGACCATGAACAGGACGGTGCAGACGATCGCCGTGATGACGGCCGCGGCGCCGCGGTCGTCGCGGCGTCGGGGGCAGTAGCGAGACCGCGGAGCCCGCGGTCAGCATGTGCCGCTCGAGGTGGTGTCTTCGATCATCGTGGTGACGGTCCGCGAGACCGTTCCACCGTTCGGCATGGGCAGGAACCCGATGAGGTCACCGTCAGCGGTCACCGTCACCGTCAGCTGCGTGGCACCGATCACGGCACTGGCGTTCGTGGCCGGCGTCATGACCAGGGTCGTCTGGTTCGGGTTCGAGGCAACCTCGTTCTTGGCGAACGTGAGCGCCTGGCCCGATCCCCAGCAGTCGCCGACGGCAAGCCTGCGCGTCAGGTGCGTCGCCGCGCCCCCGGTCGTCTGGGCGACGTAGAAGTACCAGCCGTACTGGATGACCCCGAGGAGCAGCGGGACGAGGATGGCGCCCACGATCAACCCGAACTCGACCGCAGCAGCACCTCGCTGCTCGCGACGGTGACTCAGCTTCACGAATAGCGCATACACGGCTTCCCCCCGGGCCTACACCGGCGACCACAGGCGGGTCGCGCACACCAAATGGTGGACCCCGTGGAAAGCCGCTGTGGCGACTTTCCGGAAGCCGCATCATCGGTCTAGTCGCGATGCATGGTTACTTCGGGCTATTTGTTCCACCC
>CAWFEZ010000005.1:0-59502 GCA_963814935.1 uncultured Actinomycetota bacterium | reverse complement strand
GATCGGGTCATCCCTTCGGCGGGTCGATCTCCGGCGGGACTGAGCTCCTCGACGTTGACGTCCTTGAAGGTCAGCACCTTCACGTTCTTGGCGAAGCGCGCCGGGCGGTACATGTCCCACACCCAGGCGTCGGTCATGGAGACCTCGAAGAACACGTCACCGGACTCGGTGCGAGCCTTCACGTCGACCTGGTTGCAGAGGTAGAAGCGGCGGTCGGTCTCCACGACGTACTTGAAGATGCCGACGACGTCGCGGTACTCGCGGTAGAGCGTCAGCTCCATCTCGGTCTCGTACTTCTCGAGGTCCTCGGCGCTCATGCTGACTCTCCTCGCTCCTGACCGGCAACCATGGCAGCGACTACTCCGACGTTAGTGGCTTCGACAAGCTCGGCCGGCGTGGGGGCACCCGGGGCGTCGAGAGCAGGCTCCAGGCCGGCCGCCCGGCGGACGTTGACGAACCGCATCCGGTGCACGGGCGAGGGGCCGTGCTCGAGGAGTGCGGCCGCGTGGACGTCGGTGATGTAGCCCTTGTGGGTCCGAAAGTCGTACGACGGCCACTGCTCGTGCATCTCGCACATGATGCGGTCGCGGGTGACCTTCGCCAGCACCGAGCCGGCCGCGATGCAGGCCGTGACGCGGTCGCCCTTCCACATCGCCAGACCCGGCACGCCGAGCCCGTCGACGGGGAAGCCGTCGGTGAGCACGTAGTCGGGAGCCACCGCGAGCAGCGCGACGGACCGCCGCAGCGCCTCGACGTTGGCGACGTGCATGCCGAGGCGGTCGCACTCCTCGGAGTCGATGACGACCACGGACCAGGCCAGGGCCCGGCGGACGATCTGGTCGTAGCAGCGCTCGCGCGCCTTCTCGGTGAGCAGCTTGGAGTCGGCCAGGCCGGGCACGATGCCCGCCTTGGTGTCCGGCAGGATCGCCGCACCGGCCACCAGGGGCCCCGCGCAGGCGCCGCGTCCCGCCTCGTCGGCACCGGCGATCCGAGCCAGGCCGACTCGCCGCAGGGCCCGCTCGTAGCCGTAGAGGCCGGCGTCGCTGCGCACGGTCGCTCCTCGGGGCAGGTCACTCATGGGGCGCTCACTGTCGCTCCCCCACCGCCGCCGGCTCGTCAGGCCCAGGATCGGGCACCGTGTCGAAGCTGTCGGGGCGGTGCAGCCACGCGAAGTGGTCGCGCGGCCACAGCAGCACGAAGACCTTGCCGACGACCAGGTCGGTCGGGACGTACTCGTCGCCATGGGTGCACTCGGTGCCGCGGCAGATGTGCCAGGAGGAGTCGGCGGAGTGGCTGCGGTTGTCGCCCATCACGAAGATGTGCCCCTCCGGCACCGGCCCGGCGTCCCAGCTGCAGCCGATCATCGGGCCGAAGCAGGCCTCGCCACCCTTGGTGGCGTAGTCGCCCTCGTCGAGCGGCACCCCGTTGACCTCGATGCGCCCCTGCTCGTCGCAGCAGTGGATCTTGTCGCCGGCCACGCCGATGACCCGCTTCACCAGGTGCCCGCCCGAGGGGTAGAGACCGACCCTCTCCATCAGGCGCGCGACGGTGCCCGTCGGGCCGGCTGCGGCCTGGGGCGGCAGCCAGCCGCCGGGGTCCTTGAAGACCACCACGTCGCCGCGCTCGGGCGAGCCCCCGAACCAGTAGGAGACCTTCTGCACCAGGATCCGGTCGTTGCGCACCAGGCCGGGCTCCATCGACTCCGACGGGATGTAGAACGCCTGCACCAGGACGGCCTTGATCAGGATCGCCAGACCCAGCGCCACCACCAGCAGCAGGATCGTCTCCTGCCACAGCGGGAGGTGGTGCTTGCCCTTGCGCTTGACCGCCCCCTCACCCTCGAGCTCGGTGGAGCCGTCGGTGCGGTCAGTGGTCACCCGACGAGCCTAACGAGCGGCCGGAATCCCGCAGTGAGTTCGACGCTGGTCATCCGGCGGAGTCGGGGATCTTGTCGAAGCTGTCGGGGCGATGCACCCAGGTGAAGTGCTGGCGCGGCCACAGCAGCACGAAGACCTTGCCGACGACCAGCTCGACGGGGACGAACTCCTCACCAGTGGTGCACGTCGTGGACCGGCACAGGTGTGCTGAGGAGTCGGCGGAGTGGTTGCGGTTGTCGCCCATCACGAAGATGTGCCCCTCCGGCACCGGCCCGGCGTCCCAGCTGCAGCCGTTCCTCGGCCCGAAGCAATGGCCGCCGCCCTTGCGGGCGTAGTCCTTCTCGTCGAGGGGGAACCCGTTGACCTCGATGCGCCCCTGCTCGTCGCAACAGTGGATCTTGTCGCCGGCCACGCCGATGACCCGCTTGACCAGGTGCCCGCCCGAGGGATAGAGGCCGATCTTGGCCATCACCTTGGTGACGGTGTTGGGCGGACCGATCGACTCGGCCCCGCCGAGCCATCCGCCGGGGTCCTTGAAGACCACCACGTCGCCGCGCTCGGGCGAGCCCCCGAACCAGTAGGAGACCTTCTGCACCAGGATCCGGTCGTTGCGCACCAGGCCGGGCTCCATCGACTCCGACGGGATGTAGAACGCCTGGACCAGGACGGCCTTGATCAGGATCGCCAGACCCAGCGCCACCACCAGCAGCAGGATCGTCTCCTGCCACAGCGGAAGGTGCTTCTTGGGGGGCGGGCCTTCGAGCGCGACGGAACCGTCGGGGGGCTCGCTGGTCACCGGGAGAGACTAGCCACGAGATGTCGCCGAGCCGGGTCGGCGCTCAGGCCTCGCGGCGCTCCTTGATCTTGGCGGCCTTGCCGCGCAGGTTGCGCAGGTAGTAGAGCTTGGCGCGGCGGACGTCACCGCGGGTGACCACCTCGACGGTCTCGAAGATCGGCGAGTGGAGCGGGAAGGTCCGCTCGACACCGACGCCGAAGGAGACCTTGCGGACGGTGAAGGTGCGGCCCACACCCGAACCGTGGACGCGGATCACCACGCCCTGGAAGATCTGGACGCGGGAGCGCGAGCCCTCGACCACCTTGACGTGCACCTTGACGGTGTCACCGGCGCGGAACTCGGGGAGGTCGTCGCGCTTGATGGCGTTGCCGAGCTCGGCTACGGCCGCGAAGTTCTTGACGGTCATGGTCTCTCCTCACGGTTGCCACAGGTCAGCCGCGGATCGATGCGTGTTGAGTTGATGTTGCGGTCCCAGCGTGGTGATCAGTGGCCGGCGGCGTCAGCTCCCCCTGTGGCAGGTGCCCGACGCGGATCCCCCGGGTTGGTGGTGGGGCGATCCTTCGGCCGACTGGGCCAAGGAGGAAGTCTGCCAGAGATCAGGGCTCTGTCCGAATTCGGGGCTTCACCATCGAGACGACGCCCGGGCCAGGGCTCCCGGCCAGCCGGTAGCCCGCCTTCTTGTACATCTTCTGGTTGCGCAAGCTGCCCGCCCCGGTGAACAGCTCGTACGACGTCACCTCGGGCGGGGCGGCCACCTCGACGGCCTCCAGAAGGCGGCGCCCGAGCCCGCGGCCCTGGAGGTCGGGAGCCACCATCAGCCGGCCGACGTGCCAGACCCCGTCGCGCAGCACGCCGCGCACCGCACCCACCAGCCGCCCGTGCGAGCGCGCCGACGAGGACCGTGCCCTCGCGGATCCAGGCGCGCACGTCGTCCAGGGACTCCTCCAGCGCCGGGATGGGTACCCCGGGGTTCGCCTGCTCCTCCTGCAGCCAGCACGCACGCTGCAAGGTGAGCAGCTCCCCGGCATCGGCGGGAACGACCCGGCGTACGGCCACGTCCTCGAGGAGCGCCGACGGAGAGAGCAGGTCCGGCCGACGCTGGGCCGTACGCCGGCGCGACTGCTCCTGGCGCCACCTCGCGATCGCTCCGTGGTCGCCGCTGAGCAGCACCGACGGGACGTCGAGGCCACGCCACGTCGCGGGCTTGGTGTACACCGGCGCCTCGAGCAGCCCGTCCTCGTGCGACTCCTCGGTCAACGACTCGGGGTTGCCCATGAAACCGGGCACCAGCCGCGCCACGGCCTCACAGATCGCCAGGGCGGCCACCTCGCCGCCGTTGAGCACGTAGTCGCCGACCGACAGCTCCAGCACCTCGAAACGCGCCGCCGCGTGGTCGGCCACCCGCTGGTCGATGCCCTCGTAGCGCCCGCACGCGAAGACCAGGTGGTCGCGGGTCGCCAGCTCGCGCGCCACCTCCTGGGTGAAGAGGCGGCCGGCGGGTGTCGGGACGACGAGCGTGGTGCCGGACGGACCGACGTCGAGGGAGTCGAGAGCCTCGCCCCACGGCTCGGGCTTCATCACCATGCCCGCGCCGCCGCCGTACGGCGTGTCGTCGACGGTGCGGTGCCGGTCGTGGGTCCAGTCGCGCAGGTCGTGCACGTGGACGTCGAGCAGCCCGGTCTCGCGCGCCCTGCCCGCCAGCGACAGGTCGAGGGCGTCGAAGTAGGCGGGGAAGATCGTGAAGAGGTCGATGCGCAGCGTCATGGCCGGGCTCAGCCGTCCTCGTACGGCGCCACGAGCCCCGGCCGGTCCGCGACGACGAGGCTGCCGGCCGCGAGGTCGACCTCAGGAACCAGCGCCGCCACGAACGGCACCAGCGTGGGGCGGCCGTCGGAGGCCATGTACCTCGAGCAGGTCCTGGGCGCCGTGCACGACACCGGTGACCTCTCCGATCGGCCGGCCGTCGAGGTCGAGGACGGCCAGCCCGACGAGCTGGTGGTCGTAGAACTCGTCGGGGTCGTCCGGGGTCGCGTCGGCGGGCACGTGGGTCAGCAGCAGCGTGCCGCGGGCGCCCTCGGCGGCGGTCCGGTCCGGCAGCTGGGCGAAGTGCACCAGCAGGGTGGTCTGGTGCCAGCGGACCGAGACCACCTCGAGCGTGGTGAGTCCGCTGGCCGAGCCGCGGGGCGGCTCGGCCGTCAGGACGGTGCCGACGGCGAACCGCACGTCGGGCTCGTCGGTGCGGACCTCGACGGTCACCTCGCCTCGCAGGCCGTGCGGCTTGCCGATACGCCCGACGACGACCTCGACCGTTCCGGTGGCGTCCACGTGGTCAGCATAGGAATGCGTTTCCGCCCCGCGGTGACCCGGGCCAGCGGTGAGCCTGGCACCGTCCCCGCCACCCAAACGGTGCCTGACGCACCGCCGCCCCGCGGTGACCCAGGCCGGCGGTGAGCCTGGCACCGTCCCCGCCACCCGAACGGTGCCTCACGCACCGCTGCCCCGCGGTGACCCAGATGGACGACCGGGCGCCACCCGCGAGGGTGACGCCCGGTCGGGGCCGTGCGGATGACGTGGAGTCGGTCAGCGACCGCGGTCGACGTCGACGAAGTCGATGCGGGCACCACCGCGGCCGGCGAGAGCGCCGATCACGGTGCGGAACGCCGTGGCGGTGCGGCCGTTGCGACCGATCACCTTGCCCAGGTCGTCGGGGTGCACGCGCACCTCGAGGATCGACCCGCGGCGCAGCTGACGGTCGCGGACCGTGACCTGGTCGGGGTTGTCGACCACGCCGCGGACCAGGTGCTCCAGCGCCTCGGCGAGCACGCCGCTCAGGACTTGTCCCCGGACTTGTCGGCGGCCTGCTCGGAGTCCACCTCGGCGGCCTCGGCCGTCTCGGCGGCCTCCGCGGCACCCTCAGGGGTCTCGTCGGCCGGCACCGGAGCCGGAGCTTCCTCGGCAGCCGGAGCCTCGGCAGCCGGAGCCTCCTCGGCGGGTGCCTCGGCAGCCGGCGCGTCTTCGGCAGGAGCCGCCTTCTTGGCTGCCCGCGCGGGTCACCGCCTCGGCCTTCGGCTCGCTGGCGGCGTCCTTGAGCGCCTCGTTGAAGATCTCGAGCTTGTCGCGCTTGGGCTCCTTGACCTTCAAGGTGCCCTCGGTGCCCGGCAGGCCCTTGAACTTCTGCCAGTCGCCGGTGATCTTGAGGATCTTCTCGACGGCCTCGGTCGGCTGCGCGCCGACGCCCAGCCAGTACTCCGCCCGGTCGGCGACGACGTCGATGTACGACGGGTCCTCCTTGGGGTGGTACTTGCCGATCTCCTCGATGACCTTGCCGTCGCGCTTCTTGCGGCTGTCGACGACGACGATGCGGTACTGCGGCACCCGGATCTTGCCCAGGCGCTTCAAACGGATCTTGACGGCCACGTCTGTGGTGTCTCCTCGGAAGTTGTCGTGGTGAGAGCTCCGCAACCGGGTGGGGACCAGGCCGGAGATCTCGGGGCGCCGTACGCGGAAGGAGAGAGGGCCTACCCGCCACGGAACTCAGCGCGTCATTCTGCCAGAGGGCGGGAATGGCTCTAAATCGGGAGGTCCAGGCGCTACCTTCCTCGCGATGAGCCATGACGCGTCGCCTGCCGGTCAGCCGGAGGTCCCGCCTGGCCAGCCGAGCGCGCAGCCGCCACCCGGCTGGCCGTACGGCGACCCGCCTGAGCCGCCGCGGGCGTCGCCGCAGGCGTCCGCCACCGGCGGCGACGAGCGGCCGCGCAGAGGCCCGTCCCGGAGGACCTGGTACGTCTTCGGCACCGGCCTGATCGTGCTCGGGTTCGTGCTGATGATCGTGTTCATCGCGCTCGCCGTGACCGAGGGCCTGCGGGTCTTCTCCGGCGCGATCGACGTCCGGGTGCCCGGGCAGAGCCAGGTCGACCTGCCGCCCGACGACGAGCGGATGGTGTGGGCCCGTCCGGGCGACCAGCGCACCTGCACCACCACCGACACCGACGGCACGGACCTGCCCCTGGAGCCGAGCGGCTCGGTGAGCGTGAGCATCAACGGCGACGAGTGGGTCGGCGTCGGCACCTTCCCCACCGGCAACGGCCACGTGGTCGTCGACTGCGACGGCGAGCGACGGCGTGATCCGCATCGCCAACGTCTTCGACACCTGGGGACTGGTCGGCAAGATCCTGGGCGCGGTCCTCGCCCCGATCCTGTTCGGGTTCGCCGGCGCCATCGTGCTCACGGTGACCGGAGTGCGCCACTACCGGCGCAGCCAGAGACAGGCTGACCATCACTCGTCGGGATGTTGTCGCGCCGCGCCGGGTACGCCGAACTGCGCGCAGTTCGTCTCGTACGGCACGTCGCCGACGTAGGTCGACCACTCGATCGGTGTCCAGTTGCGACCTGCCAGCTCGCAGGTCGCGTCCACCATGGCATCCGGGTCGAGGTCCCACTCGACCACGCCGTCACGGGTGTTGATCAGCACCGCACGCCCGTCCGGTCGCAACCATCCTTCGATCGCTCCGGCCGGCGCCCGCGTGACGATGGGTTCACCGATCCTGGCACGGCTCTCGACGTCGTAGAGCTGCACCGTCTGGTCCGGGGTCGTGACCAGCAGCCGCGCGCCGTCGGCCGCGATCTGGATCGATGACGGGGCGCTTCTGACAGGTGGGAAGGCGGCCGCGGCCAGGAAGTAGAAGTCGCCGTACTCTCGCAGCTGGCCGGTCTCGTCCCCGGTCAGGAATGAGTGATCAGGGGCGATCGCCACCCGAGATGCCGCCCATGACCCCTGAGTCGAGGAAAGCGCCCGTCACGACGTCGTACCTCCACGTGGCCCAGTCCTCCTGAGGCCCCTTGCTCGTGACGAACAAGCTGGTCCCGTCCGAGACGGCGCGGACCGCACGCCGACCCTCGAGCGTGATCGCGGTGGTCACCTCGCCCGCGTCGACAGCGACACGCGGCGCAGCCTGAAGCCATCGCCACGACGCGTGACGGCCCACGCGTGGGTCCCGCCGGGCTCGGGGTAGAGGGCTTCGGTCACGCCCGCGAGCGCTGTCTCGCGCACCTGGCCCGACGGGACGTCGACCAGGGTCGGCCTTCGACCAAGCACCCCGACCGTGTCGGCTGACAGCCAGACGGCCGGGCCCGGGACGCGCAGACGTAGCACAGGGGTGCCGGTGACGGCGTCGACGACCTCGCTCGCCCGCGCCCTGCGGTCGACTGACGAGCAACAGCCGACCGGTCGGGTCGTATCCACCCGTGGCGACCCGACCGGGGACGAGGAGGGAGCCCCCGACACCCGGGCCGTCGAGACGCCACCTGGCGAACGCGGAACCCTCGCCACTGAACGCCAGCAGGATGCTGCCTCCACCCGTCACGACCAGCGAGCCGACCTCCCCGAACTGGGGCTCGAGGAGGCGGCCTGAGCGCTCCCCGGTGTCGAGCTCACGCACCACGACCTGTCCGGTGTCGGTCGCGCAGTAGACGGCACCCACCTTGGTCGAGACATCCAGCTGGTGACAGCCGCTCACGCCTGAGGTGTCACCTCCGGCGACCCACAGCATCCGGCCGCCCCGAAGGTCGACGGCGAGCTGCCCGTGGTCACCGCCGGCGAAGAGACGGTCGCCGACCGTGACGATGCGCCGGTTGGTCGTGAGCGCGGGCGCAGGCCACGTGCGTCGCACGCGCATCGTCCGCGCCGACACCTCGCGGAGGTCACCGCGTACCGTGCCGACGTAGAGCCGGTCGCCGCGCCCGAAGGCCACGGCTGCGGTGGCACCGCCGATATCGGTGCCCCGCGGCGCGGGCACGGTGTCCACACCCTCGAGGCCTGCAAGCAGACGACCGGTGAGCACATCCCAGGTGGCCACCTCCCCGCGCCCGCCGCCCGCCACCGCGACGAGCGAGCCGTCGCGACTGATGGCGACATCCGCACCGGGAAACGGCGTCGTCACCGGTCCCATCACCGTGGCTCGCGCGGCGAGGTCGTAGACGACCAACACCGTGCAGACCCTGGCCCCTCCCGAGAAGCCCGCCTCGCACCGCGGATCGGTCGACGTGGTCAGCAGCTGCACTGCGCGGGAGCCGTCCGCGCTGACCCTGAGCACCGAGCGGCGAAGGCTGTCCGCAGTCCTGCGACTGAAGGACGCGGACGCGAGCTCGCCGGTGAGTGGATCAGCCAGCGCCACGCTGCTGCCGGCGGCGACGAGTATGGTGCCGTCGCCGGTTGACACGTCGGCGGCGGCGAGCGGAAGGGGGTAGTCGGCGACGAGGTTGATGGCGCGGTAACCGAGGAACCCCGGGTCGGACGTGAGGTTGGCAACAAGGGCGGACTGCGCCAGCACGTCGGGGCGCTCCTTCCAGGCCTGCACGGCCATCAGCGCAGCGACCTGCTTGCTCGTCGACCGCAGCGCCAACGATCGGGCCACCACCGACTCGTGGCGGGCCGTGGCAGCCGATGTCGCGGCCGTGGCAGCCGATGCGGCGGCCGCGTCGCGGCCGCGCTCGGCCTGTCGACCCCGATCCACGGCGGACCACGCCGCCAGCGTGGACGCGACGAGGAGCGCCGCCGCCGCGGCGACGAGCCACCGCAGGCGGCGGTTCTGCCGTCGTTGGCGGCGCGCGTCGTCGGCCAGGCGTCGTACCTCGTCGTCGGCGACGAGGCGCGAGGCCTCGATGAAGTCACGCTCGGTGTCGGCGAGCGGCTCGTGGCCACGTTCGAGCCAGTCGAGCGCGGCGCGAGGCGAGCCCCGCGGTACAGCTCCGTGTCGGACCGGTCCAGGGCCTCCCAGCCGGCGGCTGCCATCGCCAGGTGACGCCGGATCTGCTGCCCGACCCGGTCCTCGTCGAGCCAGGCGCGCAGTCGCGGCCACGCGCGGACCAACGCCTCGTGCGCCAGGTCGTAGCCACCGTCGCGCGAGGTCACGAGCCGGCCCCGGACGAGCAGGTCGAGCAGGCGCTGGCGCACCGGGTCGAGGGCGGCCACGACGGACGCGGGCAGGGGCGTGCGGAACGGTTCGCCGCCGTCTGAGAGCGACACCAGCCGCAGCATCAGCCACCGCAGCTCGCTCCGCTCGTCGGCGCTCAGTCCGTCGTACAGCCGCTCGGCCGAGGCTGCGACCGCGTCCCGGATCCCACCGACCTCCCGGTAGCCGTCGACGGTCAGGAGTCCGGCCTCCCGGCGCCGCCACGTCTCGGTCAGGGCGTGCGACAGAAGCGGGAGGGCGCCCGGCTGTCCGTCGGCGTCGCGCACGACCAGGTCGACCAGCCCGGGCTCGAGCCGCAGTCCGGCCACCTTGGCGGGCCCCTCGACCGCCTCTCGGAGCCGGTCACCGGCGAGGGGCGCGACGAGGTGGAGCCCGCGCTCGGCGAGCCGGGCCAGCTCGTCGTCAGCGCCGAGCGCCGCGACGTGGTCGCCACGGACGACCACCACGACCGGCGACGCGTCGCGGGCGTACTGCGCGAGGTCACGCAGCCACGGACGCGCGAAGGCCGCTCCCCTCAGGGTGAAGACCTCCTCGAACTGGTCGATCACGAGCAGCGGGTCGCCCACCCGCCGGTTGCGGGCCGCCGCCATGGCCAGCGCACCGTCGGCCCCCGGCGTGAACACCTCCACCTCCGCGCCCGCGGTCCTCAGGGCCGGCACCAGTCCCGCCTGGACCAGCGAGGACTTTCCGGACCCTGACGGGCCGGTCACGACGAGGAGTGGGGTTTCCTGCAGGCGGGCCAGGCAGGCAGCGATGTCCGCGTCTCGCCCGAAGAAGGTCTCGGCGTCGTGGTCGCCGTACGGCGCCAGTCCCTTCCACGGGCACGACTGGTCGGCGATCCGCGCCGCGTGGTCCGTCGCCAGCCCGGCATCCTGGGCCAGGATCCGGCGCTCGAGCGCGACCAGCTCGGATCCCGGGTCCAGGCCGAGCTCCTGGCCGAGCGCCCGGCGTGCCGAGCGGATCGACGCGAGCGCGTCGGCCTGCCGACCGCTGCGGTACTGCGCCAGGGCGAGCAACGCCCACCTGCGCTCCCGGAACGGCTGCTGCCCGGTGAGCACGGTGCCGTCTGCCGCGACTCCTGCGTGGTCACCCGCGTCGAGCCGGGCCTGCAGCAGGTCCTCCTCGGCGGCCAGTCGCAGCTGACCAAGGCGGACGGCCTCCAGCCGGCCCGGCATCCAGTCCTCGAGCTCGCCGAACGCCGGGCCGCGCCAGAGCGCGATGGCCTCGGTCAGCAACGGGATCGCGCGCTCGGGGCTCCGCGTGGCGGAGTACCCATGGGCGCGCTCTACGAGGTCCTCGAACTCCTGGCGGTCGATGTCGAGCTGGTCGGAGCGCACCCGGTAGCCGCCGTCGACAGTCTCGATCGCATCGGCGCCCAGGGCCTTGCGGAGCCGGCTGACACAGCCCTGCACCACCTTCGCGGCCGAGCTCGGCGGGGCCTCACCCCACAACGCCTCTGCGAGTGCCTCGGCGTCCACCCGCTGGCCCGGGCGCAGCGCCAGAGCCGAGACGACGACGCGGTCGCGGGGCCCGAGCGCCTGTGTCGCACCGTCGACCTCGAGGGGACCGAGCACCCGCAGCCGACGCATCTCCCGAGTGTGCGAGTGGCGGTGGAACGCGGTCAATCACGCCGATACCGCGTTGATACCGCTCTGGCGGTCCGCCGATACCTGCGCGAACCAGCCTCGATGACGAGCCCGGCCACCGGGCCACCACCGAGAAGGGGAACTCTCATGAACAAGCAGCTCACCACCGTCGCCTTCCTGGTCGCGACAGCCGCCACCATCGCCGGCACCGCCCAGGCGTTCGGTCAGGAGACGTTCGACCGACCGGACGCCGGGAACGGCGCGCAGCTACACGGTCCTGGACCACCCGGCCGAACCGTGCCACCTGTCGGAGGAGGCCGTCGCCAACTGGGGCGAGACCAGCGCCCACCTGCCGCAGGCCTGCACGTACGGCGACTGACTCGAGCCATGGAACCGGCACCGCTCCTCGCGTGTCGTCCTCCCCGCAAGCACCCGCCGGACCGGCGGATCAGTGCCTGCGACACCCATCTCGCGTAGGCCCAGCGGCCTGCCCACCAGGAGGTTCCACCATGTCCAAGCAGCTCATCACCCTTGCGCTCGTGTTCGCAGCATGCGTCGTCGCCGTGTTCGCCCTCGTCGGCAGCCCGGCTCAAGCTCACAACTACACGACGCTCGATCACCCAGCGCTCCCGTGCAACCTCTCCGAAGAGGCGGTCGCCAACTGGGGCGAGACCAGCGCGCACCTGCCGCTCGCGTGCACCTACGACGAGTGACCTGCCCGCCTCAGCGAGCGGGCAGTGCCTGGCTCGCCAGGACGCGCAGAGCGGCTTCCATCGCCTCCTCGCCGGCCGCCAGGTAGCGGTCGGCGAGGTGGAAGTCGCGCCAGGTACCGGGGCCGAACTCGGGAGTGACAGGTACGTCGGCCGCCGTCGTCTGCTGCGCCGCTGCGGCGTGGGATGCCAGCTCCAGGGACTCGACCACCGGGTCGCGGTCGCGTGGCAGTTGCGCCCGGCCGCCGGCTCCCGGCCACTCGGGCAGGGTGCGGCTGCCCAAGAGGTTGACGGCGATCGTCACGTCGACGCCCGTCAGCCCCTCGGTCGGCACGGGCGCGAGCACCACCGCGTCGACCAGCCGCTGGTCCCCTCGCCTGGCCGGCTCGTGCAGACCGGGAACCGTCATGGCTGCGACGAGCGCGCCGGCGACCGGCCCGTCCGTCATCACCACCGTACGCCGCCCGGCGAGGTCGGCGGCCAGCACCGAGAGCGGCACGTCGAGGTCGGCGAACGTGGCGTCACCTACGGTCGCGCGGGCCACTCTCTCGAGCTCGGCGACGCCCTCCGGCCCACCCCGCCGGAAGATCACCTCGACGGCGTCGGCGCCGAGGTGCTCGCGCATCAGGCGCTCGACCCCCTCGGCGTCGTGGCCGAGCGCCACCCAGGCCCCGATCCACGCCCCGATGCTGCTGCCCGCGACGGCATCGACGACATATCCGGCGCGTTCCAGGCTCCGCAGCACGCCGACGTGCGCCCAGCCCTTCGCTCCGCCGGCGCCGAGCGCGAGCCCGATCGACGCCCTGGCCAAGCGACGCCCCGTGCGGGTCGGGTCGTCGCCGTGGTCGACCACCACCTGGCGTTCGCAGTAGGCGAGGAGCTCGGTGAGACGCGGGTAGTCGGCCTGGACCCGCACCAGCACCGGCGCCCTTCCGGCGCCGTAGATCTCCGCGAGCACGTCGGGCAGCGGACCTGTCGCGTCGATCAGCTTGAGCGGCCGCGGGCTGGCGGCCTCGGCGACCGCGGTGGCGGCCGGCTCCTCGACCCAGCCGTCGGGAGGCTTCACCAGAGCGGTGACCCGGCCCAACGGTCTGGCGACCGTGCGGGACACCAGCCGTCGGCTGACCATGGCGGCCAGGTTGACCAGCAGCACCGGGTGGCGGGACGCGGCGGCCAGGAAGTCGTCGCGCGAGAGCTCGGAGACCACGCTCGGCATCTCGGCTACCAGGGTGGCCGAACGCGGCCTGCGAGTCAGGAGCGCGATCTCACCCACGACATCGCCCGCACGCTGGCGACCCAACGAAGCTCCTCGTTCGCCGTCCAGCACGCGCAGGACGCCGCGCTCGACGACGTACAGGCTGTCGCTGAGATCGCCCGCGTGGCACAGCACCTCCCCGGCGACGAGCTCGACGGAGCGCAGCTTCGCGCGCAAGGCCTCACGCGCGGTCTCGTCGAGACCGTCGAAGAGCGAGCCCCGCAGCTCTCCGGTCATTGTTCGGGTGGCGGCTCGGTGAACATCATCCGCACCTCGTAGACGCCGTCCTCGAGGTCGGTGCGCAGGTCGTGGCCCTGCCTCCGGCGGAACACCCTCATCATCCCGAGGTTGCTCATCAGCACGTCGGCCGTGAGCCCTCGCACGTCGTGCGCCACGGGCGTACTCGACGGTGCGGTCGTGCAACGCCGAGGCCAGTCCCTGGCCCTGCCACTCCGGCTCGACCATGTAGGCGACCTCGGCGAGCCGCTCGCGGGGGTCGACGTAGTAGCTGCTGGTGGCCACGATCCGCTCGTTCTCGGGTGGTCCGACGACGGCTGCGAAGGCCATCTCGTCCGCGTAGTCGACGTTGCACAGGTGGTCGGCCGCGTCGTCGGTCA
The DNA here is from genome assembly GCA_963814935.1 of uncultured Actinomycetota bacterium. Taxonomy (GTDB): domain Bacteria; phylum Actinomycetota; class Actinomycetes; order Propionibacteriales; family Nocardioidaceae; genus Nocardioides. The sequence continues at coordinate 45,690 of CAWFEZ010000005.1, read as the reverse complement.
ACGAGCTCAGCTTCTGGAAGAACCGCGTCTGAACGTCCTTCTCGGGCATCCGGTGGAACAGCTCCTGCAGGGCACGACGATCGACGGCCCGCGTCGGCCGGAGCAGCACCCCGCGGCCGTCGCGCAGCGACAGCTCGCGCTCCTCGTCGACGGGGTACGCCGTCTGGCTGCGCAGCCGCTGGCCGGCGGCGACGATGCCGCGCTCCTGTGCCGCCGCCAGCAGGCCGGGCCGGTCGTCGGGGTGGGCGATCGCGATCAGGGCGAGGGCTCGCTCGGCCAGCGACTTGCCGAACAGGTAGGCGGTGCCGTACTCGGTGACCACCCAGCGCACCAGCGGGCGGGCCAGCGCGACGGGTTCGTCGGGCCCCAGTGCGACGCGGATGGCCTGCTGCCCCGCAGGGGTCCGGGACGCGAGGCAGATCACGGGCGTCCCGTGGGCCGCGCGCAGGGTGCCGCGATGGAAGTCCGGTCCGGTCGACAACCCGCCGTAGAGCTGGCCGTCGAGCCGTTCCGTGCACACCTGCCCCGACAGGTCCATCGAGAACGCCTGGGTGACCGAGACCATCCGCTCGTGGCGGGAGATCTCGGCCGGGTCGCAGAGGTGCTCGATGGAGTGCAGGGAGAACCGGTCGTCGGAGTCGAGCAGGTCGTAGAGCCGCCGGGTGCCCATCGCCCAGCTGCCCACGACCGAGCCGGTGATCACGCCCTTCTCGACCAGCTCGGCGACCGGCTCGGTGATCACCTCGGAGTGCACCGACAGGTCGCGCCGGTTGCTCAGGTGCTGCAGCATCTGGTTGGGCACCCGGCCCAGGCCGATCTGCAGGGTGGACCGGTGGTCGACGAGGCGGGCGACGTAGCGCGCGATCTGCTCGCCGACGCCCTCCGCCGGCTCGTGCAGGTACTCGGTCACAGGAGTGTCGACCCACACGGCGTGGTCGATGCGGTCGGCGGGGATGAGGCTGTCCCCGCGCGTCCGCGGCATCGCCGGGTTGACCTCGGCGATGACCGTCGTCGCCGCCAGTACCGCGGCCCGGGTGATGTCCACCGACACCCCGAGGCTGCACATGCCGTCGTCGTCCGGCGGGGCCACCTGCACCAGGGCCACGTCCAAGGGCAGGTGCCCGTCGGTGAACATCGCCGGGACGTCGGCCAGCGACATCGGGACGTACTCGATCAGACCGGTCGGCAACAGGTCGCGGACGTCACTCCCCACGTAGAAGACGCGGTGCCGGTACGCCGTGTGAGCCTTGCCCTCGGCGTCCGTCCGGCCCACCCGGTCTGTCAGGCCGTGCACCAGCGTGACGTCGGCCGGCGGGTCGGGCAGGCCCTCCAGGGCCGCGACCAGCTGGCGGGGGGTCGCGCACGCGGTGCCGACGAACACCCGATTGCCCGCGCGGACGAGGCGCGCGGCCTGGTCGGCCGTCAGCGTGCGGTCACCGAGGTCCGTCACGGTTCACGACTGTGCTGCCGTCTGCGGCACGGGTCAAGCACCGACCGACGTCGATGACTGTGGCTGCGTGACTTCGGCGACCGGAAGGCGAAACCGTCAGGCAACGACGACACCGCGAAGAACCACGCGTGCGGGGGTGTGGAGCACCGTCAGGTCGGCGCGGGGGTCGCGGTCGTAGACGACGAAGTCGGCCGGTGCTCCCTCGTCGAGGGTGGGGTTCCAGCCGAGCCACTCGCGGGCCCGCCAGGACGCGGCGCCCAGGGCGTAGTCGGCCGGCATGCCCAGCTCCGCCATCGCGACCACCTCGCCGGCGAGGTTGCCGTGGCGGCTCACACCGCCACCGTCGGAGCCGGCGTACAACGCCACGCCGGCGTCGTAGGCAGCCATGATCGTCGCCCGGCGCCGCGTGAAGAGATCTGTCATGGTCGCGGCGTACGCCGGGAACCTCGCGCCGCCCGACTCGGCGTACTCGGGGAACTTGTCCAGCTGCATCACCGTCGGCACCAGTGCCGTGCCCCGGGCGACCATGGCGTCGATCAGCCCCTCGTCGAGGCCGGTGCCGTGCTCGATGCAGTCGATGCCGGCCTCGATGAGGCCAGGCAGCACCGAGGCGCCGAAGCAGTGGGCGGTGACCCTGGCACCCTGCGCGTGGGCAGCCGCGATGGCTCGGGCGAACGTCTCGGGCGGGAACGACGGGGCGAGGTCGCCCTCCTCGCGGGAGATCCAGTCGCCCACGAGCTTGACCCAGCCGTCGCCCGCCGCGGCTTCGCGCGTCGCCGCGGCCGCCAGCTCGTCGGGCTCGACCTCGTCGGCGTAGTTGCGGATGTAGCGCTTCGTGCGGGCCAGGTGGCGGCCGCAGCGGATCAGGCGCGGCAGGTCGTCGCGGTCCTGGATCCACCGCGTGTCGGCCGGCGACCCCGCGTCGCGGATCAGCAGCGCCCCGGCGTCGCGGTCCTCCAGCGCCTGCGCCTCGGCCTCCTCGTCGGGTACGGCGCCGTGGTCGTCGAGACCGATGTGGCAGTGGGCGTCGACGAGCCCGGGGACGACCCACCCCTCGGCCGTGGTCTCGGCCCCTGCCTGGGGCTCGAGGGTGATCCGCCCGCCGACGACGTAGAGGTCGCGAACCTCTCCGTCAGGGAGCACCGGGCCGCGGAAACGCAGGGTGGACGCCACGTTCCTGAACGTATCTCGTCCGGTCGTCCCCGCGCCCGGCTAGCCTCGGGGGGTGAGCGGTCTGCGCCGACAGCTGGGCGATCTGGTGCTGGTCAGGCACCGGCGCAACTTCGCCCTGCTCGCACGCTTCGTCGTCGTCGGCCTGTCAGGCGTCGTGGTCAACATGCTCGTGCTGATCGTGGCCAACAAGCTCGGCCCCGCCCACGAGCAGGCCATCGTCGGACTGCCGTTCAGCGACTTCAACATCCGGTGGTACCACGGCTACTCGACCCTCGCGTTCCTCGTCGCCAACCTCTGGAACTTCCAGCTCAACCGCAGCTGGACGTTCAAGACGGCCGGGCATGCGTCGTGGGGCAAGGAGTACTGGCCCTTCCTGGCCGTCGGCGCCCTGGGTCAGGCCATCGGCCTGCTGGTGCTGACCGCGCTCATGCACCCTGGCTCACCGGTCGCGCTGCCCGCGTCGGTCCTCGACGACTCCACCGGGTTCCGCACCCGCCTCTACTGGGCCCAGCTGATCGTGATCGGGCTGGTCACGCCCATCTCGTTCGTGCTCAACAAGGTGTGGACCTTCAACGCCGTCCGCGCGCTCCACCGCCAGGAGAACGAGGCCCACGCCAAGGAGCTCATCGGCCGCTAGCCTGCGAGGTCGAGGATCAGGCGCGACGGTTGAGGAGGGTCGACGCACACCCTGCTCGCGAGCGGGATGTCGTCGACCCGTCTCGAGACCCGGTGGCAGCGCGGACGGCCTCGACCCGACGGCGGACAGCTCGCGTCAGCTGACGACGTCCAGCTGGTCCAGCAACCAGCTCGGCCCGACGACCTGGGCACCCAGCCCCTCGAGACGCGCCTTGAGCATCCGGTCGGCGGTCACGGCGGTGACGTCGTGCCCGGCCGCGCGCAGGGCGGTCGCCTCGGCCACGATCGTGTCGTCGCCGGCGCCCGAGGCGTGGGTGACGCGGACATGCCCGTCGGTGCCTCGCCGGGCGGCGCCTCTGGCCTGACCCTCCAGGACGAGCACCACCTGGTCATGAGACAGGTCGGCGACCAGGAGACGTTCGTGGAGCCGGCGGGTCGCGGCCGCGCGGTCCTTCCACCACCCGTCGGGGCGGGAGCCCACCACGTTGGCGGCGTCGACGACGAGCGCTCTCACTTGAGGTACTTGCTGAAGTCCTTGGGCAGGTCGAGCGCCGAGGCTGCCTTCTCGTAGTCGATCTCCTCGCCCTCAGGGTTGCCGAAGGGATTGGCGCCCGCGGCGCCGCCAGGTCCCTGGGACTCCTTGTCCTGCCTGGCCGCCGCCTCGGCCGCCGCCTTCGCGGGGTTGCCGGAGACCCGGCGTCCCTTGGCGGGCTTCTTCTTGACCTGCTTGCGCCGACCGGCGGCCGCGGCGAAACCGGGCAGGCCCTCCATGCCGGGTGTGCCGGGCATCTTCCCGCTGGCGAACTGCATCATCATCTTGCGGGCCTCGAAGAACCGGTCGACGAGGCCGTTGACGTCGGAGACCTGCCGGCCGGAACCACGGGCGATACGGGCGCGACGCGAGCCGTCGATCATCTTGGGGTTGGCCCGCTCGTCCGGCGTCATCGACTGGATGATCGCCTGGATGCGGTCGATCTCGCGCTCGTCGAAGTTCTCCAGCTGCTCGCGGAACTGGCCCATCCCGGGGAGCATCCCCATGATCTTCTGCATCGAGCCGAGCTTGCGGACCTGCAGCATCTGCTCGAGGAAGTCGTCGAGGGTGAACTCCCCGCCCCTGCCGCTGAGCTTCTCGGCGGCCTTGAGGGCCTGGTCCTGGTCGAAGGTCTTCTCGGCCTGCTCGATCAGGGTGAGCACGTCGCCCATGTCGAGGATGCGCGAGGCCATCCGGTCGGGGTGGAACAGGTCGAAGTCGGTCATCTTCTCGCCGGCGGAGGCGAACATGACCGGCTTGCCGGTGATCGATGCGATGGACAGGGCGGCACCGCCGCGGGCGTCGCCGTCGAGCTTGGTGAGGACCACGCCGTCGTAGCCGACGCCGTCGAGGAAGGCCTGCGCCGTGGTGACGGCGTCCTGGCCGATCATCGCGTCGACGACGAAGAGGATCTCGTCGGGCTGCACGGCGTCGCGGATCGCGGCCGCCTGGGCCATCATCTCGGTGTCGACGCCGAGCCGTCCCGCCGTGTCGACGATGACCACGTCGTAGAGCTTGCGCTTCGCCTCCTCGACCGACTCGCGGGCGACCTCGACCGGGTCGCCGACGCCGTTGCCCGGCGACGGCGCGAAGACGGGTACGCCGGCCCGCTCGCCGTTGACCTGCAGCTGGTTGACCGCGTTGGGCCGCTGGAGGTCGGCGGCCACCAGCAGAGGCGTGCGGCCTTGTTCCTTGAGCCAGAGCGCGAGCTTGGCGGCCAGGGTCGTCTTGCCCGCGCCCTGGAGGCCCGCGAGCATGATGACGGTCGGGCCGGACTTGGCGAACCGGAGCCGCCGGGTCTCGCCGCCGAGGATCTCGACGAGCTCGTCGTTGACGATCTTGACGACCTGCTGGGCGGGGTTCAGCGCCTGGCTGACCTCTTCCCCGCGCGCCCGCTCCTTGACCGCGGCCACGAACTCCTTGACCACCGGGAGGGCGACGTCGGCCTCGAGCAGGGCGATCCGGATCTCGCGGGCGGTGGCGTCGATGTCGGCCTCGGAGAGCCGGCCCTTACCGCGCAGGTTCTTGAACGCGTCGGCGAGGCGGTCGGAGAGCGTGGCGAACAAAGCTGTGGTCCTTCGAGGGAGGTCGGGTGACCGTCGGGTCATCGGGTCGCTGTCGGGCAGGCGACCTTCCAAGATTAGGTCATCGGCCCTTGAGCGGAGCCATTCCGGCCGTCAGGCCCACCCCGCTGGTTGACCCCTTCGTTGGTTGAGGAGGGCCGTCAGGCCCGTCACGAAACCTGGTGACTGGTCCGCGGTCACCTCGCCGGGTGTCGTGACGGTCGCTGCGCGACCTCCTCGACCACCGGACGTTCGGCACCTGAGGCCCGCTGACCGGCACTCCAGGCGGATCCGCCGGACACCGTTGCGTTCCTATCGTCCCCCACGTGACAGACGCCTCGGTCCACACCTCCCTACCGTCCTCCGCCATGACCATCCTGCTCTCCGACCCTCGGGTCACCGCGGTGCCCGTCCGCGACAACCGCGAGCCCCTCGTCCTGCTCCCCCGACACCTGGCGCCCAGCGGCCAGCTGGTCCGCGCGTCCGTGGCCCGCAGGCTCGACCGAGCCGACGCCACCCTGCCGCCGGGCATCCGGCTACGGGTCGTCGAGGGGCACCGCTCGCCGGCGGACCAGCAGGCCCTCGTCGCGGCGTACTCGGCCGAGGTGCGCGCCGTCCACGGCCACCTGCCCGACGCCGAGCTGCGGCGTCTGACGAGCCGCTTCGTCTCCCCGCTGGAGGTCGCGCCGCACGTCGCCGGGGCGGCCGTGGACCTCACCCTCGTCGACGTGTGCGGGGAGGAGCTCGACCTCGGCACCCCGATCGACGCCACCCCCGAGCAGAGCGACGGCCGCTGCTACTTCGCGGCGCTCGGCATCGGCGCCGACGCCCGAGCCCACCGGGAGCTGCTGGCCCGCGTGCTGGGCGGTGCCGGCCTGGTCAACTACCCGACGGAGTGGTGGCACTGGTCGTACGGCGACCGCTACTGGGCGCTGGCCACCGGCGCCCCAGCCGCCCTCTACGGGCCCGTCGAGCGGACGGTCGCAGCGTGACGACTGTCGCCACGCGGGTCCCCGCCTGCGCCACCGTGGAGGTCGACCTCTCGGCGATCGCCGCCAACACCCGGCTCTTCTCGTCCCGCACCTCCGGCGCGCTGATGGCAGTCGTCAAGGCTGACGGGTTCGGCCACGGCGCGGTCGACGTGGCGCGCACCGCGCTGGCGCACGGGGCCTCGTGGCTGGGCGTGACGAGCCTGGACGAGGCCTTCGCGCTGCGCGAGGCGGGCCTGCGGGCCCCCGTGCTGAGCTGGCTCAACGCCGCCGGAGCCGACTTCCACGAGGCGCGGCGCCAGGACGTCGACGTGGCGGTGCCGAGCGAGGCCCACCTGCGGGCGGTCACGGGGGCCGGCCTCGCGGCGGGCGTCGCGCTTCGGGTGCACCTGCACCTCGACGCCGGGATGGCCCGCGACGGGGCCGCCCCCTCGGAGTGGAGACGACTGTGCCGCCTCGCCCGCGACGCCGAGCGGTCCGGCGCCGTCCGGGTGGTCGGCCTGATGGGTCACCTGGGCAACGCGGACACGCCGGACGACCCGGCCAACGCCGGGGGCCGGGCTCGCTTCGCATGGGGGCTCGCGACAGCCCGGGCAGCCGGGCTCCGGCCACCGCTGCGGCATCTCGCCGCGACCTCCGCCACGCTGACCGACCACGCGTCGCTGCACACGCTGAGCCGGGTCGGCGCCGGCCTGGTCGGCATCGACCCGTCGGGCACCACCCGCCTCTCCCCCGCCCTCACCCTCACCGCACCCGTCGTCGGAGTACGCCGGGTCGCCGCCGGGACGCCCGTCGGCTACGGCGGCTCGTGGCGGGCAGCACGCGCGACCACGCTGGCTCTGCTCCCCCTCGGCTACGCCGACGGCGTGCCACGGGTGACGTCCGACCGGGCCGAGGTGCTGCTGCGCGGCCGGCGTCGGCCGCTGGTGGGCCGGGTCTCGATGGACCAGGTCGTGGTCGACCTCGGCGACGACACGGCCGACCTCGGCGAGGTTGCCACCCTCTTCGGACCGGGCCACGCCGGCGAGCCGACCGCCGCCGAGTGGGCGGCGTGGGCAGGCACCATCGAGCACGAGATCGTCACCGGCATCGGCGCCCGGGTCCGGCGGGAGATCCGGTCGTGACGCGGACGCGGGTCGCGGTGGTCGGTGGCGGCCAGAACTGCGAGCACGAGGTCTCCCTGGCGTCGGCCGCCTCGGTCGCCGCGGCGCTCGACCCGGCGGCGTACGACGTGGTGCGGCTGACCATCGCGCCCGACGGCGCCTGGCCCGGCGCGACCGTCAACGGGGGTCTCGCCGACGCCGTGCGCGTGCTCCAGGGCTGCGACCTGGTCGCTGCCAGTGCTGCACGGGCCGCACGGCGAGGACGGCACCCTGGCCGCGCTGTGCGACCTGGCCGGCGTCCCCTATGTCGGCTCGGGCGTGCGGGCCGGAGCGCTGGCGATGGACAAGTGGGCCACCAAGCTCGTCGCGGGAGCCGTGGGCGTCGCCACCGCGCCCGGACTCCTGCTGACGCCGGCGACCGCGCCGTCGTACGACTGGCTTCACCCGGTCGTCGTCAAGCCGGTCGCCGCCGGCTCGAGCCAGGGCGTGACCCTGGTCGGGCGTGCCGGGGACCTCGCGCGCGCACTGGCGGCGGCGTTCGCGCTCGGCGACCGCGTTCTCGTCGAGGACGTGGTCCGAGGGCGCGAGGTGGACGTCGCCGTGCTGGGCCGGCCCGACGGCACCCGCGTGGTCTCGCCCGCGCTCGAGATCGTCGTCGACGGCGTGTTCGGGTATGAGGAGAAGTACGGCGGCCGCGCGCGGTTCGTCGTCCCGGCACCGCTCGCCGAGACCGACCGCAAGGCCTTGGAGGACGCCGCCGTTGCCATGTTCGACGCGCTCGGCTGCGCGGGGGTCGCGAGAGTCGACTTCTTCCTGCCCGAGGGAGGTGGTGGCCCGGTCCTCAACGAGGTCAACACCATGCCTGGCTTCACCGAGGCCTCGCAGGTGCCGAAGATGTTCGCCGCCGACGGGCTCTCCTACGCCGCGCTCCTGGACCTGCTGGTGCAGGACTGCCTCACGTGACGGCAGGTCTGCCTCGGCGGTGCTCAGGGTGGTTCCATTGCGGGCGTGGCCGGGCAGGACGACAAGGTGAGACGACAAGGTGCGCGACTGGACGCCCGACGTCGCGGCCGGGGTCGGCGTGCTCGCCTTCGGTCTGGCCGAGGCGATGTCCGCCCAGGTCGGCACCGGCAGCCGCGGACAGATGGCGGTGCTGGCCGTGGCCGTCGCGGCCGCCACGTCGCTGTCCCGCCGCCGGCCGGCCCTGGCCCTCGCGCTGGTGTGGGCGATCGGCGCCTGGCAGCTGTTCAGCGAGACGCAGATGATGTTCGTCGAGCTGGCCCTGGTCGCCGTGGCGTTCGGGACGGCCCGCTGGGGGTCGGTGGCGACCGTCGTCGCCGGTGGCCTGTCCATCCCGGCGGGCACCGCCATCGCCCTGTTCGCGCTGACGTACTTCGACTTCGGCGGCCGCTCGCTCGTACGCGCCCGTCCCACGCTCTTCGAGACCTTCTACGCGATCGGCGACACCTGGCTGGCGGGAGTCGCCGTCGTCGCTCTCGCCTTCCTCGGCCTGCCCTGGCTGGCCGGCCTGGCCTTGCGGTTCGCGGCACGGGCCCGTGACTCGCGCGCCTCCCAGGTGGTGGCCGAGGAGCAGGCCGCGCAGGCGGTGCGCGAGACCGACCAGGCCCGCGAGATCGCCCGGCTGCGCGAGGAGCAGGGCCGGCTCGCCCGTGACGTGCACGACGTCGTCGGTCACTCGCTCGCGGTGATCCTCGCCCAGGCCGAGTCGGCGCAGTACCTCGCCGACGACACCGACCGCCTCCGGCAGACGATGGCCAACATCGCCGACTCGGCGCGCGCGTCTCTGCAGGACGTCCGCCAGGTCCTGGCGCCCGGCGTGCACCCGCCCCAGGCGCCGAGGGCGCTGGAGACGCTGGTGGCGGGCGTCCGCTCGAGCGGGCACGAGGTGGTGCTGCGTGAGCTGGGGACTCCGCAGCCGCTGCCGCCCGACGTCGAGGTGGTCGTCTACCGCGTGCTGCAGGAGATGCTCACGAACGCCGTCAAGCACGGCGACCGCGAAGAGCCGGCGTTCGTCGAGCTGCACTGGCCCGACGGGGCCTTCGCCGGCGAGCTGCTCGTCGAGGTGCGCAACGTCGTCGGCGCCCCGGCGGCCGGCGACGAGACGGTGCCGATCGCCGTCGCGGGGCGTGGCCTCGACGGCATGCGCCAGCGTCTGGCTGCTGCCGGTGGCCGGCTCGACGTGCGTCTGCGCGAGGACGCGGACGGCGGTGCGCCGACGTTCACGGTCTCGGCATGGTTGCCCGTCACCAGCCGTCAGGCGGTCCGGTGACGATCCGCGTGCTCCTGGTCGACGACCAGGACCTGTTCCGCGAAGGCGTGCGCGTGATCGTCGATGCCCAGGACGGCATGGAGGTCGTCGGCACGGCCGCAGACGGCGTCGAGGCCGTGCGGATGGTCGACGACCTGGCGCCCGACGTGGTGCTGATGGACATCCGGATGCCGGAGATGGACGGCGTCGAGGCGACCCGGCAGATCTTCTCGCCGGAGCGGGTGGCCCGTCGCGGGGCGGACGGTACGACGGTGCGCGTCGTGGTGCTGACGACCTTCGACCTCGACGACCGCGCGGCGACGGCCATCCGCCACGGCGCCAGCGGCTTCCTGCTCAAGGACACCACCCCGGCCATGCTGCGCGACGCCGTCCGCACGGTGCACGCCGGCAACGCGGTGCTCGCGCCGAGGGAGCTCTCGACCCTGCTGGAGGGGCGGTTCGCCTCCCCGCGGCCGGCCCCGCCGTCGTACCTGACCCTCACCGACAAGGAGCGCGAGGTCTTCGCCGCCGTGGCACGCGGCCTCTCCAACACCGAGGTGGCTGCCCTGGTGTTCCTCTCCGAGTCGACCGTGAAGACCCACGTCGGCGCCATCCTCCGCAAGCTGGGCCTGCGCGACCGCGTCCAGATCGTCGTCTTCGCCCACGAGCACGACCTGACCTGATTGCCTCGCTCCGCTCGGCTGTCCGAGCGCTATCACCCTTGCTCTTCCTCCTCCGCTTGGCTCGCTAGCGCTCGCCTCCGCTCCCCCGTGCAGAGCAAGGGACGCGCTCGGACCTCAGTGGTCAACTGGGCGTGAGGGCCTCGCGGACGGCGTGGGCGGCCTGGGAGGCGCGGTGGTCGCTGAGGATGCCGGCGCCCTCCTCCTGCACGTAGAACACGTCGACGGCCTGGGGGCCGAGGGTGTCGACGTGTGCTGACCGGACCGACAGTCCGTGGGCGGCCAGCGCGGAGCAGACGAGGTAGAGCACGCCGGTGCGGTCGGCCGCGCGGACCTCCAGCACCGTGGCCCGCGCGGAGGCGTCCGACCGTACGACGACCGTCGGCGCGAGACCCTCGCCGAGGGAGCGGCGGAGCCGGGCCGACGGGTCCAGGCGACCGGTCGCGATCGCCTCGAACCGCTGGCGCAGGACGGCGGGGTCGAGGTGCGAGTCGCCGATGTCCCACACGGAGACGGCCGTGTCGCCCTGGGTCCACGCCCGGGCGGCCCGCACCGAGGCCCGCTGCGTGGCGAACAGAGCGGCCACGTCGGCCAGCAGCCCGAGACGGTCGGGAGAGAGCACGGTCACCCGTGCGCCGTCCTCCATGAGCTCGACGTCGATCCACGATGCGCCCTTGCGCACGGCCTTCGGTACCTCGACCTCGGCCCACGGCAGGCGTTCGTCCGTCGGCGCGGCCTCGCCGCCGAGCGCTTCGGCCGCGCGCCGGCCCACGACGTCGATGAGGCTGGCCCGCCACGTCGACCACGCCTTCGGGGCGGTGGCCCGGGCGTCGGCCTCGGTGAGGGCGCGCAGCAGGTTGAGGGCCTCGAGGTCGGCGACCCGCTCCGTGACCCGGCGTACGGTCTCGGGGTCGTCGGGATCGCGCGCGCTCGCCGTCTCGGCGAGCAGCAGGTGCCAGCGGACCAGGGTGCCGACCAGGTCGACCGACCGCTCGTCGAAGCCGATGCGTCGCGCGATCGCCCGGGCGATCGGCTCCCCGGCCACGCTGTGCTCGGTGAGCTCGCCCTTGCCGATGTCGTGCAGCAGCGCCGCCACCATGAGCACGTCGGGCCGGCCCACGTGCCGGATCAGCGTCGAGGCCTCGATGCACGTCTCCACCAGGTGGCGGTCGACGGTGAAGCGGTGGATCACCGACGCGTGCGGCAGCATCCGGATGCGCTCCCACTCGGGCAGCACCCGGTCGAGCGCGCCGGTCTCCTCCAGGGTGTCCCAGACGGCTCGCAGGCCCGGCCCGGACGCGAGCACGCGCACGAACAGCTGCCGTGCGGCGTCCGGCCACGGCTCCGGCAGGTCGGGACACTCGCGGACCAGCCGGGCGGCGCTCGCGGGTGACAGCTCGACGTCGAGCTCGGCGGCGTGGGCGGCCGCCCGCAGCAGGAGCAACGGAGTCGCTCGCCGGGTCGGCGTCGGCGGCGAGCACGACCTCACCGGCCGACAGCGCGACTCCTGGCGCCAGTGCTTCGAGCTGGGGCCTGCGCGCCGAGCCGCCAGACACGGGTCGCGACAGCACCGCATCGGTACGCCGCCACGTCAGCCGCGACAGGTGCGCGATCCGGCGCCCCAGCTCGCGCAGGTGCTTCTGGACCGCCCCGGCGTCGGCCAGGCCGAGGCCTGGCGCCAGCTCGGCCCAGACGTCGGGCCCGACCCGGTCGGTGGCCCGGCCCGCCACCTCGTGAAGCACGTCGCGGGCGTCGAGCAGGGCCAGCCGCGACCGCTCCAGGTCGACGTGCGGGACGTCGACCAGCCAGGTGGCGACCAGTGCCTTGAGGACGGTGGCGTCGCGCAGCCCGCCCTCGGCCTCCTTGAGGTCGGGTACCGAGACGTGCGCCAGCTCGCCCATCAGCTGGTGCCGCGAGTCGACGAGACGGCGCAGCTCGGGCAGCCGGTCCTTGGCGGTCCGCCGCCAGTGGGTGAGCACGTGGCTGCGCAGCCGCAGGGTCAGGTTCGAGTCGCCGGCGAGGTGCCGGAGGTCGAGCAGCCCGAGGGCGACGCGGAGGTCGGCCGCCGCGGCGTCGAGCATCCCACCCGCGGTGCGCACCGAGTGGTCGAGCTTGGTCCCCGAGTCCCACAGCGGGTACCAGACCTGCTCGGCGCCCGGCCCCAGGTCGACGCCGTCGTCGCCCACCAGCACGACATCGAGGTCGGAGTACGGCGCGAGCTCGGACCGTCCGTACCCGCCGACCGCCACGAGCGCGACGCCCTGTTCGGGCAGCCCGGCCGCGACGAAGGCCGCCGCGCACCTGGCGTCGGCGGCCTTCGTGCGGGCCTGGCGCTCTAGTGAGCGCCACGCCCTGAGGTCTAGATCGCGGCTTGGTCGCGGTCACCCGTGCGGACCCGGACGATCGTGTCGACCGGACTGACCCAGACCTTGCCGTCACCGATCCGGCCGGTCTGCGCCGTCTTCACGATGATGCCCACGACGTCCTCGGCATCGGCGTCGTCGATGACGATCTCGATCCGGATCTTGGGCACCAGCGCGATGTCGTACTCGGCGCCGCGGTAGACCTCGGTGTGGCCCTTCTGGCGGCCGTAGCCGCTGACCTCACTGACCGTCATGCCGGTCACGCCGAAGGTCTCCAGGGCCTCGCGGACGTCCTCCCACTTGTGCGGCTTGATCACCGCGGTGATGAGCTTCATGCGTTCGCCCCTTCCGGAACCGAGGTCTTCGTCGTGCCCAGCACACCGCTGGACGGTGAGAGCCGGACGCTGCCCGGCCCGCCGATCTCGTACGCCGACTCACCGTGCTCGGAGTAGTCGACGCCCTCCTGCTCCTCGTCCTCGTTGATGCGCCAGCCGATCGTGTACTTGATGGCGAGAGCGATGACGAGGGTGAAGACGCCGGACCACAGGACCGCGAAGAGCGCGGTGAGGGTCTGGATGACCAGTGGCTTGATGCCACCGCCGTAGAACAGGCCGTCGATGGCGCCGGGAGCCGCCGCTGTCGACAGGAACCCGATCAGGATCGTGCCGACCAGACCGCCGACCAGGTGCACGCCGACCACGTCGAGCGAGTCGTCGTACCCGAAGCGCCACTTCAGGCCCACCGCGTAGGCACACAGGGCACCGGCAACCGCGCCGATGATCATCGCGCCGTAGATGTTGACGGCTCCGCACGACGGGGTGATCGCGACCAGACCGGCGACGACGCCGGACGCGGCGCCGAGCGAGGTGGCCTTGCCGTCGCGGAACCGCTCGACCGCGATCCAGGCCAGCATCGCCGCGCAGGTGGCGAGCGTGGTGTTGATCCAGGTGACACCGGTCTCCGACATGAACTGGGCGGTGTCGAGCTCACCCCCGTCGCCGTTGACGAAGACGATCGAGCCCACGTTGAACCCGAACCAGCCGAACCACAGCAGTCCGGCGCCGATCATGGTCAGGGTGAGGTTGTGCGGCTTGTGGGCCTCCTTGCCGAAGCCGAGGCGCTTGCCGATCACCAGCGCGAGCACCAGGCCCGCCATGCCGGCGTTGATGTGGACGACCGTGCCGCCGGCGTAGTCCTGCGGGAAGACGTTGGCGACGCCGTCGGTGACGCCGAAGAGCATCGCCGACAGGCCGTCCGGGTTGAGACCGGAGAGGAAGCCGCCGCCCCACACCATGTGGGCCAGCGGGAAGTAGGAGAGCGTGATCCAGATCGGGACGAACACCATCCAGGCCGAGAACTTCACCCGGTCGGCGATCGCGCCGCTGATCAGTGCCGCGGTGATGACCGCGAAGGTCATCTGGAACGCGACGAACACGTAGCTGTCGTAGCCGACGCCCTCGAGCCCGAACGCGTCGAACGGGTTGGCGAACAGGGTCGCCACGTCGTCGCCGGCGAACGACATCGACCAGCCCCACAACACGTAGACGATGCCGACGACGGCCAACGCGCCGTAGGACATCATCATCATGTTGAGCACGGACTTCGAACGGCTCATACCACCGTAGAAGAGCGCCAGCGCGGGGGTGGTCATCATCAGGACGAGCGAGGATGCCACCAGCATGAAGGCGTAGTAGCCGTCCATGGAACCTCCCAATAAGGGATCGGGGAACTGCACGGAATCCGGGTCGGCACCCGCCCGACGACGCTGTCGCGCCGGGACCGCCCCTGTTGCGCAGAGCCTGGTCGAGGCGAGGTAACGCCCGCCGCCGCGACACGTTTCGGTCAGGAAAAGAACCGTCCCCGTGTGTTACATCCGTGTGAACGGCCTTGTCGGTCGAGGGGCGAGTCCCGTCACGAACCAGCCGCGGGCACCCTGGTCTCGAGACGGTTGCTGCGCAACCTCCTCGGCCAACGGTCCGTCAGTTCGGTAACCTCACGCGAGTGAGCCGACGCCTGGCCGTGATGGCCCACTACGACCACCGGGGCGGCGTCGGCCCCCATGTCCGGCGACAGGTCGAGTCGGTCGCCGCCGCCGTCGACCGCCTCGTCGTGGTGTCGACGGCCGACCTCACCGACGAGTCGCGGGCCTGGCTCGGCGAGCGCTCCGAGCTGGTCGAGCGGCCCAACTACGGCTACGACTTCACCAGCTACCAGGTCGGGCTGCACCGGGCCGGCGACCTGGAGTCCTACGACGAGGTGGTCATCTGCAACGACACCTACGTCCCGGTCACGCCGTACACCGTCATCTTCGATGCGATGGACCGCGAGCCCGTCGACTTCTGGGGGCTGACCCGCACCGAGCGGGTCGCCACGCACGTGCAGAGCTTCTTCGTGGCCTTCCGGCCCTGGGTGGTCGGCTCGACGACGTTCCGGCGGTTCTGGACCGGCCTCGACCCGCTGTCGACGCGACGCCAGGTGATCATGAAGCACGAGGTCGGTCTCAGCGGCGGCCTGCACGGCGCCGGATTCCGGTCGGGCTCGTACTTCCAGGAGACCGACGCCGACAAGCGGCTGGCGCGGCGCCGCGTGCGGTGGTGGGCCGCTCACCGACCCGGCATCACCCGCAGCCGCGAGGGTCTCGAGAAGCTGCGCGTGCGGGCGCGCGAGCCGTGGAACCCGTCCGCCGCGCTCGCCGACCGCGCGCTCGACCGCGGCCGGCTCCCCTACGTCAAGCTCGACACCTTGCGCTTCGACCCCTACGGCCTCGGCGCCGACAAGCTCCTCACCTACTGCGAGCAGCAGCTGCCCGAGGCGTTCGCCGGCGTGCGCGAGTTCCTGCACGAGACTTCCGTGTTCTACCCGCCACGACCGACCGAGGCGCTGCGCCCCACGCCACCCGCGTTGGTCCCGCTGCGCCGACAGGTGGAGTACCGCCGTGTCCCCTGAGCCGACCCGCCAGCCGGCCCGACAGCCGGGTCCCCAGGAGGTCCTGGCGTCGGGGCTGCTCGACCGCGACTGGGTCGGGGCCCAGCTCGGTACGGCGTTCGCCGTCCGACGCCGACGCCGCCGACCGCTACCTCGACGACGACACCGACTGCTCGCCGCACCCGCTCTTCGAGGACTCGTGGTGCAAGCGGTCCCTGGTCGAGTACCTCGCCGACCCGCAGGCACGCGCCACCGCGTCGCCGCACCCACTGGTCGACGTCGCCCGGATCGTGGCCGAGCACCCCGCCGCAAGCCGGCATCCCCACGGCCCGCTGGCGTGGTGGGTGTCGCAGGCCCGTGAGGACACCGCCGTCCCGGTGCCGGACGGCGTGCCCGAGGTCACCTGGGGGCGGTTGCGCGGCGCCGCCCTCGAGGCGGCCGAGCGGCGGCAGGAGGGCAGCACGGCGCGGCTCGCCCAGCGCCGTACCCGAACCCCACCCGAGGCCGAGGCCGACCCGCCATCGCTCCCGCCGGCCGGTCCCGAGCCGCTGGTCACGGTGGTCCTGGTGGTGCGCGACGACGGGCCCCGGCTGCGAGCGGTGGTCGACGCCGTCCAGGCGCAGACCTACGACGGCTGGGAGCTCGTCGTCGTCGACGACGGTTCGGCCGACGACACCGCCGCCGTGCTGGCCGGTGTGGCGGCCTACGAGCCACGCGTCGTCCCCGTCACGGTGCCGCGTGGCGGCCGCGGCCGGGCCCGCAACGCCGCGCTCGGCAAGGCTCGCGGCAGCTACCTCGCCTTCGCCGACGCCGACCACACCTGGCACCCCGACTTCCTGCGCGTCATGCTCGGGCACCTCGAGGCCGAGGGCGCGCCGCTGGCCCACGCCGCCATGCGCGTCCAGCTCCCCGACGGTGAGTGGTTCCGGGCCGTCGAGGGTGGCCGCGACGCCCTGCTCGCCCACGACCACGTCGACCTGGCCTCCCTCGTCGTGCGGCGTGACCTGTTGGCCGAGGTCGGCGGCTTCGACGAGTCGCTGGGCGGCGCCGAGACGCTCGACCTGGTGCTCAAGCTCGCGGACCTGGCCCCGATGCGGCTGGTGCGCCGCGTCCTGCTCGACCGGTCCCAGGACGCCGGCGACGAGGACCAGCGCTGGACCGCGACGGTCCTCGAGCGACACCTGGTCGACTGGCAGGCGGCGCAGCACCGGCCGCGCGAGGCGCGGCGGGTGAGCATCGTGCTGCACACCAGGAGCGACCTCGACCGCACCGTGCGCTGGGTGACCCGGACCCTGTCGCGCCGTCGCGAGAGCGCCGACGTCGAGCTCGTCGTGGTCGGGTCGCCGGCTGCCGCGGGACGTGGAGCTGCCGCTGGCGATGCTGCTGGCGACCTACCCCAACGCGCACCTGCTCGCGGTCCAGCCCCGCATCGGGCCGGCGGTCTGCACCAACCTCGGCATCGCCGACACCACCGGCGAGGTGGTGGTCCTGGCGCGCACGACCGCCAACCCGCCGCGCGACGCCTTCCACGGGCTGGTCTCCGCTCTCGCTGACCATGACGTGGCGATCGCCCAGCCCCTGGTGGTCGACCGGCCCGGACTCGTGGTCAGTGCCGGCGCGGTGTTCGGCCCCGGTCGCACCCATCCCGAGCCCTTCCTCGCCGGTCACCCGGTCAGGGACGCGCAGGCCCTGACCGCGCGCGAGGTCCCTGCCCCGCTCTCGCCGGTGGTCGCGGTCCGCGGCTCCGAGCTGGTCCGGCTCCGGGGGTACGACGTCTGGATCGGCGACGCCCTGCCCGAGGTCGAGCTGGGGGTACGGATGGCCGCCCACCACGGCGGTGCCACCGTGGTGGTGCCGCAGTCGCCCCTGGTGCTCAAGGCCGGCCAGCTCCCGCGCCTCGACACCACCTCGGAGGGCGTGCGGGCACTGCAGGATCGCTGGCCGACTCGCCCCCGCGGGATCCGAGGACGCCTGGGCGAGGGCGGGTTTCGACGTCGTCGGCCGGCGCTGGGAGGACCGCTCCCGGCCCCCGGGCACGCTCCCCGAACCCCTCGACGCCCCCGCCCTGACTCCCCGCACCGTGGTGCGGGCGTCGCGGGCCGTCGTACGAGAAGGGGTGCCGGCGCTGCGCTGGGCTCTCGACATCGCCGCACCCTCGGGCCGCCGCGGCCAACGCTGGGGCGACACCTACTTCGCCCGGTCGATGGCCGAGGCGCTCGAGCGACGCGGCCAGCGCGTCACGATCGACACCCGCGACCTGCGCCACCGAGACACCCGCGACCTCGACGACGTGGTGCTCGTGCTGCGCGGGCTCGACCACGTCGTGCCGCGGCCGGGCAGGGTCAACCTGCAGTGGGTGATCAGCCACCCCGACCTGGTGACCGGCGAGGAGCTCGCCGGCTTCGACCGCGTGTACGCCGCCAGTGCGACGTGGGCGGCCCGGACCACCGCGGCGACCGGCGTCACCGTGACCCCGCTCCTCCAGTGCACCGACCCGCAGCCTGTTCAACCCCGACCGCGGCGAGCCCGGCACCGGCGCCGCGGTGCTGTTCGTCGGCAACTCCCGCGACATCTACCGCCGCTCGGTACGTTCGGCCTTCGCAGTCGGCGCCGAGGTGGAGGTGCACGGCTCCGACTGGGAGCGCTTCTTGGCCCCGAACCTGATCGCCTCCAAGACCGTCGCCAACGAGGACCTCGGGGCGCTCTACTGCTCGGCGGGCGTCGTCCTCAACGACCACCACGACGACATGCGGCGAGACGGCTTCCTGGGCAACCGGCTCTTCGACGTGACCGCCTGCGCTGCCCGCTTGGTCACCGACGAGATCGACGGGCTGTCGGAAGTGTTCGGCGACGTGGTGAGGACCTTCCACGACGAGACCGAGATGGGGCCCCTGCTGGCCGACCCGGAGTCGGCGTTCCCCTCCCGCGAGGCTCGCCTGGCCCTGGCCGAGACGGTGATGCGCGAGCACTCCTTCGACCACCGTGCCGAGGTCCTGCTCGACGACGCCGCGCGGTTGCTGGCGCGCTGAGGCGTCGTACTTGTCGTGGGTTTCCTGCACTTGTCGTGGCTCCGTAGCCCCGACAAGTGCAGATTTCCCCGGTCGACCGGGGAAATCTTCCGGCGTCAGCCCAGCAGCGCGTCCACGAACGCCCGCGGATCGAACGGCGCCAGGTCGTCGGGCCCCTCGCCGAGGCCGACCAGCTTGACGGGTACGCCGAGCTCGCGCTGGACCGCCACCACGATGCCACCCTTGGCGGAGCCGTCGAGCTTGGTGAGCACGATGCCCGTGACGTCGACGACCTCGGCGAACACGCGGGCCTGGGTCATGCCGTTCTGCCCGGTGGTGGCGTCGAGGACGAGGAGCACCTCGGTGACGGGAGCGACCTTCTCGATGACCCGCTTGACCTTGCCGAGCTCGTCCATCAGGCCGGCCTTGTTCTGGAGGCGCCCGGCGGTGTCGACGATGACGGTGTCGACGCCGCGCTCGTCGCCCTCGCGGACGGCGTCGAAGGCGACGCTCGCGGGATCGCCGCCCTCGGCGCCGCGGATGACCTCGACCCCGACCCGCTCGCCCCAAGTGGCGAGCTGCTCGACGGCGGCCGCACGGAAGGTGTCGGCCGCGCCCAGCACGACAGACTTGTCCTCGGCGACCAGGATCCGCGCGAGCTTGCCGACCGTGGTGGTCTTGCCGGTGCCGTTGACCCCCACCACCAGGACCACGCCGGGGTGCCCGTCGGTGCCGGAGACCTGCAGCCGGCGGTCGAGATCGGGACCGACCAGCTTGACCAGCTCCTCTCGCAGCACCTCCTTGGCGTCGCCCGCGTCGACGCCTGCGACGCGCATCCGGGTGCGCAGGCCCTCGACCAGCTCCTGGGTCGGGGCCACCCCGACGTCGGCGGTGAGCAGGGTGTCCTCGATGGCCTCCCAGGTGTCCT
Organism: uncultured Actinomycetota bacterium; assembly: GCA_963814935.1. GTDB lineage: Bacteria > Actinomycetota > Actinomycetes > Propionibacteriales > Nocardioidaceae > Nocardioides. The sequence continues at coordinate 26,072 of CAWFEZ010000005.1, read as the reverse complement.
CGTCGAGACGTTCACGCGACAACAGCGCCAGCAGGCCTCGACCGAAGCCACCCTGTGCGCCGGCCAGTCGCTGACGCAGGCGCACCAGCCGCGAGGCCGTGGTCTCGGGCTTCTCGACCGCCCGGTCGACATCGGCCGGCGGCTCGTCCACGAGCAGGTCGTCGGCGACGGGGACGTCGGACTCGTCTCGCGGCGGCGAGATGACGTCCGTACGGACGCTTCGGCGCCGCCGGCTCCCCGGGCTTCCGTCGGCGGCCGCTGGTCAGCAGCCCGGCCGTCAGGCCGATCGCCACGACCGCGATGCCGATGATCAGGTACAGCCACTCACCCATGCGCCCATCCAACCAGCCAGCTCCGGGGCGACGGTGTGTGAGGGTTGGTTTGCCGCGGCTAGGGGTGTCGCAGGGTTGGTTCGCAGTACGCAGACCAACACTCACGCACCGCAGCCCGGGACGAACCAACCCTCACGCCACGCCCACCCGCAGTCCGATGGTCAGGCGCGGTGCTGACCCGGACCCTTGTCGGTCGCAGGACCGAGACCGGTCTCGTCAGGCCGACCCCGTTGAGTGCGCACCGGCGACTCGGCGGCCGGGTCGTCCTCGCCGTCGGGCGGTACGACGTCACCGGGCTCGGGCTCGACGGTCGGCAGGGACCGGGCACCCCGGCGCATCAGCCGGCCGAGCCACGGCGCACCGGGGAGGTCCTCGCCGCGGTGCGGGAAGGCGACGTACGCCGCCACCACACCGGCGACCAGCACGATCACCACCATCGACACCACGATCTGGGTCATGCCGTCCACCTTGGCACAGCGGCCGGAGTCACGCCGACTCAGCCTCCCGCAGCCTTTGGCTGATCACGGCCGAGACGCCGTCGCCGCGCATGGTGACGCCGTACAGCGCGTCGCCGACCTCCATGGTCCGCTTCTGGTGAGTGATCACGAGCAGCTGGGAGTTCTCGCGCAGCTCCTCGTAGATCTCCAGGAGCCGTCCGAGGTTGGTGTCGTCGAGGGCGGCCTCGACCTCGTCGAGGATGTAGAACGGCGACGGCCGCGCCTTGAACAGCGCCACGAGGAACGCCACGGCCACCAGGGACCGCTCGCCACCGGACAGCAGCGAGAGACGCTTGACCCTCTTGCCCGCGGGTCGGGCCTCGACCTCGATGCCGGTGTTGAGCATGTCGTCGGGGTCGGTGAGCACCAGCCGACCCTCGCCACCCGGGAACAGCCGCGTGAAGGTCGAGTCGAAGGCGACCGACACGTCCGCGTAGGCCTCGGTGAACACCTGCTCCACCCGGGCGTCGACCTCGCGGACGATGTCGAGGAGGTCCTTGCGGGTCTTCTTGAGGTCCTCGAGCTGCTCGGTGAGGAACTTGTGCCGCTCCTCCATCGCCGAGAACTCCTCGAGGGCCAGCGGGTTGACCCGGCCGAGCATGGCCAGCGAGCGCTCGGCGGTACGCAGCCGCTTCTGCTGCTCCTCCCGGACGTACGGCGTGGGGTCCGGCAGGACGCCGTCCTCACCGGGCGCGGAGGCCGGCACCAGGTTCTCCGGCCCGTAGTCCGCCACGAGCGCGTCGATGTCGAGGCCGAGCTCCTCGAGGGCGCGCTCGGCGATCTGCTCGATGCGCATCTTCTGCTGGGTGCGCGCCATCTCGTCCCGGTGCACCGAGCTGACCAGCTCGTCGTGCTCGGCCCCGAGCTCACGCAGCCGGGCGCGCGTGGCGACCAGCTCCTGCTCGCGGTCGCGGCGGGTGGCCTCGACGGCCGTCCGCTCCTCGGCGGCGAGGTGCACCGAGACCTCCAGGCGGGCGAGCACGACGCTCACGGCCGCGCCGACCGCTTCGGCTGCCCGGCCCTCGCGGACCAGGCGTTCGCGGCGTTCGGCAGCGCGGGCCCGCGCCTCGCGCTCGGCCCGGGCGGCCGCGAGCAGCGAGTCGGCCCGACCTTGCAGGGCGCGTCCGCGCTCCTCGGACGTCCGCAGGGCCAGCCGGCCCTCCATCTCGCGACCCCGGGCGGCGCGGGCGGCCTCGGCCAGGCGCTCGAGCTCGCTGGTGTCGGGCTCTTCGTCGGGGGCGGCCTCGGCCGCGGTCAACCGCTGCTCGAGGTCGGCCAGGCCGGCGAGGTCCTGGTCGCGGGCGATCTCCGCGTTGCCGACAGCGGTGTCGAGGCGCTCGGCCTCGGCCCGCGCGGAGCGCACCTGGGACCCGAACTGGCCGAGCTGCTCGGCCACCGCGGCCAGCGTCGCGTCGGACTCGTGCAGCCTGGCCAGCGCCACGTCGACGCGCTGCTGGGCGTCGAGCCGCTCGCTCTCGAGCCGGGAGATGTCGAAGCCGAGCCGCTCGCTGAGCGCCGTCGCCTGCGCCAGCTGGTCGGTCGCGTCGTCGACCGCCGCCTGGATCTCGAGCAGGCTCGGCTGCGAGCTGGAGCCACCGGCGGCCGAGAAGGCACCGAGCACGTCGCCCTCGCGGGTCACCGCGGTGAGGTCGGGCAGGTCGGCCACCAGCGAGCGCGCTGCCGCGAGGTCGTCGACGACGGCGACCTTGTGGAGCAGCCGCGTCAGCGAGGCCCGCAGCTCGTCGGGACACTCGACCGCGTCGACGGCGTACGACGCGTGGCCCGGCAGGCCCGGCCAGGCCGAGTCGTCGACCGGGTCGTCCGGGCCCCCGCCGAGCACGAGGCCGGCGCGGCCGAGGTCGTGGGTCTTGAGGTGGCCGATCGCGGCCACGGCCGCGTCGGGGTCGGCCACGGCGACCGCGTCGGCCGCCGAGCCGAGGGCGGCCGCGACAGCGGTCTCGTAGCCGGGTCGCACCGACAGCAGTGCGGCCACCGACCCGAGCAGGCCGGACACCTGGTCGGTGGCGGCGAGCAGCGCACCCGCGCCGTCGCGGCGGTTGAGGCCCATCTCGAGGGCTTCCTTGCGGGCGGCCAGCGACGACCGCTCACGGTCGGCGCGCTGGACCTCGTCGCGGGACTTCTCGAGCCGCGCGGCGACATCGTCGAGCAGCGCGGTCGCGGCTTCGTGCTCGGCGTCGAGGCCCTCCTCGCCGGCGTCGAGGCCGGCGACCTTGGTCTCCAGCGAGGTGAAGTCGCGCTGGGCCCGCTCGGCCCGAGCCGCGACCTCCTGGCGTGCGTCTCGCAACCGCCCGATCTCGTCGTCCGCGGCGGCCGCGCGCGTGCGCAGCGCGTTGACCTGCCCGTGCAGCCGGGCCAGGCCCTCGCGACGGTCGGCGGCGGCGCGCACCAGCCCGGCCACGCGGCGTTCCTCGTCGGTCGCCGCCTCCTCGGCCGTACGCCGCCCGGTCACCGCCTCCTCGAGCGCCGCGCGGTGGGTCTCGACCTCGGCACCGATCGCCTGCTCCTGCTCGCGCACCTGCGCGGCCTCGGCCTCGAGCTGCTCGGGGTCGCGGCCGGTCTCGGCCGGCTCGGCCTCCGCCGACGCGGCGTTGCGCAGCCGCTCGGCGGCCAGCGACTGGGTGCCCCGCAGGCGCTCGCGCAGTCCGGACAGCGCGAACCAGGTGTCCTGCGCCTGCGACAGCGCCGGCAGGTCGTCACGCAGCGAGGTCTCCAGCGCGTTCTCGCGCTCGCGCGAGGACGCCATCTGCGCCTCGACCTCCTCGCGACGCTCGACCAGGATCGTCTCGTCGGCCATCTCCTGCTCCAGCGCCGTGCGCGCGGTGACCAGGTCGTCGGCCATCAGCCGCGCGCGGGCATCGCGCACGTCGGCCTGCACGGTCGCGGCCTGCCGCGCCACCTCGGCCTGGCGCCCCAGCGGCTTGAGCTGGCGGCGGATCTCCGAGAGCAGGTCGCCCAGACGGGTCAGGTTGCCGTCGGTGGCGTCGAGCTTGCGGAGCGCCTTCTCCTTGCGCTTGCGGTGCTTGAGGACTCCGGCGGCCTCCTCGATGAAGCCGCGGCGGTCCTCGGGCGTCGCGTGCAGGATCGTGTCGAGCTGGCCCTGCCCGACGATCACGTGCATCTCACGACCGATGCCGGAGTCGCTCAGCAGCTCCTGGACGTCGAGCAGGCGGCACGGCGTGCCGTTGATGGCGTACTCGGACCCGCCGCTGCGGAACATCGTGCGGCTGATCGTCACCTCGGCGTACTCGATCGGCAGCGCGCCGTCGCTGTTGTCGATGGTCAGCAGCACCTCGGCCCGGCCCAGCGGCGGGCGGCCGGACGTGCCGGCGAAGATGACGTCCTCCATCTTGCCGCCGCGCAGCGACTTGGCGCCCTGCTCGCCCATCACCCACGCGAGAGCGTCGACGATGTTGGACTTGCCGGAGCCGTTCGGCCCGACGACGCAGGTGATGCCAGGCTCGAGCTGCAGCGTCGTCGAGGACGCGAAGGACTTGAACCCCTTCAGGGTCAGGCTCTTCAGGTACAACGGAGCTCCTCACGCCGGTCTCGGACAGACGGTGGCGTCTCTCGGATCGATGCGGGGAAGCAGCCCGCCCAGCCTAGTCGCCGCCGCCGCTGGTCTCCGTGACCCGCCCGCGTGTGTCGGGGCAGCGCCTAGGCTGCCCTGATGACGAGCTGGATCAAGAGCATCACGGTCGACTGCGAGGACGCCCTGCCGGTCGCGACCTTCTGGGCCGCCGCCCTCGGCGGCGAGCTCGACGAGGACTCGACGTCCGACAAGGCCTACGTCGAGGCACCCGGCTGGGGCGGGGTGAACCTGTGGTTCCAGCGGGTGCCAGAGCCCAAGACCGCCAAGAACCGCCTCCACCTCGACCTCCGCGCCCCCGGCCCAGTCCGACGCAGTCGCCGACGAGGTCGCCCGCCTCGAGGCCCTGGGCGCGACGGTCCACGCCGACCACGACGGCGGCTCTCACCGTGATGCTCGACCCCGGCGGCAACGAGTTCTGCGTCGAGCTCTGACTCAGGCCAGCGGTGAGCCTGGCACCGTTCGGCGACCTACGACGGTGCCACGCTCACCGCCGCCCCGGGCCGCCGGCGAGGCCACCAGCAGCGGGCCAGCGGCCAGGGCCAGGCCCGTCACTCGGGCACGCCACGTCCCCGGACGGCGCCGCGGGGGTGCGCCGTCGTACGTTGCCGGTCAGACCGGCTGCATCTCCTTGAGCTCCTCGCGACTGGAGGTCGAGGATGGCGACAGCCGCGGCCTGGGCCAGGCGGTCGTTCTCGTCCTGCAGTCGGGCGATGAGCTCTTCCAGGTCACGCACGCGCACACGAAGTCGGGTGTTCTCCGACAGGAGGTGTGCGGAGGTCCGCTGGTCGCTGTGGAAGGTGCCGAGCAGCGCCTTGGCCATGTAGTAGAAGCCTTCCGGAATACGGTTGACAGCCCGTCGAGGGGGCCGTCTTCAAGGGTGACACCCCGGGCCGGTCAGGTCAATCTCGCGCGGCCCTCGGATTGGACCGCCTTGCTTCGGTGGTCGAGCCGGGCGAGCCCCCGGACGAGCCCCTGTCGACCAGCGAACTAGGCTCGCCGCACCCGCGGCGGTGGCTGGCAGACCGGGCAGAAGTACGACGAGCGGTTCATGAAGGCGACCCGGCGCACGGGAGTGCCGCACCGGTCGCAGGGGCGCCCTTCCTGGCCGTAGGCGTGCAGCGAGCGGTCGAAGTAGCCGGACCGGCCGTTGACGTTGACGTACAGCGCGTCGAACGACGTCCCGCCCTCCCCCAGCGCCGCCAGCATCACCTCGCGCGCCCGGTCGAGCAGCTCGCGGACCTTGGCCGCGCTGAGCTTGTCGCCGCGACGCTCGCCGTGGACCATCGCCCGCCACAGTGCCTCGTCGGCGTAGATGTTGCCGACGCCGGAGACGAGGGTCTGGTCGAGCAGCTGGCGCTTGATGCCCGAGGAGCGCTTGCGCACGCGGCGTACGAAGGCGTCGGCGTCGAACTCCGGGTCGAGCGGGTCACGCGCGATGTGTGCGATCTCCAGCGGCAGGTCGGCGCCGCCCTCGGAGACCATCAGGCCGCCGAACATCCGCTGGTCGGCGAACCGCAGCTCGGTGCCGGCGAAGCCGGAGCCGTCGGGACCGCCGAGGAGGAACCGGACCCGGAGGTGGCGGTCGTCGGGTGCGCCGGCCGGCTGCACGAGCATCTGGCCGCTCATGCCGAGGTGGCCGAGGAGGGCGTCGCCGTTGTCGAGGGCGAGCCAGAAGTACTTGCCGCGGCGGCGTACGGCGACGACGCGGCGGCCGGTCAGCGCGGCGGCGAAGCCCGTCGGCCCGCGCGGGTCACGGCGCACCGGACGGGGGTGCAGCACCTCCACGCGGTCGAGGGTGGCCCCGACGACGTGGTGTTCGAGGCCCGCGCGGACGACCTCGACCTCGGGCAGCTCCGGCACGCCAGTCAGCCAGTCAGGGCGGCTCAGTCGTCGGACGCGAGGCCGAGACCGGGGAACTCTTCGCCGTCGATCCCGGACAGCTCGCCGTAGGCGGTCTCGGCGGCTGCCTGCTCGGCTTCCTTCTTGGACCGGCCGACGCCGTTGCCGTAGAGGTCGTCGCCGACTCGCACCTGGGCGGTGAAGGTCTTCATGTGGTCGGGGCCCTCGTCCTGGATGACGTACTCAGGAACTCCGAGGCCGCGCTCGGCGGAGAGCTCCTGGAGCGAGGTCTTCCAGTCGAGGCCGGCGCCGAGCACCGAGGCCGCCTCGATCAGCGGGTCGAAGAGCATGTGCACCAGGGGCGCGGAGGCGTCGAAGCCGCCGCTGAGGTGCACGGCGCCGATCACGGCCTCGACCGTGTCGGAGAGGATCGAGGCCTTGGCGCGACCGCCGGTCGACTCCTCGCCGCGGCCGAGCTTGATGTGCTGGCCGAGGCCGATGTCGCGGCCCACCTCGGCCAGCGCCCGGGCGTTGACGACGGCGGCGCGGAGCTTGGCCAGCCGGCCCTCGGAGAGGTCGGGGTGGGTGAGGTAGAGCGTCTCGGTGACGACCACGCCGAGCACGGAGTCGCCCAGGAACTCCAGCCGCTCGTTGGTGGGCAGCCCGCCGTTCTCGTAGGCGAAGGAACGGTGGGTCAGGGCGCGCTCGAGCAGCCCAGGCTCCAGGACGGGGTCCCCGAGCGCCGAGCGGAGCGCGCCGTAGTTGGCCTGCTGAGTAGTCAGGACAACGACTCGATCACAGGACCTGACGACGGTCGGACCGGGCGCCGTACTGGCCGCAGGTGCCGCACGCGCGGTGCGGCAGGTGCTTGGCGCCACACGCAGGGTTGGCACACGTCACCAGGGTCGGCGCGACGGCCTTCCACTGCGAGCGACGGTGACGCGTGTTGCTGCGCGACATCTTCCGCTTCGGAACAGCCACTGTTTTCTCCTACCTAGCTCTTGTCGGGTTCTCACGAACCCTGGTCGTCCTGCTGCAGCTCGGCCAGCTCCGTCAATACTGCCCACCGCGGGTCGACCGGCTCCTCGTGCCCGTGGTCCGGGTCGTCCGCGAGCCGTGCGCCACATTCGACGCACAGTCCCGGGCAGTCCGGTTGGCACAAGGGCTGGAACGGCAGTGCGAGCACCACCGCGTCCCGCAGCAGCGGCTCCAGGTCGAGCAGGTCGTCCTGGAGCTTGCTGGCCTCGTCGTCCTCGTCGGGGTCTGTGTCGTGGTCGCCGTAGACGTACAGCTCCTGGAGGTCGACCTCGATCTCGTCGGTGATCGGCCCCAGGCACCGCACGCACTCTCCCGCGAGCCCGGCTCGCGCCGTACCCGTGACCAGTACCCCCTCCATGACCGCTTCCAGCCGCAGGTCGAGTTCGACCGGCGAGCCTTCGGGGACATGGAGGACTTCGATGCCCAGATCTGCGGGCGCCGGCACCGAGCGTGACACCCCGCGCTGGGACCCCGGGCGGCGGCCGAGCTCGCGAGTGTCGAGCACGAGCGGCGCTCTCGGGTCCAGTTTGCTCAGGGAGATCACTTCCGGGTCGGAACACGCAGATCCAGGGGGAAGCGTAGCCTCCCTCCGCTTGCCCGGGCAAAACCGCGGTCGGGGCGTCCCTACCCGGCGTTGTCGCTGGTCAGACGCTCCCTCAGAGCGTCGTGGACGAAGTCCGGGACGAACGCCGAGACGTCGCCGCCGAACCGCGCGACCTCCTTGACCAGGCTCGAGGCCAGGAAGGAGTACTCCGGCGCGGTCGGCACGAAGACCGTCTCGACCTCGTCGGCGAGCGAGGCGTTCATCTGAGCCATCTGGAGCTCGTAGTCGAAGTCGCTGACGGCGCGCAGCCCCTTGACGATGGCATTGACCTCGTTGGCCCGGCAGAAGTCGGTCAGCAGCCCGGCGAACGAGGCGACCCGGACGTTGGCGAACTCCGCGCACGTCCGCTCGAGCATCGCGATGCGCTCGTCGGCGGAGAACATCCGGCTCTTGGAGGGGTTGGTCCCGACGGCCACCACCACCTCGTCGAAGAGCTTCGAGGCACGACCGACGATGTCGAGGTGGCCCAGCGTGACCGGGTCGAAGGACCCGGGGCAGACGGCTCGGTGCACGGGCGCTCCTGGCTGGCTGGGCTGACGGGACGGGGGATGGGCGGCTCAAAGCCGGGCGGCGTGACCGTACCAAAGCGTGGTCTCGCCGTACTTGCGCTCACGGGTGTCGGTGAACCCGTCGGGCCACACCGGCGCACGGCTGCGCGAGGACCGCTCGACGACCACCATGCCGCCGGGCACCACCCACTCGCCCCCGACCCGCGCGAGCGCGTCGTCGACCTCCTCGTCGGGGGTCGGGTAGGGCGGGTCGAGGAAGACGATGTCGTACGGCGCCACCGGCGGCCGCGCAAGCGTCGCTGCCACCGACGCGGCCACGACGTTGGCCTTGGCGAAGCCGAGGGTCTTGGCGTTGGCGGAGATCAGGGCGGCGGTCCGGCGGTCCTGCTCGACCATCGTCACCACGCCCGCGCCGCGGGACCAGGCCTCCAGGCCGACCGCACCCGAGCCGGCGTACAGGTCGAGGAACCGCAGCCCCTGCAGCGAACCGCACCACGACTCGATGGCCGAGAACAGCGCCTCGCGCACGCGGTCGCTGCTGGGGCGCGTGCTGCTGCCCCGGGGTGCGTCGATCCGACGTCCCCCGGCCGTACCCCCGATGATTCTGGTCATAGGAGGCGGTGTCTTAGGCCTTCTCCATGAAGTCAGACTGCCGTGATTGCTCCAACTCCGCCACCGCCCGGGCGAGGGCGGGCGACTCCGTGAGGTCGGGGTCGCGCTCGAGGAGGGCCGTCGCCGCCTCGCGCGCGGCGACGATGGTGTCCTCGTCGCGCAGCACACGCAGCATCGTCAGGCTCGACCGGTAGCCCGACTGCGAGGCGCCGAGCACGTCGCCCTCGCGACGCTGGTCGAGGTCGAGCCGGCTCAGCTCGAACCCGTCGCTCGTCGAGGCCACGGCGTCGAGCCGCTCGCGGGCCGGGGCGCCCTGCTCGGCATAGCTCACCAGCAGGCACAGACCCGGCAGCCCACCGCGCCCGACGCGGCCGCGCATCTGGTGGAGCTGGGAGATGCCGAAGCGATCGGCGTCGAGGAGCACCATGGTGGTCGCGTTGGCGACGTCGACCCCCACTTCGATGACCGTCGTGGACACCAGGACGTCGATCTCGCCGGCGGCGAAGGCGCGCATCACGCGGTCCTTCTCGTCGGGCGGGAGCCGGCCGTGCAGCATCTCGACCCGCACCCCCGACAGGGGTCCGGCACGAAGACGCTCGACCACCTCGGTCACGGAGTTGAGCGGCGGCCGGTCGCGGGCACTCCGGGCGTGGGGGGTGTCGACGAACTCCTCCTCCATCATGTCGATGACGTCGCGGTCACCCTCCTCCTGCTCGTCTCCGGTGATCCGCGGGCACACGACGTAGGCCTGGTGGCCCTTCTCGACCTCCTCGTTGACGCGGGTCCACACCCTCTCGACCCAGCCGGGGTGTTCGGCCAACGGCACGACGTTGGTCTGGATGGGCGCGCGTCCGGCGGGCAGCTCGGACAGCGTCGACACCTCGAGATCGCCGAAGACCGTCATCGCGACGGTGCGCGGGATCGGCGTCGCCGTCATCACCAGCACATGAGGCGGCCAGCCGGCCTTGTCGGTGAGGGCGGCCCGCTGTTCGACGCCGAAGCGGTGCTGCTCGTCGACGACGACGAGGCCGAGGTCGGCGAACATCACCTTCTCCTCGAGGAGCGCGTGGGTGCCGACGACGATGCCGGCCTCACCGGTGACCATGCGCGACATCGCGTCTGCGCGGGCCGCCTTCGGCATCGAGCCGGTGAGCAGCGCGATGGTCGTCCCCTCGGCGGCACCACCCAACAGTCCGGCGAGCATGCCGCCCGACGCGAGCTCGCCGAGCATCGCGCTGATAGAGCGGTAGTGCTGCTGCGCGAGCACCTCGGTCGGCGCGAGCAGGGCCGCCTGACCACCGGAGTCGACCACGCGCAGCATGGCGCGCAGAGCGACCACGGTCTTGCCCGACCCGACCTCGCCCTGGAGCAGCCGGTTCATGGGGTGCGGCTGGGCGAGCTCGGCCTCGATGACCCCTCCGATCGCGCGCTGCCCGTCGGTCAGCGCGAACGGCAGCCGCTCGTCGAACGCCGCCAGCAGGCCGCCACCGCCGGTGCGGGCCTGCGCGCCCAAGGTGTGGAGGAAGGCGCGGCGCCGCCCGAGCACGACCTGGGTGACCAGTGCCTCCTCGAAGCGGTAACGACGACGGCCGACCTCGACCTGGGCGTAGTTGTCGGGCGCGTGGATCAGGTCGACGGCCCTGCGCGCGTCGACCACGTCGTACTTGTCGCGGACCTCGTCGGGAACCAGCTCGGGCACCTCGTCGATCACCGACCTGGCGAAGTTGACCGCGCGCTGGATGTCCCACGACTCCACGCCCTTGGTCTGCGGGTAGATCGGGTAGAGGTCGCCGAAGTTGTCGACGACCCCGCCCTCCTCGCCCTCCTCGGCGTTGCTGATACCGAACAGCACCATCTTCGGGTTGGTCAGCTGCCACTCGCCACGGAAGGTGCTGGCCTGCCCGACGAAGACGCCACGGCGGCCGACGCCGAGGCGCCGGGCGTGCCACCCGGCGGTCCCTTGGTTCTTGGCGAAGAACGTCATCTTCAACCGGGGCCCGTCGGTCTGGAGCACCGTCTCGAGCCGGTAGGCCGGACGACGGGTGCGCCGGTCCTGGTAGGTCTTGAGCTCGCTGCGGGTGATCTCGCCCACCAGCGTCAGCATCTCGCCCTCGCGCAGGTCGGCCACGCGGGTCAGCTCACCGGTCTTGACGTAGCGCCGCGGGAAGTGGCGCAACAGGTCGCCGACGGTCTCGATCCCGAGGCCCTCGGCCAGGCGTTTGCGCTTGGTTGCCTTGTCTCCGAGCACGGTGGTCACCGGCGAGTCGAGCGTGATCACGGCTGGCTTTTCCTCTTCGGCCTATTCGACGGACATCAGGAGTGGGTAGCGCCCCTGACCACCGTCGTACACCATCACGTCGACATGGGGGTGGCGGCGTTCGACCCCCTCGGCCGTTCGCCGGGCGAGGTCGTGCCCGCCCTCGCCGGCCACGATCGTGACCAGCTCGCCGCCGCCACCCAGCAGTCGCTCGAGGACGTCTGCGGCGATCGCGTCGAGATCGGATCCCACCACCGCGAAGTCGCCCGCCACCACGCCCAGCACGTCGCCGGGCTCGCACGGGCCGGCCATCGTCATGGCCTGCCTGGCCGCGATCGTGACGGCGCCGTGGCGGGCGTGCCGCGCGGTCGCGGTCATCTCCAGGACGTCCTGGTCGAACGCTCGACCCGGCTCGTGCACGGCCAGGGCGGCCAGGCCCTGCACCTGGGCCTCGGTCGGGATGACCGCGACCCGGACGCCCGTCGTCGCCCTCCGCCGTACGCGCGGCGGCCTGGGCCGCACGCACCGAGTCGGCGTCGTTGGGCAGCACGATGACCTCCTGGGCTCCGCAGGAGTGGATCGCGTCGAGGATCATGCCGGTCGACGGCCGGTTGCCGGGTCCACCGACCACCACCGTGGCGCCGGCCTCCTCGAAGAGCTTCTCCAGCCCCGGCCCCGCGGCGACGGCGACGACCTGGCGGCCGGCCGGGTCGGCGTACGGCGGGTGCGGCGCCTCGGCGACCTGCTCGGCGAAGTGGGTGACCCGGATCCGGTGCGGACGCCCGGCCGCGATGCCGGCCTCGACCGCACGCGCCGACGTCGTCGACGTGCACGTGGACGTTCCAGAGGCCGTCGCCGCCGACGACGACGAGCGAGTCGCCCAGGCCGGCCAGCGACTCCTTGAGGGCGGCCAGCCGGTCGTCGTCGGCGTCGAGCAGGTACATCACCTCGTACGCCGGCCCGTCGGGGCTGAGGTCGCGGTGGCCCTCGCCGGTCGGCACGGGAATGCGGTGCGCGCCGATCGGCGCGGTGACAGCGATCGGCCGCCGGCCGGTCAGCACGGTCTCGGCCGCGTCGAGGATCACGCTGAGCCCGCGGCCGCCCGCGTCGACCACGCCGGCGTCGCGCAGCACGGCCAGCTGCTCCGGGGTGCGCGCCAGGGCCTCGCGAGCGGCGGCCGCCGCCTCGGTGAACACGTCGCGGGCCCGGGCTCCGGGCTCGGCGGCACGGGTCTCGGCCGCCTCGGCCGCGGCTCGCACCACGGTGAGGATGGTGCCCTCGACGGGCGTGCCCACGGCGGCGTACGCGCCGTCGGTCGCCTCGCGCAGGGCCCGCGCCATGATGCTGGCGTTGCGCTCCTCGGCCGGCGCGGTGGCGATGGTGGTGGCCAGCGGCGCCGAGCATCTGGCTGAGGATCACCCCGCTGTTGCCGCGCGCGCCCAGCAGCGCGCCCTTGCGGAGGGCGGCGAGCCCGGTGAGGAGACCTCCGTCGTCCGCCGTCATGTTCTCGAGCGGCCTCGCGCAGCGCGTCGCGGGCGGCGACGACGGTGAGGTACATGTTGGTGCCGGTGTCGCCGTCGGGCACCGGGTAGACGTTGAGGGCGTCGATCTCCTCGCGCGCCTCGGCGAGCGCGTCGACCGCGATGTCGACGAAGCGGAGCACCACCGCCAGCTCGATCGTGCCGCTGCCCCTGAGCGCACCGGGCACCTGCTCCATCTGGGAACGTTAGTCGTCGCGCAGGCGCGGCCGGACATGACAAGACCCCGGGGTGTCGGGCCCGGGGTCTGGTGCGGTCGTGCAGCGCAGGGTCAGCGGGTGACCTTGCCGGCCTTGAGGCAGGAGGTGCACACGTGCACGCGCTTGGGGGTGCCGTTGACCACCGCGCGGACCCGCTGGATGTTGGGGTTGAACCGGCGGCGCGTGGCCTTCTTGGACCACGGGCGGTTGTTGCCGAAGCCCGGCTTCTTGGCGCAGATGTCGCAGACGGCAGCCACGGTCTTGCTCCTGGGTGGGTCGAGGTATGGGGTCACCCGGAAGTTCGCGTGCTCCGGGCAACCGGAACAGGCTAGCCGACTTGCGACGTCGAATCGCACGCGGGTTCCCGACTCTAATCGCTAGGACAAGTGCAGCCCCGGCGACCGGGAATCTCAGTAGTGCGTCCAGCCGGCGGGGCCGTCGTACGCCGAGCCGTCGACGGTGACGCCCTCACCCTCGCCCACCGTGCCGACCTCGGTCCAGCCGGCGGGGACGGTGCCGGGGTCGAAGGTGGCGAGCAGCGAGTGGTCCTCGCCGCCGCCGAGGATCAGCTGGAGCGGGTCGCTGCCGGTGGCGGCGGCGACGGCGTGCAGGGGCTCGGGCACCTCGAACGCCGCGCTGTGCAGGTCGATGGCCACCCCGGACTCGTCGGCGACGTGGGCCGCGTCGGCGACCAGCCCGTCGGAGACGTCGATCATCGCCGTCGCTCCGGCGGCCGCGGCGGCCGGCCCGGCGCCGTACGGCGGCTCCGGGCGGCGATAGGCCTCGACCAGCACGCGCGGGGACCGGAAGCCGCGCCCCAGGACCGCGAGCCCGCCTGCCGACCAGCCCTGGCGGCCGGCGAGGGCGACGACCTGCCCGGGCTCGGCGCCCGAGCGCAGCACCGGCGCCTGGGCGCAGGCGCCGATCACGGTGACCGCGACGACGACCTCGCGTGCCCGGGTCAGGTCGCCGCCGACGACGCTGGCCCCGACCAGGGCGCACTCGTCGGCGAACCCGCGGGCGAAGTCGAGCGCCCACTGGGCCGGCAGGTCGCCCGGCGCGGCGAGGCCGATGGTCAGCGAGTGGGCGGTGCCGCCCATGGCGTTGATGTCGGAGAGGTTCTGCGCGGCGGCGCGATGGCCGACGTCCTCGGCGCTGGCCCAGTCGCGGCGGAAGTGCCGGCCCTCGACCAGCAGGTCGGTCGAGACGACCACGTGACCGGTGCGCACCCGCAGCACCGCCGCGTCGTCCCCGGGCCCCACGAGCACGTGCTCGCCCTGCGGGAACAGACCGACCAGCTCGGCGATGAGCCCGAACTCGCCGATGTCGGCCAGGGTCGCGTCCGCCGGCAGGTTCATGGGCCCATCTCACCAGCGCCAGCGACGGTCGAGCGGTGAGCCTGGCAGCCGTCTCGCTGGCCGAGCGATGTCGCCACCACGCACCGAGCCGGACGGACTAGCTCGCTCACCGCCGTACCTCGAGCCGACCGACCTGTAGGTTGGGCGGCGGCAAGCACGCCCGCGCCGCGGGCCCCCCGGACACGAGGAGTCGATCGATGGTCGTCCAGGCCTACATCCTGATCCAGACCGACGTGGGCAAGGCCGCCGACGTGGCCCGCGCCATCGCCCAGGTCAAGGGCGTCACCATGGCCGAGGACGTCACCGGTCCCTACGACGTGATCGTCCGCGCCGAGGCCCGCAACGTCGACGAGCTGGGCAAGCTCGTGGTCTCCAAGGTGCAGCAGCTCGACGGCATCACCCGCACGCTCACCTGCCCGGTGGTGCACATCTGAGCGCGCCTTGCGCACCAGCTGGGCGAGCCCACGACGCCTCGGACCCGCGCGGTCCGGGGCGTCTGTCTCGGTACGACGGCACTGCTGGCCGCGCTGTCCCTCAGCGCTTGCGCCGACGAGCCGGTCGCCATCGACTCGCCTCCGGTCAGCGAGCAGGACTTCGAGACCTGCAAGGCGTTCCTCGGTGACCTGCCGAGGCGGCTCGACGGGCACGAGGGACGCAAGGTCAACCCGGCCGCTGCCCTCGGCCGGGCCTGGGGCGACCCCGCGATCGTCGTGCGGTGCGGGGTCGGCGTACCCGAGGGGTTCGACGAGACGGCCCACTGCGAGGTCGCCAACGGCGTCGGCTGGTTCGTGCCCGACGACCAGATCGACGACCAGGACGCCGACCTCGTCTTCACCGCCGCCGGCTACCACCCGATCGTCTCGGTCGACGTCCCCCACGACTACCGGCCCGAGGGCAGCGCGGCCGTGATCGCCGAGCTCGCCGCGGCCGGTCGAGGACCACCTCGAGCTGGTCGACGCCTGCGAGACTCAGCACCCGGTCAGCGCAGGCCGGTGCCGCGGTCGAGCGCCAGCTGGATCAGGCGGTCCACGAGCGCCGGGTAGTCGAGCCCGGTGGCGGCCCACATCCGCGGGAACATCGACAGCGGCGTGAACCCCGGCATCGTGTTGATCTCGTTGACGACCACGGCGCCGTCGGGGAAGACGAAGAAGTCCACGCGGGCCAGACCTTCACAGCCGACGGCCGCGAAGGCCCGTGCCGCCAGCTCGCGCACGCGAGGTCGCGACGTCGTCGGGGATGTCGGCGGGGACGTCGAGCTCGGTGTGCTCCTCGGGGAGGTACTTCGCGGCGAAGTCGTAGAACTCGTGGTCGCCGGTGATGCGGATCTCCGCGGGCAGGCTGGTCTCGGGCGTGCCGTCGAGCGCCTGGAGGACCCCGCACTCGATCTCGCGGGCACCCTCCGCCGCGAGCTCGACGAGCGCCTTCGGGTCGTGGCGGTGGGCCTCCTCGATCGCGTCGGCCAGCTCGCCGGCGTGGTGGACCTTGGAGATGCCGATCGACGAGCCACCGCGTGCCGGCTTCACGAACACCGGGTAGCCGAGCTCGGCGATGCGATGGGTGACGCCGTCGGGGTCGCGGTACCACTCGCGCGCCGTCACCGTCTGCGACGCCATCAGCGGAAGCCCGGCGGCGGCCAGCACGACCTTCATGTAGGCCTTGTCCATGCTCACCGCGCTGGCCAGCACCCCGGCGCCGACGTAGCGGACGCCGGCCATCTCGAGCATCCCCTGGAGGGTGCCGTCCTCGCCCCACGGCCCGTGCAGCAACGGGAAGACCACGTCGACCTCGCCCAGCGTCTGCGGCGGCTGCGACGGCTCGTGCACGACGAGGCCGGTCGATCCGGCGTCACGGGTCGAGCGACACCGCGGCGCGCTCGCCGTCGACGGCTGGCAGCTTGTCGGGCCCGGTGATCTGCAGCATCTCGGGGTCACCCGACTCCAGGACCCAACGGCCGTCGGTGGCGATCCCGATCGGCACCACGTCGTACTTGCTCCGGTCGATGGCCTGCAGCACGCTGCCGGCGGTCACGCACGAGATGGCGTGCTCGCTGGACCGGCCGCCGAACACCACGGCCACGCGCTTCTTGCTCGGGCTGGTCGGGGCTGGACTGGGTCATTGGGCTCCGAACCTAGCCGACCTACGGTGGGGCCCATGTCCGGTGACACTCCTGCCCTCTCCCCCGCCACCGTCGTCGTGCACGCGGGCCGGCCCCCGCACGAGGTCGACCAGCCGCTGAACACGCCGATCACGATGGCCTCGACGTACGTCGCGGGCGGCGACCTGGAGTACGGCCGCTACGCCAACCCGACCTGGCACGCCTTCGAGGAGGCCCTCGGCGCCCTCGAGGGCGGACGGGCGCTGGCCTTCTCCTCGGGGCTCGCGGCCTGCGCCACGGTGCTCGACCTGGTCGGGCACGACGCGCTGGTGGTGGCGCCGCGGCACGCCTACCACGGCAGCGTCGGCCAGCTCGGCGACCTCGAGGCCCGTGGCCGGATCAGGGCGACGCTCGTCGACATCGCCGACACCGACGCGGTGGTCGCGGCGCTCGACGACGCGGCCATCCTCTGGATCGAGTCGCCGACCAACCCGGCCCTCGAGGTCGCCGACGTGGAGCGCCTCGTCGGAGCCGGCCACGAGGCCGGTGCCCGGGTCGTCGTCGACAACACCTTCGCCACGCCGCTGCTGCAGCAGCCGCTCGAGCTGGGCGCGGACATCGTGCTGCACTCGGTGACCAAGTTCCTCGCCGGCCACAGCGACGTGATGATGGGCGCGCTCGTGGTGCGCGACGACCAGCTGTACGACGTCCTCAAGGGCCGTCGCGACCTGGTCGGCGCGATCCCCGGGACGTTGGAGGCCTGGTTGGCGCTGCGCGGCCTGCGCACCCTGCACCTGAGGGTCGAGCGCGCGCAGGCCAACGCGACCGAGCTCGTGCGCCGCCTCGAGGCGCACCCGCGCGGTCTCGGAGGTGCGCTACCCCGGCTTCGGCGCGATCGTCGCGATCGTGCTGTCGAGGGCGCCGAGCGGCGCCGACCTGCTCACCCACTCCACGTCGCTGTGGGTCACGCCACGTCGCTGGGCAGCGTCGAGTCGACGTTCGAGCGCCGCCGCCGCTGGAAGACCGAGGCCGCGACCATCCCCGAGGGACTGGTGCGGATGTCGGTGGGCATCGAGGACGTCGACGACCTCTGGGCCGACCTCGAGCAGGCCCTCGCCAAGTTGCCGTGACCGTCCGGCGCGGCCATCGCGTCCTGCAGTCGACGGAGCGAAGGCAGGAACGACTGAGCCGGAGGCAGCGAAGGACGCGATGCCTCAGCCGCGCCGGACACGCCCCGAAGCTGCAGCGGAGGGGCAAATTCAGTCCGTCTCGGCCTTGGTGTCTCGCGAGATGAACGACTCCATGGTGTCGGCGGCGGTCATCTTGCCGGCAACCACGGCGTCGACCGCCTCGGCGATGGGGACGTAGACGCCCTCGCGCCGGGCGAGGGCGTGCAGCGACGCGCACGACTTGGCGCCCTCGGCGACCTGGCGGGTGGATGCGTAGATCTCGTCGGTGGTCATGCCCTTGCCGAGCTTCTCTCCGAACGAGCGGTTGCGCGACAGCGGCGAGGAGCAGGTGGCGACCAGGTCGCCGAGTCCGGCGAGACCCATCAGCGTCATCGGGTTGGCGTCGAAGGCCTTGGCGACCCGGGCCGTCTCGGCCAGGCCGCGAGTGATCAGGGAGGCCGTGGTGTTGTCGCCGAACCCGAGGCCCACGGCCATGCCGACCGCGATGCCGACGACGTTCTTGTAGGCGCCGCCGATCTCGCAGCCGACTACGTCGACCGACGTGTAGGGCCGGAACATCGAGCCGTGCACGCGGTCCTGCACCAGCTTGGCGACGTTCTCGTCGGCGCAGGCCACCACCGACGCGGCGGGCTCGCGTCGGGCGATCTCCTTGGACAGGTTGGGTCCGCTGACCACGGCGATGCGATCGGGTCCGGCGCCGGTGATCTCGGCGATCACCTCGCTCATCCGCTTGAGGGTGCCGAGCTCCACGCCCTTCATCAGCGACACGATGATCGAGTCGGGGGCGATCACCGAGGCCCAGTCCTCGAGGTTGGCCCGCAGCGTCTGCGACGGCACGGCCAGCACGACGATGTCCGCGCCGGCGGCGGCCTCCTCGGGGTCGTGGGTGGCCGAGATCTGCTCGGGCAGCTCGATGCCCGGGAGGTAGTCGGGGTTCTGGCGCGTCTTGTTGATCGCCGTGCACAGCTCCTCGCGGCGGCCCCACAGCGACACCTGGTTCCCGGCGTCGGCGAGCGGGATCGAGAACGCCGTCCCCCACGAGCCCGCGCCGAAGACGGCGACCTTGTCGTCAGCGTTCACGGCTTCTCCTTCCGGTCACTCTTGCGGGGGTCCCCGGTGAGCTTGACGCCGGCCTTGCGCGGGTCGAACCGCGTGGGTGGTGCCTCCTCGCCGCGCAGCTCCTCGACCAGCTCCACGATCGCCGCCATGATCCGCTCGGTCGCGGTGTTGATCACCTGCTGCGTGCGCGGCAAGGCCACCAGGTCCGCCAACGGCACGGGCGGTCCGGCCAGCATGCGGATGTGCTTGCGGGGCAGGGGTTTCGGCGTCTTCGTGTACGGCGGCAACAGCTCGTGGGCACCCCACTGGCCCACGGGGATGACCGGACACGCCGGTCTCGAGGGCGATGCGGGCCGCCCCGGACTTGCCGGTCATCGGCCACAGCGCCGGGTCGCGGGTCAGCGTGCCCTCGGGGTAGACGACCACGCACTCGCCCGCCCGGACGGCGGCGACGGCGGCGTCGTAGGCGCCCTTGGCGTTGCGGCTCAGCCGCTCGACGGGGATCTGGCCCGCGCCCCGGAGGAAGAAGCCGAGGGCCTTGTTCTTGAAGAGGCCGGACTTGGCGAGGTAGCGCGGGATCCGTCCGTGGTCGTAGAGGAAGTGCGCCGCCGTCAGCGGGTCGATGTGTGAGATGTGGTTGAACACCACGATGCATCCCCCCGATGCGGGGACGTGCTCGCCGCCGCGCCACGTGCGTTTCGTGGTCGCCAGCAACAACGGCTTCAGCGACGGGCACGGCCAGGTTGAACGCCCAGCCACGGGGCTGCTGCAGCTCGCGCACAGTCACGCGCGAAGGCTACTCGGTGCGCGACCCGCCACGGCGCCCCTGAGGTGACCTGCAAGGATCGCCGGGATGCCTCGTTCGCCAGGGCCCGTCTCGTACGTCGTGCTGCTCCCGCTCAAGCCCCCCGGTCGCGGCAAGTCGCGACTCGGCGACCTGCCACGCGACGTCCTGGCCGCGGCGTTCGCGACGGACACCGCGACGGCGTGCCTCGCCTACTGCGTCGGTCGAGGCAGGTGTTGGTCGTCACCGACGACGCCTCGTTCGCCGGCACGATGACGACGCTCGGATGCGAGGCGATGCCCGACGGCGTCTCCGGCGACCTCAACGCCAGTCTGGTGCTGGCCGCGATGGAGGCGGAACGTCGTTGGCCCGGGCTGGTGCCGGTCGCGATGTGCGCCGACCTGCCGTGCCTCCACGCCGAGGACCTCGAGGCCGCACTGGCCCAGAAGCCCGGCTGGCCACGGTTCGTGGCCGACGCCTCGGGCCAAGGCACGACCCTCTACACCGCGCCGCTGGACGAGTTCGCGCCCCGCTTCGGACGGCGGTCCGCAGCGCTGCACGCCGACGCGGGCGCCTGGCCGGTCGAGGGCGAGCTGGCCGGGCTCCGCCACGACGTCGACGACGTCACCGACCTCGAGCACGCCGTACGGCTGGGACTCGGACACCACTCCGCCGCCGCGGTCTCGGCCCTGCCGAAGACGCTGCCTCAGACGCAGTGATGGTGGGCCGTCCGTGTGGACGACCCACCATCACGAGGTGCTGCAAGGTTGGCG
Source organism: uncultured Actinomycetota bacterium (assembly GCA_963814935.1). Taxonomy (GTDB): domain Bacteria; phylum Actinomycetota; class Actinomycetes; order Propionibacteriales; family Nocardioidaceae; genus Nocardioides. The sequence goes on along the minus strand of CAWFEZ010000005.1, from coordinate 5,777 downwards.
AAGGTCAGGACTTCTTGGCGGCCTTCTTGGCCGGTGCCTTCTTGGCCGGAGCCTTCTTGGCCGGAGCCTTCTTGGCCGCGGCCTTCTTCGCGGGGGCCTTCTTCGCGGCCGTCTTCTTGGCCGGAGCCGACTTCTTCGCCGGCGCCTTCGTCGCCAGCTTCTTGGCGGCGGCCTTCTTGGCCGGGGCCTTGGCCGCCGGTGACTTCTTGGCCAGCGTCTTGGCCGCGGCCTTCTTGGTGGTGGTCTTCTTGGTCGTCGTCTTCTTCGCCGGTGCGGCGGCCTTGGCCGTCGTCTTCTTGGCGGTCGAGCTCGCGGCAGCGGCCTTCGTCGGCTTCGGCAGGGGCGCGAGCTTCTTGGCTCCCGAGATGATGTTCTTCAGGTCCTGGCCGGCGCTGAACTTCGGGACCGAGGTCTTCTTGGCCTTGATCCGCGCGCCGGTCTGCGGGTTGCGCACCCAGCGAGCCTCCCGCACCCGCTTCTCGAACGAACCGAAACCGGTGATCGCGACCTTCTCGCCCTTGGCGACCTCGCGGGTGATGGTGTCCAGAACGTTCTCCAGCGCCTGCTGCGCTGCCTTCCGGTTCCCCTCGTAACGCACGGCAAGCGCGTCGATGAGCTGTGACTTGTTCACTAGCTTCCCTTCCAGATGAACTACGGGGCCGAGCAGATGCTCGACTTTCATCAACGCACGCTAGGTATTCGCGGCCTAGGTCACAATCACCACGCCGGTGTTTGTGGCGAAATTTGCTCGCGATGGCCACCAAATCGCCCGAAAACCAAGGATTTCTGGCCCACCACACCCCGGCGGGTGCACGAAACGCCTTACAGGGTGGCGGGTTTGAAGCTCGGCCGCGTGGTCTCGAACGCCTCGATGTCGGCCTCGTGGGACAGCGTGATGCCGATGTCGTCGAGGCCCTCGAGCAGCCGCCAGCGCGTGTAGTCGTCGATGTCGAAGGAGTCCTCGATCGCGTCGACACCCTCGCCGGCCCTGACGGTCCGCGACTCCAGGTCGACCGACACCGTCGCTCCCGGCTGCGACTCGAGCAGGTCCCACAACCGCTGCACGACCTTCTCGTCGACCTGGGCCGCGAGCAGCCCGGCCTTGCCGGAGTTGCCGCGGAAGATGTCGCCGAACCGTGGCGAGATGACGACCTTGAACCCGTAGTTCTGCAAGGCCCACACCGCGTGCTCGCGAGAGGAGCCGGTGCCGAAGTCGTGACCGGCGACGAGCACCGAGCCCTCGTCGTACGGCTGGCGGTTGAGCACGAACGACGGGTCGTTGCGCCAGGCGGCGAACAGCCCGTCCTCGAAACCGTCGCGGGTCACCCGCTTCAGGTACACCGCCGGGATGATCTGGTCGGTGTCGACGTTGTTGCGGCGCAGGGGCACGCCGATGCCGGTGTGGCTGGTGAAGGCTTCCATCAGGCTCGGCCCCCTACGACTGGCTCCAGGTCCGCCGGTGACGAGAGGGTGCCGCGGACGGCGGTCGCGGCCGCGACCGGCACGGACACCAGGTGCGTGCGTCCGCCCTTGCCCTGCCGGCCCTCGAAGTTGCGGTTGGACGTCGAGGCGCTGCGCTCCTGCGGTGCGAGCTGGTCGGGGTTCATGCCCAGGCACATCGAGCAGCCCGCGCCGCGCCACTCGGCGCCGGCCTCCTTGAAGATCACGTCGAGGCCCTCCTCCTCGGCCTGCAGCCGGACGCGGGCCGAGCCGGGTACGACGAGCAGCCGCGTGTCGGCGGCGACCTGGCGGCCCTCGATGATCGACGGCCGCGAGACGCAGGTCCTCGATCCGGCCGTTGGTGCACGAGCCCACGAAGACGGTGTCGACCTTGATGTCGCGCATCGGCGTGCCGGCCGCGAGGCCCATGTACTCGAGGGCCTTCTCCGCGGCGATCTGGTCGTTCGCGTCGTCGAAGTCGGCGGGCGCCGGGACGCTCCCGCCGAGCGGCACGCCCTGGCCCGGGTTGGTGCCCCACGTGACGAACGGCGTCATGGTGCTCGCGTCGAGGACGATCTCCTCGTCGAAGACCGCGTCGTCGTCGGTGACGCAGCGTCTCCCAGTAGGCGACGGCGGCGTCCCACTCCTCGCCCTTCGGCGCCTCCTTGCGGCCCTCGAGGTAGTCGAGGGTCTTCTGGTCGGGCGCGATCAGGCCGGCCTTGGCACCCCACTCGATGCTCATGTTGCAGACCGTCATCCGGCCCTCCATCGAGAGCGCCTCGATGGCCGGGCCGCGGTACTCCACGACGTACCCCTGGCCGCCGCCCGTGCCGGTGTGGGTGATCAGGGTGAGCACGAGGTCCTTGGCGGTGACGCCCGCGGGCAGCGCGCCGTTGACCGTCACGGCCATCGTCTTCGGCCGGGCCTGCGGCAGGGTCTGGGTGGCGAGCACGTGCTCGACCTCGCTGGTGCCGATGCCGAAGGCCAGCGCGCCGAACGCGCCGTGGGTGCTGGTGTGGGAGTCGCCGCAGACGATGGTCATGCCGGGCTGGGTCAGCCCGAGCTGCGGGCCGATGATGTGGACGATGCCCTGGTCGATGTCGCCGAGCGGGTGCAGCCGGACGCCGAACTCCTCGGCGTTGCGACGCAGCGTCTCGACCTGCGTGCGGCTCACGGGATCGGCGATCGGCTTGTCCCAGTCGAGCGTCGGGACGTTGTGGTCCTCGGTGGCGAGGGTGAGGTCGGGGCGGCGTACGTCGACGGCCCGCCAGGCGCAGGCCTTCGAAGGCCTGCGGCGAGGTCACCTCGTGGATGAGATGGAGGTCGATGAAGAGCAGGTCGGGCTCGCCGGCGGCACTGCGAACGACGTGCTCGTCCCAGACCTTCTCGGCCAAGGTCTTACCCATGAGTGCTCCTTTGCGCTCGGGTCTTCCTGCCACCTCGATGTGCTCCGTGCCGAACCACAGCATAGGCTTGCCATCCACACTATGAGACGGCAGTATTGCCATATGGACACTTCAAGCGGCGTCGGCGTGCTCGACAAGGCCGCCTTGGTGCTGACGGCCCTCGAGGCCGGCCCAGCCACCTTGGCCGGTCTCGTCACCGCCACCGGCCTCGCCCGGCCGACGGCGCACCGCCTGGCCGTGGCCCTCGAACACCATCGTCTCGTCGCCCGCGACATGCAAGGGCGCTTCGTGCTCGGCCCGCGGTTGTCCGAGCTGTCGGCGGCCGCCGGCGAGGACCGCCTGCTGGCCACGGCCGGCCCGGTCCTCGCGCGCCTGCGCGACATCACCGGCGAGTCGTCGCAGCTGTGGCGCCGCCAGGGCGACTACCGCGTGTGCGTCGCCGCTGCCGAACGCCCGTCCGGGCTGCGCGACACGATCCCGGTGGGTTCGCAGCTGACCATGCGCGCGGGCTCGGCCGCCCAGGTGCTGCTCGCGTGGGAGGACCCCGAGCGCATGCACCGCGGTCTCCAGAACGCCGCCTTCTCCGCCGCTGCCCTCTCCGGCATCCGCCGCCGCGGCTGGGCCCAGTCGGTCGGCGAGCGCGAGCAGGGTGTCGCGTCGGTGTCGGCGCCCGATCAAGTCCCCGGGCGGCAAGGTGATCGCCGCGGTGTCGGTGTCCGGCCCGCTCGAGCGGCTCTCCCGTCAGCCCGGCCGCATGCACGCGCCTGCGGTGCTGGCTGCCGCCGAGCGGCTGTCGGAGTCCCTGCGGCGGGCGGCGGCCGAATAGCGTCATACGAAGTCGCCGTCGCTATGGCGACCAGATTCGTATGACGTTGTCGGCTCAGAACAGTGCATCCTGCTCGAGCTCGAGCAGGGTCTGCTTGCGCTCGATGCCGCCGGCGTAACCCGGTCAGCGTGCCGTTGGCGCCGATGACGCGGTGGCACGGGATGACGATCGGGATCGGGTTGGAGCCGTTGGCCAGACCGACCGCACGCGAGGCGGCGTTGGACTTGCCGAGCCGCCGCGCGATCTCGCCGTACGACGCGGTCTCGCCGTAGCCGATCAGCACCAGCTGGTCCCAGACGGACTTCTGGAACGTGCTGCCGACGGGCGCGAGCGGGAGGTCGAACTCCTTGAGCTCGCGGGCGAAGTACGCCCGGAGCTGGGCGACCGCCTCCAGCAGGACGGCGTTGGTCGTCGCTGCGCGCGCCGCGCGGGCGGCCGTCGTGGTCGCGGAACGGCGAGAACTCGATCTGCGTGATCTTGCCGTCGCGCTCCACGATGCGCAGGTCGCCGATGGGGCTGTCCATCAGGGTCCACATGTCAGTGCTCCTCGGTGGTGGTGGGAGTCGGGTGGCTGAGGGTGCGCCACAGGTGCGCCTGGGCGTAGGAGCGCCAGGGGCGCCAGGACTGGGCGAGCTCGGCGGCAGTCCGCGGGGTCGCGGCCGAGGCCGGCCAGCGCGTCGCGCGTGCCGGTGTCGGCGGGCAGGAAGACGTCGGGGTGGCCGAGCGCGCGCATGGCGATGTAGTCGGCGGTCCAGGGGCCGATGCCGGGGATCGCCAGCAGCGAGGCCCGGGTGTCGTCGCGTCCGGCGCCACGGTCGAGGACGACGTCTCCGTCGGCGAGGGCGCGGCACAGGGCGACCAGGGCCCGGCCTCGCGCACGCGGCATCGGCAGGTCCTCCGGGTCGAGGCCGGCGAGCGTCGCCACGTCGGGGAACAGATGGGTGAGCACGCCGTCGGGCCGGGCGACGGGCTTGCCGAGCTCGGCGGTGAGCCGGCCCGCGATGGTGCGAGCCGCGCCGACCGTCACCTGCTGGCCGAGCACGGCGCGGACGGCGATCTCGTTTCCGTCGACGTGGCCCGGGCACGCGCAGCCCGGGCCGCGCGGCGACCAGCGGCCCCAGCAGCGGGTCGCGGCCGAGCACCTCGTCGACGGCGACCGGGTCGCAGTCGGCGTCGAGCAGCCGGCGGACGCGTTCGACACCCGCCGTGGTGTCGCGCAGGTCGTCGAGCGCGAACGTCGCCAGCACGAACGCCGTCTGGCCGGGCTCGTCGTGGTCGCCGACCTCGAGGCGGACGGTGCCCGTGCCGTGGGGCAGGGCGAGGGTCCGGGCGTACCAGCCGTCGCCGGCCGCCTCGACCCCGGGCACCGCGCGCAGCGCGAGGAACGCGAGCAGGTCGCGGCCGGCGTACGGCGTGCGGACGGCGAGCCGCATCGTCACGGTCCCGGTCGAGGGATGGCCCGCCACGGCGACCGCGCAGGTCGGTCGGCGAGAGCGCGTAGACCTCGCGGATCGTGTCGTTGAACTGGCGGATGCTGGCGAAGCCGGACGCGAAGGCGATCTCGGCGAACTGGAGGTCGGTCGTCTCGATCAGCACCCGCGCGGTCTGCGCGCGGCGGGCGCGGGCCAGGGCGAGCGGGCCGGCGCCGAGCTCGGCGGTGAGCAGCCGGCTCAGGTGGCGCGGGGTGTAGCCGACGCGCGGCCGCCAGCCCGTCGACGCCGTCGCGGTCGACGACGCCGTCGGAGATGAGCCGCATCGCGCGGCCGGCGACGTCGGCGGCGATGTCCCACTCGGGACTGCCGGGGGTCGCGTCGGGCAGGCAGCGCTTGCAGGCCCGGAAGCCGGCCGCCTGCGCCGCTGCGGCCGTCGGGTGGAACTCGACGTTGCGGGCGGCCGGCGTGCGCGCCGGGCACGACGGCCGGCAGTAGATGCCGGTGGTGCGGACCGCGGTGTAGAAGACGCCGTCGAAGCGCCGGTCGCGCGAGGACACCGCGCGGTAGCAGGCCTCCGCGTCGAGCCTCCGGGTCGCTGTCGTCATGTGTCCATCCTGCACCCTGCCGCCGACAGTCTCTGGCGGGAATCGGACACCGGCATGGACCGGTCGC
>CAWFEZ010000004.1:0-121847 GCA_963814935.1 uncultured Actinomycetota bacterium | reverse complement strand
CCGCGGCCTCCGCGGCCTCGTCGGCGAGAGCCTCGTCGCCGGCGTCGCCCACGACCGCGGTGATCCGATCGTGCTCCTGGAGCCACGCGAGACCGGATGCGTCCGGATCAACGATCACGACCTTTCCGTCTCTGGCGAGCCGTTCGGCGATCGCGCGCCCCACTCCGTGCGCGCCGCCAGTGACGACGTACGAAGCACCCTCGGTCAACGTCATGAGACCAGCGTAGAAAGGTGTCTGGACCAGCCGGGGCGCGTCGGCGGGTGTGAGGGCAGCCTCGCCTTAGGCTGCGCCACATGAAGCGGGTCGTGGGGGTCGTGGTGTGGCTCGTCGTCCTGGTGGGGACGATGCTCTGGCCGGCCGTCACCTACGACTGGTCGCTCGCGTCCGCGGCGTACGAAGAGACCACGATCCGCAACTACGACGCCGACTTCACCATCGACGAGGACGGCGACCTCCACGGCGTCGAGACGCTCACCATCAACTTCCCCGGATACGGCAAGCACGGCATCTTCCGCTTCTTCGACGAGGCCGACCAGAGCCAGACCAACGCCCGCCGGGTCCCCCACGACATCTCGGTGACGCGCGACGGGTCGCCGGAGCCCTTCGAGATCCTCGACGAGGAGAACGGCCGGATCACCAACGTCAAGATCGGCGACGCCGACGTGTTCATCGACGCGGGTGACCACACCTACGTCATCGAGTACACCATCGACGGCGTGCTCGAGGAGGGCACGACCGGCGAGGACACCCAGCTCTACTGGAACCTGATCCCGGGCGGCTGGCTCCAGTCGATCGACGTCGCCCACCTCACCGTGAACCTGCCGGTCGCGGCCCGGGGCGTGCAGTGTGCCCGTGGGGCCGGCCAGACCGGCGGCTGTACGGCGCAGGGCGACGGCACCGAGACCCTGACGGTCGACGTCGAGTCGCTGTCGCCCAACACTCCCGTGACCGTGAAGGCCGGCCTCGACATGCCGACGCCCGAGCGCGGCACCACCGTGCCCTGGCACGCGCGCTTCGACCCGGTGCTCGGCCGCAGCCCGGCCAAGCTCGGCCTCGTGCTCGTGCTGGCCCTGCTGGCCGGGTGCCTTCGGCGCGTGGCAGGCACGCAAGGTCAAGGAGAAGACGCCGCCCTACCCGCTGCAGTACGGGCCGCCGGACGGCGTCGGGCCAGCCCAGGCCACCTACATCCTGACCGAGCGCACCGAGAAGAAGGACTTCGTCGCCTCGATCATGGAGGCCGCGGCGAAGGGCGCGGTCACCCTCGACCGGCCGAGCGACAAGTCGTGGACGGTCACCGACACCCAGGGCCCTCAGGGCTGGGCCGGCCTCGACTCGGTCACGCAGCGGGTGGCCCGGCTCACGGGCGGTCCCGGACTCGCGTTCACGGCCTCGGAGAAGGACGTCGACGCGGGGGAGAAGCTCAAGGGCGAGCTGTCGGGGTTCGAGTCGGCGACCCGCGCCTGGGGCAAGGAGGCCGGGATGATGCAGAGCGCCGGGCTCGGCTGCCTCGGCGGGCTCTTCGTCATCGGCGGCGGCATCCTGGCGCTCGCGATCGCCGGCCTCAACCTGTTCGACATGAGTGTCATCGCGCTGATCCCGGGCGCGCTCGCAGCCGGTGCCGCCCCCGTCCTCGCCTCCGGCGCCAGCACCAAGCGCACCGCCAAGGGCCGCGACCTCTGGTCGCGCGTCGGCGGCTTCAAGCGCGTGCTGTCGACGCCTTCGAGCCAGAACCGCTTCGACTTCTCCGGCCGCCAGGAGCTCTACACCGCCTACATCCCGTGGGCGGTCGCCTTCGACTGCGCCGACGAGTGGGCGGCCAAGTTCCGCGCGGAGACCGGCCAGGAGCCGCCCGTGCCGGCGTACTTCCCCGGCTACACCGGCGCCCACACGGGCAACTACACCGACCAGATGGTCAACAGCTTCTCCTCGACGGTCGACAGCGCGATCTCGTCGTACCAGGCGACCCAGTCCTCCTCCTCCAGCGGTGGCGGCGGCGGCGGCGGGTTCTCCGGCGGCGGCGGTGGCGGCGGCGGGGGAGGTGGCTCCTGGTGAGCTCGTACCTCAGAATGTCCCCGACTCAACAGCCAGGCTGGTCCTTTAGTTAGGGGAGATCGTCCATGACCGGACTCATCATCGGTGGCGTCATCGTCCTCGCCCTCATCGCCTTCGGCGTCATGGGCTTCAACAAGCTCCGCACCCACGATGTGGCCGCGGAGGAGGCGCTCGGCGGCATCGACGTCCAGCTCACCCGCCGCGCGGACCTGATCCCCAACCTGGTCGACACGGTGAAGGGGTACGCCGCCCACGAGCGCGAGGTGTTCGAGGAGATCACCAGGGCGCGTTCGCAGGTGCAGCAGGCAGCCGCTGGCAACGACGTCGCCGCCAAGGCCGCCGCGGACGCCCAGCTGCAGCAGGCTCTGGTGCGCGTGAACGCCGTCGCCGAGGCCTACCCCGACCTCAAGGCCAACACCAACTTCCTCGACCTGCAGAAGCAGCTGGCCGAGACCGAGAACCAGATCTCCTTCGCCCGCCAGTACTACAACGACGCGGTCGCCAAGCTGAACACCCTCGTCAAGACCATCCCGTGGATGTTCTTCACCGGAATCGCCGGCGTGCACGCGCGCGAGTTCTACGAGGCCCCCGCCGGCTCGACCGAGGTGCCGCGCGTCGAGTTCTAGATCGCCGGCAACCAAGACGGAAGAGTCCGTCGGCACCTGGTGCCGGGGATCATCCGTCGTCGGTCGCTCACGCGGCGAGCGGACGGCGTACGCGGCGGGAGACGAACCAGCCCCAGATCGCGGCGAGCGGGAACATCAGCAGGGAGTAGACCGCGGCGGGAACCGAGATCGTCACCGACTCCAGCACCTCGACGGCGATGAAGATCGCCAGCGTGCCGTTGTGCACGCCGATCTCCATCGAGCAGGCAATGGCCTGGCCCTCGACGACGCCGACGGCCTTGGGGACGACGTATCCGACGACCAGGCTGATCGCGCAGAAGGCCGCGGCGACCAGGCCGACGTCGGCGAGGTAGCCACCGACGTTCTCTCGCTCGTCGATGAGGATGCCGAGCACGAGTACGGCGAGCACGACGGCCGACAGCGCCCGGACCGGACGGTCCATGCGGGCGGCGAAGCCGGCGTTGCGGTTGCGCACCAGCATCCCGATCGCGACCGGGACCAGGATGATCGCGAAGACCTTCACCACCTCGCCGAACGGCACCGAGACATCGTCGCCGCGGTCGTAGTAGGCGATCGCGATGCCCGTGACGATCGGCAGGGTGACGACCGAGATCACGGAGTTGACCGCGGTCAGGGTGATGTTGAGCGCGACGTCGCCGCGGAAGAGATGGCTGAAGAGGTTGGCGGTCGTCCCGCCCGGCGAGGCGGCCAGCAGCATCATGCCGATCCCGAGCAGGGCGGGGAGGTCGGCGAGGACCACGAGCCCGAAGCAGATCAGCGGCAGCAGCACCAGCTGGCAGCCGAGGGCGACGGCGACCGCCTTGGGCCGCTGGGCGACGCGGCGGAAGTCGGCGCCGGTGAGGCCGAGCCCGAGCCCGAACATGACGATCGCCAGGGCGATCGGTAGACCGATGGTGGTCAGGGCCGACTCCATGGCCGGACCCTAGCCGTCCGGGGCGAACTCGCGCCGGATCCGTTCGAGGTCTGCGCGCAGCTGGGTGAGCCGCCGCTGGCCGATGGCGCGTGCGACGCGGGCCTCGATGTCCGGGACGAGGGCCCGGGCGAGTCTGACCACCTCCCGCCCCCGGTCGGTGAGCAGCACCAGCTTGGCCCTGCGGTCGTGGGGAGCGGGGACTCTGGACACGTAGTCGTGCCGTTCGAGGTGTGCCACCAGCTCAGCCATCGCCTGCTTGGTCATCTGGGCCCGCTCGGCCAGCGTGCTGACAGTGGTGCCCTCCTGGTCGAGGTACTGGAACACCGCGCCGTGCGCGGCTCTGACCTCCTGGTGCCCGTGCTGGGTCAGGTGCGGCACCACCTGTCCGTTGAGCGCGACGAACGCCTCGCGCAGCTGGACGACGACGTTTGCTCGCCGGCTGGCACCAGCAGCGGACGGGATCGGGGTTGACATTCGACAAGCCACCTGTCTAAATGAGAGATATGGACATGCTACCTGTCGAAACCCTTCGCGTCGGTACCGAGGTGATGACGCTCCTGTCGACAGCCGCGGAGACCCGCGGCGACCTGTTCGCCGTGGAGGTCCGGATGCCTCCCGGAGGTGGCCCGCCGGTCATGCACCGCCACGCGCACAGCGAGGTCTACCGAGTGCTGTCGGGCGAGTTCACCTTCTACACCGGCGAGGCCGGCGGCACCTCCCGCCGCGTCGCCAGGGCCGGCGACACCGTCACCCTGGCGGGCCGCACGCCGCACACGATCCGCAACGAGTCGGACGTCGACGCCGTCGCGTTCTGCGTGCACGCACCCGGAGGGCCGATGGAGGGTTTCACCCGTGCTGCCGCGTCACTGGCGGCTGCGGGAGCACCGTCCATGGACGACGTGCTCGCGGTCGCCGAGCAGCACGGCATCGAGCTGCTCGGCCCGGTCCCCGTCGCCTGAACGACAACTCGGCGGTCAGGCGCCACCCAGGGGGTTGAGCCCCTTCACGTCGCCGAGGGCGTGCAGCAGCAGGTCGGTCATCTCGAAGAGGTTGCCGCGGCCGAGGTCGGGCACGAAGTTCTTGCTACGCACGATCGAGAACTGGCTGCCCTGCATGGCCCGGTGGAAGGTCTCCGCGACGATGCGCGCCCCGACGCCGGCGAGGACACCGTCGTTCAGCTCCGCCTCGCGCAGGATGTAGAACCAGAGCGGCGCCTTGTCCGCTAGCGCGTCCTTCTGGCTCGCGGTCAGTCCGGTGACCACCGCGCCGCCGTTGCCGTCGAGCAGCTGCTGCTTGGTCAGCGGTGTCACGGGCACGCCGCGGTTGTTGAGCTTCTGGGCCATCTGCGGGCCGGTGGCCAGCTTGACCATCTTGGCGCGGACGAGGTTGCGGAAGGCCAGGTTGGCGCGCGGGTCGTTGAAGGGGATGTTGCCCGGGCCGCCGAAGGTGCCCGGCGGGAGGTTTCGCAGTGGGTCGGTCAGCAGGGTGTCGATCCGTTTGGCCTGGTTGACGTTGCCGACCCCGCCGGGCGGAGCGAGCTCCGCGTGGCCGCCGGCGGTGAAGTCGAACATCCGCCGCCAGTCGGCGAGCCAGTTGCTGAGCAGTCTCAGCTCGCCGCCGAGGCTTCCACCGACCCCGGAGAAGTCGAACATGTAGAACAGCGAGCCGGCCGTGCCGGGGAAACGGCGGTTCCAGTTGTAGGAGTCGCGGATCATGCTGTGACCGAGACGGAACGCCGCGACCGAGAACTCCAGCGGCATCGTCGGTACGTCGGTGGGCTCCGCGTCCGGCTCGACGAGCTTGCGGCCGTTGTCGAACACGTCGTCGAGGACGGCGGGGTCGACGATCCGCGGCAGGTAGTCGTGGCGCAGCATCCACTGGTAGTGCAACGTGACCTGCTTGCGGGCCTTGCGGAACCTCTGGCCCGCGGGCGTGGAGGCCGGCAGGTCGTCGACGACCTGGTTGTGGAAGCGGATCATCGCCAGGTGGGTCTGGGCGACGATCAGGTTCTCGTCGTTGCGCGGGTCGGGGATCAGCGCCGTGCGCTCGCCGTTGACCCGGGGCAGGTCATGGGCCTTCTTGGAGGCGTCGGAGCCGATCTTGATGGTGTTGCCCGTCTTGAGGTGCAGCCCGTCGGCCTCGTAGAACTTGGCCGACCCCGGGTTGCCCGGCCCGGTGCCGTACAGGGAGTCCAGGTCGAGCCGCGGCGAACGGCCCTGCACCAGCTCGGCAGGCGTGACGTCCTCGCCGAGAGCGACGTCGGTGCGGTCGAAGGTGAGGTCGTGGTCGACGAACTGCCCGACGTAGGTGTAGCCGGCGGGTACGTCGTCCTGGCCGCCACCGCCCTGGACCATCGCGACGGCCAGCTTCTTGAGCACCGCGGGACCGAGGGATTCTCCCTTCGGCCCGCAGCGGGAGAACCTGAACGGCGGCGCCTCGGCAGCCGCGAGCGCTCGGGGCGCCGGGGCTGTCGGGTCCTCCGACTCGTTGACCGGGTCGGGTACGTTGCCGTGCCGCCCTCCGAGCTGCGTGCCGACGAGACCCTCGCCGACGACGAAGAACGACTCTTGACCATGGTGTGCGGGCATGCTCGACGCTAACCCGAAAGTAAAGAGATGCCGCATAGTCCGTTCGGGCTATTCGTTACCTCGCTGCACCGATTCGTCTGCGGTGCTGCGGAGGGAAATCCGCAGCGATCCGCAGACGAATCGGGCTTTGGTGCGTCTAGCAGCCGGCCGGGACGGCGAAGGACTCGGTGACGATGGCCACCTTGCTCTTCGCGATGCCATCGGCGCCGACGCCGACGCCGTACTCGGCGAACGCGTCCCAGACCATGCAGGCGCGCTCGTCGTTGCCCGACGCGGCCAGGCCGGCGAGGATGCCGTCGCGCATGTCCTCGTAGGCCGGCTCCCTCGGCGTGTAGTTCATCCCGTCGACCAGGTCGGCGAGCAGCACGCTCTTGTCCTCGCCGGCGGCCTGGTAGTGCTCCAGGAGCCGCCAGCCGATCGCGCCGTACACCTCACCGTCCATGTGCACGCCCGCCGTACCGTCGACGTCGCCGTAGGTGCGGTTGTAGTTGTCGTACGGCAGGGAGCGGATCCCGAACGGGTCGCTGGAGGAGTACTCGGCCACGCACGTCGTCCTCGTTGGCGATCAGCGCCAGTACGTCGCTCATGCCCTCGCCGATGGCGCCGGCGAGAGGCCCGCTCATCTTGCCGATCATCCGCCAGGTCAGGCCGTGACCGTACTCGTGCCAGACGATGTCGGAGTCGACGTCGCCGTCGCGCATGAGCGGCTGGACGGGGTTGAGCCTGATCGTGGTGCTGGTGTCCGCGGCCGCCTTGATCGCTACCCCGTCGGTCTGGGAGACCATCACGCCGGGGATCGCTGACGCTGGCGTCGGGGACGCCCATGGTGAACGGCGCGCTGCCGTTGTTGTTGGCCACGATGACACCCACGCCACCGGCGGCCTGGACGTTCTTGGCCTTGACGGTGAAGTCGCAGGCGCCGCGGTCGACGATCACGATCTTGCCGGCGTAGTCACCGACGAGGTCTCGCACCCGTCGCACGCGTGGGCGCGACGCCGTCGATGCCGACGGCCAGCGACGCCGGTCACGCCGGTCGTGGTGAGCGCGGGGCCCCATTGGGCACCCTGTGCCAAGAAGGTGGCGCTGCCGATCACGACCTGGTGCGTGCCGAGCCCGGTCCACAGGTACATCTGCATCCGCGGGTTCACGCCGTCGGGCGGGGTGGCGAAGTTGGCGTTGTCGATGCCGCCACCGTCCTGCGCCTCGGCGTTCACCGAGTCGCTCTTGCCCTGCTTCGTGCTGAAGTTGTTCTCCTGGAAGTTGCCCGCGGCCTCGACGAAGCCCGCGTCGTACAGCGTGTCGTGGATGACGTTGTTGAGGTAGAAGAGGTTCTGGACCGCCACTTCGCGGTTGTCAGCTGTCGTCGGCGGCTGGGCCAGGTTCGCTGCCGTCAGGAAGCTGCCGTTGCTGATCGGGTCGCCGCCGGGGTCCGGCTTGTTGTCCGAGACGGCGTCCAGGTAGGCGTGAGCGTTGTTGCCGCTGATGTTGGTCGAGGCGTGGAGCCCGGGGAACAACCAGCCGATCGGCGACTGGTCATTGCCGGTGCCTGGGCCCGAGACGATCGTCTGCGGGGTGGCTTCGGGGTGCTCGGTGAACACGTTGTACTGGTCGTTCGCGGTGCGAAGCTCGTGGGAGACCACCCGTCCCTTGCCGCTGACCAGCGACGAGTACAGCTTGTTGCTGCGCTTGTCCCAGGTGGTCACCTCGTAGCCGGCCTTGAACCCGCCGGTCCTGGTCGGTACCGCGACCCGCTCGACGCTCGGCCGCGTCGAGAAGTAGCGTCCCTTGGCGTAGGTGGTCGTGGTGCCCTTGCGACCGCTCTGCCGGACGCCGACGGTGCGACCTGGGTAGAGGTCCTTGACCGTGGCCCGCAGTGCCGCTGCGGCACTCTTGCTGGCAGGCCGGATGGTCTTGCGGACCGGGCTGGTGTACTTGACGAGGTGGACCAGCTGGCCCCTGGAGTTGAACGCGGCCTTGGCCTCGGCGCCGTACACACGAAGTCCGGAGACCCGCTGCTCGTAGCGCTGGTGGGTCACGCCGCGGTAGGTCCACGCCGCGCCGGCAGGCCTGAGCGAGCGCAGGGTCCTCGGGTTCGCGCCCTTGGTGCGCAGGAAGTGCTTGACCGTGGAGAGGTCGGACTTGCCCGCGTGTGCCGACAGCGCTCGTCCACTGTCCTGGAGCACGTGCTTGTTGTCCCGGGATACGGGAGCTGCGGCCTGACCAGGTGTGGCCTGGATGGTGGCCGCGACGAGTGCGGCGGTGGCCAGCGTGGCGATCAGCCCGCCTGCCATGGTCCGCCGTCGAGAGGTGTGCCTGTGATGCATCTTTCCTCCGAGGTAGTGGTGTGTGCGCCCGGGTGGCAGGCGCATCCGCTCAACGTACGACGCTCGACTTTCCATGGAAAGGGACTGCCCCAGGCCGATCTCGTAGGTTGCTGGCGTGGGCGACGAGCTGGTGGTGCACGAGTACGGCGAGCCTGGCGCGCCGCCGATGGTGCTGCTGCACGGGCTGACCGAGGCCGGCACGACCTGGCCCGAGGCCGTCGCGCACTGGGGCGCCGGCTGGCGGATGCTGGCGGTCGACCTGAGGGGCCACGGAGAGTCGCCGCGGTTCCGCGACGACCAGCTGGCCGACACCGCTGCGGTGGTCCTCGACGACGTGCTCCGCATGCTCGAAGGCGTACCCGGCCGGGTCGTACTGGTCGGCCACTCCTACGGGGCGTTGTTCGCCCTCAAGGCCGCGCTGGCTCGGCCCGAGCGGGTCCGGGGCGTGGTGCTCGAGGACCCCGCCCGTCCCGTCGACCTGCACCCTCCGCAGGAAGACTTCGTCCGGCACAACGAGGCCTTCCTCGACGCCATGCGCGCCCCGGAGCCGGAGATCCGTCGCACGCGGGCCGAGACCGCGTGGAGCGAGGCCGAGATCGCCGCCTGGGCGGCCTGCAAGACCCAGGTCGACCGGCGCCTGATCCACCACCTCGATCTCGGTCGGGTCAGGTGGCGCGACCTGATCGGGTCGGTCGAGCGGCCGACGCTGCTGGTCGTGCCCCGCGGCGACGGTGGCGGCGTCCGCACCGCCAACCCGGTCGTGACCATCGCGCGCATCCCCGGCGTGGGGCACTGCATCCGCCGCGACGACCCCGCGGCGTACTTCGGGGTGGTCGACCCGTTCCTGGCGCGGCTGGAACGCTAGCCCTGGGCCGTACTTCGTGCTTCGGACACTTTCCGGCACCAGGTGCCGGAAAGAGTCCGCTGCTGCTCTGAAGGCCGGGCCGCGCGTCGTCAGAACACGTTGAGCGGGCGGAACTGCACGGAGATGCGCGGCCCGGCGTGGGCGACCTTGGGGACGGCGTGCTCCCAGGTGCGCTGGCAGGAGCCACCCATCACGACCAGGTCGCCGTGGCCCATCTCGAAGGAGATCGAGTCGCCGCCGCCGCGGGGCCGCAGCGCGAGGCGGCGAGGGTCGCCGAAGGAGACGATGGCGACCATCGTGTCGGTGTGCTTGCCGCGGCCGATGGTGTCGCCGTGCCAGGCCACGGAGTCGCGGCCGTCGCGGTAGAAGCAGCAGCCGGCCGTCACGAATGGCTCGCCGAGCTCGGGCAGGTAGTGCGCGGACAGCGCCTCGCGAGCAGTGGTGAGGAGCGGATGAGGGAGCTCCTCGTCGACGACGTAGGTGTGGATGAGTCGCGGCACGTCGACGATGCGGTCGTACATCGGCCGCCGCTCGGCGCGCCACGGTACGTCGGCCACGAGTCGCTCGAGGACGTCGTCGGCGCCGACCACGAAGTTGCGGAGGACGTCGACCCACGCGCCGCGGGTCAACGTGGTGCGCTCGGCGCCGCCGAGCGGCCGCACGCCCCCTCCCTCTGGCGGCGCGGTCGCGACGGCCCCGACGAAGAGGCTGCTCTGAAAATCCATGCCAACACTGTACGCCGAGATCGAACAAACGTTCGATACCACTAGCCCGTTCGTGTCATGGACGCGGGCCGAGGTCGGTGCGAGCGTGTCCAGGAGCGGAGGGGGCCGCTTGGGGGGAGGCGCGCCCGTGGACGTCATGTTGAAGCCGCCGTTCGGCGGCTGCCTGATGTTGCTGCTCGCGGTCATCACGCTGGGCGCCTACCCGTTGCTGCGGCGGATGATGGAGCGTCCCTTCATCGCCCGGATGGACGACTACGGCTTCGAGACCCGGGCCGGCAAGCGCGTCGAGTGGCGCGAGGTCACCCGGATCGAGCACCGCATCGGGGAGGTGAAAGGCGCGAAGCTGTCCGACGAGTACCTCGTCCGGTCGGCGCAGGGCCGCAGCTCGCTGCCCGTCTGGCGGGCCACCAACGGAACCGAAGCCCTCGACTACCTGATCCAGCGCGCGCCCCAGTCCGCGTGGGTGACGGACTGACCCGGTCGCGATCGGTGGTTTCGAGGCTCGTCGCTGGCGCTCCTCGCACCTCAACCAGCGATCGGTCAGGGTCATGTCGGGGTGTATCCCGGTGGCGGGTACTTGGGGAGCATTGCCAGGCTGGGCCTCATGAACCCACCCCACGAAGCCGCTCGCCTCCCCCGCTTCGCTCCTCCGGCTCACGCCTTCGCGAGGACCCCGGGATGAGCAACGCAGCGGCGCGGGTGGTGGGGCTGACCAAGACCTACGGGACCGGCGAGGCGCGCATCGTCGCCCTCGACGACGTCACCCTCGACCTCGAGGCCGGCGAGTACACGGCCGTGATGGGTCCGAGCGGGTCCGGCAAGTCGACCCTGATGCACTGCTGCGCGGCGCTCGACACCGCCGACGAGGGCTCGGTGTTCATCGGCGACCAGGACCTCACCAAGCTCAAGGACAAGGCGCTGACGCGCCTGCGCCGCGACCAGATCGGCTTCGTCTTCCAGTCCTACAACCTGGTCCCGACCCTCACCGCGCAGGAGAACATCCTGCTCCCGCTGGCGATCGCCGGCCGCAAGCCCGACGCCGAGTGGTACGACGAGGTGATCGCGACCGTCGGGCTCGGTGACCGGCTCACCCACAAGCCCAACGAGCTCTCCGGCGGCCAGCAGCAACGGGTCGCGGTCGCCCGCGCACTGGCCAGCCGGCCCACGATCGTCTTCGCCGACGAGCCGACGGGCAACCTCGACTCCAAGTCCGGTGCCGAGGTGCTCGAGCTCCTGCGCTCCAGCGTCACCGACCACGGCCAGACCGTCGTGATGGTCACCCACGACCCCGTCGCCGCGTCGTACACCGACCGCGTGGTGTTCCTCGCCGACGGCCGGATCGTCGACGAGGTGCGGAGCCCCGACCGCGAGCAGGTGCTCGAGATCATGGCGCGGATGACCGCCGCGACCGAAGGCGTCTGAGGCGGTCATGTTCAAGGCCACCCTGAAGAGCCTGCTCGGGCGCAAGCTGCGCCTGCTGATGAGCACGTTCGCGATCGTGCTGGGCGTCGCGTTCGTGGGGGGCTCGCTGATCTTCTCCGACACGCTGGACCGCAGCTTCACGGCGCTGTTCGCCTCGACCGTCGGCGACGTCGTCGTCCGCCCGGCCGACGGCAACACCAACGGCGCCCCGTCGTCCGTGGCGATCCCTGCCTCGGTGGTCGACGACCTGGAGAGCGTGCAGGGAGCGGCCCGGGTCGACGGCAACGTCACGGCGTTCGGCGTCTACGTCGTCGACAAGGACAACAAGGTCGTCGGGGGCCAGGGTCCGCCGGCGATCGGCGGGAACTACTCCGACGCTCCCGCTGGTCACGGTCTGCCGGGTCTCGCGCTGACCGCGGGCCGGGCGCCGAACGGCCCCGACGAGGTCGTCTTCGACGCCAAGACCGCCGAGCGGTCGGGCTACTTCATCGGCCAGCAGGTGCACATCGTGACCGCCTCCGACCAGGCGCTGCTGACGCCGAAGCTCGTCGGCATCCTCGACTTCCCCGAGGGCGGCTCGCTCAACGGCGCGACCTTCGCCGCGTTCGACACACCGACGGCGCAGGACCTCTTCCTCGAGGGCGAGGACGCCTTCACCGACATCTGGGTGACGGCTGACGACGGCGTCAGCCAAGCGGAGCTGCGGGATGCCGTGTCGGAGCGGCTGCCGGACGACGTCGAGGCCGTCACCGGCGACACGGCTGCCGACGAGGCGGCCACAGACCTGCTGGAGGCGATCAGCTTCCTTCGCACCTTCCTGCTGATCTTCGCCGGCATCTCGCTGGTGGTCGGCGCGTTCCTGATCGTCAACACGTTCTCGATCCTGGTCGCCCAACGCAGCCGCGAGCTGGCGCTCCTCCGGGCGCTGGGCGCGTCGAAGAGGCAGGTCACCCGATCGGTGCTGTTCGAGGCGTTCCTGGTCGGTGTCGTCGGGTCGACGCTCGGCCTCGGCCTCGGCGTACTGCTCGCGATGGGCATCCGTGCGCTGTTCGCCAACTTCGGACTCGACCTGACCGGGCAGTCGCTGATCTTCGGGCCGCGTACCGTGCTCGCCTGCTACGTCGTCGGCGTGCTGGTCACCATGGCGGCCGCGTGGCTGCCGGCCCGCCGCACCACTCGGATCGCGCCGGTCCAGGCGTTGCGTGACGACATTGCGTTGCCCGAGAGCTCGATCCACCGGCGGCTGCTGGTCGGCACCGTGGCCATCGTCGTCGGTGCTGCCGCCATGGGCGCGGGCCTCTTCGCCGACGTGCCGCGCGGCGGCTGGGTGCTCGGCCTGGGGATCCTCGTCGTTCTGCTCGGCGTCACGGCCGTCAGCCCGGTCATCAGCCGGCCGTTCCTGGCTGCCGCCCAGGCGGTGTTCCGCCGTCTCTTCGGCACCGTCGGCAACCTGGCCGGCCAGAACTCCCTGCGCAACCCGCGGCGTACGACGGCGACCGCGTCCGCGTTGATGATCGGCCTGGCCCTGGGCTGCACGATGGCGATCCTGGGCGACTCTGCGAAGGCCAGCGTCGACCAGGCGGTCGAGGAGAACTTCGTCGGCGACTACATCGTCAGCAGCGTCTTCGGCGAACCGTTCTCACCGAGCATCGCCGGCGAGATGGCGAAGGTCGACGGGATCGACCGCGTCGTCCGGCAGCGCTGGGGCCAGGCCGAGCGCGACGGCGACTTCTTCGGCATCGCCGGTATCGACCCACGCGACGCGTCGTTCCTGGGCATCGAGATGGTGAGCGGGACGCTTGCCGACTTCACCGACGGCTCGATGCTCGTCGACGAGGGCTGGGCCGAGGACGAGCATCTGTCTGTCGGCGACACCTACACCCTGGAGAAGACGCCGAAGGGCAAGCTCGAGCTGCGGGTCGCCGGCATCTACGCCGAGAACCCGGTGATCTTCTTCCCGACCGTCACCACCCTGCAGACCCTCAAGGACCAGGGCTACCCCGGCTCGGACAACGCGCTGATCCTCGACGCCCAGGGCGACACGCTGGGCCTGCAGAACCGGCTGGACGAGGTGGTCGCGGACCTTCCCATCGTCACCGTCAAGGACCAGGCGGCGTTCGCCGACGAGCAGCGGGCGCCGATCGACCAGCTGGTGCTGATGATCTTCGCCCTCCTCGGGCTGGCCCTGGTGATCGCGGTCCTGGGCATCGTCAACACCCTCGCCCTCTCGGTGATCGAGAGGACCCGGGAGGTGGGTCTGCTGCGGGCGATCGGTCTGAGCCGCGGGCAGCTGCGGGTGATGATCACGCTCGAGTCGGTGGTCATCGCCGTCCTCGGGGCCGTGCTGGGCGTCGTCCTGGGCATCTGTTTCGGGATCGCGATGATGTACGCCGTGCGCGACGAGGGGCTCGAGGTGATCAGCCTGCCGTGGGGCCAGCTGGGGATTTTCCTCGCTGCTTCCGTGGTCGTCGGCGTCCTCGCGGCGGTCTTCCCGGCACGCCGGGCCGGCCGTCTCGACGTGCTACGCGCCATCGCGACCGAATGACCACGGAAATAGCCCAAGTGGGCCATGTCTTCATGAAGTTGTGACGCGGGAGCCCCCACCCCCCTATCGTTCGTGCTTGTGGAACAACTGCTCCACGCCGCGGGAAGCGGCGCCCTGAAGCACGTACAAGTGCGCGAGTACGTGCGCGCCCTCGTTCGTGACGCCGAACCTGGCGCCCCCGCACCCTCCGAGCGCGAGCTCGTCCAGCAGTTCGGCGTGGCGCGGATGACCGTCCGTCAGGCCATGGACGCACTGGTCACCGAAGGCCTGCTGGAGCGCATCCCCGGACGCGGCACGTTCGTCGCCCGGCCACGCCGCGGCGTCGGCCGGCTGACCAGCTTCTCCGAGGACATGTCCCGCGTCGGCCACCCGGCCGAGAACCAGACGATGCACGCCCGCCTCGGCCAGGCCGGCCCCGGCGTGGCCCGCGCCCTCGGCATCACCGCAGGCGACGCGGTCATCCACTGGAAGCGGCTGCGTTGCTCCGACGGCGAGGTGATCGCCATCGAGGACGCCTACCTCAACGAGATCCTGCTGCCCGGCTTCCTGCAGGCTCCGCTGCCCGGCAGCCTGTACGACGAGCTCGGCGCGCGCGGCCTGCGGCCCACCTGGGCCGAGGACACCGTCACCGCCGACATCGCCACTCCCGACGAGGCAGACCTGCTCGGCGTACCCGCCGGCTCGGCCGTGCTCCGCCAGACACGCCGGGCTCTCGCCGGCGACGCCGTCGTCGAGGTCTCGCGCTCGTGCTACCGCGCTGACAAGTACACGCTGCGCGTCCAGCTGGGCAACGAAAACTGATCTCGCCAATCCGCCGGTTGAGGAAGGGCGCGCTAGCGCCTGTCACGAAACCCCGTGAGAGGTACCGCTGGCCTGTTGCGAGGTTTCGTCGACTGGCGACTTCGTCCCTCCTCAACCACCGCGGAGCGGCTACAGCTTGCCGAGGGGGGCGACGGCCTCGCCGGCCACTTCGCAGACCCACATGGGGTCGGGGCCACCGAGGTCGGGCTGGATGTAGAGCGAGTGCTCCGGCCCCTCACACTGGACGCACACCGGCCAGCGCCCGAAGGTCTCGAAGAGGGCGTCCTGCACGTCCTGGGCGACCAGGCCCGCGACGTACTGCTCGCCCTCCGGCCACTGCTCGGCCCACCAGGTGCGCTGCGACATGGCGTCCTCGAGCGCCGAGACCGCCTCGGGGGTGGCGCAGCGGCGGGTCTCGAGGTCCGCCAGCACGAGTGCCCGGGCCGTGAAGATCAGCGAGGCGTCCACCTGTCCGATTCTGCCTCGCGCCTCCTGATCGTCCAGATCTGTCAGGAGGACGACTGACCCGACGTCGACCTGCGGGCAGTGCTCCTGCCCACGCCCAGCAGGAACCCGAGACCCCACTCCAGCAAGGACAGTCCAGACCTGATCGCTCGCCGCACCATCGCCACCCTGGTCACCGCCGCCGCTGCCACGACCGGCCTCTACGCCCCCAGCCGCGTGCTCCTACAGTGAGCACATGGTTGGGGGCGCGCCGCTGCTCGAGGTGGTCGTGTCCCATCCGCGCGACGTACCGGGCGCCGTGGAGGGCGGTGCCCACCGGCTCCACGTAGCGGCGCCGGGCCCGACCTGCTCGCTCTCGCCCGAGCCCAGCCTGGTCTCGGCGATGAGCCGGGAGGCCGACGTCCCGATGTTCGTGCTGCTGCGGCTCAACGACTCCTGGACGACGACCGGCGGCGAGCTCGAACGGCTGGTAGGCCTGGCCGAGGACTATCTCTCCTGCGGCGCGAAGGGCGTCTCGTTCGGGTTCCTCGACGCCGACCTCGAGATCGACGTCGCGACGTGCACGGCCCTGGCCGACCGCCTGCCCGAGGTGCCGTGGACCTTCACCCGGGCCGTCGACTCCAGCCTCGACCCGCGTCGCTCCTGGCGCCGGCTGCTCACCTTGCCCCGGCTGCTGCACGTGCGCTCGGCCGGGTCACCTCGCGGCTTGGCGGTCGGATACGACGACCTGCTCGCCACCGCCGAGTCCGACCCCTCGATTGCCGCCAAGCTGATGCCCGGCGGCGGTCTGGCCGCGGAGCACGTGCCGTGGCTGGTACGCCAGGGGGTGCGCGCGTTCCACGTCGGCAAGCAGGTGCGGCCCGGCGGCTCCGCGAAGGCGTACGTCGACGCCGGCTACGTGCGCTCGTGGCGGACCCTGCTCGACGACGCGATGGAGCGCTTGTGAGGGTGGGCCTGTGATCGTCATCGACCCGCCCGCCGTGCCCCGCTACGGCCGGATGTGGTCGCACCTGGCCAGCGACACGTCGTACGACGAGCTGCACGTCTTCGCCCAGGGTCTCGGCATCCCGGCCCGCGGCTTCGACCGCGACCACTACGACGTCCCCTCGGAGTACTACGACGCGGCGGTCACGGCCGGAGCAGTGCCGGTCTCCTCGCGGGACCTCGTCGTGATGCTGGTGCGCGCAGGACTGCGACGGCGCAAGAACGCACGGCCGACCGCCACGACCGAGGAGGACTGATGCGCGGACGCGACAACAAGGACGCTTCGACCGACCGGTGGTCGCGCAAGGACTGGTGGGGCGTCAACGTGGAGGCGCCGGATCCGGCTGCCTTGCTGCGGTTCTGGTCGGAGATCCTCGGGGTGCCGATCTACGACATCGACGACAACGGGGGCTCCCTCGACTTCGGCGAGGGTGTCGGCTCCTTCACGGTGCAGAGGGCCGAGGTCTACGAACCGCCCGTGTGGCCGCCCGAGCCGGGCAAGCAGGGTATGCAGATGCACATCGAGGTCGAGGTCAGCGACCTCGCCGCGGCCGTCGAGCACGCCATCGAGCTCGGGGCGAGGCCGGCGGAGCACCAGCCGCAGGAAGACGTCCGGGTCATGCTCGACCCGGCCGGTCACCCGTTCTGCCTCTACAGCTGACCGCGCCAACCCGCTGGTTCGAGGAGGGCCGCCAGGCCCGTCACGAAACCCCCGGAGGTTTCGTGACAGGCGCTAGCGCGCCTTCCTCAACCAGCGAGGATCGCGAGCTCCGCCTCGACGTTGGCGCGGGCGCGGACCTCCCAGTGCTCGCGGGCGTGGGCGGTGTGGAACAGCGACCTCTTGGCGAGCAGGTCACCGAGAACAGCGGCGCGACCGGCGCGGAACAGGTCCTCGGGTACGTCGGCGTACTCGCGGCGCACGTCGGCGACGTACTCCGCGTAACGTCCCGGTGCCGCGGCCAGGATCGCCAGGTCGGCGTCGGAGAGCACGCAGCCGTCGGCGTCGTCCTCGGCCGGCTGGTGGCGCTCGGTGAGCCGCACCAGCCGGGCCACCTCGTCGGCACCCGGCCGGCCGGCCAGCGCGCGAAGGGCCCACTGCGCCGAGCGTTCCTCGGCGTCGGCCCGGCCGTCGTACACCGCGTCGTGGAACCACGCGGCCAGCGTCACGGCCTCGTGGTCGAAGACCTCGCCCGCACCGCGGAGCTCGTCGACGCGGTCGAGCACCTCGGCCAGGTGTCGGGTGTCGTGGTACCCGCGGTCGGTCGCGTACGCCGCGAGCAGCTCGTCGCGGACGTCCGTCAGGTCGCGCGAGTGGCCACCGCGGCCCCAGGTCGATCACCACGCGGCGGTCCTGCTGTCGACGATCCGGTAGCCGAGCGGCGTCATCGAGATCGGGATCATCTTGAAGCTGGCGATGCCGAGCGGGATGCCGATGATCGTGATGCACAGCGCGATCCCGGTGAGCAGGTGCCCGATCGCCAGCCACAGCCCGGCGAACACGAACCAGACCACGTTGCCGATCACCGACGGGACGCCCGCCGTCGGCTTGCGCTCCATGGTGCGACCGAAGGGCCAGAGTGCGTAGTTGGCAATGCGGAACGACGCGATGCCGAACGGGATCGTGATGATCAGGACGCAGCAGATGATCCCGGCGATGACGTAGCCGATCGCCATCCAGAACCCGCACAGCACCAGCCACAAGATGTTGAGGATCACGCGCACGCGGCCATCGTGGCAGGCGCCGGGTCACCACCAGCCCTGGCGCCGCGCCCAGACGAGCAACATCGAGCTGATGGTCACCATCACGAGGAGGACCAGGACCAGCTGGACCCACTGGGTGGAGTCGTTGACGATCACGTTCATGCCGAAGACGGAAGCGAGCGCCGTGACCGGCAGCGTCACGGCCGCGATGACGGCCAGCCGCTCCATGGCCACCGTCATCTTGGTGTGCACCTTGGTCTGGTAGAGCTCGATCACCCCGAACAGGAACTGCGACTCACCGTCGGCCAGAGAGCGCACCCGGTCGAACTGGTCGGCCACGTCGCGGGCGAAGGCGCTGTCGACGTCGTCGGCCATCCGGTTGATGCCGGCCAGTCGCATCCACACGTCGTGGCACTGGGCCGCCATCGTGCGGGTGGTGATCAGCTCGTGGCGGATCAGGAACATCGTCTCGAGCAGTACCTCCGGGTCGGTCAGCTTGGACGACATCACGTCGTTCTCCAGCCCGGGGAGCTTCATCGAGACCTCGCCGATCGCGCCCCGCTGCCGGCGCGCGATCGCCGAGGTGACGGCGTACGACAGCTCGGCCGGCGTCTTGGGGTGGAACCGCCCGCTCTCGAGCCGCGCGAGCACGGCGACGGTCTCGACCAGGGCGACCGAGACGTCGAGGGTCGGGTTGATGGGGCCGTGCACGGTGACCAGGAAGTGGTGGCCGATGATCTGGTCGAGCTCGAGCAGGTGCACGTGGCCGGCCCGGCCGAGGTACGGGGACTGCGAGGTGATGAAGACGTGGTCCTCGTAGGCGTGCACGGTCGGGACGTAGTTGCGCTGGCGGCAGCCTTCGATGACCATCGGATGGCACCCCAGGCCGGACAGCAGCGACTCGGCCTCGTCGTCCCACGTAGCTACGTCGATCCAGTAGAAGCCGTCGTCGTGGGAGAACAGCTCGATGACGTCGTCCGGGTCGCAGCGGCGTACGCCTTGCCCGTCGACGCTGTGCCCGCCGACGAATGGACCTCCACGGGCTCAGCGTGGCCCCCGCCGGTCGAGCTTGTCGAGACCCCTCGGAGGCTGTCAGGCCTGACCGTAGTTGAGGTGGACCACGCCGTTGTCGTAGACGTCGTGCGCCTTCAGCGCGAGCTTGTGCTGCTCGCCGTCGGCCCAGAAGCGCTCGCCCTCGCCGAGCGCGATCGGGTAGACGAACAGATGCAGGTCGTCGACCAACCCCTCGGCGAGCAGGCCGCGGACCAGCTGCCCGCTGCCGGAGATGTAGATGACGCCGTCGCGCTCCTCCTTGAGGCGGCGGATCGCGTCGGCGTCGTAGGCGCCCAGGCGAGTGGTGTTGTTCCACTCCTCGGCCGGCTCGTTGGCCCCGACCACGAACTTCTCGGTCTGGTTGAAGAAGTCCGCTCCCGGGTCGTCCTCGACCGTGCGGTCACGCCAGGCGGGCGCGAACATCTCGTGGGTACGGCGGCCGAGCAGGATGGTGGTGGAGGCCTCGGTGATGGTACCGAGGGTCTCGCCCATCTTCGGGTCGAAGCCGAACTCGAAGGTCCAGGTGGGTGATTCGAAGACCCCGTCGGCGGAGATGAACTCGTGCACGGCGATGGTGGCGGTCATGTCGGTGTCCTTTCGGTCTTGGCTGACGTACTTCGACCCTGCCACGAACGGGGACCGCCGGATCCGACAGGTGCCGGCGAAGTTCTCGGTCAGGCGTACGGATCTGTGATCTCGCGCAGCCGCACCAGCTGCTTCTCGAGCTGGGCGATGCCGCGGTCGCCCAGGTGCTCGCCCCAGCGTGCGAAGACCTGGGCCTCGACCTCGCGCGCCAGGGCCTGGGCCTGTCGTCCGCGGTCAGCCAGCCGCACCAGGCGGGCACGCGCGTCCGTGGGGTCGGGCACCCGCTCGACGTACCCGAGCGCCACCAGCTGGTCGACCAGGACGCTGGCCGTCTGCTTGGTGACCTGGGCGCTCTCGGCCAGCTCGGTGATGCGGCTGCCTCCGTCGGCGACGCGTGCCGCGAGGCGGGCCTGGGCCAGGGTCGCGTCGAAGCCGGCCGTGCGCAGGTTGGCGATGACCTCTTGCTCCACCGCCCGGAAGGCGACGAACATCAAGACGGCGATGTTGGGGGTCACTGCGTTGCCACTCCTTGACAGATCGTCAGTGCAACTGACTATCCTGACATTGGTCAGTCAGACTGACTATTGCACGGGAGGGTCGGTCGTGGACAAGGACGCGAGCTGGCGGGTCGTCGACCAGCACCGGGTGGTCGTGTCCGACCTGCTGGCCGGCCTCACGGACGGGGCGTGGACCACACCGTCGCTGTGTGAGGGCTGGACCGTGCGCGACGTGGGCGCCCACCTGAGCATGGCGGCGACGTCGTCGATCGGCGAGGTGTGGCCGTGGGTGCTCCGGTCACGGGGGAGCTTCGACCGGATGATCCGCGACTCTGCGATCGACCGCGCTGGCCGCCCGACGGCGCAGATCGTCGAGGACCTGCGTGGCGTCGTGGGGTCGCGACGGCTGGCGCCCGGCACCCTGTGGCGCGACCCACTGCTGGACGTCATCGTGCACGCCCACGACATCGCACGTCCGCTGGGGATCTCCGTCCGGGCGGACCCGGAGGCGGCCCGCACGGCCGCCGACTGGGCCTGGGCGCGCGTCTTCCCGTTCTTCCCCGGACACCGGCTCCGCGGCCTGCGACTGGTGGCCGACGACATCGGCTGGTCGCGCGGACACGGGCTCGAGCTGCGGGGCCCGGTCGAGTCGCTGTTGCTCGTGTCGACGGGACGGCCTGCGGGGCTCTCGGAGCTGGAGGGGCCGGGCCTGGCGGTGGCGCGAGAACGGTTTCGGCTGACGAGCACCTGATCTGCCTACCCTCGCGGCATGCCCCTCGCGCCCGCCCACCCGGCTGCTGTGCTGCCCCTCCGGAGGTTCGCGCTGCCGATGAGCGCACTGGTCGTCGGGGCCGTGGCGCCGGACCTGCCGGTCTACCTGCCGGTCGGGGCCAGCTACGCGACGACGCACAGCTGGCCGGGGCTTCCCGTGGTCGTGTTCTTCGGCATGGTCCTCCTGTGGCTGTGGTTCGCCGTGGTGCGGGATGCCCTCGTGGACCTGACGCCGGTCCTGAGGCATCGGGTGCCGGCGCATGCGCGTCTCGAACGACGCGCCTGGCTGCTGGCTCCGATCGCCGTCGCGATCGGCGCGGCGACTCACGTCCTGTGGGACTCGGTCACCCACGACTACGGGTTCGTGGTTCACCACCTGACATTCCTCAGCGAGGAGTACGGCCCCCTACCGCTGTACCGCTGGGCGCAGCACACCTCGACCGTCGTCGGGAGCATCGTGGTGGCCGCCTACGGCTGGCTCGCCCTGCGTGGCCGGCCCTTTGCGCCGCGATCAGCGGCCGTACGCCGTCCCGCACTGTGGTGGGCGGCGGTCGCCGCGTCGGCGCTCATCGCAGGGACGGTGCTACGGGATGTCGAGGCTGCCATCGGAGCGACCCTGGTCGCGAGCGTCGGCCTCGCGATCGTCTGGCGGATCACGACACGTCACGAGCGAGTCGGCTGACGGCCTGGGCGACCTTCGGGCCGAACATCACCGGGTCGTTGTGGTCCGCCCCGTTGATCACCACGCGCTCGATCAGCGAAGGGGCGGCATCAGCCACGGACTCGCTGAGCGCCGACGGCACGATGGTGTCGTGGTCGGCGTAGATCACCGTCAGAGGCACCTTGCTCGAGGACAGGAAGCTCACGACCGGGAACCGGTCGCGCAGCAGCAACCGAACCGGCAGGAACGGGTAGTGGTGTGCGCCGACATCGGCGAGCTCGGTGTACGGCGACCGCAGCACCATCCCAGCCGGAGGATGCCGTGCCTGAAGCGCTGCGACCACCCCCGTCCCGAGCGACTCCCCGAAGTAGATGGTGCGCTCGGGCGGAAACCCGAGCCCCGCCAGGGTCTCGGTAGCCGCGACAGCATCGGCAAGCAGCCCCTCCTCGCTCGGGCTGCCCGGGTTGCCGCCGTACCCGCGGTAGTCCATGAGCAGCACGGCAAGCCCGCGCTCGCTGAGCTCGCGGGCCAGGCCCACCCGACCCGCGCGGTTGCCGCCGTTTCCGGGCGCGACGAGCACGGCCATCGACGTGCCTGGAGGAGGACCGTTCGCCGGGACGAACCAGGCGCCGAGCTCGAGCCCGTCCTCGGTGCGCAGCGTGACGTCGCGGGCACCCGGGATGACTTCACCGGCCGGCGGGACCTCGGCGGCATCGGGCAGGTAGATCAGCTGCCGCTGCACCGCCCAGAGGATCCCCATCACCGTCCCGACGACCAGGAGGAGAGCCACCAGTCCGCGCAGGAGGCGCCGACGAGGACCCGGCTCGGTCATCCCTCATGCTGGACATCGCTCGACCGTGACGCAAGCGGCGGGGAGCCCAGCTCGTCCGGGAGCGGCTGCGCGTGTGCGATGACGAGGGACGTGACTGCACGGGTCAGGCAGACGTAGAGACGGCGCAGGCCGGTCACGCGGTCGGGCTCGGAGGCGACGATGGCGGCAGGCTCGAGGAGGACCACGTGGTCGAACTCCAGGCCCTTGGCCAGCGACGCGGGAACCAGGTCGAGGTGCTGGTCGAACTCGGTCTCGATCTCGTCGGGGGCGCGGGCGACGTCCTGCCCGACGATGCCGAAGCGGATGCCCGCGGCGTCGAGGTCCGTGCCGATCGACTGCAGCATGGTGTCGGGAGCAATCAGCCCGATCGACCCTTCGCGGGCGATCGCGGAGGCTACGACGTCGACGACGTCGGAGAGCGGCACCACCTCGAGCTCGCCGCGCGAGCGACGCACGGACGTCGGCGGCTCGAGGCCGGGCGCGATCACGGGCAGCAGGCGGGCGGCGTACTCGATGACCTCCCCGGGCACGCGGAAGCCCCGGGTCAGCTGCTCGACGTGGGCGTCGGGCTTCCCGAGGTGGGCGAGGGCCTCGGCCCACGAGCGGGTGGCCCAGGGCGTGGTGGCCTGGGCAAGGTCGCCGAGCACGGTCAGCGACCCCGTCGAGGAACGGCGGGCCAGAGCCCGCAACATCATGGGGGACAGGTCCTGCGCCTCGTCGGCCACGATGTGGCCGACCGAGCCGGTGCGCTCGACGAGATCGGCCGCCTCGTCGACGAGGATCGCCTCGGCGAGCGTCCACGGCGTCGACGCGGGGCTCTTGGGCGGCTTGGCCCACAGCAGCGAGGCCTGCTCGCCGGACGACAGCAGCCCCGAGGCCGCGGAGGCCAGGAACGACGCGTCCGACAGCAACCGCCACACGAGCCGGGCCGGATCGACGGCCGGCCACAGCGCTGCGGCGTAGTCCTTGACCGGCTTGCTGCGGGCGACGGCGTTCTGCACCCGGTCGTCGGGGGAGTCGCCCGCGAGCTCCATCCGCACCAGGATCCGGTGGGCCAGCGCCTGCGGCACCATCGCGCGCGCGGCGCCGTAGCGCACTCCGCGGTGGCGCAGCGAGGTGACGACCTCTTCGACCTCGTACGTCGCCACCCGCCACCGCCGCGCGCCGCGCGGCACCACGAGCCCGTCCGTGGGCATGCTCACGTGGGACCACAGCGCGCGCGACAAGACCTCGCCGAGGCGTGCGTCGCCCTTGAGCGTGGCGACGGACGCGGGCTCGTCGCCGCGGATCGACCACTTCGGGTTGATCTCGCGCAGCGACCTCTCGGCCAGCTCGGCGATCGTCGACTGCGTCGCGTCGACCTCGCCGAGGGCCGGAAGCACGTCGCGGATGTAGCGCAGGAAGCTGGCGTTGGGGCCTACGACCATGACGCCCTGGCGGGTCAGCTGATCGCGGTGGGCGAAGAGCAGGTACGCCGCCCGATGCAGGCCGACCGCCGTCTTGCCGGTGCCAGGAGCGCCCTGCACGCAGATCGACTGCGACAGGTCGGAGCGGACGATCACGTCCTGCTCGGGCTGGATGGTGGCGACGATGTCGCGCATCGGCCCGACCCGCGGCCGCTCGATCTCCTGCTCGAGGATGGCGGAGTAGTCGGAGTCGCCGGGCCGGGTGCCGAGGGTGAGATCCTCGTCCTCGAACGACGTCAGCGTC
This sequence comes from uncultured Actinomycetota bacterium, assembly GCA_963814935.1. GTDB lineage: Bacteria > Actinomycetota > Actinomycetes > Propionibacteriales > Nocardioidaceae > Nocardioides. Next base: position 97,705 of record CAWFEZ010000004.1, on the reverse strand, counting down.
CCGTGCTGGAACCCGAACCGACGCCGCAGCTCGACGCTCATCGGGTCCGCACGGGTAGCCCGGTAGAACGGCAGGCTCACCGGTGCCCGCCAGTCGATGACCATCGGCTCGCCCTGCTCGTCGCTCACGTGGCGGCGCCCGATGTGGAAGCTTCCCCCGGAAATGGCTGAGCCGTCGGCGTAGTCGAGGCGGCCGAAGAACAACGGCACTGTCGGGTCGTCGGCCAGCTGCTTCATCCGGAGGGCGAACGTGGAGGCGAGGTACTCACGGCTCACCCAGTCGCCTCCAGCGGAGGCGTCCATGGCGGCCGTGCGCTCACGCATCCGGCGCAGCTGGGCTCGGGACTCGGTCAGGTGGTGTTGCTCGGATTCGAGGTCGTGGGGCAAGCGAGAACCTCCGAGGCGGGAGAGGGAGCCGGTGGACACTACGCGCGCCCCGGGCCGCGTGTCACCCGGTTAACGAGGACTTCATAGTCAAACGGATCCCAACTCGGTGTCGGGATGCGCCACGTCAAGCGGCTGCAACGGTGGCCCACACGGTCTGTGCCCGGGACGAGGCCGCGCGCGACCAGGATCCGGGCCATCCGCTCCGCCAGGCGACAGGGCTCCAGCACCTGCCGCCAGCCGATTCGGACGGTGAGGTGGCCTTCGACGGCTGAGTCGACATCGCGGTCGAGGTCGTCCCAGCGATCGAGGCTCCACTCGTGACCGAACCGGCCGTCCAGCTCGAGGCGCATGAGCCAACGGCGGTACTCGACATCGCGCACGACACCCGGAGCCACGGTCTGCCGGCAGGCGCGGGGCAGCGCATGGGACGCGCTCGACATCACGCAGGTAGCGGCGCTCGAGGGCGGAGAACGCACCGCCGGCGATGTCCGTCAACACGTCGTCGATCAGGTCCCTTCGTGGAATCCGGTCGACGGTGGCGAGCCTCCACGCCGAGACGCCGCTGCCGTGGTGCGTCCGCTCTGGCACGCGTCGGCGAGCACGGCGACGGTGACGTCCTCACCGGCGGCTCGGGACGCGACCCGGAGCAACGCCGACTCGATCCGGACGCGAGGTGGTGACAGATGCAGCTGGGTGACGCTCGTCGAGGACGCGCGAGACGAACGACTCCGGACACCCGCGGGTTCACGGACGCGCCGCGGTTTTCGAACGGCCACCACGCCGCGTGAGTGGGCGTCATGCCCGCGGACACCGTGGGCGCGAAGGGCCGACGATCCTGACAGTGCTGCTGGCGCGAGGAGGAGCACGGCTGCCCAGGCGCACCGAAGACCACGACAGCGTCCCGGTGTGGTCGGCGTACACGCCTGGGTGGACGCGTGCCCATTGGCGGCGACGCAGGAGCCGCTCGATGTCGTTCTCGGTTCCTCCCGCGGCCAGGACCTGCCGGCGCGACAGGACGCCATCCTGCTTGCGCACCAACCGTGCGATCTCTCCGTCGTCCATGCCTCGAACCCTCTGGCCCAGGCCTCGCCATGCCACCACCGCCGAGCAGGCTGTGGACGGGAGCGCGACCAGTGGCGGATCCCCGGCACCAGGTGCCGGGAATCCACCACTGAACTCTGGCTCGCCGACTACCGCTCCAGCCAGCCGAGCAGCCGCTCGACGTCGGCGCGGAGGAAGGGGTCGTCGATGAACTCGAGGACGCCGGCGTGGGCGCGGGCGCGCCCCTCCTGGTCGCGGGTGGCGAGCCAGCCGACCACGTGGTGACGGACGATGTGGTGCAGCTGGGCGATGGTCAGCCCGAAGTCCTCGGCGCGGGTCACGCGGCCCGGCCCACCGGCCGCCTCGTACGCCGCCACCAGCGCGTGCACGCGGTCGGCGCCGGTCCTGGCGAACTCGAAGATGACCATCGCCAGCTCGCGGGTCGGGTCACCGGGCCCGGCGTTGTCGAAGTCGAAGACGCACACCCCGCCGTCGGGCGTGCCTCGCACGTTGTCGGCCCACAGGTCGAGGTGGCACCACTGGGCGCCGGCCATCGGCGTCAGCAGGTCCTCCATCACGAGCAGGTCGGGGACCAGCCCCGCGAGCCGGACCGCGAACGGCGCCCCCGCGCCCTTGGCCGCCTTGACCAGCGCGCGCCACTCCTTCTGCCCGACCGGGTCGGTGCCCCACCAGTGCGGCGGGCCGGTGGCGGGGAGGTGCACCGCGTGCAGCCGCGCCAGGGCGTGCCCGACGAGAGCCGGGTCGAGCAGCGGGTCTGCATCGTGGACGTCGACCCAGGTCTGCACCCGGATCGGGGTGCCGTCGATCTCGGCGAGGTAGCGGCCCTGGACGTCGGGCAGCGGCCGTGGGCACGGAACGCCCGCGTCGTGGCAGGCCGCCTGGAACTCCGCCGAGCGCTGGGCCTCCACGGCGTCGACGGCGTCGAACGACTCCTTGACCGCGAAGGTGCCCCGCGCGGCGACCACGCGTCGTACCTGACCCTGTTCACCCCGTGCCGCTTCGACCTCCGGCCGGGCGTCGGGGCCGAGGTCGAAGCGGTCCGCGACCTGGGCAGCCATCTGACGGTCCACGGGCCCATGGTGACGGAGGTGCCGGGAGCCGGCGAGGTGGGGGGATGCCTCGCCGGCTTCACGACAGGGGGGATATCTCAGAGGGGTTCGGACAGGTACGCCTCGTAGTGGACGAACCTCAGCTCGCGGGCGACCTCGCTCAGCGACAGCACGAAGGCTCGGTCCGCGTGGTGCACCTCGTAGCTGCCGGGCACCAGGTGCGCGTCGACCGGCCCGGTGAGCCGCACGCTGAAGGTGACCGAGCCCGCCCAGCACACCGGCGAGGAGAGGCACTCCAGCGTCAACGGCACGACTCCGTGACCGTCGAGGACGCTCGCGACCACGGTGACCTCGTCGCCGACGAGCGTGCGGAGGACGGCGTACGACGCAACCACGTGTCGGCGGATCGGCGTCATCGTCATGGCGGGTCCTCCTCTCGCGGTTCCGGGCTTCTGCGGTCAGCAAGAGTGTGTGCAACTCCGGCCAGGTCCGTGGCGTTCTAGCAGGTCAGATGGCCCGAACGGGCCATGCATGCTGGCCGATGGGCCCACGGATCGTCTGGACCGGTCTATGCCACGTGCTCGGACGGGACGAGCGCGTGCACCTCGATCGGTACGCCCTCGCGGCTGCGCCGCAGTCCTGGCACCAGCGAGAGGGTGACCAGCACGGAGGCCGTCGCCATCACCCCGATCCCGAGGGCGGCGGCCCGGGCGTCGGCGCCGAGCAGGGTGGCGACGGAGCCGGCGAGGAGCGCGCCGGCGCCCTGCATCGACATCATGCCGAGGCCGTGCAGACCGAGCACCTGGCCGCGGATGTCGGGTGCGGTGCGCGAGACCAGGCGCTCCTGCAGCGGCAGGCTGGCGCAGTAGCCCACCGAGGCGATCGCCGCGAGCACGCAGGCGAGGACCAGCGACGGCTGGAGCAGGAAGAACAGCCACGGGACAGCCAGCAGGAGCCGCGCCGGCTCGACCAGGCGGTCGCGCCAGTGCGGAGGGACCACCCTGCCCATCAGCACGTCGCCGGCGAGCATCCCGACGGCCGTGGCCGCGAACAGGAAGCCGGCACCATCGCCGGCGAACGGCACGATCAGTGCCTCGCACCCGACGACCAGGCCGTTGGGCACCCACAGCGCCAGGTAGACCGGGCGCAGCGTGGCGGACCCCAGCAGCAGCCGGTTGACCGCACGGCTGCGGCGTACGGCGGGACCGCTCGCGCGCGGCGGGTGGTCGCGGATGCCCAGGCGAACCAGCACCAGCGCCACGAGACAGGCGGCCGCGGCGCCGAGGAACAGCTGGCTGGTGGTGAACGTCAGCAGCAGCAGTCCGCCGAGGCCGAACCCGACGATCTGCATGACGCCCACGGCGATGTTGATCGTCGCGCGGGCGAAGACGAACGAGCCCTCGGGCACCACCTCGGAGACCAGCGCGATCATGCTGCCGCCGGTGGCGGACAGCAGCACCCAGGGCACCACGAGCAGCACCAGACGCGCGGCCATCGGGAGGTCGGGGATCGCCTGGACGGCGTCGCCCACGGCCATCACGCCGGCGGCGAGCATCATGGCGGTGCGCGGGCGCCACAGGTCGGCCAGCGAGAGCAGGAACCACGACGTCGCCAGGCGGATGAGCGGCCCGCCGAACATCACGAACGCGCTCAGCAGCGGGGAGCCGGTCTCCGCGTACACCAGGGTGCCGAGGGCCAGGCTGCCCACGGAGCCGGCCCCGACGTGGAGCGAGGTCGTGGTGAACAGCACCCGGAACTCGCCGATCCCGAACAGCTCGCGGTAGGTGCGCACGGGTCGAGCCTGGACGGGTGCGAGGCGGTCGCCTAATGTTTCGCGAAGAGACGAAACATCTGTCGATCGCTGGTCGAGGTTTGAGATGGTGGTTTCGAGGCTCGGGCCTGGCGGCCCTCACACCTCAACCACCGAGAGTTTCGAAACCACGGCAGCGGAGGGGAACACAGTTGGGGACCTGGCGGGTGCCGGCGGACGTGATGGCGAGCAGCAGGTTCGCCATCACGCCGATGGCCGAGGTGGTGGGTGCGCTGGGTGCCCTGACCCGGCCCCGGTCGCCGGACCAACGCGCGTTCCGCGAGGCGCACGGCGCGGCGTTCGCGGACTGGGTGGCGAGCCGGGCGGGCGCGGCCGACCTGGTGGCTGCGAGCTTCCGGGACGCCCGGCCGGGTGTGGCGGGCTGGATTGCCGACTACCTCAGCATGCCGCCCGAGACCGAGGACGCGACCTTCGACGAGGGCCTGGCGGTGCTGGGGCGGCTCAGCGACGACGACATCCGCGCCGACCTGCGCGAGACCACCCAGGCGCCGCTGGCGCCGAGCCTGATGACGCCGGGCGTGCGTGACGTGGTGCTCGACCTCGTGGTCTGGCTGTGGATCCACACGCTGCAGACCGACTGGGGCCGTCGCGAGCGGATCCTGCGCGCAGACATCGTGTCGCGGACCGCCCAGCTCGCCCGGCACGGTTGGGGCACGGTGCTGCGCGACCTCGGCCGCGACCGCGAGTGGGTCGGCGACGGGCAGCTGCGCATCAACCGCTACGACCTGCCTACCCGCACTCTCGCGAAGGGCAGCCAGCTGCTGTTCGTGCCCACGCACACCGACGGCAGCTGGGTCGGCTGGGACGCCGACCGCTACGCCGTCTACTACCCGGTGGCCGGCCGGCTGGCCAGGGTCGACGCCACGAGCAGCGCCGGTCTTGGCCCGTTGGTGGGCGCGAACCGGGCCGAGGTGCTGGTGCTGCTCGACGTCCCGCGCAGCACCTCCCAGCTCGCCACCCTCACCGGCCAGGCGCTCGGGTCGGTCGGCGGGCACCTCAAGGTCCTGCTCGAGGCGGGCGCGGTGCTGCGGCGTAGGTCTGGCCGGGAGGTTCTCTACTGGAGGACCGCGCTCGGCGACGCGCTGGTGGCCGCGGGTGGCTGAGGCGGGGGCCTCAGGGCCCAGCGGATCGTCCCGGTCGCTGCGCTGCCCAGGGCCCGGACGATCGTGCGCTCGCTGACCGGCAGCAACGGCAGCCGGAGCGGACGCCGCGTCCACACCGGCATCAGCCCGATCGCGGCGGCCACCAGGGCGCCGTACGCCGGCCGCGCCGCCCAGGGCAGCGGCGGGTGCCACACCAGGAACGAGACCGCCTCACGAGCGTGCTTGGTGGCCTCGAGCTCGGGCCGGAAGGACTCGATCGCCGCGGCCAGCTCCGCGTCGGTCGTCGGTGGGTCGAGCACGCCGAGCTTGCGGGCGACGACGGCCGTCTGCGCGACGTACTCGTCGCGGCCGGCCTGGTCGAGCTGCCGCTTGCCGTAGGCCTGGTGGGCGGTCAGGAAGCTGTCGACCTCGGCCACGTGCACCCACAGCAGCAGGTGCGGGTCGGAGGCGGCGTACGACGTCCCGTCGGGGAGCGTGCCGCTCACCCGGTCGTGGATCGAGCGGACCACGTCGACGGCCTGCTGGGCGTGCTGGTCGGTGCCGAACGTGGTCACCGCGATGAACCGGCTGGTGCGCGCGAGCCGTCCCCACATGTCCCCGCGGTAGCCGGAGTGCTCGGCCACGGCGGTCATCGCGGCGGGGTGCATCGTCTGCAGCAGGACCGCCCGGATCCCGCCGACGAACATCGCGGCGTCGCCGTGGACGCGAGCGATCGGGCTGTCCTCGGGGAACCACCGGGGCCCGGGGGTGTCGTGGATGCGCTCGCGGTGCCTCGGGCCGTCGGGTCCCGCCACCCGCCGGAACAGCTCCGCCCCGAGACGGTCCCGAACCCTGGCCACCGGCGTCATGTTTCCGAGCGTACGAGGGAACCAGCAGTCCGCCGCGACCTCATAGCGCGGCGGACACGCGCCGAAGCGCAGCGGAGGCGCAAATGTCACGGAGGGCGACCCCTTGCGGGGCCGCCCTCCGTGGGTTGGGTTTGCTACGGAGCCGTCACGGGCGCTTCAGCACGGTCTTGAAGACCTGCGAGATGCCGTTGCCCGGGTTGGTGATCGTCGTGTTGACGACCCCGAGTGGCTTCCTGAGGAGCTTCTTGGCCCGCTTGATCAGCTTGGCGGCCTTCTTCTCGAGCTCCTGGGCCTTGCCGATCTTGCCCTCGGCGCGGAGCTCCTTGGCCTTCTTCAGGAGCTTCTTGGCCTTGGCCTTGAGCTTGCCGGGCTTCTTGATGGCCGCCTTGATCGCGTTCACGCCCTTGGTGGTCGTCTTCATGACGATCGTGCCGTTGGAGTTGGGCGCGATGGTGGTGGTCGTGGGCTGGGTCAACGCCACGCCGGCCAGTAGTGCCTCGCTCCGCGCGCTGACGGTGCGCCCCGCGGTGGGGACGAACGACGCCACCGAGTTGACCGTGCAGCTGACCGGGCCAGGAGGCAGATCGCACGAGACCGGGTAGGTCAGCTGCGAGTAGTTCTTGGCCATCTTGGGGCTGGCCTGCAGTCCCGTGACGCCGATGGTGCCCTCGGCCGGGTCGAGAGCCAGCGACTTGCACTTCTTGGGGTCGATCGTCTCGTAGCGGATGTTGTCGACGAAGACTGCACTGTCGTAGATGCTGTCGCCCTGGTCGAACAACGTCAGGTGCAGCGAGTTGGTCGCACCCGGGGTGACCGGGACGCGTGCGGTCAGCAGGTTGGTCGCGCCGTCGTACGTCGTCCCGAAGGCGGCGGCCTCGCTCGTGGCAGAGGGGCCAGACTCGTTGACGGAGATCATGTCGCCGGCGCCGGCCGCGAAGTTGCCAGGAGCGAAGATCTCGCCCGTGACCGAGTCGACGCTGATCGCCGGTCCACTACCCAGCTGGGCGATGAACGCGTCGTTGTACTGCGAACCGATGAACTCAGGGAACTCGTCGGAGTAGAAGCGGAAGTCGAACGCCAAGCAGCTGGTCGTGGCTGCCGTGAGGTCGAACCGGTAGATGTTCCAGTCGTAGACCGACGACCCCCACGGGCTGCCGGTCACGCCCCAGCTGAGGCCGGTGTTCGGCGCGACGTTCGCGTCGTCGGCGTACGCCGCGTTGCCCGTGGTGAGGACGACGTAGTTGGGGCCCTCGGTCGGGAAGCCGCCGATGAAGGAGTCCGAGACCCCGGATGGGCACTCGTCTGGAACGCAGTCGTAGGTCACCGCCTGAGCGCTGCCCGTCACTGTGCCGGGCCAGCCGATGGCGCTTCCGAGCGTCGGCGTGTCGTTGGTCGTGGTGACAACGGCCTGAGCCGTTCCTGTCAACAGAAGGCTGAACCCCGCGAGCGCGGTGATCAGTATTGCCCGGGCGCGGTTTCGGCGTCCCCCGTGTGCGTGCATGACATCTCCCTGTGCATGGACGGTTGATCCCCGAGATGTCGGTAAGGAGGCCAACGTAGACCCGCCTGAGACACGGCGTCAGCGGGCGGTCTAGACCGTTGGTGCGGGAGTTGCCGACGGGTCAGGTGAGCAGGTCGTCCGCGTCGGTGATGCGGTAGGCGTAGCCCTGCTCGGCCAGGAACCGCTGGCGGTTCTGGGCGAAGTCGGCGTCGACGCTGTCGCGGGCCACGACGGCGTAGAAGCGGGCGGTGCGCCCGTCGGCCTTGGGGCGCAGCAGGCGCCCGAGGCGCTGTGCCTCCTCCTGCCGCGAGCCGAAGCTGCCCGAGACCTGGATCGCCACCGCGGCCTCGGGGAGGTCGATGGAGAAGTTGGCGACCTTCGAGACCACCAGCAGGTTGATCTCGCCGGTGCGGAAGGCCTCGAAGAGCCGCTGGCGCTCCTTGACCGGCGTCTCGCCCTTGATGACCGGCGCGTCGAGGTCGGCGGCCAGCTCGTCGAGCTGGTCGAGGTACTGGCCGATGACCAGCGTCGGCTCGCCCCTGTGCTTCTCGACCAGCTGCTCCGCCACGCGGGTCTTGGCCGGCGTGCAGGAAGCCAGCCGGTAGCGCTCCTCGGGCTCGGCGGTGGCGTAGGCCAGCCGCTCGGACTGGCTCATCGTGACCCGCACCTCGACGCAGTCGGCCGGCGCGATCCAGCCCTGGGACTCGATGTCCTTCCACGGCGCGTCGTAGCGCTTGGGGCCGATCAGGGAGAACACGTCGCCCTCGCGCCCGTCCTCGCGCACCAGTGTCGCGGTCAGGCCGAGCCGCCTTCGCGCCTGCAGGTTGGCGGTCATCCGGAAGACCGGGGCGGGCAGCAGGTGCACCTCGTCGTAGACGATCAGGCCCCAGTCGCGGGCGTCGAGCAGCTCGAGGTGGGAGTAGACGCCCTTCCGCTTGGTCGTCATCACCTGGTACGTCGCGATGGTGACGGGCCGGACCTCCTTGACCGACCCGCTGTACTCGCCGATCTCGTCGGCGGTCAGGCTCGTGCGTCGCAGCAGCTCGTCCTTCCACTGCCGGGCACTGACCGTGTTGGTCACCAGGATCAACGTGGTCGCCTTGGCCTCGGCCATCGCGGCTGCTCCGACCAAGGTCTTGCCGGCGCCGCACGGAAGCACGACGACCCCCGACCCGCCGTGCCAGAACGACTCGACCGCTTCGCGCTGGTAGGGGCGCAGCGTCCACTCGGTCTGGTCGAGCTCGATCGCGTGCGCCTCGCCGTCGACGTACCCGGCGAAGTCCTCGGCCGGCCAGCCGAGCTTGAGCAGCGCCTGCTTCAGGTTGCCGCGCTCGGAGGCATGGACCGCGACGGTGTCGTCGTCGATGCGGTTGCCGAGCATCCCTTGGATCCGCTTGGCGCGAAGCACCTCCTCGAGCACGGGCCGGTCGGTCGAGACGAGGACGAGCCCGTGGACGGGGTGCTTCTCGAGACGAAGCCGGCCGTAGCGCGCCATCGTCTCCGCGACGTCGACGAGCAGGGCGTGCGGGACGGCGTAACGGCTGTAGGAGAGCAGGGTGTCGACCACCTGCTCGGCGTCGTGGCCGGCGGCCCTGGCGTTCCAGAGCCCGAGGGGAGTCAGGCGGTAGGTGTGGATGTGCTCCGGGCTCCGCTCGAGCTCCGCGAACGGCGCGATCGCCTTGCGGCACTCGACGGCCTGCTCGTGGTCGACCTCGAGCAACAGGGTCTTGTCGCTCTGCACGATCAGGGGGCCGTCGTTCACCGGGCGAGTTTACGGGGCGTGGTGGTTTCGAGGCTCGGGCCTGGCGGCCCTCGCACCTCAACCACCGATCACTGGGCTCGCTGCCGCGCCCGGTACGCCGCCACGTTGGCGCGCGAGGAGCATCGGTCGGAGCAGTAGCGGCGGGAGTGGTTGGGGGAGGTGTCGACGTAGACGTTGTCGCACCGGTCGGCCGCGCAGACCCCGAGCCGGGTCGGGCCGAGGTCGCAGACCAGCGTGGCAAGGCCGAGCAGGGACTCGCCGACGAGCAGCTCGGCGACGCTGGCGGCCTTGGTGGCGACGTGGAGGTGGAGGTCGTCGGGGTCATGGTCGGAGATCCGCGGGGTGATCGGGTGGCGCACCATGGCGTCGTTGAGCAGGCCGATGGTGGCCTGCACGTCGCCGGTCTCGGCCGCGTCGAAGACGGGCCGCAGCTCGCGCTGGAACCGGCGCAGCGTCGTCACGTCGCGCTCGGTGACCTGCGGGTGCAGCCACTCGCGGCCCGGCAGGATCGCGACGAGGGCCTCGGGACCGGTCAGCCCGGCGTTGAGGAGCCGGGCCGAGCCCTCGGCGTACCCGACGAAGTCCACGCCCCGATCGTAGGTCGGGACGCCACCTTCCCTTCTGGGCGACCACCTCGAGCGACTTGTGACGCGAACAGACTCATTCCTGGGGTGTCGGCCCGTCCGCTCGCGTCACAACCAAAGATTTCCCCGGTCGACCGGGGAAATCTTCGGTGGTGACCTCAACGGACGCGCCGCCGTGTTGTCGGCCCGTCCGCTCGGGTCACAACTTGGTCAGGGGCGCGGGCTCGTCGACGCGAGGTCGCGGAGCTCGTCGACCCAGCCCTCGTCCTTCGGCCACGTCGACTGCACGAGCCAGGTGACGCCGGCGTCGGCGTACTCCTGGGCGGGTACGCCGTCGGCCCACGGCACGACGAGATCCCAGCCGTCGCGGGGCGGGGGCCCGACCAGGGCCGCGAGCGCGTCGGGCTCGAGACCGTCGCCGATCGGCACGTAGCCGTCCCAGCGGCGGGCCCGTTCGAGCGGCTTGCGGTTGGGCGTCACCCCCGCGACCCAGATCGGCACCCTGGGGCGTTGCACGGGCGGTGGCCGCATCGACGCGGTGACCTGGAAGTGCTCTCCTGGGTGGTCGACCCGGCCGTCGCCGAGCAGTCCGCCGAGGACGTCGAGGGCCTCGTCGAGCATCGCGGCCCGCACCCGCGGGTCGGCCTCGTCGCCGAGCTCGGCGAAGTCGTGGGTGCGCGGCTCGCCGAGGCCGACGCCCAGGACGGCCCTCCCGCCCGAGAGGTGGTCGAGGGTGACCAGGTGCTTGGCGACGACCCACGGACGGCGGCGCGACAGCGGCGTGACCATGGTGCCGAGCCGGATCCGCTCGGTCTCCTGGGCGATCGCGCCGAGCAGCACCCACGGGTCGTGGATCTCCTGGACGTCGTCCCACCGCAGGTGGTCCCACAGGAAGAAGCCGTCCCAGCCCGACGCCTCGGCCGCCCGGGCCAGCTCGACCACCGTCGCTGGGTCCGTGAACGGCGGGACGCTCAGCAGATAGCGCATCTCACGACCGTAGTCATGCCCGCCGACATCCACCGGCGGCGCGGGTCACCATCGCTCGACGAGGTGCTCGCGGCCGGGCGGTGGTTCGTAGGAGTCGGGCCAGTAGTCGGTGATCCGCTCGACGACACCCTCTTCCGACACGTCGATCCAGATGCAGGCGTCCTGGTGTTCGCCACCCATCCGAACGTCGAGCCACAGCGCGGCCGTTCCCTCGTCGGCCACCACGCGCCGCACGGACAGGTGCCAGTCTCCGGGGAACTCGACGTTGAACCTGACGAAGTCGCTCCTGCCGCGGACTCGCTCCCTGGTCTGCGGCATCTCGTAGACGAGGTCCTCGGCGAGCAGCGCCGTCAGTCCGTCCCAGTCGCGCTGCTCGAGCCGGTCGATGTACTCAGACGCGAGCTGTCGGGTCCTGGCGCTGTCCATCCGCGGGACGCTACAGCTCGCCACCCCCAACCCCAGGTCCCGCTGGTTGAGGAGGGACGAAGTCCCGTCACGAAACCCCGCAACTGGCAAAGCAGCCGTGACTGGTCACCGGGTTTCGCGACGGTGGGTGGTCGATTTCACCAACCAGCGGGTGGGCAGGCACGCGCGCCTTCCTCAACCAGCGACAACCGGGGTGACCGAGGTGATCCGGTGCACGGCGAAGGTGCGGATCTCCTCGCTGCGGTGGTCGAGGGCGGTCAGCCACCCGCCTTCGAGGCCGAGCGGGTCGATGATGCGTTCGGTGCTGGCGCCGTGGTTGTCGACGTAGGCGATGAGCACCGACGCCCGGGCGGCCACGGCCTGCCGCAATGCCGTCATCGAGTCGCCGGGGGTCAGCGCCGGCTGGCTCGCCGGCCGCTCGGAGACTGCTCGGTCGCCGGCCCGGATCGCCGCTACGGTGCGGGCGACCGAGGCCGACTCGCGCGCCGCGCGTTCCTGGCTCCCGCGCTCCCTGGGCGTGCGGGCGCGCATCGCGTCGCGGCGGGCGACGTGCAGCGAGCCGTCGGGCGCCTCGACCGCGGGGGCGGCGCCGAGCTCGCGAAGGCGGGGGAGCAGCACGTCGAGCGGTGCGGTGCTGACCAGCACGGTCGGAGCCAGCCGCCGCAGGCCCAGTGAGCCTGCCTGCGGGTGGAGGAGGAGCTCGGTGAGTGCCGCCTCGTCGTCGGCCCGGACGAAGGCCTCCGCGTGGCCCACCCGGACGGTGCCGTAGGTGCGGGCGGTGTCGTCGATGAGATAGCTGAGCGGCTGCGGCACCGGGGTGCGCGAGACGCCCTCGACGAAGGCGTGCAGCTCGGCGGAGGTCCAACCGAGGTCGAGCGCGCGGCGTACGGATTGGCCGGTGAAGCGGTAGACCGTCGCCCCGCCACGCGACTCAACCTCGGCGGCCACCTGCAGCCGCCGGGCCAGGTCGGGCTCGAGAGGGCCTGGAGCGACCGCGGTCAGGTCGGCCTGCAGCAGCACGTGGTCGACGGACGCGGGCAGCAACGGCGCGAGCAATGCGGCCGCGTCCTCGCTGGCGAGCAGCGCCCGCGCGTACGCCGGCATCCCACCCAGGGCGACCAGGCCCAAGGCGGTCGCCTCGGCCAGCGCCCAGGCCACCTGCTCGGCGCGGGTGCGCGGTCGCCGCGGCCGCAACCACGTCAACCGTTCGACGAGCGAGGCGGGACCGGTGCCGGCCGCCAGTACCTGGCCGGGCGGCAGCGCCGCGACCTGCTCGAGGGTCATCCTGCGGGTCTCGGCTGCGAAGACGCTGGTGTTCTCGGGCGACAGCGCGGAGTGTGCCTTGCCTGCGGCGTCGCGCAGGCCGACCAGACCCGGCAGTCGTGACGTGCCCAGCCAGGCCGTCGCCAGCACCGACCAGCGCTCAGCGGTCGGTCGACGGGTCCATGCGTCGAACTCGTCGGTCGGCGCGAAGACGGCATTGCCGTCGTCGTCGAAGCGCGCGGCGACCAGCCTGGCCTCGGCCGCGACCTCGACGAGCAGCGCCGTCGTCGGTTCGTCCACGTGCAGGTGGACGGCCGCTGCCTTGAGCTCGCGTACGCCCAGACCTCCCGCCCGGAGCTCGGCCGGCGGGTGGGAGCCCCAGTGGTCGAGGAGCAGCTCGAGGCGGCGCACGACCTCGAACGCCGCTCCCGCCGCGGTCCGCTCGACCACGGCGTCGGCCCGCTCGGCCGCCGCCAGCGTCGGGACCACGTCGACGCGCTCGCGCGTGGTGTGGCCACCGCGCAGCGCGACGCTGACCTCACCGGGCACCGAGACCTGCCCGCCGGTGCGGGGGACGAGCAGCCGCCGGGCCAGCAGCTCCTCAGCGGGGGTGGCGGCGTCCCCGGGCAGCACCGTGTGACGGGCCGACCCAGCGGTCGCCTCGCCGCCGCTCTCGTCGACGTGCTCGAGCAGCGCCCGGGCCGGTGGACTGAGCTCGGCCAGCCGGGCCTCGACCTCCTCGCTGGCCGGGCGCTCGGCCGAGAACGGCCGCAGCCCGCCCAGTCCTGCGCTCTGGGCGGCGCCGCGACCGAGGTCGGCCACCCCGCCGACGGCTCGCAGGCCGCCCGGCGACTCCCACGCCAGGGCGAGGTCGACGAGGCGTTCGACGGCGGCCGCGACCGACGCGGGTGCGGCGTTGACCACCGCCACCAGATCGGCTTGGGTGGTTTGACCCGCGGCGACGAGGGCATCCACTACACAGAGCTCGGCCCTGGTCAGCAGGTCGAGCGCACGAGACACGGACGATCGGGCCGCCGCTCGCGAGGCGAGCTGGCCCGAGTCCTGAGGGGCAGGAGTGGCGAGATCGGGGCGGTCGCGGAGCAGCCGGGAGAGCCGGTCGTCCGGCCAGCCGCGGAGCTGGTCGGCCAAGGTCCGGCTGGGAGTCCGGTGGGCCGCCCCCGCCGGGGTCTGCGCCGTCGATCTGGCCATCGTCTCCACGCTACCGGTGGAGCGGCCACCGTTCCCGCTGGCCGGAGGAGGTCGATGACCCGCGTCGAGCTCCATTACGGCGCCGCCACCGACGTCGGGCAGGTCCGCGAGGTCAACGAGGACTCCTACCTCGCCGCGCCCCCGCTCTTCGTGGTCGCCGACGGCATGGGGGGTCACGACGGCGGCGACGTCGCCAGCCGCATCGTCGTCGAGGAGTTCGCCCGGCTGGCCGAGGAGGGATACGACCCGCGCCGGGGCTCCGAGGCCGTCGCCGAGACGCTGGCCGCGTGTCACGACCGGATCACCGCGTACGCCGAGGAGCAGTCGCGGCACACCGGTCGCGACTTCCAGGCCGGCACGACCGCCGTGGTGGCCCTCCTGGTCGAGGACGAGCAGGGCGACGGGACCGCTGGTGGGGCCCCCAAGTGGCTGCTGGCCAACGTCGGCGACTCCCGCGCCTACAAGTACGTCGACGGTGACCTCGAGCAGGTCAGCGTCGACCACAGCCTGGTCCAGGAGCTCGTCGACGAGGGGAGCATCAGCCAGTCGGAGATGGCGCTCCACCCCGCGCGCCACGTCGTCACCCGCGCCCTCGGCGGGCCCGAGCGGGTCGACGCCGACTACTTCCTGCTCCCGCTGCCCAGCGCCGAGCGCCTGGTGCTCTGCTCCGACGGCATCACCGAGATGATCGACGACGACACCGTGGCTGCCATCCTCGGCGAGGCGACCGACCCGCGCGACGCCGCCGACCGGCTGGTGGCGGAGGCGGTGCGAGCCGGTGGACGCGACAACGCCACGGCGGTAGTGGTCGATGTGATGGGATTGGAGACCGAGCGTGCCTACGACTCCGAGCGGCAGCGCGTGAGTCTCGAGCTGAAGTTGGGAGCCCTGCCGTGACCAGCCAGGAGCCCACGCCTGTCGACGGCCCGGCCGACGAGCCGGTGAGCCGGTCCTACCGGCCCGGCGACTGGTTCGGCATCTTCGGCTCCCAGGCCACCGTCGTGCTGCCCCCGTCCGAGAAGGCCCGCGTAGCCCGGATCTGGGCGCTGGTCGACGACGGCGCGGGTTTCGACGAGGTCCTCGACGCGCTGATCGCCGACGGGCTGCGCGAGCTCCCGGGGTTCGTCCTGGTGAGCGAGTCGGGCGCCGAGACCAAGGTGGTCATCCGCGGCGCCGCCCACGCCGAGTTCACCACCGACGACGGCATCGTGACGGTCGAGGGCTCCTCGGCGACCACGTGGGCCGAGCGGTCCCTGACCGGCGTGCGGGCGATGCGCGTCGACGTCGCCGACGGGGCCGGCGACGACCTGCTGATCCGCGACGGCCTGGTGCGGATCGCCCGCACCGACCGGCCGCCGTACGACGGTGGGCCGGCCGCAGCCCCCGACATCGAGGTGGTCGCGGCCGGTGACGCGGCTCCCGACGTCAACGTGATGGACGAGACAGCCCTGTACCCCGGTCCGGTCGCGCCGACGCCAGCACCCGAACCCGAACCCGAACCCGCACCCCCGCCGGTCGAGCCTGTCGAGACCCCCCTCGACACGAGCGACACCGGCGAGGCGACCGGCGACCCCCTCGGCGAACCTCCGGCGGCGGAGGCCGAGCACGACGGACTGACCCGGGCCGGCAACTGGGACCTCGGCGACTTCGCACGCAGCCAGCCCGGGATCCCCGGTCAGCCGCCGGCGCCGAGCGTGCTCTCCGCTCCGGTTGCGCGGTTGACGTTCTCCAGCGGAGAGCTGATCGATGTCGACCGCGCGGTGGTCGTCGGCCGGGCGCCCGAGGCGCGCCGCTTCACCTCGGCCGAACAGCCGCGGCTGGTCACGGTCCCGAGCCCCCATCAGGAGATCTCCTCGACCCACCTGGAGGTCCGGCCGGGCGCGGGCGCCGACCACGGGTCCGCGGTGGTCACCGACCTCGGCTCCACCAACGGCACGGTGCTCCAGCAGCCGGGCCTGCCGCCCGAGGACCTCCAACCCGGCGTCGCCGTGCAGCTCATCCCCGGCGCGATCATCGACCTCGGTGACGGGGTGACCATCCAGGTCGGCCACGTCTGAGCCTGCCTGTGCCAGCCATGACCGAACAGCCCGCCCTGCCTCCCGCGACCAGCTTCCCGGTGGCGGGGCTCGACCGCCGCTTCTACGCGTTCCTCATGGACCGCATGATCGCCTGGGGCGTCCTCGCGGCGGCCTGCTGGGCGGCGTACGAGCTCTTCTGGCGCGATGACCGGCCCTGGCCCGGGGTGGCCCTGGTCGCCGGTGTGGTCGTGCTCGTCTGGCTCGTGTTCGCGGTCGCGCTGGGCGCGAGCGGCGCCACGCCGGGCAAGGCGGCGGTCGGCCTGCGGGCGGTCCACCTCGGCACGGGTACGCCGATCGGCGTCGGCCGCGCGCTGCTGCGCGGGCTGGTGCTGGGCCTGGCCACCATCCCCACGTTCGGCATCGGTCTGGCCACCCTCGCGTGGACCGCGGTGATGGACCCCGGTCACCGCCGGCGCGGCTGGCACGACCACCTGGCCCGTTCGATCGTGGTCGACGTCCGGCCCGAACCCGCCGCTCCCGCCGAGACCGAGAGCGGACCCCGTCACGTCGTCAACCTGACGGCGATGCGGCTGGTACCCGCCGCGCCGGCGCCGCAACCACCCGCCGCTCCGCGCCGTACGCCGCCACCGCGCGCACCCGCGGCGCCGACTCCCGAGGTCTCGACACCACCCACCGGCATGCAGTCACCGCCCGTCGCGCCGCCGGTGGTCCGCGAGCCCAACCGCACGGTGCGCAGGGCGCCGGTCGTGGTGCCGTCGGCGCCGGCCTCGGGCTGGGTCGTCGCGTTCGACACCGGCCAGCGCCTGGCCGTCGACGGGCTGGTGCTGGTCGGCAGGCGTCCCGAAGCGCGTCCGGGCGAGGCGGTGCGTCATCTCGTCGCGCTGCCGTCGCAGGACATGTCCCTGTCGAAGACCCACGCCCAGGTCGGCGTCGCCGGCGACGGAGTGCTCGTGGTGATGGACCGCGGCTCCACCAACGGCTCGGTGCTCGTCCGCCAGGGAGTGTCCCGTCCGCTGTCCGGCGGCAAGCCCGCAACGCTGCTCGAGGGTGACGTCGTGCGGTTCGGCGACCGCAGCATGGAGGTGTCCCGCCAGGCGTGAGTCGGCGTAGGTTCGCGAGCATGGAGTCCTACGCCGCCGGCGAGACCGAGCCTGCTCTTCTCGAGGAGACGATCGCGGACAGCTTCGACCGCACGGTGGGGGCGCATCCCGACCGCGAGGCACTCGTCGAGGTCGCCACCGGTCGGCGCTGGACCTACCGTGCGCTGAACCACGAGGTCGACCTGTTCGCCCGCGGTCTGATCGCCGGCGGGATCGTCAAGGGCGACCGGATCGGTGTCTGGGCGCCCAACTGCGCGGAGTGGACGATCGCGCAGCTCGCCACGGCGAAGGTCGGCGCGATCCTGGTCAACGTCAACCCCTCTTACCGCACCCACGAGTTCACCTACGCCGTCAACCAGTCGGGCCTGCGGCTGCTCGTCGCCGCGCAGAGCTTCAAGACCAGTGACTACCGCGCGATGGTCGAGGAGACGGCGGCCGAGTGCCCCGGCCTGGAGCGCGTGGTCTTCATCGGCACCAGCGACTGGGCGGACGTGGTCGCTGCGGGCGAGCAGGTCGACGCCGACGTGGTGAACGAGCGGATGCGGACCCTGCACCCCGACGACCCCATCAACATCCAGTACACGTCGGGGACGACCGGCTTTCCCAAGGGCGCCACCCTGTCGCACCGCAACATCCTCAACAACGGCTACCTGGTCACCGAGATGATCGGCTTCACCGAGGCCGACCGGCTCTGCATCCCGGTGCCCTTCTACCACTGCTTCGGGATGGTGATGGGCAACCTCGGCTGCACCTCCCACGGCGCCACGATGGTGATCCCCGGCCCCGGCTTCGACCCGGAGGCCACGCTGCGCGCGATCGCGGAGGAGCGGTGCACCGGCGTCTACGGCGTGCCGACGATGTTCATCGCGATGCAGAACCACCCGACCTTCGCGGAGCACGACCTCTCGTCGCTGCGCACCGGGATCATGGCCGGCTCGCTCTGCCCGGTCGAGGTGATGAAGCGCTGCATCTCCGAGATGCACATGGCGGAGGTCTCCATCGCCTACGGGATGACGGAGACCTCGCCGGTCTCCTGCCAGACCCGGACCGACGACGACCTCGACCGCCGTACCTCGACCGTCGGCCGCGCCCACCCGCACGTCGAGATCAAGGTCGTCGACCCCGACACCGGCGAGACCGTCGAACGTGGCCAGACCGGCGAGTTCTGCACTCGCGGCTACTCGGTGATGCTGGGCTACTGGGACGACCCGGCGAAGACGACGGAGGCCATCGACGCCGACGGCTGGATGCACAGCGGCGACCTGGCCGTGATGCGCGAGGACGGCTACTGCAACATCGTCGGCCGCATCAAGGACATGGTCATCCGAGGCGGCGAGAACATCTACCCCGCCGAGATCGAGGAGTTCCTCTACCAGCACCCCGACATCGAGGACGTCCAGGTGATCGGGGTCCCCGACGAGAAGTACGGCGAGGAGCTCGCCGCCTGGGTCAAGCTGAAGGCCGGCGCCGAGCCGCTCGACGCGGACGCCGTGCGACAGTTCGCGACAGGCAGGCTGGCGCACTACAAGATCCCGAGGTACGTGCTGGTCGTCGACGAGTTCCCGATGACGGTGACCGGCAAGATCCGCAAGGTGCAGATGCGCGAGGAGACCGCCGCCCAGCTGGGGCTTGGCTGACCTCTCGCTGGTTGAGGAGGGACGCTGGGCAATATCTGGGGCCCGTCACGAAACCCGGTGAGCACATCGGTGACCGTGGTTTCGTGACAGGCGCTGGCGCGCCTTCCTCAACCAGCGGTTGCTCGGCCGGCGACGACGGCGTGGCAGGCTCGGACCCGTGACGACGAGGACCGGACTGGTGCTGGGCGGCGGCGGGGTCACCGGTATCGCCTGGGAGGTCGGCCTGCTGGCCGGGCTCCGCGACGGTGGCGCCGACGTCAGCGGAGCGGACCTGGTGATCGGTACGTCGGCGGGCTCGGCCGTCGGCGCCGTGCTGGCGACCGGTGAGGAACTCGACGACCTGTACGCCGAGCAGACCACGCCACCCGAGGACGAGACCGGGGCCGTGTTCGGAACCCGCGAGGCGGTCACCCTGCTCGGGCTGATGATGCTGCCGGGCAGCGGGCGCACCAAGCGCCGGCGGATCGGCCACGTCGCGCGCAAGGCCCATCCGGGTCCGGCCGACGAGCAGGTGGCGGTGTTCGCCGAACGTCTCCGGCGGCCCGATGGCTCTCTGCCGGGCTGGCCCGATCGCGAGCTCAAGATCACCGCTGTCCAGGCCGAGACCGGGTCGTTCACGGTCTTCGACCGCGAGGGCGAGGCCGACCTGGTGCACGCGGTCGCGGCGAGCTGCGCCGTACCTCTCGTGTGGCCGGCCGTCGAGATCGGCGAGCACCACTATGTCGACGGCGGCATGCGCTCGGCGGCGAACGCCGACCTGGCCAGCGGGTGCGACGTGGTGCTGGCCGTGGTGCCGTTGTGGCGCTCGTTCGGCCGCTACCACTCGTTGCCCGAGCAGCTGCGGCGCACCGGCGCTCGACGTACGGCCTGGATCAGCCCTGACCAGGACTCCCTCCAGGCGATCGGCAAGAACGTCCTCGACCCGGCCATGCGGGTCGGCGCCGCCAGGGCCGGCCGGGCCCAGGGACGCCGGATGGCTCGCGAGGTCGGCGACGGCTGGCCCGACCCCACCGATTCGTCTGCGCCCCTGAGCGAGAGAAGTTGAGGTAAACCGCAGACGAATCGGGGTTCAGCGGGCGATGACGACGGGGATCCGGACGCGGTTGCCGTTGGCGCCCCGCCAGGTGACCCAGCCGTCGTCGAGGGGCTGGGGGCCCGCGGCGCCCGAGACCGTGACGGTGAACCTCGCCGACTCGCCCGGCGCGAGGGCGATCGCGGCCGGGGTCACCGACACCTGGTGGCGGCGGAAGCCGGTGGCGGTGGAGGAGTAGTACATCGGCTTCGTGCCGACGTTGGTGACCGTGCGTGTGACCGTGCCTCCGGCGGTGTCCTTGCCGTGGAGCAGCACCGACGGGGTGTTGAGGGCCGTCGCATCGAGGTCGCCGTCGAGCCAGGCGCGGTAGTCGACTGCCGGCACGCGGAAGACGAGGCCGGGGCGGTCGGCCGCCTGGGCGCGGGTGCGGCCGGCGCCGAGCCGGAGCAGGGAGGGGTCGCCCGCGAGGTTGCCGGCGGACGTGGCCAGGGCCGAGCGGACCTCGTCGGCCGACCAGTCGTGCCGGCTGAGCAGCGCTGCGGCGATGCCGCTGGTGCGAGCGGCGGCGACAGACGTGCCGGAGCCGAGGTCCCAGCGGCGGCCGAGGCTGGACGGCGGGGTCGCCCCCAGCACGCCCGCGGCGATGGCGACGATGTCGGGCTTCACGAACGCGCCGGCCGGGTCGCCGGAGCTGGTCCACGCGACCAGGCGCTCCGGAGTGCGCAGCACGCCGTCGGGCCGCAGCGACACCCGGCGCCCGGGGTGGTTGCGCAGCCACGCCCGCAGAACGCGCGCGTCGTCCTTGGTCAGGTGGACGGTCGGCAGCCGGTGGAAGTCGGCGGTCACCTGGCCGCGGCTGGTGTTGAGGAGCACCATGCCTGCGCCGTCGGCGCGGTGCACGGCCTCGGACTTGTCGACCCGGCCGATGCCGCCGCGTTCGCACACCACGATGCGTCCGGACACCCGGGCCGCGTCGAGGCTGCCCGGCAGGCAGCGGCGCGACTGCGCCGGAGTCGACCCGACGGCGGTCGCCCGCGCGCCCAGCACCACGCGGGTGGGTCGGGTCTCGTCTCGCGCGGCCATCGCACCGGTCAGCCGCAGGCCGGGCGCCACCACCGCGCCACGACGCGTGGCGCCGGTGGTGCCGCCGACCGACGTGACCCACGGCGAGGCGTGGGCGGCGTACCCCGTCGTGCCGCGGTTGCCCGATGCGCCGACGACGACGATGTCGGCCTCTGCAGCACCCAGCAACGCGCGCTCGAGGACGTCGATGCCGGCACGGCCGCTGGCTTGGCCGTCGACGGAGACGTTCAGCACGTCGACCCGGTCGGTCACCGCCCGGTCGACGGCCGTGACGAGGTCGGCCGTCGAGCAGCCGTCGTGGCGCGGGTCGGGGGCGGTCCAGCAGGCCTTGTAGACGGCGAGCCGTGCCTGCGGCGCCGCGCCGGCGTAGGACCCGGCACGCTGACCGGGGATGCGTACGTCGACCCCGGAGTTGCCAGCCGCGACCGAGGCCATCAGCGTGCCGTGACCGTCGTCGTCGAGCGGGGAGAGGTGGGTGTTGCTGCGGACGTGGTCGGCGCCGAACCCGTCGACGAACCACTGCGCGCCGACGATCTTGCGGTCGCACACCTCCGGCCCCCAGCCGGGCCCCGAGGCGCAGTGACCGCGGTAGGCGCGGGCCGCGCGGCCGAGACCGCGCACGTCGGCGAACAGGGGGCTGTCGGGCCACAACCCGGAGTCGACCAGCCCGATCACGACGCCCGCGCCACCCTGACGCGGCAGGTCGGCCGGGGCCAGGCCGGCGCCCGCCGGGGCCGTGGCCAGGCGGCGTACGGTGTCGCGCTCGACGGCGACCACCGCGGACTGGGCCGCGAGCAGGCGAGCCTGCGCCGGGGTGAGCCGCACGGCGAAGCCGTTGACGGCGGTGGTCCATCGGTAGACCGGAGGGCCGGCGCCGACCGCCGCCAACGTGGCGTCCTGGTCGGCGTGGGCGGCTGCGCGGAACGCCGCCGCCACCAGGGGCTCGTGGCGGCCGGATGACCCCGGCCCGGCGAGCGTGACGAGGTAGAGGTCGGTGGAGGCGCTGTCGTCGACGGCGGACACCGCCGCCGGGGTGCCCAGCGCCATCGTCACCACCAGGGCGCACGCCACCACGGTGCCGGCCAGCACGCGACGGAGGGGAGCGATCGAGGTCAAGCGTCCATTGTGGCAAAGGGCACCCACACCGGCAGGCGATCGGGACTCGTCCTGGCCTTCCCTACGATCGACGGCATGCTCGTCGTCGCCTTCGATCTCGACATGACGCTGGTCAACACCGCCCCCGGGGTGGCCAGCGTCCTGACCGTCTTGGCCGAGGAGCTCGGCGTCGAGATCCCGGTCGACGACGTCGTGGCCCACATCGGACCCCCGCTGCACGTACTGCTCGAGCCTTACGTGCCGGCTGAGTCGATGGAGACGCTCGTCGACCGGTTCCGCGAGCTGTACGTCGACCACGCGATTCACCCTGCGAGCGCCTTCGACGGCGCCGTCGAGTCCATCGCCGCCGTGCGCCGCCACGGTGGGAGGGTGCTGGTCGTGACGGGCAAGTACGAGCCCAACGCCCGCCGGCATGTCGAGCACCTCGCCCTCGACGTCGACCACGTGACGGGCCTGGTGATCGGAGCAGCCAAGGCCGAGGTGCTGGTCCGTGAGGGCGCCTCGATCCTGGTCGGCGACCACGTGCACGACGTCGAGGGTGCGCGGAAGGCCGGCATCACCAGCGTCTCTGTGCTGACCGGCGGATGCTCGGAGGACGAGCTGGTCGAGGCCGGCACCGACGTGGTGCTGGGCGACCTGACGGTCTTCCCGGCCTGGCTCGACGCCCACCTGGCGACCCACGACGCCTTCCACCCCTGACGGGGCTACCGGGCCTTACCGGATGGCGCCGTCCACCGCGGGCCCCATAGGCTTCTGGGCGCCCGCCCAGCGGCCCCCCAGCAAGAAGAGGACGTGACCGTGCCTACTGGCAAGGTGAAGTGGTACGACGCCGAGAAGGGTTTCGGTTTCCTGTCCCAGGAGGACGGGCCCGACGTCTACGTGCGCAGTGACGCGCTGCCCGAAGGCACCACCTCGCTCAAGCCGGGCACCCGGGTCGAGTTCGGCATCGCCCAGGGCCGCCGCGGTGACCAGGCGCTCCAGGTCCGCATCCTCGACGCGCCGGTGTCGATCACCCGCAACCAGCGCCAGGCGCAGAAGAAGCGTCCCGACGAGATGGTGTCCATCGTCGAGGACCTCATCCGCCTCCTCGACGGGGTCGGGGAGGCATACCGCCACGACCGCCACCCCGACCGCAAGACCGCCGCCCCCGTCGCCAAGCTGCTCCGCGCGCTGGCCGACGAGCTCGAGAGCTAGGACGTAGCGCCGCGGTCAGGCGCCAGGTCGAGGAGGATCAGGCAGACCCGAGCTTGCGAGGGACTGCCTCATCCGTCTCGAAACCCGGTGACGTCTCAGGCGTGGGTGACTCGGGAACTGTGGCCATGGAGTCCGTCGCACGCCGCTTGCGGTTGGGCGAGCTGGCCAGCACCAGGACCACCCAGGCGACCAGGGTGACGCTGGCGACCGCGAGTCCGAGCTTCGGGTTGAGCGGCAGCGCGATGCCCACGAACCCGCCGAGCACCCACGCGAGCTGGAGCGTGGTGTCGCTGCGGGCGAAGGCGCTGGTGCGCACCCGCTCCGGCACGTCGCGCTGGATGGTCGAGTCGAGCGACAGCTTGGCCAGCGACTGGGCCAGGCCGGCCGTGAGGCCGAGCAGGGCGAGGGTGACCACGCCGTAGAACAGCGCCGTGAGCAGCACCATGGCCGCGTCGGCGAGGAGCGCCAGGACGACCGTCAGGCCGGGGTTCACCCGCTTGAGCATCGACCCCAGGGAGATGCCGATGATGTTGCCGAGGCCCGCCGCGCCGATGACGATGCCGAGCAGCACTT
Organism: uncultured Actinomycetota bacterium; assembly: GCA_963814935.1. Classification (GTDB taxonomy): domain Bacteria; phylum Actinomycetota; class Actinomycetes; order Propionibacteriales; family Nocardioidaceae; genus Nocardioides. The sequence goes on along the minus strand of CAWFEZ010000004.1, from coordinate 73,919 downwards.
CGGGCGCCCAGTCGCCGATCGGGTTCTCGCGCAGCAAGAACGCCATGAACATGGTGAGGAAACCCGACAGCCAGCGTGGCCCGCAGTTGGCGCGCAGCGCGAACGAGACGGTGCCGGGGATGCGCATCCTCGGACGGCCCTTGCGCGACCTGGTCGAGCCGATCAGCACCGCCTGGTCCTCGCCTGCGTCGGAGTCGACGCGTGCGGGCAGCCGGATCGCCCAGATCGTCGCCAGCACGAACAGCACGAATGCGAACCGCAGGGACCACTCCGCCCCGAAGGCGGACGCCAGCCCGGCGATGGGCGCCGAGATGGTCGCGCCGACCACGCCCGCCAGCGAGATGCGGCCATTGGCCTTGACCAGGGTGAGGCCCTCCGGGAGCAGCCGGGGTACGGCGGCCGAACGGGTGACGCCGTACGCCTTGGAAGACACCAGGCAGCCGAGCGCGAGCGGGAACAGCCACGTCGACTCGGTGGTGACCGCGGTCGCCAGGCCCCAGACCAGGAAGGCGCGGATCGCCATCGTCGCCCCGATCGCCCAGCGGCGACCGTGGCTGAACCGGTCGAGGAACGGGCCGAGAAGCGGTGCGACGATCGCGAACGGCAGCATCGTCAGGGCCAGGAACAGGGCGACCTGGCCGCGGGCCTCCCCGGTCGGGACCTGGAAGAACAGCGTGCCGGCCAGGGAGATCGCCACCGCCGCGTCGCCGGCGGTGTTGAAGACGTGCATCTCGATCAACCGCGAGAGGCCCGACTTGTCGGCGCCTTCGGCGCTCGAGGCTCGGCGTGCCTGGCGCATGGTGAAGCGGCTGAAGCGTCCGGTGACCCTCGCGGTGGCGGCGACGGCGCGGCCGGTGCCGCGCGCGCCCGTGCCGAGCGCCTGACCGACCTTGCCGGCCTGGCCACGGCCTCTCGGCCCGGTGCCGGGCGCCGACGTGGTCATGCGACCTATCCTGCCGCGCCGACCCCGATGACGGCGCGGCAACCGCCGACGCGCCGCCCGATCTGACGTCAGATGGGCCGATGGGTGATGATGTGCGCGTGATGACGACGGTGCGTGCCAAGCCGGACGCTGTGGCGATGGCCGCGGTCGACCCGGCCCGTACCGCTCTCCTCGAGGAGGTAGACCCCGCCGACGTCGGCGACCACCTCGGTGCCGTGGTCGAGGGCGAGCGGCTGGCCACCCACCTGTTCGCCTGCACCCGCCGCGGCTACGCCGGGTGGCGCTGGTCGGTGACGGTCGCGCGGGCGACCCGCCAGAAGACCGTGACGGTCTGCGAGGTCGCGCTGCTCCCCGGCGACGAGGCGATCGTCGCCCCGCCATGGGTTCCCTACCGCGAGCGCATCCAGCCCGGTGACCTCTCACCCGGCGACCTGCTGCCCGTGACCGACGACGACCCGCGTCTCGTGCCGACGTACTCCTTCGGGGACGACCCGCTCGACGCCGACGAGAAGACCCAGGTACGCAGCGTCGCCTCCGAGCTGGGCCTCGGCCGGCTCCGCACCCTGTCCGTGGAGGGACGCGAGCTCGCCGCCCAGCGTTGGTACGACGGCTCCGGCGGCCCCGAGTCCCCGCTCGCCCAGGCCGCCCCCGAGACCTGCCGCAGCTGCGGCTTCCTGGTCCGGATCGCCGGCGCGATGGCCGACTCCTTCGGGGTCTGCGCCAACGGTGACGCCAACGACGACGGCAAGGTGGTCTCCTTCGACCACGGCTGCGGCGCCCATTCCGAGGTCCGGCTGGCCCGCAAGCACGAACCCCCGCCGCTCCCCGAGCCCGTCCACGACACCCTCAACGACGACGAGATCGTGCGCTTCTAGCGCCGACTTGCAGTGGGTTTCCTGCACTTGTTGGCCCTCCCTAGCCCCGACAAGTGAAGATTTCCCCGGTCGACCGGGGAAATCTCGCGCCCCTCAGTGCCGGTGGGGGCGGCCGGCGGCGCGGGCGGACTTGCGGCGGCGGCAGTACTCCAGGCCGAAGAGACCGAGGCCGGAGCCGGCGAGGCAGGTCCACAGCCACCAGGTGCGGTCGGCGTCGGCGAGGGCACTCCAGAACGGCAGCAGCGCGAGGAAGGTCAGGAACCAGATCGCGAGGCCGACCTGGACCGTGCGGATGCCGTCGACGTCGAGCGGCTCGACGTCGGCCACGATGTAGGTGCGGTTGCCGATCTCGTGCTTGACCGGCTCGGGTGGCAGTTCCACAAGCGCCACGCTAGCCGAGACGACGTGCGCGCGCGGCCGACCGCACCCGGCTCCCTCGGGTGCGGTCGGCGCGCAGGCTCAGGGTGCCGCCGTGAGCCGCCCTTCGACGGCCGCCGAGACCGGCGAGTTCGCCTCGATGTGCTCGATCAGGACGTCGAGGAGCAGCTCGCCCGGGAGCACGACGTCCGAGGCCTGAGTGAAGACGGTGTAACCGTCGCCGCCGGTCAGCATGAAGTCGTTGGTGACGATCCGGACGGTGTCGGTCGGGCCGATCGGGATCTGGGGACCACCGATGCCGTCGGGTGTCTTCCACATGCCCGTCACGACGGCCGTGGTGCCGTTGCACTGGTACGTCGCCCTGAGACCCGACACCGCCGGGAACCGTCCGGTGTTGACCAGGGAGTTGCACACCGGCGAGAAGCCGTTCGTGAACGCCGTCTTGAGCTGGTCACCGGTGAGCGTGATGAGTGCCGTGGCGTTGCCGAACGGCAGTACCGCGAACGCCTCGCCCCAGGTGATCTCACCGACCGCCTCGCCTCCCGAGGACGGCGGGCTCATCAGCAGGTCCTGCCGCAAACCTCCGGAGTTGGTGTAGGCGGCGTCGACCCCGTGGGAGGCGGCGTACTTGGCCCGCATGACGTCGGCGACGAAGTTGCCCATCGCCGACTCGCTGAGCCGAGCCGGGTCGCGCTTGATGTCGGCCGACTGGCTCCCGATCACCAGGTTGCGCAGCGGTGCCGTCTCGTCGTTGGCGGCCTGGATGATCGCCTGGACGTCGGCCCGTGGCGCCACGCCGAGGTTCTTGGCGAGCCGGGTCGAGCCGCCCGCCCAGGCCACGTCGCCGCCCTTCACCAGCAGCTGGAGGACGGAGTACGACGCCCCCGCGTTGACGCCCTCGGTGATCAGGATGTGACCGCGCATCAGGTTCGAGACGCGGTGGGTGTGGCCGACGACCATCGCGTCGACGGTCGTGCTCTGGAGCTCGTCGGCGATCCCGAGGATCGGGCCCTCCCAGGGCACACCGGCTGCGTTGCCGATCGGGTTCAGGCCGCGCGAGGTGCCCTCGTGGATCACCACGACCTGGACCTTCACTCCCCGCTTGCGCAGCCGCTCGGACTCCGCCTTGATCCGCGGCCCCTCGTCGAGGAACGCCAGGCCTTCGGTCGCACCGGCCTTCACGAGCTCGGGTGTGCTCTCCAGCTCGGCGCCGATCACGCCGACCTTGATGCCGTTGACGATGAACACCTTCGACGGCGTCACCCACGGCGGTGTCTCGCCGGTCTCCTCGTCGACGATGTTGGTCGCCAGGAAGGGGAAGTTCGCCCGGGCCTGGTGTGCGAGCAGCCGCTCCAGGCCGTAGTCGAACTCGTGGTTGCCGTAGGACGTCGCGTCGAGACCCCAGGCGTTCTCGACGTCGATCGCCGGCATGTCCTCCAGCAGCGCCGAGTTGGGTGGCGAGGCGCCGACGTTGTCGCCGCCCGCCAGGATCAGCTCCTGGCCGGGCAGTCCCGCGGCCTCCTCGTCGAACAACGTGCCGAGGAACGCCGCGCCGCCGACGGGCACCGCGCGCCCGTCGATGGTCGCGGAGGTCGGGTCGAGCTGACCGTGGAAGTCGTTGAGCCCGACGATGTTGACGCGGTCGTACTTCGCGCCGCCGTCGACCGCCTTCAGCAGCACCTTGCCCTGGCTGTGCTGGGGCGTCGGGATGCCGAGCATGAACGCCAGGGTCGGGGCCAGGTCGATCGAGCTCGCCTTGATCGTGCCCTTGGCGACGCCCTTGCCGCCGGCGATGAACGTCGCCCGCATGTTGATGTCGTTGTCGAGGTCCTGCAGATCGGGCACATAGCCGTGCTGCCCGAAGAACGCCGACGGCGCGATCAGCGTGCCGGGAGTCGCCGCATCGAACTGGTACGGCGGGTAGGAGAACGCGACCACGTCACCGGTGCGCGTCGGGTGGGCCATGTCGGCCGTCGAGCCCGGCCCGTTGGGGATGTAGCGCGCCTCCGCCTTGGTGTAGACCCGGTCGATGACCTTCCAGCCCTCGGGCTGGCCGTCGTGGGTCCAGTCGTTGGGATCGGTCAGCGCCAGGAAGGCCGCCTTGATCTTGGCAACCGTCGCCGCCTCCTGGTTGGCCGGCACCTGGGTGACCCCGGTGACGGCGGGATCGCGCCCGGCCAGGTTGAGGTAGATCTGCACGGCACCGCCCGCGAAGCAGGCCTTGGCCTGGTTGATCGTCTCGCCCGTGGCCGGCCGGCAGTTCGAGGTCTGAGGCCGCGACAGCAGCCCGAGGTCGACCAGCACCTTGCTGGCGTCGATGGCCAGGAACTGCGGGGCGAAGCCGTGGTCGGAGCCGATGAAGGTGGTCGGGTCCTTGCCCATCAGGTCGCGCGCGAGATCCAGTGTCTCGTCGGACTCGTGGTAGGCAGCGCGGATGTAGCCCTTGCGCTTGGCCACCAAGCCGTCCTTGACGCCGTCGAGGTTGACGTCGTCGTAGGCCGGGCTGGGGTCGCCGTTCGGCAGCGTCGGGCTGACCAGGCCGAGGAACTGGTGCTGGAACTCGTCGGTCGTCGGCATGCCGACCATCAGCAGGTCGGGGTCGTAGACGTCGGCGACGTACTCGAGCATCGGCCAGTGGGCGGTCGACCAGTACATGCCCTGCTCGACGTAGGTGTCCTCGCTGACGATGCCGGCTTCGAGGACCGCGAAGTCGGCCGCGGTGGAGGTCGGGAACTCGGCGGCGAGGTACTCGGCGAACGCGTCGGGGTCGGCGGGGTCGTAGCCCGGCTCCCCCGGCCAGGTCGGCCAGCTGGCGATCGCTCGGGTGACCGAGGTGTGGAAGAGGCGGACCTGCGACAGGTCGTCGTTCAGCCTCTCGACCTTGACCAGCATGCCGGCGGTCTTGCCGGCCAGCGCGCCACCGATGACCGTCACCTTGACGTCGGCCCACTCGCCCTCGGCGAGGTCGCCGACGCTGTCGTTGCCGTTCTTGGTGGGGGAGAAGAGCACCCGGTCGTAGTTGGTGGTGCCGTCGTCGGTGCTGTCGTAGAGGTAGGCGTTGAGGCCGTACTTGTCGACGCCGAAGTCGATGACGCGCAGCAGCATCTGCATGGCGGGGCTGTAGGACGTCGGCACGTTGGTCCAACCGGTGGCAGGCGTTGGTGCCGCTTGCGCGAACGCCGGCTGGCCCGCAAACCCGGCGGGGTGGTCGAACTGCAGCCCGAAGGCCGCGGTGAAGCCTGGCGCTGTCGGCGGGGCTGATGTAGTTGGTGGCGACCCCTCGGCCGGACAGGAAGGTTCGGAAGTCGATGGTCGGGCCCTGGATCGAGGCGTTGCGCCCGCCCGCCCACTCGACCTGCGCGACCTTGAGACCGTCGCGCTCGGCGGCCTGGGCGATCGACTCGGCCTGGAGCACGCCGTTGTCGAAGGCGGCGGTGCGGTTGGCGAACGGGTCGCCGTTCTTGTGGAAGGTGTTGTTGGTCGAGCCGTGCACGCCCGGCCACGCGCCGGTGGCGAGGGTGTACCAGCCGGCGCCGGTGTTGGGCGGTGCCTGGGTGAGCAGCCCGTGGTCCGCCGCCTTCACGCCCTTCTTGAGCAGCCGCTTCATCGTGGGCATCACGCCCCGGGCGGCGTACTTCTCGACCTTGTCCTGGCGCAGGCCGTCGGAGGCGAAGAAGACCGCCTTGTCGGTGAGCGCCTTGTCGGGCTTGGCCTTGGCGACTTTCGCGGACCCGGCGGACACGGCCTGACCGGGAACTGCGGCGGCGGCACCGAGGCCGGCGACGATGAGGGTGGTGGCGGCGATGACGGCGGTGGGCCGGCGGCGCGAGGACGACATGTGGATCTCCCTTGTCCTGTGTCTCAGGCCACCTTGGACCCGGACCCGCGATTTCGGCAACGGGTGACCCGAGGTTCGTGGCCGAACGATGGGCGAACAACGGGGAATAGTTAGCCGAGGTAATGAGTTACGCTCAGTACATGCCCACCGTCGAGAAGGCCGCCCGCACCGACTCCGGGCTCGCCAGCGAGCTCCGGGTCTCGGTCATGCGCCTGCGCCGCCGCCTGGCGTCCGAGCGCGACCCGGGCAACGAGCTGAGCATGAGCCAGATGGCCGTGCTCGCCGCGCTGTTCCGCAACGGCGAGCAGACAGTCGGCGACCTCGCCGCGGGCGAGCGAGTGCAGCCGCCGAGCATGACTCGCGCCGTCAACCGCCTCGAGGACGCGGGATACGTCGCCCGGCGTCCTCACGAGTCCGACGGGCGCCAGGTGCTGGTGAGCCTCTCCGAGCTCGGCCGCCAGACCCTGCTCGCCGACCGCGCCCGCCGCGACGCCTGGCTCACCCGCAGGCTGGCCGAGCTGACCCCCGAACAGCGCGCGGTGCTCCGGCAGGCCGCGCCCATCCTCGACGCCCTTTCTCGGAAGGAGTGACCTCTCCCTCTTGAGCCCCACGTTCAAGTCGCTGCGAAACCCCAACTACCGCAAGTACGCCGCCGGCAGCGTCGTCAGCAACACCGGCACCTGGATGCAGCGCGTCGCCCAGGACTGGCTGGTGCTGCAGCTCACCCACGGCAGCGGCTCCGCTCTCGGCATCACCACCGGCCTCCAGTTCCTGCCCGTCCTCCTGCTCTCGCCGTACGCCGGCGTCATCGCCGACCGCTTCCCCAAGCGGCGCCTGCTCCAGCTCACGCAGCTGACCATGGCGGCGGCCTCGCTGGTCCTGGGCGTGATCACCGTGACCGGCGTCGTCGAGGTGTGGCACGTCTACACGCTGGCCTTCGTCTTCGGCATCGGCTCGGCCTTCGACGCCCCGGCCCGCCAGTCGTTCGTCTCCGAGATGGTCGACCAGGACGAGGTCACCAACGCCGTCGGCCTCAACTCGGCTGCCTTCAACCTCGCCCGGATCCTCGGCCCCGGCCTGGCCGGCCTGATGATCGGCGCGATGGGCGGCGGGGCCGCAGCGACCGGCTGGGTGATCCTCATCAACGCGTTGTCCTACGCCGCGGTCATCGGCCAGCTGCAGCGGATGGATCCCGCGCTGCTGCACAGCCCCAAGCCCGTCGCCCGGACGCCCGGCATGCTGCTCGACGGCGTCCGCTACGTGCGCAGCCAGCCCAAGATGCTGATGGTCCTCGTGCTGGTGTTCTTCGCCGGCACCTTCGGCATGAACTTCCAGATCACCTCCGCCCTGATGGCGACCGAGGTCTTCGACAAGGGCGCGAGCGAGTTCGGGCTGCTCGGGTCGTTCATGGCCATCGGCTCGCTCGCCGGCGCGTTGATGGCCGCGCGCCGGTCCACCATCCGCGTCCGGCTGCTGGTCGTGGCCGCGCTCGGCTTCGGCGCCGCCGAGATCGCAGCCGGCCTGATGCCGTCGTACGTGCTGTTCGCGATGATGTGCCCGGTCATCGGCTTCTGCACGATGAGCCTGCTGAACTCCGCCAACGCCACCATGCAGCTGGAGTCCGACCCGGCCTACCGGGGCCGGGTGATGGCCCTCTACATGACCATCGTGATGGGCGGCACGCCGATCGGAGCGCCCGTGATCGGCTGGGTCGGCGAGACCTACGGCGCCCGTTGGACGCTGATTCTGGGTGGCGTCCTGGTCATCGTCGGCGCCGGGCTGGCCAGCACCCTGCTGCTGCGCAGCAACGCCCGCGCCGTGGCCGCGCCGGCGGTGCGCGAGCCACCGTCCCAGGCGCCGGAACGGTCGCTATCTCACCGCTCCTCCGGTCGGTCCCGGGTCGGCGGTGCGTGAGCCACCGTTCACCCCGCGCGAACGGTGGCTTGGCCTCGGCGCCGCTTTGACGCCCCGGCTCGTCAGGCCTTCGCGGCCTTGTGCCCAGTCATCGGCTGGATCGGTGAGACGTTCGGCGCCCGTTGGTCGCTGATCTTCGGTGGCCTGATGGTCATCGTGGGCGCCGGGTTGGCCAGCACCCTGCTGCTGCGAAGCAACGCCAGCCGGGAGGCCTCCCCGGCCGGCCGGATCGTGGGCCCCGCGGACGACCTCGCGGCCGCTTCCTGACGGTCGCGACGTCGAGCCACCAATTTCGCCTGAGTTGACCGATGGAGCCCTGTCCCACCGGCCCGTGACCATAGGGTCGCCGCTGGCTCGGGACTGAGGCGGGGGAACCTCTTGGCGAAGAAGAAGCCCACCAAGGGCAGAGGCAGTGCACGAAGTGGCGCGCCCGCGCGTGTGGAAACAGCGCGCATCGCGGCTCGATCGGAAGTTATCATCGCCGCGATCCCATGGGTCGGACGCGCCGGAATGGTCGCGGCCGCGTACTTTCCTCTTCAGGCCCTGCAGCCGATGGTCGAGGATCTGGCGGGCCAGACCACTCACGTCAACGCCTCGATCTCCTTGAGTGTCGCCATCAGTGTCTTTCTCGGAGGTACATACTTCGTTCAAAGGCGTAAGTTGCGGCAACAACGCGAGGAGCTGGAACGACTGCGAGGCCGTCTCGAGGAGATCGACGCATCAAGGGTTCCGAGCTTGCCTGAGGGGGTAGAACGTTGACGATGCCAGTCCTGCTGCTCCTGGGTCCGCTGTTCGTGGGTGTGATCGCTGCTGCCTTCGCACTCGCGGGCGCCGTGGTCGAGGCGGGCGTCAGCCGACTGCGCGTCACCTGTGGCGCTTGCACGACGACCTGGTCGACGACCTGGTCGCGCAGAGGCTCGCCGACGAGAGGTCCGCTGTCAGGCTCTTGGACCTCGTGCGACGCTCCATCGTCGAGGCCAAGCAGCTCACGGCGTTGCGCGTCTTCGGGACCTACCTGCTCTATCGGCTTTCTGCCGGTAACCGGGAAATTGCACGCAACCGAATCCTTCGCGGCGAGACTCGCGATCCCCTGGTGAACGACTACGCGCACCGTCTGGTCCAGATCCTGTCGAGTGGCGTGTACGAGACGACCATCCTCGGTCGGTTCGGCAGGGTGGGGTTCCCGCTCGCGTTCACGGGTGCCCAGATCCTGCGGGGCAGGGGTGTCTCAGGAGCGCGTTCCTCTCAGCAGATCACCGAGGCTCCGGTGCGCACCGAGGTCCAGCTGGACTACGCCCTGCACCCCGGTCTGTCGACCGAGCGGGAGATGGCCGGAGTCGCCTGCTGATCCGGCAGAACTTCAGGGCTTGCGTGGCAGGTGGGCCGACGCGAGCCGCGTTTTGACCCACTTTGGCGCGCGAGAGTAATCTCAACCCTTGTGTCTGGGACAACCAGACCGTTGCGCGTGCCCGCAAACGTCTCGTTCTCACCGAGACGACCTGCGGGCACTCTCACAGGCACACAGCAGTAGCAGCACGATCGTGCCCGGCAAGGCGCTGGGTACTGAGAGTTGACAAGGAAAGGGAACCACCCAGGTGCCCACGATCAACCAGCTGGTCCGCAAGGGCCGCCAGGACAAGGCGACGAAGACCAAGACGCCTGCCCTGAAGGGTTCGCCCCAGCGCCGCGGTGTCTGCACCCGCGTCTACACGACCACCCCGAAGAAGCCGAACTCCGCCCTCCGCAAGGTCGCCCGCGTGCGCCTGTCGAGCGGCGTCGAGGTCACGGCCTACATCCCGGGCGTGGGCCACAACCTCCAGGAGCACTCCATCGTGCTCGTCCGCGGCGGCCGGGTGAAGGACCTCCCCGGTGTCCGCTACAAGATCATCCGCGGCACGCTCGACACCCAGGGTGTCAAGAACCGCAAGCAGGCCCGCAGCCGTTACGGCGCGAAGAAGGAGAAGAGCTGACATGCCGCGCAAAGGACCCGCTCCCAAGCGGCCGATCGTCACCGACCCGGTCTACGGGTCGCAGCTGGTGAGCCAGCTCGTCTCCAAGGTGCTCGAGGACGGCAAGAAGCAGGTCGCCCAGCGCATCGTCTACACCGCGCTCGAGGGCTGCCGCGACAAGACCGGCACCGACCCGGTCGTCACGCTCAAGCGTGCGCTCGACAACGTCAAGCCGGCGATCGAGGTGAAGTCCCGCCGCGTGGGTGGCGCGACCTACCAGGTCCCGATCGAGGTCAAGGGCACGCGCGGCACCACGCTGGCGCTGCGCTGGCTGGTCGGCTACGCCCAGGCCCGCCGCGAGAAGACCATGCACGAGCGCCTGATGAACGAGATCCTCGACGCCTCCAACGGCCTCGGTGCCGCGGTGAAGAAGCGCGAGGACACCCACAAGATGGCCGAGTCCAACAAGGCCTTCGCCCACTACCGCTGGTGACCGCTGGGGGTACGCCGGCCCGATCGGCCGGCGTACTCGCTGGTGCCCAGCACCCACTACTTCCTAAGGAACGCTGACACAGTGGCTGTCGACATCACCACGGACCTCAACAAGGTCCGCAACATCGGCATCATGGCGCACATCGACGCCGGCAAGACCACCACCACCGAGCGCATCCTGTTCTACACCGGCATCACCTACAAGATCGGTGAGGTCCACGAGGGCGCCGCCACCATGGACTGGATGGAGCAGGAGCAGGAGCGCGGCATCACCATCACGTCCGCCGCGACGACCTGCTGGTGGAAGGACCACCAGATCAACATCATCGACACCCCCGGCCACGTCGACTTCACCGCCGAGGTCGAGCGCTCGCTGCGCGTCCTCGACGGCGCGGTGGCGGTCTTCGACGGCGTCGCCGGCGTCGAGCCGCAGACGATGACCGTGTGGCGGCAGGCCAACAAGTACTCCGTCCCGCGGATGTGCTTCGTCAACAAGCTCGACCGCACCGGTGCCGACTTCTTCCGCTGCGTGCAGATGATGGTCGAGCGCCTCAACTCCACCCCGCTCGTGCTTCAGCTGCCCATCGGCGCCGAGCACGACTTCCTCGGCGTGGTCGACCTGGTCGGCATGCGCGCGCTCACCTGGCGCGGCGAGACCACCATCGGCGAGGACTACGAGGTCGAGGAGATCCCGGAGTCGATGCGGGCCCAGGTCGACGAGTACCGCGAGAAGCTGCTCGAGACGCTGGCCGAGGCCGACGACGACATCATGGAGAAGTACCTCGAGGGCGAGGAGCTCTCCGTCGAGGAGATCGAGGCGGCCATCCGTCGCGCCACGCTGGCCGACAAGCTCAACCCGGTGCTGTGCGGCACCGCGTTCAAGAACAAGGGCGTGCAGCCCCTGCTCGACGCCGTGGTGAAGTTCCTGCCCTCGCCGCTCGACATCGACGCCATCGTCGGCCACAAGGTCAACGACGAGGAGACGAAGGTCGAGCGGATGCCCGCCGACGACCAGCCGTTCTCCGGCCTGGCCTACAAGATCGCCAGCGACCCCCACCTCGGCAAGCTGATCTACGTCCGGGTCTACTCCGGCAAGCTCGCTGCGGGCGCGACCGTGCTCAACTCGGTCACCGGCCGCAAGGAGCGGATCGGCAAGGTCTACCAGATGCACGCCAACAAGCGTGAGGAGATCGCGTCGGTCGGCGCCGGCCAGATCGTGGCCGTGATGGGCCTGAAGGACACCAAGACCGGTCACACGCTGTGCGACCTCAACAACCCCGTCGTCCTGGAGTCCATGAGCTTCCCCGCCCCGGTCATCGAGGTGGCGATCGAGCCCAAGACCAAGAGCGACCAGGAGAAGCTCGGCACCGCCATCCAGCGGCTCTCCGACGAGGACCCCACCTTCACGGTGAAGGCCGACGAGGAGACCGGGCAGACGATCATCGCCGGCATGGGCGAGCTCCACCTGGAGATCCTCGTCGACCGCATGAAGCGCGAGTTCCGTGTCGAGGCGACCGTCGGCAAGCCCCAGGTGGCCTACCGCGAGACCATCAAGAACAAGATCGAGAAGCACAGCTACACCCACAAGAAGCAGACCGGTGGCTCGGGTCAGTTCGCCAAGGTGCAGATCACCATCGAGCCCAGCATCGACCCGGAGACCGGTCAGGGTGCCGGCTACGAGTTCGTCAACAACGTGAGCGGTGGCCGCATCCCGCGCGAGTACATCCCCTCGGTCGACCAGGGTGCCCAGGACGCCATGGAGTTCGGCGTGCTCGCCGGCTACCCGATGGTCGACGTGAAGGTCTCGCTCGAGGACGGCGCCTACCACGACGTCGACTCCTCCGAGCTCGCCTTCAAGATCGCCGGCACCGCGGCGTTCAAGGAGGCCGCGCGGATGGCCAAGCCAGTCCTGCTGGAGCCGATGTTCGCCGTCGAGGTGACCACTCCCGAGAGCTTCCTCGGCACGGTCATCGGCGACATCAACAGCAGTCGCGGCCAGATCCAGGCACAGGAGGAGCGTCACGGTGACATGGTCATCAACGCCCTCGTGCCCCTTTCCGAGATGTTCGGGTACGTTGGCGACCTGAGGTCCAAGACCTCGGGACAGGCGTCGTACTCGATGGAGTTCGACTCGTACGCCGAGGTCCCAGGGGGCATCGCCGACGAGATCGTCAAGAAGGTTCGAGGCGAGTAACCCACCCGAGCACCACCCGTCCGAATCCTCGGCATTCAGCAGTTTCACTACGAGTCAAGTAACAACAACCAGGAGGAGCCCCAGTGGCTAAGGCGAAGTTCGAGCGGACCAAGCCGCACGTGAACGTCGGCACGATCGGTCACATCGACCACGGCAAGACCACCTTGACCGCGGCGATCACCAAGGTCCTGCACGACAAGTTCCCGGACCTGAACCCGTTCACGCCGTTCGACGAGATCGACAAGGCGCCCGAAGAGCGCCAGCGCGGCATCACGATCTCGATCGCTCACGTCGAGTACCAGACCGAGGCACGCCACTACGCCCACGTGGACTGCCCTGGTCACGCCGACTACATCAAGAACATGATCACCGGCGCGGCCCAGATGGACGGCGCGATCCTCGTGGTCGCCGCCACCGACGGCCCGATGCCGCAGACGCGTGAGCACGTGCTGCTCGCCCGCCAGGTCGGCGTGCCCGCCCTGGTCGTCGCGCTGAACAAGTGCGACATGGTCGACGACGAGGAGCTCATCGAGCTCGTCGAGATGGAGGTGCGCGAGCTCCTCTCCGAGTACGAGTTCGACGGCGACAACATCCCCGTCGTGCGCGTGGCCGCCTTCCCCGCCCTCAACGGCGACGAGAAGTGGGGCGCTTCGGTTCTCGAGCTGATGACCGCGGTCGACGAGCACATCCCGACCCCGGCGCGTGAGACCGAGAAGCCGTTCCTGATGCCCGTCGAGGACGTCTTCACGATCACTGGTCGTGGCACCGTCATCACCGGTCGCATCGAGCGCGGCATCGTCAAGGTCGGCGAGGAGGTCGAGATCGTCGGCATCCGCGAGGGCTCGCAGAAGAGCACCGTCACCGGCGTCGAGATGTTCCGCAAGCTGCTCGACGAGGGCCAGGCCGGTGAGAACGTCGGTCTGCTGCTCCGCGGCACCAAGCGCGAGGACGTCGAGCGCGGCATGGTCGTGATCAAGCCCGGTACGACGACCCCGCACACCAACTTCGACGCCAACGTCTACATCCTGTCGAAGGAGGAGGGCGGCCGTCACACGCCGTTCTTCAACAACTACCGCCCGCAGTTCTACTTCCGTACCACCGACGTGACCGGCGTCGTGACCCTCCCCGAGGGCACCGAGATGGTCATGCCCGGTGACAACACGGAGATGTCGGTCGAGCTGATCCAGCCGATCGCCATGGACGAGGGCCTGCGGTTCGCGATCCGTGAGGGTGGCCGCACCGTCGGCGCCGGTCGGGTCACCAAGATCACCAAGTAACGCCGAGTCGGCGCAAACGCGCCTCTCGATCACGTCGAGTCGGCGCATCCTGTCCCCGCAAGGGAGATGGATGCGCCGGCTCGAGTGCATTTCGGGGACAAGATGCGCCGACTCGACGGCTCTGCGAGGCGCATCTGCGCCGACTCGGCTATGCGGCGCGGCGGAGGACCAGGCCGGCCGCGGCCAACAGGTGCTCGACGCGCAGGCGCTCGGCGTCGTGGTCGGTGCCGGGCTCGAGGGTGAGGAGGTCGGTGGAGATCTCCAGTGAGCGGCAGCCCTCGTCGAGCGCCTGCTCGTAGGCGCGGCGGAACGCCTCGGTCTTGACCCAGGAACGACCGGGGTGACCGCCGTAGAAGGCCGCGCCCAGGCGGCGGATGCTGCTGGCGATCTCCTCGATGGGCCGGCCGGTGGGCTGCTCGACGCGATGGCTGCAGGCGACGGCGAAGCCCGGGCACGGCCTCGTCGAGGAACCAGTTGATGGCGGCCGGAGAGCGGAGCAGCAGGCGCAGCATCAGCGCGCTGCTGAGGCTGAGGGCGAGCACGGCCAGGATGCCGAGCACGACGCCGCCGTCCATCTGATGACGGTAAGCCCGCCCACCGACGCCCACAACCAGAATGCGACGAGATGCCAGGGTGAGGTTCACGCGGGCGGAGCTGGAGTCGTACCGCGGCGCGGAGGTGCCCGACCTGGTCGGGCCGGCGACCCGGCTGCTGTTCGTCGGCATCAACCCCGGCCTGCGGACCGCCGCGATCCAGACCCACTTCGGCAAACCGGGCAACCGCTTCTAGCCCGCCCTGCTGCCGGCAGGGATCCTCGAGAAGCCGGTCGACGTCACCGACCCGATGACCGACGAGGTGAAGGCCTCGTTGCTCGCGAGGGGGATCGGCATCTCCAACCTGGTACGCCGCGCGACCGCGAGAGCCGACGAGCTCACCGCCGCCGAGCTGCGCGAGGGTGCCGACCTGTTGGTCGACCTGGTCGAGCGGGTGCGGCCGCGGGTGGTCGCGGTCCTCGGCGTGACGGCGTACCGGACCGCCTTCGGTCACCCACGCGCTGCCGTCGGCCGGCAACCCGGGAGACTCGGGGCGGCCGAGCTGTGGGTGGTGCCCAACCCGAGCGGGCTCAACGCCCACGAGACGGTCGACACCTCGCCGCTGCCTACGCCGAGCCGGCGCGGGCGGCCGGGATCATCGGCTGATGGTTTCGAGGCTCGTCGCTCCTCGCACCTCAACCACCGATCGGCGCCAGCTCTCCCGTCGCCGGGTCGCGGTCGGTGATGCAGTAGGGGAGCCCGGCGGGGTCGGCCAGCACGGTCCAGAACTCCTCCCGGGCCAGGACCGTCGCCCCGAGCGCGACGTGGCGCTGTGTCTCGGCCTCCCGGTCGGGAGTGCCGAGGTCGAGGTGCGCGGACACGGGTCCGTCGGTCCGGTCCAGCCGCTGCAGCAGCACATCGAGGGGCGCGGCCCTCCGGGGAGCCGCAGCCACGCGAACTCCGGTCGCCGCCCGAGCACCTCGACCCGCCCGCCATCAGCCCGGCCCAGCGCTGCGTCTCGGACTCGAACAGGGCCGACGGGATGTCGAGGCAGACCTGGTAGACCCGGCTGCGGCGTACGCCCTGGAACGACGCAGGCTCCGGGACAGGCAGGTACCTCGCCGTCGTGCACACCGAACGCTCACCTCAGCCGCGCCGGCGCCAGGGCGCACCTGGAGATGGGCGGGCAGGTCGCCGCCGGTGACCGAGCTCCAGAAGACCGACTCGCGCTCGACGGCATCCGCTGGGACCTCGAGCGTCGCGCTGACCCAGATGACCACGCGCTGACGCTAGTGGCTACCGCTGGAAGGATGGACCATGTCATGCACGCACGTGGAACCTTCGCCGTGACCTTGAACCCCGAGGAGAGCGGCCTCCCGATGGTCGGACGGTTCGCCCTCGAGAAGACCTACGCGGGCGACGCCATCGGGACTGGCGCCGGGATCATGCTGTCGGCCGGCGACCCGGCCACAGGCGAAGCGGGCTACGTCGTGCTCGAGGTGGCCGACCTGACCATCGGCCACCGGACCGGCGCCTTCGCCCTGCAGCAGCTCGGCACGATGAGCGGCGGCGACCAACAGATCACCTACGTCGTCGCGCCGGGCTCGGGAACGGGCGACCTCGTGGGGATCAGCGGCCGCCTCGACCTCGACATCCGCGACGGCCAGCACCACTACGACCTGGTCTACGAGCTGCCGGATGCCTGAGCGCCCGGCGCGCCCCCACCAGCGGCTCACCGACGACGGCCGCCGGATGCGGGAGGTGCTCACCTACGCCCGCCGCGGCAACCGTTTCTCCCCGCGCCAGCAGGAGTCGTGGGCCGCCCACCACGAGCTCTGGGTGGTCCCCGACGAGGCGGTCGACCGGCCGGGCTTCCGCTGGTCGGACTGGTTCGGACGCGAGGCGCCGATGATCGTGGAGATCGGCTCGGGGGTCGGCGAGGCGACGGCGGCTCTCGCGCCGACTCCGGCCGTCGTACGACGTGCTGGCCTTCGAGGTCTGGCGGCCCGGCATCGCCGATGCCCTCCGGCGCGTGGCCGAGACGGGTGCGACCAACGTGCGGTTCTGCTCCGTGGACGCCGTGTGGTCGGTGGAGCACCTGCTCGCGCCGGGCGGGCTGGCCGAGCTGTGGACGTTCTTCCCCGACCCGTGGCACAAGAAGAAGCACCACAAGCGCCGTCTGGTCACGCCGTCGTTCGCGGCCGCTGGCGGCCTCACGGCTCGCGCCGGGTGCCGTGTGGCGGCTGGCCACCGACTGGGCCGACTACGCCGAGCAGATGGTGGAAGTGCTCGACGCCGAGCCGCTGCTGTCCGGCGGGGTGGTGCCGCGCTGGGACGAGCGCCCGGTCACCAAGTTCGAGCGCAAGGGCCTGGCCGCCGGGCGGTCGATCACCGACCTGAGGTACGAGCGGGTCTGAACACCGATTCGTCTGCGAGCGCGAGCGTCAGAACTCGCGGTGATCCGCTGACGAATCGGTGTTCAGCCGACCAGGGCGGCGACGGCCTCGCCGAACACCTCGGTGTGGCGGTCGACGTCGGCCTCGGAGTGGGCGGGCGAGAACAGCGCCATGTTGTGGAACGGCGTCAGCAGCACGCCACGGTTGAGCGCCCACAGGTGCATCAGCTGCTCGAGGTCGTCGTCGACGGCCGCGGCCGCGGCGGCACCGTCGCGAGGCGGCGGGCAGAACCAGTACTCCGCGCGGCAGCCGAGCTGCTGGACGTGCCAGGGCAGCCCGTGCCGCTCGATGACCCCCTGCACGCCCGCGGCGAACCGCTCGGCGAGCGGGATCGCGACGGCGTAGTCCTCCTCGCGCAGCGCCGACGACAAGGCCGCCCGCGCCGCGGCGAGGGCGAGCGCGTTGGCGGTCAGGGTGCCGCCGACGCCCGAGACGTCGGCCTCGTGCTCGAGCATCGGGCCGGTCAGCCGGTCGGCGATCTCCTCGGTCATGCCGTACGCCGCCAGCGGTACGCCGCCGGCGATCGGCTTGCCGACCACCAGCAGGTCGGGCTCGAGTCCCCAGGCAGCGGTGCAGCCGCCGGGCCCGGCGCACAGCGTGTGGGTCTCGTCGATGACGAGCAGCACGCCGTGCTTGCGGGTGATCTCGCGGACGCCCTCGGAGTAGCCCTCGGCCGGGAGCACGATGCCGATGTTGGTGAGCGCCGGCTCCATCAGCAGGCACGCCACGTCGCCCTCGGCCAGCCGTCGGTCGAGCGCGTCGAGGTCGTTGAACGGCACCACCGCGGTCGTCAGCGCGACGTCGACCTGAGGGCCCATGGCGCCGGGCCGGTGCACGACCTTCTCGCCGTCGAGCACGGCCAGGGTCTCGTCGACGGTGCCGTGGTAGCACCAGTCCATCACCGCGATCTTGGGCCGGCCCGTCAGCCGACGGGCGAACCGCAGCACGAACCGGTTGGCGTCGGTCGCCGACATCGCGAACTGCCAGCGCGGCAGCCCGAACCGGCGGCCGAGCTCGCCCGCCACCCAGATCGCGTCCTCCGACGGGAGCATCGTGGTGATGCCGGAGGCGGCCCGGCGCGAGACCGCCTCGGCGACCTGCGGCAGCGCGTGGCCGGTCATCGCGCCGGTGTCGCCGAGGCACAGGTCGACGTACTCGATGCCGTCGACGTCGGTGAAGCGAGCCCCGGTGGCGGTGTCGACGAAGACGGGGAACGAGCCCGGCCAACGCGTCATCCACGGCATCGGTACGCCGGCCAGCAGCGAGGCCTTGGCCTGCTCGGCGAGCGCCGCGGAGCGCGGGATGCAGCTCGACGAAGCGGCGCTCCTCGGTCTCGGTCAGCTGGGCCAGGCGGTCGCGGTCGATGCTCGGCGCGGTCATGGCGCGGATCATCCCATTCGCTGGTCGAGCCGGTGAGGCCGGCCACGGCCGAGCGCGTCGAGACCGTCGCAGTTTCCGCGCTGGGTCTCGACACGGGCTCGCCCAGGGGCTCGCCCGGCTCGACCAACGACAATCGGCCGGTGACCGCCACGCTCGAGCCGCGCACCCGGCGCGGCATCCACCGCGCCTGGTGGGTCGCGGCGGTCACCATGGCCGCCCTGGTCGCCGCCGCCGGCTTCCGCTCCTCGACCGGCGCCCTGCTCGAGCCGCTCGAGGAGGAGTTCGGCTGGTCGCGGGCCACCACCAGCGGCGCGGTCACCCTGAACCTGGTGGTCTACGGCCTGACGGCGCCGTTCGCGGCCGCGCTGATGGAGCGTTTCGGCGTACGCCGCGTGGTCGCGGCCGCGCTGGCCCTGGTGGCGGTGGGCTCCGGGCTGACCCTGGTGATGACCAGCGCCTGGCAGCTGTGGCTGCTGTGGGGCTTCGCGGTCGGCATCGGCACCGGCTCGCTGGCCCTGGTCTTCGGCGCGATCGTCGCCAACCGCTGGTTCGTGCGGCACCGGGGTGTGGTGGTCGGCGTCTTCTCGGCCGCCAGCTCGACCGGCCAGCTGGTGTTCCTGCCCGCGATCGCGCGGCTCGCGGACGGCCCCGGCTGGCGGTGGGCGGCCGGACTGGTCAGCGTCTTCGCCCTGCTGCTGGTGCCCCTGGTCTGGTGGGTGCTGCGCGACGGGCCCGCCGACGTCGGCACCACGGCGTACGGGGCGGAGGACGAACCCACGCCCGCGACCAGCCCCGGCGAGCGCACAGACGCAGGAGTCCGCGGCCCGCCTGGCCATCCGCACGCTGAGGGAGGCCAGCCGCAGCCGCACCTTCTGGTTCCTGTTCGGTTCGTTCTGGATCTGCGGGTGGTCGACCAATGGGCTGATCGGCACCCACTTCATCCCGGCCGCCCACGACCACGGCATGCCCCCGACGACGAGCGCCAGCCTGCTCGCCCTGATCGGCGTCTTCGACATCGTCGGCACGGTGGCCAGCGGCTGGCTGACCGACCGGGTGGACAGCCGCTACCTGCTCTTCGCCTACTACTTCCTGCGCGGGCTCTCGCTGCTGGTGGTGCCGTGGCTGCTGGCCTCGACGATCCACCCGAGCCTGTTCGTGTTCATCGTCTTCTACGGCCTCGACTGGGTGGCGACCGTGCCGCCGACGGTCGCGCTGTGTCGCCAGCACTTCGGGCCGGAGAAGGCCGGCATCGTCTTCGGCTGGGTCTTCGCCAGCCACATGGTCGGCGCCGGCATCGCGGCGTCGTACGCCGGGTGGGTGCGGCAGGAGGCCGGCGACTACTTCGCCGCCTGGATGACCGCCGGTGGGCTGTGCATCGGCGCCGCCGCGCTGTGCCTGCTGATCCCGCGGCACCCCGTCGTCCCGGTCGAGACCACCACGTCCGCCCAGATGTGACCCGGAGTTGGCCAGGTCGAGTTGGCTCAGGCGTCACGGACCATGGCCTCAGCGCCTGGCGTCGCGGTCAGCCGACGGGCGGTAGCCGCTCGCGGAACCCTCGCGGCCGAGCCGGGCCTGGTCGCGCTCGCGGCGGGTGGCGATGACGGCCGCGAGGAACGCCTCGGGCGGGGTGCCCGGGGGCGGCGGCGGGGCGACGTACGACGCGACCTGCTGGGCGAGCGTGGCGCCCACCGACGCGCGTGAGCCCGGGTCGAGGCCGGGCAGGCGGGCCAGGAACTGGCGGACGGCGAGCGCGAGCCCCATCGGCAGCGCGGCGACGTCGGCCGCCCGCGCCCAGCCGGCGAGCTCTGGCGGCATCAGCGGAGGCGGCTCGAGCCGGAGCCGGATGCGCTCGCGGACGACGTAGGTGCCGGCGGCGTAGTCGCCGAGGCGCTTGCCACGCGAGCTCAGCAGCATCGAGAAGAACGCGGGCGCGCCGAAGAACAGGTAGATCTCGACGAAACCGACGAGCGCGCGCACGAACGAGTGGTGGAAGCTGATCGGCCCGGCGTCGTCGCGGACGGCTCGCAGCCCGAAGGCCCACTTGCCGAGCGACTTGCCGCGGCTCAGCGTCTCGACCGTCGTCGGGTAGACCAGGAAGACGACCACCAGGGTGCCGACGAAGGCGACCTGGGCCAGCGCGCCGTCGGCCTGCAGCGCCGCCACCAGGAACGTGAAGATCACGACCAGCAGCAGCGCGACGGTCGACAGCACGTCGACCAGTCCCGACGCGAGCCGCACGCCCAGGCTGGCCGGCGGCAGGTCGAGCGCCACCGCCTCGCCGGTGACGAGGTCGTCGGTGGTGAGCGTGGCGAACTCCGGTGCGGCCATCACTGGGAAGCCTAGGCTTCGGCGCGTGGACCTGGACGCGTATGTGCTCGCGCACCACGCGGACTGGTCCCGCCTCGAGTCGCTGCTGCGCAAGCGCCGGCTGAGCGGCGACGAGGCCGACGAGCTGGTCGAGCGCTACCAGCAGGTCGCCACCCACCTGTCGGTGCTGCGCTCGGCCGCGCCCGACCCCACTCTCGTCGCCCACCTGTCCTCCTTGCTGGCACAGGCGCGCAACCGTTCGGTCGGCACCCGCGTCAGCAGCTGGCGCGGCGTCGCGATGTTCTTCACCGACCGCTTCCCGGCCGCCCTCTACCGGCTCCGGTTCTGGTGGCTGGGCTGCCTGGCCGCCAACGTCGTGGTCGCCGCCGTGATGATGTGGTGGCTGCTCGACCACCCCGAACGTCGAGCAGAGCCTGCTGTCTCCGGGCGAGGTCGACCAGCTGGTCAACAACGACTTCGAGGGCTACTACAGCGAGTACGCCGCCAGCCACTTCGCCGCGCAGGTCTGGGTCAACAACGCCTGGGTGACCGCCCTGTGCCTCGGCCTCGGCATCCTCGGCCTGCCCCTGGTCAAGGTGCTCTTCGACAACATCGCCAACCTGGCGATCATCGGGTCGATCATGATGCGGCACGACCGCGGCGAGCTGTTCTGGGGCCTGATCCTGCCCCACGGCCTCCTCGAGCTGACCGCCGTCTTCGTCGCCGGCGGCGTGGGCTTCCGGCTGTTCTGGTCGTGGGTCGAGCCCGGCGACCTGTCGCGCTCCCAGGCCCTCGCGCGCGAGGGGCGCACCGCCGGCACCGTCGCGCTCGGCCTGGTGGTGGTGCTGCTCGTGAGCGGGGTCATCGAGGCGTTCGTGACGCCGTCGGGCCTGCCCACCTGGGCACGGGTCGGCATCGGGATCGTGGCCGAGCTGGCGTTCTTCGCCTACGTGTTCGTGCTCGGCCGGGCGGCGTACCTCCGCGGTGAGACCGGCGACGTCGACGCCTCCCTGCTCGAGGACCGAGTCGCAACCGCTGGTTGAGGATGGGCCTACGCTGCTCTGTTGTGCGAGTCGAGCTGCTCGGACCGGTGCAGGTCGAGGTCGACGGCACCCTCCGTACCCCTGCCGGCAAGCGCGACCGGGCGCTGGTCGCGCTGCTCGCACTGACCCCCGGCGAGACGGTCGCGGCCGATCAGGTGGCCTCCGGGCTGTGGGGCGCACTGGTACCTCCGGCGGGCACGCTCGACGCCCTCGTGGAGAGGGTTCGGGCCGACTGCGCCGGCGAGGCCCTGGAGGCCACCGCGGACGGGCTGCGACTGGACGTCGACGCCGCCGACGTCGACGCGCTCGAGGTGCAGCGGCTGGCCGACCACGCCCGGGAGCAGGCGGGCAACCACCAGCCCTGGGAGGCGCTGCACTCGATCGACCAGGCGCTGGGTGCCTGGCGCGGGCCGGTGCTCGCCGGCGTGGAGGACGTGCCGTTCGCCCGCCCCGTCGTCGAGCGGCTCGACGGAGCTGCGGCTCAGCCTGACGGAGGAGAGGTTCGAGCTGCTCTTCCGCCTCGGGCAGGCGGCCGAGGCGATCGACGAGCTGCGCGCGGCCACGCGCGAGAACCCCACGCGAGAGCGGTTCTGGGGCCAGCTGATGACTGCGATGCATCGCGAGCACCGCACCCAGGAGGCTCTCGAGGTGTACGCCGAGGCGCGGGCCGTGATGGCCGACGAGCTGGGCATCGAGCCGAGCGAGGCCCTCCAGCGCATCGAGGCGGCGATCCTCCTCGAGGACCCCGCTCGCGACCCCGACCTCGGCGACCACCCGGTGCCGCGCGCGGCCGCCCGGCTGCCGGCGCCGCGCACCCCGACGTACGGGCGCGAGGAGCTGGTCGACAGCATCGTCGGGAGCCTCCAGGAGCCCGACACCCGGCTGGTCACCCTGACCGGCCTCGGCGGCAGCGGCAAGACCCGCGTCGCGACCGTCGCGGCGGCCCGGCTGCGTGACGAGTCCGGACGGACGGTGCACTTCCACGAGGTGACCGATCGGGAGACCGGCGACGACGTGTACGCCGCCGTGGAGGCGATGGTCGGCGACTCCGAGCCCGAGGTCTCTCCCGACGAGCGTCCGCTGGTCGTGCTCGACAACGTCGACGCCAGCGCCGACGGCTCGGCAGCCGTGTCCCGCATCCTCGACGACCTGCCTGCGGTGCTGCTCCTGGTGACCTCGCGCGTCCCGCTCCGGCGCCGCTCCGAGCAGACCATCGCCGTCCCGCCGCTGGACGTGCCGGCGGCCGACGCCTCGGCGGCCGAGATCGAGGAGAGCCCGGCGGTCCAGATGTTCCTGCGCATCGCCCACCAGGCCGACCGGTCCTTCGACCTGGACGGGCGCGTGGGCGCGGTGGCCGAGGTGTGCCGGCTGCTCGACGGTGTCCCCCTGGCTCTCGAGCTCGCGGCCGCCCGCGTCCGGCTCGTCGGACTCGACGGGCTGCGCGAGAGCCTCGAGTCGGGGCTGGAGCTGCTGCGCACCACCGCTCCCGACGTGCCCGAGCGGCAGCGGGTGCTGGCCTCCACGATCGCCTGGAGCCACGACCGGCTCGGCGACGGGGCGCGGCAGCTGTGCCGGCGGCTGGCGGTCTTCGAACAGGCCTTCACGCTCGAGGCGGTCGAGGCCGTCGCCGCCGACGCGGGCGACGTCATCGAGCTGCTCACGCAGGTCATGGAGACCGGCCTGATCCGGCCGCTGATCGGCCGGATCAGGATCGGCTTCGTGATGCCCACGACCGTGCGGACGTTCGTCCGCCACCTGGTAGCCGACCCGCGCGAGAACGACCCGGCCCGGCTGGCGCTGGCGGCCTACCTGCTCGACCACGTCGGCCGCTGGCAGGCCGACCTCGACCGGGCCGAGGGGCCGCTCGCGCTCGCCCGGTTCCTCGACGTGGGGGCCGACGTGCACGCGTCGGTCGAGGCCGCGCTGCGGCTCGGCCGGATCGAGGAAGGGGTGGCTCTCACCCTGGCGTCCGGACCGTTCTGGGTCGCCTCCGGCGAGCTGCGGGCCGGGCTCGCTCGCACCCGCGACACCCTGCGCTTCGTCGCCGGCGACTCCGAGCAGGCCGGTCGCCTGCAGGCGCTCGCCGGCCAGCTGGCCTACCACCTCAACGACGACGCGGACGCCATGGCCGCCTTCGAGCGGGCGATCGCGATCGCCGAGGCATGCGACGACGAGGCCACCGTCGCCACCAGCCGGTGCTTCTACGCCTCCGCCCTGCTGGTCAACAACGAGGTCGAGCGCGGTAGTGAGGTGGCCCGGCTGGGCGCCGAGGCCGCGGCGCGGCTCGGGCTCTACCCGCTCGTCGCCGAGGGGCTCGGTGCGCTGGCCATCGCCCACGCGATCGCCGGGGAGTTCGACGCCGAGCGTGAGATGCACCTGGCGCGTCTCGCCGTCGCGCGCGAGCACGGCGACGTCGCCCGCACGGCCGACGCGCTGACGACCCTGGCCGAGATCGCGCTCGACGAGGCGGACGGCGCGACGGCGCGTGCGTACGCCGAAGAGGCGCTCGCCATCGCCCACCCCTCCCTGCCGATGGAGGCCCGCGACGCCCTGATCACCCTGGCTCGCGCTGAGATGGCCGACGGGAACCTGCCCGGCGCGGCGCCGCACGCTGGAGCGGGCGCTGGAGTCCGCGGAGAAGATCGGTCAGGCCTTCGCGGTGGCGCAGTGCGCTCGGGTGGCCGGGTCCCTCGCGGCGGCGCGGGGCAGGGCCGCCGACGCCGTGCGGCTCTACGCCGCCGCCCAGCGCATCGCGCCCTCGCCGAGCGGGACCGACGAGCCCGTCGAGGGGGACCTGGCCGGCGGGCTGGAGACCGCTCGCGAAGCCCTGGGAGCGGAGGCGTTCGTGCGCGAGTGGACCCTGGGGACCTCGCTCCCGCAGGCCCGGGTGCGCGAGCTGTTGCGCGAGGTGGTGGCCGCCGTACCGGTCTGACACGACCCCTCCCTCAGCAACACGGTCGTCACGGAGGCGCAGAACGCCTACAGTTCGGCCAGGGAGAACGCAGAGCTGGGGGGCGATGATGCGGACTGCGTATCGGACGATGCTGCGCACGGCGCTGGTCGCGCTCGTCGCGACGGGCATCGTGGTGGTGGCGACACCGCAGACGGCGACGGGCCTGCCTGGCAGGGTGCACGCACATCTGGGACGCCGGCGCCGGTGACGACCTGTGGGACAGCGCCGCCAACTGGAACGTCAACCAGCGTGCCGGGCCCACGTCGGTGGCCTGCGTCCAGGCGTTCGATGTCGTCGTCGACGGGGTCCGCAACGTGGCCCAGCTGCATCTCGACCCCGGCGCGGACGTGTTGATCCGTCAGGGACCCAGATCCTGGTCAGCAGCAGCTCGCCGTCCCAGTGGGCTTTCGGCAGCACGGTGACTCTGGCGGGTGGTGGCCTCGGAGGCACCGGGTGATCGAGGTCCACGGTGACCTCGATGTCACGGCTGACTCCGGCCTCGCCTCCGGCGCCTTCAACTTCGGCACTGCGTACACCGGTCCGGCGGGAACACTTCACGTCGCACCCGGCGGTCGGATGGCCGTGGTCGACTCCCTGGTCTACTTCTTCGCCGCTACCAGCTGATCATCTCCGGCGTCGTGGCTCTCGGCGGGCCGTTCGGCGGCAGCGGCACCGGTCGGATCTCCGCCGACTGGGGCACCGCCACGACGATCAACCCGGGTGGCAACCTCGAGCTCAATGGCCACGGCGGCTACTACCAGGGAAACCCGCTGGCCGGGCAGTCGCTGGGCTCGCTGACCAACAACGGCACGCTCGCCAAGACCGGCGGCGGCACCACCAGCATCGTCGAGGCCGGCCTACGTCGCAGGGCGCTGGCGGGCAGGTCGACGTCGACTGCTGCGCGACGCTGGCCTTCGCGGGGCCAGCAGCTGGTCTCCGGCGATGTCGTGCCCAGCATGTCCCTGGGCACGGGCGCGTGCGGCCCGGTGACGACCGGCGATCTGCGGCGGCAGCACGAACCCGGCCGTCGACGCGATGAGCGTGAGCTGCAGATCCCCGGCGCGAACTCGCAGACCTCCGCCGTCCAGCTCCAGGAGCTGACGCAGCCGCCGCCCACGACCGACTCGCGGGCGATCGGCAACGAGGTCTTCGCCCACGCCGAGCAGCTCGACGTCGACCCGGCCAACCCCGCCACCATCACCTTGCGGTTCTCCCAGGCCGACGTGATGGCCACGCCGCTGCTGCGAGGTCCAGGTCGGCCACATCAGCGACGCCGGCGTGATGACGAAGACCCCCGACTGCATCAGCGGCACGCTCCCGCCGGGTGCGCCGTACTGCGTCGACCGGGCGCTGATGTCTCGCACCACCCAGAACACCTTCGTCACGGTGCTGACCACCCAGACCTCCCGGTGGCGGCTGCGCCGCCAGGCGCCGGGGGAGTCCTTCGACCAGTCGGCCCCGGGCGCCCCGCAGGGCCTGGCCGCCAAGCTCGCGCCGAAGGACGGCTCGGGTGTCGCCCTCAGCTGGACGCCGCCGGCCAACGACGGCGGCGCGGCCCCGACGGCGTACCGGGTCTACCGCGACGGCAAGCTCATCACCACCGTCGGCGGCACCTCGGTGGTCGTCAAGAACTCCGGCCCCGGCGAACACGTCTTCAAGGTCTCCGCCGTCAACGCGATCGGCGAGGGCGCCGCGGCCAGCGCCACGGTCAAGCTCGACAAGCTCTCCAAGCCGCGCAAGGTCACGGCCCTCAAGGGCGCTGCGGGCGGCAAGCGGACGGCAGGCGCGAAGTGGAAGGCCCCCGCCGACGCGGGCGGCTACACCATCACCAAGTACAAGGTCATGGTCCTCACCGCGGGCGGCAAGAAGGTCGACACCAAGGTCGTCAAGGCCAGCAAGCTGAAGTACCTCTTCAAGCTGAAGCCGGGCCGCTACGTGTTCAAGGTCCGCGCCCGCAACACCGACCGCTGGGGCCCCTGGAGCAAGCCGACCGACGTCGTCCGCCCGCGCTGAGGCCGCCGACACCGATTCGTCTGCGGTTTACCTCAGTTTTCCCCGCTCAGCGACGCAGACGAATCGGGGTCTCAGAGCAGGCCGCGGGCCTTGAGCGACAGGTAGTGGTCGGCGAGCGCGGGAGGCAGCTGCTCGGCGGAGGCGTCGACGACGTCGACGGAGAGCGCGCGGAGCAGGTCGGCGGTGCCGCGCCGGCGTTCGAGGACACGTTGCGGCGGCGGCGGCGTCGTAGACCTCGTCGATGCCGGCGCGGCTGGCCGCGAGACGGTCGAGGGCGGGGTCCTTGACCGACGCCACCACGACGCGGTGGTGCTTGGTCAGGGTCGGCAGCACCGGGAGCAACCCCTCCTCGACCGCCGACGACTCCAGCGGCGTCAGCAGCACGACGAGCGCGCGCTGCCGGCCCAGTGCCGTGACCGCACCGGCCAGCGCGGCCCAGTCGGCCTCGGCGATGACGGGCTCGAGGTCGGCCATCGTGTCCTGGAGCGTCGAGGCCGCGTCGCGGGCTCCGGTGGCGCGGAGCCGCGCCCGCACTCGCCGGTCGCCGGCGAGGAAGTCGACCCGGTCGCCGGCGCGCGCCGCGAGGGCCGCGAGCAGCAGCGCGGCGTCCATCGCCGAGTCGAGGCGGGGTACGTCGTCCACCCGGCCCGCCGAGGTGCGCGAGGTGTCGAGGACGAGCACCACCCTCCGGTCGCGCTCGGGCTGCCAGGTGCGGACGACCACGTTGCGGTTGCGGGCCGTGGCGCGCCAGTCGATCGAGCGCACGTCGTCGCCGCGGACGTACTCGCGCAACGAGTCGAACTCGGTGCCCTGCCCCCGCACCCGCACCGCCGAGCGACCGTCGAGGTCGCGCAGGCGCGCCAGCCGTGACGGCAGGTGCTTGCGCGACTCGAACGGCGGCAGCGAGCGTACGACGCCCGGCACCGCGACCGTGCGCTGCCGGGACGCCAGGCCGAGCGGCCCGCGGGCGCGCACGGTGACGCCGTGGGCGTGCAGGTCGCCGCGGCGTACGGGCTGCAGCGGCGTGTGCAGCAGCACCCGGTCACCAGGGCGTCAGCCGGAGCGGGAACCGGTTGCCGTGGGCGCCGGCGGTCGGCTGCCAGGCGTCGCGGAGGATGCCGGTGAACCGGCGCCCTGTGGGGTTGGCGACCACCAGCGTCGACGAGGTCGGGTCGCCCATCCGCACCGGCGCGGTCGGACGCCGCGTGATCTCGAGCAGGGCCGGCTTGGGCGCCAGCAGCACGTCGACCGCGACCGCGAGCGCGACGGCCAGCAACCAGAGCCACATCGTGCCGAACGACGGGCGCAGCACCACCGGCAGCAGGCCGAGCAGCACGAGCAGCGGCACGCGTCCTGAGATCGCCATCAGCGGGGGACGGGGACCGACCCGAGCGCGGAGTCGAGCACCTGCCCCACCTGCACGCCCTCGAGCTCGGCCTCGGGCCGCAGTCCGAGCCGGTGGGCGAGGCTCGCCTGGGCCAGCGCCTTGACGTCGTCGGGGGTGACGAAGTCGCGGCCCGTCAGCCACGCCCACGCCCGGGACGCCCGCATCAGGGCGGTCGCGCCGCGCGGGCTGACGCCCAGGCTGAGCGAGGGCGACTGGCGGGTGGCCCGGGCGATGTCGACGATGTACGACGTCACCTCGGGCGAGACCTGCACCTGCCGGACTGCGGCCTGGCCGGCGGCGATGTCGTCGGGCCCGCACACCGCACGCACGCCGGCGCCCGCGACGTCGCGGGGGTCGAAGCCCTCGGCATGGCGGCGCAGGATCTCCAGCTCGGCCTCCCGTGGCGGGATCGGCAGCACGACCTTGAGCAGGAAGCGGTCGAGCTGGGCCTCGGGGAGCGGGTAGGTGCCCTCGTACTCGACGGGGTTCTGCGTCGCCGCCACCAGGAACGGCCGCGGCAGCGGCCGCGACACCCCGTCGACCGACACCTGGCCCTCCTCCATCGCCTCGAGCAGCGCCGACTGCGTCTTGGGGGGCGTCCTGTTGATCTCGTCGGCGAGCAGCAGGTTGGTGAAGAGCGGACCCTCGCGGAAGCTCAGCTCACCCTGCTTGCTGTCGATGACCATCGAGCCGGTGATGTCGCCGGGCATCAGGTCAGGGGTGAACTGCACTCGCCGGGTGCGGACGTCGAGGGCGCCGGCGAGGGTGCGCACGAGCAGGGTCTTGGCCACGCCCGGCACGCCCTCCATCAGCACGTGCCCGCCGCACAGCAGCGCCACGAGCAGGCCGGAGACGGCGGCGTCCTGGCCGACCACGGCCTTGGCGACCTCGCCGCGTACGGCGCCCAGCCGCTCGCGAGCGTCTGATCCCGCTGGTTGAGGAGGTCGCGCAGCGTCTGTCTCGAAACCCGGTGACTCTGAAGACTCGTCATCATGGGTTGCGTACCTCTCGTTCGAGCGCGGCCAGGTCGTTGGCCAAGGTGATCAGGTCGTCGTCGGTGGCGGGCGCAGGCGCGTCGTGGTCGAGCAGCGCGGCCACCTGCTCGGACGGGCGGCCGACCTGGCGTGCCACGTCACGGACCAGCACCTGGCCCTCGACCGACGGCGGCAGGTGCAGGCGGGCGGCGAGGTTCGTGCGCGCGGCCCTGCGCAGGGCCCGCGCGGCGTGCGCGCGGTCGCCGGCCTTGCGGTAGAGCCGCCCACGGCTACGGGCGGTCTCGATCGCCTTCACGATCACCGGCAGCGGCTCGGTGACCAACGGCCCGAGGCGCCGTACGCGCCACAGCAGCAGAGCGACCACCGTGGCGCCGGCGATCCAGAGCCCCGGGAAGATCCACTCGGGCACCAGGGTGCGCAGGCTGACGCCGTCGCCGCCCACCAGGTCGGAGGCCTCGGGCACGTACCAGACCAGGCGGTCGTGCTGTCCGAGCAGGCGCAGCGCCACGGCGGCGTTGTCGGCCCTGAGCACCTGGTCGTTGGTGAGCAGGTCCGATGCCCCGAGCAGCGTGACCCCGTCGCGCGGCACGGCGACGAGATGGCCGTGCTCGCCGGTGAAGCAGCCGGCCCCTTCACCGGTGGCGTACTCGGTGCCGAGCTCGACCCGCACCTCCAGCCCGGTGAGCAGCGGGTCGGAGCAACGGGCGGCGCGGTCGCCACCGGGGGCGACGGTCCAGCTCTGGGTGTCGAGGCCGAGCGCGTCGAGGAGGCCGGGCCCGGGCTCGGCGACGACGAGGTCCGCGCCGGCGAGCCGGTCGAGCAGCCGCCGGGTGGTGCTGTCGCCGAGCAGGTAGGTCGAGGTGACCACCACCGTGGTCGAGGAGTCGAGCTCCTCGCGGTCGAGCGCGTCGGCGCCCCGGACGACGGTGACGTCGACCCCCTGGTCGTCGAGCACCCGGGCCACCGCCCGGGCCCCCTGGCCTCCCGGGTTGTCGGGGTCGAGCGGCATCGTCGTCGCCGGGCGGTCGCCCACCAACAGCACCACCACCACCGCGAGCAGGCCTGCCGCGGCCACGACGACAGCGGTGCGGTGGCGTCGCCAGAGGCCCGTACGCCGTCCGGCCGTCGGATCCGGGCCGCTCTCGGTGGCGGTGTCGCCGGCGATGCTCACGCGTTCGCCCCCAACCGCTCGTCGAGGCCGAGCACGTCGACAGCCTGGTCTCGCGTCGCGACCCGGCCGCCGTACAGGACGAGGTCGAAGAGTGCGGCGCACCGGTGCACGTCGGTCGCCTGCCCCGGGAACACCTCGGCCAGGACGACGGCCACCTCGTGTGCCGTCGCGCCCGGCACGTCCTCGATGCGGTCGCGCTCGACCTGTCGCAACGCCACCGCGCGGAAGGCGTCGACCAGCGCGTCGGAGGGGCGCCCGTCGGCCAGGGCCCGCTCGGCCCGGGCTCGCAGCTGTGCCGCGGTCACCTGCTCGTCGGCGAGCACCGCGCGCCGCTCGACCGGTGCCCGGCGCGACCGCCGGGCCCGGGAAGCCAGCCACCCGAGCGCCCCGACCAGCAGCAGCCCGATGAGCATCGCCGCGAACGTCGTGAGCGGCGGCGTCTCCCGCGCGGCCGCCAGGCCTCGTTCGAGCAGCCGCGAGAGCCAGTCGACCAGCCGCAGGATGAGGTTGTCCTGGTGGTAGTCGGGGTGCAGCAGCTCGCGGCGCAGCAGCGAGCGTGCGTCGTCGCCGTCCGGGGTGAGGGGTGGGTCGGCCAACAGCATCATTGGGCGGTGATCCCGGCCCGCGTCATCAGCTCGACGTCGAACGCCTCCTTGCGGATGCGCTGGTCGACGTACTGCAGCGAGGTGACCGCCGCGGTGAACGGCGCCACGAACGCCGCTTGCACCACCGACGAGACGGCGTTGACGATCGCGAACGACAAGGTGGCGTACTGGGCGTCGAGGCCCCCGCTGAGCACGGCTTGCATGACCAGCGTGACCGGGACGCCCAGGATGGATCCCGCGATGGCGGTGATGATCGCGGTCAGCACGGCGATGCCGAAGATCCGCCAGAAAGCCTTGCGCGACAATGCGTGGCCGCGCTCGATGGCGCCGAAGATGCCGACGTCCTCGAGCATCAGGGCGGGCACGGGCAGGTAGTAGAGGCGGATCCAGAACCACCAGAGCGCGGCCACGGACGCCGGGATGGAGACCAGCAGGAACAGCGCGATCGCCGCGCCCGACTCGAGGACCAGGAAACCGGCCACCCAGACCAGGACGATGAGCGCGAGGAGGAGCACCAGCAGCAACCCGAGCAGCAGCACCAGGCCGACGAGCCTGAGCCGCTTGCCGGCCGTCGCGGCCCAGGCCTGGCCCAAGGTGAGCTTCTTGCCGACCGCCGCCGCCATCGTCACGTGGGCGACCATTCCGGTGACCAGGACCAGGCCGAGGGACTGCAGCACGCTGCCCAGCACCCAGGAGCCGAGCGCGCCGATGAGCCCGGCGGCCTCCGCGCCGGTGAAGCCGTCGGAGCCGGGGTCGAGGGTCAGGTTGACCGACCAGGTCAAGAACGCCGTCACCGCGACCGGGATCAGCATCGCCACCGCCGTGACCAGCACGGCCGAGCCGACCGTGGCCTGCGGGTTGAAGCGGATGATCCGGAAGGCCGCGTCGTAGATGTCTCCGAGCTGGAGGGGCCGCAGCGCGATCGCGCCCGGCTTGTGGGCCGCTCCGAGCATCCCCGGCGGCATAGCCCGGCTGGGGGTACGGCTGCTGGGGGTACGGCTGTGTCGTGGCAGGCGGCTGCCACCCCGGCGGCGGGGGTTGCCACCCGGTGGTGGATGCTCTTCAGACGGTCGGTCCGGCTCCTCGCCGCTCGCGCCCGGCGGAGGATAGGACTCGGTTCCGGACACTGCTTCCCCCTCCGGACCCCTGTCGAGTGGCGAACGGTCTCATCTTCTCAGGGTCGCCCTGCCCGGTTCGCCTTTCGGCTGGCGCGGCTGTCGCATGCCGGCCAGGTTCGTCCGCCCACGCCGGGCCCTTGATGGGCCGCGTTTCTTAAAGTAGTCTGTTTCTCATTATGGGAAACAGTGCGACTCGAGAAACGCGAATGCTTCGCGATGCCTTCGAAAAGATCTCTGAGCAACTGCCCGCCTCGTGGACGCTCGACGCGAATGTCGACGTCCGAGACCAGGACAAGCGATTCGACGCTCTCATGGAACTGACCGGACCCAACGGAGATCGAACTTCTTTCGTGGTGGAGGCCAAACGGTCAGGGGCTTTGCCGGCGGCCATCCTGCTGACCACATTGCGCGAGTTGCGAGAACAGACTGGTCAGCGAGTGCTGATCGTTTCCGACTACGTGGGACCGTCGCTACGCGCCGCGCTAGTGGCGGAGAGCATCAGTTTTGCCGACGCGACGGGATGGATCTGGCTCGTCAGCAATGACCCTTTGATCTTGCTGACGGGTCAAGGCGCAGATCGCGCCCCACGCGATCGACAGGCGAGTGCCGTAACTCGACTCAACGGCGTAGCTGCCAGTCGTACGATAGCGCGCTGGCGACCGTCGAGCTTCCTGTAGGTGTCCGCGGCTTGGCCGCCACAGCGGATGTCTCACCCGGATCAGTCTCCAAACTGCTGGTAACACTCGCATCCGAGGGCATCGTCGATCGTGATCAGAGACAACGGGTGTTGGCGCTTCGCCGTCGCGCCCTGATCCGCCGGTGGACTCGCGACTACTCCTTCCCGAAGTCCAACCCATCCGTCGGCTACTTCATCGCACCCAGAGGGCTTGACCGAACACTGACTCGTCTCCACCAGCGCGGGCGGAGTCACGATCACTGGCTCAGTCGCAGCGCGACGCTCGCTGCCGACATCGATGACGTCTGTGTTGCCATTGCGGCTGTTGGCCCTTTACGCGGCCGACCGCGTGGTCTCTGCCGAGAAGCTCCGCTTGCTTGACGCCGAGCCTTCGACCGCCAATGTCGTCATCGCTGAACCGCAAGACGACGAGATCCTGCCGTCGGCTGGCGATCCCTGCCACCCTGGTCGCCCCCGTCGCCCTCGTCCTCGCCGACCTGCTTGACCTTGCCTGGCTACGCTCGGATGCGAGCGCCGACCAGCTGATGACGCTCTCGCGAGCACTGAAACCTCTTGGAAGGAGTGAGTCGAACAACCTGGCCCCCGAGTACGTCGCTGCGCGTAGCGTCCTGCTGGACGCCCTCGTGGCTCTTGAAGGGCACCTCGACAATCTCATTCGCGTCGGCGCCCAGGCGGTGTATCACCATACCGGTGAGGCGGATCTCAACATTCCGCTCATGACGACAGACGCAGACCTCGCCATCAACGCTGTCGATCTCGCCGAGGTTCCGGAGATCGGCGCGGTGCTCCGCACGGCTGGATTCACCCTGGCCCCAACCCGGGGCACTCGGTCGCCACCAGTGACATCGCGGTCGACCTGATGGTGGTGCCGCATCAGGCCGGCACCACCAAGGCCCAAGCCCGCGCGGCCGTCCTCGAGCCTCATGAGAAGCTCACCGCCCGCATTGCGCGTGGCCTGGAGCCGGCGCTGCTGGACAACGAACGAGTGGACATCGCAGCGCTAGAAACACCCGACTTACGACGGTTCCGGTTGCGTGTCGCGGGACCGGCGGCGTTGCTGACGGCGAAAGTCATCAAGATTGGTGAGCGCCTCGAGCAAGCAGACAGACAGCCCGATCGACTCAAGGAGAAGGATGCCCTGGACGCGTTCCGGCTTCTTCAAGCCGTGGACACGTCCGACCTTGTCAGAGGCATTCGGAGCCACGAGGCCGAAGCGCATGCCGCGGCAGTGTCATTCGAGGCGATCGAGTTGCTGAGGGTCAATGGCTCGACCGTGGAGGGCCGCCTCGCGATGCTGGCGTCTAGCGCGGCACAGGGAGACCCCGCCGTGGCGCCAGCCTTCGCAGCTCTTGTGAATGAACTACTCGCAGGCCTGGAACGGTGACGCCTGGCCCTTGCTCAGCCGTCTCGTTTCGTGCGGCCACCACGGCCCGCGTGCGAGACGGCGAACGGATTTGGCCTGTGCCGACGTCTCTGCCAAGATAGTCCGGTTGCTCCGGCGGGTTGCCGGGGTGCGGCAGTTCTTGACCATTGAATCGCGTCTCCCGATGGGTGCCGGTGGTCCGTGCTCGGCCGCACCGCACCTGGAGACCCGATCCGCCCGATGTGAATCGTCGGGCAACACCCCCATCATCCGATCCGCTCACGCGGGTCGCAGATCGCTCCGTCAGTTTGAAGAGTCTGCGACACGCCCGACCGCGGGGGTCGGTGGCGGGCGGAACCATTTGGCACGAGACGAAGGACGAGAGAGACCTATGGCGGGACAGAAGATCCGCATCAGGCTCAAGGCCTATGACCACGAGGTGATCGACACCTCGGCGCGCAAGATCGTGGACACCGTCACCCGCACGGGTGCCAAGGTCGCGGGCCCCGTGCCGCTGCCGACCGAGAAGAACGTGTACTGCGTGATCCGCTCGCCCCACAAGTACAAGGACTCGCGCGAGCACTTCGAGATGCGCACCCACAAGCGCCTCATCGACATCATCGACCCCACCCCGAAGACCGTCGACTCCCTGATGCGCCTCGACCTGCCGGCCGGCGTCGACATCGAGATCAAGCTCTGAGGGCACCATGACTATCGAACGCAACGTGAAGGGACTGCTGGGCACCAAGCTCGGCATGACCCAGGTGTGGGACGACAACAACCTCGTCGTCCCCGTCACCGTGGTCGCTGCCACCACCAACGTGGTGACGCAGGTCCGCCGTCCCGAGACCGACGGCTACAACGCCATCCAGGTCGGCTTCGGCGAGATCGAGGCGCGCAAGGTCAACAGGCCCGCTGCGGGTCACTTCGCCAAGGCCGGTACGACGCCGCGTCGCCACCTGCTCGAGATCCGCACCGCCGACGCAGCGGCCTACGAGATCGGCCAGGAGCTGGCCGTCGACACCTTCGCCGCGGGTGAGGTCATCGACGTCACCGGCACCAGCAAGGGCAAGGGCTTCGCCGGTGTGATGAAGCGCCACGGCTTCCACGGCGTCGGCGCCTCCCACGGTGCCCACAAGAACCACCGCAAGCCGGGCTCGATCGGCGCCTGCGCCACCCCCGGCCGCGTGTTCAAGGGCGTCCGGATGGCCGGCCGCATGGGCAGCGACACCGTCACCACCCAGAACGTCATCGTCCACGCCGTCGACACCGACAAGGGCCTGATCCTGCTCAAGGGCGCCATCCCCGGCCCCAAGGGCGGCCTCGTGGTCCTGCGGTCGGCCGCCAAGCGGCCCTTCATTGCCAGCGCCGAGGGGAGCAACGACTGATGACTACCAAGGTCCTCAAGGTCGACCTGCCCGCCGAGATCTTCGACGTGGCGGTCAACATCCCGCTGATCCACCAGGTCGTCGTGGCCCAGCAGGCCGCGGCCCGCCAGGGCACCCACTCCACCAAGACCCGCGGCGAGGTCCGCGGCGGTGGCCGCAAGCCCTACAAGCAGAAGGGCACCGGCCGCGCCCGCCAGGGCTCGACCCGCTCGCCGCAGTTCGCCGGCGGTGGCGTCGTCCACGGCCCGCAGCCGCGTGACTACTCCCAGCGCACCCCCAAGAAGATGAAGGCGGCCGCGCTGCGCGGTGCCCTCTCCGACCGGGCCCGCGACGGCCGCATCCACGTCGTCGACTCGCTGGTCTCGGGCGAGAAGCCCTCGACCAGGTCCGCACTCAAGGCGCTGACCGGCGTCGTGGAGCGTCGCAAGTTCCTGCTGGTCCTCGAGCGTTCCGACGCGGTGACCTGGCTCTCGCTGCGCAACGCGCCCGAGGTGCACATCGTGGCGGTCGACCAGCTCAACACCTACGACGTGCTGGCCGCCGACGACGTGGTCTTCACCCAGGGTGCCTACGACGCGTTCGTCGGTGGCGACACCGCCGGCGCCGACGTGGTCGAGACGATCGAGGTCGAGACCACCAAGAAGGCCGCCGCGCCGGCCGCCCTGGCCGACGTCAAGACCGAGAAGGCCGCCAAGACCGAGAAGGCAGCGACGACCGAGAAGGCCGACGAGCCCGAGAAGGCCGAGCTGCCCCAGGGCGCCAAGGCCCCGCTCAAGAGCGGCGGCGCTCCCAAGGGCTTCGAGGTCAAGGGCAACGCCGACTCCGGCCTCTACCACGAGCCCGACGGCCAGTGGTACGACCAGACCGACGCCGAGTTCTACTTCAAGACCGCCGAGGACGCCGAGGCCGCTGGCTTCACGCGTGCCGGTGGCGGCGCTGCCGCCGACGAGGAGGAGCGAAGTGAGCACGCTCCACAAGGACCACCGCGACGTCCTGATCGCACCCGTGGTGTCGGAGAAGAGCTACGGCCTCCTCGACGCCAACAAGTACACCTTCCTGGTGCGCCCCGACGCCAACAAGACCGAGATCAAGATCGCGGTCGAGAAGGTGTTCAACGTCAAGGTCACGTCGGTCAACACCATCAACCGCGCGGGCAAGACGCGCCGTACCCGCACCGGGATCGGCAAGCGCAAGGACACCAAGCGCGCGATCGTCAGCCTCGCCGAGGGCCACCGCATCGACATCTTCGGAGGTCCGGTCTCCTGACCGGGCTTCTAGAGAACAGAGACTGAGGACCTAAGAGCTATGGCTATCCGCAAGTACAAGCCGACCACCCCGGGCCGTCGTGGCTCGTCGGTGGCCGACTTCGTCGAGATCACCCGGACCACCCCGGAGAAGTCGCTGACGCGTCCGCTCGCCAAGAAGGGCGGCCGCAACAACCAGGGCCGGATCACCACCCGACACCAGGGAGGCGGCCACAAGCGCGCCTACCGCATCATCGACTTCCGTCGCTACGACAAGGACGGCGTGCCCGCCAAGGTCGCCCACATCGAGTACGACCCCAACCGCACGGCCCGCATCGCGCTGCTGCACTACGCCGACGGCGAGAAGCGCTACATCGTGTGCCCCAAGGACCTGCGCCAGGGCGCCAACCTCGAGTCCGGCCCGACCGCCGACATCAAGGTGGGCAACAACCTGCCGCTGCGCAACATCCCCGTCGGCTCGACCATCCACTGCATCGAGCTGCGGCCCGGTGGCGGCGCCAAGATCGCCCGCTCCGCCGGCAACAGCGCGCAGCTGGTGGCCAAGGAGGGCTCCCGCGCGACGCTGCGGATGCCCTCGGGCGAGATGCGCTTCGTCGACGTGCGCTGCCGCGCCACGATCGGCGAGGTCGGCAACGCCGAGCAGTCCAACATCAACTGGGGCAAGGCCGGCCGGATGCGCTGGAAGGGTCGTCGTCCCACCGTCCGCGGTGTCGTGATGAACCCCGTCGACCACCCCCACGGCGGTGGCGAGGGCAAGACCTCCGGTGGCCGTCACCCGGTCTCGCCGTGGGGCAAGCCCGAGGGCCGCACGCGTCGCCGCAAGGCCAGCGACGCCCAGATCATCCGTCGCCGCAAGTCCGGCAAGGGTAGGAAGTAAACGACATGCCTCGCAGCCTGAAGAAGGGCCCCTTCGTCGACGACCACCTGATGAAGAAGGTGGACGCCGAGAACACCAAGGGCAGCCACAACGTCATCAAGACCTGGTCGCGCCGCTCGATGATCGTCCCGGCCATGATCGGCCACACGATCGCCGTGCACGACGGCCGCAAGCACGTCCCCGTCTTCGTGACCGACTCGATGGTCGGCCACAAGCTCGGGGAGTTCGCCCCGACCCGCACCTACCGCGGGCACGTCAAGGACGACCGGAAGGGACGGCGACGCTGAGATGCCTGCCACCGAACGCCGGCAGCCAGAGCGCCCGCCGCGAGTCCCTGCTCGGCGACCGTCCGGGCTCCTTCGCGAGCGCGCGCTACGTCCGCATCACCCCGATGAAGGCCCGCCGGGTCGTCAACATGGTCCGCGGCCTGCCCGTGGACGACGCCTTGAACCTGCTGGCCTTCGCGCCGCAGTCGGCCGCCACGACGGTCCACAAGGTGCTCGAGAGCGCCGTCGCCAACGCCGAGACCACCGAGGACCTCGACCGCGGCGACCTGGTCGTCACCGTGGCCCTGGTCGACGAGGGTCCGACGATGAAGCGCTGGCGCCCCCGCGCCCAGGGCCGGGCGACCCGCATCCTCAAGCGGACCAGCCACATCACCCTGGCCGTCGAGCCCTTGGCCAAGCCGGCCGCCAAGGCCGCCAAGAAGACACCGCCAAGAAGACCGGAAAGAGTGCCTGATGGGACAGAAGATCAACCCCAACGGCTTCCGCCTCGGCATCTCCACCGACCACAAGAGCCGGTGGTACGCCGACAAGCTGTACAAGTCGTACGTCGGCGAGGACGTCGCGATCCGCAAGCTGCTGTCCAAGGGCATGGAGCGCGCCGGCATCTCCAAGGTCGAGATCGAGCGCACCCGTGACCGGGTCCGCGTCGACATCCACACCGCCCGCCCGGGCATCGTGATCGGCCGCCGCGGCGCCGAGGCCGACCGCCTGCGCGGCGAGCTGGAGAAGCTCACCGGCAAGCAGGTCCAGCTGAACATCCTCGAGGTCAAGAACCCCGAGATCGACGCGCAGCTGGTCGCCCAGGGTGTCGCCGAGCAGCTCTCCGGCCGCGTGCAGTTCCGTCGCGCCATGCGCAAGGCGATGCAGACCTCGATGCGCTCGGGTGCCAAGGGCATCCGGATCCAGTGCTCGGGCCGCCTCAACGGCGCCGAGATGTCGCGCACCGAGTTCTACCGCGAGGGCCGCGTGCCCGCTGCACACGCTGCGCGCCGACATCGACTACGGCTTCTACGAGGCCCGCACGACCTTCGGCCGGATCGGCGTGAAGGTCTGGATCTACAAGGGCGAGGTCGCCGGCACCCGTGCCGAGCGTCAGGCCCAGGCCGCGGCCCGCGCCGGCGTCCCCGGCCGCAGCGGTCGCCCCACGCGCAGTGGCGAGCGTCCCAGCCGCGGCACCCGTGGCGGTGCCGGCTCGTGCCGACGCTCCGGCCGAGGCCAAGGCCGACGCCGCGGCACCCGCCGAGTCCGGAACGGAGGGCTGACCCATGTTGATGCCTCGTCGTATCAAGCACCGCAAGCAGCACCACCCCAAGCGGACCGGTGCGGCCAAGGGCGGCACCCGTCTCGCCTTCGGTGAGTTCGGCATCCAGGCCCTCGAGGGCAGCTACGTCACCAACCGGCAGATCGAGTCGGCCCGTATCGCGATGACCCGCCACATCAAGCGTGGCGGCAAGGTGTGGATCAACATCTACCCCGACCGCCCGCTGACCAAGAAGCCCGCCGAGACCCGGATGGGTTCCGGCAAGGGCTCGCCGGAGTGGTGGATCGCCAACGTCAAGCCCGGCCGCGTGCTGTTCGAGCTCTCCGGCGTGACCGAGGACATCGCCAAGGAGGCGATGCGCCGCGCGCAGCACAAGCTCCCGCTCAAGACCCGGTTCATCTCTCGTGAGGAGGTGAATTCTGATGGCGAAGCTGGGCACGAGCGCTCACGAGCTCGACGACATGAACGCCACCGACCTCGAGGCGCGGCTGCGCGAGGCCAAGGAGGAGCTGTTCAACCTCCGGTTCCAGGCCGCGACCGGCCAGCTGGAGAGCCACGGACGGCTCCACACGGTCAAGAAGGACATCGCCCGGATCTACACCGTGGTGCGCGAGCGCGAGCTCGGCATCCGGTCCACCCCGGGCAACGAGGAGAAGGCATGAGCGAGACCACGAACGAGCCCACCGGCAAGGTGGAGCGCAACGCCCGCAAGACCCGTGAGGGCCTCGTCGTCAGCGACAAGATGGACAAGACGGTCGTCGTCGCCGTGGAGGACCGCGTCAAGCACGCCCTCTACGGCAAGGTCCTGCGTCGTACCTCGAAGCTCAAGGCGCACGACGAGCAGAACGACTGCGGCATCGGCGACCGCGTGCTGATCATGGAGACCCGCCCCCTGTCGGCCACCAAGCGCTGGCGGGTCGTGGAGATTCTGGAGCGTGCCAAGTGATCCAGCAGGAGTCGCGACTGAAGGTCGCCGACAACACCGGTGCCAAGGAAGTCCTGTGCATCCGCGTGCTCGGCGGCTCGGGTCGGCGCTACGCCGGCATCGGCGACGTCATCGTCTGCACCGTCAAGGACGCGATCCCCGGCGCCAACGTGAAGAAGGGTGACGTCGTCAGGGCGGTCATCGTGCGCACCGTCAAGGCGCGCCGCCGTCCCGACGGTTCCTACATCCGCTTCGACGAGAACGCCGCGGTGATCCTCCGCCAGGACGGCGAGCCGCGCGGCACCCGCATCTTCGGCCCCGTGGGCCGCGAGCTGCGCGACAAGAAGTTCATGAAGATCATCTCGCTGGCCCCGGAGGTGCTCTGAGCCATGGCCCAAAAAGTGACCCGAAGAAGCAGAAGAAGCCCACCGTGAACATCAAGAAGGGCGACACCGTCAAGGTGATCGCCGGCTCCGACAAGGGCGCCGAGGGCAAGGTCATCGCCGTGCTCCGCGAGGAGCAGCGCGTGATCGTCGAGGGCGTCAACCGCGTCAAGCGGCACACCAAGGTCGTCAACCAGGGCGGCCGGGCCGGCACCACCGGGCGGCATCATCACCACCGAGGCCCCGATCCACGTGTCCAACGTGATGCTCGTCGACGGCAAGGGCGTGACCCGGATCGGGTTCCGCCGTGACGAGGTGACCAAGCGCCGCAACGACGGGTCGACCTACACCGCCCACCGCAGCGTCCGGGTCTCCCGCAAGACCGGCAAGGAAATCTGATGAGCGACACGACTACGACTACCGAGGCCACGGAGACAGCCACCCGCCAAGGTGACCCCGCGGCTCAAGACCCGCTACCGCGAGGAGATCCTTCCCGCGCTCAAGAGCGAGTTCGACATCCCGAACGTCATGCAGGTGCCCGGCCTGACCAAGATCGTGGTCAACATGGGCGTCGGCGAGGCGGCTCGCGACTCCAAGCTGATCGAGGGCGCGGTCAAGGACCTCACCGCGATCACCGGCCAGAAGCCCACCGTCACCCGCGCCCGCAAGTCCATCGCCCAGTTCAAGCTCCGCGAGGGGATGCCCATCGGCGCCCACGTGACGCTGCGTGGCGACCGGATGTGGGAGTTCCTCGACCGGCTGCTGTCCCTGGCGCTGCCGCGTATCCGTGACTTCCGCGGCCTCTCGCCGCAGCAGTTCGACGGGACAGGGCAACTACACCTTCGGGCTGACCGAGCAGGTCATGTTCCACGAGGTCGACCAGGACCGCATCGACCGCACCCGCGGCATGGACATCACGGTCGTCACCACGGCCACCAACGACGACGAGGGTCGCGCGCTGCTCAAGCAGCTGGGCTTCCCGTTCGCCGAGCGCTGAGAAGGGAACTAGACATGGCGAAGACAGCACTGAGGGTCAAGGCGGCCCGCAAGCCCAAGTTCGCGGTGCGCGGCTACACCCGCTGCCAGCGTTGCGGCCGGCCGAAGGCCGTCTACCGCAAGTTCGGCCTGTGCCGGATCTGCCTGCGGGAGATGGCCCACCGCGGCGAGCTCCCCGGCATCACCAAGTCCAGCTGGTAAAGAACCGCAAACGCTGAAGGTCCCGCTCCGCGGGAAACCACAGAAGAAAGAGAACCACCCACATGACGATGACTGACCCGATCGCAGACATGCTGACCCGTCTGCGCAACGCCAACCAGGCGTACCACGACGCGGTGACGATGCCCTACAGCAAGCTCAAGCAGGGCGTCGCCGACATCCTCAAGCAGGAGGGCTACATCACCTCCTACGAGGTGGCCGAGCCCGCCGAGGGCGCGGTCGGCAAGACACTGACCATCACCTTGAAGTACGGCCGCAACCGCGAGCGCTCGATCGCCGGCGTACGCCGCATCAGCAAGCCCGGCCTGCGGGTCTACGCCAAGTCCACCGGTCTGCCGCGCGTGCTCGGCGGCCTGGGCGTCGCGATCATCTCGACGAGCCAGGGTCTGCTGACCGACCGCCAGGCCAACCAGAAGGGCGTGGGTGGGGAAGTCCTCGCCTACGTCTGGTGACGAGAGACCAGAGGAGGAGACAGACATGTCGCGAATCGGCAAGCTCCCGATCGAGGTCCCGTCCGGCGTCGACGTCGCCATCGACGAGCGCCTGGTGACCGTCAAGGGCCCCAAGGGCACCCTGTCGCACAGCGTGGCCGCCCCGATCACGGTGGAGCGCAACGACGCGTGCTCGAGGTCAAGCGTCCCGACGACGAGCGCAACAGCCGTGCCCTGCACGGCCTGACCCGGACCCTGATCAACAACATGGTCGTCGGCGTGACCGACGGCTACGAGAAGAGGCTCGAGATCGTCGGCGTCGGCTATCGCGTCCTGTCCAAGGGCCCGACGCAGCTGGAGTTCCAGCTCGGCTACAGCCACTCGATCACGTTCAACGCACCCGACGGCATCACCTTCGCCGTCGACGGACCGACCCGCCTCGGCGTCCAGGGCATCGACAAGCAGCTCGTCGGTGAGACGGCCGCCAAGATCCGCAAGCTGCGCAAGCCCGAGCCGTACAAGGGCAAGGGCGTTCGCTACGCGGGCGAGCAGGTCCGCAAGAAGGTCGGAAAGGCTGGTAAGTGATGGCGATCTCCCTGTCCCACCGCAAGCACACCGCCGCGCGCACCAAGGCGCGGCTGCGCCGCCAGGTGCGCGGACGCAAGAAGCTCTTCGGCACCGCCGAGCGTCCGCGCCTGGTGGTCACCCGGTCGAGCAAGCACATCTCCGTGCAGGTCGTCGACGACCTGGTCGGCAAGACCGTGGCGTCTGCCTCCTCGATGGAGGCCGACCTTCGCTCGTTCGAGGGTGACAAGAAGGCCAAGGCCAAGCGCGTCGGCGAGATCCTCGCCGAGCGCGCGAAGGCCGCCGGCGTCGACGGCGTGGTCTTCGACCGCGCCGGCCACCAGTACCACGGTCGCGTCGCGGCCCTGGCCGACGGCGCCCGCGAGGGCGGGCTGAGGTTCTGACCCCCGGGTCGGACCAGATGCCCTCGAACAGACGAGAGAAGAGGAAACACACATGAGCGGACCCCAGCGCGGACAGCGTGGCGGCGAGCGCGGCTCGAACGACCGTCGCGGAGGACGCGACGACCGACGAGGCGGCACCGACAAGACCGCCTACGTCGAGCGCGTCGTTGCCATCAACCGCGTCGCC
Organism: uncultured Actinomycetota bacterium; assembly: GCA_963814935.1. GTDB lineage: Bacteria > Actinomycetota > Actinomycetes > Propionibacteriales > Nocardioidaceae > Nocardioides. The sequence goes on along the minus strand of CAWFEZ010000004.1, from coordinate 30,851 downwards.
AAGGTCGTCAAGGGTGGTCGGCGCTTCAGCTTCACCGCCCTGGTGGTCGTCGGCGACGGCGAGGGCATGGTCGGCGTCGGCTACGGCAAGGCCAAGGAGGTGCCCGCGGCGATCGCCAAGGGCGTCGAGGAAGCCAAGAAGGCGTTCTTCCGGGTGCCCCGGATCCAGGGCACCATCCCCCACCCCGTCCAGGGTGAGAAGGCCGCCGGCGTGGTGCTGCTGCGTCCCGCCGCTCCCGGTACCGGCGTGATCGCCGGAGGCCCGGTGCGTGCGGTGCTGGAGTGCGCCGGCATCCACGACGTGCTCAGCAAGTCGCTGGGCTCGTCCAACCAGATCAACATCGTGCACGCGACCGTCGAGGCGCTGAAGATGCTCGAGCAGCCCGAGACCGTCGCGGCCCGTCGTGGCCTGCCGGTCGAGCAGATCGCTCCGGCCGCGCTCCTCAAGGCGCGCCGCGAGGAGCCTGCGGGGGTGAACGGGTGATGGCGCAGCTCAAGGTCCAGCAGAAGAAGTCCTCCATCGGCTGCAAGGCCAACCAGCGCGAGACCCTGCGCACGCTGGGCCTCAAGCGGATCGGCGACGTGGTCGTCAAGGAGGACCGCCCGGAGATCCGGGGCATGGTCCACACCGTTCGTCACCTGGTGACCGTCCAGGTCATCGGCCAATCTTCAGGGGAGGGTGAGTCCAAGTGACGCTCAAGCTCCACCACCTGCGCCCGGCCCCGGGCGCCAAGACCGCCAAGTCCCGCGTGGGTCGCGGCGAGGGCTCCAAGGGCAAGACCGCCGGTCGCGGCACCAAGGGCTCCAAGGCCCGCGGCCAGATCCCGGCCCACTTCGAGGGCGGCCAGCTGCCGCTGCACATGCGCCTGCCCAAGCTGAAGGGTTTCAAGAACCCCTTCCGCGTGGAGTACCAGGTCGTCAACCTCGAGCGCATCGGCGAGTCCTTCCCCGACGGCGGCGCCATCGTCGTCGACGACCTCGTCGCCAAGGGCCTGGTCCGCCGGGGCCGGCCGGTCAAGGTGCTCGGCCAAGGTGACCTCTCCGTCGCGGTTCAGGTGAGCGCTCAGGCGTTCTCGTCCTCCGCGAAGGAGAAGATCGAGGCCGCCGGCGGTACGACCACGGTCGTCTGACCCACCCCGGGTAGGCTTCCACGGCCACCCAGCTTGGAGAAAGAGAGTCTCGTGCTAAGGGCGTTCGCCAATGCTTTCCGCACGCCGGACCTGCGGCGCAAGATGCTGTTCGTCCTGGCGATCATCGCGATCTTCCGGCTGGGCTCCCAGGTCCCCGCGCCCGGTGTCCACGTCGCCAACGTGCAGTCGTGCCTCGACGACGTCGGCAACACCGGCATCTACAGCCTGATCAACCTGTTCTCCGGCGGGGCCCTGCTCCAGCTGACGATCTTCGCGCTCGGGATCATGCCCTACATCACCGCCTCGATCATCCTGCAGCTGCTGGTCGTGGTGATCCCGCGGCTCGAGGCCCTCAAGAAGGAGGGCCAGGCCGGGCAGACCAAGATCACCCAGTACACCCGCTACCTGACCCTCGGCCTGGCCATCCTCCAGGCCACCGGCATCGTCGCCCTGGCCCGCAACAAGGCGTTGTTCCAGGGCTGTGAGGCCGACCTGCTGCACAGCGACAGCACCACCACGTTCCTGGTCATGGTCATCACCATGACCGCGGGCACGGCCGTGATCATGTGGCTCGGCGAGCTGATCACCGAGCGCGGCGTCGGCAACGGCATGTCGATCCTGATCTTCACCCAGATCGTGGCGACCTTCCCGGTCTCCTTGTGGCAGGTGAAGAACGAGAAGGGCTGGTGGGTCTTCGGCATCGTGATCGTGGTCGGGCTGGCCATCGTCGCGGCGGTCATCTTCATCGAACAGGCCCAGCGCCGCATCCCGGTGCAGTACGCCCGACGGATGGTCGGCCGCAAGATGTTCGGCGGCAGCTCGACCTACATCCCGCTCAAGGTCAACCAGGCCGGCGTCATCCCGGTCATCTTCGGCTCCTCGCTGCTCTACCTGCCGGCCATGGCCGTGCAGTTCAACCAGACCAGCGACGCGGCCTGGGTGCACGTGGGTCAACGACTACTTCGTGCGCGGCGACCACCCGCTCTACATGATCGCCTACTTCCTCCTGATCGTCTTCTTCACCTACTTCTACGTCTCGATCACCTTCAACCCCCAGGAGGTCGCGGACAACATGAAGAAGTACGGCGGCTTCATCCCCGGGATCCGGGCCGGGCAAGCCGACCGAGGACTACCTGTCCTACGTCCTTTCCCGCATCACCTTCCCCGGTGCGATGTACCTGGGGCTCGTGGCGCTCATCCCGCTGATCGCGCTGGTCCTCATCAACGCCAACCAGAACTTCCCCTTCGGCGGCACCTCGATCCTGATCATGGTCGGCGTCGCCCTCGACACGGTGAAGCAGATCGAGAGCCAGCTGCAGCAGCGCAACTACGAAGGATTCCTGCGATGAACGGGGATCACTGGTGAGGCTGGTGCTGATGGGCCCGCCGGGTGCCGGCAAGGGCACCCAGGCCAAGGTCGTGGCCGAGCACTTCAAGATCCCGGCGATCTCCACCGGTGACATCTTCCGCGCCAACGTCTCCCAGGGGACGCCGCTGGGCACGGAGGCGCAGCGCTACATGGACGCGGGCGAGTACGTCCCCGACGAGGTCACCAACAAGATGGTGCGCAACCGCATCGACGAGCCCGACGCCGAGCCCGGGTTCCTGCTCGACGGCTACCCGCGCACGCTGGCGCAGGTCGAGGAGCTCGACGGGATGATCGCGTTCACCGGTCACCGGCTCGACGCCGTGGTGTGCCTGACGGTCGACGACGACGAGATCGTCCAGCGCCTTCTCCAGCGCGCGGCCATCGAGGGCCGCGCCGACGACACCGAGGACGTCATCAGGCGCCGCCAGGAGGTCTACGGCGAGCAGACCGCGCCGCTGATCGACGTCTACCGCGACCGCGGCATCCTGATCGAGGTCGACGGCCTCGGCGAGGTCGACGAGGTGACCGAGCGCATCTTCGCCGCCCTCGACGACATACCGGAGCTGAGGATGGCGTTGAGCCCATCTCTGCCGAATTGGCGGACAGGCGAGCGGAGCGAGCCAAATGAAACAGCGCGGCATCGAGATCAAGAGCCGCGACCAGATCGACAAGATGAGGGTCGCCGGCCTGCTCGTCGGCCAGACCCTCGAGCTGCTGCGCGCCGCGGTCCGCCCGGGCGTGACCACCGGCGAGCTCGACCAGCTCGCCGACGACAACATCCGCTCCCACGGCGGCGTGCCGTCCTTCCTGGGCTACGGCCACCCGCCGTTCCCCGCCACGATCTGCGCGTCGGTCAACGACGAGGTCGTGCACGGAATCCCGGGAGACCGGGTGCTGGTCGAGGGCGACGTCATCTCCATCGACTGCGGCGCCATCGTCGACGGCTGGCACGGCGACTCCGCGATCACCGTCGCCGTCGGGAGTGGTGCCCGACGGGGTGCGCCGGCTGATGGAGGTCACCGAGGAGTCACTGTGGCGCGGCATGGCCGCGGCGCGCCTGGGCGGACGCCTCAGCGACATCTCCCACGCGGTCGAGAGCCATGTCCGCAGCCAGGGCGACTACGGCATCCTCGAGGACTACGTCGGCCACGGCATCGGCACCGCCATGCACCAGCCGCCGAACGTGCCCAACGTCGGCCGGCCGGGTCGTGGACCCAAGCTCGTGGAGGGCCTGGCCCTGGCCGTCGAGCCCATGGTCACCCTCGGCGGCAAGGAGACCGACCTCGCCGACGACGAGTGGACGGTCGCCACCAGTGACGGCAGCGTGGCGGCCCATTTCGAGCACACCTTTACCCTGACTACCAACGGTCCCTGGGTGCTGACCGCACTCGACGGTGGCGAAGCCCGGCTCACCGAGCTGGGTGCGCCGTTCGGCGGCCGCTGACCTGCACCCCCTCCCTCCCGACCACGCACCAACGAGATCGGAGCCACCGACCCCGTGGACGTAGCCCCCTGGATCTGGCAAGTCACGATCGGCGCCACGATCGTCTTCTTCCTCTTCGACGTCTGGCACATGCGCCGCAACCCGCACGAGCCGTCGATGAAGGAGTGCCTGATCGCACTCAGCTTCTACGTCGGCGCCGCGATCCTCTTCGGCCTGGGTGTCTGGTACTTCGCCGGCGCCCAGTACGGCGGTGAGTTCTTCGCCGGCTGGCTGACCGAGTACTCCCTCTCGATCGACAACCTGTTCATCTTCATCATCATCATGGGCAAGTTCGCGGTGCCCCGTGAGTACCAGCAGAACGCCCTGATGATCGGCATCATCCTGGCCCTGATCATGCGCGGCATCTTCATCGCCGTCGGCGCGGCCGCGATCAACCAGTTCAGCTGGGTCTTCTACCTCTTCGGCGCGTTCCTGGTGCTCACGGCGGTCAACCTGGCCCGCGAGGGGATGGAGGAGGAGCAGGGCTACGACGAGCCGCGGCTGGTCCGCTGGGTGCGCAAGCACCTGCCCGTCAGCGAGGAGTGGAACGGCGTCAAGTTCTTCATCCACGAGAACGGCAAGCGCCTGCTCACCCCGATGGCGCTGGTGGTGCTCACCCTCGGCATGACCGACCTGCTGTTCGCCCTCGACTCGATCCCGGCGATCTACGGGCTGACCCAGGAGCCCTACCTGGTGCTGACGGCCAACGTGTTCGCGCTGATGGGTCTGCGCCAGCTCTACTTCCTCATCGGCGGGCTGCTCAAGCGGCTGGTCTACCTGTCCTACGGGCTGGCCTTCCTGCTGCTGTTCATCGGCGTGAAGCTGATCCTGCACGCGATGCACGAGAACGAGGTGCCGTTCATCAACGGCGGCGAGCCCATCGAGTGGGCCCCCGAGATCCCGATCTGGGTCTCCCTCCTGGTGATCCTCGGCACCCTCGTCGTCACCACGATCGCCAGCCTGATGTCCGACAAGTCCAAGTCCGACCCGGCCAAGCAGTGACGCCGATCCGTCCTCGTCACCGGCGTCACCGGCTACCTCGGCTCCCGCCTGGTGCCGCGCCTGCTCGACGACGGACACCGGGTGCGCGTGCTGACCCGCGACGCGGGCAAGGTCGCGGCCCGCGACTGGCGCGACCGGGTCGAGGTGGTGGAGGGCGACGCGTCGTCCGCCGAGGTCCTCGGGCGCGCTCTCGACGGGGTCGAGGTGGCCTACTACCTCCTGCACTCCATGGACGGGCGGCCCGGCTTCGCCGAGCGCGACCGCGAGCTGGCCGCCACGCTTCGGAGAGGCCGCCCGTGACGCCCGCGTCGGCCGGATCGTCTACATGTCCGGCCTGCACCCCGACGCTGCCCGGCCTCAGCGAGCACCTCGCCTCCCGGGTCGAGGTGGGCGAGATCCTGATGCGCTCGGGCGTGCCGACCGCCGTGCTCCAGGCGGCGGTGATCATCGGGTCGGGCTCCGCCTCCTTCGAGATGCTGCGGCAGCTGACCCGCCGGCTCCCGGCGATGCTGACGCCGAAGTGGCTCGACAACCGCATCCAGCCGATCGCGGTTCGCGACGTGCTCCACTACCTGGCCGCGGCCGTCGACCTCCCCGACGAGGTCAACCGCACCTTCGACGTCGGCGGTCCCGACGTCCTGACCTATCGCCAGATGATCCAGCGCTTCGCGCAGATCGCCGGGCTGCGCCGGCGTCTCATCGTCACGGTCCCGGTGCTGACCCCCCGGTTGGCCAGCCTGTGGGTCGGCTTCGTGACCCCGGTGCCCAGCGGGATCGCGCGGCCTCTCGTCGGCAGCCTGGTCCACGAGGTCGTCTGCGCCGAGCACGACCTCGACGCGCTGGTCGGCCCGCCACCCGGCGGCGCTCTGGGCTACGACGCCGCGGTCGCAGCCGCCGTCGCCGGCGACGGCGCCGACCCGCGGCCGGAGCCCGGCACCGTCGACCCCGCCCGCATCACCGCGGCGGATCCGTCGTGGGCAGGCTAAACCCGGTCGCCGAGCTGAGCGCCTTCGTCCGGGCCGCGCTGGTCGACCCGGTCCCTCGCGACCACACCGAGCCCGACTCGGCGTTCCGCCGCCGGCGGGTCGTCGTCGCGGCGACCCTCCTCGTCGGCGCCGGCGTGCTCACCTGGGCGCTGCGCATCGAGCCCGGCGACTCGCTCTTCTACCTCGCCACGCTGGCGCTGGCGGCCGTCTGGGCGGTCGGGGCGCTGCTCTCCGGCCCGCTCCACCTCGGCCGGGCCCGCACGCGCTCCGGCGAGCTCAGCGGACGCGCGGTCGTCCAGTCGCTGGCCCTGGGTGTCCTGCTGCTGGCGCTCTTCCTCGTCGGGTCCGTGGTCGTCGCCCGGGTCCCGTTCCTGCGCGACCCGGTCGACGAGCTGCTCGACCACGCCCAGTTCGGGTCGCTGGCGCTGGTCGCGGTGATCACGGCCGTCAACGGGATCGCCGAGGAGCTCTACTTCCGTGGTGCGCTGTACGCCGGGGTCGGCCGCCGCCACGCGGTCCTGGTCACCACGCTCGTCTACGCGCTCGTGGTCGCCACCAGCGGCATCCCGCTGCTGGTGCTGGCCGCAGCCGTCGTCGGCCTGGTCGTCGGGCTCCAGCGGCGCGTCACCGGCGGCATCCTCGGCCCGATCGTCACCCACCTGACCTGGTCGCTCGGCATGCTGTTCCTCCTGCCGCACGCGCTTGTCGGCGTTCGCCTGAGCCCGGGGGCGGTGGTGTGGCACCGTTCCAGGGCCGTGGGCGGTGCCAGGCTCACCGCTGGCCCGGGTCGCCTGCCGACGGCGGTTCGGTAGGTTCGACCGGGTGACCACTCTCTCGGCGCTGGACGAGCTCATCCAGCCGCCGCGGCGGTCGAGCCGGCCGTGGCGCGCCGTGCCGGCCTGAGCACCTCCGAGCTGCAGGCCCTGCGGCACCTCATGGACGGCTCACGCGGCCCGGTGGAGCTCTCGCACCTGCTCGGCGTCACCTCGGCCGCGTCGTCCGGGGTCGTCGACCGGCTCGCCGCCCGCGGGCACGTCCAGCGGCGGCCACACCCCGACGACGGGCGCCGCACCCAGGTCGAGGTGACCGCGACCGGTCGCCAGGAGATCGACGCCATGCTCCAGCCGCTGCAGGCCCGGCTCGTCGAGGTGGACGCCGCGTTCGACGACGACGAGCGCGCCGTCGTCGCGCCGCTACCTCGAGCGGGTGACCGAGGCCCTGCGGTCGCTGTTGTAGCGACGGCCGGTCAGCACCGGCACGCGACGCCCCTGATCGTCGCGACGTCCGCTTCGGTGACCGACAGGCCGTAGTGCACGGCCACCTTCAGGTAGGTCAGGACGTAGCGGCAGTGGTAGGCCTCGCGGGGCGGCAGCCAATCGGCAGGCGTGAGGTTCTCCTTGGCCTGGTTGGCAGCGCCCCAGGTGGCGACCAGCTCGCGGTCGACGTCGTTGGCGAAGTTCACCCGCTCCTGCTGCGACCACGCCCACGCGCCGGCGTACCAGGCCCGCGACAGCGGGTAGACGTGGTCGACCTGGATGCGGTAGCCGTCGCGGCGCCAGGTCAGCCTGCGGCCGGTGTAGGGGTCGCGCAGGCGGGCCTGGTAGATGCGGCACTTCGAGCCCCAGCGCAGCTCGATGTGGTGCATCTGCTGGAGCAGCACGTCCTGGCGGGTGTCGCAGCCGTTGTGGCCGAAGCGGGTGGTGTTGTCGTCGGTCCACTCCTCGCCGAAGACGCAGCCGCCCGGGTCGCAGTCGCGGTCGTAGCCGGGGTAGTAGGGCGCCGTCGCGGTGACCTCGACGCGGTCGAGCAGCTCGAGGATGCGGTCGCGAGGCGAGGCGGCCGCGGAGCCGGCACCTACGGGCAGCAGGGCGGCGAGGATCGACGACGACAGCTAGTCCACGCACCGGTTCCCCCAAGGTGAGGCGAAGCCGGCGCGGATCAGGCGGACCTGGAGGCACACGCGTTCGTCGGCGCGGACCGTGAGCGAGGTGTCGATGGTGCGCCGCTCGTCGCCGCTGTCGGTGCGCCGCCACTGCCAGCTGTCCCCGTCCTGGGCGCCGTCGGCCGCGGCCCAGCGAAACACCACGCCCTGCGTCGTACGGCGGCCGGTGACCTCGGGCGGGACGGTCGGGGCCAGCGGGTCGAGCGCGTCGGGCGTGGTCTGGCCAGGCGTCGGGGTGGTGTCCGGCGGCGGGTCGTCGTCCCCGGCGGTCAGGAACAGGACCAGCCCGACGACCAGCAGCGCGGCGGCACCCGCCAGCAGCCAAGCCAGCCGCCACCGGTCGCCTGACGACGGCGGAGGATCTTGGGTCGGCACGGACGGCGTCTCGACGGCGACCCGCGGCGCGGAGCCCGAGATGACGGTGACCGGCTTGAGCACGGTGGCGTCCTCGCTGGCGTGCGCCGAGACGTCCTGCACGGCGGGGAGGTCGCTCTCGACGGCGATCATCGTGCGTGGGAAGCCGGCCTGTGCCTCGACGCGCTGCAGCCCGCGCGCCAGCTCGAGCGCGCTGGCCGGCCGGTGGCGCGGGTCCTTGGCCAGGCACTGCTGGAGCAGGAGGTCGAGCGACGGCGGCACGTCGGGCCGCTGGGTGCGCGGGGGCGAGGAGTGCAGGATCCGGGCGGTCAGCGCCCGCGAGGAGTTGTCACCGCTCGGGATCGAGAACGGTGACCGCCCGACCAGCAGGTTCCAGATGGTCGCGCCCAGGGAGTAGACGTCGGAGGCGACCGACCCGTTCGACCGGCCGTCGAGCAGCTCGGGCGGTGACCACGGGTAGCTGATCCGCACGTCGGTGTCGACGTCGGTGTCGTGCATCCGCCCGGCGATCCCGAAGTCGGTCAGAGCCGGCTCGGAGTAGGTCGTCACCAGCACGTTGGACGGCTTGATGTCGCGGTGCAGGATGCCGGAGCGGTGAGCCGTCTCGATGGCGCTGGCCAGCTTGATCCCGGTGGCCACCGCCTCGCTGACCGACATCGGCTTGACCTGCACCCGCTGCCCGAGGTCGGGCGGCGGGCAGTAGCGCATCACCAGGTAGGGCCGGGAGCCGTCCTCCTCGCTGGTCGTGCCGGCGGTGATCACGCTGACGATGTAGGGATGGTCGGCCAGCCGGGCCATCGCGTTGGCCTCGGTGGTGAACATCGCCTTCTCGCGCTCGGTGAGCGGTACGCCGGGGCGCACCACCTTCACCGCCACCCGCTGGCGCGGCCACTCCTGCTCGTACAAGAAGACGTCGGCGAAGCCGCCCTGACCGATGTGCTGGATGTAGGTGTAGCCCGGGATCCGTGGCGGACCGATCACCGGTCACTCACGGGTCACTCACGGGTTCACCTCGTAGGCGACCTCGTACTGGTCGGCGAGCGACACCCGGCAGCCGGGCTCGAGCACGTGGGGCTCCATCGCGCGCAGGCGTTCGGGGGCACGCCCGGGCATGGCCAAGGTCGTGCCGCCCCGCGAGCCGAGGTCGCGGCAGATGACCAGCCATCCGTCGAGCTCGATCTGGAGGTGCATGCGAGAGACGAAGCTGGCCTCCTGCGGCACGGCCACCAGGTGGGGGAGCGGCGCGTGGGGGTTGACCGGCACGGGCTTGCGGCCGAGCACCACGCCGCGGTCGAAGGGCACCGTCTCGCCGGTCGGCAGCCGCAGGCGGCCGAGCAGCGGGCGCGGCGCGCGCTGAGGGTCCTGGCGGGCGATCGCGGCCTGGCAGACGCGGCAGCTGGGCGCGTACGGCGGGTTGACGTGCCCCTGGGGGCAGTACGTCGCCATCACCGTCTCGTGGGTGTGCTCGCGCAGCAGCTCGAACTCGGGCTCCGGCACGGGCAGAGGCGGCCCGTCGCTGTGGCTCGACCGGACCACGGTGTGGCCGCTGACCGTGGCGGCGGGCACGGGCTCGGGTGGCTCGCGGGTCATGTCGATGGGCCCGGTCGTCTCCACCTCGGACAGGTGGCGGGTGCCGGTCGGGTGGGGGTCGCCCAGCCCGTCGCCCAGCCCTTCGCCCAGCCCTTCGCCCAGCCCTTCGCCCGGGTGGTCACCGTGCCGGGCCGCCTCGCGGGCGGTCTGGCGGGCGCGCACCGGGATGTCGGGGCCGACGGCCGCCAGCACGTCGTCGGGGATGCCGTCGATCAGCCCGGGACCGCCAGTGCGGCCCGCGGCGACGTCGACCGGGATCTCGACGAGCGCTGCCGAGACCACCCCGCCCCGGAACGGCCGTCGCTGGCCGGCCGCCGCCGGACGACGCCGGCCGGCCGAGGCTGAGCATCATGCCGTCCCGGTCACTGGTCACCTCGCCGGCACCCCGGCTGATCTCGCGGCCGGCGCCGGTCATGGCCAGCGACGGCATCCGGTCGCCGTAGTGGTTCTCCAGCACCCCCAGCACCCGGTCGACGCTGGAGCCCGCGATGGCCTCCCACAAGGTGGCCACGAAGGCCTCGTCGGGGACGTCGTCGAGGAGCAGCCAACGGCGCTCGGCGCCGACAAGCAGGCCGGAACCAGCGACGTACCACACGTCAGGTGTCACCCGATTGGCCTCTTTCGCTGTCTAGACAGGCCCCACTGGGTCACCATTGTGATCCAGGGAGAGCCGGTTGTCCGCGAACGGGCTCGACTTTGTTACGCGTCACGCGGCTGCCTACCATCCATCGGGGCATCCACGGGGCGAGCAAAGGGAAGGAAACAGCGTGCCGTTCGGGGGTCACCTGCAACGCCGACGCCCGGCGTACCTGCCTGGGTTGGCGTCGTGGGTCGCGCTCGCGGTGGCCGTGAGCGGCGTCGTCGTGTACGCCGTCCAGGCCGACGGCTACCAGGCCCACACCGCCGAGCTGAACGACGGCGGCATCTGGGTGACCAGCAACCGCGACGGCTCCTACGGCCGCATCAACAAGCCGATCGGCGAGCTCGACGGAACCGTCTTCTCCCGGTTCGACTCCAACCTCGACATCGTCCAGGACGGCTCGTCGGTCGTCGGGATCGACCTCTCCGAGGGGATCGTCGTGCCCCTCGACCCCGCACAGATGCGGGCGCCGGACGGTGAGGAAGCCGCCATCCCCGGCAACCCCCGCGGTCGGGATGGCCGGCGGCAGCCTGGCGGTGCTCGACACCGCGTCCGGCCGTCTGTGGGCGACCCGCGAGGACCCCACCGTCGGCCTGCCGACGGTGATGAGCCTGGCCGACCAGACCGAGCCGGTCGCGACGGTCGGCGACGACGCCGCGCTGGCGGTCGCCCTCGACGGCACCGTGTACGCCGTCTCCGCCACCGAGGACCAGCTGCTCACCCTCGTCCAGCAGGGCGACACGGGCTTCGCCGAAGCGACGGCCGACCGAGCTGTCCGGCGAGCCGTTCAGCGACGCCGTCGCCGTGACTGCCGTCGGCGCGGTGCCCGTCGTGCTCGACGCGGCGAGCGGCCGCCTGTCCGTCGTCGGCGGGGCCGAGGCCCGGGTGCCCAAGGGGTCGGTCCTCCAGCAGCCGGGCCCCAGCGCGTCGGCGGTCCTCGTCGGCGCCCGAGACGCGCTGCTGTCGGTCGACCTGGCCACGGGCGAGACCACCACGATCGCCGACGGGGTCGCCGGCGACCCGGCGAGTCCGGTCCGCCTCGGCGACTGCCGCTACGGCGCCTGGGCCGGCGGCACCGGCGCCGTCGTCACCGCGTGCGGCGAGGAGCCCGCACAGCCCCAGGCCCTCGACACCCAGACCTCGACGCTGGTCTTCCGCACCAACCGCGGCCAGATCGTGCTCAACGACCGCGACAGCGGCCACGTGTGGGACATCGACTCCGACCAGCCGACGCGTCTCGACAACTGGGACGCCTTCAACCTCGAGTCGAAGGAGAAGGACGACGACGAGGACGACGACCGGGAGGACCAGGGCGACCGCCGGCCACCCAAGGCCAAGAAGGACGACCTCGGGGCGCGTCCCGGCCGCACCACGATCCTGCACCCGCTCGACAACGACACCGCGCCCTCCGGCCGCCTGCTGGCGATCCGCTCGGTGAGGGACGTCAGCGGCGCCGACGCCCAGCTCGCGATCAGCCCCGACGGGCAGACCGTGCAGATCACCCTGCCCAACGACGCCGTGGGTGTCGCGAGCTTCGAGTACTTCATCGACGACGGCCGCCAGTCGGTGTCGGCCCACGCCACCGTGCGCGTCGCCATCACCGGCCCCGGCCAGGCCAACTCCGAGCCGCGGCTGCGCGTCGGGCTTCGAGCCGCGAGTGTGGACCGTCCCCGCCGGCGGCACGATCGACGTCCCGGTGCTCTCCGACTGGCGTGACCCCGAGGACGGCGACCCGGTGTCGACCGTGGCCGCGGAGGCGGTGGCCGGCCCGCCGGGTGCCGACACGCGCATCACCGCAGCCGGCGCCGTGCGCTTCAGCGCGCCGCCCCAGGGGGGCTCCGCCCAGGTCGAGTACGACGTCACCGACGGGCTCGGCGAGCCGGTCACCGAGACCCTCGACTTCCGGGTGCAGGAGCCCAACGACATCGAGCCCGTGGCGCCGACGGCCGAGCCGGACGTGATCGCCGGCGAGACCGGCAAGCCGATCACGATCACCCCGCTCGCCAACGACCTGCCCGGTTCCGACCCCCTCACCCCGGACGCCGTGCTGACGCTCGCCGGAGAGGTCGGCAACGTGCCCGGCGCCGACGTGACGACCAACGTCGTCAAGGGCACGGTCACGCTGCGCTCCGAGACCGCGCAGACCTACTTCCTCGAGTACCAGGCCGCCTACGGCACCGCCGACACCGACACCGGCAAGATCCGCGTCGACGTGCGGGCGCCGGAGAACCCGCCCGTCAAGCCGGTCGCCGTACCCGACACCGTGACGCTGTTCGGCCAGGCGGGCTCTCTCGTCGACGTGCTGGCCAACGACGTCGACCCGTCCGGCGGCCTGCTGTCGGTCCAGCGCGCCGAGCCACTGAGCGCCAACCAGCTCGACGTCGCGGTGGTCGACGGCCGGTGGCTGCGGGTCTCCGCGCGCCAGGGCCAGCTCTCGCCCAACCCCCAGATCGTCCGCTACACGATCACCAACGGCAGGCAGTCCGGCATCGCCGGGCAGGTCGTGGTCAGCCAGCGGCCGCCTCCTGCCGACGACACGCCCGTGACCCAGAACGACGAGGTCACGGTGCGCGAGGGCTCCTCGCAGGCCATCTCCGTGCTCGACAACGACTTCAGCCCGTCGGGCGGGACCCTGACCCTCGTCAGCGGTTCCGGCGCGGAACCGCAGCGGCAGCGGCGGGCCGGCTCGACGTCGCAGCCGGTGGGCTCGCACACCGGCGACACCGGGGCGGCGTTCGTGTCCGGCCGCACCGTCCGCTACGTCGCGCCCAGCGCGGTGCCGGGTCCCCAGCGGTTCACCATCCGCTACCAGGCGGCCAACGAGCAGGGCGACACGGCCACGGGCAAGGTGCGCGTGAGCGGTGCGGCCGATCCGGCTCAGGACCAACAACCCGCCCGAGCCGCCGGTCATCGAGGGCCGCACGGTCTCCGGCGACACCGTCAAGCTGCGCCTGCCCGGATACGGCGTCGACCCCGACGGCGACCCGGTGACGATCCTGGGCCTCGACTCCGCGCCCGAGCTGGGCCAGGTGGTCCGCATCGGCGCCAACTCGATCGAGTACACCGCCTACCCCAACAGCGAGGGCACCGACGAGTTCACCTACCGGATCACCGACAGCCTGGGCGCCAGGTCGACCGGCACGGTCCGCGTCTCCATCGCGCCGCCCGGGCCGCCGCAGCCACCGCTTGCCGTGGCCGACTCGATCACCGTCGCCCCGGGCCGCACCGGCGTGGTCGACGTCCTGGCCAACGACCTGGTCGCGGCAGGCAGCCGCGTCAGCGTCAGCCTCGTCGCCCCGCCCGCCGGCGTGCGGCTGCGTTCGGACACCGGGCCGATCGAGATGGACGCGCCCGACCGGGTCGACGGCCGCAGCATCGAGGTGGTCTACCGCATCACCGACGGCCTCGACAGCAGCCAGACCACGGTGACGCTGCGGACCCAGGCGGGCTACAACAACCCACCGGTCGTCTCCGACGCCTTCGGCGCCGTCGGTGACGGGCGCTCGGTGACGGCCGACGTGCTGACCGCCGGCTCGCCGGCGACGACTCGGGCTCCACCAGCGGCGCCTACGACCCCGACGGGCCCTTCGAGGACCTCGTCGTCGCCGACGTCTACGCCCCGCCGGGCATCGCCACGAGGATCGAGGGCGGGCGCGTCACCGTCGAGCGCGCCGAGCAGCCCATGGTCGTGCCGTTCCGGGTCGAGGACGGCGACGGAGGCGCCGCCACCGGCTCGCTCTACGTGCCGGCGGCCGACTCCGGCCTGCCGTTCGTCGACCCCGACGCCCTGATCACGCTCAAGCCCGGCCAGAAGCGCGACCTCGACCTGTCCGACTACGTCACCAACCCCTCCGGCGGACCGCTCGCGTTCACCCTGAAGAGCCGGATCTGGGCCTCGCCGCTCACCAAGCTCGACGCGACCGTCACCGCCGACGGCGGCTTCCGGGTCTCCGCCGCCGCCTCGTACTCCGGCCCGGGCGCCGTCGTCTTCGAGGTCACCACGGGAACCTCGGTCGACGACCCCGACGGCGTCAAGGCGATCTTGTCGGTGCCGGTGCAGGTGGGCGAGACCCGGCCGATCCTGCGCTGTCCCGAGGACCCGATCGACGTGGCGCAGGCCGAGTCGGTGCGGATCGACGTCGGCGCCCTGTGCCACGTCTGGACCGCCGTCCCGGCGCAGGTCGCCCAGCTCTCCTGGTCCGCGGACTTCGACGACGACTCCGACCCCGGGCTGACCGCGGTCACCTCGGACGACGGCGTCGTCGAGGTGAGGGCCTCGTCGGCGACCCAGCCCGGCCGAGACCGGCTCCTTGCTGGTCGCGGCCGACAACAGCAGGCCTGGCCTGATCCGGATCCGGGTCGTGCGCACGCCGCCGCCGTCGCTGGCGCCGATCCGGGTCTCCACGCTCAAGGCGGGCGAGTCGCAGACCATCGACCTCGCGCCGTACCTCACCCCGGAGGTGAGCGCCCCGGAGCCCACGGTGGTCAACGCCGGGCAGCTGTCCGACCTCCCGGTCCAGATCGACTCCTCGGGCTCGTCGGTGACGATCCGCGCGGGCGCCAAGGCCCACGGCCGGGCGGTGTTCCGCGTGGTGATGAGCGACGTCGCGGACAGCGCCGGCGCCGACCGCCGCGTCGAGGGACGGATCACCCTCGACATCCTCGGGGTGCCCGACGTGCCGGGCGTCCCGGTGCCCGGCAAGCGACCCCTCAAGGCCAAGGTCGAGCTCGACTGGCGGGCGCCGCAGTCCAACGGCGCGCCGATCGACTACTACGAGGTGCGCGACCAGTTCGGGCACGTCGACCGGTGCCGGACCAGCTCCTGCACCATCACCGGCCTCACCAACGGCACGACGTACCGGTTCAGCGTGCGTGCCCACAACGCCGTCGGCTTCTCCGACTGGAGCGGTCCGTCGATCGGCGCGAAGCCCGACGACCCGATCGACCTGTTCGGCCGGATCCGCCTGGTGGACGCCGGTGACCAGACCTTGAAGATCGCGTGGGTGCCCGTCGAGACCAAGGGTGGGGCCCAGGTCACCTACGTCGTCCGGTGGGCCGGGGGGCAGCTGCCCGTCACCGTGCCGAGAGCGACGATCACCGGCCTCGACAACCACCTGCAGTACGTCTTCGAGGTGGTCCCGCGCAACGTGTTCACCTTCGGGACCGGCCTGAGGTCCGAGCCGTTCCAGCCCGTCGGCAAACCCTTCACGCCGCCCCCGCCGACCCTGACCGACCAGGAGACGGCGGGTGCGGCCGGCGCGGTGACGCTCACCTGGCCCGAGGTGGACGCCAACGGCCCGGGTCCGCGTGCGCTACACCGTCTATCGCGACAACGAGCCGATCGCCGTCGTGCACCGACCTCAGCGTCCGCGTCTGCGACAACGCCAACCTGACCTACAACGGCCACGTCTACAGCTTCGCGGTCCGGGCGACGAACGGCGGCGGTGAGGTGTCGGACCTCGGCCCGGCCACCCAGTGGCGCGCCACCGGCAAGCCCGCGTCGTGGAGCTCGTGGAGCGTGCTGGCGACCGGCAACAACAACCAGGCCCGCGCCGGCTTCGCCGTCCCCGCCTCCCGGGGGGCAGGACTCGATCGTGCGGGTCTACGTCGACGGCGCCAAGGTCCACCAGACCACCGGCACCGGAAGCATGGACGCCGTGTTCGAGGTGCCCGACAACCTCGGCCCCCACGCGGTCTCGCTCGAGGTCTGCAACGAGAAAGGTGCGTGCACCCAGTCGTCGGCCCAGAACGTGCAGACCTACGGCCCGCTCTCGGCCGCACACATCCACAGCATCACGCCGACCATCAACGTGCGCACGCGTCTCGTGGACCATCGAGGTCGACAGCAACGGCCACGAGGCCACGCTGTTGGTGACCAGCGACCGGGGCCGTTCCCAGGAGTTCGCGGTGCCGGTCGGCGTCTCCACGTTCACGACCAACGCGATGGAGTTCGGCTACCAGGAGACCGAGACGGTGACCGTCACGCTGTCCGACCCCAGCCTGTCCCGCGGCCCGGTGACGGCGACCAACTCGGCCACCACCGAGCCGCCGCCGCCACCGTCCGTGGTGGCCTCGAGAGGCGCCGCCTGCAACGACGACGCCGGCCACCGGCCTGCCGCCGTGCGACACCGGCCTGTTCGGTGGGCCCAGGTGCACGGACGCGTCGTGCGCGTTCGTCCACATCACCTTGACCAACTGGCGGACCGACGTCCCCGGCACGGCCGTGTTCTGCTCGGTCAACAACGAGCCCGGACGCCCCTACGACCCCAACGTCAGCGTCGACACCCGTCGACTACTACGGCACCCCCGGTGGCACGGTCACCGTCAGGTGCGAGAACGTCCTCGGTCAGGAAGCCACGACCCAGTTCACCTGGTGACCACCACACCAACCCCACGCCGCCCCCAGAGAAGAGCCCCCTCGTGACGATCTCCCAGCAGCAGGCCGACTGGTTCAAGCAGACCTTCGACCAGCTGACCGACAACATGGAGCAGGCCGTGCTCGGCAAGCGCCGCGTCGTCCGGCTGGCCCTGACCTGCCTGCTGTCGGAGGGGCACATCCTCCTCGAGGACTACCCCGGCACCGGCAAGACCATGCTGGCCCGGGCGCTGGCCAACACCATCCAGGGCAGCCACGCCCGCATCCAGTTCACCCCCGACCTGCTGCCCTCCGACGTCACCGGCGTGACGGTCTACGACCAGCACAAGGGCACCTTCGAGTTCCACCAGGGCCCGATCTTCCACACCATCGTGCTGGCCGACGAGATCAACCGGGCCTCGCCGAAGACCCAGTCGGCGCTGCTGGAGGTGATGGAGGAGAACCGCGTCACGGTCGACGGGGTGGCCCACAACGTCGGTCGCCCGTTCCTGGTGATCGCGACCCAGAACCCCATCGAGCAGGCCGGCACCTACCGGCTGCCCGAGGCCCAGCTCGACCGCTTCCTGATGAAGACCGGCGTGGGCTACCCCGACCGCGCGGCGACCGTGGAGCTCCTGGTCAACGCCAAGGTCCGCGACCGCGCGTCGTTGGTCACGCCGGTCATCACCTCGGCCGCCATCGGCCAGATGAGCGGCCTGGCCGACGACGTCTACGTCGACCCCGCCGTGCTGACCTACGTCGCCGAGCTCGCCGAGGAGTCGCGGCGCCAGCCGCACGTCCGGCTGGGCCTGTCGGCCCGCGGCTGCCTGGCGCTGGTGCGCGTCGCCAAGACCTGGGCGGCCGCCGACGGCCGCGACCACGTGCTGCCCGACGACGTCAAGGAGCTGGCCGAGCCCGTCTTGTGCCACCGGCTGCTGCTCGACGCCGAGGCGCAGTTCAGCGGCGTGACCATCGAGACGGTCATCGCCCGGCTGCTCGACAACGTCGCACCCCCGACCGACCGCGTGGCCTGAGGACATCCGTGAGCTCCTCGCTGATGCAGCTGCGCCGGCTGGCCGACAGACCTCTGGGGATCGTCAACCCGCTGGGGTGGACGGTGCTGGTGGCCGGCGTCGGCCTGGTCGTCGCCGCAGCCATCACCGACTGGCGTGAGGCTCGCCGTGCTGGCTGCCGCCTGCCTGCTGGTCTTCGTGCTGGCCCTGCCGTTCCTCGTCGGGCGCACCCGCGTCCACGTCGACGTGGTGCTGCAGCCCGAGCGGGTCATCGCCGGCGGCTCGGTGGCCGCGGGAGTCCGGGTCCGCAACATCGCCTCCCACGGGCTGCTGCCGACCACGCTGGAGCTGCCCGTCGGCTCGATGGTGCACCGCTACGGCGTCCCGCGGCTGGCTCCGGGCGAGAGCCACGAGGAGAGCTTCACCATCCGCACCGAGCGCCGCGGCGTGATCCCCGTGGGTCCGGCGACCACCCGGCGCGGCGACCCGCTGGGCATGCTCTCGCGCGACGTCGAGTGGACCGACGTGGTGGAGATCCTGGTGCGCCCGCCGATGGTGCCGATGGACTCCCTCGGCGCCGGCCTGCTGCGCGACCTCGAGGGCGTCTCGACCGACGCGGTCTCCCAGAGCGACCTGGCCTTCCACGCCCTGCGCGAGTACGTGCCCGGCGACGACCTGCGCCACGTGCACTGGCGCTCGTCGGCCAAGGCGATGGCCGTCGCCGACGACAGCCGGCTCCTGGTCCGCCAGTACCTCGACACCCGGCGCAGCCACGTCACGCTCGTGGTCGACGACAGCCCCACCGTGTGGGCCGACGCGCAGGACTTCGAGACCGCCATGTCCGTCGCGGCGTCCATCATCGTCCGGGCGACGCTCGACGAGTTCGACACCTCGTTCGTGTGCGGGACCAGCGCCTCCTCCGGGGTCACCGGACACCTCGCCCTCGACTCCGTCTGCCGTGCCGACTTCGGCACGGCCGGGCTGGTCTCCTCGGCCCACCGGGCCGCCGTGGTCTCGCCCGACACCAGCCTGCTCTTCCTCGTCGGCGGCGCGGCCTCCGACTTCGAGGACTTCCAGCGCGCGGTCACCGCCTTCCCACCCGAAGTACGCCGCTACGCCGTGATCGTCGACCCCGACGCGAACAGCCGGGTCACCGAGACCGGCGGCCTCGTCGTGATCCAGCTCGCCGACAAGGCCGACCTGGGCGCCCTGCTGAGGTGGTCCTGGGTGCCGCGATGAGGCTCCTGCGCAGGCTGACGCTGGGCCAGGCGCGCCCGGTCGTGGTGGACGCCCTGTTCGTGCTCGCGCTGACCGGCACCGCGCTGGTCGGCCTCGGGTCGACGTACACCGAGACCGAGTTCTGGTGGATCGGCATGACGGGTGCGCTGCTCGCCGTGCTGACCACCCTCGGCGTCGCGGTGGTGCTGCGCTGGCCGAGCGTGGTGGCCGCGCTGGGCGTGGCTGCCTGGTACTTCCTGCTCGGCCCGGTTCTCTGCCTGCGCGCCCAGGACCTCGCCGCGCCCGGCCCCGAGAGCTGGCGGCTGCTCGTGGACGAGGCGCTGTACGGCTGGAAGGACCTCCTGACCACGCTGCCACCGGTCGACGGCGAGTCCCGGCTGCTGGTGCTGCCGTGGCTGATGGGGCTCGTCACGGGACTGCTCGGCACCGTGCTCAGCCTGGTCCGCACCCGTCGCCCGCTGCTGGCCGCACCGCTGCCGCTGCTCGCGCCGCTGGCCCTCCTGGCCCTGGTCATCCTGCTCGGGGTCGGCCGACCCGAGGCGCTGTGGCTGCAGGGCTCGGTGTTCGCCGTCTTGGCCCTGGCGTGGCTGGGCGTGCGCTACTCGCGGACGGCCGCGCCGGTGAAGAGCGCGCAGGGCAAGCTGGCCCGCCTCGGCCTCGGAGCGGCCCTGGTCGGCGTCGCCGGCCTGCTCGCTCTGCCTGTCGGCACCTGGGCGGCCGGCAGCGACGAGGGCCGCGTCATCCTGCGCACCCACGTCGACCCGCCGTTCGACGTGGGGCGGTACCCCTCGCCGTTGGCGTCGTTCCGCCGCTACGTCGAGCTGCCGCGAGGGCAGAAGAACCCGCTCAACCTGCACGGCACCACGCTGTTCACGATCGAGGGCGTGCCGGCCGGAAGCCGGGTCCGCATCGCCGTGCTGGACCGCTACGACGGCGTCGTGTGGGGCGCGAGCAACAACGCCCAGCCCGGTGTCGTCGACGACACCTACCAGCGCGTCTCGAGCGTCATCGACAACCCCGTCGAGGGCTCGACCCTCGACGCGCGGGTGACGATCGGGCCGGGCTGGGGCGGGGTGTGGCTGCCCACCGTCGGGGCGCTGCAGACCCTCCAGTTCGCGCCCGGAGAGCGCGAGCAGCTCTCGGAGTCGTTCCGCTACAACCTGGCCACATCCTCGGCCGTCGTACCGGCCGGGATGCGGCCCGGCGACGTCTACACCTTCACGGCCGTCAGGCCGGCCGACGAGCTGACGCCCGAGACCGCGACGTCCGGCAACGTCGGCGAGGCCGCCGGCGCCGCCGGCTTCCTCGACACCCAGGCGGTGCAGTGGTCAGAGGGCGAGCGGCAGCCGATGCGCCGCGTCCTCGCGGTCGCCCGTCACCTCAAGTCCGAGGGCAAGTACTCCGACGGCGTCATCGAGAGCGAGAAGATCTACCACGCCGGCCACAACCGCTACCGGCTGACCGACGACACCGGCGGGGTGAACTCCCCGTTCCTGGTCGGCAACGACGAGCAGTACGCCGCCTGGATGGCCCTGCTCGCCAACCGCATCGGCGTCCCTGCCCGCGTCGTCTTCGGTGCCGTCGTGCCCGACGGCGGCGTGGTGACCGGTGCCGACGTGCACGCCTGGGTCGAGCTGCAGGTCGCCGACGGCACCTGGCGCACGCTGCCGACCGAGCTGTTCATGGACGACGACCGACCCGCCGAGCAGCAGACCACCCGCCAGCAGCAGCTCAGCGGCAGCGTCGTCCCCCCGCCGGCCCCGATCCCGCCGCCGTCGACGGCAGGTGAGCAGAACGACGCCGACATGCTGGTCCGCAAGAACCGCTCGACGTCCAAGAAGGACGTCGACGAGGCGGCCGGCGCCGTGTCGAGGTGGCTGGGCCGCATGGTCCGCTACGTCGCCGTCCCCGTGCTCGCCATCACGATCCTGCTGTCCTCGGTGGTCGTCGCCAAGCTGCTGCGCAGGCGACGCCGGCGTACCCGCGCCAAGGTGTCGGCCCGCTTCGTGGGCGCCTGGCGCGAGCTGGTGGACCACGCGCGCGACCTCGGGCAGCCGGTCCCGGTGGCGGTGGGCGTGACCCGGCGTGAGCAGTCGACCGGGATCGTCTCCCCGGGCGCGCGGACGCTCGCCCACCAGGCCGACAGCCACGTGTTCGGTCCCCGCGTGCCGAGGCCCCGCGAAGCCGAGGCCTACTGGCGCCAGGTCGACAAGGAGCGCGAGACGATGTCGGCCTCGGTCAGCCGCTGGCAGCGGATCCGGGCGGCGCTGAACCTGACGACGTTCCGGCGGGCGGTCTGATCCTGATGGACGTCGAGAGCATGCTGTGCGACCACGCACAGGTCGCGGAGGGCAAGTTGTTCATCTCCGGGGGCGGGATCGACCGGATGGTCCTGCCGGCAGGTGCCCAACCCCCGTTCGTCGCGAACTTCGCGGTTGCCGGCCTGGTGCGCGTCCCCTGGACCGCGACGAACACCGAGCACGTCCTACGGTTCAGGTTCGTGACCGAGGACGGTCGGTTCCCCGAGCTGCCGGAAGGTGCTCAGCCCGGACCCGGAGGGCATCGGCGGGGAGATGCAGTTCAACGTCGGACGTCCGCCCCAGGCCATCAGCGGACAGGAGCAGCTCGTGCCGTTCGCCTTCAACTTCCAGGGTCTGCCGCTGATGCGGACCGGCCGTTACGTCGTCACGCTGACCGTGGACGAGGAGGAGGTCGGCCAGTCGGCGTTCATGGTGGTCGTCTCGACCGGTTAGGTCGGGCTGGCGAATTTGGGTGGGGGAACGCCCGGGTCTAGACTGGCGTGTCGGCCCAACGTGGGTCGTGCTTTGTCGTGCCTCGCGGCTGTCCGAGCGCCCTCCGACCTCTCGAAACGTGGGAGATCGCTGTGCGCCCCGGATGAGGTGACCGAGCACCTCCACGAGGTCCACCCGCTTCCTGGTCAGCCAGGGCGCGGGGCGGTTCCCGGGCCTGCCGGAAGACGAAATCGACACCAACAGATTGCGGAGGACATGCCGAAGAAGGAAGGCGTGATCGAGATCGAGGGCACCGTCGTGGAGGCCCTCCCCAATGCGATGTTCCGGGTGGAGCTGAGCAACGGGCACAAGGTCCTCGCCCACATCAGCGGCAAGATGCGCCAGCACTACATCCGGATCCTCCCCGAGGACCGCGTGGTGGTGGAGCTGTCTCCCTACGACCTGACCCGTGGCCGGATCGTCTACCGCTACAAGTAGTCAGCCGAACTGAGAGGACCTCCCCCGTGAAGGTCAACCCCAGCGTCAAGAAGATCTGTGACAAGTGCAAGGTGATCCGTCGCCACGGCCGCGTCATGGTGATCTGCGAGAACCCTCGCCACAAGCAGCGCCAGGGCTGAGCCCCGCTCGAGCCTGACAACTGAACAACCACAACGTGATCGCTTAGCCGCCTCGACGAGAGCGGCGAACCACCTCCGGAGCAGTGGCCGGAGCTCCACCCGAGGCGGGCGGGGGCGCGACACGACAGACACCACCGCGACAAACCGAAAGGCCACCACATGGCACGCCTCGTTGGTGTGGACCTCCCGCGCGACAAGCGCATCGAGGTCGCACTCACCTACATCTACGGCATCGGCCGTACCCGCGCCCAGCAGGTGCTGAAGGCCACGGGCGTCAGCCCCGACCTCCGCGTCCACCAGCTGGGAGACGAGGAGCTGGTCAAGCTCCGCGACGAGATCGAGTCGAACTTCAAGATCGAGGGTGACCTCCGTCGCGAGGTCCAGGCCGACATCCGGCGCAAGATCGAGATCGGCAGCTACCAGGGTCGCCGCCACCGTCAGGGCCTCCCGGTCCGCGGTCAGCGCACCAAGACCAACGCGCGCACCCGCAAGGGTCCCAAGCGCACCGTCGCCGGCAAGAAGAAGGCCAAGTAGCCCTCTCGATCCCCCAGACCAGTCTTTGGCCAGCTAACCCCGTAGGAGTAGGAACCGTATGCCTCCCAAGAGCCGTCAGGCCGGCGCCAAGAAGGTGCGCCGCAAGGAGAAGAAGAACGTCGCCGTGGGCGAGGCCCACATCAAGAGCACGTTCAACAACACCATCGTCACCATCACCGACCCCTCGGGTGCGGTGATCTCGTGGGCCTCCGCCGGCACCGTCGGCTTCAAGGGCTCGCGCAAGTCCACGCCGTTCGCCGCCCAGATGGCCGCCGAGGCCGCCGGGCGCCGGGCGATGGACCACGGAATGAAGAAGATCGACGTCTTCGTCAAGGGCCCGGGCTCGGGCCGCGAGACCGCGATCAGGTCCCTGGGTGCGATCGGCCTCGAGGTCGGCACCATCCAGGACGTGACCCCGACGCCGCACAACGGCTGCCGTCCGCCCAAGCGCCGCCGCGTCTGAGCCTGAAGGAGATCTGAGCTAATGGCCCGCTACACCGGCCCCATGACCAAGAAGTCCCGCCGCCTCGGCGTGGACCTCGTCGGTGGCGACTCGGCCTACGAGCGTCGTCCCTACCCGCCCGGCCAGCACGGCCGCGGCCGCATCAAGGAGAGCGAGTACCTCCTCCAGCTTCGCGAGAAGCAGAAGGCTCGCTACACCTACGGCATCCTCGAGAAGCAGTTCCACAACTACTACACCGAGGCCTCCCGCCGTTCCGGCAAGACCGGTGACAACCTGCTGCAGCTGCTCGAGTGCCGTCTCGACAACGTCGTCTACCGCGCCGGCTTCGCCCGCACCCGCCGCCACGCCCGCCAGCTGGTCGTCCACGGCCACTTCATGGTCAACGGCCGCAAGGTGGACATCCCGTCGTTCCAGGTCGACCGCGCACGACGTCATCGACGTCCGTGAGAAGTCGCTGGAGATGACGCCGTTCATCGTCGCGCGCGAGACCCACGGCGAGCGGATCGTGCCCGCCTGGCTCGAGGTCGATCCCGTCGCGGATGCGCATCCTGGTCCACCAGCTGCCCGTCCGGGCCCAGATCGACATCCCGGTCCAAGAGCAGCTGATCGTCGAGTACTACTCGAAGAAGTAAGTCGTCTCCCTGTCGCCGCCACTGCAAATGTTCGGGTCCTTCAAATAGCGGTCGGACCCGGAAAGGAAAGAACAAGTGCTCATCGCACAGCGCCCCACCCTGTCGGAAGAGTCGGTCGACGAGTTCCGTTCGCGCTTCGTCATCGAGCCGCTCGAGCCCGGCTTCGGCTACACGCTCGGCAACTCGCTGCGCCGTACCCTCCTCTCGTCGATCCCTGGTGCCTCGGTCACGAGCATCAAGGTCGACACCGTCCTCCACGAGTTCTCGACCATCGAGGGCGTCAAGGAGGACGTCACCGAGGTCATCCTCAACCTCAAGGGCCTGGTCGTCTCCTCCGAGCACGACGAGCCCGTCACGATGTACCTGCGCAAGTCGGGGCCCGGTGACGTCACCGCCGCCGACATCGCGCCGCCGGCCGGTGTCGAGGTGCACAACCCCGACCTGAAGATCGCCACCCTGTCCGACAAGGGCAAGCTGGAGATGGAGCTGGTCGTCGAGCGCGGCCGCGGCTACGTCTCCGCCGTCCAGAACAAGGGCGCCGACAACGAGATCGGCCGGATGCCCGTCGACTCGATCTACAGCCCCGTGCTGAAGGTGACCTACAAGGTCGAGGCGACCCGTGTCGAGCAGCGCACCGACTTCGACAAGCTGGTCATCGACGTCGAGACCAAGCCGTCGATCCGTCCCCGCGACGCGATCGCCTCGGCCGGCAAGACCCTCGTCGAGCTGTTCGGCCTGGCCCGCGAGCTCAACGTCGAGGCCGAGGGCATCGACATCGGCCCGTCGCCCGTCGACGAGCAGCTGGCCGCCGACCTGGCGCTGCCGGTCGAGGACCTGCAGCTGACGGTCCGCTCCTACAACTGCCTCAAGCGCGAGGGCATCCACACCGTGGGTGAGCTGATCTCGCGCTCCGAGCAGGACCTCCTCGACATCCGCAACTTCGGCGCCAAGTCGATCGACGAGGTCAAGGCCAAGCTGGTCGAGATGGGCCTGTCCCTCAAGGACAGCGCGCCCGGCTTCGACCCGCACGCCGCCCTGGCGGCGTACGGCGACGACGACGACGACGCGTTCGTCGAAGACGAGCAATACTGATCAGCGTCGAGGACGAGCTGACCACGCCACCCGCAGTTCCATCTACCCGGGTACCTGACACGGCCCGAGAGAAACGAGTGACCAGATGCCTACTCCCAAGAAGGGCCCCCGCCTCGGCGGCAGCGCCTCCCACCAGCGCCACATCCTGGCCAACCTGGCGACCGCGCTGTTCGAGCACGGCAAGATCACCACGACCGAGAGCCGGGCGCGCACGCTGCGACCGGTCGCGGAGAAGCTGATCACCAAGGCCAAGAAGGGCGACTTGCACAACCGTCGCGAGGTCCTCAAGACCATCCGCGACAAGTCGGTCGTGCACGTGCTGTTCACCGAGATCGGGCCGAAGATGGCCGAGCGTCCGGGCGGCTACACCCGCATCACCAAGATCGGCCCCCGCAAGGGCGACAACGCCCCGATGGCCGTGATCGAGCTGGTGCAGGAGGCCTACCAGCCGGCCGCCAAGAAGACCGCGGCCAAGAAGGCCGCCGCCAGGCCCGCCGAAGGCCGAGGCCCGGCGAGGAGGTCACCGAGGAGCGAACCAACGTCGGCGAGGAGACCGTCGCCGACGCGGAGGAGACCTCGGCCGGGTTCGCCGACCTCGAGTTCGGTGACGACGTCGCCGAGGCGCTCGAGGACGGTGCCGCGCCGTCGGAGGAGTTCACGATCAAGGGCAACAAGGACTCCGGCAAGTACCACACGCCGGACTCCCAGTGGTACGACCAGACCATCGCCGAGGTCTGGTTCAAGACCGAGGAAGCCGCCGAGAACGCCGGCTTCGTCAAGGCTGGCTGAGAGCCGATCGATTCCGAACGGGCCCGTCACCCTCGAGGTGGCGGGCCCGTCGGCGTCTCCACGGCTGTCTGCAGGGCGGCCGCGTAGCTCCACTCGTCGCGCCGCTCGCCCGTCGCGGCCAGCCACTGGCCACCGCGGGCCACCAGGGCGAGCACCCGGCCGGGCTCGTCGGGGAGCCGCAGCGCGTACGGCGCGAGCGCCGGGCGGTCCTGCGCGGCCGCGGCGAGCCGGGCCCACCGCTGGCGCAGCCCGGCCGGTGCGAGCGGCGGGCAGACCACGACCAGGCGGTCCCAGAGGCCGCGGTTCGGCACCTGCTCGAGCTCCCACAGCAGCCCCGGCGTCGGATCGCTCGGTGGCGAGCCGATGACGACGAGCCGCGCCGCGTCCATCCAGGCGTGCACCTGGGCCTGCCACTGGTCGTGCGGGATGGTGGCGCGTGCCGCGCCGAGCGGCGCGAGCCGGGTGCCGGGCGGGTTGATCGCGACCACGGGGCCGTAGCGCCCGAGATGACGGGTCAGCACCTCCTCGAAGGAGTCGAAGCGGTTGGGGCTGAGCCGCCCGAGCAGTGACGGCCGTCCGAGCGCGGCCGTGCGGATCCGCAGGCGGTCGTCGCCGAACGAGCGCAGGAACAGCACCGGGGGCCGCTGGTCACGGGCGAGCAGGTCGTGCGCGCCCCGCCGACCCAGGCGCTGGGCGAAGCGGTGGATGATGCCGCCGGCGGCGAGGAAGCAGACCGCGCTTCCCGAGAAGCCGGACGCGCGCCCCGGCGTGGCGGCGGCGAGGAGGAGCATGCCCGCGCCGAGCAGCACGACGCCCACCGCGACGAGCCCGAGCACGGCCGAGCCGGGGCTGGTCCACCTCGCGGACGCGACGCTCGGCCGCGCGCTGCGCCGGAGCAGGAACACCGCCAGCTCCCAGCGCGACCGCCACGGCGAGCAGGGCGAGGCGCGCGCTGGCCGCGACCCCCGGCAGCGCCGAGCCCAGCGCAAGCGAGATGGCGAGGAGCTCGCCCGCGAGCAGCCCCGCGGCCCGCAGGCGCTGCCGCTGGGCCTCCTCGGCGACGTCGATGGCTGCCGGCGTGGCCGCCTCCGTCGACCGGGCACGGCTGCGTCGCAGCGGGTCGCGCAGGTAGCCGATCGTGCCGACGATGAGCAGGTACCCGGCCAGCGCGCCGAGCAGGGTCCCGACGGACTCGGCCAGCCCGCGGTCCTCGGCCGGACGCGACAGCCCTGCGTCAGCCACGCGCTCGGCCTGCAGGACGGCCAGGTCGAGCACCTGGTCGTGGACCTGTTCGGGCGTCGTACCGGAGCCGCCGACGGAGGTGGCACCGCCGGCCAGCAGGAACAGGTAGCGGTCGCGGTCGAAGTAGATCGCGGCGGCGCCCGTCTCCTGGTCGCCGTCGCTGACGACGAGTGACGCGCCGCGAGCGCCATCGATGTCAGGGACGTCGAACTCCTCGTAGCCGCCGTCCACCAGCGCTTCGCCCAGCTCCTCGCCCGATCTCGCGGCGCCGCGTTCGTTGTTGGTCCGGAGAGCGACCAACCGCAGCACGGCGCCGGTCTCCGCGTCCTGCCAGGTGCGGATGTAGCCCGCGTCAGCGGCCTCGACCAGCGTGTCCGAGATGCCGATCGCCGCGGTCAGCTCGGCGTCGAGGTCACCGCTCTGGGCCGGCACGACGGCGTACTCCGGGGGCGCGGCATCCGCGTCGAGCACGAGCTCGTCGAGAGCACGGGGGACGATGTCGAGGGCGACGACCGCGTTGCCCAGGCCGAGCAGCACCAGCACGACGACGCCCGCGGCACCCAGGGTGCCGAGAAGGGGTGCGCGGATGCCCATGACCGGTCAGCGCGGCCAGTGGTCCCGGACCAGGCGCTCGGCCTCGGTGACGCCGAGCCCCGCACGCCGCGCTGCCGCGACGTACGACGCGGCGGCCGACCGCACGTCGCTCCTGGCCGCCGCCGCGCTCGGGCTGACGAAGGTGCCGCGGCGGCCCTCGGTGACCACGACGCCGTCGGCCTCGAGCTCGCGGTAGACCCTGGCGACGGTGTTGACCGCGAGACCGACCTCGGCCGCCAGCGCCCGGACGGTCGGCAGCCGGGTGCCGGCGGGCAGCTCGCCCGAACCGATCCGGGCCGCGATCTGGCGCCGTAGCTGCTCGAACGGCGGCTCCGTCGCGGAGGTGTCGACCGGTTCGAGCCTCACCTCGCTGCCTCCCGGACGTCGATCCACCAGCAGGCCAGCCCGGCGAGGACGGCCGGGACCACGTGGTAGACCATCGCGGCGAACGCGAAGCGAAGGTTGCTGTCGGCGAACGCGTCGAGGTCGAGCCAGCGGAACAGCGAGGCGAGCACGGCCGCGACGAGCAGCCCTGGCCACCAGCCCGTGCCGTGCCGGCGGGCGATGCTCCAGGCCAGGGCCGCGCCCAGCGGGAGCAGTGCGGTCAGCAGCCAGGTGGACCAGTGGAGAAAGCCCCGCGCGGCACCTTCGTCGCCGGAGTCGAGCAGACGCTCGAGGACGACCCCGCGCAGGTAGCCCAACGTCGCGAACCCGACCGCCACCAGGCTCGCGAGCCGGGCCAGGTGACGCTCCCGGCCCCAGAACAGCACGACGAGGGCGAGCGGGGCCCACGCCGCCAGGCCGACCGCGAGCAGGGCCGGCTCCATGCCGAGGAGGGGCTGGACCAGGTCGATGATCGCGCCGGGGATCGAGTCGACGTAGTAGGCCCTCACCAGGTGCTCGACGGCCAGCGCCAGCGACGAGCGCGACCGATACGCGCACCTGGACGTCGCGGGAACGTGCACCCGCGGTCGTCTCGGTCGCGCCGGTCATGCGGGCCATCGTGCCATTCGTCGTCCCATTCATCGTTCGGGGCGAGACGCCGGTGGCGTGGGCACGCGGCTTCCGCTAGACACGGCTCATGAGCGTCGGGCCGACACGACTGGGTGCTGGTGGTGGGGGAGTCCCTCGTCGACATCGTGCACCGCGAGGACGGCTCGACCGAGACCTTCCCCGGCGGCAGCGCGGCCAACGTCGCCGTCGCCCTGGCCCGGCTGGGCCGCGACACCGGCTTCGTGACGAGCTTCGCGGACGACGACCACGGGCGGCTGATCGCCGACCACCTGGCCGAGTCGGGCGTCCGGCTCGTCACCGATCCGCACGTCGTACCGCGGACGTCGTCGGCGCTGGCCACGCTCCAGGCCGACGGCTCGGCGCGCTACACCTTCGACATCGACTGGCGGATCGGGCCGGTGGAGGTGAGCGACCCGCCGCTGGCGTTGCACGCCTGCTCGCTCGGCGCCGTGGTCACGCCCGGCTGTGACGACGTCCGCGCGCTGATGGCGCGGCTGCGGGGCGCGAGCACCACGTCGTACGACATCAACATGCGGCCCAGCGTCACCGGGGTCGGCCCTGCCATCGCGAAGACCGTCGAGGAGACGGTGCGGCTGAGCGACATCGTGAAGGCGTCCGACGAGGACCTCGAGGCGCTGTATCCCGGCGAGTCCGAGGCCGCCGCGGCCGAGCGCCTGCTCGCCCTGGGCCCGGCCGCAGTGGTCGTCACCCGCGGCGCCGACGGGGCGGCCTGGTACGCCGACGGGCTGGCCGTCGCCGCCCCCGGGGTCGCGGTGACGGTGGCCGACACCATCGGTGCGGGTGACACCTTCGGCGCCGCCATGCTCGACGAGCTGGGCTCTCGCGGCCTGCTCGGCGGCGGTGTCGACGCGATCCGTGCCATGACCCGCGCGCAGGTCGAGGGCGTGCTCGACTTCGCCACCCGGGCCGCCGCCGTGACCGTGTCGCGGCCCGGCGCCGACCCGCCGTACCGGCGCGAGCTCTAGTGCTGACGAGCTCGAGCCCGAACGTCGGGGACGTAGACGTCGAGCCCGCGGGGAGCCTCGGCGATCAACGCTCCGTGCGCAGGGTCGAGCGGACCGTGTGCCTCGATGGTCGACCAGGAAGTAGCGACCGTGCGGGGTGCGCCAGACGTAGCGGCCGTCGCCGCACTGCCGGCTGGTGTAGCCGGCGTGGGTCTTCCAGCGATGATGTCGACGGCCGAGAGGCGCGGAGTTGTGGGTGCCGGTCTGACCCGGTGGACCTTCCGGCTGGAACGGATCGGGATGGTCGAAGTCGGCACCGAGGCCCTCGCTGCCGGAGTAGGGGAACCGTTCGCCGCCGGTGATCAGACGGACCCGCTCCTTGAGGTCGGTGGGGTGCTCGTAGCAGGAGAGCCGCACGCGGTCGGCGAGGTCCTTGACGGGCCTGACGGTGACGTGGGCGTGGCCGAGCAGCTCGCGCAGCTGATCCAGTGACATCGGCCCGAGGCCCTCCACGCGGGCAACACCGGGGGTCAGGCCGGAGCGCGGCCTCGTGGAGGTGGACGTGGAGGACGGCCTTGCGTCCGTGCTTCGCGGGTTCTGCCCGAACCCCTCGTCGGCCCTGGAGAAGCGCCAGCAGCTCCTCCGGGCGGGCGAGCCAGCCGAAGGCGATCGAGCGCAGCTCGTCGCGGGTGGTGCCCTCGGGGTGGTCGGGGGCGATGAGGTCGGCGACCCGCTCGAGCAGGGCGTCGACCCACACCGCGTCGCCCGCCGTGACGCGGGCGATGACGTGGCGCAGACCCTGCTCGTCGGACTGCGAGAGGGCGACGTAGCGACGGCGGCGCTCGGCCTCGGCCTTGGCGGCATGGGCGGCCGGGTCGGCCTCGATGATCTTGGCCTGGGCGACGGCCAGCACCCGGCTCGGTGACTCGGTCGCGATGATGGCGGACACCGCTCGGTCGACGATGTCGATCCTTGCGAGCGGCACCGATCGGGTCATGCTGGCGACCTTGCGCGCCACCCACACCTCGGCCTC
>CAWFEZ010000003.1:0-40519 GCA_963814935.1 uncultured Actinomycetota bacterium | reverse complement strand
GACCCTCAGTAGGCCTGGAGGGCGGCGGTACGGCGGGAGGCCTCGGCGACCTCGGCGGCCTTGAGGGCGGACTCGTCGAGGTTGCCGTGCTGCTGCCACCACTCCTGGCCGGCCGCGGGCAGGGTGTGGATCGGGTCGTAGTACTCGTAGGTCCGCGAGCAGCGCCTCGGGGTCGGCGGCCTCGATGGAGGTGCGGTAGTTCTTGGTCCAGTACGAGATGCCGCGCTCGGTGTCGTAGTCGGCGAGCTGGTGGACCCAGCGCTTGCCGACGAACGGGACGTCGCAGACGATGCGCGGCGTCGCGAACCCGGGCAGGTAGCCCATGATCGCGTGCTGCAGCTTCTGGGCGTCGGCGACCGAGATCCGCCAGTGCTCCGAGAACGGGATCATGTCGCACATGTAGAAGTAGTACGGCATGATCTGCGCGCCATCGAGCAGCGCGAAGCAGAGGTCGAGCAGCGCGTGCGGGTCGGCGTTGACGCCGTTGAGGATGCACGCCCTGGTTGCGTACGTCGCGGATGCCGGTGTCGAGCATCGTCCGGGCGGCCTTGGCGACCAGCGGCGTCACCGACTGCGCGTGGTTGACGTGGGTGTGGATCGCGATCGAGACGCCACGCGACGCGGGCGATCGACGGACACGCGCGCCATGCCCTGCGACGACGTCGTCCTGCAGCCAGTGCTGGGGCAGACCCATCAGCGCCTTGGTGGCGAGCCGGATGTCGCGGATGTTCTCGATCTCGAGCAGCCGAGGTCAGCCACGCCTCGAGGCGGGGCCACGGCATGTTGGCCACGTCGCCGCCGGAGACGACCACGTCGCGCACCTGCGGGGTGCGGCGCAGGTAGTCCATCATCGACTCGAGCCGGTCGTTGGGCTTGACGACGAACTTCAGCTTGTCGATGACCGGCGGTGGAGTTGCCGACGAGGTCCATGCGGGTGCAGTGGCCGCAGTACTGCGGGCAGGTCGGCAGCAGCTCGGCGAGCACCTTGGTGGGGTAGCGGTGGGTCAGCCCCTCGGCGACCCACATGTCGTGCTCGTGCAGCGAGTCGCGGGTGGCGTGCGGGTGCGAGGGCCAGTCGGTACGCCGGTCGGAGAACACCGGGATCATGTACTGGCGGATCGGGTCGGCGTAGAACGCCTCGGTGAGCGAGCCCGGGCCGGCGGTCGACGGCGGCGCCATCGTGTTCATCATCTGCGGCGGCACCAGCATCGACATGGTCGCGCGCTCGGCCTGGTCGCGCTCGAGGTCGGCGTAGAAGCGCTCGTCGACGAGGTCGCCGAGCAGCTCGCGCAGCTGCTTGATGTTCTTCACGCAGTGGGCGCGCTGCCACTGGACGGACTCCCACTCCTCGGTGGTGACGTCCTTCCAGCCGGGGAAGCGGGTCCAGTCGGGCTCGACCAGCTCGACGCGCGGTAGGGGTAGGGCTGGCCCGTGAACTGGCTGGTGTCAGCCGCGATGGACGTCTCGATGCTCACTGTGCCACTGTAGGCGGACGATCTCCGGTCTGTCCAAGCCACAGCCGGAAATTGTCCTGTCAACGCGAGTATTCATGGAGGAGACTGCCCGTGCGATGCCAGCGATCCGACCGGGTTGCACCGGGTCCTCGACGAGCGCGGTGGTCCTGCCGCAGGCCGCCCAGCGGCTCGACACCCGCAGCGAGCTGTGGCCCGACGAGGTCCGCATCCGCGTCGAGCGCCTCAACCTCGACGCCGCGTCGTTCCGCCAGCTCGAGCGCAAGCACGACGGCGACGGCGACGCCGTGCGCGCGCGAGGTGCTCGACATCGTCGCCACCCGCGGCAAGATGCAGAACCCCGAGACCGGCTCCGGCGGCATGCTCGTCGGCACCGTCGAGGAGGTCGGCCCCGAGTCGCCCCTCGGCCTGCAGGTCGGCGACCGCGTCGCCACGCTGGTCTCCCTGACCCTGACCCCGCTCGTCATCGAGGACGGCCTCGCGCGGCTGGGACGGCGCGCTCCGAGCAGGTCCCCGCCGACGGGTACGCCGTGCTGTTCGGCCGCTCGATCGCCGCCGTCATCCCCGACGACCTGCCCAGCGAGCTCAGCCTCGCGGTGATGGACGTCTGCGGCGCGCCGGCGATGACCAAGCGGATCGTGGCGCAGTACGTACGACGCAGCCGGGCCCGTCGTCGCCGTCATCGGCGGCGCCGGCAAGTCCGGCTCGCTCAGCCTCGCCGCCGCCCGCGACGCCGGCGCCGGGCGCACCATCGGCGTCGTGCCGACCGAGGAGGAGCGCAAGCTGCTCGCGGACGCCGGCCTCGCCGACGAGGTCGTCATCGCCGACGCCCGCGACCCGATCGCCCTGCGCGACGCGGTCACCGCCGGCCGGGCGGCCCGGCCGACGTCACCGTCGTCTGCGTCGACGTCCCCGGCTGCGAGGGCGGCGCCATCCTGGCCACGGCCGAGCGGCGGCACCGTCATCTTCTTCTCCATGGCCACCTCGTTCTCGGCCGCCGCGCTCGGCGCCGAGGGCCTCGCCGCCGACGTGCAGATGCTCGTCGGCAACGGCTACACGCCCGGCCACGCGGCGTACGCTCTGGAGCTGCTGCGCGCCGACGCCGGCGTCCGCGGGCTCTTCGAGCGGAGGTTGTGATGGCGACCACCAGCAGGCTGGGTCTCGACAAGGCCGACGTACGCCGCGCGCGCACGCTCGCGCGCCAGGTCGGGCGGCCGATCGTCAAGCTCGCCCAGCAGCACACCACCGTCTCCGTCGAGCGGGCCACGCTGCGGATGGCCGGCCTCGCCGGCGCCGACCCCGACGGCACGCCGTGGGTCAACCGGCTGCTCGACGTGGTCCGCGCCGACGTCGGCCTCGAGCACGGCGTCGCCCTGCCCGGTCTGGCACGCGCTGCGCCGCGGCCACGCCGACGACCTGCTCACCCTGGCCCAGAAGGCCAGCGCCGGCATCGATCACGCTTCGAGCTGCCCGACGGCAAGGACGCCACCGCCGCCGGCCGCGACGCCAAGAAGGCCGTCGGCGCCGGCATCAAGCGCATCGACGCCAACCGCCGCGAGCGCGAGCGGATGATCAAGAAGATCGGCGACGCCCCGCGCAAGCCGTGGATCTACCTGATCGTCGCGACCGGCGACATCTACGAGGACATCCCGCAGGCCCAGGCCGCCGCCCGCGAGGGCGCCGACGTCATCGCGGTGATCCGCTCGACCGGGCAGTCGCTGCTCGACTTCGTGCCCGAGGGCGCCACCCGCGAGGGCTTCGCCGGCACCTACGCCACCCAGGAGAACTTCCGCCTGATGCGGGCGGCGCTCGACGAGACCAGTCGAGGAGCTCGGCCGCTACGTCCGGCTGACCAACTACGCCTCGGGCCTCTGCATGCCCGAGATCGCCGCCCTGGCCGGGCTCCAGCGGCTCGACATGATGCTCAACGACTCGATGTACGGGATCCTCTTCCGCGACATCAACCCGATCCGCACGTTCGTCGACCAGCGCTTCAGCCGCCAGGTCCACGCCCGCGCCGGCATCATCATCAACACCGGCGAGGACAACTACCTCACCACCGCCGACGCCATCGAGGCCGCCCACACGGTCACGGTCAGCCAGCTCCTCAACGAGTACTTCGCCAAGGAGGCCGGCCTCGAGGACTGGCAGCTCGGCCTCGGCCACGCCTTCGAGATCGACCCCGACGTCCCCGACTCGTTCCGCCTCGAGCTCGCCCACGCGATGCTGGCCCGCGAGCTGTTCCCCGACGCGCCGCTGAAGTGGATGCCGCCGACCCGCCACATGACCGGCGACATCTTCAAGGGCTTCCTGCTCGACGGCTTCTTCAACCTCGTCGGGGCGCTGACCGGCCAGGGCATCCTGCTCGTCGGCATGATGACCGAGGCCGTCGTCACGCCCTGGATCTCCGACCGCGACCTGGCGCTGCAGAACGTCCGCTACGTGATGAACGCCGCCGGCAACCTGCACGAGGACTTCCGGCCCGCGCCCGACGGCTTCATCGCCAACCGCGCCCGCGAGGTGCTCGGCGAGAGCATCGACCTGCTGCAGACCATCAAGGACGACACCGACTCCGCCGGCGACCCGCCGCTGCTCGCCGCCATCGCCGACGGCACCTTCGGCCTGATGAAGCGGCCCGCCGACAAGGGCCGCGGCCTCGAGGGCGTGGCCCGCAAGGCGCGTGACTACTACAACCCGGCGTCCGAGATCCTGGAGGGCGAGCGAGTCAAGAAGTCGAGGCCCGATCCGCCCGTACGGCGACACCACCGGCGACGGGATGGTGCAGCTCTCCTTCACCCTGCCGATCGAGCACTCCAAGGTCGCCGAGGGCGCCGCCGTCCAGCTCGCCAACAAGATGGGCATGGACCCCGCCCTGGTCGTGCACGCCAAGCCGATGGGGGAGGGCTTCACCTTCTTCGTCGTCTACGGCCGCGTGAACCACCTGGTCGACCCCAGCACCGTCGAGGTCGTCGAGCGCGACTACCCGCTGCTGACGCCCAAGGAGGCCAACTCCGCGATCAAGAGCGCGCTGCGGCGCCGCCTGGTCGTCGTCGGCGGCTGCATCGGCACCGACGCCCACACGGTCGGCATCGACGCGATCCTCAACATCAAGGGGTTCGCCGGCGAGAAGGGCCTGGAGTACTACCGCGAGCTCAAGGTGGTGAACCTCGGCGCCCAGGTCTCCGTGCCCCAGCTCGTCGAGCGCGCCCGCGAGGAGAAGGCCGACGCCGTCCTCGTCTCCCAGGTCGTCACCCAGCGCGACGCCCACCTGCTCAACACCCGCGAGATGTCGGCCGCCTTCCGCGAGTCCTACCCCGAGGAGAAGCGACCGCTGCTGATCGTCGGCGGCCCCCGCTTCGACGAGACCATGGCGACCGAGCTCGGCGTCGACCGCGTCTTCACCCGCGGTACGACGCCCGGCGAGGTCGCGTCGTACCTCGTCCACCGGCTCGTCAACCGGAAGGCTTCGTGATGGCCTCGACAGTCGACCGGCGCAGGCGCCGAAGTCGGCACCCGCGTGGTGCACCGCCGCTACGTCCCCTACTCGCACGCCCACTACGCCGGCAACCTGGTCGACGGTGCCTACAGCCTCGGGCTGTTCGGCGACGTGGCGACCGAGATGTGCATCCTCACCGACGGCGACGAGGGCCTCTTCGCGTCCTACTCCGACGTCCAGTTCAAGCAGCCCGTGCGCGCCGGCGACGTCCTCGAGATCGTCTGCGAGATCACCCGCGTCGGCACCCGTTCGCGCACCCTCGACTTCACCGTCCACGTGGTCGCCCGCGGCGCCGCGACCGACGACGCACCCGGCGCCGCGGCGCATGCTCGACGAGCCGCTCCTCGCCACCGTCGGCGACGGGTGTCGTCGTCGTCCCCTGAACCTCGACATCGAGCAGGAACTGGTCTGATCCAGTCCCTCGGCGTGTCGCCACCCGACACGCCGAGCGGTGAGATTTTCGATGAACTTCTGGTGACAGGACGACCACATCTGACCTGCGAGTTCTCGCGTTCCCGCAGGTCAGCGACAGGTTGACACCCGCCCGTCGAGGAACAAGTCTCTCTCCTCGTTCGCCCATGCAGATCGTGTCGGCGGACCGACGTCCGAGTGGCCGAGTCGGATGGTGGGGGCGCCACCCACCAGTCCGACATGGTTCGCGGAGGTCGGTCCCGCCCCACGATGGGTGGATCCGGGAGAGGCCTGGCTCGCTAGACAACTTCCCGCACGCGGCAACCGGTCGCGGAAGGGTCGGTCCGAAGGGTCAGCTGCCTCTCCCGGGCCCTGCAGTGCTGATTTGCGCCTCGCTTCGCTCGGCTGTCCGACGCGCGCATGCGGCAGCCGTCTTCCCTCCTCGCTGGCTCGCTGCGCTCGCCTCGCTCGTCAGTCCAGACGGCCTGGCGCGCTCGGACCCAACCCCCGGTGGTTGAGGACGAGGCGCGCTAGCGCCTGTCACGAAACCACCGGCTGCGCGCCCGCCGTACCCTTGCTCCGTGCTCCTGCGGACGCTGCTCGCCGGTCTGGCCGGCGTCGCGCTGAGCCTCTCGGCCCCGCCCGTCGGCTTCTTCTGGGTGCTGCCCGTCGCCGTGGCGGCGTACGTCGTGATCACCGCGGGGATGACCCCCCGCCGCGCCTGGGTGCCGGGGCTCGCCTTCGGCGTCGGCTACTGCTACGTCCTGATGTGGTGGATGCGCGAGGTCGACGTCTACGCCTGGGTGGCCCTCAGCGGGCTGGAGGCGCTGTTCTACGGCCTGCTGGGGTCGGCCGTGCCGCTCCTCCGGCGCCTGCCCGTCTGGCCGCTCTGGGTGGCCGTGGCGTGGACCGCGATGGAGGTGCTGCGCAGCGGGTGGCCGTTCAGCGGCATGCCGTGGGGGCGGCTGGCCTTCGCGGTGGTCGACACCCCCGCGGCGCCGGCGCTCGCGTACGTCGGGGCCACCGGTGTCAGCCTGCTGCTCGCGCTGGCGGGGGCCTGGCTCGCTGCCCTCGTCCTGGGCGACATCCGCCGGCTGGTGGCCGGAGCCGGCCTGGTCGCCACCGGTGTCGTCCTGCTGGCTCCCGCACTACAGCCCTGGGAGCCCTCGCCCGACGGCTCCGTGCAGGGTCGCCTCGGTGCAGGGCGACGTGCCGGGCGACGGCACCGACGTGCTGGCCGACTTCCGCCAGGTGACCGACAACCACGTCCAGGCCACGCGTCGACCTCGCGGCCGAGGTCGAGGCGGGGGAGCGGCCACGTCCCGACTTCGTGCTGTGGCCGGAGAACTCCACCGCGGTCGACCCGTTCCGCGACGCCCAGACGCGGACCGGCGTGCAGACGGCGGCGGCGGCGATCGGCGTACCGATCCTGGTCGGGGCCATGGTCGACGCCGGCCCCGACCACGTGATGAACCAGGGCATCGTGTGGGACCCCGTCCTCGGCGCCGGCGACCGCTACACCAAGCGTCACCCGGTGCCGTTCGGCGAGTACATCCCGTGGCGCAACGTCTTCGGCGACAGCTTCGGCAAGCTCGACATGATCCCGCGAGACATGCTCAGCGGCACCCGCGAGGAGCCCCTGCGCGTGGGCGGAGCGCTGGTGGCCGACGCGATCTGCTTCGACGTCGCCTACGACGACGGGCTCTACGACCAGGTCGACCACGGCGCCCAGCTGGTCGTCGTGCAGACGAGCAACGCGATGTTCATCCACACCGCGCAGATCGAGCAGCAGTTCGAGATCTCCCGGGTGCGTGCGCTCGAGCTCGGGCGGGCGCTGGTCGTGGCGTCGGTCAACGGGCGCACGGGCATCATCGGCCCCGACGGCGCAGTGATCGCCTCGGCCGACCCGCGGACCACCGCCGTCGTCGACGCCGAGGTCACCCTCGACTCCTCGATCACGCCCGGCACGAGGGTGGGTCACTGGGTCGGCCGGCTTGCCGGTCCGTTGACGGTTCTGGCCCTCGCGGTGGCCTTGCTCGGCTATCCTCGGCGCCGCGAGTCGGGCAGTCCCGACCGCACGCTCGAGCCCCCCGACCACTCCGACCGCGACCTCGCCGCCGCCTCCCGATGACCGACAGGACCGCACCATGAGCCCGCCCACGAGCCGATCATGAGCCGATCATGAGCTGGGGCGACCTCGGCCGTGTCGTGATGGTGGTCCCGACCTACAACGAGGCCGAGAACCTTGCGTGGATCGTCGGCCGGGTCCGTGCGGCCCAGCCCGAGCTCGACGTGCTGGTGGTCGACGACGGCTCTCCCGACGGCACCGGCCGCATCGCCGACGAGCTGGCGGCAGCCGACCCGCACGTCAAGGTCGTGCACCGCACGCAGAAGGCCGGCCTGGGTGCGGCCTACCGAGCCGGCTTCCGGGTCGCCCTCGACGCCGGCTACGACGTGATCGGCGAGATGGACGCCGACGGCTCCCACCAGCCCGAGCAGCTGGACCGGCTGCTCGACGCCATCCGGACTGCCGACCTCGTCATCGGGTCGCGCTGGGTTCCGGGCGGCTCCATCGTCAACTGGCCGAAGTCGCGCGAAGCGCTGTCGCGCGGCGGGAACCTCTACGTACGGCTGCTGCTCGGCATCCACGTGCGCGACGCCACCGCCGGCTTCCGGTTGTTCCGCCGCGCCACACTGGAGAAGATCGACATCGACTCGGTGCACAGCACGGGCTACGTCTTCCAGACCGACATGGCCTACCGCACGCTCCAGGCCGGTTTGAAGGTGGTCGAGGTCCCGATCGAGTTCATCGAACGGGAACGCGGCGACTCGAAGATGAGCCGGGACGTCGCCGTCGAGTCGCTGAAGTCGATCACCAAGTGGGGCCTGCGCGAGCGGGCCCGGCAAGCACGGCGGAAGCTCCGCCGCACCTAGAAGAGAGGTCGCCGGCAATGATCGGGCCCCGGACACCGAGGCGGCGCCGCCGCTGGGTCACCTGGCTGCTGGTGCTCGCCTTCGTGGTGGTGCCGCTGGTCGAGATCTATGTGCTGATCCAGGTCGGCCAGGTGATCGGGCCCTGGTGGACGATCCTGCTGCTCATCGCCGACAGCATCCTGGGCGGCTGGCTGATCCGGCGTGAGGGTCGTCGCGCGTGGCTGGCGCTGACGACCGCGCTCAACAGCGGACAGATGCCCGCCAAGGAGCTGGCCGACGGTGCGCTGATCCTCGTCGGCGGGACGCTGATGCTCAGCCCCGGGTTCGTCACCGACGGCCTCGGCATCCTGCTGATCCTGCCCTTCACGCGACCGGTGGCCCGTCGGCTGCTCACGAAAGTGGTGAGCAAGCGGCTCGCGGCCGGCCTGATCGACGTACGGGTGGACGGACGACAGGGACCCCGCCCGGGGCCGGGTGGACCGGTCATCCGGGGCGAGGTCGTCGAGGAGTGATCAGGCGGACTTGACGCGCTTCTTGGCGCTCGTCGGGCGGCGCTTCTGGGTTGCTCGGTGGAGGTGTGCCGGGCCGATCTCGCCGCCGCGGAGCAGTTCGAGCCGCTCCTTGAGGATGTCCTCGAGCTCCTTCTCCGAGCGCCGCTCGAGCAGCATGTCCCAGTGGGTGCGCGCCGGCTTCTCGACTTTCACCTCGGGCTCGATGCCGGACGTGCTCAGACCCTCGGCCCCGCAACGGGGGCACTCCCAGACCGCAGGGACGTCGGCCTCGACCGACATGGTGATCTCGAAGGAGTGTCCTCGCGAGCACAGGTAACCGACCTGCTGGCGGGCGGCGAACTCGATGCCGCGCTCGTCCTCGAAGCTCTGGCCTCCTAGGCGCGCCCCTCGAAGTGTGCGCTCAGCCACTTGGCCACCGTCCTTCCTGTTCCCCCGTGGGTGAGACGTACGGCGAGCCGGTTCGGTTCATCCGGACGCGCGTCGTCTCGGGCTTTACCTTTGCCAACGCTACCGTGCCTGGCTTCGTTCCCCCGACTCGTGAGGACGACGTCACACGACCGTGACCTTGGGCACTGTCGCTCGGTGTCACACCAGCTGTCACACCACCTGAGGCACAGTGTTCCCGGCCTCGCGGATGCCGCGGGCCGGGTCGAGACGCAGCAGGAAGAACGCACCGAGGATGAAGAAGATGATCAGCGCCACGATGGCCGGGCGGTAGGAGTCGGTGAGCTGGAAGACCACGCCGAACAGCAGGGTGCCGAACCACGACGTGCCGCGCTCGGCGGCGTTGTAGAGGGCGAAGTACTCGCCCTCGCGGCCGCGGGGGATGAGCAGGCTGAAGAACGACCGGGACAGTGCCTGGGTGCCGCCGAGCACGATGCCGATGGCGATGGCGACGGCCAGGAACAGCGGCACGTTCT
Source organism: uncultured Actinomycetota bacterium (assembly GCA_963814935.1). GTDB lineage: Bacteria > Actinomycetota > Actinomycetes > Propionibacteriales > Nocardioidaceae > Nocardioides. The sequence continues at coordinate 30,774 of CAWFEZ010000003.1, read as the reverse complement.
TCTCGGGCAGGAACAGCGCGAAGACCACGATGGCCATCCAGGCGTAACAGCCCCACAGGATGGAGCGGTAGGCGCCGTAGCGAGCCGCCAGGCGTCCGAAGAAGAGCGCGCCGCCGAACGCCACGAACTGGATGAGCAAGATGGTGGCGATGAGCACGCTCTGGTCGAACTTGAGCTGCTTGGACCCATAGGTCGAGGCGGCGTAGATCACCGTCTGGATGCCGTCGTTGTAGAACAGGTAGGCGACCAGGAAGGTCAGCGTCATCGGGAACCCACGCATCTCCTTCAGCGTGGTGAAGAGCTGACCGAAGCTGCGCTGGAACAGCGTGCCCTCGGCTGCGACCAGGTTCTGCGGAGCGTAGTTCCTCAATCGGACCATCGGGATGATCGTGAAGCCGGCCCACCAGACGGCCGCCGACAGCAGCGAGAGCCGCACGGCCATCTCCTCGCCCAGGCCGAACGTGTCGTGCCCGAGGTAGACCACCAGGTTGAGCGCCAGCAGGATGCCGCCGCCGAGGTAGCCGAAGGCCCAGCCGCGTGAGGAGACGTGGTCGCGCTCGTCCTCGGTGGAGATGTCGACCAGGATCGCGTAGTAGCTGACCAGCGAGCAGCCGCCGAGAATGCTCGCCAGGAAGATTGCCGCGGCACCGAGCTGCCAGCTCTCGCCCTGCATGAAGAACAACAGCGCGCAGAAGAACGCCCCCGCCCAGGCGTAGCTGCCCATGTGCCACTTCTTGCGCGCCGACCGGTCCACGAACGCACCGACGACGGGCAGCACCAAGGCGCTGGTGATGGTCGCAACGCTCGTGAGGTAGAAGGGGAGCGACCCGGCGGCGACGTCGAGCCCGAGCAGGCTGACCGTCTTGCTGCACGTGTCGTCGGGGTCGGCGCAGCCGGCCGCCTTCCCTGCGACGGTGATCATGTACGGCGCGAACAGCACCGAGAGCACGGTGGTGTAGAACGCCGAGTTCGCCCAGTCGTACCAGTACCACGCCTTCTGGTCCTTCGATCGCCAGAGCGGCCGGAGGTCGGCGATCCCCTGTGCAGGATCGGACGGGCCAGTGGTCATCAGCGTGTCCTCCATCGGCCGCTCTCGGTGAGCACCGCCCTGAGTATGTCCGTCCGGTCTGTCATCAGGCCATCGACACCACGGTCCAGGAGAGCCCTCATCTCGTCGGGGTCGTCGATGGTCCAGACGTGCACGTGCACGCCGGCCCGGTGCGCACGTCGTACGAGACCGGGGGTGACGATGGTGAGGGGCCCGCGCTTGTGGGGGACCTGGAGGACTCGGGGCCGGCCGCGGGTGAGCAGGCGGGCGACGCGTGCGGGGAGCACCCGGTACGCCGCGACCTCGCCCGGCGATGCCGAGGTGGCGACCCGCCCTCCGGTGAGGCGGCGGAACCGGCGCAGCCGGCGGCCGGAGAACGAGCCCACACAGACCCGGTCCCAGGCCTCGCGCTCGTCGAGGAAGCGTGCGAGGGGCGCGACGGCAGCCGGCGCCTTGAGGTCGATGTTGAAGCGTGCCTCGGGGAACGCGTCGAAGAGGTCGGCCAGCGTGGGCACCCGGTCGGAGCCCTTGATGAGCGCGCGCTGCACCTCGGCGTACGTGCTCTCGACGATCCTCCCGGTCGTGTCGGTGACGCGGTCGAGGACCGTGTCGTGGAAGGCGAGCAGCACGCCGTCCTTGGTCAGGTGGACGTCGGTCTCGAGGTAGTCGTAGCCGAGGTCGACGGCGTGCTGGAACGCCTGCAGGGTGTTCTCCAACCCCTCGATCTCGGGGTGGAAGGCGCCGCCGCGGTGGGCGAACGCGAGAACGCCGGGAGGTTGGTCAGCGGGCTGGTCGAGGGCCGCGTCGAGATACGCGAAGCCGGTCCGGGGCGTGGCCACGGCAGCAGTATGGTCCCGCGCACTAAGGTCAGGGGCATGGACACCGAAGGCGTCTTCTCCCGTCCCGCAGTGCGGCACCGAGATGGCCGCACGCCCGCTCGGTTCCGGGCACTCCACTCCTGCCCTGAGGGCCACGGTGTGTTCCTCGCCCGGATCGACCTGGGCTCCCTCGTCGAGTCCGAGACCGACTGGCACCGCCTCGCCAGCCAGGGCACCATGCCGATCCCGCGGATCACCGCCGACATGGAGAAGCCCCGCACCTCCAAGGTCCACGCGCGGGCCTGGGTGGAGACCCTGTTCAGCTGAGGCCGGTCACTCGCCCAGGAACCGCTCCCGCTCGTCGTCGGTGAGCTCGCGCGTCACCCGCTGGTCCGCCAGCTCGACGAGGTCGTCAACAGGTACGCAGACCTCGCAGCGCAGCTCGTAGGTGCCGGTCTGACTCCCCGCCACGACGGTTGCTCCCGTGCGGTCGACGGCGAGGGCCGTGATCCCGCCTCCACCACCCCGGATGCGGGTCGCCAGCTGACCGGTCGCTGCGTCCCAGGCGCGGACCTCGCCGTCCTGGCCGGCGGCGAGCACGAACTGCCCGTCGCCCGTGAACGCGACCGCCGAGACGATGCCCGTGCCGGCCTGCAGCGTGGTGATCTTGTGCTCGCCGTCGAGCGGCACCAGCTTCACGGCGTTCTCCATGGCCATTGCCACCGTGGCGCCGGTGGGGTCGGCGTCCGCGTCGTAGACGTTGTCCCGCAGGTCGACGAGGCGCTCACCGCTGACCGCGTCCGGCTGCCAGGTGTCGACCCGGCCGCGGTCGTCAGCGCTCACGATGGTCCCGTCGGCCAGTACGACGACCGCGTTGACGATCGGTCCGGAGCCGCCGCCGACCACCTGGCCGTCGCTGACGCGGATGACGTGCAGGCCGTCCCCGGCGGCCTCGGCGACCCAGGACCCGTCGGGTCCGAAGGCGACGTCGTTGACGTAGAGGAACTTCGTGCCGTTCTTCGTGTCCTTCTTCGTGTCCGGGGCACTCGAGATCAGGCGGCCCTCCCCGAGATCCCAGAGGTCCAGGGCCCCGGAATCGCTGGCGACGGCCAGCAGCCCGCCCGACGCGTCGAAGGCGACGCTCGACGGAGCGCTGCCCAGCTCGAGGAAGATGTCGCCGCCCAAGCATCCGTCGCCGAGCGGGGGAGCCGCGCAGCCCGCCGGGTCGACCTCGGTCCGAGAGGGCATCTCGAAGAAGTCCACGAACGTGCGGGCGACCGCCAGCAGTTTCCCGTCGGGGCTGAGGGCCACGTCGTCGACGCCGCCGATGGCCAGCTCGGCGTTGGGGGGAGCGATGGGGACGGGCTGCGGTGGCAGCTGCCAGACCCGCACGTCGCCGTCGCCGTGCCCGGTCGCGATCCGGTCATCGGTTGCGAACGCCACCTCCTGCACGTCGCGCGAGCTGCCGAGGAGGCTGGCCACCGCGGCGCCGTCGGACGTACGCCACACCTTGGCCCCAGCGGTGAGGGATGCCGCGGCCACCAGCGAGCCGTCGTCGGAGAAGTCGGCTGCGACGTAGAGCCCGCCGCCCGACGACAGCACCAGATCCTCCGCTCCGCCCGTCAGGGTGACGACACCGTTGATGTCCGTGGTCACGACGAGCTGCCCGGTCTCGTCCATGGCCGCGCTGTAGGCGAAGTCGCTGGGCTCGGCCACGACCTTGCCCGACCGCGTGTCGACCACGACGACCGAGCCGGTGAACGCCGTGACGAGGAGCCTCTCCCCGTCCGGGGTGAGCTGGAGCGACGCCACCTGTGAAGGCATGGTGGTGAGCAGGTCGGGCACCGCTCCGTCGCGGACGACGTACACCTCCCCGCTGGTGGTGCCGACGGCGATGACGCCGCCTGCCGCGGCGGCCTCGGCGACGGTCTCGGTGGAGGTCCGGGGGAGGAGGTCCAGCTCGCTGGACCGGCCCTCGGCGAGCACGGTCGCCGTGCCGTCCGCACCGACCGCCAGCAGCATGTCGTCGCTCGGGGAGCCGACCACGGCCGTCCCGTCCCTCCGGACCACGGCAGGTGTCTGCTCCGGCCGGCCGTCGGGGTCCAGGTGCCACTCCCACACTGTCCCCGAGCGCGTCATGGCCAGACCGTGGTCGCCGGAAGGCGTCGCGGCCAGGTACTGCGGCTTGCCCGGCGCCAGCGATACCTCGCCGATACTCGAGCCGTCCGTCGCGTCGGTGACCTGGAGCCGTCCGTCGAGCCCGAGGGACACCACCGCGCTCTCGCCCAGCCAGGCCAGGCCGGACACCGACTCTTCGTGTGCGTGGTGGGTGGCGCGGGCGTACGACGAGGCGACCGTCGTACGCAAGGCGGCCAGGGCCTCGTCTGTCGGTGAGGTCGACCAGGCGACCCGGGCGATCAGCAGCGCCCGCTCGGGATCCGCGTCGACCTGGGCGAGGGCCACCGCGGCCAGCTGACGCGACCGCGCCGTGTCGCGCTGCCGGATCGCCTCGGCGCGCTGCTCCTCGGCGATCTTGCGCTGGGTGACCGCCTCGCCGCGCTGCACCACCGCAACGACCGCGAGCACCGCGGTCACGAGCACGGCCGCGAGCGCGACCGCGAGCAGCTTGCGCAGGCGAGCGCGCTCGGCGCGCCTGCTGGCCGTCACGAACTGCGTCTGCAAGGGCGTCGGAGCGGGGTTGGCGCCCGGCTGGCCCAGCCAGTCCTCCGCGGACCGCAGCTCCTGCCCGCGCACGAGCAGCGAACGGTTCTGGCCGCGGCGCTCCCAGCGCAGCGCGAGCGCGAGCCAGTGCGTGTGCTCGCGGACCCGCGCCTGGTCGACGTCGATGGCTGAGAAGACCGCCGCGAGGATCTCCGCTGTGTCGCGGTCGCGCGCTTGCACCCACTGCAGCACCGCGAGAGGAGCGGGTACGGCGCCGGTGTCGAGCTCGCCCACCACGACCGGCACCAGCCGCTTGCCGAGGTCGACGGCTTGGTCGTACTCCTTCCTGCACTCGGTGGAGGCCAGCCAGTGGTCGCTCAGGCAAGCCAGGAACGAGTCGGCCGCCTCGATCCCGCTGCCGAGCTCCTCGCGCCACGGCGTGCCGGCGGGAATGTCGTCGGCGTCGACCCAGAGCGAGCGCCCGCGACGCTCAGCCTCCTCGATCAGCGGGAGCACCGTGGTCGCGTCCCGGCGCGAGTAGGAGACGAACCCGTCGAGCCGGGTTCCCGGCGACACCTCGGTGCGTGTGGAGTCCTGCATGCCGCCCTCCGTGCCCCGCTCCCTCCCGAGCGGCCCGGCCTCCCCAGACTCTAGGGCCGGGAACGGCCTGGGGATATGGCCCGTCTGCGCGCACAGTGGTTTCGTGACGGGCCTGACGGCCCTCCTCCACCAGCGGTCCGTCCGGCGCGCGGTCGCTCCTGCACGACGAGCGAGGCGAGCGCTAGCGAGCCAGCGAGGAGGAAGGAGCGACCTCATGGCGCGCCGGACACAGCCCGAAGCGCAGCGGAGGGCTAAATGTCACGGAACGGCTCGATGTTGGCGCCGAGCTGGTTGAGTCGCTCGGCGAGGTCCTCGTAGCCGCGGTGGATGACGTAGGTCGACCGGAGCACCGAGGTGCCCTTGGACGCCAGCATGGCCAGCAGGATGACGACGGCGGGGCGCAGGGCCGGCGGGCAGACCACCTCGGCGCCCGACCAGTGGGTGGGGCCCTCGATCATCACCCGGTGAGGATCGAGGAGCTTGACGTCGCCGCCGAGCTTGTTGAGCTCGACCAGGTAGATGGCGCGGTTCTCGTAGACCCAGTCGTGCAGGAGGGTCTGGCCGGTGGCGGCGGCGGCGATCACCGCGAAGAACGGCAGGTTGTCGATGTTGAGGCCGGGGAACGGCATCGGGTGGATCTTGTCCAGAGGTGCGTGGAGGAGGGACCGCTTGGTGGTGATGTCGACGAGGCGGGTGTGCTCGTTGCGGGCGACGTACTCCTCGGAGAGGACGTACTTGAAGCCCATCTCCTCCAGGGTGGCCAGCTCGATCTCGAGGAACTCGATGGGCACGCGCTGGATGGTGATCTCGGACTCGGTGACGATCGCTGCGGCGAGCAGTGACATCGCCTCGATGGGGTCCTCGCTGGGGGCGTAGTCGACGTCGACGTTGATCTCGCGCAGGCCGGTGACGGTGAGGGTCGTCGTACCGACGCCCGCGACCTCGACGCCGAGCTTCTGCAGGAAGAAGCAGAGGTCCTGGACCATGTAGTTGGACGAGGCGTTGCGGATGATCGTGGTGCCGGGGTGCAGGGCGGCGGCCATCAGGGCGTTCTCGGTGACGGTGTCGCCGCGTTCGGTGAGCACGATCGGCCGGGTCGGCTCGATGACCGGGTTGACCCGCGCGTGGTAGGAGCCGTCGCTGGCCTTGACCTCCAGGCCGAACGGCCGCAGCGCGGCCATGTGGGGCTCGACGGTGCGGGTGCCGAGATTGCAACCACCGGCGTAGGGCAGGTCGAAGGTGTCGGCGCGGTGGAGCAGAGGACCGAGGAACATGATCACCGAGCGGGTACGGCGCGCGGCCTCCTCGTCGATCCGGCTCAGGTCGAGCTCACGCGGCGGCACGATCTCGAGGTCGTTGTCGTCGTTGATCCAGCGGGTCGACACGCCGAGGCTGCCGAGCACCTCCAGCAGGCGGTTGACCTCCTCGATCCGCGCGACGCTGCGCAGGATCGTGCGGCCCCGGTTGAGCAGCGAGGCGCAGAGCAGGGCGACGCCGGCGTTCTTCGACGTCTTCACCTCGATGGACCCCGACAGGGTCGTCGGACCTGTCACCCGGAGGTGCACGGGGCCGGCCCCCAGCGCGACGATCTCGGAGTCGAGCGCTGCGCCGATGCGGGCCAGCATCTCGAGGGAGAGGTTCTGGTGGCCCTTCTCGATCCGGTTGACGGCACTCTGACTGGTGGCCAACCGCTCGGCCAGCTGCTGCTGGGTGAGCCCGCGGTGCTTGCGCGCGTCGCGGATGAGGTTTCCGATCCGGCCCTTGTAGTCGTCAGTCACCAGGTCACGGTATCTCATGTGTGAGATAACGCAAGAGAGGTCGTCGGCGGGTCCTGAGAGGATGCCGGCATGGACGAGACGGACGCCGAGATAGCCGCGCTGCAGGATCTCCTGGACCGCTCACACGCCGGCGCGACCGACCACCTGCAGTCCATCATCCACGACGACCGCATGTTGTCGGCGTCCGACCTGGTCGCCCTGCTCACGGGCATGAAGGTGCTCAGCGTGGCCACGGTGACCGCCGGGGGAGAGCCGCGCATCAGTGCGCTCGACGGCCACTTCCTGCACGCCACGTGGAGCTTCAGCACCAGCGGCACCGCAGCGAAGGCACGACACCTGGCGACGCGTCCGCAGGCCAGCGTCGCCCACATCGACGGGGAGGAGATGGCGGTGTTCAGCCACGGCCGGGCGCTGCCGCTGACCCCGGGCCATCCCCGCTGGGAGGAGACCCTCGACCACTGGACCCGTCACTACGGGAGCTCGCCGTTGGAGTGGGGGCCCGACATCCGCCTCTACGACTACCAGCCCCACTGGATGGTCGCCTACGCGTGGAAGCGTGAGGAGCTGTTGCGCCGGCGCGGCCTCGACCCCGACAGGTCGTGACAACCAGAGCCGGGGGAGGGGAGTCCCAGCCACCATGACGATCAAGGCAGTGGTCTTCGACATCGGCTCCGTGCTGGAGGTGATCGACGGGTCGGTCTTCCCGGCGCCGTTCGAGCTGCGACACGGTCTCGCCCCAGGCGCCACGGGTGCGATCCCGGAGTTCGCCGGTGACCCCGGCATCGGAGAGCTGACAGAGGCCGAGGTGCGGGCGCACGTCCAGCTGCACCTCGCGCTCAGCGACGAGCAGGCCGACGAGTACATGCGCGACTACTGGGCCTGGTACTGCGGCACGCTCGACCAGGAGCTCTTCGACTGGTTCGCCGCGCAGCATGGGCGCTTCAAGACCGGGATCGTCAGCAACTCGGGCCCAGGAGCTCGCGAGGCCGAGCGCCACTACGGCTTCGAGGACATCACCGACGACATCGTCTACTCCCACGAGGTCGGCGTGGCCAAGCCCGACCCGGAGATCTACGCGCTGGCCACGCGCCGGCTCGGCGTCGAGCCCCACGAGGTCGTCTTCCTCGACGACGCGCAGCAGTGCGTCGACGGGGCGCTCGCAGCCGGCTGGCACGCCGTCCTCCACGTCGACACGGCCACCTCGATCCGCGAGCTGGAGGCGATCATCGAGGCCGAGAGTTCCGGTGGTTGAGGTACGAGGAGCGCTAGCGACGAACCTCGAAACCACGCCACCGTGAGGGTGGTTTCGAGGCTCGGCCGTGAACGGCCTCACACCTCAACCACCGAGATCCGCCGCGGGCGACCCCCGGGCAATCGCCCGCGGCGACCTCGTCCAGGTCCCGGCCTACTGGCCGGTCATCACCCCGATCGGTTCGCGCACGAACCCGGGCTCGGCGTCCTCGAGCTCCTCCATGGCGGAGAAGTGCGAGCGATGAGGGGCCGGCAAGCCGGAGGCGTGGACCCAACCCAGCTTGCCGGAGCTCCAGAGCGGCAGCAGCGGCGCCAGGGCCGGGTGCATGCCGAAGAAGGCGTCTGCCGCGATCAGCTGGTCCTTGGGGACCGCGATGCGAGGACGGGCCTCGTAGTAGACAGGGTCGCCGTGGGGCACGACCAGGCTCATGCCGTCGGCGGCGCCGCGCAGCGACAGCACGACCAGGACGCCGCGGGCCTTGCGCCCGGCGGCCGCGGAGGCGGTGCCCATCACGGCGTCGCCGATGACCGTGGTGGTGCCGGCGGCCAGGGCGCCGCGCAGCAGGTTGCGCCGCGACGTCGACAGGGCGGCGTACTCCTCGCAGCACTCGCTCTCGACGATGGTCATCGGGTCACCTGTGGAAGAACTCGGGGGAGTCGAGGATCGTGGTGAGCAGCGGCTGGATCCCGAAGGCCCGCACCGGGTGCGACCGCGTGATCTTCTCGTCCCGGTCGTAGCCGACCGCGCGGCAGCAGGCCTTCACGAGCACGGGAGTGGCGTGCTGGTGCAGCAGCTGCTGGCTCAGGTGGTCGACCAGCTCGTCGAGGCGCATGGGGAGCTTGGGCACCCACGTCTTCTGGTTGCGGTAGACCATGCCCTGGGCCGCGCTCGGCCACCAGCCACCCGACATCGAGTGGTGCATGTCGAAGCTGGCGATCATCCGCGACGGCGTGCACCACGGCTCGTTCACCAGCGGCGCGCCGTCGGGCCGCGGCCACATGAAGGGCATCAGGCCGAGGTTGTTGGCCTGCCACAGACAGGTGTTCGCCGCGGACTCCGGGCCCGTGGGGCGGCGTACCTGAGCCCCGAGCACGCGCCAGGTGGCCACCACGTCCTCGGTCGCGTCGCGGACCTTCGCGCCGGCGGAGCTCGCGAACTCCGGCGAGTCGACGAGTGCGCGCAGGACCGGCACGATCGCGGTGTCGTTGTCGAGGTAGACCTGCGCCAGCCGGTCGACCAGGCCCTGGGGGACCTCGTCGCGGACGAACTTCAGAGCGAGCTTGGTGGCGATCCGCCTCGCGGTCAGCGGGTGGTGGGCCAGGTAGGCGATGAAGCGTCGGGTGAGGTCGCGGCCGTCGGGGGCGGGGTTCGCGTCGGTGAAGTCCATCACCCGCACCGGCCCGACCGAGTGGTCGCCAGGGACGTACGAGGCGACCCAGCTGGGGGACTTGTTGCCCTGCTGGGTGTCGACGCGCCAGCCGGTGAGGATCCGGGCGGCGTCCTTGACGTGTTCCTCGGTGTAGGCGCCGATGCCCACGGAGTGCAGCTCGAGGAGCTCGCGGCCGAGGTTCTCGTTGGGGTGCTCGGCGGTGGAGTTGCTGTTGTCGAGGTACACCAGCATCGCCGGGTGGGTGACGGAGGCGAACAGGATGTCCTCGTAGCGGCCGAAGGCGTTCGACCGCAGCGTCTCGCCGTACGCACGGCGGAAGAGGTACGACGGCTCGCCGTTGAGCGGCACGTTGAGGTGGTTCTCCCAGAACTCCGTCATCACCTCCGAGACCTGGCGGTTGGAGTAGATCCGGCGCATCAGCACGTAGCGCTGGTAGTCCTGGCACACGCCGAAGGCGCGCATCATGCCCATCTTGTCCTGGGCCCACATGGCCTGCGGGCTCTGCTCCAGCGATGGCCACCAGCTCTGGAGCTTGTCTGCGAACCCGTCGGAGACCGCTCCGGGGTTCAGCTGCTGCTCCCACCAGGCGCGGGCGCCTCCGGCGGCGCGTACCTGGGCGGCCAGGGCCGGCGTGACGCCGTAGCTGAAGCGCGACACCAGGTGCTTCTCGCGCGACTTGAGCAGCTTCATGCCCTGGTACTTCTTGGGCTTGCCCTTGCCCTTGCGTCGAGGGCGTACGACGGCGCGGCCGTGAGCACGACGCCGGTGCCGGCGACGCCAGCGGACGTCAGCAGGGCGCGACGGGATGTCTCGGGGGGACCGAGTGCCATTGACCTCGCCTTTCGGGGGGATGCGATGTCAGCGGTAAAGGGGTGTGCAGCCAAGTTAGGTGTGCGCGAACGTCACTTGTCAGCGATTTGCCCGAAATTTGTCCGACCCACCACGTGGCCTTGAGCCCACGTCAGGAGCCGTTTCGACGGCCGCGGTCGCCCTCCACGGCCTCCTCGAGCCGCGCGACGGACACCGCCATGTCGCGCTCCAGGTCGTCGCTGTGCCTCGGCGCGCCGCCGAGGAACACTGCGGCGAAGAGCCGGGTCAACAACGTCAGCCGCCGCGGCACCGGTCGGCGATGCACGACGAGAGTGGTCCCGCCCTCGGGCACCAGCTCCCAGATCCAGCGCGCGCCGCTGGTGGGCGTGTCCCAGGCCAGCAGCCGCTCGGCTTCGACATCGGTGACCGTGCTGCGCGTCGGCCAGACGACGACCCGCGGCGGTTGATGCCGACGTACCACTGCCCTCGCCGCAGGCCGCCCGGCTTGAGGGCGATCATCCGGACCAGCTCGGGTGACAGGCCAGGCATCCGCCGTACGTCGCCCAGCACGGCCCAGACCTCGCCCGGGGTCGCAGCCACGTGGCGCTCCGCGCGCAGCTCGCGATCGGCGGGAAGGCTCATGTGGTCAGTCAAGCGGTTGTTGGACCTTGGTACGAGAGACACATCGGACACCTCGACCTAGCGTGGGGAGATGACCCACGCCCACCCGATGCCCCGCCGCCGACTGCTCGGGTTCGCCGCGACCGCTCTGGCCGTGACGCTCCCGACCGCGCTCCTCGCGCCCCCCGCGGTCGCCCAGCACACGCTGCCCACGGTGATGGCCTTGCCCGACAACTGGCTGCCCGAGGGCATCGCCACGCGTCGGCAGCACGGCGTACCTCGGCTCCCGCGCCGACGGCGACATCCTGCGCCTCGACCTGAGGACCGGGGAGTACGAGGTGTTCAGCCAGGGGCCCGGCCCGGGCAACCCGGCCGTCGGCATCGAGGCCGCGCACGGCCTGCTCCTGGTAGCGGGCGGCTCGACCGGCAGCGGCCGCATCGTCGACCAGCGCAGCGGCGCGACCCTGGCGACGCTCTCGTTCACCACCGGCCCGTCGTTCGTCAACGACGTCGTCCACATCGGCGAGACCGCGTGGTTCACCGACTCCCAGCAGCCGCAGCTCTACGTCGTCTCGCACCACGACGGCTCCGTCACCACGCTGCCACTGACCGGAGCATGGGTGCAGACGCCCGGCGTCAACAACGCCAACGGCATCGAGACCACGCCGGACCGCAACGCCCTGCTCGTCATCAACTCCTCCAACGGCATCCTCTACCGCGTCGACCCGGAAAGCGGGGCGGCGACGGCGGTGGAGGCCGACGTGACGCTGACCGCCGGCGACGGCCTGCTGCGCCAGGGCCGCACGCTGTACGTCGTCCAGAACCGGCTCAACAAGATCGCCGTGCTGCACCTGAGCGCCGACGGCTCGAGCGCAACCCTCGAGCGCGAGATCACCTCCGACGACTTCGTGGTGCCGACCACCGTCGCTCGATGGGGTCAGGGGCTGTACCTCCCGAACGCCAAGTTCGGAGCGGTGCCGCCCGCCACGACGTTCGAGGTGGTCCGCGTCAGCGCCCGCTGAGCGCTGCGACGGCCCTGGTGATCTCGCGGGCACGGGCCTCGGACGTGGCGGCCTTGAGGACCGGCAGCATCACCGCGTAGCGCTCGCTGCGGCCCAGGGCCTCGAAGGCCGCTCGGGCGGCGTCGTCGGCGGCGAGCGCGGCGGTGAGGTCGGCAGGTACCTCGGCCGTGCGCTGCGACTCGTACGCCGCGTCCCACCGGCCGTCGGCCTGCGCGGCCTCGACCTCGGCGAGACCCGCCGGGCGCATCCGGCCCTCGGAGAGCAGTCGCTCCACCTTGCCGACGTTGACCTGCGACCACGTGCTACGCGGCCGGCGGGGGCAGTAGCGCTGCAGGAACGAGACCTCGTCGAGTCCCTTGCGCTGGCCGTCGATCCAGCCGAAGCACAGCGCCCCGTCGAGCGCCTCGCCGATGGAGATGCTGCGCAGCCCGGAGCCCTTCTTGGCGATCCGCAGCCAGGCCTCGTCAGCGGTCACGTGGTTGGCCTCCAGCCAGGCCTCCCAGGCGGCGCCGTCGGGCAGGTCGAGGACGTCGTCAGGGCCGGCCACGATCCTGACCTTAGGGTGTCTGCGTGAGCGATGTGGGGGAGTCACGGCTGCGGCTCGGGCCACTCTTGCGGTTCGTCGACGACCGCTCCGCGACCATCTGGGTCGAGACCACCGAGGCCGCCTCTGTGGTAGTCGAGGCGGGCGAGGTCACGGCCTCGGCGCGGACCTTCGCCGCCCACGGGCACCACTACGCCCTGGTCGAGGTGACCGGGCTGCCGGTCGGCACCGCGACGCCGTACCGCGTGCTCGTCGACGACGTGGTCGTGTGGCCGCCGGACGAGCCGGAGTTCGCAGACTTCCCGCCGTCGGTCATCCCGACGCTGAAGCCGGGGAAGCCGCTCCGGCTGGCGTTCGGCTCCTGCCGGAAGAGCCTGTCGCACGACGAGCAGGGCAACAGCCAGGTCGGCGTGGATGCACTCCGCTCCTACGCCCTGCACATGGCCGGGCTGACTGGCGAACCGGACCGCTGGCCGGACCTCGTCCTGTTCCTCGGCGACCAGGTCTACGCCGACGACACCAGCCCGAAGATGAAGGAGTTCATCGCGTCGCGGCGCGACCCGACCGAGCCGCCGGGGAGCGAGCTGAAGGACTACGAGGAGTACGCCTACCTCTACTGGCTCGCGTGGAGCGACCCGGCCAACCGGTGGCTGCTGTCGACACTGCCGAGCGCGATGATCTTCGACGACCACGACATCCGCGACGACTGGAACACCAGCTGGACCTGGCGTCAGCAGATGGAGGAGACCGACTGGTGGCACGAGCGGGTCGTCGCCGGCCTGGGGTCCTACTGGGTGTACCAGCACCTCGGCAACCTCGGCACCGCCGAGCGCGCGGGCGACGCGCTGTGGCGGGCGATCGTCGACCACGCCGGTGACGACGAGCTCGACATCACCACTGCGCTCGACGAGCTGGCCGACCGCGCCGACCAGCAGCCGACGACGTACCGGTGGAGCTACTCGCGCGACTTCGACGACCAGGCCAGGTTGGTCGTGGTCGACTCACGAGCCGCACGCGTGCTCGAGCCCGACCAGCGCTCGATGCTCGACGACGACGAGATGGCCTGGCTCGACGAGCGGATGCGCGGCGACGTCGACCACCTGCTGGTCGGTACCTCGCTGCCGTTGCTCATGGGCCCCGGGTTGCACCACGTGGAGGCTTTCGGCGAGGCGCTGGCCCAGGGCGCGTGGGGCAGGCTCGGCAGCAAGGTCGGCGAGGTCTTCCGGCAGAACGCCGATCTCGAGCACTGGGCGGCCTTCCAGGGCGGCTTCGTGCAGGTGGCCCAGATGGTCGTCGACGTCGCGAGCGGGCGACGCGGGAGGACGCCCCGGTCGGTGACGTTCCTCTCCGGCGACGTCCACCACAGCTACGTCGCCCAGGCCTGGCCCGACCCCGCGCTCGGCGTCACCCTCGACGGTGTCGTGGTGCAGGCCACCTGCTCGCCCATCCGCAACCCGCTGCCGGGCGTGATGAAGGCCGCGATCAAGCTGGCGGCGAAGGGCAGGGCACGGCCGACCGGCCGGCTGCTGGGCGGCAAGGTCCCGCGGTCACCGCTGCGCTGGCGACTCTCTCGCGGCCCCTGGTACGACAACAACCTCGCGGTCGTCGAGCTCCAGGACGACCGGCTGCACTTCTGGTGGTCGCGGGGCGAGGTGGAGGGTGACGTCGACCGCCCCCGTCTCGAGCGTGTCGCCACGGTCGACGTCCCCCTGCCGCCCCTGGGTGGCGGTGCGTGAGTGTTGGTTCTGCGCACCGCGAACCAACCCTGAGACACCTCTCGCCCTTAGGCGTTGCTGGGCGCGGCAGCCCTGGCCGACAGGTGGTCCTCCGGGTGACCCTCGACGTGCAGCTCGGGGAGGATGCGGCCGAGCCACGCGGGCATCCACCAGTTGGCCTTGCCGAGCATGTACATCACGGCCGGGACCAGGAGCAGCCGCACCACGGTCGCGTCGATGAGGATCGCCGCAGCCATGCCGACGCCGATCACCTTGAGGACCACGTCGGGCGAGGGGATGAAGGCCGCGAAGACCGCCACCATGATGGCCGCCGCGGCGGTGATCACCCGGCCGGTGCCGGCCAGGCCGCCGAGGATGGCCTGCTCGTTGTTGCGCGTGCGTAGCCAGCCCTCGCGCATCCGGCTGACGAGGAAGACCTCGTAGTCCATCGACAGCCCGAAGAGCACCGCGAACATCAGCACCGGCACGAACGCCGGCAGGGGCGTGGGGGTGTCGATCCCGATCAGCTGACCGGCCCAGCCGCCCTGGAGGACGAGCGCCACGACGCCGTACGCCGCGGCGACGGAGAGCAGGTTCATCACGGCCGCCTTCACCGCCACCGCGATCGAACGGAAGGCCATGATCAGCAACAGCATCGAGAGCAGCACCACGCCGCCGATCAGCAGCGGGAGCCGCTTGGCGATGTTGTCGGAGCTGTCGATCGAGGTGGCCGTGACCCCGCCGACGTGGACGGTCACGCCCGTGCCGTCGGTCGCGCTGGGCAGTACGTCGTCGCGCAACGTGTTGACCAGGTCGACGGTCTCCGGATCCTGGGGTCCGGTGGTCGGGATGACGGTGACCACGGCGGTGTCGCCCTCAGGGTTGAGGGTCGCGGGCGCGACGGCAGCCACACCGCTGGTCTCCGCGACGGCCGCCGAGATCTGGTCGAGGCCCTCGGCCGACCCTTGCGGCACCTCGGCCACGAGGAGTAGCGGGCCGTTCATGCCGGCGCCGAACCCGTCGGCCAGCATGTCGTAGGCCTGTCGGCTGCTGGTCTCCTCGCGGTTGTTGCCGGCGTCGGGGAACCCGAACCGGACGCTGAGGAACGGCAGGGCGAGCGCCAGCAAGATGGCGACGCCGACGATCGCGGCCACGACGCGGTGGCGGTCGACGAAGCGGCTCCAGCCGAGCCAGGCCCGCGACGGCTCGACGTGACCGCCTTCGGCGACGACGACGGTGTGACCGCGCCCGATCGGGCAGGCGGAGCCGGTCGATGTGCTTGCCGAGGTAGCCCAGCAGAGCTGGGAAGAGCGTCATGCTGGCGACCATCACGATCAACACGCCGAGGATCGTCACCACCGCGGCGCCACGCATGAATGACAGGCCCATCGCGAACAGGCCGAGCATGCTGATCACCACGGTCGTGCCCGCCACCATCACCGAGCGACCGGCGGTGTCGAGGGTCGCCACGGTGGCTGCCTCGGGGTCGAGGCCGGCGGCCCGCCACTCGCGGAATCGCGTCACCATCAGCAGTGCGTAGTCGATGCCGATGCCGATGCCCATCATGGTGGCGAGCGAGGTCGACCAGTCGGGCGCGTCGACGAAGGAGATCACGACCATCGTCAGCGTGCTGCTGACGGCGAGTCCCGCGACGGCCATCAGGATCGGGAGTCCGGCTGCGACCAGCGAGCCGAACATGATCAGGAGGATGATCGCCGCGGCAGCCAGGCCGAGCCCCTCGGAGCCGATCTCACCCTGCTCTGCCTGCACGATGCTCTGTCCGCCGAGGCCGACCTGGAAGCCGGCGCTCGACGCGTCGTCGGCGATCTCCAGCATCTGCTCGCTGTCGGCGATCGGCATGTCGACGGGGTTCTCGACATCCAGACGCAGGTGCGCGACCAGGGTGGTGCCGTCCTGGCTGATGCCGGCGGGGTCCTGGAACGGGTCGGAGACCGCCGACGACGTGCGCGACCGCCGCCGAGGTCGGCGAGCAGCTCCTGGACGGCCTGCTCCTGGCCCTGGACGCCGCCGTCGGCGCGCACCACCACGTCGACGGTGTCGCCGGCCTGGGCCGGGAACCGCTCCTCCAGAAGGGTCTGGGCCTCCTTGGAGTCAGACCCGGGCGCGGAGTAGTCGGCCGTGAACTCGCCACCGACCGACATCGAGAGCAGCACGGCGACCACGAGCGTCCCGAGCCAGGCGAGCACGGTGCGGCCGCGGCGCCGGAAGGTGACCCGGGCCAGGCGGCCGAGCGGGCCGACGCGGGGGGACGAGGAAACGGTGTCGAGCGGGCGCCCGGGCGACAAGGTGGTCATCGGTGATGCTCCTTCGAATGCGTGATGATGCATAACGAACACTACGGACGATCACTTGTCAAGTGTCTTCACGTGTGTGAAGATGCGTCACGCATTCCGCCTTGCCTAGTCCCTCTCGGGGAGGAGCCTCCGTGACCGTCACACACCCGGGCACCCTGACCCGCCGCGAGCGCCAGCGCGCGGCCACCGTCGACGAGATCAAGGAGGTGGCGCGCGGGCTGATGCGTGACCAGGGCACCACGGAGGTCCGGTTCACCGACATCGCCAAGGAGATGGGGATGACCCCGCCGGCGCTGTACCGCTACTACGCCGACCGCGACGCGCTGCTGACCGAGCTGATCGCCGACGCCTACCGCGAGCTCGGGAGCGAGGTCGCCATCGCTCGCGAGCGGCGCGACCCCGACGACATCGGCGGTCGCTGGATCGCGGTCGGGACGGCGTACCGCAACTGGGCGCGCCGCGAGCCCCAGCAGTTCGCGCTGATCCTGGGGATGCCCGTCCCCGGCTACGTCGCCCCGGAGGAGGGGCCGACGACAGCGGCCGCCAAGGACGCGATGGCGCAGCTCTCGCTGCTGTTCATCCGCGCCGCCGAGCTCGGCGTGCTCGGCCAGCCGCTCGTCCGCGACGTCTCCGACGAGATGGCCGTCCTGCGCCGCGGAGAAGCACCCCGAGCTCGGCGGTCTGGTGCCGCCGGAGAGCTTCCAGGCGATGATCCAGGCCTGGGCCACGCTGCACGGGATCACCTGCCTCGACGCCTATGGACAGTTCGACTGGATGTCCGACGAAGCCCGCGAGGCGCTTGTTCGTCAGCACCCTCCGCACGGCTGCGCTGGCCGCCGGCATCCCCATCGGCTGACCCCGTTGCTCGAGGGCGGCCGGAGTCGTCTCGGTCCTTCTCGGGCTGGGCTTCGGCATCCCCGGCGTGCTCGGGGCGATCCACCTCGCGAGGACCGGTGAGGTGTGGACGTTCCTCGGCTTCCCGACGTACGGCGGTGGCCCGTTCGAGCGGGTCGGGCTGCGCCCCTCGGTGGCGCTGGTCCTCGCGTTCGTGGTGGTCTGCGCGGCCGAGGTCGTGGTCGGCGTGCTGCTCTGGACAGATGCTCCACACGCCGCGCTGCTGAGCTACCTCCTCCTGCCGTTCGAGCTGTTCTTCTGGATCGGCTTCGCGCTGCCGTTCGGGCCTCTGCTCGGGATCGCGCGCACCGTCCTGGTGCTGCTCGCCTGAGGGTTCGTACGATCGGACCGTGCCGACCGCGGTGACGACGTCCCAGGCGTCCAGGGGGCTGCTGACCGGGCCCGCGCCGGTCGTGGCCCTCGTCCTCGCGGCGCTCGCGGCCGGCGCCCTCGCCGGCGGCTTCACCGACCTCCACGTCTACGAGCACGCAGGTCGCGCGGTGCTGGAGGGCAGGCCGCTCGACGGGGTCCGACCCCGAGACCGGGCTGCCGTTCACCTATCCACCGTTCGCGGCGGTGCTGATGGCGCCGCTCGCACTGCTCCCGGCCGGTGTGGCTGCGGCATTGTGGACGGCAGTGTCCGTCGCAGCACTGGCGGCTGTCATCGCCCTCGTCCTCCGGGAGGTCGGTCGTCCGTCGCCGGGATGGCTGGTCGCTCTCCTGACCGTGGGAGCGCTGGCCCTCGAGCCGGTGTGGCAGAACCTGACCTTCGGCCAGGTCAACCTGGTCCTGATGCTGGCGGTGCTCGTCGACGTGGTCCGCCCGGACCGCCGATGGTCAGGCCTGTTGCTGGGTCTGGCCGCGGGGGTGAAGCTGACGCCGCTCGTGTTCGTGGTGCTGCTGGTGCTCGTCGGCCGGCGTGCGTCGGCGGCGCGCGCCGTCCTCGTCTTCGCGGCCACGGTCGCGGTGGGGTTCGTCGTGGCGCCGGCCTCCTCGTCCGCGTACTGGAGCGACCGGCTGGTCGACGCCACCCGCGTCGGGCCGCCGGCGCTGGCCCACAACCAGTCGGCGTACGGCGCCCTCACCCGGTTGCTCGACGGCGAGCCCCCGACTGCTGCTGTGGCTGGTCGTCGCCGGCTCGCTGTCGCTGCTGTCGCTTGCTGGTTGCGGCGCGCTGCTGGCTTCGGCGGCGACCGGGTGCTCGGCACCTGCCTCGCGCGCGCTGGCGATGCTCGTCGCCTCGCCGATCGCGTGGTCCCACCACTGGGTCTGGGCCGTGCCGTTGTCGCTCGTGCTGTGGGAGCGCAGCCGGGTGGCCGCGATCGCCTGTGCGGCGGTCTTCGTGGCCCGTCCGTTCGTGTGGCTGCCGTACGGCGACGGGCGCGAGCTCGAGTGGTCCTGGCCCGAGCACCTCGTCGGGAACGCCTACCTGATCTGTGCGATCTGCGTGGTGGGCTGGACGGCGGCTCAGGCGGCCAGACCCCAGGGGGCCTCGGTGCTGCCAGGCATGACGGTGGGCGGGCACTCGCAGCCGTCGTCGCAGGGGAGGTAGGTGTGCACGGCGTGCCCGCACGCGGGGCACGGCAGGTCATGCGTCAGGTGCCGCCCCGAGCTGTGAACAGTGGTCTGAACTGTGTCCCACATGGCCTTGCCTCTCGTTGTCGTGTCGTGGTGTTGCCTCACCAACTCCACGAACGGGTCATCGGGAATTCGACAGCCACGACGAATCGGATTCCGGATTGCCATGCAGACCAGGCCCTGGTGGGATCGCACGATGCGCCTGCGCTTCCCGAAGCCCCTCGCGCCGGGTGACCGGATCGGCGTCACCTCGCCCTCGGCTGGTGTCGGGGCTCGCGCGTGGCCGCGCGTCGAGTTCGCCATGGAGTGGCTGCGCGGGCGCGGGTACGACGTGGTCGTCGGCGAGTGCATGAGCGCAGACCGCTGGGTCTCGGCGCCCAAGGAGGAGCGCGCGGCCGAGCTGACGCAGATGCTGCTCGACCCGGCGATCCACGCGATCGTGCCGCCCTGGGGCGGGGCCGGCACGGCCCTCGACCTGCTGGACCAGCTCGACTACGCCGCCATCGCCGAGGCCGATCCGACCTGGGTCGTCGGCTACTCCGACTCAGCGACCTGGATGGTGCCGCTGACGTTGCGAGCCGGGCTGGCCACGCTGCACGGCGACAACCTGGTCGACACGCCGAACGAGGCTCCCTCCGGGCTCGCCCACTGGACCGACCTCGCGACCTCAGACGGGCACGTCCGCCAGGAGGACAGCGGGCTGGTCGCGACCTGGCACTCGTTCGAAGACGCTCGCACCACCGACTGGAAGGTCACGGGCGAGGGCCGCTGGCGTCTGCACGGCGCCGACACCCTCGACGTGCGCGGCACCCTGATCGGAGGGTGCACCGAGATGATGGCCGGCATCGCCGGGACGCCGTACGGCGACGTCCGGGCGTTCGGTGAGGAGCACGGCGACCTCGTGGTCTACGTCGAGGCCTGCGAGGACGACGCGTTCTCGATCTGCCGCTGCCTGCACCACCTGCGCTACGCGGGCTGGTTCGACCACGCCGTGGCGGTGCTGGTCGGGCGTACGGATGCGCCCGCGGGCACCGAGGACGGCGGCCTGACCCAGGAGCAGGCGGTGCTGGACGCCCTGGGCGGGCTCGGAGTCCCGATCGTCCTGGACCTGGAGATCGGACACGTGCCGCCCCACCTGCCGCTGCTCAACGGCGCCGTGGCGCAGGTCGTGGTGGACGGCGAGCGGCACGAGATCACGCAGTCGTGGCCCGTCGGCGGTCGAAGTTAGGTTGATCCGCAACTGTCACGCCTCGACTGTCACGATCTGGGCGTCGTTGTCGTCGTACAGGTGGACACCGAAGCAGAGGGAGACGTTTTCATGAGCAACGGCAGGACCGCCGCCGACAGCCACGACCTGATCCGCGTGCAGGGCGCCCGCGAGAACAACCTCAAGGACGTCAGCGTCGAGCTGCCCAAGCGGCGGCTCACCGCGTTCACGGGGGTCTCCGGCTCGGGCAAGAGCTCGCTGGTGTTCAGCACGATCGCCGCCGAGTCGCAGCGGATGATCAACGAGACCTACAGCGCGTTCGTGCAGGGGTTCATGCCGAACCTCGCGCGCCCCGAGGTCGACCTGCTGGAGGGCCTGACCACGGCGATCATCGTCGACCAGGAGCGGATGGGCGCCAACCCGCGCTCCACCGTCGGCACCGCCACCGACGCCAACGCGATGCTGCGCATCCTGTTCAGCCGGGTCGGCAAGCCCTACGTCGGGCCGCCGACGGCGTTCTCGTTCAACGTCCCGACGCGCAAGGCGAGCGGCGTGATGAGCACGGAGAAGTCGGGCGGCCGGGTCGAGAAGAACGTCGTGCGCGACGTGGTCTACCTCGGCGGCATGTGCGCCCGCTGCGAGGGGATGGGGTCCGTCTCCGACTTCGACCTCACCGCCCTCTACGACGAGGAGAAGTCCCTCGGCGAAGGCGCCCTGATGGTCCCCGGCTACAGCATGGACGGCTGGTACGGCCGGATCTTCGCCGGTTTCGGCTTCGACATGGACAAGCAGGTCAAGAAGTTCACCAAGAAGGAGCTCGACGACCTCCTCTACAAGGAACCCACGAAGATCAAGGTCGAGGGCATCAACCTGACCTACGAGGGCGTCATCCCCAAGATCCAGAAGTCGATGCTGTCCAAGGACGTCGAGGCGATGCAGCCGCACATCCGGGCGTTCGTCGAGCGGGTCATCACCTTCCAGACCTGTCCCGAGTGCGACGGCACCCGGCTGAGCAAGGAGGCCCGGTCGGCGAAGGTCAAGGGCAAGAACATCGCCGACCTGTGCTCCATGCAGATCAGCGACCTGGCGCAGTGGGTCCGCGAGCTCAAGGAGCCCTCGGTGGCCCCGCTGGTCGCCGGCCTGCAGCACCTCCTCGACTCCTTCGCCGAGATCGGGCTCGGCTATCTCTCGCTCGACCGGCCGGCGGGCACGCTGTCGGGTGGCGAGGCCCAGCGCACCAAGATGATCCGCCACCTGGGCTCGTCGCTCACCGACGTCACCTACGTCTTCGACGAGCCGACCATCGGCCTCCACCCCCACGACATCGAGCGGATGAACCAGCTGCTGCTCCAGCTGCGCGACAAGGGCAACACGGTGCTCGTGGTGGAGCACAAGCCCGAGACGATCGCCATCGCCGACCACGTCGTCGACCTCGGGCCCGGCGCCGGCACGGCCGGTGGCACGGTCTGCTTCGAGGGCACGGTCGACGACCTGCGAAGCAGCGACACCATCACCGGGCGCCATCTCGACGACCGCGCGTCGGTGAAGGACGAGGTGCGCTCGTCGTCGACGTCCATGGAGGTCCGCGGCGCCTCCATGCACAACCTGCAGGACGTCGACGTCGACATCCCGCTCGGCCTGCTGGTCGTGCTCACCGGCGTTGCCGGATCGGGCAAGAGCTCGCTGGTCAACGGCTCCGTGGCCGGACGCGACGGCGTGGTGATGATCGACCAGGGCGCGATCCGCGGCTCGCG
This sequence comes from uncultured Actinomycetota bacterium, assembly GCA_963814935.1. Lineage (GTDB taxonomy): Bacteria > Actinomycetota > Actinomycetes > Propionibacteriales > Nocardioidaceae > Nocardioides. The sequence continues at coordinate 8,767 of CAWFEZ010000003.1, read as the reverse complement.
CCGCAGCAACCCGGCGACCTACACCGGGCTGCTCGAGCCGATCCGCAAGGCCTTCGCGAAGGCGAACGGCGTGAAGCCCGCGCTGTTCAGCTCCAACTCCGAGGGCGCCTGCCCCACGTGCAACGGGGCCGGGGTCATCTACACCGAGCTGGGCGTGATGGCCACGGTCGAGTCCACCTGCGAGGAGTGCGAGGGCAGACGGTTCCAGGCCTCGGTCCTCGACTACACCTTCGGGGGCCGCAACATCGCCGAGGTGCTCGCGATGTCGGTCGACGAGGCGGAGAAGTTCTTCGGCGACGGCGAGGCGAAGACCCCGGCGGCGCACAAGGTCCTCGACCGTCTCAGCGACGTCGGGCTGGGCTACCTCAGCCTCGGCCAGCCGCTGACGACGCTGTCGGGTGGCGAGCGGCAGCGGCTCAAGCTGGCCGCCCAGATGTCGGAGAAGGGCGACGTCTACGTCCTCGACGAGCCGACCACCGGCCTCCACCTCGCCGACGTCGAGAACCTCCTCGGCCTGCTCGACCGGCTGGTCGACTCCGGCAAGTCCGTCATCGTCATCGAGCACCACCAGGCCGTGATGGCCCACGCAGACTGGATCATCGACCTCGGCCCCGGAGCCGGCCACGACGGCGGCAAGGTCGTCTTCGAAGGCACGCCTGCCGACACTGGTCGCCGACCGCAAGACCCTCACCGGCCAGCACCTCGCGGCGTACGTTCGCTGACAACGTTTTCCGGCTCCCACGCGATTCGTCAGCGATCCTGCGGGTGCTCCGCGCGGAGCACCCGCTGACGAATCGGCTGACGAGCCGTAGCATCCGCGCGTGAGCGAGCCGGCGTTCCTCGACCTGGCCGACCCGGCGTTCGACGTCACGTCGGCGGCGGTGATCGAGGCACGCGAGCAGAGACTGGTAGGCCCGGACGCCGTACGGCTGGGCGATCCTGCGCTACGAGCAGGGCACGGCGGTCCTGAAGGACCGCCGCTTCCAGCAGGGCAATGCGCGCTGGCCGGCGCAGAACGGAGTTCACGACGGGACCTTCGTGCGGTGGTGGGGCGAGACTCTGCTCAGCCTGGAGGGCGACGACCACCTGCGGCAACGGCGGCTGCTCAGCCCAGCCTTCCGCAGCCGCGCGATCGAGGCGATGCGGCCCCAGTTCCAGCAGCTGGCAGGCGAGCTGATCGACGCGTTCGCGCCGCGTGGGCGGGTGGAGTTCGTGAGCGAGTTCGCCGAGCCGTACGCCGCCCGCGTGCTGTGCCTGCTGCTCGGGCTGCCGGAGGGGGAGTGGGCCCAGGTCGCTCATTGGGCAGACGACCTCGGCAAGTCCTTCGGCATCAACCTGCGCCAGGACCTCCCGCGGATCGAGGCGGCGCTCGAGGGGCTGACCTCGTACGTCGAGGCCGTCGTCGCCGACCGCCGGTCCCGATCCGCGCGACGACCTGGTCAGCACCCTGGTCGCCGCACAGCAAGACGAGTCGCTGAGCCAGCGTGAGCTCGTCGTGGGCCTGGTGTTCCTGGCGTTCGCCGGCATGGAGACGACGCGCAACCAGCTGGGCCTGGCCCTGCAGACGTTCCTCCGCCACCCCGACCAGTGGGCCTTGCTGGGGGAGCGGCAGGAGCTGGGCGGGCCGGCCGTCGAGGAGATCATGCGGGTCAACCCCACCGTCACCTGGGTCACCCGCGAGGCGATCGAGGACGTCGACCTGTTCGGCCTGGCGATCCCGGCCGGGGGCATCGTGCAGGTGCTCTCGCACTCGGCGGGCACCGACCCGCGAGCGATGGGCGACCACCCGGCGTTCGACATCACCGCCGCCGACCGTCCGCTGCACAGCGGCTTCGGCGGCGGCGTCCACCACTGCCTCGGCCACTTCGTCGCCCGCACCGACATGAGCGTGGCGTTGCCGCTGCTCGCCCGCCGGATGCCGGACGTCGAGGCGGACGGGCCTGGGGAGTGGCTGCCGGTGTCCGGCAACACCGGCCCGATCCGCTTCCCGCTCAAGTTCCGCGCCGATGCGTGAAAGTGGCGATAATTGTCAGTGCTAATATGGCCACAGAGGGAGGAGGCGACATGGATGTGGGCGTTCGTGAGCTGCGGGACAGGTTGAGCCACCACCTGGCCAGCGTGAAGGAAGGCCACTCGATCACGGTCACCGACCACGGCCGTCCGGTGGCACGCATCGTGCCCGTCGAAGGCCCGACCAAGCTGGAAAGCTCATCGCTGACGGCAAGGTCACCCCAGCAGCGCGACGCAAGGGCCCCGACGCCAACCCATCAGCACGGCTGGCACCGTCAGCGATCTGGTGGACGAGCAGCGCGGGTGATCCTTTACGCGGACACCTCCGCGCTCGTCCCGCTCGTGATCAGCGAGCCTTCGTCGCCGGCGTGCGCGGAGCTGTGGGATGCCGCCGACCGGGTTGCGGCTGCGCGGATCGTGTATGTCGAGGCCCGCGCAGCCCTGGCGATGGCTGAACGACAGGAGCGGGTCTCCAGGCGCCAGGCCAACGCTGCGCGGCGCGCCATCGACGATCTCTGGGTCGTCATTGACGTCGTCGAGCTCGACCACGAGCTCATGACGACGGCGGCGCAGCTGGCCCGCACTCACGCCCTGCGCGCGTACGACGCGACCCACTGCGCCGCGGCTATCGCTGTGAACGACCCCGAGCTGGTCGCGGCGTCGGGAGACGCCCGGCTCCTCGCTGCGTGGCAAGCCGAGAGCGTCGCGACACGCGACACGAACCGATAAGCCACGCGCTGATCGTCTGCAGTTCTGGGCGAACGGGCCCGTGACGCCCACGCGTGACCGATGATGCCCGTCATGCGACCACTTGCCCGGCCGGGACTGGCTCTTGCCCCCTGCCTGGTCCTATGCCTGGCCCTGGCCGCCTGTGGTGAACGTGGCGAGCCGCCCGCAGCGGCGGCCGACGGCCCTTCGCCGACGGTCGCGGCGACGAGCGCCGTACCCGGCACGCGGCCCAGCCCCGCAGAGGCTTCGACTGTCCCGGAACAGACGGCCAGCCCTACGACGTCGAGGGAGCCCTTGGACCCCACCACCTCGGCCACGCCGACCCCGATCTCCACCGAGAGCATCCCGGCGACCCCGCAGACGCTCGCCGGCTACCAGGCCCTGACGATCGGACTCACCGCGCTGTTCGCCAAGGTCGAGAAGCTCGAGCAGGAGCACCCCGGGGTCGTTCCCCAAGACGTCGACGATCTGAAGCGGCTCGTGGGCGAGGTGTTCCCCGAGGGCGTGGACCTGGTCGTCTTCTCGCTGCGTGACGACGCCCTCGTCATGTGCCTGACCGGCCCGGCCGCGACGTTCCTGCTGCTGGGTCCGGATGACGACCACATCAGGCAGGTGCTCGGCCCCGGCGACTGCAGCGACACCGAGAGCATCGATGCCGAGGCAGACGGCGACGTCGTCGTGGACATCACCTTCGAGATCGTCGGGAAGCGCTCGAGGCTGCGGTACGTCGCGACCGTCGTGAAGGGCCAGAACCTCGCCGACCAGATCCCGGGCCTCGACGGCTTCATCGAAGGCCTGAACACCAGGGTCGCCGGCTAGCCGTTCGAGGCGACCGGAGCGATGTTGAAGTTGTTCCTGAAGACGTTGTCGGGATCGTGCGCCCGCTTCACCTCGCGCAGCCGCGCGAGCGTCGCCGGCGGATAGATCCGCTCGACGTCTTCCGGCAGGTCGGTGGCCACGAAGCCGGGATAGGAGCCGACGCCGAGGTCGTGGAACTCCTCGAACGGCTGCAGCCGCTCCAGCAGCTCGCCGTCGGAGGTGTCCTCGGGTGCGAAGAGACCGCCCAGCACCAGGGCCTCCACGTTGCGGTGGGCGAAGGCCGTGGCGTCGGGGGCGACCCGGTTCACCGCGCCGCCCAGCTGCCGGATGAACATCATCCGTTCGGTCGTGCCGCCCGCGTAGTAGCGGTCGACCGCGTCCACGACCTGGTCGTCCACGCGCTCGACGAGGGTGCTCGACGCCATCGCCCGGACACCCGGCGGCGGATGGGCCTCCTCGAGCACGTCGGCGTACGGCTTCTCGTCGATCTGCGACATCCGCACCGTGCCGAGTGACAGGAGCGGCGCGAAGGCGGCTGCGGCCGCGGCCTCGTCGGCGCCGGCGTAGCAGACCAGACCCATCAACCCGGCCGGCGGCATCGGGTCGCCGAGCTCGGGGAAGAACACGAGGGTCGAGTTGAGCTCCTCGGGCCCGTTGCGGTGGGCGTCCATCCAGCCGTGCAGCAGGCCAGGGATGTCGTCGGGGGCGTACATGATCATCCCGGCGTGCACGGTGGTCACCCGCTGCGGCACGAACTCGAAGGCGGTCAGCACGCCGAAGTTGCCGCCACCGCCACGGATCGCCCAGAAGAGGTCGGCGTTCTCGGTCTCGGTGAGGTGCAGAGCACGTCCGTCGGCCGTGACGATGTCCGCGGCCACCAGGCTGTCGATGGTCAGGCCGTGGTTGCGCACCATCCAGCCGATGCCGCCACCTGTGGTGAGCCCGCCGACGCCGACCGACTTGGTGTCGCCGGAGGTGAGCGAGAGACCGTGCGCGGCCAGCGCGCTCGCCACGTCGCCCCACCGAGCGCCGGCGCCCACGCGGACCCGGTCGCCGTCGAGCACCTCGACCCCGGCGAACGCCGACATGTCGATGACAAGGCCGCCGTCGTTGGTGCCCCAGGCCTGGACGCTGTGCCCGCCACTGCGGATCGACAGGGGTAGTCCGGCAGAGACCGCTTGCTGGATCGCTGCCGCGACCTGTTCGGCGGTCCGGGGCACGACCACCAGCGCGGGTGAACCGGTGCGCACGTAGACCGTGGCAGAGGCGGAGTACGCCTCCTCGCCGGGCCGGTGCGTGACATCCACCAGCTCGGGCGGAAGGGAAGACATCAGGTCTGCAGTCACGGGTGACTCCTCGAGATGGGAAACCAGAACGCCGTCCACTCTGACGCGGACCGCCGACATCGCTCCACCCGATTTCCTGGAGATGCTGACGCAACCGATGGTTGCGTATATCTCTCTTCTGGGCTAGGGTTCTATGCAACCAAAGGTTGCGACGGCGGACAGCAAGGGGGAGTGGGCATGGAGACTCGGCACCATCGAGCGAGAGATCCACATCGAGGCGTCGCCCGAGGTGGTCTATCGGGTGGTCAGCGAGCCGGAGCACCTCAGTGAGTGGTGGCCGGAGGAGGCAGAGCTCGTGGCGGTGCCCGGTGGCACCGGGTCGATCACGTTCGTCAGGCCGGAAGGGACGAAGGCCGAGGCGCTCACCGTGGTCGAGGCCGACCCGCCGCGTCGCTTCTCCTTCCGCTGGGTGTACGACGAGGGCGTCGCCGCCGTCCCGGGCAACTCGCTGCTGGTCACCTTCGACCTGCTTCCGTCGGGCTCCGGCACCCTGCTGAGGTTCAGCGAGGAAGGGTTCCGTGAGAAGGGCTGGGAGGCCGCCGTACTCGAGGAGCAGTACCGCGACCACGTCGCCGGCTGGGACCACTTCCTGCCGCGCCTGGTCGCGTACGCCGGCCGGCTGGGGGCGGCGTGATGAGCGCCGTCGCGATCGACGACGACCTCTGGTCGGCGGTCGGTGACCCAACGAGGCGGCGGATCCTGGACCTGCTCCTGAACGAGGGCGGTGGCACGGCCACGACGTTGAGTGGCCAGCTGCCGGTCACCCGGCAGGCGGTCGCCAAGCACCTCGGGGTGCTCGACCGGGTCGGGCTGGTCCACGGCTCGCTGGCCGGCCGTGAGCGCCGCTACGAGGTCGACGAGACGCAGCTCGCTCGCGCCGTCGCGCAGCTCTCGGCGGTCGGCGCCACGTGGGACGCCCGCCTCAACCGCATCAAGCGGATCGCCGAGACGATCCAGCGCACCCAGGACGGCTGACCCAGCACCCCAAGCGCATCACCGTCACGTCCGTGGCGGTGCCGATGAACCGCGCCCACATCCGGGCGCCACCAAGGAAGAGGTACCGAAATGGTCGACATCGTGCACAGGATCGGCGCCACTGCGTCGCAGGAGGACGTCTACGCCGCGCTGACGACGATCGACGGGCTCGCAGGCTGGTGGACCGAGGACACCACGGGCGACAGCGAGGTCGGCGGAGTCATCCGGTTCCGCTTCGCCGGCGCTCCGGAGCCCGCTGGCTTCGACATGCGGGTGCTGGAGGCCACGCCGTCCGAGCGGGTGCGCTGGGAGGTCGTGGCAGGCCCGGAGGAATGGGTCGGGACGCACGTCGGCTTCGAGCTCTCGCAGGAGGACGGCTACGCCATCGTGATGTTCGAGCACAGCGGCTGGCGGGAGGTCGTGCCGTTCATGTACCACTGCAGCACCAAGTGGGCGACGTTCCTGATGAGCCTCAAGGAGCTCGTCGAGGACGGGAAGGGCCAGCCCGCTCCGAACGACGTACAGGTCAGCAACTGGCACTGAGACGTGCCTCGGGGCAACCCGCGGAGAGCGGGCTTGCTCGCGTGGGCTGAAAATCCGTACAGTTTCCTGTACAGGAGGTGCGATGAAGACCATGACCTACACCGAGTCCCGGGCGAAGTACGCCGAGGTGCTCGACGCCGTCGTCAACGACCGCGAGGAGGTGATCATCACCCGCGCGGGCCACGAGCCGGCGGTGATCGTGTCGCTCGATGACTATGAGTCGTTGAAGGAGACGGCGTACCTGCTGCGCAGCCCGGCGAACGCGCGACGCCTGCTGGCTTCCATCGACGAGCTCGAGAGCGGGCAGGGTGTGGCGCGGGAGCTGCTGGAGTGAAGGTCGTCTTCAGCGCTCGGGGCTGGGACGACTACCTGTGGTGGCAGCGCCAGGACCGCAAGTTGCTCAAGCGCATCAACCAGCTGATCCAAGACGTGATACGCAACGGCAACGAAGGCATCGGCAAGCCGGAGCCGCTCAAGCACGGCTTCCAGGGCTACTGGTCGAGGCGCATCAACGATGAGCACCGGCTCGTCTACAAGATCGTCGAGGACGAGGTTCGCATCGCTGCCTGTCGGTATCACTACGAGCATTGACTCCTGCACCTGGCGGTGAAGGCTGGTGTTTCGCCGATAACTGACATTATGTCAAGTGATCAGCGGTCCGGGTGCGGCACGGGGCGAACTTCGAGCCCCTCGATCCCGTCGAAGTCGCTGGGATTGCAGGTGTAGACGGGAATGCGTTCCGCGATCGCGGTTGCGGCGATGAGCGCGTCGTACGCACGAGCCGTCGGCTTTCGTCCGGCGGATCGCAGCGACGCCGCCACCAGGCCGAACGCACGCGCGGCCGCCGCGTCGAACGGAATCGACTCGAAATCTGACTCGGCCTGCTGGAGGTGAGCCTGCCGGGCAGCGCGCTCCTCCGAGCTGGGCGCCACGAGCGGACCGACCGAGAGTTCAGCGAGCGTCACGGCGCTGACGACTGATTCCTGCGGGAGGTCGGACGGATCCTGGAGGCGTCCGAGCAGGATGACGGTCGAGGTGTCGAGCAAGCCCCGCCCCTCTGGCGTCGTCACAGGGTGGCGTCCAGCGACAGAGTCCACGTCTCGGCGAAGAGCCTCAGGGTCGACGCTGGGCAGGTGGCGGCGCCGCTCGATCAGATCGGCCGGGGAAGGGCTACGGCGAGCGCGGGGGCGCAACTCGGCCACTTCGGCGCCATCCCGGGTGACCACGAGCACCTCGCCGCGGGCAACCCGGTCCAAGACTTCTCCCCCGTGGTTGCGCAGCTCTCGAACGGTGACCGACTCCATGACAGTCATGGTATCACCGGTGAGACATGCCGTTCCGCTTCACAACATGTGGCCGTCAGTCGCCGATCGCCGCCAGGGTCGCGGCATCGCGATCGCCATCACCGGTGAACTGCACGTCTGCGGTGTCGAGCACCGCCGTGGTGCGACCGGGAACCTCGTGGAAGGACCAGTAGAGGTTGGTGTGGGCGATCACGGCCTCGGGAGGCGGAGCGCCGTACGACGTCAGGTCGCCGGTCGTGTGCGCGTCGCCCACCAGCGTCACGTCGTAACCGCGCGTGACGGCACCGTGGATCGTGCTGCGGATGCAGGCGTCCGTCGCGGCTCCAGCCACGATGAGATGGCCGACGCCGGCGCCTGCCAGGACGTCCTCGAGGTCGGTCTCCTCGAAGGAGTCCCCGAACTGCTTGTGCACCACCGGCTCTCCCTCGCCCTGCGGCAGCTCGGGGACGTAGGCCCACTGGTCGCTCCCGACCGGGAGGTCCTCGGCGTTGTGCTGCACCCACACCACGGGCACCTGGCCTGCGCGGGCGCGATCGACCAGTGTCGCGACGTTGGCGACGACCCGGTCGCGGTCGTGGGCATCGGCGACCACGCCGTTCTGCACGTCGACGACGACCAGGGCGGTGTGCGGGCGGTTGGTGAGAGTGCTCATGCCAGCCACGCTAGGTGCGGCCACCGACATCCCGGTAGAACGGTCAGAGCTCGAGGTCGACCCTGGTCCCGACCGCCTGTGGGACCGCCTTGACCAGCCAGCGGTCGACCACGACCTCGAACCATCCTGCTTGCACAGCAGGGTCCTGCATCGCGAGCTCCCGGGCCTCGTCGACGTCGACCGTGTAGACCGTCAGACCGCGCCAGCGACCGGTGTCGACGGCGCGGACCGGCCCGTTGATCGCGACGATCCCGCGCTCCTGCAGGGACCCCAGGTAGGCGAGGTGGGCGGCCTGGATGCCTTCGTCGTCCGGGCCGTCGGGGGGCGAGCCGCCTGCGGGGGTGCACAGGCGCACCACGCTGAGACGCTGGAACTCCATGGCGGGCCTA
>CAWFEZ010000002.1:0-210964 GCA_963814935.1 uncultured Actinomycetota bacterium | reverse complement strand
AGTCGAGGGACACCAGGTGTCCGCGCCTCACGCATGCCGCTATCTGCCGGGAGGGGCCTGATGGGAACACTTCCGCTCGAGCGGGATGAACTCGTCGTGCGTCTGGGAGTTGAGGTTCTCGTGCCGCCACAGCGCGGGGAAGCCGCCTACCGAGTAGGTGAAGCTGACCATCCGGCAAGGCGTGTTCTCACACTCTCGATGGAGCGCCTTGACACCCCGCGTGAGTGCCCTCGGCGTCACACCGGGCGGCTTGTCCCCCCATCCGGGGTTCCGGGAGTCGTTGAGCTTCCCGTAGGCCGGCACCGCGTAGCGCAGCTTCAACCGGGACCATGTGGGCACGACGGGATGCAGCGAGACCGCGTTGCTGACGATGGTGTCGACCTGCGGGACCAGCCCCGCGATCGCCGACATCATGAAGGACGTGGACCCCTGACAGTGGATGACCGCCTGGAGGCTGTTGGCTTCGTCTCTGCGACACGGTGCGCACGGCGGCCGGATGGTCGTAGAGAGCCGCCTGGTCGAGAGTCCAGTCGGTGGGCGGGACGTCGATGCTCGCCCGCCAGTTCTCCAGCCAGACGTCGAATCCCTGCGCCACCAGCGTGTCGACGAGGGTCGTGTCCACCGGCGCCTGGAAGACGTTGGCCCGGACGCCGCTCCGTGCACGAGGAGGACCACGCCGCGGCTGGGCAGGGACTCCCGCGGACGTGGACCAGGTTCAGAGGGAGCCCGTCGCCGGCGAGGAAAGGAACGACCCGCCGACGGAGCGCGGGGTGGGAACTGGTGTCACTCACCGGGCACACCTCCGTGCACAAGCGGCAGGGGGGCCCAGCCAGCGTGCATCAGGGGAGAGTGTTGCGCAAGACCACCAGCCGACCAGGGACGGTCGGCTCTCGTTGGTCGAGGAGGGCCGTCAGGCCCGTCACGCAGCACCCCGGTACCGGTCCGCTGACCGAGCCTCAGGGTTTGGCCGAAGCGCGCTCGGTGGCCAGCTGCTCCTGGCTCGCGGCCCAGGAGGCGAGCAGCTTGAGGGCGTCGGAGGTGGGGGTGCCCGGTCGGCGGCGGTGTAGATGTTGAGCTGGAGGCCGGGCTCGGAGGGCAGCTCCAGCGCCTCGAAGTCGAGGTCGAGCTGCCCGACGACCGGGTGGCGGAGGCGCTTGCGGCCGCTGCGGTGGTAGCGCACGTCCTGGGAGGCCCAGCGCTGCCGGAAGAGCTCGCTCTGGGTGGACAGCTCGCCGACCAGCTCGATGAGCGCCTTGTCGTGCGGGTTGCGGCCGGCCTCGAGGCGCAGCATGGCGGCGGCGTCGCGGGCGACCTGGTCGTAGTCGACGAACAGCTCTCGCGCCGCGTCGGGCCGCAGGTAGACGAAGCGGGTGGTGTTGGCCGGGCGGCGCGGGTCCTCGAGCACGGGCGAGTAGAGCGCCCGGGCCAGCTGGTTCATCGCGAGGATGTCGTGCCGGCCGTTGCGGACCCAGGCGGGGGCGTCGGTGATGGCGTCGAGCACCTGCTGGATCGCCGGCCGCACGCTGGGCTGCGGAGCGCGGCGGCGGCGTGAGCCGGTCTCGCCGGACGCGCGGGCGAGGGCGAAGAGGTGGTCGCGCTCGGCGTCCTCGAGGTGCAGCGCGTTCGCGAGGGCGTCGAGGACGCTCTCGGAGGCGCCGCCGAGGCTGCCGCGCTCCATGCGCACGTAGTAGTCGACCGAGACCCCGGCCAGCATCGCGACCTCCTCGCGGCGCAGGCCCTTCACGCGCCGGTTGCCGCCGTACGCCGGCAGCCCGGCCTGCTCGGGGGTGATCCGGGCGCGGCGGGTGCTGAGGAAGTCACGGATCTCCGCGCGCAGGTCCATGCCGGTCATGCCTCCACGGTAGGTCGGTGCCGGTCGGCAGGGAGGCACTGGCAGTACCCGGAACGACCGTGACTCCCGCGCCGGCGCGAACCGCGGTGGACTGGACGACATGCGAGCCACCTACCTGTACGGCGCGGGCGACGTCCGCGTGATCGACGCCCCCGACCCGAAGATCCAGCAGCCCACCGACGCCCTCGTGCGGGTGACCCGCGCCTGCGTGTGCGGCAGCGACCTGCACCCGTACCACTCCGTGCCGGCCCCGCGGACGGCTCCTCGATCGGCCACGAGTTCATCGGCGTGGTCGAGGAGGTCGGCGCCGAGGTCACCACCGTCGCGCCGGGCGACTTCGTGATCGCGCCGTTCGCGGTCTCCTGCGGCGTGTGCGAGTTCTGCCGCGCCGGGCTGCAGACCTCCTGCGTCAACGGCGGGTTCTGGAACGACCCGGAGCTCGGCACCGGCGGCGGCCAGGCCGAGGCGGTCCGCGTCCCGCTCGCCGACGGCACCCTGGTCGACGTCCCCGGCGTCACCGAGGACACCGACGAGAGCCTGCTGGCCTCCCTGCTCACCCTGTCCGACGTCTACGGCACCGGCTGGCACGCCGCCGTCCGCGGCGGCGTCACAGCCGGGCAGCACCGTCACCGTCATCGGCGACGGCGCGGTCGGCCTCCTCGCCGTGCTGTCGGCCAAGCAGCTCGGCGCAGAGCGCATCGTGCTGATGGGCCGCCACCAGGCAGCGCACCGACCTCGGCCGCGAGTTCGGCGCCACCGACGTCGTCGCCGAGCGCGGCGACGAGGGGATCGCCCAGGTCCGTGACCTCACCGACGGCGGCAGCCCGATCGTCCTCGAGGCGGTCGGCCACCTGCCGGCGTACGAGCAGGCCGTCGGCATCGTCCGCCCCGGCGGCGTCATCAGCCGCGTCGGCGTCCCGCAGTACGAGGAGGCGCCGGTCGGCTTCGGCAGCCTCTTCGGCCCCAACGTCACCCTCACCGGCGGCCCCGCCCCGGTCCGCGCGTACATCGAGCAGCTGCTGCCCGCCGTCCTGGACGGCACCGTCCAGCCCGGGCCGGGTCTTCGACCGCACCGTCGCCCTGGACGACACCCCCGACGGCGTACGCCGCCATGGACGCCCGCGAGGCGCTCAAGGTGATGGTGCGGCCGTGACGTCCGCGCCGCGACACCTGCCAGCCGCCTGCCCCGACCAGTTCGGACGGAGACAGCCATGACTCAGCCCAGCAACGTCCCCACCCTCACCCTCAACAACGGCGTCACGATGCCGGCCCTCGGGTTCGGCGTCTTCCAGACGCCGCCCGACGAGACGATCGCAGCCGTCGAGACCGCACTCGCGACGGGCTACCGGCACATCGACACCGCCGCGGCGTACGGCAACGAGCGCGAGGTGGGCGAGGCGCTCGAGCGCTCCGGGCTCGGACCGCGACGAGGTCTTCGTCGAGACCAAGGTCTGGATCAGCGACTACGGGTACGACGCCACCCTGCACGCCTTCGACAAGAGCGCCGGCAAGCTCGGGCTCGACCAGATCGACCTGCTGATCCTGCACCAGCCGATGCCGGCGCCGGTTCGACCTCACCATCGAGGCCTACCGGGCGCTGGAGACCCTGCTGGCCGACGGCAAGGTCCGCGCGATCGGCGTCAGCAACTTCATGCCCGACCACCTGGCCCGTCTCGCCGAGAACGCCATCGGTGACCCCGGCGGTCAACCAGATCGAGGTCCACCCCTACTTCCGCCAGTCCGAGGTGCTCGCCGCGAACGCCGAGCGCGGCATCCTGTCGCAGGCCTGGTCCCCCATCGGCGGCATCACCTTCTACCGCGACGGCAGCAAGGGATCCACGCTGGAGGACCCCACCATCGTCGAGATCGCCGAGGCACACGGCAGGACGCCGGCCCAGGTGATGCTGCGCTGGCACCTCCAGCAGGGACGTCAGGTGATCCCGAAGTCCGTCACCCCCTCGCGGATCGCGGAGAACATCGACGTCTTCGACTTCGACCTCACCGCCGACCAGCTCGCCGCCATCGACGCCCTCGACACCGGCATCCGCGGCGGCCCCGACCCGGAGACCATCACCCTCGAGACGTTCGGCCGCCCCATCCCCGAGGCCTGAACAGGAGACCACCATGCAGATCGACCCTCGCCCCGCCACCACCAAGAACCCGCCCGAGAACTTCACCGGCGACGTCTGGCTCGACCCCATCGCCCGGCCCCGCGACGAGGGTCAGCGGATGTTCGTCGCCAGGGTGCGGTTCGCTCCCGGCGCCCGCACCGCGTGGCACTCCCACGCCCGCGGCCAGACGCTGCACATCACCAGCGGCGTCGCGTGGGTCCAGTCCCGCGGCCAGGAGAAGCTGGTCGCGCTACCCCGGCCAGACGCTGTACTGCCCACCCGGCCAGGAGCACTGGCACGGTGCCGCACCCGACTCCTTCATGGAGCACCTGGCCATGATCGACAACGCCGACGACCCGGCCCGAGCACGACCTGGCTGGAGCACGTCAGCGACGAGGAGTACCTGGCAGGCGGCGCTCGATGAGCTGGGACAGCGCCGAGCTCGACCGCGTCGGCACCGCGACGGAGCTCGACCTCGCCGCGCGACGTACCGACGAGTCGCTCTCCAGGTTCACGACGATGTGGGTCGTCCGGGTGGGCGAGTACCTCTACGTCCGTTCGGCCTACGGACCCGACAGCGTCTGGTACCGCCGTGCGACACGGCCGGGTCGCGGCCGGATCCGCGCCGGCGGCGTCGAGCGCGACGTCGTGCTCGACCACCTCACGCCGGATGACCCGTTGCACACCGAGATCGACGACGCGTTCCACGCCAAGTACGACCGGTACGGCCCGCGCATCGTCGCTACCGTCGTCGGGGCCGACGCCGCGAAGGTGACCCTCCGGCTCCAGCCCGGCTGACGCCTCCGCAACCTTGACGGCTCGGCGAGCCTCGAATGTCACGTGGCGTCGTCGAGCAGCCTGAGATCCACGAGCACCGCGACCGCCTGCATGTCCTTGTCGTAGCCCGGCGTACGCCGGGTAGAGGCCCGAGCCGTCGGGGCACAGGAACACCACGGCGACGACCCGGCCCGTCCACCTCCATCGTCACGACCCGCTCCTCCAGAGCCCGGTTGTACACGCCCTGCATGTGCATGGCGTCCTCGAACAGCGGCCGGAGGACCGCTGCATCGTTGATGTCGTAGAACGCGCCCAGGGCCGAGTCGCTGTCGAGGTGGAAGTGCGCCTCGCGCACGACGAGCGGCCGCCACGTCGCCACCTGGTCGACGCGGCCGATCGCCGCCGCACAGCTCATCGGGACCGGCTCGGGCCGGCCCTCGACGGGGCAGCGCGATGGTGCTCAGCAGTGGTGGGCTGCTCGCCCTGGGGTATCCTCGATCAGCCTGGAGCTCCGGGAGCTCCTCCGGCCACCAGGGGTCGGCCAGTGCCAGGGTCCCCCACCCGAGAGCTAGTGACGGGACCGGGGGTGGCGGTCAACGGCTACCGGTCTGCCCCTCGACACCTCGAAGCTGCTTGCCGAAGGACACCAGGTCGCTCCGGTTGCGGTGTTCATGGTCCCTCCTCAGCAGACGTTGCTGAACGTCTTGGTCCCGGCCGACCCCCGGCTGCCGACGTAGAACACCGACACCGTGTCGGGGATGGTACGGCCGAAGTACCCGAGCGCGACCACGTAGTAGATGGTCTCGCCTGAGTTCACCTTGCCGTAGACCTCGCCCTCGAACACGCGCATCGCACCCCGGTTGACGCTGAGGCACTGGGTGAAGAGGCTGCCCGGCTGGCTGCCGCTGCCACCGAGCCGGCGGGCGATCACGTGGCCACGGTCGTAGCCGGCACCCGACTGCCAGCCCGGCGGGTCGTACCCAGGCCCGCCGCCCCCGGACACCGGGGCCTTGAGACAGGCGTCTGCGCCCGTGGGGCGGCTGTCCGGGCCCCAGTAGTTGTACCAGGACGCGCCGTTGATGGTGCAGTCGCCGGGCCGCGGTTTGTTGGTGGTCTCCGACTGCGGCCACGGGATCGGGAAGGGGATCGGGATCGGCTGGTCGTGGCTCGTCGACCACGTCGTCTTCGGTGTCAGTGTCGGGGTCGGGCAGCGCGACGAGGGCGACCAGTGCCGCGGTCCCGATCACGGCGCCCGCTATCGCCCATGGCGTCGAGTCAGGACGGACGGGAACCTAACCCCCACAATCTCTGGCGGTCCACGACCTCCGTGAAGACCACGCCAACGGACTAGACCGCTCGGGTGCGGTCAGGTGGATGATCGGGAGGTGGACTCCGACGAGCTCGTCGCCGAGGGGCGCGCTGCCTTGCGGACCGGTGATGCCGGGCGAGCCAGGGAGCTGTTCGAGAGCGTGCCGGCGTCGCCCGAGGTGCTCGAGGGCCTGGCTGCGGCGTCGTACGTGCTCTTCGAGTACCCCCGCGCCATCGACGAGCTCGAGCGGGCCTACGCCGGGTACCGGCGCACGCACGACGGCGCGGGCGCGGCCAGGATCGCGCGGACCCTGGGATATCTGTACGGATCGACCGCCGGCGACTGGGCGGTGGCGAGTGGCTGGATCTCCCGGGCGAAGACCCTGCTGGTCGACGCGCCCGCGAGCAGCGAGCGCGGCTGGGTCGCGCTTGACCGAAGGGATGTTCGCCGCCGATCGCCAGACCAAGGACCAGGCCTTCCGGTCGGCGATGCGGATCGGACGAGAGACGGGCGACGCGGACCTGACGTTCGCCGGCACGTCGTACCTGGGCGCCAGCCTCGTGCACGGGGACCGTGTCGAGGAAGGGATGGCGATGCTCGACGAAGCGCTGGCCGCCGTGGCCGGCGGGGAGGTCGAGGACTTCGTGGTGCTGGAGGAGATCTTCTGCCAGCTGTTCTCGGCCTGCGAGCACACCCAGGACGTGCGGCGGGCGGAGCAGTGGATCCGCGTCGGGGAGCAGATCGCAGAACGGCGCAACCTCCCCGCCGTGAGCGCCTACTGCCGGACCCACTACGGCGGCATCCTCACCGCGGCCGGCCGCTGGCCCGAGGCGGACGCGACGCTCACCGAGGCCGTCCGGCTGTGGGCACTCGGCCGGCGCACGCTCAAGGCCGGCGCGCTCATCCGGCTGGCCGACCTACGCCTCCGGCAGGGGCGGTACGACGAGACAGCAAGCCTCCTCGAAGGTCTCGACGACCCTGATGCCAGCAGGGTCCGGGCCGCGCTGCACCTGGCCCGCGGCGAGACCGCACTGGCGCTCGACCTGCGCCAGCGCGCCCTGCAGAACGTCGACCCGGCCAGCAGCTCGTGCATCCCGTTGCTCGCCGAGCTTGTCGACGTCCAGCTGGCCTGCGGCCACGACCCCGAGCAGACGATCAGGCAGCTCGAGGCGTGCGCCGAGGCACACCCGTCGACGTACTCGAACGCGCTGGTGGCGCTGGCCAAAGGGCGCGCGGGACTGGGCGACTCGCGGGCCTGGCTGCGCGACGCCTTCGACGCTTTCACCCAGGCGGGGCTGCCGTTGGAGGCGTCCCTCTGTCGCCTCGAGCTGGCCAAGTTCTCCCGCGACAGTGACCCAGAACTCGCTGTCGCGGAGGCGCGCGCAGCACTGCGCGCCTTCGAGACGCTCGCTTCGTCGCGACACGTCGACGCCGCCAGTGCGTTGCTGCGTGAGCTGGGAGCGAAGGTCGCACCGCCACGGTCCTCGGGTGGCCTCCTCACCAAGCGGGAGCTGGAGGTCGTCGAGCTGCTCGGCGCAGGACTGTCCAACCCGGAGATCTCGCAGCGGCTGTTCATCAGCCGCAAGACCGTCGAGCACCACGTCGGCAACGTCCTGGCGAAGCTGGGGCTGCGCAACCGGGCGGAGATCGCGGCGTACGCCGTCCGGGGGCAACCCGCCGGCAAGTAGGGGACTTCACCGATACCCAGAGCGCCGGTGCGTCACAGACTCGGGCCCCTACCGAGGAGGCACCACCATGACCTACGACGCCATCGTCATCGGAGCCCGCGCCGCCGGATCGCCCACCGCGATGCTGTTGGCCCGCAAGGGCTACCGCGTGCTCGCTGTCGACAGGGCGACGTTCCCCAGCGACACCCTCTCCACACACGTCATCCACGCCCCGGGCGTTGCCGCACTGGCGCGCTGGGGGTTGCTCGACGAGGTCAGGGCCACGGGGTGTCCGGCGATCACGGACTACAGCTTCGACTTCGGCGCCTTCACCATCAGTGGCACCAGCCATCCGGTCGACGGCATCAGCGATGCGTACGCCCCTCGGCGCACGGTGCTGGACAAGATCCTGGTCGACGCCGCCCGCGCCGCTGGTGCGGAGGTCCGCGAGGACTGCCACGTCGACGAAGTGGTCGTCGAAGACGGCCGGGTGGTGGGTGTCCGGATCGGCGACCGCGTGGAGCGGGCCCGCATCGTCATCGGGGCGGACGGCCGCAACAGCCGGGTCGCCCAGGCCGTCGGCGCGACGGACTACCACGCCAAGCCCCGGCTGCAGTACTCCTTCTTCACCTACTTCCGCGGCCTGCCCACCACCACGTTCGAGAGCTACATCCGGCCCGACCGGGGGTTCGCGTGCGCCGCGACCAACGACGGGCTGACGATGGTGGTGGTGGGCTGGCCGTACGCCGAGGCCACGGCGTACAAGGCCGACGTCGAGGGCAACTTCCTCAAGACGCTCGAGCTGGTGCCCGAGTTCGCGGCCCGCGTCTCCACCGCGACCCGGGTGGCGCCGTTCCTCGGAGGCGCCGTGCCCGGCTGGTTCCGCAAGCCGTACGGCGACGGGTGGGCGCTCGTCGGCGACTCGGGCTACAACAAGGACCCGCTCACAGCCCAGGGCATCACCGACGCCTTCCTCGACGCCGAGCGCTGCACCCACGCGATCGACCGGTGGCTCGGTGAGGAGTCGTCGTACGACGACGCCATGGGCGCCTGGCACACCGAACGCGACGCGAAGGCCATGCCCATCTACGAGTTCACCGCCCAGCTGGCCACGCTCGAGCTTCCGCCGCCGGAGATGCAACAGCTGCTCGGCGCCATCCACGGGAACCAGGAGGCCATGGACGGCTTCGTCAGCATCGTCTCCGGTGCGGTCTCGCCCGCCGACTTCTTCTCCGAGGAGAACATCGGTCGGATCCTCACGGCTGTCCCGGCTCACTGACCGAGCCACCGGGGCTCGTCGCGTAGCTCAGGACGACGTTGTCGGAACCACCCCAGGTCCGCACGCCGATCAGCTTCAGGTTCGTCTCGGGAACCCCGTCGAAGACGTGGTGGTCGCCTGCTACGACCTTGGGGCCGATCATCAGGTGGAGCTCGTCGACGAGCCCGTGGGCCAAGAGGTCGCTCCACAACGTTCGGCTGCCGAAGATCAGGGCGTCACCGTCGCGATCGCGCAGCCGCGCGGCCGCGTCGCCGGCCCGATCCCGGGGGACGATCGTGGTCTGGTCGCGCCACGGTCCGGTGTCATCCATGGTCAGCGTGTCGGAGACGACCGTGATGGGGATGCCCTCGGCGTACCGCTCCGCGATGTAGCGGTTCAGTGGCGAGGCCTCCGGGTTGTCGTGCTGGTCGGGCCAGTAGCCCAGGAACCCGCGGTAGGTCGTGGCCCCGAAGAGGAACGAGCTCGCCGAGCGGACCCGGTCCTCGTTGTGCAGGGCGAAGGCCTCGTCCATGGGCATCGCCATCACGTCGCCATCGCGACCCTCGGCGTACCCGTCGATGCTGACCATGCTGCAGACGACGATCTTTCCCATGTCGACCTCTCCTTGACTCGATGGCTGCCAGGTGTCCCGCGACTGGGCGCTGACATTCCTAGGACGGAGCCGACGTCAGGATCTCGACACACCTCGCGACCCGATGGTGAGCAGCTCGGGAGCCGCCGTGACGCTCGGTCCGCAGCAGCCGCCGCCGCTGGGCTGCTCGTCGAAGAGCCCCGAGCCCCCGCAGACACCGGTGTCGGGCAGGACGAGCTCGACGCGCGAGGCTGCCTCGTAGTCGCCGGCGATCTCGGCCACGACGCTGCGGGTCTGCTCGTAGCCGGTCAGGGTCAGGAACGACGGCGCACGGCCGTAGGACTTCATGCCGACGAGGTAGAGATCGCCCTCCGGCTGGCGGAGCAGGTTCGCGCCGTGCGGCGAGACCGAGCCACAGGAGTGGTACGCCGGGTGGATCTCTGGCGCGAGCGCCGACGGCGCGGACAGCTCGCCGTCCAGGTCGAGGTGCACTTCCGAGAGCCAGGTGTGGTCGGGACGGAAGCCGGTGACCACCACGACCTCGTCGACGTCGGTGACCTGCTGCCCGTCGATCGACGTGAGCGTGAGACGCCCGCCGTGGCTGGAGATCTTGGTGGTGCGGAAGCCCGTGACGGTCGTGACCGGACCATCGGAGACGGCCCGGCGGGCTTGGGTCCCCAGGGCACCGCGGGCCACTAGCTGGTCGTTGTCGCCGCCACCGAACGCCTCCGAGGTGTCGCCACGCCGGACCAACCACGAAACCCGTGTCCCAGGGTGCGTCCTGGCAAGTGCGGCGAGCGCCACCAGGGCGTTCTGGGCGGAGGCGCCGCGGCCGGCGACGGCCACGTGCTTGCCGGCGTACCGCGGGGCAACGGCCGGGTCGGTGAGGTCGGGGATGCCGTAGAGGATGCGGTCGGCGTACTGCTCCTCGCCGTCCGCGGGGTAGCCGTCACCGCCGAGCGGGTTCGGTGTGCCCCACGTACCGGAGGCGTCGATGACCGCTGCGGCGGTCAGGCTCCGGCGGCCCTCGGGGGTGTCCACGTGCACGGTGAACGGCACCTCGTCACGCCCGATGGCGACGAGCCGGTCGCGTCCGGCTCGGGCGACGCCGGTGACGCGGTGGCCGTAGAGGACCTCGACGCCGGGCTGCTCGGAGAGCAGCGCGGCCAGGGGCGCAAGGTAGGTCTCCACCCACTCGCGGCCGGTCGGGTACGACGCGGGGTCGGGGCCGGTCCAGCCGCTCTCGGTGAGCAGCTTCTCCGCGACCGGGTCGATGAGCTCGGACCACGGGGAGAAGAGCCGCACGTGACCCCATTCCAGCACCGCTGAGCCAGCCCCGGCCCGGGCCTCGAGGACGACTGCGGGGACGCCGCGCGCGTGGGCCTGAGCGGCAGCTGCGAGTCCGGCCGGGCCGGCGCCGACGATCACCACGGGATGTCCTGCGTGACGGAAGACAGCAGCGATGCGCCCCTTGGGCAACGACTGGGCGGTGGTGGTCATGACGGCTCCTTGCCGGGTCTCTATCGATGTGGTTCGATGGTTGACCATATCGACCATCGTCGATGAATGCAACCATCGAGCTATATCGATTAAGGTGGGACCGTGACCATCACCGAGAACCCGGCCTTCCTCACCGGCGCCGTCGACCCGGCGGTCTGTGATCCCGAGGACTGCGCGCCCGTGCCGGACCGTGCGGTTGATCTCGACGAGAGGTCGGCAGCAACCTATGCGGAGTGGTTCGCCACCTTGGCTGACCCGACCCGAGTGCGACTACTGCACACGGTGTCGACGTCGCGGGCGGGCGCCATGCGGGTGGGCGACCTGGCCGAGGCGCTGGGGATCAGCCAGTCGACGTGCTCCCACCACGTGAAGAAGCTCGCCGAGGTCGGGTTCGTGGCCGTCGACAAGGTGGGGACCGCTTCGGTCGTCTCGGTGAACCCGGCATGCTGCACCGGACTGCCCCACGCCGCCGACGTCGTGATGGGCACCCTCGCCACCGTGCCGTGCTGCCCCGAGGACCTCCCGGCCGATGTGTCCACGCGAGCCATGACGGACGACGACCTCGACACCGTCCGCAGGATCTACGCCGAAGGGGTCGCCACTCGCAACGCCACCTTCGAGACCGAGGTCCCCAGCACGCGCAAGCTGGTCGGCACGTGGCTGGCCGGGCACCAATGGGTGGCCGAGCTCGACGGCACGGTCGTGGGGTGGGCGGCCGCCGCTCCGGTCAGCGACCGCGCCTGCTACGCCGGGGTCGCGGAGACCAGCGTCTACGTGACCGAGAGCTCGCGCGGCCGCGGTGTCGGCAAGGCCCTCCTCCACCGCCAGGTCAACGAGGCCGACCAGGGCGGTCTCTGGACCCTGCAGACCTCGGTCTTCCCCGAGAACCGCGCGTCGATCGCGCTCCACCACTCCGCCGGCTACCGCACCCTCGCCGTACGCCCGCGGATCGCCAAGCTCGACGGCATCTGGCGCGACACCGTGTTCCTGGAGCGGCGCCGCGAACGCGACTGACTCCGACCGACGACGGATCGGTGGTTGAGGTGCGAAGGCCGCCAGGCCTGAGCCTCGAAACCTTCGATCGTGAACTGTGGTTTCGAGGCTCGTCGCTGGCGCTCCTCGCACCTCAACCACCGAAAGCGGGCGTGCCCTGCAGGCCGAGCTGGTCGAACAAGAAGGCGTAGATGTCGGTCGTCTCCTCGACGGTCTGGTCGAGCGAGCCGGACAGGTGGCCGCCGGCCTCGAGCCGGAGGAGGACCGGCCGGTCCGATGCGGTCGCGGCCTGCAGCCGGGCCGTCATCTTCTTGGCGTGCCAGGCGTCGACCCGGATGTCGTACTCACCCGCCGTCAGCAGCACGGCCGGATAGTCGGTCCCTTCCCGCACGTTGTGGTACGGCGAGTAGTCCAGGAGGGTCTTGAAGATCTCCGGGTCGTCGACGCTGCCGAACTCGGTCGCGTTGTAGCGGCCGTTCATGGTGGTCTCGGACCGCAGCGAGTCCATCACCGGGACCGCCGCGACCACGGCCCGGGCCACGTCCGGCCGTTGGGTCAGCACGGCTCCCATCAGGAGGCCACCGTTGGAGCCGCCGATGATGGCGAGCTGGTCGCGACTGGTGACGCCGGCCTCCACCAGGTGGTCGGCACACGCGATGAAGTCGTCGAAGCAGTTCTGCTTGGTCTCCAGACGACCCGCGTGGTGCCACTCCTCGCCGTACTCTCCGCCGCCGCGGATGTTGGCGACGACGATCACCCCACCCCGCTCGAGCCAGAGCACGTTCTCGGCGAGGAACTTCGGAACCAGCGAGATCGCGTACCCGCCGTACGCCGTCAGCAGCGCCGGAGCGGAACCGTCCCGCGGAGTGCCGGGCACGGCGATGATGTTGAGCGGCACGCGGGTGCCGTCCAGCGACCGCGCGAACTCCCGGGTCACCTCGTAGGCGGACAGGTCGACCGGGCTGGTCGTCCGCAGGGCCGTCCGTTGCGGCGCCTCCCCGTCGGCCGCCACCCACCATGCCGGCGGCTCGGTGAACGACTCGCCCGACCAGGCGAGGCGGTCGTCGCCGAGCTTGCACAGCGGCGCCGCGTACGACGAGACCGAGCTCACCGGCGGTATCTCTGGCGACGGGAGCCGATCGCCTTGCAGGTCGAAGGCGCGCAGCTGCTGCGGGCCGCCGTCCATGTCGGCGACCCAGACCGTCCGCCGGGTGACGACGAGGTCCTCGATGACGACCTCGCTCGACGGCACGAACTCCGCGGCGTCGGCGACGGTCGCGCCCTCCGTCAGCGGAAGGCGCAGGATCTTCCCGTGCGGGGCACGGTGTCGCGACAACAGGTACACCGCCTCGTCTCCCAGCACGGCAAACGGGCAGTTGTCGAGGATGTCGGCCAGCAGCCACCAGTCACCACGGGGGGCGCCACTGTCTTGTCGGCGGAGGAAGATCTGCCACTCGCCACCGTCACCCTTCTGCACGCGGTCCATCAGCCACCGGCCGTCGGCCGACGTGGTCAGCACGTGCTCCGCGATGCCCTCGTCGGCGAGGCCGCTCGGGACGTCCAGCCGGTCGGAACCACCGCCGCCGTCGAGATCGCGGAACCACACCTGTTGCTGGAAGCCGGCCGGGTCTGCGCACCGGGTGAACCAGAAGCCCCGCCCGTCGGCGCGCCAGGCCATCGAGCCACCCATCAGGTGGACATGGGGGATCGGTTCGTCGACCGCCTCGCCGCTGGCGACGTCGAAGACGTGCAGCGTCCCGTCCTCGGTCCCGTGCTCCGACAACGAGACGGCCAGCCGGGTGCCGTCAGGGGACGGGACGAACCAGTCGATCGTGGTCTCGCCCGTCGGGTCGATGGCCTCGGCGTCCACGACGACCCGCTCTGACCCGGTGTCGTCGAGGTCCGTGAGAGCCACCAGGAACGGACGTTGCCGCGGCGTCTGCTCCTTCAGCGCGAAGTACGTCCCTCCGGCCGCGGCGAGGCTGCCGTACGACGTGCGCTCGGCGCGAAGCAGCTCGTCGACGCGGGCCCGCAGGTCGTCTCGCCACGGCAGGGACTCGAAGTACGCGCGCGTCAGCTCCCGCTGCGCCTGCGTCCATGCGACGGTCTCTGGAGAAGACGTGTCCTCCAGCCATCGGTAGTCCTCGGTGACGTCGAGCCCGTGATAGCTGGAGGTGACCGGGACCTGCGGCGCCTCGATGCTCGGATGCGTGGCCATGCGCTCAGTCAACAACCGCGGCCCGAGGTCTTCAATCGCGCGCATGCCAGGTCAGGAGCGGACACTTCCCGGCACCAGGTGCCGGAAGGTGTCCAGAGCTCGAGGGGCGGTCAGTCCGGGGCCTCTTCCCGCGACCGCGCGCGCTCGGACAGCCGCCGCGGATCGTGCGGATAACCCCCTGGGGAGCGGGCGCTGCGCCGGAGACCATGGAGACATGTCCCAGGTCGCGAGTGCTCAGGTCGGGGTGCTGGTCGTCGACGACCAGGACCCGTACCGGCGTGCGATGTCGGCCGTCGTCGACGAGACCGAGGGCTTCGCCGTCGTCGGCGTCGTTGCCTCGGGTGAGGAGTCGGTGGCCGCGGCAACCGAGCTGAGGCCGGACCTGGTGCTGATGGACGTCAACCTGCCGGGGATCGACGGGATCCAGGCCGCCCGCGAGATCAGGGCGGTCGCGTCGGCGCCGGTCGTCGTCCTGCTCTCCACCTACGACGAGGACGACTTCGACCTGTCCGGGTGCGGCGCGGCGGCCTACATCTCCAAGTCCGCGCTCAGCTCGGCACGCCTGCTGGAGGTGTGGTCGAACCGACACGAACTGCGGCCGGCGGAGCAGCCGCCGGAAGCGTGATCTGCAAGGTGCCGCCGTCGCCCGTGCCGGGAACGTCGAGCGCTCCTCCACCCGCCTCGATCCGGTCGACGATCGCCAGGCTGTTGAGGGCGTCCAGGTCGGTGCCGCTGATGGCGACCACGAGCTCGCCGCGATCGCCGAGGGTCAGGCTCACCTCGCCGTCGAGGTGCTCGACGACCTCCACGCAGCAGTAGTACGCCGCCGCCTCGACGTGCTCGGGGAACCTCGCGGTCGCGACCTCGGGGTCGATCCGCACCGCGTCGGCCCGCCCCACGCGAGCGGCCTGCGACGTCAACGCAGAGGCCAGGCCCGAGCGCGTCAGGTTCGTCGGGTAGATGCCACGCGTCAGCTCGCGCAACGACTCGACCGCCTTCGTCGCCAGGTCGACGCACCCCTCGATCGTCTCGGCCGGGGCGCCGCTGGTCGCGGACTGCGCGACCTCGGCCCGCAGGGTGTGCATCGTGGGGAGCACGCGCACCGCGATCGAGGACTCCAGTCGGCGCCGCTCGGTGTCGACGGCTCCGATGATGCGGTTGCGCGAGGCGGCCAGCTCCCGCGTGTGACCGTCGAGCTGGCGCACGCGCTCGGCGAGCTCCAGCTCGAGCCGGACGTTGCGCAGGGCCAGGGCGGCCTGCTCCGCGATGTCGGAGAGCAGGCGGTGCTCCAGCGGCCGGATGTCGCGTCCGGGTGGGAGGGTCAGGAACACCGAGCCGAGCGGACCTGACGCGTCCTTGATCGGCACCTCGACGCCACCGGTCGGACGGCCGACGAGCCGACCTGCCCGCGATCGGCCGGCCACACCGCCGACAGACCGGGGCCGTCCTCGCTGTCGAGCCGGACGACCGCGCGCTGCGCGTGCACCGCTTCGCCGGCGGCAGCCGCGATGGTCGGCAGCAGCTCGCCGGTCGCGGGGCTGCGGCCGATCCGCGCGCTGAAGTCGGCGAGCGCGTCGTACGGCGCGGCCCGGTTCCCGTACGCCAGGCGGTCGGCGAACCGGACGACCCGGCGTCGCAGCGGCTGGAACGCCAGCGCCACGGCCACCGTGGCCAGCAGCGACCACCAGAACCCGCCTCCGGTCGTGTCCTCCACGGTGCGACCCAGCAGCACGACCAGGCCGACGTAACCCACGGCGACGAACGCCGTGGCGATCGCGAGGACCACGGCCCGGCTGACGATGACCTCGACCTCGTAGAGCCGGTAGCGCAGCACCGCCACCGCGATGCAGACGACGAGGGCCAGGTACGACACGTAGAGCGGCACGCTCGACCACCACGGCTGCCTGCCGTTGTTGAAGCTCTGCCCGATGATCAGCACGAGGAGCGCTACGCCGACGCCCGCCGCCCCGAGCGTGACGACCCGGAGCTGCTGGCGGGCCGCGCCTGTGGCTCCGCGGAGCCGCCTCAGCATCGCGACGACGCTGGCCAGAAGCATCAGGGTGATCAGGACGACGCCGCCGCTGAGAATCACCTGGACGTGAGGCCGGGCATCGATGGCGTCCCCGCTGCGGTTGATGCCGCTCCGGCCGACCATGACGAGCCCGACCAGGTACAGCCCCATCCCTGCCCACGCCACCCGGGCGACCCAGCGCCACCGGTCCGACAGGTACGTGCCCCCGGGGACCAGCAGGAAGACGCCGGTCAGGCAGCGCCAGCGCCATCGGCCCTCCCAGGGCGGCGGCGACCCAGCCGGCGAGCTGGCCCTGCGCCGCGGTGCCGTGGCCGTCGTACTGCAGCACCCAGATCCCGTAGGACTCCGTGGCGAGCGAGATGCTCGTCGACAACCCGATGAAGTTGAGGATCCAGCCGATCGGGTGCCGCGGGTGGGCGGTCAGGATGACCGCGCCGAGGACGCCGCTGCCGAGGCCCGCGAGGTTGACGAGCGGCCAGCCGTGGATGCCGGTCGACCTCGCCGAGAAGAGCGGGTACGACGCCACGACCAGCGCCGTGTCGACGACGGCCAGGACCAGTGCTGATCCCCGCCGCGAGTCCAAGCGATGTGACTCGCGCGCACGTCAGGCCACCTCGGCCAATGGAGACGACGACGTCGGTGCCGCCGGCCTCGTTCGTGCGGACAGCGAGGTCGCCGCCCACCGAGTCGACCCGGTCGCGCAGGTTCCCCAGCCCGCCGGCGGCGACCACGGCAGGTACGTCGAACCCGTGCCCGTCGTCGCGCACGAGCAGCTCGAGCTGGTCGCCGACGACGGCCAGCCGGACCTCGATCCGGCCGGCGGCGGCGTGCTTGACGGCGTTCTGCACGGCTTCGACGCAGCAGAAGTACAGGGCCGTCTCCAGCTCCGCGCTCTGCCTGCCGATCCCGTCGTCGAGGACCGTCGACCGGGACTGCGCTGGAGGCCACGACGTCGCGCACCGCAGCGGCTACGCCGTCCTCGGTGAGGACCGTCGGGTAGATCCCACGAGAGAGGTCGACCAGGCTGATGATCGCGTTGTCGACCGCGTCCACCTGCTCGGCGAGCACCGTGCGCGCGCGGTCGGGCGACCGAGCGGTCAGCGTGTGGGCGAGACGGAGGTTGACGACGAGCGCGACGAGGTGTTGCTGGGCCCCGTCGTGGATGTCGCGTTCCAGGCGCCGCCGTTCGGAGTCGTGGGTGTCGACGACGCGTCGGCGGGAGGTCTGGAGGTCGTCGGCCAGCGACGCCAGGTCGTCGGCACGCCTCAGCAGCTCGGCACGCAGCCGAGCACCGCGAAGGACCAGTCCCGCCTGGGCCGCGAGTCCGGCGAACAGGCGCTCCTCGACGGGCGAGAGCGGCTGGTCGCGGTGCTCCTGCAGGCGCAGGATGCCGAGCCGCGCACCGTCGAGCGTGACGACCCGCGAGCGCAGTCCGGGCTGGTCGTCGCCCAGCTCGTGCTGCTCGGGCGCGGACTCCTGGGGCCAGGCGGCCGCCAGCTCCGGCTGGTCTTCGACCACGAGCCAGACCTGGGCCCACCTCGCGCCGGTGCCCTCGGCGAGCAGGCGCGCCATCCGCAGCGGGAGCTCTGCCTGTCGCTCGGGCTCGATCTCGCCGGTCAGCGACTCGGAGAAGCGGCTCAGCACGTCGTACGGCGCGGCCCTCCCGTCAGACACCCAGCGTTTGGCGGCACCCTCGAGCCACGCCCTCAACGGCTCCAGGCCCAGAGCGACGATCGCGGTCGCGAGGATCGAGAGCCCGAGGTGGGGCGAGTCGGTGTGGCCGATCAGCAACCCACCGCCCAGCACGACGACGACGTAGACGGTGGTGACCGCCAGGATGGCCCCACCCACGACGACCAGGGCAACCCGTCGGTCCCGCAGCCTGCCGGGCAGAGGCGACCTCATGTCAGCAGTCTGCGCCAGCGGTGCCGTGCTGCGCGGGGAGGTGAGCCGACCACCTGGGTGCGGTCAACCGCACTCCGCACTCTTCAGCCCCGGTCAGCGGGTCGCCTCGACGAAGGCGAGGACGGCCATCACGCGCCGGTTGATCTCGCCCTCGTCGACCAGCCCGAGCTTGAGGAAGACGGCGCTGATGTGCTTCTCGACCGACCGCTCGCTCATGTACAGCGTCTGCGCGATGCTCGCGTTGGTGCGCCCGGACGCCATCTGCTCCAGGACCGTGAGCTCCTTCTCGGTCAGGCCTCGCAACGGAGAGCTGGCCTCGCCCGACTTGCGCATCATCAGGCCCTCGACGACCTTCGGGTCGAGCGCCGATCCGCCTCGGGCCACGTCGTTGAGCGCCCGGACCAGCTCCGTCACGTCGGAGACCCGCTCCTTGAGCAGGTAGCCGAGCCCCGCCACTCCGTCGGAGAGCAGGGCGAGGGCGTAGTCCTCCTCGACGTACTGCGACAGCACCACCACGCCGATCGACGGGTGCTCGGCCCGGATCTGCTTGGCGGCGTCGATGCCCTCGGTGGTGTGGGTCGGCGGCATCCGGATGTCGGTGAGGACGGCGTCCGGCTGGTGCTCCCGCACCGACCTGAGCAGCGACTGAGGGTCGGCCACGCTCTCCACGAGCTCGATCTCCTCGACCTCGGCGAGCAGGGCCGTGACGCCTTCCCTGACCAGGTAGTTGTCGTCGGCCAGCACGACCCGCAGCGCCATGCGTTCGACACTAGTGCTCCGCGAACGACGCTGCGGCCGGCCCCGAGAGGGACCGGCCGCAGCTTGTCGCTGGTTGAGGAGGGCCGAAGGCCCGTCACGAAACCCCGCAACCTCAAGAGTGTCTCGAGCTCACGGGGTTTCGTGACAGGCGCTAGCGCGCCTTCCTCAACCAGCGGCTTTGCCTCGATCAGACCAGCACGAGCTCGCGCTCCGGCTCGGCGGCAGGCTGGACAGGAGCCTGCTCCTCACCGTCGTGGTCGCCGCCCTCGATGTCGATCGTCGGCAAGCGACGCTCGAGCCAGGCCGGCAGCCACCAGGCCCAGTGCCCGAGCAGGCTCATCGCCGCCGGGACCAGGACCATCCGGACCAGCGTGACGTCCAGGAAGACGGCGACGGACAGGCCGATGCCGAACATCTTGGTCGTGACGTCGACGTCGAGGATGAAGGACGCGAACACGCTGATCATGATGAGCGCCGCGCTGGTGATCACCCGAGCGGTCGAACCGACGCCCTCGACCACGGCACGCTTCGGGTCGAAGTGCTTGCGGTACTGCTCGCGGACCCTGCTCATCAAGAACACCTCGTAGTCCATCGAGAGGCCGAACAGGATCGCGAACATCAGCATCGGCGCCAGCGGCATGATCGGCACGGTCTCGTGGACGCCGATCAGGCTCGCGCCCCAGCCCCACTGGAAGACCGCAACGACGACGCCGTACGCCGCCGCGACACCGAGCACGTTGAGGGCAGCGGCCTTCAGCGGCACGAGAACCGAGCGGAACACGATCATCAGGACCAGGAACGACAGGCCGATCACGGCGCCGAGGAACCACGGCATCCGCTGCTGCAGCCGCGACGAGACGTCCGCAGTCAGAGCGGTCGAGCCGGTGATCGACGCCTCGACGTCGGTGTCGCCCACCGCCGCGGGGATGGTGTCCTCGCGAAGGTGCTCGAGCAGGTCGTCGGTGCGTGAGTCCTGCGGGGCAGTCGTCGGGGTCACCGTGATGATCGCGAGGTCACCCGACTCGTTGGTCACCGGTGTCCCCACCGAGGCCACTCCGGCCTGGGCGGCGAGATCCTCGGCGACCCTGTCGAGCGTCACGCCGGGGATCGTCGCACCCTCGTTGTCGAGCACCACCTGGAGCGGACCGTTGGTGCCGGGTCCGTAGCCGTCGGCCATCAGGTCGTAGGCCTTGCGGGTCGTCGAGTCCGGTGCGTCGTTGCCCGCGTCGGCGAAGCCCAGGTGCATGGAGAACACCGGGACCGCGAGGACACCGAGGACCACAGCAGCTGCGGCGCCGTAGCGAGCCGGCTTGGCGACCACCCGAGCGGCCCAGCGCGCCGAGGACGACTCCGGGTCGTAGGCGGGCTTCTGCTTGACGAACGGAACCTTGGCGCTGTTCACGCGGTGCTTGACGACACCGAGCATCGCGGGCAGCAGCGTGATCGAGGCCAGCATCACGCCGGCAACCATGATCGCCGAGCCGTAGCCCATCATCGTCATCATCGGGATGCCCGAGACCTTGAGGCCCAGGATCGCGACGATCACGGTAACGCCGGCGAAGAGCACGGACAGACCGGCGGTGGCGTTGGCGCGGCCGATCGCCACGGGCACCGACTGGCCGGCGGCCAGGTTCTGGCGGTGCCGGGCGAGGATGAACAGCGCGTAGTCGATGCCGACACCGAGGCCGAGCATCATCGCGACGATGCCGGTGATCTTCGGGACCGCGACGAGGCCGGACATGATGCCGATCGCGCTGCTGCCGACGACGATGGCCATCAGCGCCGTGGCGATGGGCAGGCTCATCGCGATGAGCGAGCCGAAGGCGATGGCCAGGATGAACGACCGCCATCACGATGCCGATCAGCTCGCTGTTGCCGCCGGCGGGGAGGTTCGCGTAACCGAGACCGCCGTCGTACTCGACCTGGATGCCGGCGTCACGGACGTCCTGGACGGCCTTCTCGGCCGCGTCGTACTCGGTGGTGCCGACCTTCTCGATGTCGAAGCCGACCGTGGCGAAGGCGGTCTGCCCGTCGTCACTGAGGGTCGGTCCACGAGGGTCGTAGGGACTGTTCACGGCGATCACGTGCGGACCGGCGGCGAGCTGCTCGACGGCCTTCTCGATCGCCGCCTTCTCGTCGGGACCGGTGAGTCCGTCCTCCGCGTGGAAGATGACGTTGGAGGAGTAGAGCGTCTGCTGGGGGAAGCGGTCCTGGATGGCGTCGGCGGCGGCCTGCGAGTCGGAGCCGGGAAGGCTGAACGTCTCGTCGTAGCTGCCGCCGCTGGTGGAGTTGAGCATGAAGATCGAGACGGCGATGACGACCCAGGCGCCGATGACCTTCCAGGGGTGGCGGCCTGCGAAGTGGCCGATGCGGTACAGAGCGTGGGACATGGTGAGTCCTTCGGGGCTGGTCTTGCGGGACATGGACGGTGAGGTTCTGGTCATGTCTCGAAGGTAGGAATCCCCGACGTCCCGGAACATCGCGCAGGCCGCACGGTCCGAGGGGTACGCCGCACGGTCGTCCGTCAGTCACGGGACGGGAAACCGCACCCCGTCAGCGGGCAACCGCACGATGCTCGTCGTCCATGCAGAGAGCCGCCCGTCTCGATGCAGACGAGACGGGCGACCTCAGGGACTGGGTGCGTCCCCCCACCGTGAGCTCACGTGCGGGGGTCCGCCTTGGGCTCGCGGCCATTCGAGATTACGCCGGTGTCGGCGTGCGGGCCAGGCCAGGCGGCCGGCCGATCACCTGGAAGATGCAGGAGATGGAGCAGCCCCGCGGCGGATCGGGGGTGGAGCGCGGCGGGGCTGCTCGTGCCCGGGGAACTCGGCGGTTCGAGCGGGTGGGGGTTCGCTGACCGCCGGGGCTGCGCTGGACCCTAACGGGCATCGGCAGGTCACGGAAGGGGGAACCCCAGGCCCAGGAGGTCAGTGTGATGGCGTGGGCGGTGCGCGACGAACCCCCGTGACACACCTGGAACAGGCGCCTCAGTGGTTGATCCCCGGCCAGCCTCCGCACCGGGCTCGGTTCGCGTGGCTGGCGGTCGGCGAGCGGAGTCACCGCCCGGGCAACAAATCCTGGCGAAACCATGGAAATGAGCCCCCTCGTGGGAGCACTCTTTTCATTGGGGGGGACACGTCGTGTCGCCTAACGTTGCACTCATCTAGGAGACTCACGTGTTTGCCTACCTGCACATCGTGCTCGACGGCCGGCTCGCCAAGATGGACGAGCGTGGCGCCTCTGCGGTCGAGTACGGCCTTCTCGTAGCCGGCATCGCTGCCGTCATCGTCGGCGCCGTCTTCCTGCTCGGTGGCACCCTGGAAGACGCCTTCGACACCACGAACAGCACGATCGACTCAGGCAACTGACCCGTCGCGACGGGGCGCCGACCGTGGACGGGTTGGGGGTGCCGTGGCGCGCCCGTAGGGATTCGAACCCCAAACCTTCTGATCCGTAGTCAGATGCTCTATCCGTTGAGCTACGGGCGCCAGTCACCGACTGGACCTGGGCCCGGCCGGACGACTGGTCGAGGATAGCCGAACGCTCGGAGGTTGCCGAAATCAGTGGACGGGCGACCATGGAGGCATGCGGGGTCGTCGTACGGCGCTCCTCCAGGCGCTCGTGACGGCCCTGGCGGTGGGGGTGTGCAGTGCTTGTGACTTCGGGACGCCGGCCGATTCGCAGCCGTCGGCCGGCCCGACACTTGTCGCCGATGAGACCGCTGGCGGCGACCCGCCGGAGCTGACCGAGGAGCTCGAGGTCGAGCTCGGCACCGCGGTGGCGGTGTTCGGACTTGGCTGCCGGCCGCAGTCCGCGAGCCAGCGCTGCTCGGCCGGCGGCGAGAAGACCTACACGATGAGGGGCAGCCTGCGGCCGGCCACGGTGACGGCCGCGTGGATGCAGCTGGACACCGGCGGCGGGCGTTGGGTCGTCCAGGTTCGCCTCGACGCCGACGGCCGGGTGGCGGCTGCGCGAACTGCCCAGCGAGCGCGGGACCTTGGCGGCCTGGTCGTCGTCCTCGACACCCACACCGGAGACGTGCTGCATGCCGTGTCGCCCAACGACGTCGGGGGTGGTCGGATCACGCGCAGCGACCTCCACCGGCTCACGGCGGAGTCGGTGGTGAGCTCCTTCGTCGCGGCAGTCGAACGCAGCTGAGGGAACCCTCGCGATCGGCGAAGGTTCGACCTGGGGTGAGGCATGACGCTTCGGGCACCGTCGATCATCGCCGTCTCGGCACTCCTCCTCTCCTCCCTCCTCGTCGTCTCCGGGCCACCAGCGACCGCGGCCGACCCGCGCAAGACCTTCACGAACGGCGGCCGCACCATCGTCGTCGACCCCGTCCGGCGGCTCCGGCCCGGCAGGTACGTGCTGCTCGTGTCGACCCGTGTCGTCGACCTGGCCCGCAACCACTGGGACCAGAAGACGGTCCCCGCTCTTCAGCCGCTGAAGCTGCGGTTTCGGGTCTAGCGGTTGCTGTGACCGGGGCCACTAACCGTTGATCGATCCAATATGTGGCCCAGCGCGTGCGCGAGTAGCCTCGCGGGCACTTGTTCGCCAGGGCCCGACGCCGACAACGATGTTGGGGGCGATCCCGTGACGACTCCCCGCTGATCCAGCGCAGGCCGAGAGGGACTTCATGACCGCCGACACCCAGGCTCCCCCGACCACCCACCAGGGCATCCTCGACTTCGTCGCCGAGGTCGCCGCGATGACCACCCCCGACCGCATCCACTGGTGCACCGGCTCCGACGAGGAGTGGACCGAGCTGACCGACGCGCTGGTCGCGACCGGCACGTTCACCCGCCTCGACCCGGCCAAGAAGCCCAACAGCTTCCACGCCCGCACCGACCCGACCGACGTCGCCCGCGTCGAGGACCGCACCTACATCTGCAGCGTCGACGAGAAGGACGCGGGGCCCACCAACAACTGGATGGACCCGAACGAGATGAAGGACCTCATGCGCGGGCTGTACGCCGGCTGCATGAAGGGCCGCACGATGTACGTCATCCCGTTCGTGATGGGCCACCTCGAGGCCGAGAAGCCGATGTTCGGCGTCGAGATCACCGACTCGGCGTACGTCACCGCCTCCATGCGCGTGATGGCCCGGATGGGCAGCCACGTGCTGCGCCGCATGGAGGAGCTCGACGCAGCCCAGGAGAAGGTGAACTGGGTGCCGGCCCTGCACTCCGTCGGCATGCCGCTCGAGGACGGCCAGGCCGACGTGCCGTGGCCGTGCAACGACACCAAGTACATCGTGCAGTTCCCCGAGGAGCGGGCGATCTGGTCGTTCGGCTCCGGGCTACGGCGGCAACTCGCTGCTGGGCAAGAAGTGCTACGCCCTGCGCATCGCCAGCGTGATGGCGCGCGACGAGGGCTGGCTGGCCGAGCACATGCTGATCCTCAAGCTGACCAGCCCGCAGGGCGTGACGAAGTACGTCGCCGCGGCCTTCCCCAGCGCCTGCGGCAAGACCAACCTCGCCATGCTCGCGCCGACCATCCCGGGCTGGAAGGTCGAGTCGATCGGCGACGACATCGCCTGGATGCGGATCGGCGAGGACGGCCGGCTGTGGGCGGTCAACCCGGAGTACGGCTTCTTCGGCGTCGCCCCGGGCACCAACGAGCACACCAACCCCAACGCGATGCGCACCATCAACCTGGGCAACTCGGTGTTCACCAACGTCGCGCTCACCGACGACGGCGACATCTGGTGGGAGGGCATGGAGAACATGCCCGGCCCACGCCACGTCGTGGAAGGGCGAGGACTGGACGCCCGAGAGTGACGAGCTGTCGAGCCACCCCAACAGCCGCTACTGCACGCCGATCAAGCAGTGCCCGATCCTGGCCCCCGAGTACGACGACCCGCGCGGCGTGCCGATCGACGCGATCCTCTTCGGGGGCAGGCGCAAGACCACGATCCCGCTGGTGACCGAGGCCCGCGACTGGGTGCACGGCACCTTCATGGGCGCCACCCTCTCCTCGGAGACGACCGCGGCCGCGACCGGCCAGGTCGGCGTCGTGCGCCGCGACCCGATGGCGATGCTGCCCTTCATCGGCTACCACGCCGGCGACTACTTCAACCACTGGATCGAGGTCGGCAAGTCCAACGACGCGTCCAAGCTGCCGAAGATCTTCTACGTCAACTGGTTCCGCCGAGATGATGACGGCGACTTCCTGTGGCCCGGGTTCGGCGAGAACAGCCGGGTCCTCAAGTGGGTCGTGGAGCGCATGGAGGGTCAGGCCGCTGCGGTCGAGACCCCGATCGGCCACGTGCCCGCACCCGGCTCGCTCGACATCGACGGTCTCGACATGACGCCCGAGCAGATCGAGGCCGCGCTGCGCGTCGACCCGGAGGAGTGGAAGGCCGAGCTGCCGCAGATCCAGGAGTGGTTCGAGAAGTTCGGCGACCAGCTCCCCGCCGTCCTGTGGACCGAGCTCGACGGCCTGCGCGCCCGCCTGGGCGCCGACGCTCGCTGACACCACCAATTTCGCTGCGAGACCCGGACTGGCGTCAGCTGTCCGGGTCTCGCCTCATCTCGGCTTGTGCCATGATCCGAACCGGGGGCAGCGGAAGGGGATGTGGGTGCCGCACTACGGCCCAGAGGACCGTGCCGTCTTCGAGGCGCGCGCCACGGACCTGTACGACGACATCGTCGGCTCCGGTGGGGTCAAGGCCGACGACCCCCGCATCACCAGCGACGCGGAGTCGACCGAGGCCTTCGACCTGCTGGTCCGTCTCAACCTCCTCGCGCTCGACACCACTGACAACGTGTGGCACCCCGTCGACCCCGCCACCGCCCAGGCCCAGGTGGTCACCCCGCTCGGCGCCCGGGGGGCGGAGCTGCTCAACGAGTCCGCCGAGTGGGCGCGGGCCTTCTCGGGGCTGGCGCAGACCTGGCGCCGCTCCTCCCCCGTCCAGCGCGGGCCCTTCACCGAGATCAGCGGCGGCGAGGCCATCTCGGCGTTCCTGGCCTCCGCGGTCGCCGACGCCGAGGAGGAGCTGCTGACGGCCCAGCCCCAGGGCATGCGCAACAACGCCCGCCTCAAGGCCACCCTGGACGTCGCCGCACGCCGCGACACCGCCGCTCTGGATCGCGGCGTGAAGATGCGGACCCTCTACCAGCACAGCGCGCGCCGCAGCGCCGGCACGCAGACGTACGTCGCCGCGGTGACCGCCCGCGGCGCCGAGGTGCGCACCCTCGACGAGTTCTTCAACCGGATCATCGTCATCGACCGGCGGATCGCGGTGATCCCCGGTGCGGGTGGTCCGGCCACCGCCCTGGTGATCCGCGAACCCAACCTGCTGGCCTACCTCGTCGACATCTTCGAGCGCACCTGGGAACGCGGTCAGCCCTTCAACACCCGCGGCAGCGCCGCCCAGCGCGACATCGCCCACGAACAGCGGCAGATGACGATCAGGATGCTGATCAAGGGGTACGCCGACCCCGCGAGCGCCAAGCGGCTCGGCGTCAGCCCGCGGACCTACGCCGGCTACATCGCCGACCTCAAGGAGGAGTTCGAGGCCGAGACCCGCTTCCAGCTCGGCTACAAGATGGGCGAGCAGGGGATCTCCGGCAACGAGCGCACCGACGACGCGGACCCGTCCGAGGACGCCGGCCTGCCTGACTGATTCGCAGGGCACTGAGCTGTGATGCGAGAAGCGACCCGAGAAATACCGAGGGCAGCGCCCGTGGGGCGCTGCCCTCGTTCATGAGACCGGCCGGGGGGTTGGCCTGAGGAACCCGGCCATGGGGGGTCGGCCGGAGGATCCCGTCTCAAGCGTGTGTGCAGTTGTATGTGCCGTGAAAGCCCGTCCGGCCGTCACTTGCCCCTTGTGGGGCCCTTGCGTTTGCCCGGAAGTCCCAGCCGGTGTCAGTTGCGTTGGCTGGTGAGCTCACTCCGGCCAGCCCGATCGTCATCGCAGCCGCAGCTACGACGACCGCCGCCTTACGAAGAAAGGTCATCAGGGTCTCCCTAGTGCGGTGTGTGGTGCAGTCCCACCCTCCGATCGTCCAGTCTGTCGAGCGGGGGCTACCGCGTCAGCCCGCGGAGTGGCTCATCTAATTGCAATGCAAAACCTTGCAAGCAACCCAGGGCAGGGTGAGTCGGCCCTCTTCGTCCAACCTGTTGGGCTCCCGAGAGGACCGACTCGCTGCGGAGGCGGCGGGATTTGAACCCGCGAGAGGTATAACCCTCAACCCGCTTAGCAGGCGGGCGCCATAAACCGGACTAGGCGACGCCTCCCCGAAGCGTCAGACAGGTTACAAGCACCCGTCGTCGGGCGCCGAATGCTGGACCTGAACCACTGCTCAGCGCGCCCGCCGGAGCAGCGCTCGCAGGCGGGTGACGAACTCGTCGCGGTCGCCGGCCAGCACCGAGACCGGCACGGTCGTCGTCCGCCCGTCGCGCAGGGCGAGCACCACACAGGACACGCCGCCCACCTCGGCGGTCGAGGCCTCGGCGACGTCGACCCACCGCGCCCGTCTCACCCCGGCCCCACGCACCAGCCGCACCTCGTAGCCGAGCCGGTCGAGCCGGACGACGTACGCGCGGCGGGTGGCCCACCACGCACCCGCGGCGACCACAGCGAGACCCAGCAGCTGCAAGCAGCGCGACGACCCAGAAGCCCCAGCCGACCAGGGCGGTCACCACGCTCAGGGCGATGACCGCGACCGCGAGCAGGACCAGGGCCCCGCCGGCCGCGCGTACGACGATGGCGGGGGCGAGCCGGTAGATGGCCGGCTGGTCGGCGGGTTGGTCGACCGGGGGGTCGTGCGCTGGCTGCAACGGGTCCACACGCGGATTCAACCGTCAGTCCGGCAGATCACCACAATTCTTCCCGAGTTCCTGGCACCGTCTTGTCCCGTCATCGTCGGCGGGTCACACTCGAATCCCCCAACGCTCCGTCGCGGAGGTCTTCATGACCAACACGATCGACCCCCCGATCGGCACGGCTGCTGCCCTGGCGGGGCTTCACCGAGCCCTCGACACCCCTGTCACCTCCGCCGAGACGGGCGGTTGGCGCTGGAACGTGCGGCGCCACATCGGGCCGGTCCGCGAGGCGATCGAGCGCGAGCACCTCGACCCCGCAGACGGCTGGCTGTCGGCTCGCCACGGCCGCTCGGCCCGCGAGCGGGCGGCGCTGCTGGGCCGGCTCGCGGCGTACGGCCCGAAGGTGCTCGAGCACCCCGACCTCGACGAGGTGCGCGACGGGCTCAAGCGGCTGCTGGGCGACCTCGACCACTACGTCCAGCGCCAGCACGACCTGGCCTACGACGAGGTCGAGCTGGAGATCGGCGGCAGCGAGTAGGCAGCCATCGGCCGGGCTCAGCCGCTCGGCCGCGCACGGCAGCGACGGCAGCGGGGATGAACGAGACCCGCGGAGCTGACGGATCGTGCTGCCGAGCGGAGCCGCTCTTCGCAGAGGGCGGTTCCGACTCGGCCGACATCCGCCAGCACCGCCTTCGGGGATTCGATCGGCCACTCCGCACCCCTCCTGGAGTGATTCCCCGGGGCACACCCTCGAGAGCCGTCGGTCAGGCCAGCAACTCGACGAGCGGGTCGCCCTCCTGGACGACGTCGCCGTCGGCGACCCGCACGGCAGTGACGGTGCCGGCGGCCTCGGCCATCACGGGGATCTCCATCTTCATCGACTCCAGGAGCACCACGATGTCGCCGACGTCGACGGCGTCGCCCACCTCGACGGCCACGCTCAGCACGTTGGCCACCATCTCGGCGAGGATCTCGATGCGCTGTTCGCGGACCACGCCCCGAAACTAGCCCAAGCGTGACCTAGAGAAGCGCCTGGGTTCGCCGCGGTTCGGGCCGCAGCATCGACCCTGAGTCGTCGGTGCGGGCCCGACGGCCGCGGCGGGAGCCGGTGAGCAGCAGGTCGACACGGATCACCAGGGCGCCGACCACGACGCCGAGGATCACCGAGTAGAGGGTGGTGAGCCCGGCCTCGGCCAGTGTCAGCGAGGGGTCGAGGAAGGTGTGGGTCACCTGCGCGGCCGCGACGACCCCGAACGCACACACCCACCAGCCCTGCCGGCGGCGGGCCCGCATGTGGGTGCCCCACATGAGCGCGGGCACGCCGATCAGCGCCTGCACCGGCCGCGGCGCGCCGCCGAGGGTGTCGAGCGCCCACGTGCGCCCGTCGAGCAGCGTGTCGACCAGGTCGGGGGCGCCGTAACGGCGCAGCACCTCGGCGTAGACCAGCGTCAAGGCCAGCAGGCAGCCGCCGATCAGCACCGCGACGAGACCACGCCGTCCCAGGCCGTGGAGTCCGGCGCCGAGGCGGAACACGACGAGGAGGCACAACGCCAGCGAGGCCCCGAGGGTCGTGTAGGCGAACCGCGCGAGGTTCAGCGTCGGCTCGAGGCCCACCACCGCGGCCGCGCCGACAAGGGCGACCAGCATCGCCACGACCACCTCACGAGCCGCCTGCGGCACCGTCACGGCGGGGACCGTGACCATCACCGCGAAGACGGCCGTCACCACGCACGTCAGCACGGCCGCCCCGGTGCGCAGGACGGGCTCGTCGGTCACCACGACCGCTGCCCCCAGGGCCAGCGCGAGCGCGCCGTAGACGAAGGTGCGGCCGCCTGTGCGCGCGACCAGACCGGCGGTGAAGGCCACCGCGATGGCGACGGCACCGCACTCGCCGACGTACGCCGGTGCGCCGGGTGTCGCGCCGTACGCCAGGGCGCCCAGCCCGCCCAGCGAGCAGCACCACCCACACGGTCACCCCGAAGCGGCGGCCGGGCCGCAGGCGACCACCACGCGGCGGTCGCTCGGCGCGACGGCGGGGCACGGTGGTCGACACGGGCGGGAAGGGTATCCGGGACTGTCTGCGGGGTCAGAGGCGGCGGTTGGCCAGGGACGGGTTGGTGCGGCGCGCGGCGTCGACGACCTCCGGCTCGAGGGTGACGTTCAGCGTCTCGGCCTTCTCGCCTGCCTCCACGAGGACCTCGCCCAGCGGGTCGACCACGATCGAGTGGCCGGTGTAGCGCGGCCCGGGCTGGCCGACCGCGACGACGTACGCCGTGTTCTCGATGGCCCTGGCCCGCGCCAGCGTGGTCCAGTGGTCGACCTTGCGCGGCCCGGCGACCCAGGCTGCCGGCACGACCAGGGCCTGCGCGCCGTCGGCGACCAGGGCCCGGGCCAGCTCGGGGAAGCGCAGGTCGTAGCAGGTCATCAGGCCGATCCGCAGGCCGGCCAGGTCGACGGTCACCGGCGTCAGCGGGCCGGCGGTGACGCGGTCGGACTCCCGGTAGCCGAAGGAGTCGTAGAGGTGGATCTTGCGGTAGTCGGCGTGCGCCGCGCCGCGCAGCACGAGCGTGTTGACCGGCCTGGCGGGATCGTCGCCGGTCTCGAACATGCCCGCCAGGACCGTGGTCCCGCGCTGGGCGGCGACCCGGGCCACCTCGGTCGCGAACGGCCCGTCGAGCGGCTCGGCGGCGTCGCTGAGGTCGGAGCCGGGCTCGCCGAAGTCACGGGCGAACGCCTCCGGGAACACCACGAGGTCGCTGCCCTCGGGGGTGAGCTCGGCCAGCCGCTCGCGGTTGTCGTCGGGATCGAGGGTGGAAGCCTCCTGCACCAGGGTCACCTGCATCCCCCCAGTGTGCCGGTGCCGGGCCGACGGGTCAGACTCCTCGCGTGGAGTACGACGCGGTGGTGCTGGCCGGCGGGCGCGCCGAGCGCCTCGGCGGCGCGGACAAGGCCGCCCTGGAAGTGGGCGGCGCGACGCTGCTGGAGCGCGCGCTGGCGCGCGGTCTCCGGCGCCCAGCGGGTCGTGGTCGTCGGCGACGAACGCCCCACCGCCCGCCCGGTCCTGTGGACCCGCGAGCACCCCGCGTACGGCGGCCCGGTCGCGGCGACGTACGCCGGTCTCGACGCGCTGTCGCCGGGGTACTCCCGTGCTGGTGGTGGTGCTGGCGGTGGACATGCCGGGGGTGACGGCGGAGACGGTCGGACGGCTGGTGGCGGGCAGGCGAGGGGCACGACGGGGCGGTGCTCGTGGACGGCGGACGGCGGCACCTGGCGTTCGCGGTCGGGGCCGCGGCGCTCGCCCGGGTGCGGCCCGATCAGACGGCCGGCGCGGCGATGCGGGGCCTCTGGGCAGGCCTCGACCTGGCAGAGGTACCTGCCACCGGATCCGAGGCAGGAGACGTCGACTCGTGGGCCGACCTTCCCGAAGTGCTTGCGGGTCTCGACCTGGTTCGCAAGATTGGAGCCGTGAACCTGCACGACTGGATCGACGAGCTGTGCGACGCCCTCGACATCGACACCGAGGTCGACGAGGGACTGGTGCTCGACCTCGCGAAGGTCGTGGCGGACAACGTGGTCCGCAAGGCCGCGCCGATCAGCACCTACCTGCTCGGGTACGCCGCCGGGCTGAACGAGGCTGACCCCGAGGGCGTGGAGAAGCTCGCCGCGCGGGCTCAGCTGCTCGCGGAGGGGTGGGACCGGCCGCCGGACGCGAAGGACCCCGTCGACATCGACGACGAGGTGCCGGACGACAGCGTGGTCGACCACACCGGCGATCGTTTCGAGGACTGATGCGAGCCGTCGTCGGCATCGGGTCCGGGTGGGCCTGAGGTGCTCTCGCTCGGCGAGCTGCCCGACCCGCAGCCCGGCCCCGGCGAGGTGGCGATCGCGGTGGCCGCCACCGCCGTCAACCGACCCGACCTGCTGCAGCGAGCCGGCCACTACCCGCCGCCGCCCGGTGCCTCCGACGTGCTCGGGCTCGAGTGCAGCGGCACCATCGCGGCGCTCGGCGAGGGCGTGACCGGATGGAGCGTCGGGGACGAGTGCTGCGCCCTGCTGGCCGGCGGCGGGTACGCCGAGCGCGTGGTGTGTCCGGCAGGTCAGGTGATGCCGGTCCCCGCCGGGGTGTCCCTCGAGCAGGCCGCGAGCCTGCCGGAGGTGGCGTGCACGGTCTGGTCCAACGTGTTCATGATCGCCGGCCTCCAGCCCGGCGAGTGGTTCCTGGTCCACGGCGGTGCCGGCGGCATCGGGTCGATGGCGATCCAGCTGGGCAGTGCCTTCGGCGCGCGGGTGATGGCCACGGCCGGGTCGGCGGAGAAGCTGGCGCAGTGCGCCGAGCTGGGCGCCGAGGTCACCATCGACTACAAGCAGCAGGACTTCGTGGCCGAGGTGAAGGCGGCGACCGAGGGCCATGGCGCCGACGTGATCCTCGACAACATGGGGGCGTCGTACCTCATGCGCAACGTCGAGGCGCTGGCGACCGAGGGCCGTCTCCTCGTCATCGGCCTGATGGGCGGGACCAAGGGCGAGATCGACCTCAACCAGCTGATGACCAAGCGGGGGGCGTTGATCTCCACGCAGGCTTCGCCCGCGACCCGTGCAGGAGAAGGCCGCGATCTGCGCCGCCGTCGTCGAGCACGTCTGGCCGCTCGTCGCCGACGGGCGGGTCCGGCCCGTCGTCAACACGAGCCTGCCGCTGGCCGAGGCGGGTCGCGCGCACGCGCTGATGATGTCGGGCGAGGCGTCGGGAAAGATCCTTCTCACCGTTTCGTGACCCTCCGTGTCTCTATGGTTGTCGCCATGAGCCAACAGCCCGAGCACGCTGCCGACGACGCCGGCGGTGACGGTCAGAGCGACGGTCAGCAGAGCGAGCGACCGAGCCACGTGGTGATCGTCGGGCCCCGACGGGCAGCCGGTGGCCGCCGTACCCGCCTCGGCGCTGCAGCAGCAGGGCGGCGACAACGCGAACTCCGAGGAGAGCGACCTGACCAGCCTGGTCGAGCAGCCGGCGAAGGTGATGCGGATCGGCAGCATGATCCGCCAGCTGCTCGAGGAGGTGAAGTCGGCACCGCTCGACGACGCGAGCCGCCAGCGCCTCAAGGAGATCCACCGGCGCTCGATCAAGGAGCTCGAGACCGGCCTCGCGCCCGAGCTGGTCGAGGAGCTGGAGCGGCTGACGCTGCCGTTCACGGGTGACGAGACGCCGTCCGACGCCGAGCTGCGGATCTCGCAGGCCCAGCTGGTCGGCTGGCTCGAGGGCCTGTTCCACGGCATCCAGACCGCGATCTACGCCCAGCAGATGGCCGCGCGGGCGCAGTTCGAGCAGATCCGCCGGGCGCTGCCACCCGGCGTCCAGATCGCCACCGGCCCTCCTGGGCCAGACGGGCAGCCCGGCCAGCCGCAGCAGGAAGGCGAACAGGGCCCGGGTTCCGGCGGCATGTACCTGTAGGGATTCGTCTGCGGTTTGCCTCAACTTTTCCCGCTGAGGTCCGCAGACGAATCGGCGTTGGCTAGCGCCGCGACGACCCAGGGCGCCGAAGAGCATCAGGCCCAGCAGGCCGACCAGCACCATGGCGGCCCCGGGGGCGGCCAGCCGGGTCAGCGGCAGCGGTTCGGCGTCGGCCACGGGAGTGAACGTCGCCTTCTCGGGCGTCGGCGGGATCGGCGTGCTGCCGGGGCCCAGCAGGGCGACGACCTTCTGGGTCTTGGTGCTCTTCGCGGGCCCGGTGCCGCCGCACTTGTTGGCGAGCAGGTTGGGCTCGTTGGCCCGGACGAAGAACAGGTAGCGGGTGTCGGCGGTCAGGCCGGCGAGCCCGCACTTGGACGGGTCGGCGTCGGACTTCACCGTCACGCTGGGCGAGGTGATGTCGCCCTTGTAGACGCGGTCGACCTTGACGTCGTACGACATGATCTGCCGCTTGCCCGAGGTCGTCGGCCCGGACGCCATGGTCACGGTCCCGGAGAAGACTCCGTCGGCCTGGTTGACCTGCTGGGCCAGCGGCGGGCGCTGGCAGGTGCACGCCGCGTGGGCTGGGGCGTCGGCGACGACGACCGTGGCGAGCGCCGAGCACGCAGCAGCACGAGGAGGCGCTGGAGCAGGGGGACCATGCCGTCTATTCGACCACAGGGGCGGGGTCGAGCCCGAACACCGAGGCCAGCACCCGCGCCACCCCGTCCTCGTCGTGGCCGGGCGCCAGGTGGGCGGCGGCCGCCACCACGGTGGGGTGCGCGTCGGCCATCGCGTACGACGTGCCGGCCCACGCGAGCATGCCAGGTCGTTGGGCATGTCGCCGAAGGCGATGACCTCGTCCGGCGAGATCTCGAGGTCGTCGCACGAGCACCGCGAGGGTCGTCGCCTTGGTGACCCCGGCGGCGCTGATCTCGAGCAGCGAAGAGGTCGACGACCACGTGATCACGGCACGGTCGCCGATCGCCGCTGCGGCGCGGTCCCAGAACTCCTGGTAGCCGAGCTCCTCGTGACGCGCCAGGATCTTGAGCGCGGGTTCGGCTGAGCAGCTCGGCGATCGGCGCCCGCCGGCTCCCTCGGGCACCGGGTGCCGCTCGAGGAAGTCGGGCTCGAGCGCGATGCCGGCCAGCGTCTCGATGGCGAACGCGCTGCCGGGGACCGCAGCCCTGATCAGCTCGCAGACCTCGACGCCGACCACGGGGTCGATGGTGCGGGTGAGCACGGGTTCGCGCTTGGCGACGTCCCAGACCAGCGCGCCGTTGGAGATCACGGCCAGGCCGTGGCGGCCGACGTGGTCGAAGACGTCCTCGGCCCAGCGCAACGGCCGGCCGGTCACGAAGACGACGGGTACGCCGCCCTCGTCGAGCTCGGCGAGCACCTGCTGCGTGTACGCCGACACGGTGTTGTCCGAGCGGACCAGCGTCCCGTCGAGGTCGGTCGCCACCAGCCGCGGCAGCCGTTCCTTCGTCACCCCCCGACCCTAGACGGCCGACCTGCGTGAGATGTCCCGCCGAGTTGCGTGACATGACCCAATCCAGCTGGGGAAATCTCGGACATGGCGGGCATCTGGCGCGACTCGGCCGGACATCTGGCGCGAACTCGCCGGACAAGTGGCGCGACTCGCGGGGTCAGGGGGCGGAGGCCGGGAACCAGCGGGAGATCTCGGTGGCGGCGCCGTCGTCGTAGACGGTGCCGGTGGTGTGGTCGGCGGCGGCGATGACCTCCTCGACCGCCTGGCCCATGGCGACGCCGCGGCCGGCCCAGTCCAGCAGCTCGATGTCGTTGCGGCCGTCGCCGATAGCCAGTACGTCGGCGGCGTCGACGCCGAGCTCGGCCGCCACGTGGGCGACACCGCTGGCCTTGTTGACGCCGACGGGCGCGAGGTCGAGCCAGGCGGTCCAGCCGACGACGTAGTCGGTGCCGTGGAGGCCGAGTCGCGCGGCCAGGGCGAGGAAGTCCTCGGCGGTGGACTCGGGGTCGCGGATGATCACGCGGCTGACGTGATCGGCGACGAGGTCGGCCACCTCGGTGATGACCATCTCGCCGGACAGCTCGCCGGCCGGGAAGGGCCGGTTGACGCGGTAGCCGATCCCGCGCTCCTCGACCGCCACCAGGGCGGTCGGGTGCTCGCGCAGGATCGCCTCGACCGCCGGGCGGGCGTCGAAGGTCTCCTCGTGCACCACCTCGATGGGCGGATAGCGGAAGACCACGGCGCCGTTGGAGGCCACCACCCACAGCGGGTCGCTCGCCCGTCGTCGGGCAGGGCCAGCAGGTCGGCGATCACGGTCATGCCGTGCGGGGAGCGCCCACTGGCCAGCACGATGTGGGCACCCGCGTCGTGGGCACGGCGTACGGCGTCGTGGACGGCGGGCGGTACCTCCTCGTAGGTCTGCCCGGCACCCTCGACCCACTTCAGCAGCGTGCCGTCGATGTCGAGTGCGATCAGGCGCAGGCTGCCAGTCGCTCACGTGATGGGCTTGATGACGTCGAGCCCGCCGAGGTAGGGCTGCAGGGCCTGCGGCACCTTGACCGAGCCGTCCGCCTGCTGGTGGGTCTCGAGCAGGGCGATGATCGGGCGGTTGGTGGAGCAGAGCGTGCCGTTGAGGGTCGCGACCGGCCCGACCGTACCGTCGGCGAACCGGCCGCGGGTGTCGAGCCGGCGAGTCTGGAAGTCGGTGCAGTTGGAGGTCGACGTGAGCTCGCGGTAGCGACCCTGTGAGGCGATCCAGGCCTCGCAGTCGAACTTGCGCTGGGCGGAGGTGCCGAGGTCGCCGGCCGCGACGTCGATGACGCGGTAGTGGAGCTCGAGCTTGTCGAGGAACTCCTTCTCCCACCCCAGCAGCCGCTGGTGCTCGGCGTAGGACTCCTCGACGGTCGTGTAGACGAACATCTCGAC
Organism: uncultured Actinomycetota bacterium; assembly: GCA_963814935.1. Lineage (GTDB taxonomy): Bacteria > Actinomycetota > Actinomycetes > Propionibacteriales > Nocardioidaceae > Nocardioides. The sequence goes on along the minus strand of CAWFEZ010000002.1, from coordinate 174,859 downwards.
CTTGTCGAACCAGTGCACGCGGAAGATGCCGCGGGTGTCCTTGCCGTGGGAGCCGGCCTCCTTGCGGAAGCACGGCGAGAACGCGGCGTACCTCAGGGGGAGCGAGCCGCCGTCGAGGATCTCGTCGGAGTGGTACGCCGCGAGCGGCACCTCCGACGTACCGACGAGGTAGAGGTCCTGTCCTTCGATCCGGTAGACGTCGTCGGCGGCCTGGCCCAGGAAGCCCGTACCTTCCATCGCGCGGGGCTTGACCAGAGACGGGCGCGATCATCTGCGTGAAGCCGGTGTTGCGGGCCTGGTCCATCGCCATGTTGACCAGCGCGAGCTCGAGCTGGGCGCCGATGCCGGTGAGGAAGTAGAACCGGCTGCCCGAGACCTTGGCGCCCCGCTCGAGGTCGATGGCGCCGAGCATCCTGCCCAGCTCGACGTGGTCGCGCGGCTCGAAGTCGAACTCCGGCTTGGTACCGATCGTCTCGATGACGCGGTAGTTGTCCTCGCCGCCGGCGGGCGCCTCGTCGGCCGCGACGTTGGGGATCTCCATCAACGTCGAGCGCCAGAGCTCCTCGGCCTCGGTCTGCGCCGCCTCGGCCGCCTTGACCCGGGCCGCCAGGAGCTTGGTCTGGTCGAGCAGGGTCGCCTTCTCCTCGGGAGCGGCCTTCGGGATCAGCTTGCCGAAGGTCTTCTGCTCGCCACGGAGCCGCTCGAACTCGGCGATGGCCGAGCGGCGGGTCTCGTCGGCGGAGATCGCCCGGTCGACCACCTCGTCGGACAGGCCGCGCTTGACCTGGGCGGCGCGGACGCGGTCGGGTTCCTCACGCAGGAGACGGGGGTCGATCATGGGATGAGGCTATCCGCGTCGACCGCGCGGTCGCACACGAGATCGCGCCGCCCGCCGTCCGCCTGCGGATGAGGAGTGGCCCGCGCCGCCCCGGCATACTGACGCCCGTGCTCGACCGGCCCCGCCACATCACCCTGGCCTGGGCTGCGCTGTTCCTGGCGCTGTCCGCCGCGCTCGCCTGGGCGGTGACTGGGGAGAGGACGCCACTCGGTCCCCTGGACGACCTCGGGCGGCAGCTCGAGGACTGGGCCGACGAGCACGACGCGGTGCGCGAAGTGCTGCGGTTCATCGAGACGTGGCTCAACCATCCCGATCCTCGTCCTCACCCTGGTGCTCGCGGCGCTCTTGTTCGCCCGGCACCATCGCCGGGCGGCGATCTACGCGGTCCTCGTGGTGTTCTCGACCTGGATAGTCACGACGTTGGTCAAGATCGCCATCGGCCGCGGACGTCCGGAGTGGCAGGACACGGTCGGCCTGGTCGACAGCCGGTCGTACCCGTCGGGGCACACCTCCGCGAACGCCGCCCTGATGTTGGTCCTCTGCGTGCTGGCGTCCATGCTGATCCGGCGCGCACAGGTGCGCCGGCTGGTCTACGTCCTGTGCGCCCTCGAGGTCGTGATCATCTGGCTCGACCGGGTGCTGCTGGGCAGGCACTTCCCCACCGACGTCCTGGGCGGCACGTTCCTGGCGATCGGCATGACGCTGTTCTGGCTCGCCGTCTTCAGCCCCCTGCCCCGCAGCCACGCGGCCCACGCCGAACCTCTGCACGAGGCGGTGCCGAGCAGCCGTCAGCTGTCGGTGATCCTCAACCCCAGCAAGGTGGAGGACGTCGCGCACTTCCGCTCCATCGTGAGCGCGATGGCCGAGGAGTCCGGCTGGTCGTCGCCGACGTGGCTCTACACCACGATCGAGGACCCGGGCACCGGCATGGCCGAGGCCGCGGCCGTCTCGGGCGCCGACCTGGTGCTGGTCTGCGGCGGGGACGGGACGGTGCGCACGGTGTGCGCCGAGCTCGCCGGCACCGGCATCCCCGTCGGGATCGTGCCCGCAGGTACGGGCAACCTGCTGGCTCGCAACCTCGCCATCCCGCTGTTCCTGCGAGCCGCGATCGACGTCGCCCTCCACGGCCAGGACCGCGCCATCGACCTGGTCGAGGTGAGCGGCGACGGGTTCGACGACACCCACTTCATGGTGATGGCCGGCATGGGCCTCGACGCCGCGATCATGGAGGGCGTCAACGAGGACATCAAGCGCCGCGTGGGCTGGGTCGCCTACGTGCTCTCCGGGCTCAAGGCCCTCAGGTCGCCGGTGGTGAAGGTCGAGATCGCGGTCGACGGGGGCGAGTTCACGTCGTACAAGGCGGTGACCGTCGTGGTCGGCAACGTCGGGTTCCTCCAAGCCGGCATGCCGCTGCTGCCCGACGCAACCCTCGATGACGGGGTGCTCGACGTCGTCGTCCTGCACCCCAAGCGGTTCCTGTCGTGGCTGCCGCTCGTCGCGCGGGTGCTCAGCAAGGGCAAGCGCGTGGACGAGACGATCGGCCGGCTCACCGGCCAGACCGTCGTCGTCCGAGCCAGCGCCGACACGCCTCGGCAGCTCGACGGCGACGCCATCGGCCTCGGCCGCGAGCTGCGGATGCACTGCATCCACGGGCGGCTGCTGGTACGGGTCCCGCGCTAGGAGTCTGCTGAGCAATCCGGCCGTCGCGAGCGTCGCGATGTGCGCGCGATGGCAAGGCGGAGGATCGAAGGCGGGTGGACACCCGTCGAGTGACGACAACGCAGCCAGCGTGCGTGCAGCGCGGCGCGTAGCAGGGCGGGTTGCTCAGCAGACTCCTAGGGACCACATGACGGTGGGGGCCTCTGTCCCCGACGATCGGGGCATGAGCTCAGCGTCGATCCGCGCACGCTCGGCCGACATCATCGACGTCTTCGTCTACGTGGTGGTGCTCAACCTCGCGGTCGAGTACTTGCCCTCGGTCATCAGCGAAGGCTTCACGCTGTCGCTGCTGACAGCCGTGCTCCTCAAGGTCGCGCTGGAGGTCGTGATCCTGCTCAAGGGCTGGATCCTGGCCCGGCTGCGGGCCGCTGACACGCGAGCCGTCAAGGTAGCGATCGGCGTCCTCCTGTGGGTGGTCGCGGCGGGGAGCAAGCTCGTCGTGCTCGAGCTGGTCGACCTCGTCTTCGGTGACCGGGTCAGCCTGGGCGGCTTCTTCTCCGTGACGTTGTTGGTCGTCGTCCTCCTCGTGTCCAGGTCAGCGGTGCGGTCCCTGCTCGACCATCCGCAAGACTGACGCGCGTGGCCCATCTCGACACAACGCATCGTGACTGGTGGAAGTCGGCCGTCGTCTACCAGGTCTACCCGCGCAGCTTCGCCGACAGCGACGGCGACGGCGTGGGCGACCTCGGCGGCATCATCCAACGTCTCGGCCACCTCGAGCGGCTGGGCGTCGATGTCGTCTGGCTGAGCCCGGTCTACCGGTCGCCGATGGCCGACAACGGCTACGACATCAGCGACTACGAGGACGTCGACCCGCTCTTCGGCGACCTGGCGCAGCTCGACGAGCTGATCGCCGGGCTGCACGAGCGCGGCATGAAGCTGGTGATGGACCTCGTCGTCAACCACACCAGCTCGGCGCACGCCTGGTTCCAGGAGTCGCGGTCGTCGAAGGACAACCCCAAGCGCGACTGGTACTGGTGGCGTCCCGCTCGCGAGGGCTTCGAGGCCGGTACGCCGGGGGCCGAGCCGACCAACTGGGGCTCGGCCTTCTCCGGGCCGGCGTGGACGCTCGACCCCGGGACGGGCGAGTACTACCTGCACCTGTTCGCCCCCGAGCAGCCCGACCTCAACTGGGAGAACCCCGAGGTGCGACAGGCGGTCTACGCGATGATGAACCGCTGGCTCGACCGCGGCGTCGACGGCTTCCGGATGGACGTCGTGTGCCTGCTGTCGAAGGTGCACGAGACAGACCCCGACGGCGGACCGCCGCGGCTGCCGGACGGCCACCTCGGTGTGCGCGACCCGCTCGGCGCCGGCGTCATCGACACCACGCAGTACGGCGACACCACCCCGTTCGTGGTGAACGGCCCCCGCATCCACGAGTTCATGCAGGAGATGCACCGCGAGGTGTTCGCCGACCGCCCGCCGGGCCTGCTCAACGTTGGCGAGACCCCGGCAACCACGATCGAGCACGCGCGGCTCTACACGGATCCCGCGCGCGCCGAGGTCGACATGGTGTTCCAGTTCGAGCACGTCGACCTCGACTCCGGGCCCAGCGGCAAGTGGGACGTCGCGCCGATGACCATGCTCGACCTCAAGCACTCGCTCAACCGCTGGCAGGAAGGCCTCGCTGAGGTCGGCTGGAACAGCCTCTACCTCGGCAACCACGACCAGCCTCGATGCGTCAGCCGGTTCGGCAACGACGCCCCCGAGCATCGCGAGCAGTCCGCCAAGGCGCTGGCCACCGTGCTGCACCTGCATCGCGGGACGCCGTACGTCTATCAAGGCGATGAGCTCGGTCTGCCCAACGTCGGCTTCTCGCGGCTCGACCAGCTGCGCGACATCGAGTCGCTGAACTACCACGCGACGGCCGTCGCGGCCGGGCGCGATCCCGGCGAGGTGATCCGCGCGCTCAGCGCGAAGGGGCGTGACAACGCGCGGGTGCCGATGCCGTGGGACGCCTCGCCTTCCGGCGGCTTTACGCCGGGATCGCCCTGGATCGAGGTGCATCCGCTGGTCGAGGAGGTCAATGCCGCAGCGCAGGTGGATGACCCCGACTCGGTCTTCGCGCACTTCCAGCGGCTGATCGGGCTCCGGCACGACGAGCCGGTGGTGGCTCACGGCAGCTTCCGGATGCTGCTCCTCGACGACCCTCAGATCTATGCGTTCGTGCGCGAGTACGAAGGTGACCGGCTGCTGGTGGTCGCCAACCTCTCGGACGCCGCCGACGTCGTCGCCGACCTCTCGGACGAGCTGTCTGGGTCGACGTACGACGCAGCCCAGCTGCTCATCTGTTCCGTTGCCGGTTCCAAGCCCTCCCCCACCGACCCCCTCGCACCCTGGGAGTCCCGTGTCTTCCGCGATGTCGCCCGACGCTGGTTGACGGAGGGCCCAGCGAGTGGGCGCGGATGGGCCTACCGCGGCTTGGCGTGGGTGACGGCCTCTTCCTCTTCGGGGGAGAGCTGTTGCTGGGAGGTCCAGGCCGAGAGGTTCTTGGCGTAGGTGCGGGCCTCGGAGCGGCCGTGGATCGAGGTGAGGACGACGCCGTCGCCGCTGTCGTCGACGAGGGCGAGCGACCAGCTGAGGTGACCGCCCATGTCGTTGAAGGCGTCGTAACGCACCACGGCGAGGTGTCGCAAGGCGCCGGCGGCCTCGGCGCGGAGGGCGGCGACCTCCTGGCGCAGACCCATCACGTCCTCGGGGAGGGCGTCCACACCCTCGCGTCCCGCACGGCGGCGGTGGGCACCGAAGAGCGCCCCGCACACGGCGGCCAGCAACACCAGCGCCGCGACAACGATGACCTCCTGCACGCCCACGAACGCGAGGCTAATCTCCCGAGTGCTGGGAACCGGGCCGCCGCGACGGGGTCGGGTGCGAAACTCGGACGGTGCCCGACGCTCCGCCTCTTCCCAGCCGTATCGCCTACCAGGGCGAGCCCGGCTCCAACTCCCACCTGGTCTGCCAGCAGCACTACCCCGACTGGGAGGCGGTGGCCTGCGCGAGCTTCGAGGACGTCTTCGCTGCCGTCGAGGGCGGCGAGGCCGACCTGGCGATGATCCCGATCGACAACTCGCTGGCCGGGCGCGTCGCCGACATCCACCACTTCCTGCCGGCCAGCAACCTGCACATCGTGGCGGAGCACTTCCTGCGCATCCAGTTCGCCCTGATGGGTCTGCCGGGGACCACCATCGACCAGGTCCGCACGGTGCACAGCCACGTCCACGCACTCGGTCAGTGCCGCAAGATCATCCGCGCGCACGGCATCACCCCCGTGATCTCGGGCGACACCGCGGGCGCCGCACGCGAGGTCAAGGAGGCCGGCGACGCCAGCCAGGCCGCGATCTCGCCGCCGCTGGCCGCCGAGATCTACGGGCTCGACGTGCTGGCCTCCGACGTGGAGGACGAGGACCACAACACCACTCGGTTCGTGGTGCTCTCCCGCGATCTCGTCGAGGCGCCGGACGGCAACGGGCCGATCGTCACCAGCTTCATCTTCAACGTCCGCAACCTGCCGGCGGCGCTGTACAAGGCGCTGGGCGGCTTCGCCACCAACGGCGTCAACATGACCAAGCTGGAGAGCTACATGGTGGGCGGCGAGTTCACCGCCACCCAGTTCCTCGCCGAGGTCGACGGCCACCCCGACCACCCGCCCGTGCGCCGCGCGCTGGAGGAGCTGCGCTTCTTCACCACCGACGTGAAGATCCTCGGCGTCTACCCCGCCGACCCGTTCCGGGCAACCGCTGGTTGAGGAAGGCGCGCTAGCGCCACCCGAAGATCGCGGTGGAGGTCAGCGGTCCTGTTCCGGGGTCTCGTGACGGGCGTGACCGCCCTCCTCGACCAACGGGGTCGCCTCGGGCCGGGGTGGCCCAACTCCCGGGGCCTGTCGACCCGATGTTCCGGGCCACCGTGGCCCGAGACGGGTGACGGGCCTCCTCAACCAGCGGGCTGGTCGCCCATCAGGCAGAACAGGGCGCCGTGGGGGTCGGTGAGGGTGGCCATCCGGCCGGTGCCCTCGAGGTCGTACGGCGGCACGATCAGCTTGGCGCCGAGGGCGTCGGCCTGGGCGACGGCCTCGTCGACGTCGACGACGTTGAAGTAGACGTTCCAGTGCGGCGGTGCTTCCTCCAGAGGCGCGGCCAGGCCGGCGATCGGCCGTCCACCCGCGCTGAACGTCGAGTACGTGGCCGAGCCGGCCCAGGCGACGGGGCTGTCCTGGCTGGTCAACCCCAGCACGTCGGCGTAGAAACGCGATGCCCGGCCGATGTCGGGAGTCAGCAGCTCGTTCCAGATCGGGGTCCCGGGCTCGTTGGCGCGGACCGTTCGCATGGTGCGCGGCTGCCAGAGGCTGACCCGGGCTCCGGTGGGGTCCTGAATGCGCGCCGTACGGCCGTAGTCGAAGAAGTCGAAGGGCTCGGCCTCGACGATGCCGCCCGCCGGTCCGACCCGAGCAGCGACGGCGTCGACGTCATCGGCCGCGAGGTACACGTTCCAGAACGCCGGATGGCCCTCGAGCTCGGGCAGCTGGAAGGTGATCCCGGCGACGGCGTCGCCCTGGAGGCTGCCCACGATGTAGACGTGGCCGTCATCGAGCGGGTTCTCGACCATCTGCCACCCGAAGAGCGCCCCGTAGAACTCCGCAGCTCCCCGCTGGTCGGGCGTCATCAGCTCGACCCAGTTGGGGGTTCCCTGCGTGTAGGTGTCGAAGACGGCCATGTCGGCTCCTCCCCTGGGTCGTCTCACATCAGGAAACACCCGTCGCGCTGTGGATACAACGGGCTTCAGACCAAGATGCGCGCCACCTGACAGTGATGGAGCCGTTGGCGAGGGTGGAGACGGTCAGGGCTGCCGGCCGATCGGCGGCGAGGTGATGATGACCGGATCTCAGACCATGACGTGCACCATCCTCGGGTCGACGGCCCGCGTGTGCGCCGCCACCACCGTCACGGCGTCCTTGCCCATCCGCTTCTTCGTCGCGCCCCGCACCACGACCTTGGCGTTGCCGTGGGCCAGCGACGTCGGCAAGGTACGGCGGAAGGTGCTCGTGGCGCAGAACCTCGACCTTGCCCTTGTCCACCTCTTGCCGTCGAGCTTGACCACGAAGGTCTCGCGTGGCAGCAGGCCTTCGCCTTGACCGTGATCTTCTGGCCTCGCTCGGCCGTGGCCGGCGCGGTGACGGTCAGCTTCTTCTTCGGCGTCGCCACGCTCCACGCGAGGGTCTTGGTCACCAACTGGGCTCGGGCGACGGCGCCTTGCGTCACCGAGAGCTGGTGCTTGCCCGGCACCCGCAGCAGCTGCAGGAGCCCGCGTCGCAGGGCGTGGCCTTGCCGTCTGCCACACAGCTGACCGCGAAGCCCTGGGCCGAGTACGGCGCGGCGACGGTACCGCCGTACCCGACGCCGATCGTGAAGGTCGCCTTGACGGTTTCGGCCGTGCGCTCGGCCGGTCGGTAGGTTCGTGCGGTGGACCCGGTCGCCCTGTTTGTTGCGTTCGGGACCATCTTCCTGGTCGAGCTGCCGGACAAGACCTTCCTGGCGACCCTTGTGCTCGCGACCCGCTACCGGCCGCTGTGGGTCTGGATCGGGGTCAGCCTCGCCTTCACGGTGCAGACGGGCGTGGCCGTGTTGCTCGGGCACGCGGCGTCGTTCCTGCCCGAGGGGCTGGTGCACGGCGTCGCCGCGGGGATGTTCCTGCTCGGGGCCGTGCTGTTGTTCCGCGAGGGCCGAGCGCACCACCAGTCGTCGGGCGAGGAGTACGTCGCCAACGCCCGCGACGTGCACGGCGTACGCCAGGTACTGACCTGCTTCCTGGTGCTGTTCGCGGCCGAGTGGGGCGACCTCAGCCAGCTGCTGACGATCACGCTGGTCACCCGGTTCGAGGACCCGGTCGCCGTCTTCGTCGGGGCCCTGGGCGCGCTGCTGACCGTCAGCGCACTCGCCGTGCTGGCCGGACAACAGCTGCTGCGCAGGGTCTCGCTGCACGTGCTGCACTACATCGGGGCCGGTGTCTGCCTGGTCCTGGGTCTCGTCACGGTCGTCGAACTCGTCCGCTGACCTGGCCTTCTTCTAGGGTGGCCCGCATGACCGCTCAACCCGGTGACCAGCTCCGCGACCAGCTCGGTGCCGATTCCGAGGTCGGCACCCTCCAGACCGTGATGCTGCACCGTCCCGGCCCGGAGCTGAAGCGGCTCACCCCGCGCAACAACGACCGGCTGCTCTTCGACGGGATCCCGTGGGTGGCCAGGGCGCAGGACGAGCACGACGCGTTCGCCGCGGCGCTTCGCGACCGGGACGTCGAGGTGCTCTACCTGACCGACCTGCTCACCGAGACGTTCGCCGACGAGAGCGCTCGCGCCGAGGCGATCGAGACCGCGCTGTCCCAGCTCCACCTCGGTGACACGATGCGCACCTACCTGCGTCCGCTGCTGACCGAGTCGTCGCCCGAGCAGCTGACGACGTACCTCACCTCCGGCATCCGCAACGACGAGGTGCGGGGCGGGTTCGGGCTGGTCACCTCGCTCATCGACAGCCACGACTTCCTCATCGACCCGCTGCCCAACCTGCTGTTCACCCGAGACTCCAGCGTGTGGATCCGCGACCGGGTGGCCATCACCTCGTTGGCGATGCCGGCGCGCAAGCGCGAGACCCAGCTGACCGAGCTGATCTACACGCGCCACCCGAGGTTCGCCGGAATCGGCACGCTCCACGGCTGGCGCGACGAGCACGTCGAGGGTGGCGACGTCCTGCTGCTCGCGCCCGGTGTGGCGGCCGTCGGCGTGGGCGAGCGCACCACACCAGCGGGCGTCGAGCAGCTCGCGCGCGAGATCATGCACAAGGGCCTGGTGCACACCGTGCTCGCGGTGCCGATCGCCCAGGAGCGGGCGACGATGCACCTCGACACCGTCTGCACGATGGTCGACGTCGACAAGATCGTGATGTACCCCAACATCGCGGGCACCCTCACCGCCCACACCGTCACCGTGCAGGAGCATGGCGAGACCGACGCCGACCTGGTCCTCCACGTCGCCGACGCCGAGCCTTTCCTGATCGCGGCGGCCAAGGCGATGGCCATCGACACCCTCCACCAGATCGACACCGGCCTCGACCCGGTCACCGCCGAGCGCGAGCAGTGGGACGACGGCAACAACACCTTGGCCCTGGCGCCACGCGTCGCCGTCGCCTACGAACGCAACGACGAGACCAACTCCCGCCTCGAGGAGGCCGGCATCGAAGTCGTGCGGATCGCCGGGTCCGAGCTCGGCTCGGTCGCGGTGGCCCCCGCTGCATGAGCTGCCCGATCAGCCGGGCCCCGCTGCCGGTCTGAGCTGGGTGACGACAGCAACCCCGTTCAGGTGGATGCGTCCACGGTTCCTGGCAGCGGCAGGGCCGTAGCCAGGATCGCCACGGCAATCGCGAAGACCACGGCAGCGAATACGAGTGCGGGGCGCATGCCGACGTGGTCGGCGAACAGGCCCGCCAGCGGTGCGACGACCACGACCACCGCGCGGTTGAACGACCTCATGGTCGTGTTGACGCGTGCCTGGAGGGCATCCGGGGTCAGCCGTTGGCGGTAGCTATCTCGTGGGAGTTGCTCAGACCCATGCCGAACCCGTGGCAAGCGGATCCGGCCCCCAGCACCGCGGCGGCCGCCCACCCACTCGTCCCGATGCCGGCCAGGGCCATGACCAGTACGCCGACCACCGAGAGCGAGTGAGCCACGGTGATCGCACCGCCCGTCCCTACTGCTCGGCCGACGGTCGAGGCGAGGGCCGCTCCAGCCAGGGCGCCGACGCCCGCCACGCCCGTGGCGACGCCGAACTGGAACGGGGTCAGCTCCAGGTCGAGAAGGGCGAAGGGGCGATCACGACGGCCACGGTCGCGTTCGCGACGAACCACACGTGGGTGCTGACCGCCAAGGTCGCCAGGCCCGACCGTCTGTAGACCCACCTGACGCCTGCCGCGATCTCTCGCCGCAGATGGGGTACGACGACAGCACCGACGGGTGCGGGCTCCTTGGTGTCCAAGGTCGCCACCGAGAGCGCCGACACCAGGTAGGTACCGGCGTTCACCAACACCGCCAACGGCGCTCCGACCCAGCTCACCACCAAGCCGGCCAGCGCCGGTCCGGAGGTCTGCGCCACGGCGTCGGCGCCGTCGAGCCGGGCGTGGGCGCGCTGGAGGTGCTCGCCTGGAACGAGGCGGGGGATGAAGGACAGGGAGGCGGCGTCGTTGATCAGCGATGCCGTACCGAAAGCGGCCACGATGGCCAGCAGCAGTGGCAGGGACAGCGCGTCGGCGGCCCAGGCGACCGGAATGGCGGTGAGGAGTGCTGCCCTGGTCAGGTCGGTGGCGATCATGAGCGGTCTGCGTCTGCGACGGTCCACGAGCGCGCCGACGACCAGCCCGAGGAAGAGGTAGGGCAGCCACCGGGCCGAGCTCATCCAACCCACCTGCTGCGCCGAGCCCTCGAGGGTCAGGACCACCAGGGTCTGCAGCGCGAGCAGCGTGACGTAGTTGCCGAAACCCGACACGGTCTCACCGGCCCAGAACCGTCCGAACCCCGGTGGCGGAAACCGGTTTGACGTCGAGACCGTGGGCATGCGGCGCACTGTGCCACGCGACGCGAACAGCACCATTTACGAGACGACGACCTGTGCGGTGCTCAGGCCCTGGCCGACCATCCACTCCCAGTAGGTGTCGTAGGTGACAACCTTGTAGTCGAGGTGTTCGGCGATCGCCAGGATCAGTGCATCACCCAAGGACAGCGTTGCTTGCGCACCGGTCGTGGCGTGAGGCGGGCCGGGGTTGTTCCCAGAGATGCCAATGTCGGCCGATCTACCATGCTCGCCGGAGATGGCAGACCGAGAACCATATGGCATGGGATTGGGTCCTCCAGGCAAGCAGCGCCACCGCTCCGTACCGGCGGTGCGGGCGCTGGGAAGCGTCGGTTCCGACGGGCCGGCCGCGCCACTAGAAGACCCGGCCGTTGTCGACGGGGGATGCGACAACGACCGGGCCGACGAAGAACCTAACCGATCGTCACCATGGGAACAAAACGTCCACAACTCATCCACAGGCCGCTCAGGGTGGGGCTAGGACGAGGATCACACCGAGGTCGAACGCCGACGCGGTGAGCATGGTGAGCCAGGTGCGGGAGGGGCTGCCAGTGACGGACGAGAGGCCCGAAGACGCCGCCGCTGCGCCCGCGATCGCCACCGCACCCATGGCCGCCCACAGCGCGCGCCGGCCGACAAGGCACTGACCATCGCCACCAGCGAGAAGACCACCGTCACGACCATGAACTTTCCGCGAAGCCAGTCTCGGCCAGGACAGCGACCACGAGGGCCACCTGCACGAGCAGCCGGGCCTGCTCGGCGTCAGGCGTCGTCATCGTCGAGCTCCAGGTGGGGGTGCGAGCCGTCGGGAAGGGCCGCACCGAGGCTCGGTGTCGGCCTTCCGCGCACCTGCGCCAGGGACGCGCGCGCCATCGCGAGCGCCTCGCGGAGCTCGCGGCGCGCGGCGTCCAGCTGCTCGCTCATGCCGCCTCCGCGGGTAGGTCCGGCGCCGGCGGGAGCGAGGCCGCGGTCAAGCAGTCGGCGGCCACCGAAGCCGTCCCTGATGAAGACCAGGAAGTTCCAGAACACCGCGAGCACCTTGCGGGCGTCCCACGCGAGCCTGAGCACGTCCCGGAGCTTGTTGGCCAGCTGGATCTGACCGAAGATCGGGATGGAGGCGTAGGTCACCGCCAGGCCGGCGATGACGACGATCTCCTTGACCGGGTCGACGACGAGCTGGGCCACGTCGACCGCCTGGTCCACCGCGTCGCGCAGGTGCTCGGCCACGCGGGCCATCGTGTCGCTCTGGCTGGTCGAGCGCGTCGACCCAGGCCTCGGTGTAAGCGCGTGACGACGTCGCCGCCGCGCCGCCCCAGCTTCTGCCGACGAGCGTGGAGCCCCTGCGCCAGGTTGCCGCGGACCGCGGCGAGCGCCCGGCCGGCGTTATCCCAGGCCGAGGCCTGGGCCAGGGCCTTGCCGATGTCGCCGGCCACGCGGTCGGTGACCTCCGGCGGATGTCGGGCCCGCCGATCGGCATCACCAGCTCGTTGGCCTGGTCGAGCCCCCAGCCGAAGGTCACCACCGGCAGCACTTCGCCACCGCACACCGGAGGCGCGGGCGCGGTTCGGCCGGTGTCGCGGAAACGTGGGCTGACACGGCCGTCGTCGACGATTCCGAAGCCGACGCGAAGGTCCTGCGCTGCGGGCGTCGGTGATCGCGTAGCGCGTCGCGGCCAGACGTAGAGCGCGCTGCGTCTCGGCCAGCCGCTCCGCATCGACCGCGAGCACCTCACGCACCCGCGCGACGAACTGCTCGTAGTCGGCCCGGATCGGGTGCAGGATCGGCCCGAAGTCGCCGTCGGGCACGAAGCGTCGTCACGTAGTCGGCCAGGTGGGCGCAGTCGCCACCCGCCCGACCCACTTGGGCGGCCCAGCCACGCAGGTCCGCGAGCTCCACCGTCAGCTGTCCGTGCATGCTCTCCCTCGTCCTGTCACCGGGTCTCGAGACGGGCCTGGCGGCCCTCTCGACCAGCGGTGTGCTCCCGTCGTTCTTACGGCGGAAGGCTTCCCGGAACGGCGTAGGCGTGCAACCGGTCAGCCGCGCCTGTGGATACAGGCGTGGAGCGATGGTCAGCTGCGCAGCGTGACCTGCCGGTTGGCCAGCCCGGCGCGCGCCGAGCGCTCCTCGCTGGTCAGCGGCGAACCGTCGGCCAGCGCCTCGGCCAGGTCGGCGGCGAACCTGTCGGCCGGCTCCTCCAGCGCCTCGGCGCCGGTGCCGACCGGCAGGTCCCAGACCGGCACGAGCAGGCCGTGGGCGCGGAACATCCCGACCAGCCGGGAGTCCTCGGCGACCTTGTCGCGGCCGGCGGCGTGCAGCCGGGCCAGGGCGTCGAGGAGCTCGGCCTCGGGCTGCGGCATCACCCAGCGCAGGTGCTCCTTGGTGCCGACGTTGGTCCAGTACGCCGCCTCGACGCTGGTCAGCCTGGCCGACGGCGAGGCAGCGGCGTTGGCCTGCTCGAGCGCGGCCGCGGTCGCCGGGTCCTCGGCGGCGTCGGCGACCCAGAAGCCGAAGCCGTCGTGCACGGTCACGTCGAGACGGTCGTTGGTGACCAGGTCCTGGAGGCGCGGGCCGGGACCGGGCGGGTCGGTGAGGCCGACGATGCCGGGCTCGCTGCCCTCCTCGGCCACCGCCAGCGCGTTGGTCAGCACCGCGGCGAGGTCGCGCGACGGGTCGCCGAACTGGTGCTGCACCTGCAGCCCGAGCCACACCTCACCGGTCTCGCGCACCATGGCGGGCGCGGCCATCGGGCAGCAGGGTGCACAAGGTGACCTCGCGGTCGGTGCCCTCGACCGTCAGCGGCGCGGTGGCCGACGGCACCAGCTCGCGCAGCGCCACCAGGTCACACTCCCAGGGCAGGCCCTCGAACGGCCGGCCGACGTACACCGCGGCGCCGTCGGCCGAGCCGTGGCAGTTCTTGTAGCGCCGGCCCGACCCGCACGGGCAGGGCTGGCGCGGCCCGACCTCCCCCTCGGCGCGGGGAGCTGCGTCGTGCGGTGCTTGGTCCGGGACTTCTTGGCCATGGGGGCGAGGCTATCGGGGGCCGTGGTCTAGAGGCCTCAGGCCGTCACGGACCCGGTGAGCTTCAAGGCCGCCTCGTCTCGTCACGGGTTTCGTACAGTGCTGCGCACCCCTCAACCAGCGGCCGGGTCCTCGTCGAGCAGGTCGAGCATGAACCTCGGGCGGTCGGTGATCACGGCCTTCACGCCGAGGTCGAGGCAGGTCTGCAGATCGCCCTCGGTGTTGACGGTCCACACGTGGATGTCGCGCCCGGAGTCGGCAAGCCGCCGGGCGAACGCCGGGTGCTTGCGCAGGGTGGCGATGCCCGGACCGACGATCCAGTCGTCGTCGACCAGGGGTCGCAGCACCGGCCAGTGCCGGGCGTGCTCGACGAGCATCACGACGGGCAGCGTCGGGCGCCAGCCGCTGCACGCGCTGCAGGGCGACGTAGGAGAAGCTCATCACCCGCACGGGCGCGTCGGCCCCGTGCCAGCCGAACTCCCGCAGCATCTCGACGAGCTTGCGCTCGACCAGGCCGGCGTACCGGGTCGGGTGCTTGGTCTCGATGGCCAGCTCGACCCGCCGGTCGTACGACGCCACGGTCTCGAGCAGGCGACGCAAGGTGAGCACGCCGTCGCGCTCGGGGTCGCGGTCGGGCGCCTCGTCGTCGAGGTCGGCCCAGGGGTTCTTCCAGGACGCGAAGTCGAGCTCGCTGAGGTCGGCCAGCTCCATCGCCGAGACCACGGCCTTGGTGCTGGCCATGCGCCGCAGGTCGCGGTCGTGCACGCAGACGAGGTGCCCGTCGGCGGTCAGCCGGACGTCGCACTCGAGCGCATCGGCGCCCTGCTCGAGAGCCGTGAGGTAGGCGCCCAGGGTGTGCTCGGCGCTCTCGTGGCTCGCGCCGCGGTGGGCGACGACCTGGGGCCGCGTGCCCGATCTCCATGGCTCGCGCATTCTGGCAGGCGTGACGCCGTGGTCAGCAGCGCGATCGGCCGGAGGTGCCCGCGGCGATCGGTGCGTCCGGATCCGCGCCGCGATGCTGACGGCCCTCCCGGAGTGTCGCGAGGAGGAGGCGTGGGTGGGCACCCAGTGGCGGGTGCGGTTCGGGGCCACGGTCGCGCACGTGTTCGGAGGCGAGGACCAGCTGTTCCGCGTGGTTTTCAGGGCGGAGCCCGACGAGGTGATGGCCATGCAGCACCTCGGCGACCCGTACTTCCGGGCGGGCTGGGGCCGCAACGTGGTCGGCATGCTCCTCGACGAGCACACCGACTGGCAGGAGCTGGCCGAGCTGCTGACCGACTCCTACTGCGTGCAGGCGCCGCGCGAGCTCGCCGAGCGGGTGCCGCGACCGCATGACCGGACCCACTGACGGTGAGCGACGTCCTGGTCGACGGTGACCTCACGCTGCGGCGCGCGGTACCCGCCGACGCGGCCGACATCCGCGAGGTCTACAACGAGGCGGACATCCAGCTCTGGATGCTCTGGGAGCCCGAGAAGTCACGACGAGGCCGAGGCGCTGGCGAACATCGAGCGGTCCGAGGAGGCCTGGGCCGAGGGCTCCAACGCGCCTTTCCGGATCGTCGTCGACGAGCACGTCGTCGGCGGGGTGAACCTCAACTTCCGCGGACCACCAGGTCGCGCGAGATCGCCTACTTCCTGCGTACGTCGGCGCGCGGCCGCGGCCTGGCCACCCGCGCCGTGCTGCTCGCGTCCGACTGGGGCTTCCGCGAGCGTGGGCTGGCACGCATCCAGCTGCGCGTCGACCCGGACCAACCTCGCGTCGGTCGCCCTGGCCGAGCGTGCCGGGTTCATCTTCGAGGGTGTCGAGCGCAGCTCGGCGGCCTACCCCGACGGCCGCCGCTTCGACTCCCTGGTCTACTCGCTGCTGCCGAGCGAACGGGTGGCGATCCGCCCGGCCACCTTGGACGACGTCGAGTTCCTGACCGACACGGCGATCACCGCCACCGAGGCGCAGGGGCGCTTCCCCGCAGACGTCGACCGCGCGGAGTACCGGGCCGGCTTCCTCGACTGGACTCTCGAGCAGCTGCACGGCACGTCGCCGGCAGCACCACCTCGGTTGTCACGGCGTACGGCGCCGACGTCGGCCGTCTTCGCGTCGTGCGGACCGCAGACACTCGTCGAGCTGGCCGGCCTCCAGCTGCTTCCTGCCCACCAGGGCAGGGGGATCGGCACCCGGGTCATCCGCGACCTGATGGCCGAGGCGCGAGTCGAGCGGCCGCACGTTCGGGCTGTCGGTCGAGAAGGACAACCCGCGGGCCCAGGCGTTGTACGAGCGGCTCGGGCTGGTCGTCGTCGGCGAGGATGGCGACGAGTACGTGATGCGGCTGCTCCCGTTGGTCGAGGAAGGCGCGCAGCGCCTGTCACGAGACCCCTGAGGCCTGAGAGCGCACGTCACCGGGTCTCGTGACGGTCGCTGCGCGACCTCCTCGACCAACGGGGTGGCTAGCCTGGCGGACCATGAGCGCGCCGCACCTGACGCCGGAGGAGTTCCGCGAGCAGGGCCACCGGGTGGTCGACTGGATCGCCGACTACTGGGCATCCGTCGACGACCTGCCCGTGCTCGCGCAGGTGCGGCCCGGCGAGGTCGCGGCCGCGCTCCCGACCAGCGCCCCCGAGCAGCCCGAGCCGCTCGACGCGGTGCTGGCCGACCTCGACGCCCACCTGGTCCGCGGCCTGACGCACTGGCAGCACCCGCGGTTCTTCGCCTACTTCCCGGCCAACTCCTCCCCCGCCGGCGTGCTCGGCGACCTGCTCTCCAGCGGCATCGGCACCCAGGGCATGCTCTGGGCGACGAGCCCGGCGGCGACCGAGCTCGAGCAGGTGGTCCTCGACTGGCTGCGACAGGCACTCGCGCTCCCCGACGCCTTCGCCCTCGGCGGCAAAGGCGGCGGCGTCATCCAGGACACCGCCTCCACGGCGACGTTCACCGCGGTGCTCGCCGCACTCCACCGCGCGACCGGCGGGGCCGCCCGGCTCGAAGGCGTACCCGCGGGGGCGTTCGCGATCTACGGCTCCACGCAGGCCCACTCCTCGCTGCTCAAGGCGGCCATGATGAGCGGCCTCGGCGAGCACGCCGTCCGCTCGGTCGCCGTCGACCCGAAGACCCAGTCGATGGATGTCGCCGCACTGCGCGAGGCGATGGCGGCCGACGCCGCCGCGGGCGTGCGGCCGGTGCTGGTGCAGGCCGCGGTCGGTACGACGTCCACGGGCGCGATCGACCCGACGGCGGCGATCGCGGAGGTCGCGGCCGAGCACGGTGCCTGGCTGCACGTCGACGCGGCCTGGGCGGGCGTCGCAGCGGTGTGTCCCGAGCACCGCTGGATCCACGAGGGCGTCGAGCAGCGCCGACTCCTACGTGACCAACCCGCACAAGTGGCTGCTCACGACCTTCGACTGCAGCGCCTTCTGGGTGCGCGACCGGACCGACCTGGTCGGGGCGCTGTCGATCCTGCCGGAGTACCTGCGCAACCCCGCGTCCGAGTCCGGCGCCGTGGTCGACTACCGCGACTGGCATCCCCAGCTCGGCCGCCGGTTCCGTGCGCTGAAGCTGTGGACCGTGCTGCGCACCTACGGGCTCTCAGGGCTGCGGGCCCACATCGAGGCCGGCGTCGCCCAGGCCACGCGGTTCGCCGACCTGGTACGCGCCGACGACCGCTTCGAGATCGTCACCGAGCCCGTGCTGGGGCTGGTGGTCTTCCGCGTCGTCGGCGGTACTGGGGACGAGCGCACGATGGCGCTGATGGAGGCCGTCAACGCCTCGGGAACGGCGTACCTCTCCCACACCAAGGTCGAGGGCCGTGCCGCCCTGCGTCTGGCCACCGGCTCGTGGCGCACCACCGACGCCGACATCGACAGGACCTGGGAGTCGCTGGTCAATACGTGTGACGACCGCGGGCTCACCCACGTCGCCGACCGGGGATGTTCTCGTGAACCTGGTGCGGGTGAGGCTCCCCAGATCAGGACGTCGCGCCCCGGCTACTTCAGCCGGACGAGCAGCTGACCGTTGTCGAGGAGCCTGGTCTCGAGGATCTCGTCGCGCGACTCGATGAACGCGCGGAAGGACGAGTAGCCCAGAGCCTTCTCCTTGAAGCTCGGGTTCATCCGCTGCATCTGGCTCTTCACGCTCGAGCTGTGCATCCACTCGTCGTCACTCTTCTGGAGCCCGACCCGCGCGGCGCGCAGCAGCAGGGCGGTGGCCTCGGACTGCTCGGGCGGTTCGACGGCCTGTTCGGGCAGCTCGGTGGCCACCGCCTTCTTGGCCGCGGCCCTCTTGCCCGTCGTCCTCTTGGCCGCGGCCTTCTTGGCCGGCTCGGACCGGTGCGGCTCGACCTTCGGCGGTGGCGGCGTCACTCCCGGCAGTGCCTCGTAGCTCTGGAACTCGTCGCACGCGTTGACCAGTGCCCGGCTGGTCGAGCCGGCCACGCCGATGCCGACGACGAACCGGCCCATCCGCTTGCAGCGCTGGGCGAGCGGCACGAAGTCGGAGTCGCCCGCGACCAGGGTGACGTGGGTGATGTCGGGGTGCCGGGAGAGGTCCTCGACCGTGTCGACGGCGAGCCGGATGTCGGCGCCGTTCTTGGTGCCGGCCGCGGCGAACAGCTGCACCAGGTCGACGGCGCGGTCGACGAGCGCCTTGCGGTAGGCGGCGTTCGCGGGCACCGACCAGTCGGCGTACGCGCGGGTCATCGCGACCACTCCGAACGACGCGGCGTAGTCGACGATCGCGCCGAGGTCGACCTCGGCCTGGGCGAGCTTGACGTCGACGGCGTCGGACGAGGTGGCGTCGGGCCGGTGGTGGCGGGCCTCGTCCTTGCGCCAGGCGCCGTCGCCGTGGATGTTGTCGTAGCGGGAGATCACGACGTTGTCGAAGTCGATGTACACCGCTACCCGGTCAGTCATGTTCGCGACCCTAGTCGCTTCGCTGGTTGAGGAAGGCGCCGCCACGTCGTCGTCTCCGCTGGTTGAGGAAGGCGCGCTAGCGCCTGTCTCGAAACCCGGTGAGCGAGAAGGCTTCGGGGTCTCGAGACGGTTGCCAGCGCAACCTCCTCAACCAGCGGTGCGGCGCGACCGCCAGGATGGAGCCCATGCGGATCGCGGTCTTCCTGGGCTCCTCCCTCGGCCCCGAACCGATCACCGCGGGCCACCGCCGAGCTCGGGCGGGCGATCGCTGAGGCAGGGCACGGCATCGTGTACGGCGGAGCGCACGTCGGCCTGATGGGGTTGCTCGCCGACGAGGCGCTGGCGGCGGGCGGCGAGGTGGTCGGCGTACTTCCGCAGAACCTCGTCGAGCGCGAGGTCGGCCACCGCGGGCTGACCCGGCTCGAGCTGGTCACCACCATGCACGAGCGCAAGGCCCGGATGGCCGAGCTGGCCGACGCGTTCGTCGCCCTGCCCGGCGGCACCGGCACCCTCGACGAGCTGATCGAGATCATGACCTGGGCCCAGCTCGGCCTGCACGCCAAGCCGATCGCGCTGTACGACGTCGACGGGTTCTGGGCGCCGTTCCTCGCTCTCCTCGACCACATGGTCGCCAACGGCTACGCACCTTCCTCGGCCCGCGCCGGGCTCCGGGTCGTGACCACACCCGACGAGCTGCTCGCGGCCGTCAGCTGACGACAGCGGCGAGGGCCTGATCGAGTCCCCCGGGGCCGCAAGCCACCGCAGCCCGCCGCGGCGCAGGGCCACGTGGTCGCGGCGTACGCCGACCCAGGTGCGGTACGCCGCCAGCGTCTCGGCGTCCCAGTCGTTGCGGCGATTCCAGGGAAACGGTGTCCGCGCATGCTCGCCGTCGACCCCCGTTCGGAGCAC
The DNA here is from genome assembly GCA_963814935.1 of uncultured Actinomycetota bacterium. Classification (GTDB taxonomy): domain Bacteria; phylum Actinomycetota; class Actinomycetes; order Propionibacteriales; family Nocardioidaceae; genus Nocardioides. The sequence continues at coordinate 154,865 of CAWFEZ010000002.1, read as the reverse complement.
GACCTGGTCGGCCGCGGGCCGGCCGTCGGCCGAGTGAGGCACCCGTACCCGGAGCGGGATGCGCGCTCCGAGCACGGGCGGTTCGGGTCGGTAGAGCGGGGATCCGTCGTGGTGCGGGTCGAGGGGGTCCACCGCTCAGCCGCGGATGGCCTCGCTGGTCTCGGCGTCGAAGTAGTGCACCCGCTCGACGTCGACGGCGATCTCGATGTCGTCGCCCATGTGCACGCGCGAGCGCGGCGCGAACGACGCCACCCAGCGCACGCCCTTGTCGACGCCGACGTGCAGCTCCTCGCCGCCGGCTTCCTTCTCGATCAGCTTGGTGTCCTGGGTGACGACGGCCTCGCCCTGGAAGGTGAAGTGCACGATGATCTCCGAGCCCAGCGCCTCGGTCAGGTTGACCGTGCCCTGGATCCGTTGGCTCGCGTCGACCTGGCGCAGCGATGCGTCCTCCATGTCCTCGCTGCGCACGCCCAGCGCGACCTTCTTGCCGACGTAGCTCTTCAGCGCCGGCCGCTCGGTGAGGACCGAGGCTGGGATCTGCAGCTGCGACCCGCCGAACTCCAGCGTCGAGCCCGTCCCCGCTGCCCTGGCTGATCGTGGCCATCACCAGGTTCATCGGCGGCGAGCCGACGAACTGCGCCACGAAGATGTTGTTGGGACTGTCGTAGCAGTCACCGGGGGTGCCGAGCTGCTGGAGGATTCCGGCCTTGAGCACGGCCATCCGGTCGCCCATCGTCATGGCCTCGGTCTGGTCGTGGGTGACGTAGAGGGTCGTGGTGTTGAGCGACCGTACGACGGCCGAGATCTCCGCGCGCATCTGCACGCGCAGCTTGGCGTCGAGGTTGGAGAGCGGCTCGTCCATCAAGAACACCTGCGGCTCGCGGACGATGGAGCGGCCCATGGCCACCCGCTGCCGCTGGCCACCCGAGAGCTGCGCGGGCTTGCGGTCGAGCAGCGGGGTGAGCTCGAGCATGTCCGCGGCCTTCTTGACCCGCGCGTTCATCTCGTCCTTGGGCATCTTCCGCAGCTTGAGCCCGTAGGCCATGTTGTCGCCGACGCTCATGTGCGGGTAGAGCGCGTAGGACTGGAACACCATGGCGATGTCCCGGCCCTGGGGGTCGACGTCGTTGACCCGCCTGCCCGCCGATCCGCAGCTCGCCGGTCGAGATGTCCTCGAGCCCGGCCACCATCCGCAGCGCGGTCGACTTGCCGCAGCCCGACGGGCCGACGAGGACGAGGAACTCGCCGTCGTCGACGTTGATCGACAGGTCGTGCACGGCGTGGAAGCCGTTCTCGTACAGCTTGTTGATCTTGTCCAGCTCAACGGTTGCCATCTGTGCTCCCTGGAGATGAATCGGCGCCTGGCTAGCGGGGTCAGCCCTTGACGGCACCGGCGGTCAGGCCGGTGACCAACGACTTCTGGACGAACAGGAACAGGGTGAAGAGCGGGACCGCCATCATCACGCCGCCGGCGGCCATCAGACCCCACTCCTGGATCAAGGGGTTGGACACCAGGCTGGCGAGACCGACGGCTGTCGTGGTGTTCTGCGAGTCGGACAAGGTCACCGAGGCGATCGGCAGCTCGTTGAAGGTCGACTGGAAGCTGACGAAGAAGACCACCACCAGGATCGGCACGGCCAGCCGCATGATCAGGTCGAAGAAGATGCGGGCGTGCCCGGCGCCGTCGATGCGCGCCGACTCGTCGAGGTCGACCGGAATCGTGTCGAAGTAGCCCTTCATCAAGAACGTGTTCACGCCCAGGGCAGTACCGAGGTAGATCAGCAAGGTGCCCCAGATGTGCCCGAGGCCGAACGCCGGGAAGACGTCGAGGATCCGGGTCAGCAGGAGGTACACGGCCGTGATCGCCAGCACCGCGGGGAACATCTGCACCAGCATCAGGGAGAGCATGCCCATCCGCCGGCCGCGGAACCGCATCCGGCTGAAGGCGTACGCCGCCGCCGCACCCATCAGCAGGGCGCCAGTGGCGCTGCCGGTCGCCAGGATGAGGCTGTTCTTCATCCAGGTCACGAACGGGTACTGGTCGCTGGACAGCAGGGTGCTGTAGTTGCTGAAGTCGATCTTGTTGGGCACCAGACAGCTCAAGGCAGCCACCCCGCTGCGGTCGGGCGGGCAGGCGGAGGTCAGCGTGTTGCCGCCCGAGAGCGACAGGCTGATGATGTAGAAAGCGGGAAACAGCGCCCAGGCGACCATGATGACCGCGACGACGTGGCGCCAGCCCACCAGCCGCATCCACCGGCCGAACGGCATCCGCTGAGCCTTGACCTCGCCGCCACCCGAGGCGTCCCCGGCCGCGCGCTCGGGTGGGGTGGCGGTCTTGACGGTGTCGGTCATCGTCCGATCTCCTCGAGCTTGCGGGTCAGGCGGAAGCCGTAGGCGGCCACGGTGCCGACGATCACGAAGATCAGCATCGCGATCGCGGAGGCCAGGCCGAGCTGCTGGTTGGCCTGGTTGAACGCCAGCCGGTAGGTGAAGTTGATCAGCAGGTCGGTCGAGCCACCGTCGTTGGCGGTGCCCGGGAACGGCCCACCCTGCGTGAGCAGCTCGATCAAGGTGTAGTTGTTGAAGTTGAAGGCGAACGTCGTCACCAGCAGCGGCGCGGTGGCCACCAACAGCAGCGGCAGCACCACCGTCCTGAAGGCGTACCTGCCGGAGGCGCCGTCCACGAACGCCGCCTCCTTGAGGTCGACCGGGATGGCTGTCAGCGCACCCGAGCAGACCAGGAAGAAGTAGGGGAAGCCCATCCAGAGGTTCACCATCAGCACCGAGAACCTGGCCAGGTTCGGCTCGGTCAACCAGCCGATGTCCGACCCGAGCACCTGGTTGATGAACCCGAAGTCGGGGTTGAGCATCGCCTTCCACGTCAGGACGGCCAAGATGCCCGGAAGCCCGAAGGGGACGATCAGCAGCAGCCGGTAGATCCCCTGCCCGCGCATCCGCCGGTCGTTGAGGACCATCGCCAACATCAGACCCAGCGAGAAGTTCAGGAACGTCGTCGCGATCGCGAAGAAGAACGTCCACAAGGTGATCGGGATGAAGCGCTCGCGAATGCTGGAGTCGGTGAAGAGCTTGGTGTAGTTGGCGAAGCCGACGTTGACCTTCCAGCCGGGCTGGAGGCGCTCACCCGCCTCGTTGATGAAGTTGCCCTTGTCGCCGTCGGCCGGGTAGACCACGCCTTCCTCGGTCGTGGAGACCATCGCGTCCTGCTCCTCGTCGTAGACGAAGCCCGCGATGGCCAACGACGCCTGGGTGACCGACTTGGAGCGGAGGTAGGTGCCCTCCTCCTCGTCGAAGGGGACCGCCAGCTCCTTCCACTGCTTGTCGTAGTCGGGGTTGTTGGCGAACGAGCCGAGGTTGAGGGACTCGTAGCCGTTGACGCCGGTGACCGTGTCGCCGTCCTTGACGAGGTCGCCCTCGTCGACCTCGGTGAGCCCCTCGTTGGTGCCGATGCTGGTCACCCCGGTCTCGGGGTCGGTGACCAGCATCGCGACCGTGCCGTCCTTGACGATCGGGACACAGGGGTACGACGCGCCACCGGGGACCGGCACCACGTTCGAGTCCTGGATGGACGTGATCGCCTCGTCCTTGTCGCCCAGGTGGTTCCCCCCGTAGTTGGTGAACGAGGCGTAGCCCGTGAACACCATCGTGTAGAACTGGAAGGCGACCAGGAACACCAGGCCGGGCAGCAGGTACTTGAACGGCAGGGCCCGGCCGGTGAAGTAGACGAAGTTGACCGCGACGAACACGGCCGCGAAGAACACCGCCGCCAACCACCAGTCCGCCGAGACGGTCTTGGCGAAGGCGAGGATCAGCAGAGCGTCGACGAGGCCGACAAGGATGATCTTGACGATCAGTGCGGTGGTCTTCGGGGGGCGGGAGGACGTCGCAGTGACGTCCTCCCGCTCCTCGACCGCCGTGTTCGGCGCGGACATAGTGGGTGACCTCCCGGGTCAGCCGATGTCGGCGTTCGCCTTGTTGATGGCGTCGGCCGCCTTGGTGAGCGTGGCCTGCGGGTCCTCACCGGAGGAGATCTTGTACTGCGACAGTCCCGCATCCACGAAGACGTTGCCCATCTCGCGGATGTTCGGCATCGGCTCGCCTTCTTGGCCGTAGGAACCGAACGCCTCGATCACCGGGTCGGACGCCGCCTTCTCGAAGGACTCCAGCCAGGCCGGCGGCCGCGGGTCGACGGCGTACATGCCGTCCATGAACTCGGTGGTCATCACCGTGTCGTTGAGGAACGTCGAGGCGAGCGTGGCGTTCTTGGCCTTGGCGGTCTGGAAGAAGGTTCGCACCCCGAGGAACGGCCTGGCCGCGTTGTCGGAGCCTTCCCAGCCCGGGATCGGGCAGACCATCAGGTCGTCGCCGAGCGCGTCGGTCTGCTCGGGGATCTGCCAGGGCCCGGTGATGAAGTAGGGCGACTTGCCCTTGGCGAACGTCTCGCGGGCGATGTCATAGCTCACCGACGCCTTGAAGATGCCCTTGTTGGACAGCTCCTGCAGCCGCTCGCCCGCAGCGATCGCGCCCTCGCTACCGATGCCGAGGTCGTCGGGGTTGTAGCTGCCGTCCTCGTTCTGCGCGAAGGCATAGCCGCCGTCGGCGGTGAAGAGCGGGTACCAGTGGTAGAAGTCGCCGGCCTCGCCGATCTGCATCGCGATGCCGAGACCGTCGGTGACCTTGCCCTCGCCGATCAGCTTCTCGGCGTTGGCGACCGCTTCGTCGAGGGTGGTCGGGCACTCGGGCGCGAGCTTCTTGTTGGTCAGCATGGCGATGTTCTCGACCGCCCACGGCACGCCGTAGCTGTTGCCCTGGAACTGCACGGCCGCGACTGCGGGCTCGGAGAACGAGGCGGTGTTGGCGGAGATGTCGACGGGGGCGATGATGCCGCTGTCGACCATGAGGCCGATCGCGTCGTGCGGTCCCTCGTAGATGTCGGGCACGTCACCGGTGTCCTGGGCACGGATCAGGGCTTCCTGGAGCTCCGCGCCGCCGTTGAACTTCTTCACCGTGCAGGTCACGCCGTTGGCCTCGGCCCACTCCTGGCACAGCGGCTCGACGGCCTTCGCGGTGTTGGCCGAGTTGTCGGCCCAGACGACGAGGGTCGAGCCGTCGCCGGCCGGCGCCGAGGACTCCCCTCCGTCGCTCTCCTCAGGCGTGCCGGTCGGGCTCGACGAGTCGTCGCTACCGCACGCGGTCAGCACGAGCGCGAGCACGCCTAGCGCGGCCCCCACCCGGATCCTGTGGCCCCTGGTCCTTCGCATGGGCATCCTCCATCTCTGCGAACTGTGGACTTGAAGGTGCAACCAAAGACGTGGCTCAGGTCACATGAAACGGCGACGATAGTCGCCGGAATTCGTCCTGTCGAGACCCCAATTTCTCCTCTCTCACATGTTGACAGCGGCCCGTCCACGACGGCACCGTGTAGAGAACATGCAGGTCACAGCGCTGTTGCGGGTACCCGGATGCGGGGTTGCCGGCAACTTTCCCGCGCCGCAAGTTCTTCGGCGTTTTTTGTGTATCGTTCAAGCGATTCCGGGTTCGAGGAGGTGAGTCGAACGGATCGCTGCGCAGCCGCATCCCCAGTCGTCGATGCGCCCACCAGTCCCCGTGCCGTCCGGGTCAGCCGCGGCTACCTTGTGCTCGCTGTCGTGATGACGAGCGCCCGGGGGGAGGGATGACGACGAGCAGCAGGCCGGACCGCACGGCGGTCAGCATCATCGACGTCGCCCACCTGGCCGGCGTCTCGCGGCAGACCGTGTCCAACGTGGTCAACGAACGTGGCGGCTTCAGCGAGGAGACGCGGTCGAAGGTGCTGCGGGTGATCGCCGACACGGGCTACAAGCCCAACCGGGCGGCTCGCCAGCTTCGCACGCAACCGTTCCCGTCACATCGGTTTCCCGCTGCACACCGGACACATCGATCCGCGCAACCCCTTCACCATGCTGTTCCTCAAGGCTGTCGCGGATGCCCTGAAGCCACTGGAGCACAGCCTGATCGCGTTCGCATGCGGCGACCACGACGAGGACACCTTTCGCGCCTGGGCCCGTAGCGGCGAGATCGACGGCTTCGTCTTCGACCGGGTGCTCCCCGGTGACTACCGCACGGCGGTGTGCGCCGAGCTGGACATCCCGTTCTCGGTGTTCGGGCGGACCGGCGCAGACGAGGTGCAGAGCTGGGTCGAGGTCGACAACCGGTCCGGGATGACGAGTCTGGTCGACTACCTGGTCGGCCGGGGCCGACGTCGCTTCGCCTTCATCGACCACGGCGGGTCCCAACCTTGGGTGGTCGAGCGCCTCGAGGCCGCTCGCGACCGGATCGCCGAGCACGGGTTCGAGCTACCTGAGCAGGCAATTCTGCGTGACGCTGACTACGCCGTCCTGTCCGCGCGTCTCCACGAGCTGCTGACACGTCCCGACCGGCCCGACGCGATCATCGGCGGCAGCGACATCCTCGCTCTGCTCGTCGCCACCCGCGTCCGGGATGCCGGGCTCCGCGTCGGCGTCGACGTGGGCGTGACCGGCTTCGACGGCGGCATGCAGGGCTGGCTGTTCGACGACACCCTCACCACCATCCGCATCCCGGCCGCCCGTGTGGCGGAGATGCTGGTGAACCGGCTGATGGCGCTGCTCGACGGCGGCCCGCCCCCCGAGCGTGGGCTGGTCATCCCCACCGAGCTCGTGATCGGCACCAGCGGCTGAGCCTGTCGCTCTACGCGAGCACGGCCTCCCACGTGAAGTCGTGCGTGTGGGGCACCTCGATGGTGGGCCCGCCGGGCCGGGGTCCATCTCCACCGCCTCCCCGTCGAGCCAGGCGCTGCGCGCTCGGGCACCGTGGAGCACCAGTCGCGTCACCGGTGCGAGCGAACTCGTCGAAGCCGCTGCCACTGACCGTCGCTGCGACGGTCAACCGGTCGCCCTCGCGGGAGACCCGCACGGTGGTCCGCACGAACGCACCGCCGTCGGCGGCGAGCGTGGTGCCGTCGTCCTCCTGGAACTCCGAGCGGTGGGTCCCGTCCGTGGTGGGCACGAAGACGTGCAGGTCGAGCGACGTCGGCCGGTGCCCTGACGTCGACGCCGGCGCTTCGGGCCACATCGGCACAACGCTGCCCGCCCTTGCGTAGAGGGGGATCCGGTCCATCGGCGTCGGCGCGATGACGAAGGCGCCGCCCGCATGCACCTCGCCGGTGTGCCAGTCGTGCCACTCCCCACGCGGTAGGTAGACCTGGCGAGCCGTCATGCCCGGCTCCATGACTGGTGCGACGAGCAGATCCCGACCGAGGAGGTACTCGTCATCGAGCTCGAGCACGGTCGCGTCGTCCTGGTGGTCGAAGACCAAGGGCCGCTGCACAGGCGCGCCACTTCGCGAGGACTCGAGGAACGCGGAGTACAGGTAGGGGAGCAGCCGGTACCGCAGCTCGATCGCGGATCGGACCTGCGACTCCACGGCATCGCCCCAGGACCAGGCGTACTGGTCGACGTTCCCGATGCCGGAGTGGTTGCGGAAGAACGGCGTGAGGGCGCCGTACTGCGTCCATCGCACGCACAGCTCGGCGTTCGCGTTGCCCAGGAAGCCGCCGACGTCGGCGCCCACGAAGGGCTGCCCCGACAGGCCCAGCCCACAGGCCATCGCCACGGAGAGCCGGAGGTGGTCCCACCGGGACAGGTTGTCGCCCATCCAGTTCGCGGCGTACCGCTGGATGCCGGCGAAGCCTGCCCGCGACAGCACGAACGTACGGCGGTCCGGCATCGCGGCCCGCAGGCCTTCGGTCGTGCCCATCGCCATCAGCAGCGCGTACTGGTTGTGCCACCGCTCGTGACTGTCGCGTCCCCGGTCGAAGCGCATGGCCGACGGGTCGATGGAGCCGGTCGCCGGCTCGTTCATGTCGTTCCAGATCCCGGCCAGGCCCGAGGCCACGTGGGCGGCGTTGAGCTCGCCCCACCAGGCCCGGGCCTCTTCGGTGACGAAGTCGGGGAAGACCGTGTTGCCCGGCCAGACCTGGCCGATGTAGTGGTCGCCGCCCTCGGTGCGGCACAGCACGTCGCGTTCGAGCGCCTGGTCGTAGACCCAGTAGCCGGGGTCGTGCTTGACGCCGGGGTCGATGATCGTGACGACCCGGAACCCCTCCCCGTCGAGCCGCGCCAGCATGCCGGCCGGGTCCGGGAACTTCTCCTCGTCCCACGTGAAGACTCGGTAGCCGTCCATGTAGTCGATGTCGAGCCACAGCGCGTCGCAGGGCACCTGCCGGTTCCGATGCTCCGCCGCCAAGGCCTCAACGGTCTCCTGGGTGTAGTCGAACCAGCGGCACTGGTGGAACCCCAGGGACCACAACGGCGGTGGGGCGACCCTCCCGGTCAGGTGCGTGTACGCCTCGAGGACGTCGGGGAGTCGCGGCCCGGCGAACACGTACTCGACGTACTGCCCGCCCGCGGCGTGGATCCGGTACTCCTCGGACCGGGAGAAGTCGAAGTGCGTGCGGTAGCCGTTGTCGAGGAACGACGAGCCCACGGCCGACGTCCGGGCGTCGAGGTGGTGGAAGAACGGGATCGACACGTAGTACGGGTCGAACTCCGTGCTGGAGCTCAGGGCCCTCGGGTCGTCCGGATCCCGCCCGGCCGTGAACTCGGCGCTCCGCTCCGGGCTCAGCACGTCGAGGTTCCACATCGTGAAGTCGCGGCCCTTGCGGTTGTGCCGGCCGGTCTTCTCCCCCAGGCCGTAGACCGCGTCCTCCTGGCGGCACCGGCGGCGGACCGTGAACGCGTCGTTCAGGGTCGCGTAGGCCCACGGGCGCCCTTCGCCGTCGACGGCGGTCTCGACGACCGGTGAGCCGTCCGGACGGTGCACGTCGATGCGGAACGGGTCGAGCCCGAGGGTGAGCTGGAGGCCGCTCGTGTGCAGCCGGACGACACCGTCGCCGTGCTCGACCTGGTGCTCGACCGGTCTGGCCATCGGGTCGACGCAGACGGCGTACGTCGGCCGCTCGTCGAAGGAGCCGCCCCGGCTGATCCGGATCCGCACGACGTCGTCCGTCACGAGGTCCACCTGCAACCGCTCGCCGTGGAGGGACGCCTCGATGCCGCGCTCGGTCTCACTCACCTCGTCGACCCGCTCGAAGCGGAGGTAGTGGTCGGTGGGGATCATCGATGGGCCGTCAGGTCGACCTGGCGACTCGCGGCGGGTTCGGTGCCCATGCGCCCACGGTAGGACCGGCTCGACGGCGGTGTCAGTCGGCGTCTCATCCGGGGTAGGCCTCCACCTTGTGGCGCCCGCGCTTCGTGTCTTGACACTGGCTTCGCTGCCCACGGACAGTCGGCTGCAACCGACGACCGGAGGAGCCATGCGAGAGCCGGGCACGGGCGAGCAGCCGTCGGGCGCCGCCGTACGCGTGCGGAAACAGCTCCTGGCGATGCTCGGCGTCGTGGGTGCCGGGGCGTTGGTCGCGTACCTCTTCCTCGGCGACGGTCAGCCCTCGTCGGGCCGTCCCGGTGGCGACTCGGCGACCTCGTCTCCAGTCCCATCCTCGGCCCCGTCCCCGGCGGACGAGGTCGAGGTGCTCTCCGTCGAGACGATCGCGCGCTCGCAGCCGACGGGGCAGTGGCGCGCCCAGATCATCGGGCGATCGAGCCTCCTGCGCAGTGGTGCGCGGGCGCCGCTCGACTACCGGCAGCGGCCGAACACGTGGACCTTCACCAGTGAGTCCTGCAGCGCAGACGGGTGCACGGGCACCGTGTCGAGCAGCAGCGGGCGCGAGTTCCCCTACACCTGGGACGGGCGCGAGCTCGTGGTCGACCGGCACCTGCTCACCGACGAGTCCGACAAGCTCGCGTGCTCCGACGAGACGGGTACCTCCGTGCCGATCTCCGAAGCCGCCGCGATCCACACCTATCGCTACAGCTTCGGGGCCTTCGTGGGCTCCGCGAGCCGCCTGGCCAGCAGGGTCGTCATCGAGATCTCCACCGAGTTCATCGGCACGTGCCGGGCGACGCCCGACGACGCGATCACCTACGTCGAGGACCAGGTGCTCACGAAGCTGCCGGAGGGCTGACACCGACACCTGAGGCGCGGTCCGTGTCCGGCGATGCTCGCGACCGTGACGCTGATGGGGCGCTTGATCCCGTTTCACGCCTCGGACAGGCCCCGATGCTGCCGTATGCCGGGCGGCAGGCTGTCAGACGGCGTGAGGGGGCGATCTCCGAGCGCACGGGACCCACTGGCCCTCCGTGAAGGCCTCGATGTTCGCCGCGCGCCGCCGAACGAGCTCCGGTGCCGGACGCGCCACTCCACCGCGGGTCGCGTCGCCTCGTGCCGACCGTCGCTCGTTGTGTGGCGATCCCGCTGGGACCTCGTCGGCGATCTTCTGGCCTCGCCGACGTCGCCGGGTGCCCGCGGGCACAGCTGCCGCGCGCGCAGTACGCGCCCGCTCGGCCGGCGTACGGCGGCCCAGTCGGCCTGCGCCGCTGCCGCCCCGCTCGCGCGCGGCGACATCGGCCGGACGCCGCGGACAGTGCCCCCAGCACCTCGCCGCTCGCGGCGCGACCACCTTGATCAGGTCGCCGCTCCGGCCTGCCGCTGCCCTCCGACGAACAGCTTGTCCTGCCGTCGCTCCCGATGATGCCCATCGCGTCTCCTCGCTCACAGCACCTTGTGCCGTACATCTCGCCGAGCGGGTCGGCCAGCAGCTCCAGCCTGCGCCGTCCGGGTCGCGGAAGTAGATCGACGTCTCGCTCTCCACCAGTACTCGACGCCGGCGGCCTCCAGCTTGCCGCGCAGGTGCTCCCACTTCTCCGGCGTGACCGAGATGGCCAGGTGGTGCAGGCCGCCGAGCACCTCGGCGTACGGACCCAGGTCGAGGCCGGGCAGGTCGAAGAAGGCGAGCAGGTTGCCGTTGCCGATGTCGAAGAAGAAGTGGTTCGAGCCCGGGTAGTCGCGGTTCTCGAAGATCTCGGTCAACGGGAACTCGAGCACGCCTTGGTAGAACTCGATGGTCCGTCGGACGTCGGAGCAGATCAGCGCGAAGTGGTGCAGGCCCGCTCGCGCTGCTGGCGGGCCGGTCGGCTGCCGTCGCTGCAAGAAGTCCTGCCTGATCCGGTCCCGCTCCGCCGCGATGGCCTCCAGGTCGATCGACGTCACGGATGTCCTCTCAGATTCGGAAGAAGCCGTCGAGGAACGCGTGCCCGAGGTCCCTGTCGCCGTTGACGGTGCCGGCGTTCATGCGACCGTACGCCGTCAGCACGAAGCTGCCGGTCGAAGTCGATCACGGTGGGCACGTCGGCGATGCTGTCCGGCGCTGGTGGTGAGCCCGTCGGGCCGTGACGGTGATGTGGGTGTCCCCGGCGTTCTCACCGGAGAGGATGCGGACCCCCAGCTCCATCGGCTTCGGTGTCCGGCCCGACCTTCGCGGTGGCCGTCCACAGCACGAAGCACAGCGGACCAGAGGTCGGCGGCGCGGCCCTCCAGCGCGTGCGGCTTGCCGCTGCCCTCGCGGATGTCCCAGCTGTGCACGGCGTAGTCGACCAGCTGGAAGACCGGGTAGAAGAAAGCCGGCAGCGGCCCCATGTACTTGTGCGGGACCAGGAGGCCCCCCAGTCCTCCTCGGACAGGCCTCCTCGATCCCCAGCATCTTGTCCAGGCCACGTGCAGCCGCTCCAGCGCCTCCTCGCGCTCGAGCGACCGGAACGCCTGGGCGCCCCTGTCGACGTGGACGGCCATCTCGGTCAGCGGCACCGAGCGGCGGCCCCTCACCGTTGCCGCGCGCCGCTCGAAGCCGATGAAGTAGGTCTCCGTGGTGTCGATCAGGTGCCCGAACACGTCGCGCACCTGCCAGTGGCCGGCACCGGTCGGTGCCTCCCAGGATCCCGGGTCCTCGGCCAGCGCGAACATGCCCGGCCGACTCCCGACGGATCGCCTCGAGCAGGTTGTCCTTGCTCTCGTAGCTCATGAAGTTCCAGGCGCTCATCTCGTCCTCCTGGCCCGTCCCCGGGACACCGGACCCGAATCTGGTTGTCGTGACAACCAGATTCCTCCCGCGGCCGACCGAGTGTCAACGGGTAGTCGGCCGGCTTCCTAGACTCGCCCGTGTGGCGACGACGTGCGCTGGCTGACGACGACGAGCAGCGGCGTGGCGCGCGTGGCTCGACGCGCACGCCCGCCTCTCCGCGCGCTCAACCGCGAGCTCCAGCCGGCTCGGGTCTCTCGCTGTCCGACTACGACGTCCTGTGCACCTCACCGACGTACCCGAAGGTCGGCTGCGCGCCTTCGAGCTCGGCGAGCTGCAATGGGAGAAGAGCCGGTCTCCCGCCAGGTCGCCCGGATGACCGACGCGCGGACTGGTCACCAGGCACGCGAGCCCGGAGGACGGTCGCGGCGCTACGTGTCCATCACCCTGCCGGCCGCCGGCCATCGAGGAAGCGCGCCGTCGCACGTCGAGCTCGTCCGGCAGCTGCTGTTCGACGGCCTCACTGACGCCAGGTGCGCACGCTGGCAACCGTCGCGCTGTCGGTCGTCAGGCGCCTCGACGAACAGTCTACCTCAGCGCACCCCGTCAGCCATCTGCTGCGGCCGACGGGTGCACGGGCACCGTGTCGAGCAGCAGCGGGCGCGAGTTCCCCTACACCTGGGACGGGCGCGAGCTCGTGGTCGACCGGCACCTGCTCACCGACGAGTCCGACAAGCTCGCGTGCTCCGACGAGACGGGTACCTCCGTGCCGATCTCCGAAGCCGCCGCGATCCACACCTATCGCTACCGCTTCGGGGCCTTCGCGGGTTCCGCGAGCCGCCTGGCCAGCAGGGTCGTCATCGAGATCTCCACCGAGTTCCTCGGCACGTGCCGGGCGACGCCCGACGACGCGATCACCTACGTCGAGGACCAGGTGCTCACGAAGCAGCCGGAGGGCTGACCGACCGCTCCGCTGCGGGCGGATCCGCCCGAAGCCGATCTGCCCAGCGCAGCACGCCCTTCGGTCGCCGTACGCGATCGGACACCGTGAGGTCATGACGACCATGACCCAGCTCGACGACGAGCTCTCCCGGAGGCTGATGCACCAGCGCATCGTGGTGCTCGGCGAGGCCCTCGAGGAGGGCAACGGCAACCGGCTGATGCACCAGCTGCTGCTGCTCTCGGCCGAGGACAAGCGCGGCGACATCAGCCTCTGGATCAACTCCCCCGGCGGATCGGTGTCGGCGATGCTGGCGATCCGCGACGTGATGCGGCTGATCCCCAACGACGTGGCCACGCTGGCGATGGGGATGGCCGCGAGTGCCGGCCAGTTCCTGCTGTCGGCCGGGACGCCGGGCAAGCGGCATGCCCTGCCGCACGCGCGGATCCTGCTGCACCAGGGGTCCGCGGGCATCGGCGGCACGGCCATGGACATCGAGATCCAGGCCAAGGACCTGCGCTACACCCGCGACACCGTGCTCGCCCTGGTCGCCGAGGACACCGGGCAGTCGGTCGAGACGATCGAGCAGGACTCGCGGCGCGACCGTTGGTTCAGCGCGGAGGAGGCGCGGGAGTACGGGTTCGTCGACCACGTCGTCTCGTCCGTCGACGACGTGGCGCCGTCCGGCAACCGCCCCCTCGTCGGTCTGGGGGTCGCTCGATGAGCACCTACACGATCCCGTACGTCGTCCAGCAGACGCCGCGTGGCGAACGCACCGTCGACCTCTACTCGCGGCTGCTCTCCGACCGGATCATCTACCTCGGCACCGAGATCGACGACGGCGTCGCCAACGCCGTGATCGCCCAGCTGCTGCACCTCGCGTCGGAGGCGCCGTCGACGCCGATCAGCCTCTACATCAACTCCCCCGGCGGCTCGATCACCGCGATGCTGGCGATCTACGACGCGATGCAGTTCGTCGCCTCGCCCGTCGAGACGACCTGCGTCGGCCAGGCCGCCTGGACGGCCGCCGTACTGCTGGCCGGCGGCGAGCCCGGCCGCCGCCAGATGCTGCCGCACGCCCGCGTGGTGCTGCACCAGCCCGCGATGTCAGCAGCGCGGCACCATCCCCGACCTGATCGTCGAGGCCGACGAGGTCGCCCGCGTCCGGGCCCTGCTCGAGGAGATCCTCGCCCGCCACACCGGCCGCACCGCCGACCAGGTCCGCGAGGACACCGACCGCGACCTCGTCCTCCCCGGCCAGGCCGCCGTCGACTACGGCATCGCCGACGCGGTCCTCACCTCGCAGGTGCCGGCCGGGGAGCTGAAGATTCCCCGGTCGACCGGGGAAATCTGCACATGGCGTGGCTAGGAAGCATCGACAAGTACAGGGAAACCCCGACAAGTCGGGCTTCAGGCGGCGAGGCAGAGGGCGCCGTACGGCGCGGAGCTGCGGGCCACGCGAACCGAGAGCTGGCGGACGGTGAGGTCCAGGGCGCCGGCGACGGCCGACAGGATCTCGGACGACGGGTCCTTGAGGCCGCGCTCGACCTCGGAGAGGTACTGCGTCGAGACGCCGGCGCGCTCGGCGACGTCGGCTCAGCCGCTCGCCGCGCTCCTGGCGCTCGGTCCGCAGCTCGCGGCCGACCAGCTCGCGCCAGAGCGGCTCGGTCGGCGCGGCGCCTCGCGGACTGGCTCGCGGTCGGGACGTTGCAGCGGCAGCACCTCACCCATGCGGCCACGGTAGGTCGGCACCAGCCGGACGTCGCGCCGTTCTGCTCTGGGCTGAATAGGCTCGCCCGCGTGACGCTGCGCATCGTCCCAGCCGCCCCCGACCACCTCGAGGAGTGGCGCGAGATCCACAACGCGATCATCCCGACCGCGCCGCTGAGCGCCGACGAGGTGGCCGAGCGTGCGACCCGCAACCGGCTGACCGTGGCGTACGACGGTGACGTGCTGGTCGGCAACGCGACCGTCCGGCCGCCCGATGCGACCGGCACGGCCACGGTGATCGTGCGGATCCTGCTGCAGCACCGACGCCGCGGCCTCGGGTCGGCGTACCTCGCGCACGAGCTGGCCGAGGCCCGCACCCTGCAACCCGAGCGCGTCGAGACGGTCGTGCTCGCCTCCAACGAGGACGGCCTCGCCTTCGCGCTGGCGCAGGGCTTCGTCGAGGTCGACCGCTACCTGCTCGGACGGCGACACGATCCACGTTCGTGCCGTAGCGCTGCGGGACACGACCCTCGGCCCGAGTCAGCGACGCAGCGGGCGCCCGGCGGTGAGTGAGGGTCGGGCGCGTGGCCGGTGCCCGGTCGATCTCGAGAACCGACCCGTACTCACCGCCATCCCCAGGACCGACCCTCACTCACCGCCCCCGCAGGAACTGCCCGAAGTGCGGCACCGTGAACGCGACGCGGCCGCGTTCGCCGGAGAAGACGAGGCCCTTCTTGATCAGCCCGTCGCGCGCCGGTGACAGGGACTGGGGCTTGCGGCCGAGGTGGCGGGCGAGGTCGGCGGTGCTGACCGGTGCGTCGTCCGAGGAGAGACCCAGGTCGGCCATCGCGGTCATGTAGTCGCGCTCGGCGGGAGTGGCGCGCTCGTACCGGACCCCGAAGAAGCCGACCGCGAGCTCGGAGTCGGCGTCCGGGGCGGCCGCCAGGACGTCGTCGCGGGTGATGGGCGAGCCGGTCGCGACGTCCCAGGTCGCCTTGCCGTAGGCCTGGACGAAGTACGGATAGCCGCCGGTCAGCCGCTGCAGCTCCTCGAGGGCGTCGTCGGCGTAGTCGACACCCTCGCCGTCGGCCGGCACCGTCAGCGCGCGGCGGCAGTCGGCGGGGGCGAGGCGGTCGACAGCGACATAGCGGAACAGCCGCTCGGCGTACGACTTCGACGCCGACAGCGCGACCGGCAGGTGTGGCAGGCCGGCGCCGACGAGCAGCAGCGGTGCGCCCTGCTGGCTGATCTCGTGGCACGCGCCGCAGATCGCGGCGAGCTCGTCGGGGCCGATGTCCTGCATCTCGTCGACGAACAGCGCGACGCCCACCCCGAGGTCGCCACCCACCGCGGCGACGTCGGTGAACAGCTCGGTGAGGTCGAGCTCGAGGTCGCCGCTGTCGGCGCGGCCCTTGGCGGCGGGTACGTCGACCGGCGGCGTCCAGCGCAGGCCGCGGCGGTCCTCGACCGACGTACGCAGCGCGAACGCCTTGACCACGCCGGCCACCTCGTCGACCCGGTCGGGGTCGCGGTGCCGGTGGCTGACCTCGCGGATGGCGGCCGTCACCGCCTGGGCGACCGGGATGCGGATGCTCTGGTCGGGGCGCGCCTCGATCTTGCCGGTCCCCCAGGCTCGCTGGACGGCCTGGCCGCGCAGGGCGTTGAGGAGCACTGTCTTGCCGACGCCGCGCAGCCCGCTGAGCACCATGCTCCGCTCGGGCCGCCCGGCCGACACCCGCTCCAGCGTCACCGCGAACTGCCGCAGCTCCCGGTCCCGCCCGGCCAGCTCCGGTGGTCGCTGCCCTGCGCCCGGTGCGTACGGGTTGCGGATCGGGTCCATGATCGGACCGTATCGGCCTGTCTAGCGCGAACCGTAGATTCCACCCGGCGTGGCCCGGGTAGCGGTGAGCCTGGCACCGTCTCCGGCTGCCAGACGGTGCCAGGCTCACCGCTGGTCCGGGACCCCCAGGACCACGCCGATCGGGCGAAGGACGTAGTCCGCACCAGTTGGGCACTCAGCCGGCCTGGGCCTGGCGCCGCGTGAGCGAGGCGGCGTACGCCTCGTCGAGCCCGGCGCGCAGCATCTCGATCAGCTCGGGCACCTCGTCGACCGCCAGCCGGAAGGAACCACTGCACACGTTGCCGTGCCACAGCGACAGCACCACGAGCCCCGCCTCGGTGTGCCAGGAGACCCGGAGCGCGCGATCGCCACCGCGGGCGTCGAGGAACACCGACCCCGTCTCGGGGAGCGGTCGCGCGGTGGCCATGGTCCCATCGTGCCCCCGACCCGCCAGGGCTGTCACGGGGTGGGCAGGAGAGGTTCAGTCCTCCCAGGGCGGGGTGGCGTCCATCTTCCGGTAGTACTTCGCCAGGTGGCTCTTGACCCGGTCACGGTCCTTGTCCGGCATGTCCACACCGCCGCGGCCGCCGACCATCACGTTGCCGGCGGCCATCACGCCCCGCGGCACCGCCCTCAGCCGGCCGTCGATCACGTCGGCCACGAGCAGCTTGTACGCCGTGAAGTTGTCCTTGCTGTCGGCGTCGTACCAGACGTGGGCGTCGCGGTACTTCTCGTTGGGCTCGTCCTCGGCCCCGGCCCAGGAACGGACCCGCTTCTCAGCAGCGTCCCCGTCCCATGCCCGGTCGCGGTCGGCGAGCGGCAGGTCCTGGAAGGTCGTCACAGCCATGCCGTTCCGTACCCACCGACCACGAAGACATGTCGGCGCGCGCGCCTAAACTGCACGTGTGCCCGAGCTCCCCGAGGTGGAGGCCCTGGCCCTCGACCTCAAGGGCCGGCTGACCGACCGCGCCATCGCCAAGGTGCACATCGTCGCGATCAGCGCCCTGAAGACCTTCGACCCTCCGGTCCAGTCGCTCGAGGGCACCTTCGTCGACGACGTCACCCGCCATGGCAAGTTCCTCGACATCTCCGCCTCCGGCCTCCATCTGGTCCTCCACCTGGCCCGCGGCGGCTGGGTGCGCTGGCGCGACGAGCTGCCATCGATCCCGCCCCGCCCCAACCAGAAGTCCGGCCTCGCGGTGCGCGTCATCCTCGACGACGAGTCCGGCCTCGACATCACCGAGATGGGCACCAAGAAGCGCTTGGCGATGTACGTCGTGCGCCAGCCGCTCGACGTACCCGGCATCGCCAGCCTGGGTCCCGACCCGCTCGACGACGCATTCACCATCGACGTCCTCGACGACATCCTCCAGAAGGCCGGCCGCTCCCAGATCAAGGGGGTGCTGCG
The DNA here is from genome assembly GCA_963814935.1 of uncultured Actinomycetota bacterium. Taxonomy (GTDB): domain Bacteria; phylum Actinomycetota; class Actinomycetes; order Propionibacteriales; family Nocardioidaceae; genus Nocardioides. Next base: position 137,017 of record CAWFEZ010000002.1, on the reverse strand, counting down.
CCACCAGGGCACCATCGCCGGCATCGGCAACGCCTACTCCGACGAGCTGCTCCACGCCGCGAAGATGTCCCCGTTCAAGCCGTCCAACAGCCTGTCCCCCGACGAGCTCACCGTGCTCTACGACGCCATCCGCGGCGTGCTCGGCGACGCGGTCGAGCGGTCCCGGGGGCTCGCGGCCAGCGAGCTCAAGGGCGAGAAGAAGTCCAACCTCGCCGTCCACGGCCGCACCGGCGAGAAGTGCCCCGTCTGCGGCGACACCGTGCGCGAGGTGTCGTTCGCCGACTCCTCGCTGCAGTACTGCCCCACCTGCCAGACCGGCGGCAAGCCGCTGGCCGACCGGCGGCTGTCGCGGCTGCTGAAGTAGCCGCGCGACGCCCAGTCGGTTGCCAGTCGGTTGCCAGTCGGTTGCCAGTCAGTTGCCCGACGAATCGCTGCCCGACCCGCTGTTCGACCCACTGTCCGACTCGGGGGCCCCATTGCTCGGGCACGTCACTGGGCGCAAGCTGGCCCATGCACTTCTCGGTGACGTAGGCGGTCAGCGCCTGCAGGTCCTGCTGCTGCTCCGCGGTGAGGTCGGCGGCGATGTCGTCCATCTCCTTCTGCGTCGCGCCCTCGGGGATGGAGCGGATCAGCTCGATCGCCTTCTCGAACGCGCGTCGGGCATCGGCCGGCATGTCCTCGGGGGTTCCTACCTCGGACAGCTTGTCGGCCGCCTCCTTGGCCAGCTCGACCGCGTCGGCGTCCGAGACGTCGCTGCCCTGCTGCGAGGCCTGCTCGATCAGGTCGAGGAAGGTGCCGCAGAAGTCCTCGACCGAGGCGTCGGTCGGCGGACCGCCCGCGGAGCTGTCCGCGTCGTCGCCGGCGTCCGCGCTCCCGCTGGAGTCGCTCCCGCCGCAACCGGCCACGAGCACCAGGAGGAGCAGCAGGACAGCGAGAAGGGACGTGCGCTTCATGGGGCTCCTCGGTGGATCGGGGTCAGGACACCGCCCTCCACCATGCAGCATGGCGCCAAGCCCCACCCATCTGCCAGCCCAACTGGTGTGTCAGCCCTGGCCTCCCATCGCACCGGCCATCGCGTCCGCGCACTTCTCGGCGACGTACTGGGCGAGCGCCTCGGAGTACTCCTGCTCCTCAGCGGTGAGGTTCTGGGCCGCCTCGACGTCCTCCTTGGTGGCGTCGTCGGGCAGGTCGGCGAGCTTCTCGATCACCAGCTCCCAGCCCTTCCGGGCGTCCTCGGGCATGCCCTCGGGCGTGCCGGCCTCGCGCAGCTTCGCGGCGGTGTCCTTGGCGATCGTCACCGCATCCTCGTCGGTGAGGTCCTCTCCCTTGTCGACGACGTCGGTGTACATGTCCACGAACGGCTGGCAGAACTCCGCCACCGTCGCGTTCGTCGGGGCGTCGGCAGCGTCGTCGCCCCCGCCGTCCCCGCCGTCGTCGCCGCAGCCGGCGAGCAGGCCGAGCACGAGCATCGGGACGGCCAGCAGGGAGATGCGCTTCATTCGCGGTTCCTCGATCCCTCGGGTGGGTGTGCTCGCACACCCTGCCGCATGGCGACCCGGTCGTGCATGCAGAAGAGGCGGCCAGGTGACGCGGCGCCTAGGCGAACGCGCGGGGTACGGCGGCCGCGACGACGTCGGGCAGCCTGCCGAGGTACTCGCGCCGAGGCACCTGCACCACCCCGAGCGAGGCCAGGTGGGGGGTCTGCCACTGGACGTCGAGTAGTCGTGGCTCGTCGGGGTCCTCCCGCAGGAGGTCGACCAGCGCGACCAGGGCGACCTTCGAGGCGTCGGTCTCGCGGTGGAACATCGACTCGCCGGCGAACAGCCCGCCGATCGAGACGCCGTACAGCGCCCCGGCGAGCCGGTCGTCGCGCCACGCCTCCACCGAGTGCACCCAGCCGAGCCGGTGCAGCTCCACGTACGCCGCCCGGATCGGCGGGTCGATCCAGCCCGCGGGCCGGCGGGGGTCGGCGCAGGCGTCGATCACCTCGGGCAGCGCGGTGTCGACGCGGATCTCGAACCTGCGCACCGACCGCCGCAACGACCGCGACACCCGCAGGCCGTCGAGCGGCAGCACTCCGCGGCGTACGGGCGAGAACCACAGCATCGGCTCGCCACGCCGCCCCGAGGGCATCGGGAACAGCCCGCGCCGGTAGGCCTCGAGCAGCGTCCCGGGCGCCAGGTCGGCGCCCGCCGCGACCAGGTCGTCGTCCGGGTCGAACCGCGCCGGCCCCGGGAACCGCCAGTCGCTCCGCGGCGGCTCGATGCGCATGGTGCCAACCGTAGGGCGCGCCCGTCGGTCGGACTCCGCTGGTCGAGGAGGTTGCGCTAGCAACCGTCTCGAAACCCGGCGACCGGACCGGATGCGTAGCTCCGGCTCGACGCCGGGCCTCGTGACGGTAGTGGGTCCCTGAGGTGCGAGCTTGCGAGCCTCGAACGGTCCTCGACCAGCGGATCCGTACAGTCGAGGGCATGGGAGTCGCCAGGACCGTCAGCAGGACGCTGGCGCCACGCATCGCCGAGCTGGCGCCTGGGCTGACCACGCACTTCGTGCGCGAGTCGCTCCACCGGGCGATCGAGGGCGTCGGGCCGCTGCCGCCGGCGGCCAAGGCCGCCGACAAGCAGCTGCGCGAGCAGAAGGGCGACGTCGAGCGGGCGATCCACGAGGTGATCGAGAACAACGTGCGGCTCGCCGGTGCCCAGGGTTTCGTCACCAACATGGGAGGGCTGATCACCGCACCCGTCGCGATCCCCGCCAACATCGCCGGCCTGGCCCTCGTCCAGTGCCGGATGGTCGCCGGCATCGCCCACCTGCGTGGCTACGACCTCGCCGACCCCAAGGTCAAGAACGCGATCCTGGTCTGCCTGCTGGGCGAGGAGACGATCAACTCCCACGTGAAGACCCAGAAGATCCCCGCGCCGCCGATGGCTCTGGCTACCTCACCGGGCTACGACGCCGCCCTTGACCAGGACGTCGCGGCGGTCGTCGCTGCCTTCCTGATCGCCAAGGTGGCCGGCAAGCGCCTCGCCACCACCGTCGGCCGGCGGATCCCGGTCGTGGGCGGGGTCGTCGGCATGAGCGTCGACGGCTACATCGACCTGGCGGATCGGCCGCTACGCCGACCGCGAGCTCCTTCCCCTCGCCAAGCGGTAGACGCCGAGCAGCCCGCGCCCGAAGCGGGTGCCGGCCAGGCCCTTCACCGCCTTCTCGCGCATCCGGTACGACGGCCGCAGGTAGGACCGCCGCAAGGCGTCGCGGGTCTCGTCGAGCTCCGCGCGCAGCTGGGCGTCCTCGGCGCGCATCCGGGCGTTCTCCAGCAGCAACGCCTTGATGGCGTCGACCGCGGCGCCGGCGACGTCGCGTTCGCGCGGCCGGTCGGGGTCGACGTACGGGTGCAGGGTCGGGTTGCCGCGCAGGTCGTGGAGGTCGCCGACGACGTCGTAGCCGCGGCGCTCGATCTCGGCGACGTACGCCGCCTCGCGCTCCTGCACCCACGGCACCTGCTCGGGCGGCAGCGCCAGCCGCGGCGACAGCACCCGCCGCGACAGCGTCTGGTGGGCCAGCAGCTCGCGCACGAGCGGTCGGTAGTCGGCGGGTTCGAGCACGCGGTTGGCCGAGCGGTTGATGCGCCTGATCAGCGCCGTCTCGGGCACGCCCAGCGAGGGGTTGGTGCGCTCGTCGGCCAGCTCGAGGTCGATGCCCTCGAGCCCGAAGGCCTGCGAGAACCGCTTCCACAGCAGGTCGGGCGCGCCGCCGGGCGACGGCACGGTCACCAGGTGGACGCGCTCCGGCGGCAGGTCGGCGCCCCAGCGGTCGAGGATCTCGGGAATCTCCTGGACGCTCCAGAACCACGACGCGATCCGGCTGTTGCGGCTCGGGTCGGCGATCCGGGCGAGGAACCGGGCGTAGCTCATCGCGCTGCGGTGCTTGACGTTCTCCTGCCACTCGGCCGGGATCTGGCGGACCAGGTCGCGCACCGAGAGCACGAGGTGCACCTCGACGCCCGCTCGACTGCTGACCCAGCTCGTGCCCCAACGACGACAGCGCCCGGCCGACCTGCGACCGCGACGCACCGGCGAGGATCTCGTGGCTGATGATCGCGGTGTCGCCGTGCCAGCCGCGGACCTGCTCGGCGAGCCGGTCCCAGGCGCCCACCGCCTCGCGCTCGAGGCCGCCCCAGGGCAGCCGCATCAGGTCGAGGGCCGCCAGGAACTGTGCGTCGAACCGGTCGGCGGCGTAGAGGATGCCGTGGCCGGCGAGGGTGCGCCGGTTGCGGAAGAGCACGTCCTGGAGGTACGACGTGCCGGTCTTCGGGGTGCCGACGTGGAGGATGACCTTCTTGGTCATGGCGTCCTCCCCCCATCGGATCGGTGGTCGAGCAGGACCTGGATCGCCAGGTCCAGGGTGGCCTCGGGCGAGGGTCCCGCGTGGGCGGCTTCGTGATCCGCATCGTCGGCGGGCCAGTGCGGGACGAGGGCGTCCAGGTCGCCGTGGACAGCGTAACCAGCGCGCCGGATGCCCTCGCGCATCTGCTCCGCGGCGCTCTCGAACCAGTCGCGGTGGGCAGCGGGTACGACGAGTGGTCGCCCACCCGGGGTCCGGAGCGAGGCGGCCTCGATGCGCGGCCGCAACCTCGTGGTCAGCAGCGCCTCGCGGTCGTCGGGCAGCACCAGCAGCCCGAGCACCGAGCCCACCCGGCGCGCGAGCTCGCCGCACTCGCCCGGCAGGGTCACCGGAGCCGCGAGCGGCCGCCGGTCACCGACGAGCCGGGCACGAGCGCGTTGACCATGGGGTTCGAGCACGACGTGCACGCGCTCCTTGCCCACCCGGCGTTCCCACGCGCGGGCGACGGCTAGGACGTCGGCGCGTGCGGGAACCTCGCGGCGCTCCCGCAGCAGCCGCAGCCACTCGCGCCACGCGGTCACGCCCTCGGTGAACGCGCGGTGGGTCCAGGCATGGGCGGCCATGGTCGCCAGGTCGGAGCCCAGCACGACGATGCGCGGCTCGCGGCCGCCGGGCGGGCGTCCGCGCGCCACGAGCTGGGCGCGCAGCAGGTCGGCGAGCTCGGGGTCGCCGACGAGGCGGTAGCCGCGCCGCCACCACGACGTCCAGGACGCCGGGCTGGCTCGCGCTGTGGCGGGCACGCCGGCGTCGACGACCTGGTCGGCGAGCACGCTCGCCGCCACCCGCACCAGCTCGCCGGCGGGCAGCTCGGCGGGGTCGACGGGGGCGGGGCCGAACGCCGACTCCGGACCGGCGTCCGACGAGCTCGAGGTCGGGCCGGCCGCGGCCCGCGGCGGAGGCGGCCAGCACGCTCTCGCCGAGCGCCTTGTCCGGGCGGCCGGCGGCGTTGAGCCGGCGGAGCAGCTCCAGCTGCTGGGCGCCCGGGAGGTACCGGCCGTGGGACTCGCCGCGGTCCGTGCCACTCGCTGCCAGGGCGTCGTACCGCCCTCGCGCAGGTGGGCCACCCAGCCCCAGGCGCGCTGCTCCCCGAGTGCTCGATCGACGGTTGGCCCGATCACGAGCGCTCGCGGAACTTGCGGAACCGCGCGCCGAAGGTACGCCGCGGGTCGGGCCGGGCGGCCGCCTCGCGGGTCATCGCCGACAGCGCGTCGACCGCGGCGCCGAGCACCACGCGAGGCGGCACCTTGTCGGGGTTGACGTAGGGCTCGCTCCTCGGGGAGCGGCAGCGGGCGCAGGTCGTCGATGTCGCCGACCACCTGGATGCCGCTGCCCTTGACCCACTCGATCCACTGCTCGGCCTGGTCGGCTGGCCCACGCGAAGCGCCCCGGCGGCAGCCGCACCGGCGGGGACTCGCGGTGCACCAGACGGTCCTGGGCGAGCAGCTCGCGGATCAGCTCGTCGTACTCCGCCTCGCGCCGGGTGGCGCGGTCCATCCGCCGGTTGAGCTGTCGGATCACCTGGGTCTCGGCGACGCCGAGCGAGGTGTTGAGCCGGTCGCTGTCGAGTGGTGCCCACTCGGGGTCGATGCCGAACGCCGTGCAGAACCTGCCGAACAGCTCGCCCGGGTCGGCGCCGCCCGGCCCATGTCGCTGGGGCACGGTGACCAGGTGGACGCGCTCGGGCGAGACGCCTTCGCTCCAGTTGGTCAGCACGCTCGGCAGGTCGAAGGCACGGTAGAACCACGGCTTGCCGAACTCGACGCGGTTGAGGAACCGCCGGTAGGCCCACCTGCGGCCCTGCTTGATGCTCTCCTGCCAGGCGGCGGGCAGCGCGCGGGCGAGGTCGCGGGCGGAGTAGACGACGTGCACCTCGCAGCCGTCGAGGTCGCGCATCGCCCTGGCGATCACGTCGGGCGACGCGGGCGCGAGGATCTCGTGGCTGACGATGCTGGTGCCGGTCTTGCTGCGCAGCCGTCGCACCAGCTGCGGCCACGCGCCGTCGGCGTGACCGGGCTGACCACCCCAGTCCTGGCCGAGCAGGTCGAGCGCCGCGCGGAACTGGAACAGCTCCGGCGAGACCAGCGGGCTCCTGGTGGGGATGTGGACGTCGTGCTTGGCCAACGGGTGCGCAGTTACGGGAGAGCCGGTGCTGGAGGTACGTCGTCCCCGTCTTCGGTGCACCGATGTGCAGGTGGACGACCCGGCTCATGCCCCCGATTGTGGCAGGCTCGTCCGCCGGTCGAGGAGGTCGCGCACCTGCTGACTGAGTCACGAAACCCGGTGACTGGTCAGCAGTTCCGTCGCGCGGGTTTCGTGACAGGACTGACGTCCTTCCTCAACCAGCGGTGCCAGGGCGCGTACGACGGCCGAGGGGCTGGGGCGGCCGAGGTGGCCGGCCAGCCAGGTGCTGGTCTCGACCAGGGCGGCGAGGTCGACGCCGTGCTCGATGCCGAGGCCGGTGAGCAGCCAGACGAGGTCCTCGGTGGCCAGGTTGCCGGTGGCGCTCTTGGCGTAGGGGCAGCCGCCGAGGCCGCCGGCGCTGGCGTCGAAGGTCGTGATCCCGCGCGCGCAGGGCGGCCAGCGTGTTGGCCAGCGCCTGGCCGTAGGTGTCGTGGAAGTGCATCGCCAGGTGGTCGGTGCCGAGGCCGGCCGCGACGAACGCGTCGACCAGCGCGGTCACGTGGCCGGCGGTGCCCACGCCGATGGTGTCGCCGATGCTCAGCTGGCGCGGCGCCGAGGTCGAAGAGCCGCTTGCCGACGGCGACGACCTGCTCGACGGGTACGGCGCCCTCCCACGGGTCGCCGAAGCACATCGACACGTAGGCCCGGACGTCGACGCCGGCGTCGCGCGCGCGACGTACGGTCGGCTCGAACATCGCGAACTGGCCGTCGAGGGTGCTGTTGAGGTTCTTGGCCGCGAAGGTCTCGGTCGCGCTGCCGAAGATCGCGATGTGGCGGCAGCCCAGCTCCAGCGCCCGGTCGAGACCGCGCTCGTTGGGCACGAGCACGGGCAGGTCGCGGCCCGCGGTCGCCGAGCAGGGTCATCAGCTCGGCGGCGTCGGCGAGCTGCGGGACCCACTTCGGGTGCACGAACGACGTCGCCTCGACGATCGGCAGCCCGGCGTCGAGCAGCCGCGTGACCAGCTCGGCCTTGACCTCGGTCGGGACGAGAGCGGCCTCGTTCTGCAGCCCGTCGCGGGCGCCGACCTCGTAGATCGTGACGCGCGCGGGCAGGCCTTCCATCGGTACGACGGCGGGGCGCTCCATCAGGACTCCCCCTCCACCGCGAACAGCTGCTCGCCCAGCGACGACCTGGTCGCCGACCGCCGCGTCGACCGCGGCGACGGTGCCGGCGAACGGCGCCTTCAGGGCCAGCTCCATCTTCATCGCCTCGACCACGCCGAGCACGTCGCCCTCGACGACGGCCTGACCCACCTCGACGCGGACATCGAGCACCGTGCCGGGCATCGGCGCGAGCACGGAGCCGTCGCCCACGGCCGGCCCGTGGTCGGCGAAGACGTCGGGCTTCTCGAAGACGAACCGCTGCCCGCGGTAGGCGACCTCGGCCGTGTGCGCCTGGACGTTGACGACCGCGACCTCGCGGCGGCCGTCGATCGTCAGCACGGCGACGTGGTTCTCGGCGCCGATCTGCACGACCTCGTGGTCCCCGACGAGACCGGCTGTCGCGGTCGACGAGCACGGTCTCGTCGAGCTCGACGACCGTCGGGGACGGCGTACCGCCCGAGCCGCCACCCGTCGGCCTGGAACGGGTGCCCGGTGTCCTGCACCGCGACCAGCAGCGCCTGGATCCACGCGGCGAAGATGCGCGGAACCTCGCGTGCCGGCGGCTCCACCTCGGCAGTGTCGAGCCACGCGGTGTCGATGGTCGCCTGAGCCGGAACTCCTCGCTGGCCACCAGCGCGCGCAGGAACCCGGTGTTGGTGGTCAGCCCGAGGATGCCCGGTGGCGTCGAGCGCCTCCACCAGCGCACGCCGCGCGGCCTCGCGGTCGGGGCCGTGGGCGATCACCTTGCCGAGCATCGGGTCGTACGCCGTGCTGACGACCTGACCGCTCTCCAGCGCCTGGTCGACGCGGATGCCGCCTGCCGTCGGCCAGCGCACCAGGTCGGCCGTGCCCGGCCTGCGGGAGGAAGCCGCCGAAGGAGTCCTCGGCGTAGACCCGGGCCTCGATCGCGTGCCCGGTGACGGTGATGTCGTCCTGGCGGAACGGCAGCGGCTCGCCGGCCGCGACGTCGAGCTGGGCCTGCACGAGGTCGATGCCGGTGACCGCCTCGGTGACCGGGTGCTCGACCTGGAGGCGGGTGTTCATCTCCAGGAAGTAGGCCTCGTCGGTCGCGGTGTCGAGCAGGAACTCCACGGTGCCGGCGTTGGTGTATCCGACCTCGCGAGCGAGCGCGACCGCGCTCTCGGTGACCAGGCGGCGTACTTCGTCGCTGATCGTGGGCGCCGGCGCCTCCTCGAGGACCTTCTGGTGGCGGCGCTGCGTCGAGCAGTCGCGCTCGTGGAGGTGGACGACGTTGCCGTGGTGGTCGGCCAGCACCTGCACCTCGATGTGGCGTCCGTGCTCGACGTACTTCTCGACCAGCATCGTGTCGTCGCCGAACGCCGCCAGCGCCTCGCGCTTGGCGGCCAGCGACCGCCTCGTCGTAGTCCTCGGCGCGGCGCACGATGCGCATGCCCTTGCCACCGCCGCCCGCCGCCGCCTTCACGAGCACGGGATACGGCAGCTCGAGGCTGACGGTGACCCGCGCGTCGGTCACTGGAGTACGACGGCACGACCGGGACGCCCGGCGCGCACGGCGATCTCGCGGGCGGCGTCCTTGCGGCCCATCTGCTCCATCACTGCTGCCGACGGGCCGACCAGCCGGATCTCGGCCTCCTCGAGCGCCTCGGCGAAGGCCGCGCGCTCGGAGAGGAAGCCGTACCCCGGGTGCACCGCGTCGGCGTCGACCGACTGCGCGGCGGCGACGACGGCCTCGATGTCGAGGTAGCTGCGCACGTGGACCGCGTCGTCGGCCGCCCGCACGTGCGGCGCCTCGCGGTCGAGGTCGGTGTAGATCGCCACGCTGCGGCGGCCGGTCTCGCGGCAGGCGCGGATGACGCGCAACGCGATCTCGCCGCGGTTGGCGACGAGGACGGTGTGGATCGGCCTGCGGATCGGCTGGGTCATCGTTCACATCCTGAAGACGCCGTAGGAGGGCGGCGGGATCGGCACGTTGGCGGCGACGGCGAGGCCCATGCCGAGGACGCGGCGGGTGTCGGCGGGCTCGATGATGCCGTCGTCCCAGAGCCGGGCGGTGGAGTAGTAGGGCGAGCCCTGGTGCTCGTACTGGTCGCGGATGCCGGCCTTGTAGTCCTCGGTGTCGTCGCGGTCGGGACCGCGCACCTCGGCCAGCACGGACGCGGCCTGCTCGCCGCCCATCACCGAGATCCGGGCGTTGGGCCACATCCAGAGGAAGCGCGGGTCGTACGCGCGGCCGCACATGCCGTAGTTGCCGGCGCCGAACGAGCCGCCGATGACGACCGTGAACTTCGGGACGACCGAGCACGCCACCGCGGTGACCAGCTTGGCGCCGTCGCGGGCGATGCCGCGGTTCTCGTACTCCTTGCCGACCATGAAGCCGGTGATGTTCTGCAGGAAGACCAGCGGGATGCCGCGCTGGTTGCACAGCTCGATGAAGTGCGCGCCCTTGAGCGCCGACTCGCTGAACAGGATGCCGTTGTTGGCGACGATCCCGACCTGGTGCCCCCAGACGTGCGCGAACCCGGTCACCAGCGTCTCGCCGTAGAGCTGCTTGAACTCGTGGAACCGGCTGCCGTCCACGACCCGCCGGATCACCTCGCGGACGTCGTACGGCGTCCGGGTGTCGGCGGGTACGACGTCGGCCAGCGTCGCCGGGTCCTCGTGCGGCTCCTCCACGTCGGCTGTCCCCGCCCCGCTGGTTGAGGAAGGACGAAGTCCTGTCACGAAACCACCGTGACGTGGCAACGTGCCCACGATCGACCGCACGATCGCCAGCGCGTGCGCGTCGTCCTCGGCGAGGTGGTCGACGACGCCGGACTTGCGGGCATGGACGTCGCCCCCGCCGAGCTCCTCGGCGGTCACGACCTCGCCGGTCGCGGCCTTCACCAGCGGCGGGCCGCCGAGGAAGATCGTGCCCTGGTCCTTGACGATCACGCTCTCGTCGGACATGGCCGGCACGTAGGCGCCGCCGGCCGTGCACGAGCCCATCACCGAGGCGATCTGCGGGATGCCGCGGGCCGACAGGTTGGCCTGGTTGAAGAAGATCCGCCCGAAGTGCTCGCGGTCGGGGAACACCTCGTCCTGCATCGGCAGGAAGGCGCCGCCGGAGTCGACGAGGTAGACGCAGGGCAGCAGGTTGTCGGCGGCGACCTGCTGGGCGCGCAGGTGCTTCTTGACCGTCATCGGGTAGTAGGTGCCGCCCTTGACCGTCGCGTCGTTGGCCACGACCACGCACTCGCGACCGTTGATCCGGCCGATGCCGGTGACGATGCTGGCGGCGGGCACGGCGTACAGATTCTCGCGGTCCCCGTCGCCGTACATCCCGAACGCCGCCAGCGGGCTCAGCTCCAGGAACGGGCTGCCGGGGTCGAGCAGCCGGTCGACGCGGTCGCGGACCAGCAGCTTGCCGCGGTCGAGATGCTTCTGCCGCGCGGACTCCGAGCCGCCGCGGCGGACGACCGCGAGCCGCTCACGCAGCTCGGCGACGAGATCGGGCAGCTCACTCACGAGACACGAGGTTAACGTTCGTTAACCCCAGGCGCTACCCTGACCCCGTGGAACGCCCAGCCGATCACCCAGCCGACACCCGGTCGGCCGGGACCAGATCCTCGACGTGGCCGCCCGGCTGTTCGCCGAGCGCGGCTTCCACGGCGTCTCCGTCGGCGACATCGGCAAGGCGGTCGGGGTGAGCGGGCCGGCGCTCTACAAGCACTTCGACTCCAAGGACGCCGTCCTGGCCGAGATGCTCGTCGCGATCAGCGAGCGCCTCCTGACCGAGGGCCAGGAGCGGGTGGCCAGCGCTGGCAGCCCCGGCGACGCGCTGGCGGCGCTCGTCGACTGGCACGTGGAGTTCGCGCTCGCCCAGCCTTCGCTGATCGTGGTCCAGGACCGTGACTGGCAGTCGCTGCCGGCCGAGGCACGCGAGCGGGTGCGCAGCCTCCAACGCGAGTACGTCGACCTGTGGGCCGAGCAGCTGCGCCATCGGCATCGCGAGCTGGCGCCGGACGAGGCTCGGGCCATGGCCCACGCGGCGTTCGGGCTGATCAACTCCACCCCGCACAGCAGTCGGCTGCCCGCGCAGGCCATGCACGGCCTGCTGCGCGAGATGGCGCTGAGGTCGCTAAATTGGTGAGCGAACGCAACCGAACGGAGCCCTGAGGCGTCTTGTGAGTATGCGCTGGGACGCTCGGGGGACGATCGCGCTCCTCGCATCGGCGCGTCGTGGGGGTGACCGCGGGCGTCGTCATCGGCTTCACCACCGGCACTCCTCGTGATGCCAGCGCCGACGATCCCGACCCCGGATCCACCTCGTCGGCCAGTCCCACCGACCCGCTCAACCTGGGGGTGCCGTTCCAGAATCTCGACTGCATCGGGAAGAAGATCCTGGTCGTGGGCTACGGCGAGACCAGCGGAGCCCTCGAGAGCGCGGTGGTCACCAACGCAGACAGCGAGGCCAAGTACCTCGAGACCGCCAAGTCCTGCAACACCGTCTATGGCTCCGAGAACGAGCCACCGCCCAAGTACGTCGTCTACCTCGGCCCCTTCGACTCCACGTCTGAGCCGTGCCAGCTCCGGATGAGCGTCGACCACAAGGGCGATGCGGTCACGAGCCTCAAGCCGGGCCAGAGGACCCACGTGCCCTGCCTGTGCGTCCTCGAGCCGGCCAGCTTCCCCGTTCTCTCCATGGGGATGCACCCCAGCACCAGGGACGGCATCTACATCCGGGCCCTCCAGCAGATGCTGCTCGACATCGGCCTGATCACCGCCAGCCACGTCACGGGGCACTTCGACCGGGAGACCGAGAAGGTCATCAAGAAGCTGCAGAGGCTCAACGCCCTGACCCCGGCCAAGTACGGCTCCGTCGAGAAGCTGACCTGGAACCAGATCATCGACCGAGGTTGTCTCGGCTTCGACTTTTGAGCGCCGCGCGGTCCGAGCTTGCGAGGACCGCGATCAGGCGCCAGGTCGAGGAGCGTCGACTCGGACCGAGCCTGCGAGGGACGAGTGACGCGTCTCGAGACCCGATGACGGACGTAGGGCCTCACAACAGGTGCTCGATGTCGGACCTCACCCTTCTCGATCAGCTCGAGGATGCGGGTGGCGCGGGTGGCGGCGTCGACAGCGAGCGCGACGTCGTCGGGGACCTCCGCACCGCCGGCCCTCGCGCTCGTGGAGCCGCGCCAGCAGGTCCTCGCGCGAGAGCCCGCGCAACGCCAGCAGCACGAACGGGTCGGCGTCGGCGAGCCACGCCATCTGGTAGGCCGTGGCCAGCGCGTGGGGGCAGGGGTCGACCCAGGCCGCGCACGTGCACGACGCCTGCAGCTCGCCGCCGTAGGGGAGCAGCTCGACGCCGGACTCCTCGGCGTGCTCGACCAGCAGGTGCGGCAGCTCCCCGGCCAGCAGCGCCGGCAGCCGCCCGGCCTCCGCCGCGACGGCCTCGACGAACGCCGCGCGGTCGCTCTGGTCGAGCACGGGCAGGGTGGTGCTCGTCGACCACAGCTGGTCGCCGTCCTCGACCGCGGCGAGGAACTGCCCGGCCGCCACCGTGATCGCGCCGACCGATCCCGAGCGCGCCAGGACGCGGGCGACCTTGAGGTCCCCCTCGCCGTACGCCGACTCCTCGCACGCGCGCACCCACGCCTTGCCCCACCAGGTGGTCGCCCGCGCAGCCCCGCGGCGGGCCCGGATGCGTGGGTGGGTGACGCGCGACGGGCGGCCGGACTGCTGATCAGTCATCGGCGCGCGTCCGCAGGGTGACCAGGTCGCGCAGCTCGTCATCGCCGAGCTCGGTGAACGCCGTCTCGCCGCGCGAGAGGACCGCGTCGGCCAGGACGCGCTTGCGGGTGAGCAGCTCGGCGATGCGCTCCTCGATGGTGCCGCGGGTCACCATCCGGTGCACCTGCACGGGCTTGTCCTGGCCGATGCGGTAGGCGCGGTCGGTGGCCTGGTCCTCGACGGCGGGGTTCCACCAGCGGTCGAGGTGGATGACGTGGTCGGCGCGGGTCAGGTTGAGGCCGGTGCCACCGGCCTTGAGCGAGAGCAGGAACACGGGCACGTCGCCCGCCTGGAACGCCGCCACCATCGCGTCGCGGGCGCGCACGGGCGTGCCGCCGTGGAGGAGCTGGTGGGCGACGCCGGAGCGGTCGAGGTGGGCTTCGAGCAGCCTGGCCATCGCGACGTACTGGGTGAACACCAGCGCCGCACCACCCTCGGCGATGATCGTGGCCAGCAGCTCGTCGAGCAGGTCGAGCTTGTGCGACCGGCCCGAGAGGCGCACAGCGCCGGACTGCTTGAGGAACTGTGCCGGGTGGTTGCAGATCTGCTTCAGGCCGGTCAGCAGCGCGAGCACGAGCCCCCGGCGGGTCTCCTCGTCGGCGCGCTCGATGCGCTCCATGGTGTCGCGCACGAAGGCTTCGTAGAGGACGACCTGCTCGCGGGTCAGGCCGAGCGGATGGTCGGTCTCGGTCTTGGGTGGCAGCTCGGGCGCGATGCCCGGGTCGGACTTGCGGCGCCGCAGCACGAACGGGGCGACGAGCCCGGCGAACTGGCGGGTCTTCTCCTCGTGGACGCCCGACTCGATCGGCGCGGCCCAGACCTTGCGGAAGGCGTTGCGGCTGCCGAGCAGCCCCGGGATCGCCCAGTCGAGGATGGCCCAGAGCTCGGTGAGGTTGTTCTCGACGGGCGTGCCGGTCAACGCGACGCGGGCGGTGCCGGGAATGGCCCGCAACGCACGGGCGGCAGCCGACGCGGCGTTCTTGACGTGCTGTGCCTCGTCGGCGACGACCAGCCCCCACGCCGACGTCGCGCAGGCGCGGCCCGGCCGCGTCGGTCCCGTGGTCGGACCGGAGGGTGCCGTAGGTGGTCAGCACGAAGCCGTCGTCCACGCCGGCGAGCGACCGGCCGCCGCCGTGGAAGCGACGCACGGGAGTGCCGGGCGCGAACCGCTCGATCTCGGCCTCCCAGTTGCCGAGCAGGGACGCCGGGCAGACGACCAAGGTGGGCCCCGTCCGCTGACCCGGCTGCTCGCCCGACTGATGGCCTGCCTCGAGCCGCCGAAGGTGAAGAGCGATCAGCTGGACGGTCTTGCCCAGCCCCATGTCGTCGGCCAGGCAGCAGCCCAGGCCGAGCGAGGTGAGCTGGTCGAGCCAGGTCAGGCCGTGCCGCTGGTAGTCGCGCAAGGTGGCGCGGAGGGCGGCAGGCGGCGCGACCGGCTCGCGAGTGGCCGCGCCGAGCAGCCGCTCGCGGACCTGCAGCAGGCTGGCGCCGACCACGACCTCCTGCTCACCATGGTCGACCTCGACGGTGCCGGTGAGTGCGGCCGCGACGGCCTGCACCGGGGTGACCGTGCGGATCAGCCGCTTCTTGGCCTTGCGCGCGACGGCTGGGTCGACGACCGTCCAGGCACCGCGCAGCTTCAGCACCGGGCTGGCCGCGCTCGCGAGCTGGCGCATCTCGTCGTCACTGAGGGGCTCGCCGTGGAGCGCGACCTGCCACTTGAAGGCGAACATCGCGTCGGGACCGAACAAGCCGGTCATCAACGGGTCGTCCTGGCCCCTGCCCCGACCCCCGTCCGGCCCATCGTCGTGGTGCTCGAGGGTGGCCCGCGTCGTCAGGTCGCGGCCGAGGCTGCGCGGCCACAGCACGTCGACCCCGGCACGGCGGAGCGCGGCGACCCCCTCGTCGAGCAGCGACACCAGCTCGTCGGTGTCGAGGGTGATCTCGTCGGGCACGCGCAGCTCCAGCAGCCGGTCGAGGACCGGCCATGCCTGGGCCGCCGCACGCAGCGCGATCGCCGCGTGGGTGCGGGCCCGCTCGCCGAAACCGTGGTCGTCGGGACCCCCGGTCCACAACAGGGCCGCGTCGCACAGGTGGAGAGGGTCGAGCTCGTCGTGGACCTGGAGCACCAGGCGCACCGAGCCGGCGAGCAGCTCCTCCTCGTCGGCCTCGACGCGCAGCGAGATGGTGACCAGCGCGGGCAGGCCGGCCGCGCCACCGACAGCCGGCCGCGGTCTGACCAGCTCGGCGTCGAGGCGCCGCCGGAACGCCTCCCGCTGCTTCGCCTCGGTGGGCGTGCCCCGGGGCAAGGCGTCGACGACGGCCGCGACCAGGTCGTGCAAGGCGGACTCCGCCGCCTCGGCCGGCCACCCGTCGTACGACGCCTCCGCCGCCAGCATGCGCACCCGCGCGTGCTCGTCGGGGTCGAGCGCCGACGGCAGCCAGCGCCCGTCGCCGGGCTCGAACCGGCCGGCGCCGACCAGGCGGAGCGCCAGCACCCCGGCCTCGGCGAGCAGCGCGACCGTGGGGTGCGGGCGTCCGCCGCGGCGGGCCCGGGCCAGCACCGGGAGCGCCTCGCGGACTGGCAGCGAGACCGTGGCGGTGCCGTCGGTGAACTCCACCGAGGAGTCGCGCGGCGGGTCGGCGGCGCGCACCGTGGCCGGGCCCGACACGGGGACGCCCGACGAGCTGACTGGCGGGCTCACGCCGCCGACGGTAACCGGACCCGGTGACACCGGTGACGCGCGTCACCCCGGATTGCGCCCAGGGTGAAACCGTTTGCGCGGGTGTCGGGGGTCGTCCCTAGTCTGGGCGGGTGACTCAGGCTTCCACCTCTTCTGCTCCCGAGCACCCCGACCACATCGACGGTGCCGTCCTCAAGATCGCCGGCGTCGTCGTGCTCGGCGCGGTCATGACGATCCTCGACATCACGGTCGTCAACGTCGCGCTGCCGACGTTCCAGACCGTCTTCACCGGCATCGACGACCCGCTTCCCTACTCCACGGTGGCGTGGACGGTCACGGGCTACACCCTCGCGCTCGCCACGGTCATCCCCTTGACGGGCTGGGCCGCCGACCGGTTCGGCACCAAGCGCCTCTACCTCGCTGCGATCGGCCTGTTCACGCTCGGCTCCGCGCTCTGCGCTGCGGCGTCGTCGATCGAGATGCTGATCGCCTTCCGCGTGCTGCAGGGTCTCGGCGGCGGCATGCTGATGCCGCTCGGCATGACGATCATGACCCGGGCGGCCGGCCCCCACCGGATGGGCCGCCTGATGGCGATCCTCGGCGTGCCGATGCTGCTCGGTCCGATCATGGGCCCGATCATCGGCGGCTGGCTGATCGAGCACGCCAGCTGGCACTGGATCTTCCTGATCAACCTGCCGCTCGGCGTCGCCGCCATGGTCTACGCCTGGTTCGTCCTCGAGAAGGACTCGCCCCAGCCCTCGGAGTCCTTCGACTTCCTCGGCATGGCCCTGATGTCGCCCGGGCTCGCCTTGTTCCTCTACGGCGTGTCCTCGATCCCCGGTGCTGCCAACGGCGACTACGGCTACACCCGCGTGTGGGTGACCGCCATCACCGGCATTCTCCTGGTGGTCGCGTTCGTCTTCCACAGCTTCCGGCCCGAGCACCCGCTGCTCGACCTGCGGCTGTTCAAGAACCGCGAGCTCACGGTCTCCATCATCACGATGTTCCTGTTCGTGGCGGCCTTCTTCGGCGGCCTCCTGCTGGTGCCCACCTACTTCCAGCAGATCCGCGGCGAGTCGGCCCTGGTGGCCGGCCTGCTGGTGGCGCCGCAGGGCATCGGCGCGATGCTGACCATGCCGATCGCCGGCACGCTCAGCGACCGGCTGCCGGTCGGCCGGATCGTGCCGGTCGGGCTCCTGATCATCGTGGCCGGCATGTTCGGGCTGACCCAGGTCACCGAGCACACTTCTTACACGCTGCTGATCGCCGAGCTCTTCGTGCTGGGCCTCGGCATGGGCGCCACGATGATGCCGCTGTTCACCGCGGCGCTGAAGACGCTCAAGGCCCACGAGGTGGCCCGCGGCTCGACCCTGCTCAACATCAACCAGCAGATCGGGAGCTCGGTCGGCGTCGCGGTGATCTCGGTGATCCTGACGGCCCACCTCAACGCCTCCGACCTGGCCAAGCCCGCGATGGCCGCGACCCTCGACCCGTCGCTGACCGACGCAGTCGGCGGCGCGGCGGCGGTGGCGGCGGGCCTTGCGGAAGCGGCAGCGGCCTTCGCCGACACGTTCTGGGTGGCCTGGGTCCTGGTCGTGCTGACTCTGGTGCCGGCGTTCATGCTGCCGCGCAAGCACGTGGAGTCGGAGCTCACCGACGAGGATCTGCCCGAGGGCGTGCCCCCGGTAGCCATGCACTGACCTGTCGGCCTCAGCCGGTGGCGGCGAGGACCAGGGGATGTACGCCGGCGGCGCCGGCGGCCCGGAGGTCGCGGGCGGCGAGGGTGAGGGTCCAGCCGGTGACCACCTGGTCGTCGACGAGCAGCACCTCGGCGGCGCCGAGCGCGTCGGCCGCGGCCTCGGGTGACGGCCGCCAGCTGAACCGGCGGCTCACGGCCGCGACCCGCTGGGCGGAGTTGACCGCACCGCGACCTGGCGGGACGGAGTGGTCGACGATGGCGTAGCTGCCCACGATCGGCACCTGGAGGAAGCGGGAGAGCCCGTCGGCCAGGTCACGCACCAACGTCGGCCGGGTCGCCGAGTCGACCACCACGATCGCGGTCACCGGTGGGTGCCAGTCGCCGAGCACCTCGATGACGGCCTTGACCAGCGGCACCGGAACCGGCCCGTCTGCGGTGTCGGGGCGGAACAGTGTGCGCAGCGCGCCGCCGTGACCCAGGTCGGTGAGCCTGGCGACGGCCCGGCCCTCCTCGGCGGCCTCGGCGATCTTGCCCTTGAGGTCGAGCCCGAACGCGGTGAGCCCTGTCGGCCACATCTTGCGGGGGGCCACGACCACGCCGGGCCGCGACAGCCGTTCGGCGGCGGCGCCGAGGGCGTCGTCGGTGACGGAGTCCGACAGCGTCATCCCGCCGCAGTTGTCGCACCTGCCGCAAGGAGCCGACTCGGGATCGTCGAGCTGGTCACGCAGGAACTGCATCCGGCAGCGGTCGGTGGCGATGTAGTCGAGCATCGCCTGCTGCTCACGCTCGCGCGCCTCGGTGACCCGGTCGTAGCGGTCGGCGTCGTAGACCCACGCCTCGCCGGTGGCGGTCCACCCTCCCTGGACCCGGCGGGCGGCTCCGTCGACGTCGAGCACCTTGAGCATCGTCTCCAGGCGGGTGCGCGAGAGCTCCACCCGCGTCTCGAGCGCTGCCGTGCTCATCGGACGACCCTCCTCGGCCAGCACCTCGAGGGTCTGGCGGACCAGCTGTTCGCGCGGGAAGGCCAGCGAGGCGAAGTAGGCCCAGATGTCACGGTCCTCGGTGGCCGGGAGCAGCACCACGGATGCCTCGTCGATGCCGCGCCCGGCGCGCCCCACCTGCTGGTAGTAGGCCACCGGCGACTGCGGCGCACCGAGGTTGACCACGAAGCCCAGCGTCGCGTCGAAGCCCATGCCCAACGCGCTGGTCGCGACGAGCGCCTTCACCTGACCCGCGGCCAGGGATGACTCGAGGGCGGCTCGCTCGGTGGCGTCGGTCTGGCCGGAGTAGGCGTGCACGTCGTGGCCGCGCGAGCGGAGGTAGTCGGCGACCTCCTGGGTCGCGGCGACCGTCAGGCAGTAGACGATGCCCGAGCCAGGCTGCTCGGCCAGGTGGTCGGCCAGCCAGGCCAGGCGCTGCTCGGCGGTCCTGAGCCGGACCACACCCAGCCGCAGCGACTCGCGGTCGAGCGAGCCGCGCAGCACCAGGACGTCGGTGCCCAGCTGCTCGGCGACGTCGGCGGTCACCCGCGCGTTGGCTGTGGCGGTCGTGGCGAGCACGGGTACGCCGTCGGGCAGGTCGCCCAGGAGGGTGCGGATGCGCCGGTAGTCGGGCCGGAAGTCGTGGCCCCAGTCGGAGATGCAGTGGGCCTCGTCGACGACCAGCAGCCCGCAGGTCGCGGCCAGCCGGGGCAGCACCTCGTCGCGGAAGCCCGGGTTGTTGAGCCGCTCCGGCGACACCAGCAGCACGTCGACCTCGCCGGCCCGGATCTGCTCGTGGACCGGCTCCCACTGCTCGTTGTTGGTGGAGTTGATGGTGACCGCCCGGATGCCGGCCCGCTCGGCCGCCGCGATCTGGTTGCGCATCAGGGCCAGCAGCGGGGAGACGATCACGGTCGGGCCGGCGCCCTGCTCACGCAGCAGGAGGGTGGCCACGAAGTAGACCGCGGACTTGCCCCACCCGGTGCGCTGCACGACGAGCGCACGCCGCCGCTCGACGGCGAGCGCCGAGATCGCCGCCCACTGGTCGTCGTAGAGGACGACGTCACTCTGTCCATCCCTGGGACCGACGAGTGCGCGCAGGTGCTCCTCGGCGCGGGCGCGGACGTCGGTCGCGGTGGTGGACGGCATGCCCGCATGTCTACCAGCGTGCGGCGACGGGGCAGGTTCGTGATCCACAGGCTTTCCGTTGGTTGAGGAAGGCGCCCTGGCGCCCGTCACGAAACCACGGTCACCGGGTTTCGTGACAGGACTTCGTCCTTCCTCAACCAGCGGGGGTGACGCTCACCAGATGCGGACGCGCTCTTCCGGGTCGAGCCAGAGACCGTCGGAGGACGAGGTCTCGAACGCCGTGTGGAACTCGTCGAGGTTGCGCACGATGTTGGCGCGGAACTCCGGCGGGCTGTGTGGGTCGATGGTGAGGAACTGCATGGCGGTCTCCTTGCGCCGCTTGGTGCGCCAGCAGTAGGCCCAGTTCATGAACACCCGTTGGCTGTCCTCGCTGGTGACCTGCTCGCCATCGGCCGCGCGGGCGATCGCGTAGGCCTTGTGGGCGATGGCCAGGCCGCCGAGGTCGCCGATGTTCTCGCCGACGGTCAGCGCCCCGTTGACGTGCTCGCCGGGAAGCGCGCGCGGCTCGAAGCCGTCGTACTGCTCGATCAGCGCCTTCGACTTCACCTCGAACGCGGACTTGTCGTCGGCGGTCCACCAGTCGTTGAGGTTGCCCAGGCCGTCGTACTGCGCACCCTGGTCGTCGAAGCCGTGGCCGATCTCGTGTCCGATCACCGCGCCGATGCCGCCGTAGTTCTCGGCGGGGTCGGCCTCGGGCGAGAAGAACGGCTTCTGCAGGATGCCGGCCGGGAAGCAGATCTCGTTGGTGCCGGGGTTGTAGTAGGCGTTGACCTGCTGCGGCAGCATCAGCCACTCGTCCTTGTCGACGGGCGCCCCGATCTTGGCCAGCTGGCGTGCGGTCTCGAACGACGACGCGGCGGCCACGTTGCGCAGCAGCTCGCCGGGGTAGAACTTCAGCGTCGAGTAGTCGCGCCACTTGTCGGGGTAGCCGATCTTGGGCCGGAAGGTCTCGAGCTTCTCGTAGGCCCGTTGCTTGGTCTCCTCGCTCATCCACTCGAGGTCGGCGATGGAGCGGCGGTAGGCGACGACCAGGTTGGCCACCAGCTCGTCCATCAGCGCCTTGCTGCGCGGCGGGAAGTGCCGCTCGACGTACTCGCGCCCGAGGGCCTCTCCCATCGAGCCCTCGACCAGCGCGACGCCGCGCTTCCAGCGGGCCCGCAGCTCGGGCGTGCCGCTGAGCGTGCGGCCGAAGAAGTCGAAGTTGGCCTGCACGAAGGCGTCGGGCAGGTACGGCGCGGCGGAGCGGACGATCCTGGCGAGGACGTAGGTCCGCCAGTCCTCGATGGGCGTCTCGTCGAGCACGGTCGAGAGGTGCGCGAGGTAGGACGGCTGGCGTGCGCAGACCTCGAACAGCGTGTCGCGGCTGCCGCCGAGGTTGCCGATCCAGCCCGCCCAGTCGAACGCCGGGCAGAGCTCCACGAGCTCGGCGTACGTCTTGAGGTTGTAGGTCTTGATGACGTCACGGGTCTCCGCACGCTCCCAGTGGCCCTCAGCCAGCCGGGTCTCCACGCGCAGCACCGTCGCCGCGGCGCCCTCGGGGTCGTCATGACCCAGCAGGCCGAACATCACGGCCAGGTGGGCGAGGTACTTGTCTCGGATCTCGGCGAACTTGTCGTCGCGGTAGTAGGACTCGTCCGGCAGGCCCAGCCCGCCCTGCCGGAAGTACACGATGTTGCGCTCGGCGTCACGGTCGTCGTTGTCGACGTAGGACAGGAACAGGCCGCTGCCACCCGTGCGCTCGAACTCGCCCAGGAACCCGGACAGGTCGCGGACGTCGCGCAGCTCGGCGGCCGCGTCGAGCACGGTCTGGAGTGGCTCCAGGCCGAGCTCCTCGATCGTGGC
Organism: uncultured Actinomycetota bacterium; assembly: GCA_963814935.1. Taxonomy (GTDB): domain Bacteria; phylum Actinomycetota; class Actinomycetes; order Propionibacteriales; family Nocardioidaceae; genus Nocardioides. The sequence goes on along the minus strand of CAWFEZ010000002.1, from coordinate 115,220 downwards.
CTCGTCCATGAACGAGGCGTAGAGGGTGGCGATCTTGCGGGAGTCCTCCGAGCCTTCCGGGTCCCCGCCCTGCTCGGCCAGGGCCTCGATGATCTCGCGCACCTGGCTCTCGGCCGTGTCGGCCAGCTGCACGAACGGCCCCCAGCTCGACCGGTCGCCAGGGATCTCCTCGTCGTCGAGCCAGCGGCCGTTGACGTGGCCGAACAGGTCGTCCTGCGGCCGGATGTCGTGGTTCATGCCCGCGCGGGCGTCGTCCAGGATGCTCACGACCGGAGAGCCTAAACGGCGGCCCTAGGAACTCCGACTATCGGACCCGCACGACCGACTTGCCGAGCGCACGCCGCGCGTCGATGTCCAGCAGCGCGCGGCCGAAGGCGTCGAGGCTGTACGTCGCCCCGATCGGGGGGTCGATAGCCCCCGACTCCATCAGCGGCAGCAGGGCGGCCCACTGCTCCTGCATGTAGCCGGGCCGGGCCATCGCGTAGGCACCCCAGCCCACCCCACGGACGTCGATGTTGTTGAGCAGCAAGCGGTTGACCTTGACCTCCGGGATCGCCTGCCCCGATGCGAACCCCACCACCAGCACCCGGCCTCGGGGCGCGAGCAGCCGCAAGGAGTCGGTGAAGGCATCGCCGCCGACCACGTCCAGGACCACGTCCACGCCGCGCCCGCCGGTGAGGTCGGAGACCGCGTCCTTGAACCCGTCGAGCAGCACCACGTCGTCCGCGCCGAGGGACCTCACCAGATCGGCCTTCGCCTCCGTCGAGACGACGGCGACCACCCGCGCGCCGAAGCCTCGCGCCACCTGGATCGTCGCCGTACCGACACCGCCGGCGGCGCCGTGCACCAGCACCGTCTCGCCCTTGCGGAGGTCGCCTCGTTCGAGCAGTGCGAAGTGGGCGGTCAGGTAGTTCAGCGGGAGGGCGGCGCCCTGCTCGAAGCTGAAGATGTCGGGTAGTGCGAACACCGACGCCGAAGGTACGGCGGCCCGCTCGCCGGCGCCGCCCCACGGCAGCACGCCGGCCACCCGCTGCCCAGGCTCGAAGCCGGGGCCGCTGACGACCGTGCCGGCTACGTCGACACCGAGGGTGAACGGCGGCTCTGGCCTCATCTGGTACTGGCCCTTGCTCAGCAGCAGGTCCGGGAACGAGACCCCCACGGCGTGCACGTCGACCAGCACCTCGTGCTCGCCGGGGACGGGTTCGTCGACATCGCGGACCACGACGTCCGCCGGACCGGTGGGCGTGACGACCTGGGCGGCGCGCATGTACCGATCATGCCGCGCCGCTGTCGGTGCTCGCTGGTTGAGGTGTGAGGAGCGCCGCCCTCAGCCGGGGTTGACGATCGCGTTCGCCTCGAAGTGCATCGGGTCGGTGTAGCGCCAGCGGCCGCCCCAGGTGAAGCCCCACTCCTCGAAGACCGCGACCACGCGGGGATCCATCTCGCCCACCGTGCCGCGCTGGTTGCCCGGGACGTTGAGGTCGAGGGCAAGACCGAAGGAGTGGTTGGAGAGCTTGGTGGTGCCGGCGATGAACCGCGGGTAGTAGCACCCGGCGTACTCCTCCCGGTGGACCTCGTTCGCAAGCCCGAGCTCGACGATGTCGGCCAGCGCGGCGCGCAGCTGAGGGAAGATCAGCCGGTTGCAGGTGACCGAGCCCAGGATCGGCACCGTCTCGGTCGTGATGTGGTCACGCACCCACGACGGTTCTGGCGCGATGTGGCCGCCGGAGAGGACGGTGTAGTTGAAGATGCCGACGGCCGTGCCGACCGAACCCACCAGCAGGGCGGTCTGCTGCACGGAGATGTCCAGACCGAGGCGGGCCGCGATGTCGAGGCGTTGGACCGACGCCTTGTCGCCGGCGATCTTCTCGATGGGCTTGCGCACCGACTCGGGGGCTCGCAGCGGGTAGGTCGCCACGAGCAGCGCGTTGCCCGGCTGCATGCCGAGCTGCTCGCCCACCTCGGCGTTGACGACCGCGTCGACGGTGGGCACCTGAGCCGCGTAGGCGCCGACTCCGACACGCGGTGCGTCGCGGCCGCCACCGAGCTTGAGCACGCCGTTCTTCGCGGGGATTCGTCCCTTCAGCTTCTTCACGAGGGCGAGCTGGCCGGCGGCGACGCGGTCCCACTGCTCCTCGAGGTTCGCACTCCCGATGCGTGTGTAGTTGCGGTACGACGCGGGGTCGACCGCAGCCAGGTTGATGACGCGGTTCTCGATGCTCACCTGCGCCATCGACAACGGCTCGACGCTGCGCACGCCCCTGACCTTGCGGATCCGCTCGATGATGTCGTCGGTCAGCGTGACCTTGCTGAACACCAGGATGTCCGGGCTCCTCAGCGCGCCCTTGCGTGGCCCGACCCCCTTGGTGGGCTCGTCCGTGGGCCCCGTCTCGCCAGTCTCGCTCGCCTCGGTCGCCGTGGGGGACGGCGTACGGCGTGGCGGTTGGGCGTCGCTGTCGTCGCTCTGCTCGTCGGGGGCGCAGGCGGCCAGTCCGGTCGAGAGCAGCACGGCCGCGGCCGTCGCGGCCACCGCACGGCGTGCTCCCCCGCTCACCGCACCAGGGTAGGGAATCGCTGGTTGAGGAGGTTGCGCTAGCAACCGTCACGTAACCCGGTGACCGGCACGGCAGCCTGTCAGGTCGCGGGGTTTCGTGACGGGCCTGACGGCCCTCCTCAACCAGCGTCGGCGTCGGCCTCCTCCAACGACCCCGGGATGGTCAGCCAGGACACCAGGCCGCCGAGGAACAGCAGCACGGCGCAGATGATCGTGGCCTCGCGGAACGCCACGTCGAAGACCGCCGCGTCGGCGTAGTCGTCGCCGCTCAGACCGACGGCGACGGGCAGTGCGGCCACGGCCAGCAGCGAGCCGGCGCGGGCCACGGCGTTGTTGATGCCGCTGGCGATGCCGGCGTTGTCGTTGGGCGCGGCGGCCAGCACGGTGGCGGTCAGCGGGGCGACCATCAGGGACAGGCCGAGTCCGAAGACCGTGAGCCCGGGCAGTACGTCGCGCCAGTAGTTCACGTCCTCGCCGACGCCGAGCAACATCACGCAGGCCACTCCCATCACGATCGGGCCGACCGTCATCGGGATCCTCGGCCCGATGCGCTGGCCGAGCTCACCCCCGCGCGAGGCCAGGAAGAGCATGCAGACCGTGATCGGCAGACTGGCGATCCCGGCGAGGAACGCCCCGTAGCCGCTGACGGTCTGCAGCTGGAGGGTGAGGAAGAACAGCACGGCTCCGAGGGCGGCGTACACGAGCAGTGTCATCGCGTTGGAAGCGCTGAACGTGCGGTCGGCGAACATGCCCAGCGGCACCATCGGCATCTCACTGCGCTTCTCGACGAGCAGGAATCCCGCCGCCCCGGCCACGCCGATCACGGCGGCCCAGGGGGCGAACGAGTCACCCCACTGGATCAGGGCATAGGTGATTCCGCCCAGCGCGACCGTCGCCAGGATCGCGCCGACGAAGTCGAAGCGTGCGGGTGCGTGGGGGTCGCGGGTCTCGGGAACGGCCCGTTGGGCGACGACGACGGTGACGACGGCCAGCGGCAGGTTGATGAAGAAGATCCATCGCCAGGAGCCGTACTGAACCATGGCGCCGCCGACGAACGGCCCGATCGCACCGGCGATCCCGCCGAGCCCCGACCACGACCCGATGGCGCGGGAGCGGCTCTCCGGTTCGAAGGCGCCCTGGATCATGGCCAGGCTGCCGGGGGTCAGTAGTGCGGCTCCGATGCCCTGGAGGATGCGAGCGACGATGAGCACGGTGGCCGACGGGGCGATGCCACACAGCAACGATGCCAGCGCGAACCAGACGGTGCCGACCACGAAGATCCGGCGCCGTCCGTAACGGTCGCCCAGCGAGCCGCCGAGCAGGATCAGCGACGACATGCTGAGCAGGTAGCCGTTGGTGATCCACTGCAGCTCGGCCAGGCTGGCGTCGAAGTCCTCGCCGATCGTGCGCAGCGCGACGTTGATGACGGTGCCGTCGAGGAACGTCATGCCCGATCCGAGGACCGCGGCCGCGATGATCGCCTTGCCTGTCCTGCTGCCGAACGCGACCTGTTCGCTCACCGGCAACTCGTCTGGTCGCTCATCCGGGCTCCCACCGCGCCAGCGTACGGCGGAGCTAGCGTGACCCCATGGCCCTGCTCTACGACGCGACGATCACGCCCGGCAAGCGCGACCTGATGAAGGGGTGGCTGCCGAGCCGGTCGTGGTTCGACGGCGACCTCGCGCGCAAGCCCCACGCCGCCTTCCGCCTCGACGACCCAGCGGGTGAGGTGGGCGTCGAGTGCTTCCTGCTCGGCCCGGAGGGCGGCCCAGACAACCGGCCGGACGCCCCGACGTACCTGATCCCGATGAGCTACCGCGGCGCGGCCCTGGAGGGTGCCGAGGAGCACCTGATCGGTACGACGGTCCACTCGGTGCTCGGCAAGCGCTGGGTCTACGACGGGTGCGCCGACCCGGTCGCGGTGTCGGCGATCCTGAGCGCCATCACGACCGGTGGCCACGAGGCGGCGCTGACCATGGAGCAGGACGGCGAGATCGTCACGTTCGAGCCCACGTGCCGCGTGGTCGGCAGCGGCTCGGCGAGCGACGTCGTACGCGTCGACAGCGTCACGCTGGTCGACGCCGGCGACCCGACCCTCACCCGCGCCCGCGATCTCGAGCTCGTCCTCGCCCGTGTGGTCGGCACCCCGGTCAGCGGCCAGGAGACCCTCACCGCAACCTGGGGCGACCACGCCTCCGTCGTCATCGCTGCGGCCCGTCGTTCGGGATAGTGCCGGCCGAAGGCCGGGGAGAAGCAAGGTCAACCGCCGCTCCGCTCGAGCCCGTCGACGAGGGCGAGCAGGTCGTTCGCGCCGGGCACGCCGCGCTCGGCGAGCGCGGTGACCCGGTCCCGCACCTCGTTGTAGGAGGTGGTCCGGAGGTCGCCGTACGCCGGCAGGTCACCCAGCTTCACCAGCTCGGCGAGGTCTGCGGCCGCCGTCGCCAGGGCGAAGTCGTCGCTCGGCGTCGTCTCGGGGTCGGCGGCCAGCACCGGAGCCTCGGCGCTGCCCGGCGCCCGCGTCGCAGCCGAGACCCACCGCAGCCGCGCCACGCCGATCTGCTGTCCCGGCGCGACCCCGGGAGCCAGGCGCACCTCGTACAGGGCGCTCGCGCGGTGGCCGGCGCCGAGCTCGCCCGCGTCGGCGGCCAGGTCCTCGAACTGCTCGTCGAGCATGGCCCGGTTGTCGTAGCCGATCAGCCGGTAGGACGACACGAGCTCGGGGTCGAACTCGACCTGGGTGCGCGCGTCGTCGGCCACCGGCGCGAGCAGCGAGGTCAGCTCGTCGACGTAGAGGTGCTCGGCCTCCTCGTAGGTGTCCACGTAGCGGTAGAAGCCGTCGCCCTGGTCGGCGAGCTGCTCCATCAGGTGGTCGTTGTAGTTGCCCATCCCGTAGCCGACGGTGACGAGGTGGATGCCCTGCTGACCCTCCTCGGCGATCGTCGCGGTGATGCTGTCGGGGCCTGTCATGCCGACGTTGGCGACCCCGTCGGAGCACAGCACGACGACGTTCACGCCGCCGGGACGGTAGGCCGACCTGGCCTGCTCGTAGCCCAGGCGGAGGCCGTCGGCCAGGTTGGTGCTGCCGCCGGGGTACAGGCGGTCCACCGCAGCCAGGATCTCCTCGTTCTCCTCCACACGCGTGGGAGGCAGCACGAGGTCGACGGTGTCGTCGAACGCGACCACGGAGACGGTGTCGTCGGGCCGCAGCGACTGGGCGAGCAGCGCGATCGAGCTCTTGACCAGCCCGAGCCGGCTGCGGATGTCCATGCTGCCGGAGCGGTCGACGACGAGGGTCAGGTTGACCGACGGCCGGTCGTCGGCGACCAGCTCGCGCGCGGTCACCGCGACCCGCACCTCCTGGGTGCCGTCGCTGAGCCCCGCGGCCATCCCCGACTCCGTGCGGAGGGCGAGGTCGGCGTCGGTCGGCGCCGGGTCGCCGTACGGGAGGGCGTTGACCCACTCCTCGGACCGCACCGACTCGGCGGGTGGCCGGAGACCTTGGGCCACCAGCGTCTGCGCGATGCGGAAGGAGCCGTTGTCGACGTCCAGCGCGAAGGTCGACTCGGGGTCGATGGCCGTGTCGACGAAGCCGCTCATCCCCGCGTCGACGAAGGTGTTGTCCTCGAGCGGTCCGGGCTCCTGGACGCCAGGGGTCGTCTGCGGTGCGATCGCCTTGACCGACGAGCTGGCGGCGTCCTCGTCGGCCGCCTCCTCGTAGTTGTCGTAGTAGCTCTGCGGATCGGCGTCCTGCGGGCCGTCAGCGCCCTCGCCACCGCACGCGGTGACCAGGCCCGCGGTCAGCGCAAGCAGGACGGACGGAGCCAGGAGTCGAGTGCTGCGAGCGGGTGGCGTCATGGCCGTGCGACGGGGCTTTGCCGACGTGCGTTCCTCCGATGTTGCCGTCGCGACCCGATCGTGACCGGACTGTCACCCCCACGTGATGGGAGCGCCTCGCCACGGGTCGAGAGCGCGGTCGTCGACGTCCAGCTCGTCGGAGCGGTTCCAGAGCGTGAGGTAGACCGCGACGGCCGCTCCCTCCAGCCGTACGTCGGCCCGCTCGGCGACCTCCTCGGGCAAGGCGATCGTGACGACCGCCGGACGTTCGCCGACCTCGACCAGCCACCCCGTCGGCGACTCGTCGGCCAGGACTCCGATCGCGATCGGCTCGTCACTGCGGAGCCGACTCTTGTTGCGGGTCATGAAGCCGCGCAGCAGCTCGTCGATGCCGTCCACGGCGACAGCCGGGTCGACCCAGGTGTCGCTCGCACGGGGGTAGCGGCCCAGCGCCGCCGACAGCGCGTCGACGGCGTGGATGGTGGTCTCGTGGCACTGCCGCCGCGCCCAGAACGCGCGCGCGGGCGGGGCGTCGTTGAGGAAGACGACCGTGCGCACGTCGTCGGCCGCCTGGGTGATCGCGGCAACCAGGTCGATGGCCCCGTCGCGCAGCCAGTCGACGGGGCTGGAGGCCCGGCGGCCCGCCCGCTCGGTCGCGTCGATCTCGATGGACTTGCCGCGGAGGTTGGCCGCCGCCCAGCGGTGCACCATCCCCTGGTGGCCGATCAGGCGACGTACGGTCCAGTCGGGGCAGGTCGGCACCGGTACGTCGAGCCCCGCCTCGCCCGCGTGGCGCGCGAACGCCGACACCGCGTCGCGCAGGGCGGCGAGGTGCTGGTCGATGGTCAGGGTGGTCGGCACGCCGCGAACCATCTCACGGCAAGCCTGTCCGGGGCCCGCGGTTATCGCCCCACCGCCGCCAACACCGATTCGTCTGCCACCGTCAGCGGGGAAATCTGAAGTAATCCGCAGACGAATCGGTGTTCAGTCGGCGAGGGGGGTGGAGTCGGGGCGGAGCTCGAACGCCGTGCAGACCTGGGCCTTCAGCGGCAGCCGCCAGGTGTGCTTGAGGCTCGGCACGCGGAGGGTGACCAAGGTCGCCGCCGCCTCCTGGCAGTCCTCGGACGGCACCGGTCCGGGGTCGGTCCAGTGCACGACGGTCTTGGCAGTCTCGCCAGGGTCGAGGGTGACCGCACCGCTGCCCCCACTGAGCTCACCCTTCGCGCCGAGCGCGCCCTCGAAGTCGCGGAAGCCCGCCTTGGTGGCACTACCCGCCGAGCAGGGGTCGTCACCCACGTTGGTCAGGCGGATGGTGAGGAAACGGCTGCCCGCGGCGCCCTCGAGGCGGCCCTTGACGACGTACAGGTTGTCGCTCGTGCACATGGGAGCTGCGACGGCACCGCTCGCGGGCGTCACGGCCACGACCGTGCCGGCGAAGGCCAGCCCGGAGGCCAGCACGGAGGCCAGCACGCCCAGCGAGATACCGAGGGACCTGGGACCCCAGGCGAGGTGGTGAAACATGGTGTGCCTCCCAACGGGTCCCCGATCGAGGACCCTTCCAGTGTGACGCGGGCTCGGTTGCTTCGGTTGTCGCAGGTAGGGGAGATTGACCGAATGCAGAACCTTCCCTTCGGCGTCGACTTCGGCGGCTCGGGCATCAAGGGAGCGCCGGTCGACATCGAGGCCGGCGACTTCGCCGGCGACCGGGTGCGCATCAAGACGCCGCAGCCCTCGACGCCCGAAGCCGTGGCCGAGGTGTTCGTCGAGCTGCTCGGCCAGTTCCCCGACTCGACGGGCTCTGTCGGTGTCACGGTGCCGGCCGTGGTTCGCCACGGGGTGGTCAGCTCGGCGGCCAACATCGACAAGGGATGGATCGGCACGGACGCCGACGCGCTGTTCACCAAGGCCACCGGCCGCGACGTCCACGTGGTCAACGACGCCGACGCGGCGGGCCTGGCCGAGGTGAGGTTCGGCGCGGCCAAGGGCCGTCGCGGGCTGGTCATCGTCACCACGCTCGGCACCGGGATCGGGTCGGCGATCGTGTACGACGGCGTGCTGGTGCCCAACTCCGAGCTCGGCCACCTCGAGATCGACGGGCACGACGCCGAGAAGCGCGCGGCCAGCTCGATCAAGGAGAGCGAAGGACTCAGCTACCCGGAGTGGGCCAAGAGGCTGACGGTCTACTACCGCACCGTCGAGAAGCTCTTCTCTCCCGACCTGATCGTCGTGGGCGGGGGCGTCAGCAAGGACTCCGCCGAGTTCTTGCACCTGGTCGACATCGAGACCGAGATCGTGCCGGCGAAGCTGCAGAACCGCGCCGGGATCGTCGGGGCCGCGCTGTGGGCGGCCGAGGCGGGGGATGAGAGGCCCTAGGTTCCTACTTCTCGGAAGCCAGCGCCTTCTCGATGTCCTCGCGCAGGTCAGCGGGCTGGGTCAAGGGCTTGTAGCGCTCGATCACCTGGCCGTCACGACCCACGAGGAACTTCGCGAAGTTCCAGGTGATCTTGCCGCCGACCAGGACGCCCGCCTTCTTCTCCGACTTGAGCCACTCGTAGAGCGGGTGGGTGTTCGGTCCGTTGACGTCGATCTTGGCGAACATCGGGAAGGTCACGCCGTAGGAGGTCTCGCAGAACTCGGCGATCTGCGCCTCGGCGCCGGGCTCCTGGTGGCCGAACTGGTCGCACGGGAAGCCCAGCACCGTGAACCCGCGGTCGCCGAGGTCGTCGTAGAGCTGCTGGAGGCCGGCGTACTGAGGCGTCAAGCCGCACTGGGAGGCGGTGTTGACCACGAGCACGACGTGGTTGTCGTATGCCGAGAGGTCGACGTCGGCGCCGTCGATCGAGGTGGCCGTGAAATCTCCGAGAGTGGTCACCCGGACAAGTTTGCCACCCGTTGGTCACTCAGCCGACCGACCCCGGATGGCCGCGGCCACGGCCTTGGGCACCGCCGGGTTGAAGACGCTCGGGATGATGAAGTTGGGGTTGATCTCGTCGTCGGTGACGACGTGGGCGATCGCGTCGGCGGCGCGCAGCAGCATGTCGAGGGTGATCTCCTTGGCGCGGGCGTCGAGCAGTCCGCGGAAGACGCCCGGGAAGGCCAGCACGTTGTTGATCTGGTTGGGGTAGTCGGACCGGCCGCTCGCGACGACGGCGGCGTACTTGTCGGCCTCCGCGGGGTCGACCTCGGGGTCGGGGTTGGCCAGGGCGAAGACGACGGCGTCGGGGGCCATGTCCTTGATCCAGAGCGGGTCGAGCACGCGCGGAGCGCTGACGCCCACGAAGACGTCGGCGTCGCGGAGGCCGTCATGGAGCTCGCCGCGTACCTTGCGCGGGTTGGTACGTGCGGCCAGGCTCGCCTTGGCGAGCGGCAGCGTCGTGTCGTCGGAGGACAGCAGGCCCTCGCGGTCCCACACGACGATGTCCGTGATGCCCGCGGCGAGCATCAGCGTGACGATCGCCGAGCCTGCGGCGCCGGCGCCGGCGACGACGACGCGGACGTCGGCGATCTTCTTGTCGACCACGCGCAGCGCGTTGGTGAGCGCGGCCATCACCACGATCGCCGTACCGTGCTGGTCGTCGTGGAAGACCGGGATGTCGAGGCTCGCGCGCAGCCGGGCCTCGATCTCGAAGCAGCGCGGGGCGGCGATGTCCTCGAGGTTGATGCCGCCGAAGCCCGGCGCGATCATCTCGACGGCCTTGACGATCTCGTCGGTGTCCTGGCTGGCCAGGCAGATCGGCCAGGCGTCGATGTCGGCGAACCGCTTGAACAGCGCCGCCTTGCCCTCCATCACCGGCAGCGCGGCGCCGGGGCCGATGTTGCCGAGGCCGAGCACGGCGCTGCCGTCGGTGACCACGGCGACGGTGTTGCCCTTGATGGTCAGCCGGCTGACGTCCTCGGGGTGCTCGAAGAGCGCCTGGCTGACCCGTCCGACGCCCGGCGTGTAGGCCATCGACAGGTCGTCGCGGGTGCGCAGCGGCACCTTGGAGGTGACCTCGATCTTGCCGCCGAGGTGCAGCAGGAACGTGCGGTCGCTGACCTTGTGGACCTCGACGCCCTCGACCGCTTCACGCACTCGACGACGCGCTCGGAGTGGTCGGCGTCCGCGGCGCTGCACGTGACGTCGACGACGAGCCGGTCGTGGCTGGAGTCGGCGACGTCGATCGCCGTGACGATCCCGCCCTCCCGCGCGATCGCCGTCGCCACCCTCCCCACCACCCCGTGGTCGGGCGCGGTGTGCAGTCGCATGGTGATCGAGTACGACGAGGCGGTGGCCGACATGCCTGCCAGCCTGTCCCGGTTCGTCGGTTACGGGCAAGTACGCGCCGTGGTGGTCGCGAGTTGGGGTTTCCCCGGTTGACCGGGGAAATCTTCACTGGGGACCCGAACGGACAGGCCCAAGGCCGTTTTGTGCGTCCGTGCGGGTCACAAGTCGACGTCGGTGCCTTCGGCGAGAGCGATCATGCGGTCGCGTTCATCGAGGCGTTCGTCGAGGGACGTGCGGGGCGGGGCCAGTCCCCAACGCCGAGGCAGGCGCCCGGCGCGGTCACGCGTTGCCCTCAGGCGGTCGACGACCAGCCTCTCGTCGTCGAGGTCCGCACCGACGAACGTGGCGATCTCCAGTCCCGCTCGCTGGAAGTCGTCGAGGCGCCGTACGTCGCGGCGGTGGCGGCCGCGCTCGCGGTGCTCGGCACCATCGAACTCGGCGCCCATCTCGAGCGCTACGGACACGAGGTCGGGGGTCCCCAGCCTGCGGCCCTCCAGGTCCACCACCGTGCGGTTGACGAGGGGAGCGGGCCCGTTGAAGCAACGGCGCCAGATGAGACGAAGCCGGACCTCCTGCGGCGATTCCGCGCGTTCGTCCGACCACCCCACTGCCTCGATGACGCACGTGCGCTCGCGCAGGTGACGACACGACATCGCGAACGCTCTCAGTCGACGTGGCGAGCTCAGCTCCGCGGCCGCAGCCATGTCCACGGCGACCACCCGATCCTCGAGCGTCTCCGCCCACCGCACGGCATCGCACAGGGCACGCTCAGGCGCGGCGCACCGGACGCCGTACCGGATCACGACGTCGGCCTCGTCGACGGCGACGCGACGTACGTCTACTCCAGGGCCGGAGCGGAGCCGGTCGCCGTTGGCGGCCACCTGGACCGGGAGGGGGGTGTGCCCGTCGCGAGCGAGACCGTCGAAGTACCCGCCCCCGAGCAGGCGCAGCGCTGCCCAACCAGTGATCACCCCGCACCGGAGCCGCGCCCCCTGCTCGACGATCCGCTGCTCGACCAACCCGTCGCCCACGTCGGAGGGGACGTAGAGACCCTCGGCCGTTCTTCGCCATCGCGACCCCTGAGCCTGCCCCTTCGTAGGGCCCGTCCGACCCGCGGGGTCGATCCGTACGGGCCTCACCACGCGGACCCTGGGCGCCAGCTTCGACCACTTCTCGCTCACCCGAGAGGGTTGCCCCGTGGGCGGACGGCTCAACCGTGCCACCTCCGGGCCTGTGGACGAGCGCGACTTGCGACCTCAACCGACGCGTTCGATGGCCTGACGCGCGTCCGTTCGGGTCACATCTGAGGATTTCCCCGGTCGACCGGGGAAATCGTCACTCGCGACGTCAGCGGACTCAGCCGATGACGGCGCCGCGCACGCGGGCGGGCAGAGCCGACCTCGACGGGGTTGGGGTGGCCGTCGAGGGCCACGACCACGCGGCGTTCGCCGAGGTCGAGCACGGCCTCGGCGTCGTCGGCCGAGAGCAGGGTGCCGACGGCCTCGTAGATGTCCTCGTCGGGCACCCGCTCCAGCGACCCGGCGTCCTCGTCGGCCGCGGGCTCGAGAGGCCCGAGAGCGCGCATGCGCACGGGCGGGCGGCGGCGGCCGACCCTGACCCACCACAGACCGACCAGCAGCACGAGCGCGTCGGCCACGAGGACGAACCAGTACGGAGCCTTGCTGTGGATCTCGCCGTCGACCAGGTGGGCTTCCGGCCTGCCCTCGAGCACGCGGACCGTGATCTGCTTGGTCTCCTTCGCCTCCTCGTACGACGCCCGCTCGACCTCGGCGGAGTACTGGCGCTGGTCGGGGTCGACCTCTTCGGGGAACCGGAAGGCCACCAGGTAGCTGTCACCCTTCTGGCCGACCTCGACGACCGTGGCCGTGACGTCGACGCCCGACCGCTCGACCCGGGCCCGGGTGAGGATCGTCGAGACCAGCGGGAAGGTGAGCAGCAGCAGCATCACCGCGACGAAGAAGAGCCGTCGGGTGCGCGAGGTCCAGACCAGCCTCATCGGGCTACCTCCTCCCACCCGCACACCTCGGCGGCGTACGCGAAGGCCTCGGCGGTCACCTCGGGGCTCATGGCCAGCCTGATCTGGCCCGCGCGCGCGGCCTGCCCGGTGCCGATCGTCAGGTTGACGAAGAAGGTCGTGCCGCCGGTCGCCGAGCCGAAGGCGTGGGAGTCGCAGCGGGCCGGCTGGGCGGGCAGCTCCATGGTGACGGCCGGGCCGTCGCTGCGAACCCGCTGGCCGACGGTCCAGAAGTCGCCGTCGGCGGAGGTGAACAGCGGGGTGCCGCCCACGGTGTCGACCGTGATCGCACCCCCAGCGTCGACCGGTCGGCGTCGCCGTCAGCCTGAACAGCGCCACGGCGTCGGAGCCGCTGCCCTGCACCTCGATGCCGGGCGTCCACTCCAGGTCGGCGATCCGCTCGATGGCGATCTCGTCGCAGCGTTCGTGCGCCCACCGCTCGACGACGCCGGTCTCGTCCTCCACGGGGAAGGTCTCGACGTCATCGTCGTAGGTGACGGTGACCGCTCGCCGGGCTGCGCTTGCCACCGCACCCCGGCTCGACGAGGTCCAGGGTGTAGCCGCGGTAGGCGCCGGACGGGATCGGACGCAGCCGGCCGCCGAGCACGGGACGGGTCAGCAGCGCGTCCTTGTAGACGATGCGCCGCGGCTTGATCTCCCGCGCGAGGCCGTTGGTGATCCACACCTGGAACCGGCCGAGCGCGACGTCGCGGCTCGACTGCTGGAGCTCGGCGGTCAGCGTGCCGCTGAGCGTCTTCTCCGGCGCCGGCAGCATCGTCAGGGTCTTGGTCGGCGAGGAGGGCGCGGACGTCGGGTCGGCGGCCCCAGCTCCATTTCCCGGGCCACTGTCGGCTGACGAGCAGCCGGCCAGCGCGACGAGGGCGAGCGAGGCCATCAGGGCGCCACAGACCGACCTCCTCACGACCCCAACCCTGCCAGCATCAGGGCGACGCCCAGGGCGGTCCGCTCCAGCTCGCCGGGGTCGACGCTCTCGTCGGCGGCGTGGATGTGGCAGGCCGGCTCCTCCACGCCGATCAGCAGGATCTCGGCGTCCGGGTGGGCCGCGGCCAGCGCGTTGCACAGGGGGATGGCGCCGCCCTGGCCGGCGGTGACGAGCTCACGGCCGTACGCCGCCCGCATGCCGGCCGCCAGCGCGGCGAAGCCCCGGCCCTGCGTGCGCGCCGCGAACGGCTCGCCCAGCGTCTTCGGCTCGACGGTGACCTGGGCGCCCCACGGTGCCGCGGCCTCGAGGTGTTGCACGAGCAGCCGCTGGGCGGCCGCGGCGTCCTGCCCGGGCGGGACCCGGAGGTTCACCACCGCCCTGGCCTCGTGCTGGATCGCGGCGGTCACGTTCGCGACCGAGGGCGCGTCGATGGCCAGCACGGTGGCGGCCGGCCGCGCCCACACCGTGTCGGCGACCGAGCCGGACCCGAGCAGCCCGACTCCGGGCAGCACCTGGGCATCGCCCGCGAACCGGCCTTCCGGGTAGTCGGCGCCGTCCCACGTGCCGGTGTTGTCGAGCCCGGCGACGGTGGTGTCGCCGGCGTCGTCGCGCAAGGTGGCGAGCATCGCGACGAGGGCGGCGAGCGCGTCGGGTGCGGCGCCGCCGTACATCCCCGAGTGAGCCGGACCCGCCATCGTGCGCACGGTCACCAGAACCGACCCGGTGCCGCGCAGGCTGGTGGTCACCGTCGGGGTGCCGAGCTCGATGTTGCCGGCGTCGGCGATGAGCATGGCGTCGGCGGCGAACAGCCCGGGGTCAGTTCCGACCAGGCGGCCCAGGCCGCCGAGCGACATCTCCTCGGAGCCCTCGCACACCACGCGGACACCGACCGGCCACGGCTTCGGCAGTGCGCGCAGCACGGTCAGCAGCATCACCAGGTTGCCCTTGCAGTCGGCCGACCCCCGGCCGTAGAGGCGTCCGCCGCGCTCGGTCAGCTCCCACGGCGACGACGCCCACGCGGCGGGATCGGCCGGCTGAACGTCGTAGTGGGAGTAGAGCAGCACGGTGGGAGCACCCTCGGGGCCGGGCGAGTGGCCGATGACCGCGTCGGTGCCGTCGTCGGTGGGCACGCGGCGTACGTCGCCCACGCCCGCGTCCGCGAACAGCGCGACCACGGCGTCGGCCGCGGCGGAGCAGGCCTCGGTGTGCTGACCGTCGGCAACGGAGGGCATTGCGACCAGGCGCGCCAGGTCGCCGAGCGCGCGAGGAAGTAGCTCGGTGACGCGGTCTCTCACGTCAGCTGCTCGAGGTACTCCGGCAGCATCTGCCACCACGTCGGCCAGTCGTGGTCGTAGTCGGGGCCCCAGTCGTCGACCCGGTTGGGCACCCCCTTGGTGCCGAGCACCTCGGCGGCACGCCACGACTCGCTGGTGTCCTCCCACTTGCCCGACCCCGAGGCCAGCATCACGAACCGCTGGCGCAGCAGGTCGAGCGCCGGACCCTCGAGCCCGGGCAGGAAGTGCATCGGCGAGGAGAAGTACAGGTCGTCGGTGAACCCGCCGATGAAGCGCTCGATGTCGTAGGTCCCGCTCATGCAGACGGCGGCACGGAACAGGTCGGGGTAGCGGCAGACCAGGGCCAACGCGTTGAAGGCGCCGATCGAGGCGCCCGCCACGATCACGGTGTTCGGCCCGCCGGTGTCGGCCTGGATCGCCGGCACGACCTCGTGGGCGACGGCCTGCTGGAACTGGTTGAACAACCAGCAGCGGTACGCCGCGTCGCCCGTCGTCGGCCGTCATCGCCTTCCCGGCGACGGAGTCGCACGAGTAGACCTTGATCCGGCCGTCGTCGACCAGCCCGGCGAGGTGGCCCACCATGTGGTGTCGCTCGACCTCCTCGGCGTCGCCGCCCGCGGTCGGGAAGACCAGCACCGGCACTCCGAAGTGGCCCCAGCGGGCCAGGGTGATGTCCTGGTGCATCCGGTCAGAACGCCAGCGCTCGACAGCCTTGTCCATCCGACTCATCCTCACTCGTAGACGAACTTCTGCTCACCGGGGTGCAGCCACGCGAGCCCGTCGCGAAGGCGGTCGCGCCAGTTCTCCCAATTGTGGCCGTCGCGCGCCTCGACGTACCTGACCTCCATGCCCGCCTGACGAAACACCGTCTCCATCGAGCGGTTGGGGGTGATCAGCGGCTCGTACATCCCGCACGTCAGGTAGATCCGGTCGACGATCCGGCGCGGTCGCGCGCGGTAGCGGTTGACGAACTTCACCACCGGGTCGAAGACCGGGCCGCCGCCGTGGTCCTGGCCGATGTCGGTGAACACCAGCGACGGCGACTCGAGCAGCAGCGAGCCGAAGACGTCGGGGTAGCGCGCCGCCGTCGACACCGAGGCGACGCCCCCGAAGCTCGAGCCCATCAGCGTGCGGCCGACCGGGCTGTCGACCAGGGGCAGCTCGGCGGTCAGGTCGGGCACCAGCTCGCGGGCGATGAAGCGTGCGTGCGGGGCGTTGTTGGCGTACTCGACGAGCCGGTCACCCACCGGCGAGACGAAGGCGACCACCATCTCGGCGATCTCGTTGCGGTGGATCAGGTTGTCGAGCACGGTCTTGGCCGAGGTGTAGTTGAGGTAGTCGAGGCCGTCGTGCACGACGAGCAGCGGGTAGCGGATCACCCGCCGGAACCGAGCCGGCAGGTAGAGGTGGTAGTTCACCTGGCGGCGCAGCGCCTTGCTGGCGATGGTGCGCTCGACGACCTCGCCCGGCCTGGCCTCCGGGTCGTGGAAGGTCCAGTCGGGCACCTGGTAGCCGGCCGCGGCGCAGACCGAGCTCGCGCCGAACGGCCCGTGCGCGAGCTTGGGGTTGAGCGGGTCGTTGAGGAAGGACTCGGTGTGGTCGTCCCGGGTGATCTCGAAGCTGTACTCGATCCGCGAGCCCTCGGGGATGTCGGTGCTGACGTACCAGAGGTCGGTGTCCCCGGACGACGACTTGACCCGGCGCAGCCGGAGCGGGTCGGGCAGTCCGACCACGCGGTGCCGCACGGACACCTCGTCGGCGTGCCCGCGCCACAGGAACGTCGCCCGAGAGCCCTCGATGATCGGAGCGCCCCCACCGGTGACCAGCCGCTCGATGAACCGGTCGATGGCCGCATCGTCGAGGGGCTTGCGGTCCAGCAGCCGGTTGATCGCCAGCTTGGGTGCGGCGCGGGTCATGACAGGACCCCCGCCGGGGCCGCGCCGGTCTCGGTCAGCACCCGCGCATCCTCCGGCACCTTGCCGTCGTCGCCGATGTCGACCTGGGTGCCGTCGTCGAGCAGCAGGCACGAGGCCGGGGCGAACCGCCGTACGAACACCTTCGCGTGCACGGGGTCGTCGAGCCGCAGCCGGCGACGCGCGTGGGGCATCGCGACGACGTCGCGGACTCGCCCGACGCCGCGGTCCCAGACCTCCGCGCCCTGGATGCCCTGCGGGCCGAGGTCGTTGTAGAGCACCACCCGCTCGGTCAGGGCCATCGCGCCCGCAGACCAGGCGACGACCGGCACCTCGGGCGAGGGTACGACGGCGAACAGGCGCAGGCAGCGCAGCAGGATGCCGACGTGGCCGCCGGCGATCGGCCAGCACCGTCGCGTCGCCGAGCAGCTCGGCGACCTCGCTGGCGGTGGCGGGCGATCTCCTCGCTGCTCTCGGGCGGCGCGGCGGTCTCGAGCTCGCCGTACAGCTCGTCGACCGCGCGCAGGTACCAGGCGTCGATGTCCTGGACCCCCCTGACGGCGTCGGCGAACGCCGACTCGGCGATGTCGTCGCGAGCCGGCCGGCGCGCCACGGCGTAGGCGCTGTCCAGAGCACGCTGGAGCCGCAGCGAGTAGATGCCGGCCAGCTCGTCCATGGCGTCGCGATGCCTGAGGGCCTCGGTGGCGAAGTGGTCGTCGGTGGTCAGCACGTCGCTGAGCCGGCCGTAGAGGTGGAGGTTGCGGCTGCGGCCGCCCATCACCTCGTCGAGCTCGTCGTCGGCGGCCTCGCGGTCCTGCCAGCCGGCGGTCACGGTCGCGACCGGGCCGTCGGGCGCGACGGAGTGGACGACGGTGCCGGCGGTGGTCAGGAAGCGCTGCGGGCCGAGGAGGACGGTGTGCATCAACCGGGCGTGCGCGTCAGCCGGCGTGGACGTGCACCGTGCGGCCCACGTCGTCGAGCATCGAGCGGGCGGTGTCGTAGTCGGGGTGACGCAGCCGCACCCAGGCGTTGGCCATGTAGCCGGCCTCGACCGGCTGGGTCGGCGTACCGATGTCGGGAAGGTGCGCGTCGATGATCCACTCGCCGAAACGCCAGTTGACGTCGTCGAGTCCGCTGTAGCCCTTGATGTGGCCGTCGCGCTCGGGCCGCAGCGCGACGATGCCGGCGGCGTACTTGCGGCTCATCGACCGCTCGGGCCCGCCGTGCACGATCGCGTAGGCCCACTCGCGGTAGACGTCGGCGTCGTTGGCCGCGGAGTAGAGGTCCCAGGCGCCGACGCCCGGCGGGCGGCAGCCGATCTCGGAGAACCGCAGCCCCTTCGGCCCGTAGAACCACTCCATGTGGGTGGCCGAGGTGGTGATGCCGAGCGCCTCGATGACGCGGTGGCCCATCTCGCGGACCTCGTTGTAGAACGGCGAGTCGGTGATCCGGTTGGTGGTGATGAACTGCGGGCTGATCCAGCGGTGCCGCATCGCCTCGAGCACGTTGGGGTAGTAGTGGGTGGCCCAGTCGTGGACGACCTGGCCGTCGACGGCGATGGTGTCGTAGAAGCCTTCGTGGCCCTCGACGAACTCCTCGACGGCGATCGAGCTCGTGCCGCCGAAGTCGCCGAGGGCGCGGTCGAGGTCGGTCATCGAGTCGACGCGGACGGTGCCCTGGGCCCCGGCGCCGCTGCGGGGCTTGAGGATCAGCGGGAACCCGGTCTGCTCGGCGAAGGCGCGCACCTCCCCGGGCTGTCGGCCGCCGTGGACGCGGCCGTCGGCACGCCGGCCTGGCGCAGCGCCGCCTTCATCGAGGGCTTGTCGCGGCACAGCCACGTCGTGCGCAGGCTCGTGCCGGGGATGCCCCGTGCCTCGCGCACCTCGGCGGCCGCCATCTGGTGGGACTCGATCGTCGCCTCGAGGCGGTCGATCCACATCAGGTTCTGCGCCCACTGGACAGCCTCGTCGAGCTGGTGGACGTCGGTGACGTTGCGGACCTGGTAGTAGGCCGCCATCTGGCCGCGCAGGTCGTCGCCGAGATCCTGCTCCGGTGACTCCCCCACGCCCACCACGTGTGCGCCCACCCCTGCCAGCGCGGCCACGAAGCGCCGCTGGTTCTGCGGGAAGGCGGGCTCGACGAAGACGATGTTCACCTCCGTCACTGTAGTGAAAGGCCGTCCAGTCCGTTGGTCGAGGAAGGCGCGCAGCGCCTGTCACGAGACCCGGTGACCACGCTCGACCGGGTTTCGAGACGGGCCTGACGGCCCACCTCAACCACCGAACCTGCGCGCGTGCCAGGACGCGATGCCGGCCCGCGAGGTGAGGTCGAGCTTGCGCAGCACGTGGCTGACGTGGTTCTCGACGGTGCGCTCCGAGAGCGTCAGCCGGCCGGCGATCGCGGCGTTGCTCAGGCCTTCGGCCACCAGGGCCGCGATCTCGGACTCCCGCCGGCGTGAGCGGGCTGTCGTCGGCCGGGCCGTCCAGCCGCGCC
This sequence comes from uncultured Actinomycetota bacterium, assembly GCA_963814935.1. Lineage (GTDB taxonomy): Bacteria > Actinomycetota > Actinomycetes > Propionibacteriales > Nocardioidaceae > Nocardioides. The sequence goes on along the minus strand of CAWFEZ010000002.1, from coordinate 95,889 downwards.
AGCAGCGGCGCCATGCCCAGTCGCGTCGGCGAGCGCGCGGGCGCGGGCGGTCGCCGCGGCGTCGCCGGCGTCACCGAGCTCGGCGAGGACGAGGGCCTGGCAGGGCGTCGCGTGCATCGCCTCGCACGCGCGGAGCGCCGCCGTCAGGTGCGAGCGAGCCCGGTCGTCGTCGCCGTACGTCGCGGCGAGCCGCCCGAGCGCGAGGTCGACCGGGCCGTCGTACGGCGTGCGCGGCCAGGCCGATCGCGTGCAGCCCGGAGTACGGCGCGAGCTGGTCGTAGATCGACCCGTGCCGTCTCGGTGTCGCCGAGCCAGGCGCAGATCTCCGCGTGGCCCGACGGCAGCGATCACCCACTCCGGCGCGCGGTCGGGGAAGCGGCGCACGTGCGGGGCGAGCGCCCGCCAGAGGACCTCGGCCTCCTCGCGCCGGCCGCCGGCCTTGTAGCATCATGCAGAGCCAGCCACCGGCCAGGTACGGGCAGGCCGTCGACCACCGCCCGCACCGCGCTCGGTCTGCTCCGGCGAGTCGCACGGCCCGTCTGCATCGCGACGGCCGTGGTGAAGACGAGGTGGAAGAAGCCGGCCTCGCCCTCGCGGGTCGCGCCCCGCGCGCTCGTCGACCAGCCGCGAGCGCGTCGTCGTACCGGCCCTCCAGCAACCGCTGCGAGGCGTCGACCAGCAGGAGGTACGCCGTCCAGGCCGGCTGGTCGAGCCGGGCGACGAGCGGGCGCAGCGCGTTGAGCCTCGGCGACCAGGTCGATGCGGTCGCCCAGCACGGCGTAGGCGTCCATCCGCCAGCGGCGTCCCCACGCGGCGTACTCGTCGGTGCCGGTCCGCCGGCCGAGCTCGACCGCCTGGTCCGCGATGGCGAGCCGCTCGGGCAGGTGCTCGATGGCGAAGCGTGCGGCGTGCCAGGCCTGGAGCCGCAGGAAGGCCGCCTCGGGGTCGTCGCTCTCGGGTGGCAGGTCGAGCGGCTCGGGCGGGCCGAACGGGTCGCTGGTGGCGACGAGCTGGGCGCGCACCCGGGCCGTGCGCACCGGGTCGCTCTCGCCGAGCCGCGCCAGCGCGTCCACGCAGAGCTCGTGCACGCGGCCCGGCGACGTTGCCGCGCGTGGCCGACGCGGATGACGGTGGCGGCGTCGGCGAGCGCGGCGAGGTCGTCGGTGCGGCGCGCCTCCTCGGCCGCCTGCTCGCACGCGGCGAGCGCGTCGGCGACGGCGCCGCGGCGGTAGAGCTCGCGCGCCCGCTCGACGAGCTCCCCCGCCCTGGACACGGACCGACTCTAGGACGTGAGTGGTCGGAAGTTGAGTGTTTCCTCCGATGCGCCGGAACGCCTGCTGGTTCCTAGCGTTCCGGCATGACCACCAGCACCGTCCCCGGCCACCGCGACCACCGACGACGACGCCCGTCTGCGCACGTACGGGCTCGTCGGGGCCGTCGCCTCGCTCGTCGGCGCGGCTAGCGCCGTCGTCCATCATCGCGTGGGAGCCGCATGGTCGCCGAGGACCGCTTCAGCTATCCGTTCGACGCGACCTCGTTCGTGCGTCGCCCAGGTCGTTCTTCGTGCTCCAGCACGTCGCGATGCTGCCGCTGTTCCTCGGGCTGCTGGTCCTCGAACGGCGGCACCCCTCGCGGGCCTGCGGGTCGGCACCTGGATCGCCCTGGTCGGCCAGGTGCTGCTCACGGTGATGGAGCTGGTGGCGATCACGGCCGGTGACGCGCTGCTGACGGACTCCACCGGCCAGCTGGTCGGCGCCCTCTACAGCGTGCCGATGATCCTGCTGGGCATCGGCCCGGTCGTGGCCGGGATCGCCGCCGTGCGCGTCGGCCTCTTCGACGGCCCGGCTCGCTGGTTGCTGCTCGGCGCTCGGGGTCTACGTCTTCGTGGTGATGTTCCCGGCCGTGTTCGGCCCGATGGTGGCCGGCCGGATCGCCATCGGCGTCTGGCTGCTCGGCTACGCCGCGCTCGGCCTGGTGATCGCGGCGTGCGGGCTCAGTCGCCGGCGTCCTCGCCCGCGTCCTCCGTGTCGCCCTCGATCACCACGACCGCATAGCTCTCGTCGAGCCGCACGTCGACCGTCGTACCGTCGGTCTTGGTGACCTCGACCTCCCAGGTCGCGCCGTTCTCGTCGTCGCGCTCGACGGAGTTGACCGTCGCCGCCGCCGGTCGCCTCCAGCGCCGCTGCGGACGCGTCGTCGGCCTGCGCCTGCGTGTAGTCGTGGCTGTCCTCCTCGCCCGCCTCGAAGCCGCCGGCCGCGGCCACCCCGCCCCCTACCAGCAGGGTCACCAGGACCGCTCCGCCACCGACTGCCGCCGCACGTTTCCTCATGTCGCCCATGGTGCGCCCTCCGCCTGGATGTCCGACCTACTCCGTGCGCCCGGTCCTGAAGCCACCCTGAACCGCGCGGGACTCCCGGCTCAGCGCAGCGTTCAGCGGGGCTTCAGCGGGCAGTGGGATCCTCGGAAGGTGCGGATCCTGGTGGTCGAGGACGACAAGCACGTGGCGCGTGCCGTACGTCGCGGGCTGGAGGACGAGGGGTACGCCGTCGACGTCGCGCTCGACCGGGACCGACGGCGAGTGGTTCGCAACCGAGAACGCCTACGACGCGCTGGTCCTCGACGTGATGCTGCCCGGGCTCGCCGGCGACGAGCTGTGCGCGCGGCTGCGCCAGGCCGGCAACTGGGTGCCGATCCTGATGCTCACGGCGCGCTCGGGGCCTGCGGAGGAGGCGCGGGCGCTCGACGCCGGGAGCCGACGACTTCCTGGCCAAGCCGTTCTCGTTCGTGGTGCTGATGGCCCGGCATCCGCGCCCTGCTGCGCCGCGGCGGCGCCGAGCGGCCGACTGTCCTCGCGGCCGGCGACCTGGGCCTCGACCCGGCCGAGCACCGCGTGTGGCGCGGCGAGCAGCCGATCGCCGCTGACGCCGCGCCAGTTCTCGCTGCTGGAGTTCCTGATGCGGCGAGCCGGCGAGGTGCTGCCCAAGGCGACGATCCTCGAGCACGTCTGGGACTTCTCCTTCGAGGGTGACCCCAACATCGTCGAGGTCTACGTGGGGCAGCTGCGCCAGCGCATCGACGAGCCGTTCGGGCGCGCCGCCCTGCAGACGGTGCGGCTGGTCGGCTACCGGCTCGACCCCGAGGGCGGCTGAGCCGTGAGCCTGCGGACGCGGACGACGTTGCTGGTCGCGGTCGTCACCGGCCGTGCTGCTGGTCGGCGGCGCGGTCACCCTCGATGCCGTGCTCCGGCACCGGCTGGCCGGCTCGGCGGACGACCTGGCGCGCTCCCGCGTCGCCGACCTGCTCACGCTCGCCGAGTCGGGCGGCCTGCCGCGCGTCCTCGTCAACGTCACCGACGACTCGGTCGCGCAGGTCGTGGACGAGCAGGGCCGGGTCGTCGCCGCATCCGCCAACGCCGCCGGCGCGCCGCCCCTCACCGACGACCCGGCAACCGGAGGGCTGCAGCTCGAGGAGATCGTCGGTCCGGACGACGACGAGACCGAGGAGTACCGGCTGTGGACCTCGACCGGTCCCTCGGCAGACGGCGGCCGCGTCCGCGCGTACGTCGGCACCAGCCTGGAGTCCGTCCGGGAGGCGACCCAGAACCTCCGGTCGGTGCTGGTGGTCGGCGTACCCCTGGTGTGGCTGCTGCTCGTCGGCGTCTCGTGGCTGCTCGTCGGCCGGGCGCTGCGCCGGCTCGACCGGATCCGTGCCGAGGTCGACGCCATCACCGAGGCCGAGCTGTCGCGGCGTGTCGGGGGCGCAGGACCGCCGCGACGAGGTGGGCCGGCTGGCGGCCACGATGAACCGGATGCTGGAGCGGCTGCGAGGAGGCCAGCGAGCGGCAGCGTCGGTTCGTCGCGGACGTCTCCCACGACCTGCGCAGCCCGCTGACCGCCCAGCGCACCCAGCTCGAGGTGGCGATGGCGCACCCCGACGGCGTCGACGACGCACCAGCTGCTGCGGCGACCTGCTGGCCCACGTCGACGAGATGGACTCCCTGGTCGGCGACCTGCTCGTTCGTGGTCACCGACGACGAGCGGCCGCGGACCCGTCAGCCGCTCGACCTCGAGGACGTCGTCCTCGAGGAGGCCGCGCGGGTACGCCGCCTCGGCGGGCCCGCCGTCGACACCTCCGCGGTCTCCGCCGCGCCGGTCGTCGGCGACCCCGGCGAGCTGCGGCGGCTGGTCCGCAACCTGGTGGAGAACGCCGTGGCCCACGCGGCCGGCCGGATCGTGCTGCGGGCATCGACGCGATCCGGACGGGCGTCCTGGTCGACGTGGTCGACGACGGCCCGGGCGTGCCGCCGGGCAGGAGGAGGCGGTCTTCGAGCGCTTCCACCGCGGCGACGCGGCGCGAAGCCGCCGCGGCACCGGCCTCGGGCTCTCGATCGCCCGCACGATCGCCGAGCGGCACGGCGGGACGCTGTCCTTCGTCGGCGCGTCCGCCCGGTGCGCACTTCCGGCTGGTCCTGCCGACGCGATACCCGTTGCCGTGGGCCGACCGGCGGAGTTGGCTGCGGGACGATGCTCGCCCACGACCGCTCCGGCCCGACCGGCAAGACCCCGCTCCTGCTCCTGCACGCCGGCATCGCCGACCGCCGGATGTGGGACCCGATCTGGCCGGCGCTCACCGCCACCCACGACGTGGTGCGCGTCGACCTGCGCGGGTTCGGGGAGTCCGACACGACTCCGGAGGGCGCCTGGTCGCACGCCGAGGACGTGCTCGCCACCCTCGACGCGCTGGGGGTCGAGCGGGCGCACCTCGTGGGGTGTTCGCAAGGTGCCGGCGTCGCCGCCGAGGTCGCCGTACGGCGCCCGTCGCTGGCTGCGTCACTGGTGCTGGCCGCGCCGGGTGGGGCGCTGTTCGTGGGGAAGACCGACGCCCTGCGCGCCTTCTGGGACGCGGAGAACGCGGCCCTGGAACGCGGCGACGTCGATGCCGCCGTAGAAGAGAACCTGCGCGCGTGGGTCGACGGCGCGCGCACGCCCGAGGAGTCGCCTGACGACGTGCGCGCAGCAGTCGCGGTGATGCAACGCCGTGCCTTCGACGTCATGCTCGCTTGGCCGGACGAGGTGTGGGAGGCCGAGCAGGAGCTCGACCCGCCGCTGACCGAACGGCTCGACGAGATCGTGGCACCGACGCTGGTCATCTCAGGCGGGCTCGATGTCGACGCGGTCGGCATGGCCGCCGCGGCGGTCCTGCAGGGCGTGCGCGGCGCCCGCGCGGTCGAGTGGTCCGACGTCGCGCACCTGCCGTCGATGGAGCGCCCCGAGGACTTCACCGCCGAGGTGCTGGACTGGGTGGCCCGAGCCGAGGAATGACGTCCGGGGCGCGGGGTGTTGCTGCCGGCGTGACCCGCCTCGTGCAGCCTCGTGACTTCGGCGGCCCCGACCAGCTCGAGCTGGTGGAGGTCGACACCCCGGAACCCGGCGAGGGAGAGGTCCGCCTCGCCGTCCGGGCGATCGGCGTGAACCCCATCGACTGGTACCACTACGACGGCGTGCACTCCGACGACCCCGAGGACCTGCACACCTACGGCTACGAGGTCGCCGGCGTCATCGAAGCCATCGGCCCGGGCGTGACCGGCTTCGCAGCCGGCGACGAGGTGGTCGCCTCGGACATCCCCGGCAACGGCTACGCCGAGCACGTCTGGTGCCCGCGTCCGGGCTGCTCCCCAAGCCGGCGAACGTCTCCTTCGAGGTCGCCGCGTCGGTGCCGGTGGCGGCCGGGACGGCGTACCACGCCCTCGAGAAGACCCACGTCGGCGCCGGTGACGTCGTGCTGGCGCACGGCGCGGCGGGCGGCGTCGGGACCGTCCTGGTCCAGCTGGCCCGCGAGCGCGGGGCCCGGGTGATCGCCACGGCACGTCCGGCCAAGCACGACTACCTGCGGTCGCTGGGCGCCGAACCCGTGGCGTACGGCGACGGCCCCGACGGTGACCTGATCGGCCGGGTGCGGGCCCTGGCGCCCGACGGGGTCGACGTCGCCATCGACCTGGTCGGCACCGACGAGGCCCTGGAGACCTCGATCGAGCTGGTCCCCGACCGCGACCGCGTGCTCACCATCGCCGCCTTCGCGCGCGCCCCGGAGCTGGGCATCCACCTGATCGGCAACGGTCCCGGCGCCGACCCTGGCGACGAGGTGCGGCCACGGGGCCGCGCCGAGGCGCTGCGCCTGCTGGAGAAGGGCGCCATCGACATCCCGATCGAGCGCGCCTACGCCCTCACCGAGGTCGCCGAGGCCCATCGCGCGAGCATGACCCGGCACAGGAAGGGCAAGCTCGTCGTCGTCCCCTGACGGGTTCACCAGTTCAGGCTGGCTTCAGCGGCGCTCGGCACGGTGGACCACATGTCCACCAACTCGAAGCATCGCCGTCCTGGCCGTCTCGGCGGCCACCGTCGCAGCACTCCTGACCACGAGCGCGGCCGCGCCGTCCTCCCTCAGCCGCGTCGGCCCCGGCCAACCCCGACCCGAAGCTCTTCAAGCACCCGACGGACAACCCGTACTACCCGCTGACGCCGGGCCTGGTGACCCGGCTGCGCGGCACGGGTGACGGCGAGAAGTTCAAGCAGACGGTGCGGATCACCACGCAAGACCCGGCTGGTCGCGGGCGTCGAGACGACCGTCGTGCGCGACGTCGTACGGCGTCCTGACGGCAGCCTCGCCGAGGCGACGGACGACTGGTACGCCGCCGACTTCGACGGCAACGTCTGGTACTTCGGCGAGGACACCGCGACGTACGACGAGGACGGCAACCTCGAGAGCCGCGAAGGCTCGTGGGAGGCCGGCGTCGACGGTGCCGTGGCCGGGATCATCATGCCGGCCGACCCACGGCCGTCGAGGCCGCGCTACATGGAGTTCGCCAAGGGCGAGGCCGAGGACCAGGCCTGGGTCGTGCAGCGGCTGCCGTACGTCGTCACACCGAGCGGCCGCTACGACCACATCGTGCGCACCCTCGAGTGGAGCCGCCTCGAGCCGGACGTCGTGTCGATGAAGTTCTACGCGCGGGGCCTCCGGTATCGTCGAGGAGAAGGACATCGCCGCCGGCGACGAGCACTTCTGGCTGGTGTCGTCGGCGACGGGTCGTGCACCGCGCGCAGCGACATAGCGCGTTTTCAGTCATCCGACGCGATCCGCGACGTAAAATGCCGCACCCCCCGAAAGGACATCCCCCCGTGTCCGCACTCAGTACAACTCTGCCCACAGCCGCGCTCGCAACCGTCGTCGTGGCAGGTTCCCTCGTCCTGGCCCAGCAGTCCACCAGCTCCGCTCATGCCTGTCCGGCAACCAGCCTGACCCGCACCGGAGCACAGAGCGCCGGCATCAACCAGAGCGACACCGACGGTGCCTGGAACCTCCGTCAGGCCGTCTGGAACCGCACCGGCGTGACCTACCCGGTCCGGTCCGACTCGTGGACGCGCGGCTGCATCTCCGGCGGCACCGTCAACGGCGACATCCCCCGCTCCGCCACCCGTGACCAGTGGTACAACGGCGAGGACGGCGGCGCCCCAGGTGCCGACAGTGAGGGCTTCCGGCAGACCTTCACCAACACCCCCGGCAACTACCTGACCATCGTGGACTCCGGCGTCACCGACGTGGAGGACGCCTTCGACCCGAACTTCACCCGCGCCGACTCCGTGGTCACCTTGGACTCCGTCAGAGCCGAGTCGATCCGTGACGACTGCATCGAGAACGAAGGGGGCAGCGGCACCAGCCAGCTGCCCGGGTCCCTGGTGATCACCCGCTCCCTGTTCGACGGCTGCTTCGCCGCCTTCGCCGAGCGACCCTCGGGCGCGAGCACCGCCCAGAACGGGACCGGCGCCAGCACCTTCACGCTGACCGACTCCCTGGTGTACGTGCAGCCCCAGCCCCTGGGCCCGAACTACTGCTCGGCGACGCACGTGTCCCGGGGGCGGTGCAAGACGACCGGAACCCCCAACGTGTGGCTGGGCTCCTACGGCATCTGGAAGTGGTCCACCGCCGCCGCGGCGACCGTCGTCGTGCGTGACACCGTCTTCCGCCTCGACATGCCGTCGTACTCGTCCTGCCAGTCACAGAAGTGGCCCGCCGGCACCTACCAGAACGTCACCTTGGTGTGGACCGGCGCGCAGCCGTACGCCAGTGCGGGGGACTGTGCCAACGTCCTGCCCCCTGGCGTCACGCTGACCACCGACGTGTCGGTGTGGGACAACGCCAAGGCCGCCTGGCTGGCCGGCACCACGACTCCCTCGACTCCCGCCACGTCCGCGCCCACGTCGGCACCCACGTCCGCACCCACGTCCGCACCCACGTCCGCGGCCCACGTCCGGGCCCACGTCCGCGCCCACCGGGACGACCACGGCAGCCCCGACCCCGACCGCCACACCCACGGTCAAACCCACGGGAAAGCCGACGAAGCCGCCGCAGCAGTGCCGGATCAGGTGGACGGGAGGCGGCAAGGCCTGGAAGTACGGCGCCTGGAAGTACCGCACCTGCGGGAAGAGCCGCGCCGCAGCCGGCGACATCGCCGCGGCAGACTGACCCGTGGACGCATGATGTCCGAGCCTGCGGCGCACCGCCCCGGCGGGTCAGGTCACGGCGTTGGCCAAGCGGTTCACGTGTGCCCGCAGCTGGTTCGGCTCCAGGGCGGTCAACTCGTGGCTCGAGCCGGCGAGCGCTTCCTCCAGCCCCTCGTCAGTCTCTTGACGCAGATGCACGAGTAGGTAGGTGCGGCGCAGCCGACTCCCATGTCGGTCAGGACCTGGTCGAGGCGTTTGCTGTTCTGCCGTGCCTTGTCCAACGGGCTGGTTGCCGTACGTCCGTGTCACCGATCCCGACTTGCACTCGATCATCAGCACCTGGTCGGCCGTCCGAACGAGACGCTCCGAGATAGCCCGAACACGCGTGCCTCGGGCGCGCAGCGGCCGAGGTGGCTCTCGACGAGTGACCCGAATCAATGGGTCGTCGCCTGCAGGGGTGTCGAGGCGGTCGGCGCCTGGCTGGTCTGCCACGCATCGAGCCTGGTGAGCCAGCCGGTGGCGCCGATCTCAAGGTACGTCGCGCGGGCGGACGCCAGCAGCGGCTCGGCCTCGTCCTCGCGGTGCTGGGTGAGGAGCCAGCGAGCGAGCTCTTCCTGGGCCTGGGCGTGGAATCCCACGGCGCCGAAGGCGGCGAGGGCGTCGACCCCGTCTCGCATCGCTGCCTCGACGGTCCGAGGGTCGTCACCGCGGGCCGCGGCGAGCAGGCCGCGCAGCCGGTGCCACTGGGCGGTGACGGCGGGCGTGCGTCGGCCGGGCAGTGCGGTGGCCACGGGCGCGAGGAGGCGGTCGGCGAGCTCGAGGTCACCGATCGTGAGCGCGCCCAGCACGAGTGGGGGCCACAGCACGAAGAAGTCGTCGTCGATGCCGGCCGCGGCCATCGCATGGGCCAGGACCACCGGGGCCATCCGAGCCACCTCGGCACGGTCGCCGGTGGTGAGGGCGCGGGACAGATCGCCGGAGGTCCGCCAGGCCAGGTCGCTCTGCGCGTCCGTGTCCGGCTCGTCGAGTGGTGGTGGCGGGGTCGTGCCCGCGGCGTCGGCCAGCCAGACGTCGAGGGCCCACCAGGTGAAGACCATCCCCGGCTGGGTGGCTCGAAGTCCGTTCGGAATGATCTCGGCGAGCTCGACGAGTCGTCCCGCGCACCAGAGGCCGATCGCGTAGTTGACCATGGCGTTCTCGGCCGAGCCCTGCAGCCCGGCTCGACGCGCCACCTCGGCGCACTCCTGCGCGTGTCGGAGCGCGGCCGCCAGGTCGCGGCCGTTCAGGAACGCGGCCAGGTTGTTCAGCGCGCGGGCCAGCGGGAAGGGAAGGTCGTGCTCTCGAGAGATGCCGGCCGCACTCTCGAGGAGGATGACGCCGCCGCGATAGGCGCCCAGGGTGAGGTACCCCGTGCCCAGGGCGCCCAGTGCTGTGGCGACGGCCTCCGGTTCGTCGAGGGCCTCGGCCAGGATGAGCATCTCTCCTGCGAACTGGATCTCGGTCTTGGACTCCCCCAGGTAGGCGTGCGCCTGCCTCAGGGCGCGAGCCAGCTCGAACCGGGCTCGTTCGGCTCCGGCCACGCCGTCGAGCGCCCGCCACCTCGGTTCGGCGATGGCGGCCGCCGCGGCCGCGTTGCCGCCGAGTGTGGAGTAGCTGAGCGCCGCAGCCGCACGTCCAGCCCCGACGGGGTCGCCCACACGGTCGTAGAGCAGGACCGCGGTCTCGGCATGGGTGCGGGCCTGGGCGAAGTGCCCCGCGTCGTCGCCGACGTCGGCGGCGAACAGGTGCAGGCGCGCGCGGTCGCTCTCCCCCTCGGTGTGCGCGATGGCCAGCTCGAACAGGTCTTGGGAGTCGCTCGTCGCGCCCACCCGGCGGGCCCTGAGTGCAGCCCTCTCCAGGTAGGCGCAGGCCCGGGCTGTCAGGTCGATGCGTTTCGGCGCGTCCGAGGCACCCCCGTCGACGGCGTCGAGCAGGTGTTGGGCGATGACCACCGCGAGGTCGTCCCCGGGGTCGGGCAGGGCTGCGAGGTGGTCGGCCGCGGCGAGGTGCCGGGCGGTGCGGTCGCGACGGGACTGGGTCGCGTAGGCGACCTGCCGGACCACCGACTGGACGAACCGGTACTGACCGCGCTCGGGACTGAGCCGGTCGGTCTGCACCATCACGATCTCCTTGCGGCGCAACGACTCCAGCACGCTCTCGATGTCCTCGTCCGTGCCCAGCGCGAGCAGGCCCTCGACGGTGAAGGACGCGCCCAGGACGCTGGCGTCGGTGACGACCTTCCGCTCGACCGTGGTCAGCGCATCGAGACGGGCGGCGACCAGGGCCTGCAGCGACGCCGGTGCGCCGATCACGTCGAGGTCCAGGTCGGCACCCTCGGCGGCGACGTATCGTCCTTCCCGGGGGACGACGAGGTCGCGGTCGATCAACGCCCGCACCGTCTCCACGGCGAACAACGGGATTCCTTCGGCCCGGTCCACCAGGGCCGCCCGCGAGCCGGCGGGAAGGCCCGCCACCAGCCCGTCCACGAGGTTGCCCATAGCCACCTCGTCGAGCGAGTCGAGGCGCACCACGCTCGTACGCCGCCCACCCAACGCCGGACGTCGCGCCAGCAGCTCGGGACGGGCCAGGGCAAGGACGAAGATCGGCGCCTGGGCGGTTGCCAGGAGGTGGTCCAGGAAGTCCAGCAGGCCCTCGTCGGCATAGTGGGCGTCGTCGACCACGAGCACGACCATCTCGCCCTCCGCGCCGAGATACTCGAGGAACGCCGTCCACGCCGCGAACAGGTCCTGCCGCGCGAAGGACGACCCGCCGCCCGTACCCAACAGCACGGCCAGCCGCGGTCGCAGCCAGTCGCGATCGGCCTCTTCGGGCACGAACTCGACCAACCCTGCTTCCAGCCGCTCGTTGACGGTTTCGCCGGTGTCGGCCTCGACGAGCCCGAACCGGGCTCGCATCGCCTCGCCCAAGGCCCAGAACGCGACCCCGTCGCCGTAGGAGAGGCAACGCCCCCGGTGCCAGAGGACCCCCGCCGCCAGCCCGTCGACGTACTTCTCGAACTCCCACGCCAGCCTGGACTTGCCGATCCCGGCCTCACCGTCCACGAGTACGAGCCTGGGTCGACGCGACTCCTCGGTGCTGTGGAACAGGTCCTTGACCAGGCGAAGGTCGGCGCTCCGCCCGGTGAAAGGAGCCTCCAACCCGTCGACTCGCTGACCACCTCCGACCTCGGCCACCACCATGTCGGCCGCCCACAACCTGACGGGCTCGGCCTTGCCCTTCAACGGGTGCTCGCCGGTGTCGGTGAAGGTGATCGCGGCACTGGCCAGCGATCGGGTCGCGTCGTCGACCCACACCCGACCCGGCTCGGCTGCGGACTGAACGCGCGCCGCGGTGTTGACCGCGTCTCCGGCCACCATGCCTTCGGCCGTCGCACCCAGTGTGACGGCGACCTCCCCGGTCACGATGCCGACCCGCATGGCCAACCCCGGTGCGCCGACCTCGCCGCCCATCGCTGCCGTTGCCGCCGCCAGCTCCAGGCCGGCCCGCACAGCGCGTTCGGCGTCGTCCTCGTGAGCGACCGGCACGCCCCACACCGCCATCACCGCATCGCCGATGAACTTCTCGACCACACCGCCGTAGCGCCTGACGATCACGCGGCACTGAGCGAAGTACGCCGACAACAGCTCGCGGACCTCCTCGGCGTCCTTGCTCTCCGACAACGGCGTGAACCCCACTAGGTCCCCGAACAGCACCGACGTCACCCGCCGCTCCGCCACCGGTTCAGCGGACTGAGGCGCCGGCAGCCGATGGCGCGACGCAGCAGGGTCCACGACAGCCCCGCACTCCGCACAGAACTTGCCGCCGCCGGACGCGGTGCCGCATGAGGGGCAGGAACGTGCCTGGACCGGGGCCCCACAGTCGCGGCAGAACTTGGCGCCGGCAGGCACCACCGCCTCGCATACCGAGCACCCGTTCACGCCGCCGCCCCTCGTTCGACCAGCACACCAACCCGAGGCTCCGGGCAGACGCTACTACCCGAGGCTCAGGCGCGAGGCCGCCTTGGGCACGTTGTAGTCCGCCGAGCCACACCCCCGGTCGGCAGAGCTGCATCCCCTTGTCCGGCTCCCAGTACCGCTTCCAGAACGGGGCCGAAGCGACGGCGATCACCAAACACCGGCCGTGCGCACCGCCACGCGAGCAGCTCGGAAATGACGAAGCCCCGGATCGACGACCCGGGGCCAGCCGCTCACGTGCGCGAGGGGGGAGTTGAACCCCCACGTCCTTTCGGACACACGGACCTGAACCGTGCGCGTCTGCCTATTCCGCCACTCGCGCCAGAAGCGTGCTGAGGGTATCCCAGCGCGAGGAGACCGCCCAAACCGTCACCCGCGTCGGTCGAGGAGGTCGCCCGGCGACCATCACGAGGCCCCGGTGACCCCCGGGAGGTCTCGTGACGGGCCTGACGGCTCTCCTCGACCAACGAGGGAGTCGCCGTGCGACCTCCTCAAACGGCGGAAGGCCTCTCGCTACGATCGAGGACGACCCGGCACGCGGTTGGGTTGTCACTGGCGTGCCGGGAAGGAGGCGGATGTGGGCGGTCTGCAACGGTTCGAGCAACGGCTCGAAGGCATGGTGTACGGCGCGTTCGCCCGCGTCTTCCGCAGTGCGGTGCAGCCGGTCGAGATCGCCGCCGCCCTCGAGCGCGAGTGCGACAACAACGCGCAGATCCTCAGCCGGCAGCGGCGGGCGGTGCCCAACGACTTCCACGTCGAGCTCGCGCAGACCGACTTCGAGCGGCTGGCGCCGTACGACTCGACGCTGGTGCAGGACCTGACCGAGCAGCTGACGGAGCACGCCGACCATCAGCACTACGTGTTCCCCGGGCCGGTGACGATCGCCTTCGAGAGCGCCGACGACCTGACCACCGGTCGCTTTCGGATCAAGAGCCGGGCGCAGGCGGCCGTCACGAGCAACAGCAACGTCACCCGGTCACGGCGACCGCGCGCCCTGATCGAGGTCAACGGCACCCGTCACCCGCTGATGCCGCCCGGGCTGGTCATCGGCCGCGGCACCGAGGCCGACGTCCGCATCAACGACCCCGGGGTCAGCCGCCGCCACATCGAGTTCCTCGTCTTCAACCGCGGCGCCGAGCTCGACATCGAGGTCGGCGACCTCGGCTCCACCAACGGGATGCTCGTCGACGGCCACCGCATCCAGCGCACCTCCGTGCACGACGGCAGCCGGGTCAAGATCGGCGCCACCACCATCACGGTCCGGGTCACCGAGGACGAGTCCGGCGACGAGTCCGGCGCCGAGTCCGGCGCCGAGCAAGGCCGCTACCCCGGGAGCGACGATGTCTGAGCTGACGTTGTTCCTGATCCGCCTGGCCTACCTGGCGATCCTGTGGATCTTCGTGCTCTCCGCGCTGTCGGTGATCCGCTCGGACATGTTCGGCGCCCGGATGCCCGAAGGCGCCCGGCAGGCCGCCGCCAAGCGCGCCCAGCGGCCGCCGAAGCAGGCCAAGGCCCGCCGCGGCGCTCCCACCCATGTGCTGGTCGTCGGCGGAGACAACCAGGGCGAGCGCGCCGAGCTCGCCGAGGCCCCGATCCTCATCGGCCGCGGGCCCGACGCCGCGATCCGTCTCGACGACGACTACGTCTCGACCCGCCACGCCCGCATCGCCGCGTCCGGCGACCAGTGGTTCGTCGAGGACCTCGGCTCCACCAACGGCACCTACATCGGCAACGCCCGGATCACCCAGCCGACCACGCTCACCCTGGGCACCCAGGTGCGGGTCGGCAAGACGGTGATCGAGCTGAGGAAGTAGCCGATGGCGTTCCGTCTCCGCTACGCCGCGATCTCCGACGTCGGCCGGGTCCGCAAGGACAACCAGGACTCCGGCTACGTCGGCCCGTGGATGATCGCGGTCTGCGACGGCGTCGGCGGCGCCGCCCGCGGCGACCTCGCCTCCGCCACCGCCATCGGGCAGCTGCGCAAGCTCGACAAGGAGCCCAGCGACGACATGCGCGCGCAGGTGGCCGGCGCGCTGCACCGCGCCAACGACCGCATCGCCGAGCTGGTCGACGACGACCCGAGCCTGAGCGGCACCAGCACCACCGCCACGATGGCGCTGTTCGACGGCGACGAAGCTGACCTTCGGGCACGTCGGCGACAGCCGCGCCTACCTCTTCCGCGGCGACTCGATCCGCCAGCTCACCAAGGACCACACCTTCGTCCAGAGCCTGATCGACGAGGGCCGCATCACCGACGAGGACGCGCGCACCCATCCCCACCGCAACCTGATCCTCAAGGCCATCGACGGCGTCCACGACATCGACGCCGACCTGTTCGACGTGGAGCTCGAGCTCGGCGACCGCGTGCTCCTGTGCAGCGACGGCGCGAGCGGGGTGCTCGACGACGGCCGCCTCGCCGACATCTTGTCGATGAGCACCCCCGACTACGCCGCCATCGAGCTGGTCCGCGCGAGCCTCGAGGCCGGCACCACCGACAACGTCACCTGCCTGGTGGTCGACATCGTCGACGAAGCCGACGAGTCGATCGCGGGCGAGCAGCAGCCGATGCTGGTCGGCGCCGCCGCCGACCTCAAGCGGAGACTGCACGTGCCCGGCATGCCGCAGCTCTTCCGCGGCCATCGAGCCGGCGACACCGGCGAGCTCGAGCCGGTCCGTGCCGACATCCCCGACAGCTTCCCGTTCGCGATCGAGGCCGACCCCGTCGACCCGGAGGAGGTGCGCTACGCCCCGCGGCCACCTCGCCGCTTCCTGTTCGTACGACGCGTCCTCGCCGGGATCGCCGTCCTCGGCCTCATCTGGATGGCCGGCGCGGCGGCCTACTCCTGGAGCCAGCGGCAGTACTTCGTCGGCGACCACGACGGCACCGTGACCATCTACCGCGGGCTGAACGCCGACCTGCCGGGCATCAACCTGTCGAAGCCCTACGAGACCACCAACGTCAGCATCGACCGGCTCTCCGACTACGACGCCTCGACCGTGCGCGAAGGCATCGACGCCGACAGCCTCACCGACGCCCGGGACGCCGTGGACCGCCTTGCTGCCAACCAGTCGTTGAGCGACGACGAGTCCGGCGACGAGCCGACCGGGGCCGCATCACCGACCGAAGGGGTCTCGACAGGCTCGACCGACGGCTCGTCACCGTCGGCGACCACTGCTCCGGCGAGCGAGGCGCCATGAGCCAGTCCGGAATGATCATGGAGTTCGTGCACCGCCGACGGCGCGGGGCCGAGCTGTTCCTGCTCGTGCTCGCGCTGGCCGTGGGCGTGGGCGCCTACGCCGCCGTCGGCCTCGGCGTCGACGGGGAGGTGCCCACCGACCTGATCGCCTACGGCGGGTGGCTGGCCGCCCTGGTCGTCGTCGCGCACCTCGTGGTGCGGTTCGTGGCGCCGTACGCCGACCCCGTGCTGCTGCCGGTGGTCGCCGCGCTCAACGGCCTCGGGCTCGCCGTGATCCACCGGCTCGACCTGGCCGACGGCACCACCTTCGCGCGCCAGCAGCTGACCTGGATGACGTTGGGAGTGGCGCTGTTCGTGCTCACCCTGCTGGTGCTGCGCGACCACCGCGTGCTCCAGCGGTTCACCTACACCAGCGGTCTGCTCGCCATCATCCTGCTGCTGATGCCGATGGTCCCCGGGCTCGGCGCCACCATCAACGGCGCCCGCATCTGGATCCACCTCGGGCCGTTCAGCTTCCAGCCGGGCGAGGTCGCCAAGCTGCTGCTGGTCGTCGCCTTCGCCGGCTACCTCGTGCTCCACCGCGACGCCCTCGCTCTGGCCGGACGCCGGGTGCTCTTCGTCGACCTGCCGCGAGGCCGTGACCTCGGGCCCGTCCTGCTGATGTGGCTGATCAGCCTGGGCATCCTGGTGTTCCAGAAGGACCTGGGCTCGAGCCTGCTGTTCTTCGGGCTGTTCCTGATCATGCTCTACGTCGCCACCGAACGCGCCGGCTGGCTGATCGTGGGCGGCGGCCTGTTCCTCGGCGGAGCCCTGCTCGCCTACCGCCTCTTCGGCCATGTGCAGGTCCGCGTCGACACCTGGCTGCACCCCTTCGACTTCTACTCCGACGCCGACGGCGCCACCAGCTTCCAGCTCGTCGAGTCGATGTTCGGCATGGGCTGGGGCGGCCTGCTCGGCCGTGGCCTGGGCGGCGGCATGCCCCAGCGCATCCCCCGCGCCGAGTCCGACTTCATCATGGGCGCGATCGGTGAGGAGCTCGGGCTGACCGGCGTGATCGCGGTGATCTTGATGTACGGCCTGATCGTCGAGCGCGCCCTCCGCGCCTCGCTGATCTGTCGTGACGGCTTCGGCAAGCTGATGGCCGTCGGCCTGGCCAGCGTCGTGGCGCTCCAGGTGTTCGTGGTCGTCGGCGGCGTCACCCGCCTGATCCCGCTGACCGGGCTCACCACGCCGTTCCTGTCGTACGGCGGCTCGTCGCTGGTCGCCAACTGGGTGCTGATCGCGCTGCTGCTGCGCATCTCCGACCACGCCCGCCGCCCTGCCCCGTCGCTGGCCACCGACGACGACGCCGACCAGGAGGCCACCCAGGTGGTGAAGATGGCATGACCACCTATCGCCAGCCGCTGGTCGGGCACGCGCCTTCCTCGACCAACGGAGAGGGGAGCGGCGCATGAACAAGCCCATCCGCACCATCTCGATGTTCTGCATGCTGCTGTTCCTGGCGCTGATGGCCAACGCCACGTACCTGCAGTACTGGCAGGCCGACGCGCTCAACAAGGACAACCGCAACCGCCGCATCATCCAGGAGGCCTTCTCGCGCGAGCGCGGCGCGATCCTGGTGGCGGGCGAGGCCGTCGCGGTCAGCGTGGAGTCCGACGACGAGTACGAGTTCCAGCGCACCTACCCGTTGCCGCTGCGCTACGCCCCGATCACGGGCTGGTTCTCCTACTACTCCCAGACCGGCATCGAGCAGAGCCAGAACGACGTGCTGTCCGGCGACGACTCGCGGCTGTTCGTCACCCGGCTCGTCGACCTGGTCAACGGCAACAACACCGAGGGTGGGCGGGTCTCGCTGACCACCGACCCCGACGCGCAGACCGCGGCCTTCGACGGGCTGCGGGCGCTGGGCCCTGACGTCCAGGGCGCCGTGGTCGCGATCGAGCCGTCGACCGGCAAGGTCCTGGCCAATGTCTCGCTGCCGACCTACGACCCCAACCTCCTGGCCTCCCACGACTTCGCGTCGGTGGCCGAGAACTACGACCAGCTCAACGAGGATCCCGCCCAGCCGTTGCTCAACAGGGGCATCTCGATGACGCTGCCGCCGGGGTCGACGTTCAAGCTCGTCACCGCGGCGGCCGCGATCGAGAGCGGCAACTGGGACGCCTCGTCCCAGGTGCCGGCCGGGGCGACGTACCAGCTGCCCCTGACGCGGGGCGAGACCGGGCTGATCGACAACGAGGGCCGCTCGCAATGCAACCCGAAGCAGATCAGCTTCGAGACGGCGATGGCATGGTCGTGCAACACCACCTTCGCCCAGCTGGCCATCGAGGTGGGCGCCGAGGCGATGCTCGAGCAGGCCGAGGCGTTCGGCTTCAACGAGCACTACCTCGACGACCTCGGCCCGCAGGCCATCTCGGTCTACCCCCCCGGCACCGACAAGCCGCAGACGGGCCAGACGGGCTTCGGCCAGTTCGAGGTGCGCGCGACGCCGCTGCAGATGGCGATGGTCGCCGCCGGCATCGCCAACGGCGGCACGGTGATGAAGCCCTACTACGTCGACGAGGTGCAGTCGGCCGACCTCGACATCCTCGACAAGACCGAGCCCACCGAACTATCCGCGGCGGTCTCCCCCACGACGGCCAACGAGCTGACCAAGCTGATGGTCGCCACTGTCAACGAGGGCACCGCAGACGACGCCGCGATCGAGGGCATCGAGGTGGCCGGCAAGACCGGTACGGCGCAGAGCGGCGTCGAGGGCAAGCCGCCGTACGCCTGGTTCGTCTCGTTCGCGCCGGCCGACGACCCGCAGGTCGCGGTTGCTGTGATGATCGAGAGTGTTCCCGGCAAGGACACCAGTGAGATCGCCGGCGGTGCCCTGGGCGGGCCGATCGCCAGGGCCGTGATGGAGGCGGTGATCCGATGAGGGTCTCGACACGCCGCTCGTCCCCCAGGACGGCTGGGCCAACGAAAGCGAACAGGAAGGTCAGTCACCGATGAGCCAGCACGGTCATCACGGGCCCACGCTGGTCGGCGGGCGCTACGAGCTCGGCGAGCTGCTCGGCCGCGGCGGGATGGCGGAGGTGCGCAAGGGCACCGACACCCGCCTGGGCCGCGTCGTCGCAGTCAAGCGGCTGCGGACCGACCTGGCCAGCGACGCGACGTTCCAGGCCCGATTCCGCCGCGAGGCGCAGTCGTCGGCCTCGCTCAACCACCCCGCGATCGTGTCGGTCTACGACACCGGCGAGGAGCTCGCCACCGACGGGTCGGGCATCGCCCAGCCCTACATCGTGATGGAGTTCGTCGCCGGGCGGACGCTGCGCGACATCCTGCGCGAGGGCCGCAAGATCCTGCCCGAGCGCGCGCTGGAGATCACCTCGGGCGTGCTCGCGGCGCTCGACTACAGCCACCGCGCGGGGATCATCCACCGCGACATCAAGCCCGGCAACGTGATGCTCACCCCGAGCGGCGACGTCAAGGTGATGGACTTCGGCATCGCCCGCGCGATCTCCGACGCCTCCTCGTCGATGACCCAGACAGCGGCCGTGGTGGGCACCGCCCAGTACCTCTCCCCCGAGCAGGCCCGCGGCGAGACCGTCGACTCCCGCTCCGACGTCTACTCCGCCGGCTGCCTGCTCTACGAGCTGCTCACCGGGCGGCCGCCGTTCGTGGGCGACAGCCCGGTGGCCGTGGCCTACCAGCACGTCCGCGAGCCGGCCGTCCCGCCGTCCGACCACGACACCTCGCTCACGCCCGAGATCGACACCATCGTGATGAAGTCGCTCGCCAAGCGGGTCGAGGACCGCTACCAGTCGGCCGCCGCGATGCGCGCCGACATCGAGCGCTACCTCGCCGGTCACCCCGTTCGGGCGACCGCGCCGCCGCTCCCGCCGGAGCAGCCGACCACCGTCGTCCCGCCGTACCACCCGACGCAGCCCGACGATCCGCTCACCCAGTCGACGATCACGACCCAGGCGGTGCCGCCCGAGGACGACGACCGGCGCGGCAACCGCACCGGCCTGCTGGTCCTGCTCGGCGCGCTGCTGGTGGCGCTGATCGTCGGCGGCGCGGTGCTGCTCCCCCGGCTGTTCGAGGACCCTCCGGTGCAGGTGCAGGTACCCGACCTGATCGGCATGACCGAGTCGCAGGCACGTGCCGCGATCGGCGACGCCGGGCTCAGCGTCGGCCAGCCTGAGTACGTCCCCGACCCGGAGGTCGGGCGCGACAAGGTGATCGGGCAGGACCCCAACCGCGACACGTTCGTCGACCCCGGCGCCACCGTCACCATCACCGTCTCGACGGGCAAGCCGATGACGTCGGTGCCCTCGGTGGTCGGCCAGGACCGCGAGACGGCGCGTGCGACGCTCGAGGGCGCCGGCCTGGTGCCCACGTTCGAGGAGAAGGACTCCGACGAACCGCGCGGCCAGGTCGTCGAGACCCGCCCGGCCGCCGGCGAGCAGGTGCCGGAGGGCACCCGCATCACGGTCTTCTTCTCCGACGGCCCCGAGAAGGTGCCGGACGTCGTCGGCATGACCGAGGAGGAGGCCACGCAGGCGCTGAAGCAGGCCGGTTTCAAGGCGTTCGTGACCACGTCGTCCGACACCGAGGAGCCGAAGGGCACGGTGATCGAGCAGAACCCGCCCGGCGGCACCGAGCGCCCGGAGGGTGACTCGGTGACGATCGTGGTGTCGACCTTCGAGGAACCCACCGAGACTCCCTCGCCCACCGTCACCCCGACCGAGACCCTGCCCACCGAGTCCCCATCGACCGAGCTGCCCCCCACGCCGTGCCACCTGCCGGTGGTTGAGGTGTGAGGGCGGCCAGTCGCTCCGAGCCTCGAAACCAGCGAGGCGAGCCAGGTGGTTTCGAGGCTCGTCGCTGGCGCTCGTCGCACCTGACAGACCAGCCGACAGCCGGAACGGCGTCAGCCAGAGGCGAGCGGGTACCGCGTAGGTGATGTCGAGCAGGCCGTCGTACGGCGGGGCGGTGATCTCGGGCTCGGTGGCCAGCTGCCAGCCGACGGCGATGTCGGGCTCCGCGGAGTCGCTGCGGTAGAGCTGGAGGTAGTCGTCGTTCGCGATGGCGGCGGCGAGGATGGTGGGGTCGCCGATGCCGGAGATCGTGTAGGGCTGGGAGTAGGGCACGCCCTGGAGCTGCACGCTGTTGCCGATGCACTTGATGCCGGTGGTGCTGACCACGCGCTGGCCCTGGATGGTGACGGCGGTGGCGCCGCCCTTCCACAGCGCGTTGACCACGGCCTGGATGTCCTGCTGGTGCACGATCAGCCGGTTGGGGTCCTGCTGGCTCGACTCGGCGACCTCGGGCGGCGCGTCGCTGAGCACGACGGTGACACCCGGACCGGTCTGCTCGACCAGGCCGGCGGGTCCCTCGAGGGCGCGGGCCTGGGCGCGCAGCTGCTCGACCTCGGCGTTGTCGACCGAGGCGGTCAGCGCCGCCACCTCGTCGGTGAGCTGGGCCACGCGGTCGCGCAGGGCGTCGTACTCGCGGCTCTCGGTGCGCACCATCCCGGCCAGGTCGGTGTAGCGACCCGGGCGCAGGTCGGTGCCCCCGCTGTTGAGCGCGCTGACCGCGAACAGGCTGCCGCTGACCAGGACCGCCAGCGGCGTCACCACGCGCCACGCGGTCCACGGCCGTCCGGGGCGTGCCGGGCGGCGCGTCGTCGGATGCCGGTACGGCGTCCGGTCCCTCGTCGGGGCCGGGGCTCGCGTCGGCACCCTCGGTCATGGCGACTAAGGTAGCCCGAGCCCCGCGAGGGACCCGTATCACGAACGCAGTCGAGGAGCCACCCAGTGCCGTCCCTGTCCCGGTCCAAGTCGGACTTCCTGGACCCCCAGCGGGGGCCGATCTTCACGCCACGATTCGTCGTTGCCGTGCTGCTCGTGGTGCTCGGCATCGCGTGGATGGCCTACTACTACATCGTGGTCCGGGTCGACCCGACGGTCTTCCCCGCTCCCGAGCCCGGCAAGCCCGGCTTTCATGGCCGACCTGGAGAACTGGAACTACCTGATCGGCTTCGGGTTGATCTTCGTGGGGCTGGTCGTCGCCGCCCACCCGTCCACACCGCTCGGGCGCAACCGAGGTGTCGTCATCACCATGCTGACCTGCTTCATCCTCGGCCTGCTGTGGATCTGCACCTACTACGTCTTCACCGGCACCAACCTCGACAAGATCCCGGTCTTCAACGACCTCGAGCAGTACAACCTGATGGTCGGCATCGGCTTCATGGCCGTCGGGTTCTCCTACGCCACGCGCTGGGAGTGATCGTCCACAGCTGGGGATGACCCTGGGGATAACTACACGCGTGTAGTTCAGGGTGGCGCGGCCGGACGTCATACGAAGTGGTCGCCCGGGCAACCAGAACGTATGACGTCCCGCGCGGGGCAGGGCTCAGGCGGTGAGGCTCGCCGTGCGAGCGGCGATGGCGACGACGAGCAGGAGCGCGAACACCGCCAGGCCCACGACCTGGACCTGGGTGCGGCGCTGGCGCGGCGCGTAGACCAGGATCGCGGCGATCACGCATGCCGCCCAGGAAGCCGCCGAGGTGTCCCTGCCAGGAGATGTTGGAGATCGTGAAGGTGAGCACGGCGTTGATGCCGATCCAGATCAGGATCTGCTGGACGTCGGCCTTCACCTTGTAGGCGATCACGAGCAGGGCGCCCATCAGCCCGAACACCGCCCCCGACGCGCCGAGCGGTCGAGCGCCGTACTCGGGGCTGGCCCAGTAGACGAGGGTGGAGCCCGCCAGCGCCGAGAGCAGGTAGAGGGCGATGAACCGCGTCCGCCCGATCGCCAGCTCCAGCTGCGGGCCCGAGCACCCACAGGGCGAGCATGTTGAAGCCGATGTGCCAGATCTCGACGTGGGTGAACGCCGAGGTCACCAGCTGCCAGTAGGCGCCGTCGGCGACGCCGGGCAGGAAGGTCCCGCCCTGAGCGCTGCACAGCCGGCTGGCTGATCTCGAAGCCCGCCGATGCCGGGTATGACGCACAGCCCGTTGGGTCGCAGCACGAGGTAGTCGAGCAGCCGGCTGCTGCGGCCACCGGTCGCCAGGACGGCCACCCAGACGGCGATGTTGATGCCGATGATCACCATCGAGGTGATCCCCGCGTTGCTCGGCCGCAGCCCGCCGTACGCCGTCCGCCCGCTGCGCGTGGACCGCGAGCCCTCCTTGACGCACTCGGGGCACTGGAAGCCGACCGCCGAGTCGCGCATGCAGTCGGGGCAGATCACCCGGCCGCACCGCTGGCACTTGATGTAGGCCTCGCGGTCGGGATGGCGGTAGCACGTCGGGACCGCGCCCGGCTGCGCGGGCTCGGACATGGGTGGGTCGCCTCGGGATCCGGTCTCAGCCGCGGTTGATCTGGACCGACTCGATCACCACGGGCTCGACAGGGCGGTCGCCCCGGCCGATCGGCGTGGTCGCGATCGCGTCGACGACATCGCGGGAGGACTGGTCGGCGACCTCGCCGAAGATCGTGTGCTTGAAGTTCAGCCACGCCGTCGCGCCGACGGTGATGAAGAACTGCGAGCCGTTGGTGCCGGGGCCGGCGTTGGCCATCGCCAGCAGGTAGGGCTTGTCGAAGGTCAGCTCGGGGTGGGGCTCGTCCTTGAACGTGTAGCCCGGGCCGCCGGTGCCGGTGCCCTGGGGGCAGCCGCCCTGGATCATGAAGCCCGGGATGACGCGGTGGAAGCCCAGGCCGTCGTAGAACGGGCCGGTGCGGCCGTCGCCGGTGTCGTAGTCCTTGGTGCCCTCGGCGAGGCCGACGAAGTTGTCGACGGTCTCGGGGGCGTGGTTGGGCAACAGGTTCAAGGTGATGTCGCCTCGGTTGGTCTTCAAGACGGCCTGCAGGTCAGCCATGTCTGCCTTTCCCGGTGAACAGAGGTGGGTGCGCTCCCGATCCTGCCATGTCGGCCCACGCCGGCCGCCGCGGCCGTGGACCGGCGTGAATCGAGCCGGGCGACCGCGACGGCCCCACCCCTAGGGGCGCTCGCCGGGGGCTGGACCAGTGCGGCATGATCGATTGCATCTACTAGAGGACAGAAGGGCGTTGTCCATGCCACTCCGCAAGAAGCAGTCCCAGTCCCTGATCGACCAGGCATCCGACGCTCTCGTCGCAGCCCGCCCCGTGATCGAGAACGCCGTCGCCACCGTCGTCGAGGGGGCCCGCGACCTGAGCAAGGACGCCGCGGCCGGAGCCACGGTCATGGCCAAGGAGACCAAGACCAAGGCCGCTCCGCTGATCGCCGACGGCAAGGTGCTGGCCGGCGAGATCGCCGATGCCACCCGCGAGGTCGCGATCCCCAAGGCCAAGACCGCCGCCGCCGCGGGTGCCGCGAGCGCCGTCGGTCTCGCGGCGTCGGGCAAGGAGTACGCCGCCGCCAAGGTCGCCGATGTGAAGGGCGAGCCGCCGAAGCGCAAGGGCTCCAAGTTCCGCAAGCTGCTGTTCTGGGGCACCCTCGCGGCCGCCGCGGGCTTCGTCTACCAGAAGCTGCGTCCCAAGCCGGAGACCGACAACTGGCAGTCGTCGTACACCCCGCCCGCGTCGGCCGGCTCGACGAGCTCGACCACCAGCGCCACCACGGGTACGCGTCGGCCGCCGGTGGCGCGCACCTCGCCCCCGGCGTCGGCTCCGACGAGCCGCTCGCGACCGACGACCCGATGGCCAGGCTGGCGGCCGAGGGCGCCGCCGGTGACGACCCGGGTGGCGCCGACCCCGCCGAGGCCATCGCCGACGCGGTCGAGGAGCCCCACGACGTCACCACCCCCGACGACCCGGCTGACGTCGTCGAGGTCGAGGACAAGGGCGCCAAGAAGAAGTAGCCGTACGTCTCGGGCGACCTGCGTGACCGACGGCCGTCGAGCGTGCAGGCTGAGCAGCGAACAGCGGGTGTGAGAGACGCCGCCGCGGTCAGTGTGCGCCGACGGCCTCGACGAGCGGTGCAAGCACGGGGTTGTCGATGTCGCCGGCGAGGATGGCGGCGGCTCCGGCGTCCCGCTGGATCCCCGATGCGGCCTGGTGCAGCATCGCCCGCACGGTCAGCTCGCGCATGCCGGTGCGCGAGGCACGGTCGAGCATGGCGTCCGCCCAGGTAGCAGTCAGCGCGTGACCGTGCCGTCGTCCCATCTCGCAGAGCGCATCGAGGATGTGGACGTCGAGCCAGACGTACGGGTCGGCCAAGCGGTTGGTGCGAGCCCTGGCGTCGAGGAGCTCGGCGAAAGCCCTGTCCACCTCGCCGCGCGCCTCCGCCAGCAGGGCCAGTCCGCGGGCCGAGATCCCCTCCCAGCACGGGTCGCCGATCTGGCAGGCGCGCGCGAACGACTGCTCGAGGGTCCGCGCGGCGGCCTCGAGGTCGCCCTGCGACAACCGGGCCTGCCCGAGCATGGCCTGGGGCCAGGGCAGGAACGAGAGCCAGTGGTCGCGCTCGCCGATGTCGCCGGCCGCGGTCAGCATCTCGATGGCCTCCTCGAGATCTCCGCGCAGCAGGCTCACCCGGCCGAGCATCGACAGGCCGAACGCCTCGCGCCGAGGCTCGGCCACCTCGCGCGACGCGCTGACCGCAGCCATGCAGCAGGCTCGTGGCGCGCGGGTACTCCGCGCGGTCGCTCGCCACGGAACCGAGGTAGGTCAGCGCCTTGGCGCGGACCGAGGGCGAGGTCGCGTCCTCGGCCAGTACGTGGCTCAGCGACCGCTCGGCGCGGTCGTAACGGGCTCGCAGGAAGTCGACGTACCCGACCTCTGCGCGCACCTCGGTGATGGCCTCGCGGTCGCCGTTGGCCACGGCGATGCGCTCGGCCTCGGTCAGCGTCGCCAGCCCGGCCTCGTCCAGGCCCCCCAGCGTGTGGATCAGCGCCTCCGCGAGCACCAGACGGGTCTGGATGCGGTCGCTGTCGGCTCCGCTGCGGTCGGCGAGCCTGACGGCGTTCTCGAAGGTGGCGACCCCGGCCACCAGGGCGCCCGCGGACACGGCGGCGGAGCCCGCCTCGGTCACCGCCTGGATCGAGGCGGCCTCGCCCTCGCGCGCGATGCGCGGTCCCTCCCGCATCGCCAGCAGGACAGGGGCTCCAGGCGGCGCCCCGAGCTCGCGCGCGGCGACCGAGGCCCAGGCGTCGTACTGGCGCTGGGCGGCATCGTCGTCGCCGGCAAGCCGGTACAGCCTGATGAGCAACGCCTGGTGGTTCTCGTCCAAGGGGCTCATCAGGGCAGCCCGGACAGCCAGGTCGCGGGCTCGGTCGAGGTCTCCGCGGGCCAGGAGTCCGAGGGCTGCCTCGTGCAGGATCGACTCCGCGGCCGCCGCGAGCCGGCGGCGTTCGGAGAGCAGCCAGGACTCGAAGGCCTCGGCGTGCTGGATGACGAGGCCGTCGAGCAGGTCGTCGCCGAGTCCGCGGAGCCCGACGGCAACGCTCCAGTGGCCGCGGACCAGGACCTCGACGTCCACCGTGGTGCCGGTGGGCAGCGAGATCCTGACCGGGTCGCCGTCCAGCACGGTCGCCGGACCGAGCGCTCGGCGGATCTCCGCGAGGCACCAGCGCAGCGCCCCCAGGGGATCATCGGCTTCAGCGAACAGCAGCGAGCTGAGCTGGCTACGCGTCGGCGGCCGCTCGGCGAGCAGCAGGAACGCCAGCAGCGCCCAGCTCTTGCGACTTCGGTAGCGATAGCCGGGCTCCCCGTCGACCTCGATGCGCGGCCGGCCGAGCAGCTGGACGACCAGCGTCGACGGCAGGACCCGAGCTGCCTCGGGCTCGGTCGCGCTCACGCCGGACAGCCTCGCACGCGAACCGGGGCACCTGCCCCGCGCCGCGGCCCGGCTGCGAGGGCCGGTGCACGCATCAGGCCACGCGGCCGGGGCTCACGAGGCTGTCTCCTCCAGCGAGGAGGTCGAGGAGCCAGGCGTGCTCGCGCTCTCCCAGCTCCTCGAGCAGGTGGGCGTGCACGAGACCGAACGCGCGCAGACGAGATGCCTCGCTGCCTTCCGGGTCGACCAGCGCGGCCGCGGCGCCGGGTGCGGACTCCCCCGCGACCTCGGCCATCGCCTCGAGCAGGCGACGTTCCGATCCGGTGCCCAGCTCCGCGACCCGGTGGGCCGCCTCGTCGAGCACCTGGGCCAGCTCGACCGACGGCGGTAGGACTCGCGTCGGCGCAGCCAGCAGGAGCCGCCACGACCCGATCTCTGGTCCGTTCGCGACCCAGCCGCGCCACCAGTGCTCGAGTGCGAGCCGTCGTCTGCGGCGGCGCTCGGCGCGTCGTTCCTTCTCGATGACGCGCCCCGCTCGGCTCTCGTCCGCCGCGGCGATCTGCGCCTCGATCATCAGGCGGGCGAGGTGCCCGTTCATCAGGTCCATGGTGTGCTCCTTGCTGTCTCTGTGTCTTGGCAGGTGATGGCGGTGTGGTGGGTACGCGCGGGAACGCTGCGCGGTTCCCCGAGTCGCACCGCGCCCGCGTGGGTCAGGCGCCTTCGACGACGGCATAGATCTCGTCTGCGACGAGGCCGTGGGCCTCGCGGTGCACGGTCGCCGCGGCCTCGGCGTCCGGGGCCTCGACGAGGCAGAAGATCTTGCCCGCCGCCTCGTCCACCCAGTACCGCAGGTAGTCGACGCCGTACGCGTTCTGCGTCGCCAGGTCGGCCTGGTGAGCCGCCGCGACGTCTCCGACCGACACTCCGCCCTCGATGGTGTGGGCGTCCATGAACAGTGCCATTGCGCTTGCCTTCCGGTCCTTGGCCCGACGACGGTCGCCGGGTCGAGGCACCACGACATCGCGTGACCGTGTGAAGACGGGTGTGACGCCTCGCCTGGCGCGACTCGGTGATTCGGACCGGTCCTCAACGTTTCGGCCGCTCCCACCGTCAAGATGAGGCAGGCGAACCTCGCCGGCACGGCCGCACGGGAGGGCCGACCATGCCACCCACCTCAGCTCCAGACGCGACCGACGGCTTCGAGCAGTTCGCCGCCGCGCAGGCGCGGGCCCTCCTCGGCCTGGCCCACGCGCTGACGGCGAACCCGCACGACGCGTGGGACCTGACCCAGGAGACGCTGGTCCGCATCGCGGAGCGGTGGGACCGGATGCACTTCGAGGAGCCGGCCGCCTATGCGCGCACGGTGATGGTGCGGCTCAACATCGACCGGATCCGGCGGCTCAAGCGAGAGATTCCGCTGCTGACGCGCGCCGACGCGTCGACACCCGTCGAGGTGGTCGGCGAGCTGGACGGCTGGCTGGTCGACGCGCTGCGGACGTTGACGCCGCGGCAGCGGACGGCGCTGGCCCTTCGGTACGTCGAGGACCTCGATGTCCGCACCATCGCCGACCGGATGCGCTGTTCCGAGGGGACCGTCAAGAGCCAGCTCTCCCGCGGCACTCCAACGACTGCGGGAGCACGCCCGCGACCACGGACCGCTGCGCACCACGAGTGGAGAGGCATGAGATGACCGAGCATCAGACGCACGAGGCGTCCGACCAGCCGATCGAGGAGGCCTACGACCGGCTCGCCACCGCCCTGGCACCGCCGCCGGACGTGGCCGCACGGGTCGAGC
Source organism: uncultured Actinomycetota bacterium (assembly GCA_963814935.1). Lineage (GTDB taxonomy): Bacteria > Actinomycetota > Actinomycetes > Propionibacteriales > Nocardioidaceae > Nocardioides. The sequence goes on along the minus strand of CAWFEZ010000002.1, from coordinate 67,635 downwards.
GCCGCGCCGGGGCTCGTCGGCGCGCTCGCCGCGTCGGCGTCGTCGGCGCGGCCGGCCTGGTGGCGGCCGGAGTGGTCAGCGGTGTCGTGCTGCTCGGGAGCGGCGACGGTGGCGTACACCGTCGCCACGGACGTCCCTGAGCGCGACGGGGTCGTTCGTGCTGACCAGGCCGGACGGGTCGACGTACGAGCTGTCCGACCTGACCCTCAGCTGCGAGGGGCCCCTCGGCCAGGCAGCTGAGCGGGCTCGAAGGGACCGCAGCGGATCTGGCTGTCCAGCCCCCGCGACATGGGTCCTGACGGCAGAGCCGCCGCAGCAGCCGTTCCTCTTGTTCGAGGGCATCGTCGACAAGGTCGACGGGCGCACGTTCCAGCTGCCCTACAACTCCGACGACGGGAGCTCCGACAGCCGTGCCTTCGTGCTGTTCGCCCTCGACCCCGAGGTCGCGCCGTCCGAGGCATCGGGCGAACGAGGTCTCCAGCGCCGAGGAGGGCGCCGCCGGTTCCGTCGTGGTCGCTCGTGCCAGCTGCGACCCGGTGCCCGTGCTGGAGCTCGAGGTCGACGCGACCCTGGGCAGCGAGGTCGCGCAGGGCACCCTGCACCTGAGCGGCTCCTTCGGCTGACTCCAGCCGAGGTCGGCCGGCGAACGCCCCTCTAGCCGCGGACCTGGGAGAGCAGACGTTCGTAGCTGCGCCTGCCGACCAGGGCCCACAGGAGCTTGACCGGGGCCGGGAGCCCGGCCAGCATCCGGGCGGCCTCGTCCGGGTCCGCGGCTGACAGCATCTCGCCCATCGCGATGAACCGTTGCTTCGGTGTGAACTTGCCGAAGGACACCTGTCCGCCGTGTTCCCACTCGGCCTGCGTGACGTGGGCGGCGATCAGAGGTACGACGTCGCGCTCCTCCTCGGCGAGGTGGGTCGTGAGTCGGTCGACCACGGTGTCGAGAGCGTTCGCCAGCGACTGCGCCCTGCTCGCGGTCGGTGAGGCGCTCCAGGCCTCCAGCTCGGCGCGCGTGGTCTCGAGGGCGTCATGCACGCCGGCGTGCTGGTCCTCCATGCGGCTGATCAAGGCGTCCGACAGGGACGCCCGGTCGTGAAGGACGGGCCAGATCAGCTCGTCCTCGGTCGAGTGATGGGCGTGGAGCCCGTCGAGATGGAAGCGGACGTACTCCGCCACCGGCGCCACTCGCCCGGCCGCACCAGGGGCCAGCACCGACTCCCTGGCCTGCTCGAAGCCGCGTCGGATGAGGCGGTGGATGAGGGCCATCTCCCAGGGGTCCGAGGCGACTGAGGTGGCGGCTGGTGACGTCATGGTCCCTCCTTGATCTGAGATCTTCACTAGTGGGACTCACTAGTGAAGCACTCCTGATACTTTGGGCCTCGTGACGCCCCCTGTCAATGCCCCGAGGCAGTCCCGCCGCGAGCAGGCGGCCGCGACACGGGAGCGCACGATCCGCGCCGCGATCGAGGTCTTCACCGAGGCCGGGTACGGCGGTGCGCGGATGGGCGACATCGCCGACCGTGCCGGAGTCGCAGTCCAGACGGTGTACTTCGTGTTCCACACGAAGGCCGAGCTCTTGCAGGCGTGCTTCGACTTCGCCGTACTCGGGCCGGAGCGCCTACCACCCACGGAGCAGCCGTTCTTCGCCGACATCGTCGCGGCCCGGTCGGGGCGCAAGGCCCTGGCGGCGTTCGTCCGGGGCAACACGGAGATCCTCAGCCGTTCGGCTGCCATCAAGGAAGTGGCCGACTCCGCGTCCCACGAGCCCGACGCCGTGGCGGTGGTCGCCCACGGCGAGAAGCTGCGGCGCGAGGGACTGGGGCAGGTCGTCGGGGTCATTGCCGACAGGTTCGGGCTTCGGCCGGGCCTCGAAGCCGGCGACGCCACCGACCTGCTCCTCATGTACTCCTCGGCGGCGACGTACCTCACCCTCCAGCGCTACGGCTGGAGCGAGGAGAAGTACGTCGCCTGGCTGACCGACACGCTGGCCGTGCAGCTGCTCCCCCGCTCCCGCTCCCGTCCGCTCAGTCAGCGGTAGTGCGCGAACGGCGCGCCGGGCCGGCAGGTCCTCCGCCCGGTGCTCGTCGATCCACAGATCGATCCGTTCCCACCAGCCGAAGAGCCACTCGATCTGGGCCTCGCGGTCGGCCGGGATCTCGGCGCGCGGGACCTGCCACCACTGCATCAGCAGCCGCTTGTCCATCGGCAGCTCGCGCCAGACGTCGCCGACGGTGAGCATGTGGTCCGTGCCGGTGTGGGCCACCATCACCACGTCGGCCTCGGGAGCGGCGTCGAGCGCGGCCAGGAAGCCTCCTGGCCGCGGGGCGAGCACGTTGGTCATGGCCTCGGCACGGTCGGCCATCCGGTGCATGCCGAGCTTGTGGAGCCGCTCGATGGCGCGTTCGCGGCGGCGCGGCGTGAAGTTGCCACCCTCGGGGAAGATCACGAACGCGTCGTTCTCGTCGAGCCCGCTGGCGAGCTCGGCGATCTGGTCCTCGATGCGCTCGCCGGCGCCCGGGTTGGGCGTGATGAACCGCGCGGGGATCCGGTGCAGCAGCACGTCGATGGCCGGGTCCCAGGCCAGCGTGTCCTTCAGGACGACGCGCGGCTCGCGGTCGTACCAGTGCATCAGCGCGTAGATCAGCATGAACGAGTCGCCCGGCCCGCCGTGCCGGCAGCACACCAGCAAGGGCCTGCCGGGGTGTGCGTCCGGCGACGGTCCGGCGGTCTCGATGGTCAGGTTGAGCACCCGCCGGGCCTCGCGGAAGAAGATCCAGAGCAAGCCCTGCACCAGGTCGTAGTGGATGCCCTCGTAGTACGGCGTCCTGATCCGCCTGCCGAGTCCTGAGGAGACCCACAGCCCGAACAGGATGACCAGCAGCACGCTCTCGCAGACCAGGTACAGGATCGTCACCCAGAGCACCCGCAGCGGACGCCAGCGCCCGGGGAGCAGCGGAGACAGCGCCGCCGCGGCCACCAGCCACAGCGGGAACGTGAAGCCGATCAGGACCGTCACGAGGATCACCGCGGGCGCGGTGAAGAGGCGCCTCAGCTGGCGGCCGGACCAGTTGTCGCGCCGGCTCATCGCTCGCCGGGCCCGACGTCGTCGAGGTAGGCCAGGGTGGCGCGGTAGGTCTCCTCGATGCGGGCCCCGACGCCCGAGAAGTCGCGGTGGCCACGGATCTTGTCGTCGCGCGGCGAGGTGCCCCGAGCAGGCAGCACGTGCGCGACCACGCCGTCGGGCACCTCCGCCAGCTCGCGGGCGAACCGGTGCCGGCGGGCGATCTCGAACGACACCCGGGCCACCTCCCACGGCCGCCGCGGCACGCGGAGCGGCCGGTCGATGCGGCCGACCTGGAGCACGTAGACCACGTCGGCCCCGAGCGCCACCGCCCGACCGAGCGGGATGGAGTTGACGATGCCGCCGTCGAGGAAGTGCTCGTCGCCGACCTTGGCGGGCGGCAGCAGGCCGGGTACGGCGGCGCTGGCGACGATCGCGGGCACCAGCGGGCCCGAGGTGAACCAGTGCTCGGCCGCCCGCTCGATGCTGGCGGCGCACACCTGGAACTGCACCGGCAGGTCCTCGAAGCGCAGGTCGCCGAACTCCTCGGCCAGCCGGCGGCGCATCGGCGAGGAGGAGTAGATGTGGGTGCCGGTGGAGACCGCGCGCCGGACGGTGCGCAGCGGGCGGTCGCCGTACACCTCACGGCTCGATGCCACCGTCTGCCAGAGCTCGGTGAGCTTCTCGATGACGGCCGGTGACGGGTCGCGGGCCACCAGTGCGCCGTTGAGGGCCCCGACGAGGTGCCCAGCACGAGGTCGGGCTCGATGCCTCGCTCGAACAGCGCCTGCAGCATCCCCACCTCGGCGGCACCGAGCACCCCACCTCCGCCGAGCACGAACGCGGTGGTCACCTTCTCAGGCCCGGGTCAGCTCGGGGTGTTCGGCACGCATCCGCTCGACCACGCGGCGCTCGACCCAGAAGATGATCAGCGGGATGAGGCCCGCGGCCAGGTTGAGCACCGTGAACGGGATGCTCCAGCCGGCCCGTCGCGACAGCAGGAACGTGACCACGACGTAGACCATGAACACCCAGCCGTGGACCAGCCACAGCACGCTCAGGCTCTCGCCGAACTGCTGGAGCTCGCTGCCCTCGGGCGCGAGGTACTTCAGCGGCAGCGCGACCAGGGAGCAGATCGCCAGCAGCACGCCGACCACGAAGGCGAGCACGCGGTAGCTGGTGAAGAGGCGGCTCACGTCGAGCGACCCTACCTACTCCGCCTACTCCGCGCGCTGACAGAGGCGGCCCGCACACCCCGCAGCATGCACGCGATCCCCGACGCCTCCGCGCTCGGACGCAGTCCCTGGCCGAACAGGCTCCCTATCTGCTCGCACATCTGTCTCGATCTCGACCACCGACAACGTCAGGAGGGTCTCGAACAGTCCCCGAGCTCCATCGTGGTGACGCTACTGAACCGGCGTACTAGGGCGCCGCAGTGGGGTCCGGATAGTGACGGGAAAGACACGAAGGAGGAAAGGAATGTCAACTCTCGTTAACAGACGCTAGTCATCGGGTCGTTCTTGGAACTAGTTTCAGCCACGCCGCGCCCGTCGCTCTGCGGTTCCACGTCCGACTCGGACTTTCTCGAAGGTGGAAAACATGTGTCGTCCTTCTCGTCGTACCTTTAGCAGCGTCCTCATCGCTGTTGTCATCGTGGCTGGGACCGCGGTGGCCGCGCAAGCCATTACGGGCTCAGTTCCGTTGTCGAAGAGCGTGATCTTCTACTACGGCGAAACATCTGGCAGTGGTGACAGCAACAACTTCGATGGTGGATCCATCATGAGGATGTGTGCTCATTCGGAGGGCTACTCAAGTCAGTCTTACATTGCTGAAATCCGACAGAACCGGACGCTCCAGACAGATCTGGTCATCAGGAGTGCGAACGTCCAGTACAACGCTTACGTCGGATCCAACTATTACCAGTCGAGCAGTTACAGCACCTCGTCCTCGAATAGGTACCACGCGAAGTCGGGCTGGTCAGGAGTGCCGGCGGCGCCGAACACAGCCACCGGCTCGGTTGCGAGTTTCAGTTCTTGCTGACGCCATCAGCCACTCTCTCGTTCAGCGACCTGACATACGATTATCGACGTCCATACAAGAAGGCTCTCGCGAGCCTGGACGGTCATTGTGTTTCCCGCGCGATCGCCCTTCTCGGGCCAAACGGTGCAGGAAAGTCCACCCTTTTCAAGGTGCTGGCGACCGAGTTGCGCCCATCGCGAGGGACCTTTACTGCCGCCGGTTACACCCCCAGCAGCGGAAGCGCACTGGATGAATACCGTCGACATATCGGGGTGATGCCTCAAGACCTACGACCCTTCGGCGGTTACACCTGTCAGGAGTTTTTGGGATACGTGGCTTGGCTACGCCGAGTACCACCTGGACAAGTGCCCGTCCGGAGCGACCAAGCGCTTTCGGTGGTGGAGTTGAGCGATTGCGCGGACAAGTTGGTGCGCACACTGTCTGGCGGAATGCGACAACGGCTCGGACTAGCACAAGCATTAGTTGGCGCCCCGCGCCTGCTTCTGTTGGACGAACCTACGTCGGGTTTGGATCCGGAGCAGCGGGCCAACTTCATTCAACATCTGGTGCGGATATCAGCCGAGGCTATCGTTCTCATGACCACGCACCTCGTCGAGGACGTGGCCGCTTTCGCTGACGAGGTCCTGGTTCTTCATGGAGGGTCACTTCGATTCTCTGGTCCCGTGGTGCGATTCTGCGGAGTCGAGCATCGCGACCAAGTGACCGGAGCCGCAGTCCAGGATGCTTACGTCCGCATGATGGGCGCTCACGCAAGCATCGCCACGTGACGCGCTGGCGCGCTCCTCGAAGCACCTCAAGAGGAACGGGACGTCAGATCTACGTAGCTGCCACGTCCGGATCCCCACTCGTCATCGGAGTCTTGACGTTTCTCGCTTCCGTGGGCCTTGCCGCGACAACCGATACGCGGACGTTCTCGGCCGGCTGGGCAGACCCCATGAACTTGACCTTGACCGCCAGTCTCTATCTGACACCGATAACCGTCGCCAGTGCCGCGACAACAACGGTCATGCTCCATCGCTCGGGTGTGGCCGACCTGGCGCGCAGCACCCCAAGAGGCGCGGGTCGGGCCATGCTGTTGGCGGTAACCGCAACGTGGCTGTGGAGCCTCGTGTCCCTGCTTGCGTTTGGCGTGGTGGCGTTGCTGGGCAACTCGTCACTGAGCCCAGGGCCGTCGGTCCCCATCATGCTCCTGCCACTGCAAGCGATATTGCTCATGACCGCCGGCGCATCGATAGGGCTGACGGTTGGCCGGCTTGCGCCCAGTGCCATCAGCCCGCCGACGGCATGCGGCGCCACCTTCCTGCTCTTGTACGTGCTCGCCATCAACGACTCACGATTCTCGCCCGTGTATACGTCGATCTTCTATCAGATCTACCTTGAACCGAACACGTCTCTGCTGGCCCCGATCCTGGTGACTCTGGCGAGTATCCCCGCGGCGACAGCGGCCGCCGCACTCACGCCGAACCGCCTACTGATCGGCTGCGCTTTTCAGTGTGGTGCTCATGAGTCTTGGTTGGTGGTCAGTCGTGGACGCGAAACCCGTGCAGGTGCGAACTTTGCAATCTCCCGCTGCCTGTGCGCATGAGGACACTGTTCGCCTCTGCGTCTGGCCGCAGTCGCGCGACCGGCTGGAACCGAGTCTGAAGGCGCTGTTAGTCATCCGCGAGGCGGCCGGAAACGTCTTGGTGGTTCCGAGCGACTACGCCGAAGAAGGTGTTCCACATACAAACGCGGCGGGCGTATACGCCGTCCCCCGGCAGGGACAAGACGGCTACGTCGACGCGGCTGTCACCGCTGTGCTTCCGTCTCCCGCCTGCGACAACCCAAGCAACCTGGATGCATTGTTCGAACTGCAGGGGTGGCTTCTCGAACGCCTCGACCCCGGATCCGTCCCCGCAGCCACAACCATCGCCAAGGCAGACCCACCCACGCAGCAGGTTTGGGTTTCCCAACAGATCACGTCGGTCCTGTCAGAATGTCCCGGTACCCGATGACGGCCTCAACGCAGCTTGCGAGAATTCAAGTCCTGGCCAAGGGTTGGCGTCTGTCGTCCGTGGCCGCGGGGTGGTTGGGGCTTCTGGTAGCTCTGACTGCCCTTCCCAGTGTGGTGACTCTTCCGCAGTCATCGACGCTGCCCATCTCCGCCCCGACCATGGGCTTCGCCTCTTGGTGGTGCGCTGCCCTGGCGATGCACTCAGCCAGTGAGCCGTCCCGCGAGATCTTCGCAACAGCGCCACGCCTACCCCACGTCTACAACCTTGCGCGTGTGTTGGCGATCGTGAGCCTCGGCACCATGGTCACTCTCTGGGTGGAAGGCCCGGAGTACGCGTTGGTGGCTTATGTGTCTTCGGCCGCGCTCATGGGTGAGTTCTTACTAGCGGCTGGCGTGCTGGGAGTTCCGTATGCCTGGGTGGCTCCCACCCTCCACCTGGCGGCGTCAGCAGTTCTGGGTGGCGCGAACCGTGTGCATCTCGCGGGCTGGGCTTGGGTCCTGGAGAGAAGTCCCTCCAACGATGACGCCGCCTTGTCGACGTTGATACTCGCAACTGGCTTGGTTGTCTGGTGGAGGGCAGGCAGGATCGGACCGACGATTGGCCAGGGGAGTTGACCGGCCCCTCGCGCACAATCAGCGGGGCCCATGAGCGGCTCGCTGCGCGAGCAGCGCTCATCCCTCCGTGGCCGGACCGGCGAGCTCCTCGGTCTCCTCCCTCACCCAGCGCCACCACACGAACGCCGCGAACGCGCCGAAGAACCACCACTCCACGGCGTACAGCAGGTTGCGCAACGCCGTGAACCGGCTGGCGTCCGGTAGCTGCTCGAGGTCGGCCTGCACCACTCCTGCGCCCGGGTCACGCGTCACGACGTACGCGCCGTACACGTCCTCGTCGAAGTACTGGGCCAGGTCGGCCACCCGGAGCTGGGGCAGCAGCTTGTCGGTCGGGTCGTCGTCGCGGGCCCCCGTGCTCTCGGAGGGCTGGAGCCAGCCGACGAGGTCGGCGGGCCCGCTCGGCTCGGGACCGCGCTGACCCCACGAGGGCGTCGCCTCCCAGCCGCGGACCACGGGCAGCACCGAGTCGCCGACCCGGACGGAGTCGACCACCCAGTAGCCGTCGCGACCTTCGTGCCGGCGGCCCGACACCCAGAAGGTGTTGCCGAGGTAGGTGCCGTGCACCTCGACCGGCTGCCCGACCAGGGTGCCCGGGAACGGGTCGTCCGGGCCGATCGCGTCGGCCAGCGGGATCGGCGCGACCTGGGTCAGGTCGCGCGCCTCGGCGGCGCGGCGCTCCTGCCAGCCGTGGTACTGCCACAGGCCCAGCAGGCCGGCGGCGACCAGCGCCGCGACGACGACGAGGTGGTAGCCCCAGTAGCGCGGCGCCAGCAGGACATTCATGGGGCGCGCCGCGGACACCCGGTCAGGATACGGAGGCACACCGATTCGTCTGCGGGTTGCTGCGGCAAACGCGGTGGAGGGACGCAGACGAATCGGGTCCCCCGCCTCCCTGCAAGGCCACGGTTAGACTCCCGGGTCCGCGCAGGAGAACCCGGGGGTGTCGATGGTCGCGCTGGGCCGGCGCTACGGCGTGGACGCGACGATCTTCGTGGTCGCACTCGCCGCACGACTACTGGTGCCGGTGTTCGGCGGGGGTTTCCGCGGCTTCGTCGGCTCCGACCAGGCCGTCTACTACGCCGGTTCCATGGCGGTCTCGCACGGCTTGGTCCCCTACTCGGGCTTCTCCTTCGTCCACCCGCCGGTCTCGTTGGTGGCTCTGCAGCCTGCCGCGTGGATCGGGCGGCTGACCACCGACCACGCGGGCTTCATCGCGGGCAACGTCCTGTTCGCCGTGCTGGGGGCCATCAGCGCTGTGCTCGTCGCACGGGTGGCTCGTGCCGCCGGTGCGGGCGTGGGGGCGCAGCTCGCGGGCGGCCTGTTCTACGCCGTGTGGATGGGCTCCGTCGGCGCCGAGTTCTCTTCGCGGCTGGAGCCGCTGGGCAACGTCGTCTTCGTCGCGGGGCTGCTGCTCCTCACCCGCGTGCGCGCTCTCGAGGAGCAGGCCCCAACCAATCGAGCCGCCCGGCTGACCCTGCTGGCCGGCGCCGTACTGGGGCTGAGCGTCAGCGTGAAGATCTGGTGGGCCGCACCGGTGGTGTTCGTCTTCCTCTGGGAGTACGGACGCAGCCGCGACGCCCGACGGCTCGGGCGTCTGGTGCTCGGCGCCGCCGTGGCCTCGGTGGTCGTCAACGGCCCGTTGTTCCTGGCCTCCCGCGGACGGATGTGGGACTACGTCATCGAGGCGCAGCTCGGCCGACCACGGCGTCATCCCGAGCTCTGGTACCGCCTCGGCACCATGACCGGAGTCAAGGACTCGCTCGCGAACGACGTCCTCGCCGGAGTGGCCGTTGCCGTGGTCGGCGTCGTCCTCGTGGCCTGCGTCGTGGTCGCCCTCGCCAGCCCCGGCTTCCGCGAGATGGCCTGCCTGTTCGTGTTCCTCGCCTGCCCTGCTGCTGTGGAGCCCGTCGTTCTTCCCCCACTACGTCGACTTCCTGGCGGTGCCGGCGGCGCTGACGGTCGCCGGCGCCGCTCACGGTCTGCGCCGTACGGCGGATGCGCCGAGGACGCGGCTCGAACGGCGCTCCCCGGTCCCGGTGTACGCGTTCGTCGGCCTGGTGGCGTGCCTGGCCCTGACCCGCCTGGCGCAGGGCCCCCCGCTCGTCGAACCCATCCCCGGCCAGGAGGATCTCCAGGCGGCCGCCGCCGACCAACAGCTGCATCAAGGCCGACCTGCCGATGAACCTGGTCGTCGTCAACGCGCTCTCGCGCAGCTTCGCCGACGGGTGCGGAAACCGCGTCGACGTCCGCGGTGCGGCCCTCGCGTTGGAGGAGACCGGTCCCAAGAACGCGTTGGCCAAGAAGGCGCTGGTGGCCTACCTGCTCCGCGGCGACGCCATCGTCCTGAACGCCCACGCCCTCGCCACGATCGGCCAGGACCCGCGCCTCGGCCCGCAGACCGTGCTGGCCACCAACGGCGAGTACACCCTGTTCGTCGTCGGCACCGACTGAGAACCGGCCGGGACGTCATACGAAGTGGTCGCCCTGGCGACCAGAACGTATGACGTTACGGCGACGGGTCAGGCAGGGCCGGTGGAGCCAAGGGGACTCGAACCCCTAACCCCCTGCTTGCAAAGCAGGTGCGCTACCAATTGCGCCATGGCCCCCAGATGGGGGAGTGACTACTCCGCCGAGGTGGACGACGAGGAGACGTTGTCGGTCGCCTCGGCCCAGAGGGCCTGCTCGTGCTTGCCCTCGTCGAGCTTGCGCTTGGCGTAGACGGCGCCGGCGGCGACGAGCGCGAGGAACAGGATCTTCTTCATTCGGGTGACTCCCGTCGCTGGCGTGAAGTGGCTGTCGTGTGGGCCTAACAGGACTTGAACCTGTGACCTCTTCCTTATCAGGGAAGCGCTCTAACCGTCTGAGCTATAGGCCCGGGAAGCGGCGCAACCGCCCCTCGTAAGAGGGACGGCGACCGGGGAGGACGATACCTGACGGCCGGAGAGCGCCATCCAATCGCCGGGTCTCGTGACCAGCAGGGTCAGTGCTCGTCCTCGACCAGGGTGATGTCGATGCCGCCGAGCAGCGCCGCGGCCATGTTGTAGAGGAACGCGGCGAGCGTCGCGATCGCGGTCAGCAGCACCACGTCGATGACCGCGACGAGCATGGTGAAGCCGATGACGCGGTCGGTGCCGAGGTAGTCCTGGACCGTGAACGGCGTGGAGGCCTGGTCGCCGACGACGTCGCGGACGGTGGTGTTGATGGAGTCCCAGACCCCAGCGGCACCGAGGACCGACCACACCATGAGCACCGAGACGATGGTGACCACGCCGAGGGCGATCGAGAGCAGGAACGCCGTCTTCATCACCGACCACGGGTCGATGCGGGTCAGCCGGAGACGGGCCCGGCGCGGCGGACGCTTGGGGCGCGAGGCGCGAGCGGGCTTCTTCTTGGCCGGCTGCTGCGCGGGCTGCGACGGAGCCTGCTCGTAGGCGACCGGCGGCGGCGGCAGCACCGGACCGTCGTGCTGCGACGGCGCGGTCGGCGCCTCGGGCGTGGCCGTCGCGGCCTGCACCGACGGCCGGACGGCCGTCTGGTCCGGGGCGCCGTTGAGCCGGTCGGCCGGACGCTCCGCCTGGCGGACCGAGCTCAGCTTCTCCTGGAGGCGGTCGGCGAGGGAAGGTCGCCCAGTGGATGTCCCCCAGTGGATGTCCCGGTCGAGGTGCCTGAGGAGCTGTCGGACGCGGACGAGGTCTGCGGCCGGTACTCGGCGCGGTCGGTCGTGGCAGCGGAAGGCATCGGCGGGAGGATCGGGGCGCTGCTCGCAGGCGCGTCCAGCCCGGTCAGTCGCGGATGCGTCTGCTCGGTCGGTCGCTCCGTCATCAGGCCTCACTCTCGGGTGGGGAATCGGCCAGTCGATCTTCTGGGTCTCCTCGATTGTTGCATCCGATCCAACTTCGGGCGATTCCTGCCCAGCGTCATCTCCCGTGTCGGCGGGGGCGTCGGCGTCGCTCTCGGCGGCTGGTGTGGTAGTGGACCCCTCGTCATCCTCGCCGGCGTCGGGGGCCTCGACCGAGCGGGCCACCACGGCCACGGCGTCGCCCTCCTTGGGCGTCACGAACTTCACGCCCATGGTCGAGCGCCCGGTCGGCCGGAAGTTGTCGTTGATCGGGCTGCGCACGACCTGGCCGCCCTGGGTGATCGAGAGGATCTCGTCGCCGTCGACGACGATGAAGGCGCCGACCAGGTTGCCGCGCTCCTCGTTGGCCAGTGACATCGTCTTGATGCCGAGGCCGCCGCGCGACTGCAGGCGGTAGTCGGTGATCCGCGAGCGCTTGGCGAAGCCGCCGTCGGTCATGGTGAAGACGTACTGCGGCTTGACCGCGGCCCGCTCCTCGGCCTCGACCTGCTGCGGCCCGGATCACCGACATCGACAGCACCGAGTCGCCACTGCGGAACTTCATCCCCGCGACACCGGACGTCGCCCGGCCCATCGGCCGCAGCTGGGTGTCGTCGGCGCGGAAGCGGATCGACTGGCCCTTGCGCGAGACCAGCAGGATGTCGTCGTCGGGCTCGACCAGCTCGGCGCCGATCAGCTCGTCGTCGTCCTCGCGGAAGTTGATGGCGATCACGCCGGCCTGCCGGGGGCTGTTGTAGTCGCCGAGGCGGGTCTTCTTGACCAGGCCGTTGCGGGTCGCGAGCACGAGGTAGGGAGCCTGCTCGTAGTCGCGGATCGCCAGCACCTGCGCGATGTTCTCGTCGGGCTGGAACGACAGCAGGCCCGGCGACGTGGCCGCCCTTGGCGTCGCGCTGGGCCTCGGGCAGGTTGTAGGCCTTGGTGCGGTAGACCCGGCCGGCCGTGGTGAAGAACAGCAGCCAGTGGTGGTTCGTCGTCGCGATGAAGTGGTCGACGACGTCGTCACCGCGCAGGGTCGCGCCGCGCACGCCCTTGCCGCCGCGCTTCTGTGAGCGGTACTGGTCGGAGCGGGTCCGCTTGGCGTAGCCGCCGCGGGTGATCGAGACGACCAGCTCCTCGTCGGGGATCAGGTCCTCCATCGAGAGGTCGCCGTCGGCCGCGATGATCTGGGTACGCCGGTCGTCGCCGTACTTGTCCACGATCTCGGACAGCTCGTCGATGACGATCTGCCGCTGCCGGGCGGCGTCGGCCAGGATGTCCTCGAGGTCGGCGATGATCAGCTCGAGCTCGGCCAGCCGGTCGATGATCTTCTGTCGCTCGAGGGCCGCCAGCCGGCGCAGCTGCATGTCGAGGATCGCCTGGGCCTGGATCTCGTCGATCTCGAGCAGCGCCATCAGGCCGGCGCGAGCCTCTTCGACGTCGGGGCTGCGCCGGATCAGCGCGATCACCTCGTCGAGGGCGTCGAGCGCCTTGACCAGGCCGCGCTGGATGTGGGCGTCCTCCTCGGCCTTGCGCAGGCGGTAGCGGGTCCGCCGCTGGATGACCTCGATCTGGTGGGTCACCCAGTGGGCGATGAACTGGTCGATGGTCAGCGTGCGCGGCACGCCGTCGACCAGCGCCAGCATGTTGGCCGAGAAGTTGGTCTGCAGCTCGGTGTGCTTGAACAGGTTGTTGAGCACCACCCGCGCCACGGCGTCGCGCTTGAGCACGATGACCAGGCGCTGGCCGGTGCGGTCGGAGGTGTCGTCGCGCACGTCGGCGATGCCCTGCACGCGGCCGATGTCGGCGAGCTCGGCGATCTTGAGCGCGAGGTTGTCGGGGTTGACCATGTAGGGCAGCTCGGTGATGACCAGGCAGGTGCGGCCCTTGCTGTCCTCGTCGATCTCGATGACCGCCCGCTGGGTGACCGAGCCGCGGCCGGTGCGGTAGGCCTGCTCGATGCCCTGGTGGCCGACGATCAGCGCGCCGTTGGGGAAGTCGGGGCCCTTGATCCGCTCGACCAGCGCCTCCTGGAGCTCCTCGCGGGTCGCGTCGGGGTGCTCGAGGGCCCACCGGGCGCCGTCGGCGACCTCGCGCAGGTTGTGCGGCGGGATGTTGGTGGCCATCCCGACCGCGATGCCGGCCGAGCCGTTGACCAGCAGGTTGGGGAAGCGGGCCGGCAGGATCGTCGGCTCCTGGCTGCGGCCGTCGTAGTTGGGCTGGAAGTCGACGGTCTCCTCGTGGATGTCGCGGACCATCTCCAGCGCCAGCGGGGCCATCCGGCACTCGGTGTAGCGCATCGCGGCCGCGGAGTCGTTGCCCGGCGAGCCGAAGTTGCCCTGGCCGTGGATCAGCGGCGCGCGCATCACCCACGGCTGGGCGAGGCGGACCAGGGTGTCGTAGATCGCGGTGTCGCCGTGGGGGTGGTACTGGCCCATCACGTCGCCGACGACGCGCGAGCACTTGGAGAACCCGCGGTCGGGCCGGTAGCCGCCGTCGTACATGGCGTAGAGCACCCGGCGGTGCACCGGCTTGAGCCCGTCGCGTACGTCGGGCAGCGCGCGGCCGACGATGACCGCCATCGCGTAGTCGAGGAAGGCCCGCTGCACGGAGGTCTGCAGCTCGACCGGCTCGACCCGGCCGCCGAGGGGGAGTCGTCGGGGTCTCGGTCACGATCTACCTCTTCTGCCTTGATCTACAGGTGTCTAGGACTGTTGCTAGAGAACTAGATATCGAGGAAGCGCACGTCTTTGGCGTTGCGCTGGATGAACGAGCGCCGCTGCTCGACGTCCTCGCCCATCAGGATCGAGAAGATCTCGTCGGCCTGGGCGGCGTCCTCGAGGCCGACCTGCAGCATCAGCCGCTGGTCGGGGTCCATGGTGGTCTCCCACAGCTCCTTGGCGTTCATCTCGCCGAGGCCCTTGTAGCGCTGGACCGGGTTCTCCTTGGGCAGCTTCTTGCCCGCCGCCTGCCCGTCGCGCAGCAGGGCGTCGCGCTCGGCGTCGGAGTAGACGAACTCGTGCTCGGCCGGCTTGTTCCAGCGCAGCCGGTAGAGCGGCGGCTGCGCCATGTAGACGTAGCCGCCCTCGATCAGCGGGCGCATGAAGCGGAACAGCAGCGTCAGCAGCAAGGTGTTGATGTGGTGGCCGTCGACGTCGGCGTCGGCCATCAGCACGACCTTGTGGTAGCGCAGCTTGTCGATGTCTGAACTCTTCGTGGATGCCGGTGCCCAGCGCGCGAGATGATCGACTGCACCTCGGCGTTGCCGAGCACCTTGTCGATGCGGGCCTTCTCGACGTTGAGGATCTTGCCGCGGATCGGCAGGATCGCCTGGATGCGCGGGTCGCGCCCCTGCCGGGCCGAGCCGCCGGCCGAGTCACCCTCGACGATGAAGACCTCGCACTCCTCGGGGTTGGTCGACTGGCAGTCGGAGAGCTTGCCGGGCAGGCCGCCGCCGCCGAGCAGTCCCTTGCGGGAGCGGGCCAGGTCGCGGGCCTTGCGGGCGGCCATCCGGGCGGACGCCGCGGCCTGCGCCTTGCGGACGATGTCGCGCGCCCTCGGCGGGGTTCTGCTCCAGCCAGGCGCCGAGCTGGTCGTTGACGACGCGCTGCACGAAGCCCTTGGCCTCGGTGTTGCCGAGCTTGGTCTTGGTCTGGCCCTCGAACTGCGGCTCGCCCATCTTGATCGAGACGATCGCGGTCAGGCCCTCGCGGATGTCGTCACCCGAGACGCGGTCCTCGCGCTTCTTGATCAGGTTGTTCGCCTCGCCGAAGTTGTTGATCTGGCCGGTCAAGCGCGGCGCGGAACCCCTCCTCGTGGGTGCCGCCCTCGTGGGTGTTGATGGTGTTGGCGAAGGTGTGCACCGACTCGGTGTAGGAGGTGTTCCACTGCATCGCCACCTCGAGGCTCATGTGCTGGCCGGCGCCCTCGGGGGCCTCCGCCTCGAAGGAGATGATCGTCGGGTTGGCCGCCTGTCTTGCTGCGGTTGAGGTGGGCGACGTAGTCGACCAGGCCCAGGTCGTACTTGAAGACGCGCTCCAGCCCGCCGGCGTCGGCGCGCTTGATGGCGGCCGCCCCGGCCTCGTCGACCTCGGCGGCCACGGTGTCGTCCTCGACGGCGTCGACCAGGTCGTCGGCGGTGGGCCGCTCGTCGCGGATCACGATCTCGAGGCCCTTGTTGAGGAAGGCGTACTCGCGCATCCGGTTGGTGAGGGTCTCCAGGTTGTAGGTCGTGGTCTCGAAGATCTCCTCCGACGCCCACCAGGTCACGGTCGTGCCGGTGCCCTCGCCGTCCTCGAGGGGCCGGATCTGCTCGAGCGGCGCGTCGGGGTCGCCGAGCTGGAAGCTCTGCCGCCAGAGGTGGCCGCGGTTCTTGACCTCGACGACCAGGCGGGTCGAGAGCGCGTTGACGACCGAGACGCCGACGCCGTGGAGACCGCCGGACACCTTGTAGCCGCCGCCACCGAACTTGCCGCCGGCGTGCAGCAGCGTCAGCGCCATCGTCACCGCGGGCAGCTCCTGGCCGGGAGCGGTGTCGGTCGGGATGCCGCGGCCGTTGTCGACGACCTGGACGCCGCCGTCGGCGCGCAGGGTGAGCACGATGCGGTCGCAGTAGCCGGCCAGCGCCTCGTCGACGGCGTTGTCGACGATCTCGGTGATCAGGTGGTGCAGGCCGCGCTCGCCGGTGGACCCGATGTACATGCCCGGGCGCTTGCGGACGGCCTCGAGACCCTCGAGCACCGTGATCGCCGAGGCGTCGTAGTCGCCGTTGATGTCGGCGCGGCAGGACGCCGGGCAGGACGGTGCACTGTTCGGGGACCTCGGGAGGTGTGGCCGGCTGCGGGACGTCTAGATCAACGGGGGCGGTCGGTTCCTCGCTCACACACACCTCTTCATCACTGAGAAGAACACGACGCGGGTCGCGGCGCCGAAGCGATGACGTGTGGCGCGCGACCCGATGGCCATGATAGCCCGCAGAGGCCCGCATTCCACGTTGCCGTCCCCAGGGAAACGGTCACGACGCACCGAAATCGGCCCTGAGCGGCTCGTGAAGGCAGGCGGAGCGCCCTCACAGGGGGTCGGTGGACTCCCTATACGTCCGCGAGGCCCGCAGATCGGCTGTGGACGAGCGGGTGGTCAGCCGTAGGTGTCGCGCGGGCCGCGCCCGTCGCGGACCGACCGGGCGCCCTTCTTCCAGGTCGGCAGGTGGGGGCCCACCACCTCGATCAGGGTGACCGTGCCGTGGCCGAGATCCTCGTTGAGGCGCCTGACGACGGCCGGCGCGAGCAGCTTGAGCTGGGTGGCCCAGGCGGTCGAGTCGGTGCGGACGACCAGGGTGCCGTCGGCGAACGACTCGGGCGTCGCGTGCCGGGCGACCTCCTCGCCGACCAGCTCGGCCCAGCGCGCGAACATGCCCGCCACGCGGAGGTCGACGTCCCACCCGTGGTCGTCGACCAGCCGGTTGACGGTGACGTCGAGCAGCTGGGGGTCGCGGTCGTCGGGGAACGCGCCGGACGCCTTGGCCGGGCCGGTACGGCGGTCGGTACCGCCCGAGCGCCTGCCCGTCGTACGCGCTTGGCCGGGCTCGAGCGCGCCGTGGCGCGGGCGAGGTTCTTGGCCAGGTCGAGGCCGTCGGGCCGATGGTCCGGGCTCCGGGTTGCTCGCGTTCGTCGTCGTCAGTCGACACGGGTCACCTCCCCGCCGCTGACGCGGAAGCGGGTGCCGGCGAGCTTCTCGGGCACGTCGTCGTCGACGGCCGCGGTGACCAGCACCTGCTCGGCGCCGGCGACCAGCTCGGCCAGCTGGGCCCGGCGCTCGGTGTCGAGCTCGGCGAAGACGTCGTCGAGGACCAGGATCGGGTCGTCGCCGTCGGCGCGCAGCAGGTCGTAGGACGCCAGCCGCAGGGCCAGCGCGAACGACCAGGACTCGCCGTGGCTGGCGTAGCCGCGCACCGGAAGCCGAGCTACCGTGTCTCGGGCCACCGGGACCGAGGCTGAGCACGCAGGTCGTCGCGGTGGGGGCCGACGAGCGAGACGCCGCGGTCGAGCTCGTCGTTGCGGCGCTCGGCGAGGGCCGCGAGCAGGCCCTCGGTCAGCGCGCCCCGGTCGCCCTGACCTGTCCGGCATCGTCCGGCAGCTCGAAGGACGGCTTGTAGTCGGCCTCGGCCGCGTCGCGAGGCGCCCCGCGCGCGACCGTGGCGTAGGCGTTGCCGAGGTAGGGCCGCAGGTCGTGCGACCAGGGCGAGGCGCTCGGCGAGGATCTCGGCGCCGACCCGGGCGAGGTGGGAGTTCCAGGTCTCGAGGTCGCCAGCGAGGAGTTCGGTGCGCTGCTCCTGGTGCCGGACGTCGAGCCGCGGCGGGCGTGCCCGGCGGTCTTGAGCAGCGAGTTGCGCTGGCGCAGGATCCGCTCGTAGTCGGCGCGCACGCTGGCCATCCGCGGGGTGCGCAGCACGAGCAGGTCGTCGAGGAAGCGCCGCCGCTCCGCCGGGTCGCCCTTGACCAGGGCGAGGTCCTCGGGGGAGAAGACGACGGTGCGGACCAGGCCGACGAGGTCGCGGGTCTTGGGAAGCGGTGACTTGTTGACCCGGGCGCGGTTGGCCTTGCCGGGGTTGATCTCGACCTCGAGCACCGCGGTGCGGCCGTCCTTCACGACCGCGGCCCGGATGACCGCCTGGTCGGTGCCGGCCCGCACCAGCGGGGCGTCGGTCGCGACCCGGTGGGAGGTCAGCCGGGAGAGGTAGTCGATCGCCTCGACGAGGTTGGTCTTGCCCTGGCCGTTGCTGCCGATGAACGCCGTCGGGCCGGGTTCGAGGACGACCTCGACGTCGGCGTAGGAACGGAAGTCGTGGAGAACGAGGTGCGAGACGTACAACGTGGGTCCAGTCAGCTGGTGTGGCGGCAGACCATCAAGGGGTAGGGGCGTCGCCGCCGGGCGGCGGCCCGCTCTGCACGGCGTGGCCGCCGAACTGGTTGCGCATCGCGGCGATCGCCTTCATCGCCGGGCTGTCGTCCTGGCGGGAGATGAAGCGGGCGTAGAGCGCGGCGGTGATCGCCGGGGTCGCGACGGCGTTGTCGATGCCGGCCTCGACGGTCCACCGGCCCTCGCCGGAGTCCTCGGCGTAGCCGCGGATCTTGGACAGGCCGGGGTCCTCGTCGAGGGCGTTGACCAGGAGGTCGAGCAGCCACGAGCGGATCACGGTGCCCTCGCGCCAGGACCGGAACACCTCGGTGACGTTGTCGACGAGGTCGACCTTCTGCAGCAGCTCCCAGCCCTCGGCGTAGCTCTGCATGATGGCGTACTCGATGCCGTTGTGGACCATCTTGGAGAAGTGGCCGGCGCCGACCGCGCCGGCGTGGACGGAGCCGAACTCGCCCTGGTCACTGGCTGGGGCTTGAGCGCGTCGAAGGCCGGCTGCACCTTCGCGATGTCGTCGGCCGAGCCGCCGTACATCAGGGCGTAGCCGTTCTCCAGCCCCCACACTCCTCCGGAGACGCCGCAGTCGACGAACCCGACGCCCTTCTCGGCCAGCATCGCGGCGTTGGCCTGGTCGTCGGTCCAGCGGGAGTTGCCGCCGTCGACGACGAGGTCGCCCTCGCCGAGCAGGCCGCCGAGCTCCTTGATCACGCCACGGGTGATCTCGCCGGCGGGCACCATCACCCAGACCACCTTGGGTGAGGGCAGCTTGTCGACGAGGTCGGCCAGGCTGGTGGCGTCGGAGATCTCGGGGTTGTGGTCGTAGCCGACGACGGTGTGGCCGGCGTTGCGGAGACGGGTCCGCATGTTGCCGCCCATCTTCCCGAGCCCGACGAGTCCCAGCTGCATTCGGTTGCCTCCTGTGAAGGGATGGTCAGGACAGCAGGCGGCGCGGCATCAGCAAGTAGCGGAACCCGGGGTCCTCGCCGTCCTCGCCGATCGAACCACTGATCACGACCGGCTTGGAAGCCTGGGTGAACGCCAGCTCGACGACCGCCTCGTCGATGGCCGTCAGGCCGTCGAGCAGGAACTGCGGGTTGAAGCCGGTGGTCAGGTCGTCGCCCTCGATGGTGGCCTCGATCGACTCCGAGGCCTGCGCCTCGTCACCCGAGCCGGCGTCGAGGGTGAGCACGCCGTCGGCGAAGGCCAGCTGCACCGCGGTGTTGCGCTCGGCGACCAGGGCGACGCGCTTGACCGACTCGACCAGGGCCAGCTTGTCGACCAGGGCCTTGGTGAGGTGCTCGTTGGGGAAGAGGCTGCGGACCTTGGGGAACTCGCCGTCGAGCAGCCGGGTCGTCGTACGGCGGGTGCCGCCGGGGGCGGAGCCCTCGAAGCCGATGATGCCCTCGCCCGAACCGCCCGACGACAGCGCGATGGTCACCTCCGGGCCCGCGGTCAGCGACTTGGCGGTGTCGCCCAGCACCTTGGCCGGGACCAGCGCCGCCAGGGAGGCGTCGGGGCTGTGGGGGTTCCAGTCGAGCTCGCGGTGGGAGAGCCGGAAGCGGTCGGTGGCGAGCAGCGCGATCGTCGACCCCGAGATCTCGACGCGGACGCCGGTCAGCACCGGGAGCATGTCGTCGCGGCCGGCGGCCGTGACGGCCTGGGCCACGGCGTGGGCGAACTGGTCGCTCTTGACCGTGCCGGACGCGGCCGGCATGTCCGGCAGCGTCGGGTAGTCCTCGACCGGCATGGTCTGCAGGCTGAAGCGGGCCGAACCACACGTCAGCGAGGCCCGGGAGCCGTCGAGGGTCACGTCGACCGGCTTGGCCGGCAGGCTGCGGCAGATGTCGGCGAGCAGCCGGCCGCTGACCAGGGCCTTGCCCTCGTCGGAGACCTCGGCCGTCAGCGTCGCGCGGGCCGAGGTCTCGTAGTCGAAGGTCGACAGCACCAGGCCCTCGTGACCGGCCTCGATGAGCAGGCCGGAGAGGACGGGCGCGCTGGGTCGGACGGGCAGGCTGCGGGCAGCCCAGGCGACGGCGTCCGCGAACGCGTCGCGATCCACGCGGAACTTCACTCGGAGTCCTTCTGAAGTCTGGGTGGGGAAGGCAGGCCGGTCATTGTCGGGCGCCGGGTGCTGCGAATCCTGCCACGCGGCGCCGACGCAGGGGAGTGGTGGCCGTCTCCGAGGCGCCCAGTGGTCGGCCCAGTGGTCGACCGAGCGGGTCGGTCATCCCCAGGTCGGGGCCCGGAGCCATGTTCACCGGGGATGGCCAGAAATAGAGGTTGATCGTAGTAGTAGCAGCGGTGGAAATTGTGGACGAGCGCTGTTTGCGCAGGTCAGAGCAGGTTTCGCCGTCCCCAGGCCATGTGGACGAAGAGGTGGAGTGACGGGGTCGCCCTGGGTACGGGGCCGGGGCAGGGGACTGGTGTCCCCAGCTGTCCACAAGGTCTGTGGACGAATCGCGGCGCGTCGCACAGGTCGACCCACATCTTGCGTCGATGTGATTCGCACCAGTGGTGCACAGGTGGGTCACGGCCGCCCAGCTAGTTCTGGCGGGCGTGCATCTTGATGCGGTTGGTCAGCTCGGAGACCTGGTTGAACACCGCACGGCGCTCGGCGAGCAGCTGGTTGATCTTCCGGTCGGCGTACATGACCGTGGTGTGGTCGCGGTTGCCGAACTGCGCGCCGATCTTGGGCAGCGACAGGTCGGTCAGCTCGCGGCACAGGTACATGCCGATCTGCCGGGCCATCACCAGGTGCCGGCCGCGGCTGGGGCCGGTGATGTCCTCGATCGGCAGCCCGAAGTACGCCGAGGTCTGGGCGATGATCAGCGACGCGGTGATCTCGGGTTCGCCGCCCTCGGGGATCAGGTCCTTGAGCACGATCTCCGCCAGGGTCATGTCGACCTCCTGGCGGTTGAGGTTGGCGAACGCCGTGACCCGGATCAACGCGCCCTCGAGCTCGCGGATGTTGGTCTGGATCTTGGAGGCGATGAACTCCAGCACGTCCGGCGGCGCGCTGAGGCGGTCCATGGCGGCCTTCTTGCGCAGGATCGCGATCCGCGTCTCGAGGTCGGGCGGCTGGACGTCGGTGATCAGTCCCCACTCGAACCGGTTGCGCAGCCGGTCCTCGAGGGCCTCGAGGCGCTTGGGCGCGCGGTCGGAGGTGAGCACGATCTGCTTGTTGGCGTTGTGGAGGGTGTTGAAGGTGTGGAAGAACTCCTCCTGGGTCTGGGTCTTGCCCTCCAGGAACTGGATGTCGTCGATCAGCAGCACGTCGACGTCGCGGTACTTCCGCTTGAACCGGTCCTGCCGGTCGTCGCGGATCGCGTTGATGAACTCGTTGGTGAACTCCTCGCTCGACACGTAGCGCACCTTGGCCCCGTTGTAGAGGCTGCGCACGTAGTGGCCGATCGCGTGGAGCAGGTGGGTCTTGCCCAGCCCGGAGTCGCCGTAGACGAGCAGCGGGTTGTACGCGCGGCCCGGGGCCTCGGCGACCGCGACGGCGGCCGCGTGGGGGAAGCGGTTGGACGAGCCGATGACGAAGGTGTCGAAGGTGTACTTCGGGTTCAGCCGGGTCTCGAGCACCGAGCGGCCCTGCTCGGAGACGGGCTCGTCGGCGGGAAAGCCGCAGCCCCACACCCTGTCCATAGATCGATGTGTCGACAGGTAGATGAGTCGAGTTGTCGACATGGTGACTCTCGGGGCGTTCGTGGGACGGCCGCACGCTCGGACGACCAGCTGCGGGTTGACCGTCACGCCCAGGCGGATCTCTCGGCCGAAGACCGCGGTCAGACCCTCCTCGATCTGGGCGCGCAGCCGGCCCTCGAGCTGGCCGCGGGTGAACTCGTCGACCACCTCGATGATGGCCTGGTTGCCGTGCAGCGTGACGGGCGCGCTGGCCTCGAGCCAGGCCCGTTGGTTGGGCTGCAGCTCACCGACCACCGACCACCACGCCTGCTCGAGGTCGGCCTCCTGGTACTGGCTGCTCGACTGGTCCTCCACGCGGCCCCGCCACCCTTCGTCAGTTGTCGTGCTCGGAACTCCACATACTTCTCCACAGCCTGTGAAGGAGTGCGACGAACCGTGGTGACCCCGTGCGCGCAGACTGGTCCGCGGACTGACTCCCAGGACGTCTCCGCAGGTCAGAGGCGGTCGTCGGCACGGGAATGCCGGGACCAACTGGTCGACGGTGCGAGCGGTGTACCCGGGAGTGGATGGGGGACGGCGGGGAATCTCGTCGTGCCGAACCTAACTCCGCGACGCCGCCACCGGCAAGACGTCATCCACAGGTCCAGAAGTCTCTCCACAGAGTGGACCGTGCGGGCGGCGGCGACGGTTTGACCCTGTGGAAGAGGCTCGCGTACCGTTGGCCGGTCACCTGCCGTGGCGCCGCGTCGAGCCGTGCTCCCTGTTGATGCCTCCCCGCGATACTCCACCGGGAGCAGCAGGCTTCGCCCGCCAGGGTGTCCCCGAACCTTGTTTTGACCATGACGCAGGCCACCTAGGGCCTCGACCGACGGAGAAGAAGTCGTGACCAAGCGTACGTACCAGCCGAACAACCGTCGCCGCCACAAGGTGCACGGTTTCCGCCTGCGGATGCGTACCCGCGCGGGCCGTGCGGTCCTGGCCTCGCGGCGCCGCAAGGGCCGCAACAAGCTCGCCGTCTGACTGACCACGTCCAGTCACGAGCAGGGGCCAGCGACCGTGTTGCCCGTGGCTGCCCGGCTCACCTCGGGTGAGGCGTTCGGCCGTTGCGTGCGTGCGGGCCGTCGGGCCGGTAGCCGCACCGTCGTGCTGCACCTCGACCGGGTTCTCGACCATGGTGACGACTCGCCCACGCCTGCTCGGGTGGGCTTCGTGGTGTCCCGTGCGGTCGGGGGAGCGGTGGTCCGCAACCGCGTACGCCGGCGGCTGCGACATCTGGTCCGCGAACGGCTCGGCGACCTGCCGTCCGGGTCCGTGGCCGTCGTCCGCGCGCTGCCCGCGGCGGCCGGGGCGTCGTACGCCGAACTCCGCGCCGACCTCGGTCGTTGTCTGGAGCGGGTGGCCCCGCGACCAGTGCCCCGCAGTCTGCGGCGCCGGCCGTGGTGCAACCATGAAGTACGTCCTCATCGCCTTGCTGCGCGGCTACCGTGCGGTGATCAGCCCGCTCTACGGCCAGGTGTGCCGCTACCACCCCTCCTGCTCGGCGTACGCGCTGGAGGCGGTCCAGGTGCACGGCAGCCTGCAGGGCAGCTGGCTGGCGGTGCGACGGCTGGCGCGCTGCCACCCGTGGGCCGCCGGGGGTTACGACCCCGTCCCGACCCGCACCCCGACCCGCAGACCTGCGGGCCGACCTACAGTTTGACCAACCCGGCTTAGGAGCATCACCCGTGCTGGATTTCCTCGGCCAAGTCGGCCACCTGATCATGACGCCGCTGTACTACGCGGTCTCGGCCGTCATGGTCGCGTGGCACTGGCTGTTCACCACGATCGGCATGGACCCCGACGCGCGGTGGCACCTGGGCCCTGTCGATCGTGGGCCTGACCCTGGTCGTGCGCGCGATGCTGATCCCGCTGTTCGTCAAGCAGATCAAGTCCAGCCGCAACATGCAGCTGATCCAGCCGCGGGTCAAGGAGCTGCAGAAGAAGTACGGCCACGACCGCGAGCGGCTCGCCGCGGAGACGATGGCGCTCTACAAGGAGACGGGCACCAACCCGTTCTCCTCGTGCCTGCCGATCCTGGTGCAGATGCCGATCTTCCTGGCGCTGTTCCGGATGCTCGACCAGGCCGCCAAGCACAGCAAGGAGCACGGCTTCCTCGACAAGGACCTGGCCGAGTCGTTCGGCCAGGCCGAGCTGTTCGGGGTCGTCCCGCTGAAGCTGACCTTCCTCAACAACGACGGCATCGTCGCGGTGATGGTCACCGCGGCCGTCCTGGTCGTGGCGATGACGGCCACCACCTTCCTCACCCAGCGCCAGCTGATGAGCAAGAACATGCCGGCCGACGCGCTGACCGGTCCCTATGCCCAGCAGCAGAAGATGCTGCTCTACGTCCTGCCCGTGGTCTTCGCGGTCGGTGGCATCGCCTTCCCGATCGGCGTGCTCCTGTACTGGACCACCTCCAACCTCTGGACCATGGGCCAGCAGTTCTACGTGATCCGCAACAACCCGGCCCCCGGCACGCCGGCGTTCGCTGCCAAGCAGAAGCGCGACGCCGCCAAGGGCAACAAGCACGGGCACGAGCCCGAGGAGACCGCCGTCGTCGAGGAGGCGCCCGAGGACCCGCGCCCGGCGCCCCGGCAGCAGCCGAAGAAGAAGTCCCGCCAGCAGCGGAAGAAGGGTGGCGCTCAGTCGCAGCGCCCGGCAACCAGAGCCAGGGAGACACCGCATGAGCAACGAGACCGAGACCGAGACCCAGGCCACCGACGAGTGCCAGACCGAGTGACCGACGAGGTGGCCGACGAGGTGGCCGACGAGGTGGCCGACGAGGTGGCCGAGCCCGACCAGGCCGCCGACCAGTCCGACGACCTCGACAACGAGGACCTCGCGGACGCCGGCGCCGACGCCGCGGAGGACGCGGACGATTCCGGGGACCTCGCAGACTCCGAGGACGACGACGAGCACCTCGCCGCTCTGGAGCGTGAGGGTGACGTCGCGGCCGACTACCTCGAGGAGCTCCTCGACATCGCCGACCTCGACGGCGACCTCGACATGGACGTCGACGGCGATCGCGCCGCGGTGTCCATCGTCGGCGCCGACCTCACCCAGCTGGTGGGTCAGCGCGGCGAGGTGCTGGACGCGCTCCAGGAGCTGACCCGTCTGGCGGTGTACCGCGAGACCGGGGAGCGCTCGCGGTTGATGCTCGACATCTCCGGCTACCGGGCGGGGCAACGGGAGCGGTTGGTCGAGCTGGCCCAGGCCTCGGTGGCCCAGGTGCGCGAGTCCGGGGAGCGGGTGTCGTTGGACCCGATGTCGCCGTTCGAACGCAAGGTCGTGCACGACGCGGTGGCCGAGGCCGGCCTCACCTCGGAGTCCGAGGGTGTCGAGCCGCGTCGGTTCGTCGTCATCCTCCCGGCCTGAGCTGCTCGACTCTTGGACGCTGTTTCACGTGAAACACCCGCCGCCCCTCCCGAGGCGCGGCGGGTGTTCGGCGTGGAGCGCCTTGCCTTGGCGGAGCGGTACGCCGACCTGCTCGCGGGCGACGGAGTGCTGCGCGGCCTGATCGGACCGCGCGAAGCCACCCGGTTGTGGGACCGGCACCTGCTGAACTGCGCCGTGCTGGGCGAGGTCGTCCCTCGCGGCGTGGCGGTGGCCGATGTCGGCTCGGGGGCCGGACTGCCGGGGCTGGTGCTCGCGATCGCCCGGCCCGACCTGCGGGTCACCCTGGTCGAGCCGCTCCTGCGGCGGACCCGCTTCCTGGAGGAGGCCGTCGACCTCCTGGGCCTGCAGGCCCAGGTCGAGGTGCTGCGCGGACGAGCCGAGGAGCTCTCCGATGGCCGCACCTTCGACGTGGTGACGGCTCGCGCGGTGGCGCCGCTGGGGAGGCTCGCTCGCTGGTGCCTGCCCTTGGTCGCCCCCGGTGGCGAGCTGGTCGCGATGAAGGGATCCTCGGCGCCGGCGGAGGTCGTGGAAGCCGGCCCCGAGCTGCGGAAGCTGGGCTGCGCCACTCCGGTGGTGGTCGAGCTGGGGAGCGGGACGCTCGAGCAACCGACCTGGGTGGTCCGGGTGGCCCGGCCTGAGAGCGGGCCGGTAGGTTGGCGCGGTCGCCCCGGCTCCGATCGTGGGACGGGCGGTTCGCGCACGAACAAGCGCACGAGACAGCAGCGGAGGGGTGTGTGAACGACCGGACCGGACTTGGTTGGCCCGGGGTGCCGGACGGTGACCCCAGGCAGTTATCCACCGGTCTGGGGTGGCCCGCCGAGCGTGTTCCTCCACAAGGCGAACCGGTTTCTCCACAGGCTGACACCAGTTCGGAAAGGCCTGCGGAGCCGCCGGCGGAGACGCCCGTTTCACGTGAAACATCGGCGCTGGCAGCTTCCCCGCGGGTGCGAACCGCGGGCGACCTGAGTGACCTGCCGCCCAGCTTCGACGACGAGACGACGCCGCTGGCGCGAGCCGCCGAGAACTCCGTGTTGGCCCGCCTCGGCTCTCGAGGACGCGTCTCGATGCCGCGTCCCGAGACCACTCGCGTGATGGTGGTGGCCAACCAGAAGGGCGGCGTCGGCAAGACCACGTCGGCGGTCAACGTCGCCGCGGCCCTCGCGCAGCTCGGGCAGCGGGTGCTGGTCCTCGACCTCGACCCCCAGGGCAACGCCTCCACCGCGCTCGGTGCCGCGCACCACCGCGGCGTCCCATCGACGTACGACGCCCTGGTCGACGGCGCCGCGCTCGCCGACATCGCCACCCCGGCCGACGGCGTGGAGAACCTCTGGGTGGTGCCCGCGACCATCGACCTGGCCGGCGCCGAGATCGAGCTGGTCAGCCTGGTGGCCCGCGAGAACCGGCTGGCGAAGGCGCTGGCCGCCCACCCCGGGATCGGCAGCGCGGAGGTCGCCGGCGACGAGCGCCTCGACTACGTCCTCATCGACTGCCCACCCTCGCTGGGACTGCTCACCCTCAACGCCCTGGTCGCCGGCGCCGAGGTGATGATCCCGATCCAGGCGGAGTACTACGCGCTGGAGGGGCTCGGCCAGCTGCTGGAGACCATCGAGATGGTCAGGGCCCACCTCAACCCGCGCCTGACGGTCTCGACCATCCTGATCACCATGTACGACGCCCGCACCCGGCTGGCGGCGGGCGTCGCCGACGAGGTCCGCGAGCACTTCGCCGACCAGGTCCTCAAGACCACGATCCCGCGCTCCGTGCGCGTCTCGGAGGCGCCGTCGTACGGGCAGACCGTGATGACCTACGACCCTGCCTCCCCGGGAGCGCTGTCCTACCTCGAGGCGGCGCGCGAAGTCGCCCAGCAGGTGACCCAGCAGGTGACCCAGCAGGTGACCCAGAGTGCAGAGTGCCCCAGGGAAACCAGACATGAGCCGCGAACGGACCCCCGTCCGCCGGGGACTCGGCCGCGGTCTCGGCTCGCTCATCCCGACCGCACCCACGGGGTCTCCAGCCGATGTCGCCGAGCCGCACGGCCCCGCGGACGGACCCGAGCTGGTCGTGCCCGAGGGCAGCTGGTTCGCCGAGGTGCCGGCCGAGCAGATCGTGCCGAACCGCGTGCAGCCGCGTCAGGTCTTCGACGAGGACGCGATGGCCGAGCTGGTCCACAGCATCCTCGAGGTGGGCCTGCTCCAGCCGATCGTGGTCAGGCAGCTCGGGCCCGAGCAGTACGAGCTGGTCATGGGCGAGCGGCGCTGGCGCGCTGCCCAGCAGGCCGGGCTCGAGCGGATTCCCGCGATCGTGCGGGCCACCGACGACACCGCCATGCTCCGCGACGCGTTGCTGGAGAACCTGCACCGCTCCCAGCTGAACCCGCTCGAGGAGGCGGCCGCCTACCAGCAGCTGCTCGAGGACTTCGGCTGCACCCACGATGAGCTCGCGCAGCGGATCGGCCGGTCGCGCCCGCAGATCTCCAACACCATCCGGCTGCTCAAGCTCTCCCCCGCAGTGCAGCGGCGGGTGGCCGCCGGCGTGCTCAGCGCGGGGCACGCGAGGTCGCTCCTCGGGGTCGAGGACGCCGACCAGCAGGACCGCCTCGCCGCCCGCGTCGTGGCCGAAGGCATCAGCGTGCGAGGCCTGGAGGAGATCGTCGCGACCGGCGGCGGCGCGGCAGAGGCCGCAGCCCCCGCTCCGCGTCGTAACAAGCCGGTCGCGCCTGGCCTGACCGACCTGGCCGAGCGGCTCTCCGACCGCTTCGAGACCCGGGTCAAGGTCGACCTCGGCCGGCACAAGGGCAAGATCACCGTGGAGTTCGCCTCGCTGGACGACCTGCGCCGGATCGTCGACATCATGGATCCGCGCAACCGGCATGACCGCCCGATCTAGCCGGCTGACCTGCACGAACGTCGGAATTGTCGACAAAGCCACAAAGAGATATGTCGGTGTAGCGATACATCGTTGAATCGACATGGGTGCCGCTCAGTGGCCGTCAGCCGCGGTCGCGGCGCGGCGACGCGCACGGTAGGCGCGCGTCTTCAGCTTGTTGCCGCAGCCGTACTCGCAGTAGTGGCGGGACCGGTTCTTGGAATGGTCGTAGTAGGCCCAGCTGCACTCGTCGAACGCACAGATCTTCAGCCGCCACCACACCTCGGACACCAACGCCTCGTGCGCCGCCAGACCGATCCGGGCCAGGGCGCCCGCCACCCCGTGATCCGACGCGACGACGACGACGCCGTCGCCCGACCAGTGGAGCCGGACGGCCAGGCCGGCGAGCACTCGGTCGAGCGCGGCCAGTGGGGAATGCCGCTCCTCGTGGTTCAGCTCCAGCGCGTGGTGCAAGCCGGTGCGGAGGGCGACCGCTTCCTCCCGTTGCCGCTCGTCGGCCACACCGGCCTCGAGTAGGCCATGGCTCCGCAGGAAGGCCGTGAGGCCGGCTGCGGTGGCCAGCTCGTCGGTGTGCAGCTCATGGTCCAAGGTGTTGACGAAGTCGCGCAGCAGCGCGGCCGGGGCCGGAACGGCGGGTATCAGGTCGGGGGTCACCGCACTCCTCTCACCGACACCAGTGTAGTCGCATTGGTGGTTGCAGCGACGACGACACCACTGTAACGTCTTGACTGGTGTCGAGGAGGCGATGATGAGTCATTACGGATACGTGAGCGAGCAGCTGCTGAACGGCGACCTGTTCCCACCGCGTCGCGGTCGCAGGCGGAGCCGGCGCGCCCGCCGCCAGGAGCTGCGCGCGGCTCGCGCAGGGCCGAGCCGGCTGACGGCGGGCTCGAGACGACAGTCGGCCCCGCGCAACGCACCGTCGGGCGGACGCGCATCGAGGCTGGGCGTGTACCCCGGGTGGCCGACGGCCGCCGCTAGCCCGGATCGGGTCGCCCTGCGCGCGGCCCGGGCCGCCCGCTCCTCGGCGTCGAGGCGGGCGGCGTCCGCCAGCGTCGGCGCGCTGCCGCCGTACGACGCGGGCAGCCACCAGGCCCCCGGCTCGTGCTGGGGGTAGCTCCGGATCGCATCGTCGAGCAAGCCGCTCATCGCGGTCCTCAGCGCGGCGGTGTCCGCGACCGCTTCGCCGGTCAGCGGGACGGGTGCGCCGACCGAGACCGTGATGGCCTTGCCGCGGGAGAAGTCCTTGGCGTGGTCCTTGGTCATCAAGCGCTGGGTGCCCCACAGCACGAGCGGGAAGGAGCGGTACGCCGGCGGCAGCGGCGATCCGGGCCGCGCCGGTCTTGAGGTCCTTGATCTCCATGGCCCGGGAGATGGTGGCCTCGGGAAAGATGCCGACCACCTCGCCGCGGTCGAGGAAGTCGCGGGCGACGGCCAGCGAGCGCTCACCGCCGGCGCGGTCGACCTCGATGTGGCGGCAGGCGCGCATGATCGGTCCGGTGATGCGGTGGTCGAAGAGCTCGCGCTTGGCCATGAACCGCGCACGACGGCCGACCTTGTCGATGGGGATCCCGGCGTAGACGAAGTCGACGTAGCTGATGTGGTTGACCGCCACCAGCGCGCCGCCGGTGCGGGGGAGGTGCTCGGGCCCGGTGACGGTGATCCGCTGGCCGAGCGCGCGGAAGCCCAGCTTGGCGAGCCGGATGATCGCCGAGTAGGTCAGCTCGCGTCAGCGGCTACGCGCTGTCCGGGCGTCGCGCGCGGAGGCGGCCCGGACCAGCGAGGCGAGCACCTCGCCCAGGTCGAGGCCGGCCGCCTCGACCGACAGCGGCACCAGGGAGGTCTCGGTGAAGCCCGGTGCGACGTTGACCTCGAGGAACCAGACCGTGCCGTCGTCGCCGACGATCAGGTCGGAGCGGGACAGGTCGCGCAGGCCGAGCGCCTCGTGCGCGGCGACGGCCACCCGCGCGCACTCGGCCAGGACGTCCCCCGGCAGCTCGGCCGGCACCGTGAACTCCGTCGAGCCCGCGGTGTAGCGCGCGGTGTAGTCGTAGATCGCGCCGTCGGGCCGGATCGCGACCGCCGGGAGCGCCCGCGGACCCGAACCGTCGTCGACGACGGGTACGGCGACCTCGGTGCCCTCACGTAGGTCTCGATCAGCGCCACCGCGCCGTAGGCGAACGCGTTGACCATCGCGTCGGGCAGCTCGTCGGCCGCCTCGACCAGCGTGCAGCCCAGCGCCGAACCGCTGCGGGCCGGCTTGACGACCAGCGGCAGCCCGAGCCGGGCCACCAGCGCGTCCATCACCGGGGCGGCCCCGAGCTCGCGGAACGTCTCGTGCGGCAGGCAGACGCCTCCGGCGTGGTGATGCCGACCCGCTCGACGACCGACTTGGCGACCGGCTTGTCGAACGCCGTGCGGCAGGCGGCCGGTCCCGCCCCGACGTACGGGACGCGAGCAGCTCGAGCACCTCGCGGAGCGCGCCGTCCTCACCGCTCTCGCCGTGCAGCATCGGCACGACGCACGCCGGCGGGTCGGCGGCCAGGGCGGCCAGGAGCCCGGCGTCGACGTCGCGCTCGACCACCTCGACCCCGGCGTCGCGCAGCGCCTCGGCCGCCCGCCGGCCGGAGCGCAGCGAGACGTCGCGCTCGTGGGACAGCCCGCCGGCGAGCGACCACGACGGGGTGGGTCATGTCAGGTCCGTTCCGGGGCCGTCGTAGCCGCTGCGCGGCAGCTCATGGTGGGCGCGGCGTGGCGCCGAAGGTCTCGCGCAGCTCCATCTCCTCCTCGAGGACGCCGGCCAGGCGGCGTACGCCCTCGCGGATCCGCTCGGGCGTGGGGTAGCAGAACGACAGCCGCATCGAGCCCGAGCCGAAGCCGTCGGCGAAGAACGCGGTGCCGGGCACGTAGGCGACGCGGGCGGTGACCGCGCGCGGCAGCATCGCCTTGGCGTCGATGCCCGGGCGGCAGCGTCATCCAGACGAAGAAGCCGCCGTGCGGCACGTTCCAGCGGCAGGCGGCGGGCATGAAGTCGTGCAGCGCCTCGATCATCGCGTCGCGGCGCTCGCGGTACATCTCGCGCATCTGCTTGATCTGGCCCTGCCAGTCGTGCTGGGCGAGGTACGCCGAGACGGCCATCTGGTTGAACGCCGGCGGGCACAGCGTGGCCGACTCCTGGGCCAGCACCAGCTTCTCGCGGACGGCGTGCGGCGCCAGCGCCCAGCCCACCCGCATGCCGGGGGAGAAGGTCTTGGAGAACGAGCCGAGGTAGACCACGCCCTCGGCCTCGTCGGCGCGCAGCGCCCGCATCGGCTCGGCGTCGAAGCCGAGCAGGCCGTAGGGGTTGTCCTCGAGCACCAGCACGCCGTCGCTCCGGCAGATGTCGAGGATCTCGGCGCGGCGGGCGACCGACATCGTCACGCCGGCCGGGTTGTGGAAGTTGGGGATCGTGTAGAGGAACTTGATCGTCCTGCCCGCCGCCCGGGTCACGGCGATCGCCTGCCGCAGCGCCTCGGGCACCAGCCCGTCGGCGTCCATCTCGGCGTGCACCACGTCGCACTGGAAGGCCTTGAAGACGCCGAGCGCCCCGACGTACGACGGCGCCTCGCAGATCACCACGTCGCCGGGGTCGCAGAAGATCCGGGTGACCAGGTCGACGGCCTGCTGGGAGCCGACGGTGACCACGACGTCGTCGGGGTGGCCGGCGATGCCCTCGAGCGCCATCACCTCGCAGATCTGCTCGCGCAGCCGTGGGTCGCCCTGGCCGGAGCCGTACTGCAGCGCGACCGGCCCGTGGTTGGCGATCAGGTCGCCGATCGCGCTGCCGACCACGTCGAGCGGGAGCCCGGAGATGTTGGGCATCCCGCCGGCGAGCGAGACCACCTCGGGACGGCAGGCGACGGCGAACAGCGCCCGGATCTCCGAGGCCGTCATGCCCTGGGTGCGCGCGGCGTACCGGTCGACGTAGCTGTCGAGGCGCGTGCGGCGTGGATGGTGGTTCACCGGGCCGGTAGGAGGGGCAGTGTCCATCACGCGACTAGCATGAACGATCAGCACGCCGACACCGCAGCAGGGGACCGCGATCCGAAGGAGACGCATGGGGCGCAAGGTCGTCCGGCTCACGCTCGACCACCTCGACGAGCTGACCGCGCCGTGCCGCTCGTGCCTGTTCTGGGAGCTCGACCCGGTCCGCCGCGAGCGGGTCGGGCAGACGGGGACCCGGAGAACGAGGTCGACGCCTGGGTCTCGGCGGTGCTGCGCGACTGGGGCTCGTGCGGGCGGGTGGTGCTGGTCGACGGCGTGCCGGTGGGCTTCGCGCTCTACGCGCCGAGGTCTTCGTGCCGGGGGCCGCGTCGTTCCCGACCGCGCCGGTCTCGGCCGACGCCGTGCTGCTGACCCAGGTGTACGTCGCCCCCGACGCGAGGCGCGGCGGGCTCGGCCGGATGCTGGTGCAGGGGATGGCGCGCGACCTGATCGAGCGCGGCGGGATCAAGGCGGTCGAGGCGTTCGGCGACACCCGCGGCGACCCCGGCTGGGACACCCACCAGCCGCCGGGACCACGCGCGCGGCAGCCGCTGTGTGGCCTCGGCGGAGTTCCTGGCAGCGTGGGGTTCAAGACCCACCGCCCGCACGCCGCCACCCGCGGATGCGGATGGACCTGAGGTCGGCGCTGACCTGGAGGGACGAGGTCGAGGCCGCCCTGGAGAGGCTGATCGGCGTGGTCCGGCCGACCCCGAAGCCTCGCCGAACGCCCGACGCGTGCGACGCGAAACCACCGGCGACCGGTGCGCCGACCTGCAACGACGTCGAGGCCCGCTGACGGTCAGCGCCTGGCGGGAACTCAGGCCTCGATGAACTCGGAGAGCTCGTTGAGCAGCGCGGCCTTGGGCCGGGCGCCGACGATGGACCGCACGACCTCGCCGTTCTGGTAGACGTTGATCGTCGGGATGCCGTTGACCCGGTAGGTGAACGGGGTGACGGGGTTCTCGTCGACGTTCATCTTGAAGAAGGTGATCTTGTCGCCGTGCGTCGCCGCGATCTCGTCGAGGATCGGGTCGACCTGACGGCACGGGCCGCACCACTCGGCCCAGAAGTCGACGAGGACGGGCTTGTCGGACTTGAGGACCTGGGCCTCGAACTCGGCGTCGGTCACGGCTGCCATGTTCTTTCCCACGGGGGACTCCTTGGTTCGGTTGCTGGGAGGCGGTGTGCCGGTCGAGCACCAGTCGATGTGCATCGATGTGCATAGTCAACACCCGACCGGGGACGGTCTGTTCCGGCGTCGCCGGTCAGAGCCCGGCGCCCACCGACTGCGCTGGGGCGGTCGCCTCGGCCGAGCCGGCCGAGGAGGCGGCGTGGTCGAGGGCGGCGATGTAGCGCTCGGCGTCGAGGGCCGCGGCGCAGCCGGTGCCGGCGGCGGTGACCGCCTGGCGGTAGTGGTGGTCGACCAGGTCGCCGGAGGCGAAGACACCGGGCAGGTTGGTGTGCGTGGAGGGGTGCTCGACCAGCACGTAGCCGTTGTCGTCGAGGTCGACCTGGCCGGTGAGCAGCTCCGAGCGCGGGTCGTGGCCGATCGCGATGAACAGGCCGGTCGCCTCGAGCTCGCGGGTCTCGCCGGTCACGGTGTCGCGCAGGGTCAGCGACTCGAGCCGGTCGGTGCCGTTGATCGAGGCGACCTCGGAGTTCCAGACGATCTCGAGCTTGGGGTCGGCGAACGCGCGCTCCTGCATGATCTTGGAGGCGCGCAGCTCGTCGCGGCGGTGGATCAGCGTGACCTTGGAGCCGAAGCGGGTCAGGAAGGTGGCCTCCTCGATCGCGGAGTCGCCGCCGCCGACGACGGCGATGTGCTGCTCGCGGAAGAAGAAGCCGTCACACGTCGCGCACCACGAGACGCCGCGGCCGGAGAGCTCCTCCTCGTTGGGGAGCCCGAGCTTGCGGTAGCCCGAGCCGGTCGCCAGGATCACCGACCGCGCGGTGTAGGTGTCGGTCGCGGTCTTGACGATCTTGATCTCGCCGGTCAGGTCGACCTCGACGATGTCGTCGGCCACCAGCTCGGCACCGAACCGCTCGGCCTGCGCGCGCATCTCGTCCATCAGCGCCGGGCCCATGATGCCGTCGCGGAAGCCGGGGAAGTTCTCGACCTCGGTGGTGTTCATCAGCGCGCCGCCGGCGGTCACCGACCCCTCGAACACCAGCGGGTGCAGCGAGGCACGCGCGGCGTAGACCGCGGCGGTGTAGCCGGCCGGTCCGGAACCGATGATGATGACGTTGCGGAGGTCGGTCATGGGTGCGTTTCAACTCCTGGGACTCAGCTGCGCTGAACTGCTCGAAGGGCCGCCGGAGGTTCGGTCCCGACACGCTGGTGCAACCGATCGTAGGCGAGCGGAATTCCCCGGAGGAGCGGTGTCCGGGCGTGGCGCGGCGGCGCTTGAAGGACCGGCTCCCCACCCCAGTCACACCAGCCCCACGAGTGGCCTTTGACCCCAGTCGTGCGGGACGGCGGTCAGGGAGCGGTCAGCGTGATCGAACGCCGCGGGATCGGTGTCGCCGCAGAGGTAGAGGTCGACGACCTGGACGTCGCCCGAGGGCAGCCGCAGGACCAGGGCGGCCGGCGCGCCGTCGTACGTGGCGGGCACGACCGTCGCCGGCCCCGACGTCGGTGGTCACGCAGTCGGGCGCGGGGTGCTCGGCAGCCCGCCTGTGCGGTCGCGTAGCACCTGGGTGCGGCCTTGCGCACGTCGGGACCGAAGCGGTCGGAGCGGATGGCGTACGCCTGCGGCTGCGCGCCGTCGTGCTCCGGGGGGCTCCGGCCGGCCGCCGGCGCCGTCGCGGGCTTGACTCTCCGGCCAGCTGCTCGGCGGCGCCACCGCCTGCGTCTCTCGGCCGCGTGGCCGCCTCGCCGTCGCTGCCGCCCAACCCTCGGGCAGCACCTGGGAGATGCCGAAGCCCACCACCACCACCGCGGCGGCGGCGACGAGCAGGTTGGCGGCCGTCGACGGCGACGCCGGGCGGCGAGGTCGGGGACCCGCGCCCGGCCTCGTGAGCCGGTCCTCCCGGCGCGGGCGCGGTCGGCGACCAGGTCGCCCAGCACGTCGTCGAGACGGGCCGCCACGGCCGCGGGCATCGGGTCGGTGTGCCGCGCCTCGGCGAGGAGTCGCCGGATGCGGGCGTCGTCGGCGGGGTCCAGCGGGCTCTGGTGCAGCCAGGCTCGGGGCTTCTCGTGGCTCGTCGGGACGGTCGGTCATCGCGGTTCCTCCTCTCCGATGGGCATCTCGGGGGCGGCGTGCGGGGGACTGTGGGGCGGCGTCGGCCGTGGCAGGCCACGTCTCAGTGCGGCGGCCGGCGGACCGCGGGGCTGGTCACCGGTTGGGACGGACTGGCCGTCGGGCTGGTTCCCCTCCGGCGGCTCCGCGGCGGTGGGATCCAGGTCACCCAGCAGCTCGGCCAGCCGGGCCCGGCCGCGGAAGCAGCGCGACTTCACCGTGCCCTCGGCGCAACCGAGCATCTGCGGCGACCTCGTGGACGGGGTAGCCCTCCATGTCGACCAGCACCAGCGCGGCCCGCTGGGGGGCGGGCAGCGTGTCGAGCGCGGCCAGCACCCGCCGGCGCCGGTCGGCGGCCACGCTGAGGTCGGCCGGGTCGTGGGTGCCGTCCTGGGTGACCAGCGAGCCCCGGCCGCCGTGGTCCTCGAGGTCGTCGGGCAGCGCCTCGGCGCGGCGTACCTTCGCCGCGCGGAGGCGGTCGAGGCAGGCGTTGACGACGATGCGGTGCAGCCAGGTGGTCACGGCGGCCTCGCCGCGGAAGGAGCCGGCCCGCCGGAACGCCGCGATCATCCCGTCCTGGAGGCCGTCGGCGGCGTCCTCGGGGTTGCCCATCGTGCGCAGCGCGACGGCCCACAGCCGGTCGCGGTGGCGGGCGAAGAGCTCGCCGAACGCGTCGGGGTCGCCGTCGACGTGGGCCCTCAGCAGCTCGGCGTCGGGCCGCTCGCGTGGGGGGTCTCGCTCACGTCGCGGGGGTCCCCAGCACCTCGACCTCGGCGACCGCGCCGCGGAAGCCGCCCTCGACCGCGGGCAGCGAGGTGAGCCAGACCGTCACGAAGCGGCCGGTGGCGGCCTGGTCGAGCGCGATCTCGAGGTCGGCTCCGTCGGCGGTGGCGCTCGCGGCCGGGGTGAGGTCGCGGACCCCGCGCGGCTGCGGTCTCGGTGACGTAGACCGAGACCGCGGTGGGCGCGCCGACCAGGGTCAGCTCGACCTCGCCGACCTCGCCGGACGCGCCGAGGTCGAGCACGAGTCCCGACGCCGGTCTTCAGCCCGGCGGGCCCGAGCTGCTGCAGGTAGGTCTGCGTCCGCCAGGCGGTCTCCGGGTCGCCGTCGACGGCCAGCGGCGCCAGCTCGGGGTTCTCCTGGAGGTCCTCGCCCTGCGGGTCGAAGTCGGTGGCGGTCACGCCGTCGTACGCCGTGAGGCCGGCCTCGGCGGTCTGGGTCGTCGTCGCCGAGGGTGAGCGCGAGCTCTCGGGCTCGGGCTCGGCGCCCAGCGGCGTGCGGCCGCGGCCGACGTTGAAGGCGACCACGACCGCGAGCAGCACCAGCACCAGCGCCGCCACCAGGGCGGCCAGCCACAGCCAGCTGCGGCCCGGCCGGTCGTCGACCTCGTCGTCCTCCTCGACGGGCTCGATGATCCCGCTGCCGGACATGATGACGGGGGCGCCGGTGCCGGTGCTGGTGTCCCAGGGCCAGTAGCCGCCCGGCCCCGTTCCGGGGTGGGGACCACCCTGGTGGCCGGCCGGGACGCGGGGCCGGCGGACCGGGCTCCCGTCGGCCGGGTCGGGCGCGAACAGCGGCCGCTCGGGGATGGCGTCGAACGGCGGCGGGGGCGGCGGCTTCTCGGCCCGCTTGGCCAGCCACGACACGTCACCGTCGTCGTCGAAGATCGGGATGCCCGCCTCGGTCGGCCGGTCGGTCGGTCCCGCGGGCGCCGCCGGCTCCTCCACGGGCTCGTCGCCGAGCTCTTCGGGCTCGGGCTCGGAGCCGGAGTCTCGGGTCGCCGGTGTCGGGCTCGGCTGTGGGTTCGGGCTCGGCTCGGGCTCGGGCTCGGGATCGGGCTCGGGTCGGGCTCCGGGTCGAGGGTCGGGGCGACGAGGGTCTCGGGCTCATCGGACGCCGGCGGCCCGAGCGTGGGCGCAGGCACGAACGGGGGCACGAACGGGGGCACGGCCATCGTCTGCGTCGGCTGGTTCGTCGTCGGCTGGCCGGCCTCGCGCCGCCGGATGGCGGCCGCCTCGGAGTCGGCCAGCCCGGCAGGGTCGCCGACGAACTCGCGCAGGGCATCGCAGATCCCGCCGGCCGTGGTCAGGTCGTAGGCGCCGCGGGCGTGCGAGCCGGGTGCGCCGGCGTCGGGGTTGAGGACGGCGTCGCACAGCGCGTCGAGCACGCGGGGGACCCCCGCGCGCACCTGCCGCGGGCGCAGCACGCGGCCGTGGGCCAGCGGCGCCGGCTTGACGACCGAGCCCGCCTGCCCGGGCCAGCGGCC
This sequence comes from uncultured Actinomycetota bacterium, assembly GCA_963814935.1. GTDB lineage: Bacteria > Actinomycetota > Actinomycetes > Propionibacteriales > Nocardioidaceae > Nocardioides. The sequence goes on along the minus strand of CAWFEZ010000002.1, from coordinate 29,678 downwards.
GGTCAGCGCGGCGTACAGGAGTCCGGCCACGCCGCTGACGTCGGCGGGCGCCCGACCCGCGGGCAGGCCGTGCAGCGCGGCATCGACGGCGAAGCCGATGACGCGGACCGAACCGGTGCGGTCGATCAGGACGTTCTCGGGCACCAGGCGGCCGTGCGCGACGCCGGCGGCGTGGGCGACCTCGAGGGTGGCGGCCACCTCGCTGATCAGCCAGGCCGCCCGTCGCGGGGCGAGCGGACCCTCGGCAGCCAGCAGGATGTCGAGGGAGACGCCGGTCGCCCACTCGTTGACCACGAAGCACAGGGCCGATCCGTCGCGCGCGGTCTGGTCGGTGGTCTCGTCGACGTCGAGGACCCGCAGCAGGCGGCGGTCGACCACGCGCGCGGACGTGCGGGCCGCCTCGCGCAGCAACCTGGCCCGGTCGTCGTCGGCCCGGATGATGTGCACCGCCACCGACCGGTCGAGCGAGGCGTCGTGGGCCCGGTAGAACAGCCCGCCGCGCGCTCTCGTCGAGCAGGTCGACCAGGTGGTAGCGGTCGGCCAGGACGTCGCCGGGACGGATCGCGTGCGGCACGGTCCTCCTCCCCGGCAACGGGTCTGGCAACGGGTCTGGCACGTCTGGCACGGGTCTGGGCGTCTGTTCATCGTAGGTGTGTCACGGCGTCCTGGTGCGCCGTCCCAGGCGGCGGCCGAGCGTGTCGAGAACCTCGTTGACCTCCGCGAGACGCATCAGCCGCGCCAGGACCAGGAAGACCAGGACGTCGGCGCCGGCCACCACGGCCAGGCGCAGCAGCGCCAGCAGGTGGCTCGGGTCGTCGCCACCGGGCAGCAGGGTCGCAAGCCCCCAGGCCGCGAACGTCGCGACGCCGGCCGCGAGCGCCAGCCGCACCACGAACCGGACCAGGACCGCGCCGTCCAGCCCACCGCCTCCGGCGGCGAGCGTGCGGCGCAGCACGAGGAAGGACACCGCCGACCCGACGACGTACGACGCGATGTAGGCGACGACCAGCGCGGGCGAGGTGTGCACGGCGTCGGTCGCCCGGACCAGGACGACCGCCACGAGGATGTTGGTCGCGCCGACCGCGCACTGGATGAAGAAGACGGTGCGGGTGCGCTCGAGGGCGTAGAAGCCGCGCAGCATCAGGTAGTGCACGGTGAAGAAGACGACACCGACGCCGAAGAGCGACAGCGAGAGGATGTAGAGGGTGTAGGTGCTGCTGGCGGCGCCCCAGTTCCACAGGATCGCGGCCAGGTCGGGCGCCACGACCGGCAGCAGCGCCGCGAACGGCACGATGACCGCCAGGGCCGTGCGCAGCACCCGGGACAGGCTGCTGCCGAGGGCGCGCAGGTCGCCGGCGTTGCCGTACGCCGACAGCAGCGGCAGCAGGGCGGTCGCGAGCGAGACGGTGACGATCGCGTGGGGCACCATCACGATCAGGAAGGTCTGGGCGTAGACCGTGTAGCCGGTCGCCTCCACCGCGCCGCCCTCGGCGCCGGCCTGGGCCGTGCCGCTGGACGCCAGCCGCACCACCACGGCGTACGCGATCTGGTTGACGACGACCATCAGCACGGTCCACACGCCCAGCCGCAGGGTGTGGCCCAGGCCCGTGCCGCGGAAGTCGAAGCGCGGGCGGTAGTGGACGCCCGCCGCCCGCAGGAAGGGCAGCAGTACGAGCAGCTGGACGACGATCCCGAAGGTCGCACCCGAGGCCGAGCCAGGCGACCTGGGCGGAGGTGAAGGCCGAGTTGAGATCGGACTCGGCGACGGGACCGTAGTAGAGGAGGTAGCCGACCAGGACGGCGATCGCGACCAGGTTGTTGGCGATCGGCGCCCACATCATCGGCCCGAACCGCCGGCGCGCGTTGAGGACCTGCCCGACCAGCGCGAACATCCCGTAGAAGAAGACCTGCGGCAGGCAGTACCGCGCGAAGGCGACGATCGACTCGCGCTGATCGGCCAGCTGGGGGTCGTCGTAGTCGGGCGACAAGAAGATGTCCATCACCCAGGGCGCGGCGACGACCAGGACGACGGTCACCAGGCCGAGGAACAGCGCCGAGAGCGTGACGACGCGGTTGGTGTAGGCCTCGCCGCCATCGGTGTCGGACTCCATCGCCCGCACCAGCTGGGGCACCAGCACGGCGTTGAAGATCCCGCCCGCCAGCAGGATGTAGAGCATGTTCGGCACGGTGTTGCCGATGGTGAACAGGTCGGCGTGCAGGAGGTTGCCCAGCGCGGCCGCGAGCAGCAGGGAGCGCAGGTAGCCGCTGAAGCGCGACACCACGGTGCCGGCCGCCATCACCGCGCTGGCGGCGAGCAGCTCCTCCTGCTCGCCCTCCGGGTGACCCGGTCGGTGGGCTGGTCGGTGGGCTGGGGATTCCGGGGTCATCGGGCGGGGGTCATCGGGCGGGGGTCATCGGGCGGGCGCGGCGGGCTCGTGCTCGGGATGTGGCTCGTCCGCGGCCTCGCCGCCGGGTTCGCCGTCCGGCGGCGGGTCGGCGGCGTCGCCGTCGGTGGGTCCGGTGCCGCGGATGCGCCGGACGACGCGCAGCACGATCGCGATGAACAGCAACCCGACCGCCACCCCCATGATCAGCCAGATCACCTCGCTCACCTGGGCCGCGCGGATCGGCAGGTGTCGCTGGAGCCGAGCGGGTTCCCCTCGCGCGTCGGTCAGCGAGATCGTCACGGTGTGCACGCCGAGCTTGTCGGTGGACGCCTCGAGCAGCCGGGTCGTGGTCGAGTTGGCGGGCAGCCGCAGCGTCTCGGGGACGGTGATCTTCATCGGAGGCGAGGAGGTGGTGCGGATCTGGACCGACACGGGCTCGTCGAGGCCGTTGGTGATCGTCACCGAGAACGGCCCTGAGTCGCTGGACAAGATCACCTGGCGCGGTCCGGAGATCGTGATCGAGCCGAGCTGCGCGCGCACCCAGCCCGTGGTGTTGAGGGTGGCCAGCCGAGACCGGGTGGCGTTCTCGCGCGCGAAGTAGGACAGGTTGCCGAGGGAGTCGACCCGGATGCGTGCGGTCAGGTCGTTCTCGACGCTCAGCACGCCCTGGAGGCGGCGGGCCTCGTCGGTGAGGTCGGCGAGGGCGTTGAAGGCTGCGTCGTCGACCTCGTGGTTGACCTGCCACTGCGGGTAGTCGAACCGGTCGGCGGCCAGCGGCCGCCCGGGCTGCGTGGTGGCGTCGGCCACTGAGCTCAGCTGCATCCAGTTCACGTCGAGACCGGTGAAGAACTCCGAGTAGTCCGGACCGCTGACCACTCCGCTGGGCGGGCTCCACGACGGCGGGAAGACCACGACGAGAGGGCGGCGGCTGGGTTCGTTCATCCGGACGGCGGCCTCGCTCAGGATCCGCTGGCGCATCGCCACCGGGGCGAGCGGGTCGTCGGGGCCCGGACCTCCGCTGAGCACGGCGGCGGCGTAGAAGATCGACCTTGCGGTCGGCGTACGACGCCACGCTGGGCGCCTGGCCGCGCGCCACCGCCCGGTCGGAGACCAGCACCGTCGTCGAGCCGTCGGCGAGGGCGAGCGCCGCGTCGTCGAGGAAGCCGCTCGGCGCCGACATCGCCGGTGTCATCGCGGCCTGGCTGACGTTGAGCACCGAGCCCGAGCGCTCGCGCGCGTCGGTGTAGACGTCGGTGTCGCGCTTGGCCGCTGCGGCGACGTCGACGTCTCCCCACGGCAGGGCCAGCACCTGCTTGCCGGTCACCGCCTGGTTGAGCTTGACCAGCCAGGCCTCGGCGATGTCGGCCTGCTCCTCCGACGGCGCGGGCTCCTGGGGTGCCGACGACCCGCTGGCGCCCGTCGGACGGAGGCGGCTCCGGCTCCGTGCCCTCGCCGGTGCCGGCATCGTCGCGCACCACCAGCTCGCGCGGGGGGTTGCCGGCGGCGAGGCGGCTCGGCGGAGTCGGGCACCGCGGGGTCGACCAGCCAGGTCAGCGGACGCCCGCCGGCGGCCAGGCCGAAGTCGAGGATGGACGCGAGCTGGCCACCGTCGCCGAGGGTGTCGAGCCAGTCGTCCTCGTCGCTGAGGGTGCCGTCGGGGTCGTTCAGCACCTGGTGGCGCACCGGCAGCACCAGGGCGGTGGCGATCGGCGCGGCCGCGACCCTCGGCAGGTACGTAGGGCAAGAAGGTGCGCGCGCGTCCGTCGGCGACGACGTCGCGGCCGGCGGTCGTTGCGTGCCGAGCGCGTGCACGCCGAACCAGTAGACCCCCGGCTCGTCGGCCCCCAGCAGGCTGACGGGGATGCGGTCGGTGTAGGACGCCGAGGCGCCGGGCGCGAGCTCCGGGATCGTGTCGAAGGTGCCCGGCACGGTGATGCGGTCGCCGACCGACTCCTCGACCCCCCGGGTGCTCTCGAAGGCCAGGTTGCTGCTGGTGGTGATCGGGTCGGCGGCGATGAAGGCGTGCACGTTGACGGCCGTCCACGTCTCGTCGGAGTTGTTGGTGACCCAGCCGCTGACCATCACCTTGCCGCTCTGGGGGATGGAGGACGGCGTGAGGGAGTCGATCGTCAGCGAGAGCGGTGCGTCGGCGGCCGGCCCGGAGCGGCGGCGGCGGCGGGGCAGGGCGGGGCTGGCGACCGCTGGCGTCGCGAGGCCGAGGGACACGAGCGCCGCCAGGGCAGGCAACAGCGTCGTCCGTCGGGGCACGCAACGACTGTAGTGCGGCCGGCCTGATCGCTGGTCGAGCCGGGCCGCTGCCTCGCGACCCGCTGGTTGAGGAAGGCGCGCTAGCGCCTGTCACGAGACCCCCGGGTAGCGGACCTGCTGACCCGTCTCCAGGTTTCGTGTCGGTCGCTGCGCGCGACCTCCTCAACCAGACGGGTCGAGCGTTGCCCTAGGCTGCTTGGCCGTGTCCGACGCCGAGCGTCCCCCCGCCTGCGGATCGCCGACGTCGAACGGTCGGTGAGCGACGAGCTCGACCGGATCGCCCCCGTGCTCGAGCCGCTGGGCGCGCTGTTCGCCGACGCCGGCCACGAGCTCGCGCTGGTCGGCGGGCCGGTGCGCGACGCGATGCTGGGCCGCGCCCACAACGACCTCGACTTCGCCACCTCGGCGCGGCCCGAGGAGACCGAGCGCCTGCTGGGCGGGTGGGGCGACGCGCTGTGGGACATGGGCCGCGACTTCGGCACCATCGGCGCCCGCAAGGGTCCGTGGGTGGTCGAGGTGACGACGTACCGGTCCGAGAGCTACGACCCCACCTCGCGCAAGCCGGTGGTCGACTTCGGCGACACCCTGGCCGGCGACCTGGGCCGGCGCGACTTCACGGTCAACGCGATGGCCGTCTCGCTGCCCGGGCCGCGAGTTCGTCGACCCGTACGGCGGCGTGGTCGACCTCGCCCACCGCGCTGCTGCGCACGCCCGGACGGCCCGAGGACTCCTTCTCCGACGACCCGCTGCGGATGTTGCGGGCCGCCCGGTTCGCCGCCCAGCTGGCCTTCACCGTCGACCCCGGCGTCGTCGCGGCGATGACCGGCGATGGCCGACCGCATCTCGATCATCTCCGCCGAGCGGATCCGCGACGAGCTCGCCAAGCTGGTGCTGGCGCCGTACCCGCGACTGGGCCTGACCCTCCTGGTCGAGACCGGCCTGGCCGCCCGGGTGCTGCCCGAGCTGCCGGCGCTGGCGCTCGAACGCGACGAGCACCACCGTCACAAGGACGTCTACGAGCACACCCTGACCGTCCTCGAGCAGTCGATGGACCAGGAGGACCGGCTGGGTGGCCCCGACCTCGTCTCGCGGCTGGCGGCGCTGATGCACGACGTGGGCAAGCCGCGCACGCGCCGGTTCCTCGACGACGGCTCGGTGACCTTCCACCACCACGACGTGGTCGGGCGCCAAGCTGACCCGCAAGCGGCTGCAGGCGCTGCGCTTCTCCGGCGACACGGTCGACGCCGTGGCCAAGCTGGTCGAGCTGCACCTGCGCTTCCACGGCTACGGCGACGGCGAGTGGACCGACTCCGCCGTCCGCCGCTACGTGCGCGACGCCGGTGACCAGATCGAGCGGCTGCACGTGCTGACGCGTGCCGACTGCACCACCCGCAACCGCCGCAAGGCCGAGCGGCTGCGGCGTACCTACGACGACCTGGAGACCCGCATCGCCCGCCTGTCGGAGCAGGAGGAGCTCGCCTCGATCCGGCCCGACCTCGACGGCACCCAGATCATGGAGATCCTCGGCATCGCGCCGAGCCCGACCGTCGGGGCGGCGTACCGGTTCCTGCTGGAGCTGCGCCTCGACGAGGGCCCGATGAGCGAGGACGACGCGCGCGCCGCCCTGCTCGCCTGGTGGGCCGAGCAGGGCTGAGGCTCAGCCGGCGACGGCCCGCCGCTCCGGCCCCCATGTTGCCCGTCCGCCGCGATAGTCCCTGACGTTTGGGTTGCTTTTCACTGCCTGAACCACCCAAACGTCAGGGACTACCCCACCCCTACGGAGGCACCCGGCCGGGCGAAGCGCCAGTAGCGTCTCGGGGATGGGCGAACCCTCGGGTGCAGCAGGTCGTCGTGATGGGGGTCTCCGGCGTCGGCAAGACCACCGTGGCCAAGGGCATCTCGACGATCCTCGGGTGGACCTTCGCCGAGGGCGACGCGTTCCACCCCGAGGCCAACGTCGCCAAGATGGCCTCCGGCCAGCCGTTGACCGACGACGACCGATGGCCGTGGCTGCGCAGCATCGGCGACTGGATGAGCGACGAGATCGCCGCCGGGCGGTCCTCGGTGGTGACCTGCTCCGCGCTGCGGCGGGTCTACCGCGACCTCCTGCGCGAAGGCCGGCCCGAGGTCGTGTTCTGCCACCTCGTCGCCGGCGAGGACCTGATCGGCGAGCGGATGGTGCGGCGTACCGACCACTACATGCCCGCCTCGTTGCTGCCCAGCCAGCTGGCCACGCTCGAACCGCTCGAGCCCGACGAGCCGGGCGCTGTCGTCTCCGTCGAGGGCGGGGCGGACGAGGTCATCGCCCGCGCGATCGCCGCCCTCGACCTCACCTCCTGACCGGGCCGGCTGGATACCCTGCCCGGATGACGAGCATCGAGGTGTCCGGACCCTCCGTCGACCGCTCGGAGGAGGTGCTGACGCCGGAGGCGCTGGCCTTCGTCGCGGACCTCCAGAGGCACTTCGGCGTACGCCGCGACGAGCTGCTCGCGGCCCGCCGTACGCGCCGGGAGCGGATCGCCGCCGGCGAGCGTCCCGGGTTCCTGGAGTCGACCGTCGAGATCCGCAACGGCGACTGGCAGGTCGCGGCGGCACCGCGCGACCTGCGCGACCGCCGCGTCGAGATCACCGGCCCGACGAGCCGCAAGATGGCCATCAACGCCCTCAACTCCGGCGCCCGGGTCTGGCTCGCCGACCTCGAGGACGCCAACACCCCGCACTGGCGCAACGTCGTCGAGGGCCAGGTCAACCTCTACGACGCCGTGCGCCGCACCATCTCCTTCACCTCACCGGAGGGCAAGGGCTACGCACTCCGGACCCCGACCACCTGCCGGTGATCCTGCCGCGGCCGAGGGGCTGGCACCTCGACGAGGAGCACCTGAGCCTCGACGGCCGGCCCGTGGTCGGCGCGCTCGTCGACTTCGGGCTCTACTTCTTCCACAACGCAGCCGAGCAGCTCTCCCGCGGCAGCGGCCCCTACTTCTACCTCCCCAAGATGGAGTCGCACCTCGAGGCCCGGCTCTGGAACGACGTGTTCTGCTGGTCCCAGCAGGAGCTGGGGATCCCGCAGGGGTCGGTACGCGCGACGGTGCTGATCGAGACCATCACCGCGGCGTTCGAGATGGAGGAGATCCTCTGGGAGCTGCGCGACCACGCCAGCGGCCTGAACGCCGGCCGCTGGGACTACCTGTTCAGCATCATCAAGAACTTCCGCGACGCCGACGGCTTCACCCTCCCCGACCGCAGCGCGATCACCATGCGGGCGCCGATGATGCAGGCCTACAGCGACCTGCTGGTGGCGACCTGCCACCAGCGTGGCGCGTTCGCGATGGGCGGGATGGCGGCGTTCATCCCCTCGCGCAAGGACGCCGCCGTCAACGAGGCGGCGTTCGCGAAGGTGCGCGACGACAAGACCCGCGAGGCGAACGCCGGCTTCGACGGATCGTGGGTGGCCCACCCCGACCTGGTGCCGGTGTGTGCGGAGATCTTCGACGCCGTGCTCGGCGACCACGACAACCAGGTCGACCGGCGGCACGCGCGACGGCGTACAGGTCAGTGCCGACGACCTGCTCGCGGCGTCAGCGACCCCCGGCGAGCGGACCATGGACGGGCTGCGGCTCAACATCAACGTCGGGATCGCCTACGTCGCCGCCTGGCTGGCCGGCAACGGCGCCGCCGCGATCCACAACCTGATGGAGGACGCCGCCACGGCCGAGATCTCCCGCTCGCAGATCTGGCAGTGGACCCACAACGCCGCCGCCCTGTCATCGGGCGAGACGGTGACCCGCGAGCTGGTCGAGTCGATCGTGGCCGAGGAGCACGCCGCGCTGCGCGAGGCCGGCTGGTACGCCGACCATCTCGACACCGCGCGCCGGTTGTTCGTCGAGACCGCGCTCGACGACGAGTTCGTCGACTTCCTCACGCTGCCGGCGTACGCCGCAGTGCTTGCCGCCGGCCAATGAAGTCGATCAGTGACCGATGAGTTTCGTGGGTTGGCGATGTCGAAACGCGAGGCCGCCGTTCGTGGCGTAGGCACAACCCCGACCAAGGAGACCTCAGATGACCTCGAAGACCCACACGCTGGAACTGCCCGACGTCGACCTCGTGTACGACGTACAAGGCCCGGTCCCGACCGCTGACGGCCGTCCGCTGCTGTTCATGATCGGCCAGCCGATGCAGGCCGACGGGTTCGCAGACCTCGCCGCCCAGTTCCCCGACCGCACCGTCGTCACCTACGACCCTCGTGGCCTCGGCCGCAGCAGCGTGCGCCGCGACGGCCGCAACGACCAGACTCCGCAGGACCAGGCGGCCGACCTCCACGCCCTCGCAGGGCATCTGTCATCGGTTGGGAGCCAGGGCAAGGTCGACGTGTTCGGCAGCAGTGGCGGTGCGGTCGCTGCCCTCACCTGGGTGGCGACATACCCCGACGACGTGGCCACCGTCGTGGCCCACGAACCGCCGTCGACGTGGGCGCTCCCCAACGATGCCGAGGCGGCCGACCGCGCCTTCCAGGGTGTGCGCGAGGCCTACCAGGACAGGGGTTTCGGCGCCGGCATGGCGACGTTCGTGGCGCTGACGATGTGGCCCGGTGAGTTCACCGACGACTACTTCGCCCAGCCCCCGGCCGACCCTGCGATGTTCGGGATGCCGACCGACGACGACGGCGGCCGCGACGACATGCTGCTCTCGGAGCGGGCGGTCACCGTGACCCGCTACGCCTACGATCTCGACGCCATCAAGGCCGCACCCACCCGCGCGGTCCTCGGCGTCGGCGAGGAGACCGGCGACACCATCACCGCCCGCACCACCCGGGGTGTCGCCAGTCGCCTCGGCGTCGAGCCGGTCACGTTCCCCAGCCACCATGGCGGCTTCGTCGGAGGTGGCCCCGAGAACCCGTACGCCGGCAAGCCGGTCGAGTTCGGAGTCACGCTCCGCCAGGTGCTCGACGAGCACCCCGCTGGTTGAGGAGGTCGCAGCGACGGGCCTTGACGGCCCTCCTCAACCAACGTGCGACGTACGGCGCGGCAGCAGCACAGCCGCCACCACCAGCAGCCACACCGAGGCGTAGACCACGCTGGTCAGCGCGTCGGTGAGGTGGTGGGCGCCGAGGTAGAGCCGGGACAGCAAGGTCCACAACGGCAGCAGGAGCAGCACGAGTGCGAGCCAGCGGACCGAGCGGTAGTACGTCCACACGAGCACGACGGCGCCCGCCCAGCACGTCAGCGCCGTGGCCACGTGGCCCGACGGGTAGCTCGCGTCCGGCGCCAGGCCAGGGTCGAGCAGCTCGACGGGGGGCCGGTCGCGCGGGATCAGCTCGGTGCCGAAGAAGTAGAAGCCGCCGATCCCGATCTCCAGGATCGCCACCAGCAGGATGGGCCGCCAGCTCCGCTGGTGCAGGCTGACCAGCAACCCGATCAACAGGAACACCGAGACGCCGACGATCGTCTCGCCGAGGAAGGTCCCGGCGTTCGCGACATCGGTCAGCGACGGGGTGCGCTGGTCCTCGAACCACCGGGCGATGTCGTCGTCCCACGGGTCGATCGTCGACTCCAGCGGGTGGGTCAGCAGCCAGCCCCAGCCCAGGACGAACCCGCAGATCACCACCCAGGCGACCACCGACACGGCGGTCACCCGCTTCCACGCCCCCCCGCCGTCGTGAGCCGACGAGTCGTCGCGCCGGGAGGCGGCTGTCATCGAGGTCATGCGGGTCAGTCTTGAGGGTGACGACGGCGGCCACCACACCCCCTCGGGCACCCTCCACACCGGTTCGTCCCACCCCGTCGGGTGGCTGGAACGCGGGCCCCAGATGCCTAGGCTCGGTCGGTGCCTACCGTCGCCGAGTCCATCGTCACCGCGCTCGCCGACCACGGCGTGACCCAGGTCTGGGGAGTCGTCGGCGACGCGCTCAACCCGGTCACCGAGGCGATCCGCCACCGAGGAGCGGATCGAGTGGGTCGGCGTACGCCACGAGGAGGCAGCCGCCTTCGCCGTCACGCGCAGGCCCAGCTGACCGGGACCCTCGGCGTCTGCATGGGCACCGTCGGGCCGGGCTCGATCCACCTGCTCAACGGCCTGTACGACGCCAAGAAGTCGCACGCGCCCGTGCTGGCGATCTGTGGGCAGGTGCCCAGCGAGGAGCTCGGCAGCGACTTCTTCCAGGAGGTCGACAACGACCGGCTGTTCGCCGACGTGGCGGTGTTCGCCAAGACCCTGACCACCCCGAGCCAGCTGCCGCTGCTCCTGGAGCAGGCCGTCAACGCCGCGCTCGCCCACCAGGGCGTGGCCGTGCTGACCCTGCCCGGCGACCTCGGCGACCAGGAGCTGCCCAAGGATGCGCGCCCGGCGACGTTCGCGCCGCCTGGCCGCTGGACCACCGCGCCCGAGGACCAGATCTCGACCGCCGCCCGGGTCGCTCGACGAGGCCGCCGCCGTCACGCTGCTGGTCGGCATGGGCGCCCGCGACGCCCGCGACCAGGTCCTCGAGCTCGCCGACCGGCTGCAGGCCCCGATGGTGCTCACCTTGAAGGCCAAGGAGGGGCTCGAACGCGACAACCCCTTCCAGGTCGGGCAGTCCGGCCTGATCGGCAACCCGGCAGCGGCGAAGGCGCATGGACGACTGCGACGTGCTGTTCCTCGTGGGGACCGACTTCCCCTACCGGGACTGGTACCCCGCGGGGAAGACCGTCGTGCAGCTCGACGCCCGCCAGGCGCACATCGGACGGCGCACGTCGGTCGCGCACGCGCTGGTCGGCGACGTCGGTGACACGCTCCGCGCGCTCTTGCCCAAGCTCACACCCCAGGTCGACGGTGACCACCTCCGCCAGGCCGTGGCGGCGTACGACGAGTGGCACGAGCGCCAGCAGGCGTTGCTCGACCCGCGCCACGACGACACGCTGATCGGCAAGGTCCGCGCGGTCTTCGACAACCCCGACGACCGCATCCGACCGGAAGCCCTCGCGGCGGCCCTCGACCGGCACGCCGCGCCCGACGCGATCTTCACGACCGACACCGGCATGTCCACGGTGTGGCTGTCGCGGTTCGTCACGATGTCCGACCGGCGCCGGCTGGTCGGGTCCTACAACCTCGGCTCGATGGCCAACGCGATGCCGCAGGCCCTCGGCGCACAGGCGCTGGACCGCTCGCGTCAGGTGATCGCCCTGTGCGGCGACGGCGGGCTGATGATGCTGCTCGGCGACCTGCGGACCGCCGTCACCTACGACCTCCCCGTCACCTTCGTGGTCTTCGACAACGGGACGCTCGGGATGGTCAAGCTCGAGCAGGAGCAGGGCGGGCTGCCGGAGTTCGGCACCGATCTCGACAACCCCGACCTGGCCGCCGTGGCCCTCGCCCTCGGACTGAACGCCCGCCGGGTCACCGAGCCCGGCGCGCTCGACGACGCCGTGACGTGGGCGCTCGGCCACGAAGGCCCCACCCTCCTCGACGTCATCACCAACCCCGACGAGGTCTCCGTGCCGCCCAAGCCCACCGTGGCCCAAGGCTGGGGCTTCGCCATCGCGAAGTCCAAGGAGGCGTTGGAGAGCCGGTAGCCCCAGCCGCTGGTCGAGGAGGTCGCGCCAGCGACCGTCACGAGACCCGGTGACAAGACCGCGGACGTGTCACCGGGTCTCGTGACGGGACTTCGTCCCTCCTCGACCGACCGGGTCGCCGGCGACCCAGGTCTGGCGTACGTCGGCGGGGCCGGCCAGCGCGAAGACCTTGGCGAGCGCGTCGTCGGGGGAGTCGGCGTGGCGCAGGGCGACATCGAGGGTCGAGCCGGCTTCGGGGCGCAGCCAGAGGGCGTCGTACTCCTTGCCGACCGAGAGGTCGCCGGTCGTCTCGGCCAGCCCCAGCGCGTCGGCGCCGGCGGCGGTGGCGAGGTGGAGCAGGTGGCCCGCGGTGAGCCGGTGGCCCTCGAGCCCGAGCAGCTGCTGGGCGAAGTAGGCCTGCAGGCCCTCCTTGAACAGCGAGAAGCCCGTACCCGCACCGACGTCGGAGCCGAGCGCCACCCGGACGCCGAAGGTCAGGTGGGCGCCGAGCGGGAACAGTCCGCTGCCGAGCGCGGCGTTGCTCGTGGGGCAGTGCGCCACCGCCACCCCGCGCTGGCCGAGCACCCGGAGCTCGGCGCGGGTCGGGTGCACGTTGTGTGCCAGCACCGACCGCGATCCGAGCAGACCGTGCTTGTCGTAGCTGGTCGTGTAGTCGCAGCCGAACAGCTCACGCACGCCCGCGATCTCCTCGCGGTTCTCGTTGATGTGCGAGGTGAACAGCGCGTCGGGTACGCTCGCCCAGCAGGGCCCCGGCCGACTCCAGCATCGCGTCGGTGCACGACAGCGAGAAGCGGGGAGTCACCGCATAGCGGGTACGCCCGACACCGCTCCAGCGCTGCGCCAGCGCGAGCCCCTCGGCGTGCGCGCGGTCAGGCGTGGTGAAGAGGTCCTCGCGCAGGATGCGGTCGCTGAGCACCAGCCCGCTGGTCACCCTCAGCCCGACGCGGGTGGCCTCCTCGAACAGCGCGTCGACGGCGGTGGCGAAGTGGGAGCCGAAGACCAGTGCGGTGGTGGTGCCGGCGCGGGCCAGGCCGTCGACGAAGTCGGCCGCGACCCCGGCGGCGTACGTCGCGTCGGCCAGCCGGGCCTCCTCGGGCAGCGCGCAACGCTCGAGCCAGTCGAGCAGGGGCATCCCGAGCCCGCCGATCGCACGCACCTGCGGAAAGTGCACATGGGTGTCGACGAACCCCGGCAGCACCAGTCCCTCGCGCAGGTCGACGACCTCGTCGCCCGCGTGCTCGGCAAGCAGCGTCTCGGACGGCCCGCGGGCCACGATGACGCCCTCGCTGACGACGACGGCGGCGTCCGCCTCGGCGCGCAGGTGGTGCGCCCTTGAAGGGGCTCTGCGGGGTGTCGAGGAAGGTGCCGAGGTAGACCGTCACCGGCGCTGCTTGGTCTCTGCGACGCCTTCACGCTCGAACGCTGCCAGCAGCCCGGCCGCCACGGCGACCGCGATCGCGGCCGGCTCCTTGCTGGTCGTCACGCCGGGCAGGCCGATGGGCGTGCGGATCCGGTCGACCGCCGTCGGGTCGTGCCCGTCGGCGAGCAGCTGTGACCGGAACCGCGCCAACTTGGCCGACGACCCGATCAGCCCGATCGGGCCGAGGTGGTCGAGCCGGATGGCGGCGTCGCAGAGGGCGACGTCCTCGGCGTGGTCGTGGGTCATCACCAGCAGGTGGGTGCCGGGCGGCAGCTCGGCGAGCACCAGCTCGGGAGCACCGGCACCTGGTGCACGTGTACCACCGCGACGCTGTTGGCCAGCGGTGCCAGCACCTCGGCGGACAGGTGCTGGGCCCGCGAGTCGACCAGGTGCAGGTCGAGGTCGTGTCGGGCCAGGATGCGCGCCAGCTCGAGGCCGACGTGGCCGACCCCGAAGATCGCGACCGCCGGCACCACGGGCAACGGCTCCAGCAGCACCGACACCTCGCCGCCGCAGCACTGGACGCGTGCCGTCCTCGGGTGGATCGGCGCCTTGTCCGAGAGGTGGCTGTCGAACGACTCGGGCTGCGTCCCGCCCGACTTCAGCAGCGCCCGCGCGCGGCGTACGGCCTCCGCCTCGAGGTTGCCGCCACCGACCGAGCCGGTGGTCTCCCTGGCGGAGACGACCATCTTGGCGCCGGCGTCACGCGGGGCGTGGCCACGGACGTCGGTGACGGTGACCAGCACGCCGGCCTCGCGGGAGGCGCCCGGCAGGCTCGGCCACCGCCTGCCACCACGTCGTCATACCGCGCACGCCCGGAGCGCACCCGGTCGAGCGCCCAGTAGACCGCCTCCGGCGTCGCCGGCGAGGCGAGCTCGAGCGAGACGCCGGGCGGCCCGAATGCCGCGCATGCCTCGCGCAGCGCCTCGCGCACGGAGAACGCCAGCATCAGCGGCGGTTCGCCGACGGCTTTCGAGCCGTAGACCGCGCCGTCCTCGTGAGCATGGTCCAGCAGCGCGACGTTGAACTCCGTGGGCATCTCCGAGAAGCTCGGCAGCTTGTACGTCGAGCCGACTGCGTGCTCAGGCGGCCGCGGTTCGCGCCGTCGGAGGTGTCCCAGCGCAGGTCCTCCAGCGTCAGCCAGCCGGCGCCCTGCACGAATCCGCCCTCGACCTGGCCGAGGTCGACCAGCGGCGAGAGGCTGTCGCCGACGTCGTGGACGATGTCGACCCGGCGCAGGTCGTAGGCGCCGGTGAAGCCGTCGACCTCGACCTCCGAGACGGCCGCGCCATAGGCGAAGTACTTGAACGGCGAGCCGGTCATCGTGGTGACGTCCCAGCTCAGCCCCTCGGTCTTGTAGAAGCCGGCCGCCCACAGCTGGATGCGCGCGTGGTACGCGATCCGCACGAGCTCGTCCCACGACGCGTCCGGATGCTCGGCGCGGACGTCCTTGAGACGCCCGATGATCTGCTCGCAGGCTTCCTTGACCGCGCCGCCGTTGAGGTCGGCGCCCGCACTCGCGGCGGTGGCCGAGGTGTTGGGCACCTTGTCGGTGCGGGTCGGCGCCAGCCGCACCCGCTCGAGCGGCACACCGAGCGCGGTCGCCGCCACCTGGAGCATCTTGGTGTGCAGGCCCTGGCCCATCTCGGTGCCGCCGTGGTTGATCAGCACCGAGCCGTCCTTGTAGACGTGCACCAGCGCGCCGGCCTGGTTGAAGGAGGTGAAGTTGAAGGAGATCCCGAACTTCACCGGCGTGATCGCCAGGCCCCGCTTGGTGTGCGGGTGCTCCTCGTTGAACCGCGCGATCTCGCGCGCGCCGGTCGTCGTACGTCGCTGGTGTCGCAGCACCTGGTCCCACGCGAGCACCATCCGCTCGGGGTGGCGGACGGGCTGGCCGTACGGCGTGGTCTGACCCTCGACGTAGAAGTTGCGGCGCCGCAGCGTCGTCGGGTCGACGCCCGAGCAGCGGCGCGCAGCGGCCGATGATGTCCTCGATGACGAGCATGCCCTGCGGCCCGCCGAACCCGCGGAACGCCGTCTGCGAGGTCTTGTTGGTCTTGCGCGATCCGCCCTTGGACGCGGATGTCGGGGATCCAGTAGGCGTTGTCGACGTGGCACAGCGCGCGGGACAGCACGGGCTCGGACAGGTCGAGGCTCCAGCCGCCGTCGGAGGTCAGCGTCGCCTCGAGCGCGAGGATGCGCCCGTCGTCGTCGAACCCGACCCGCCAGCTCGCGTGGAAGCCGTGCCGCTTGCCGGTCATCGTCATGTCCTGCTGGCGGGTCAGCCGCAGCCGCACCGGGCGCCCGGTGAGCGTCGCACCGAGCGCGGCCACCGCGGCGAGCCCGTGCGGCTGCATCTCCTTGCCGCCGAAGCCGCCGCCCATCCGCAGGCACTGCACCGTCACCGCGGTGGCTCGGCACGCCGAGCACGTGGGCGGTGATCTCCTGGGTCTCGGTCGGGTGCTGGGTGCTGGACTGCACGAACACCTGGCCGTTCTCGTCGACCATCGCCAGTGAGCAGTGGGTCTCGAGGTAGAAGTGCTCCTGGCCGGCGAAGTCGATCTCGCCCTCGAAGACGTGGGTCGCCCCGGCCAGGGCCGGCGCCGCGTCACCGCGCGCCAGCACCGGCTGCATGCCCTGGTAGCTGCTCGGCCTCGATCGCCTCGACCACCGTCAACGATCGCGGGCAGCGGCTCGTAGTCGACCTCGACCGCCAGCGGCGCCGCGTCGCGCGGCCTCGAGCGTCTCGCCGAGCACCCAGCAGACGGCGTGGCCGTAGTACCTCACCTCGTCGGGGAACAGCGGCTCGTCGTGCTTGATGCCGGCGTCGTTGACCCCGGGTACGTCGTGCGGCGGTGAGGACCCGCACCACGCCCGGCACGTCGTACGCCGCGCTCGGCGTCGAGGCCGGGTGATGCGGGCGTGCGCGTGGGGCGCCTGCACCGGGTGGGCGTGCAGCACGTCGCTGGTTCCGGCCGACCAGGTCGTCGGTGTAGAGCGCGTGGCCGGTGACGTGCAGCGCGGCGCTCTCGTGCTCCATCGTCACGCCGACGACGGCGTCGTCGGGGCGGTCGGACAGCCTGCTCATGCTCGGCGCCCACCGCTGTTGAGGAGGCGCTAGTGCGCTCGAACAGTGGAACAGCTTCCGCAACGACTTGCCCAGCATCGCCGCACGGAACCCCGCGCTCGCGCGCTGGTCGTCGATCGGCGTGCCTTCCCCGGCCAGCACCTCGGCCGCCGCCTCGACCGTCTCGCTCGGTCCAGGCCGGCCCTCCAGCGCCGCCTCGGTGGCCAGCGCCCGGATCGGGCGTGGCCGCGACCCCGCCGAGTCCGATGCGCGCCTTGCGGACCTGTCCCGTCGGCGATGTCGATCGCGAACGCCACCGCCACCGACGAGATGTCGTCGAAGGGCCGCTTGGCGATCTTGTGGAACGCCGTCGTCGGGCGGCCGGGAGGGGTACGACGATCTCGGTGATCAGCTCGCCCGGCTCGCGGACGGACTCGCGGTAGCCGGTGAAGTACTCGCCAACGGCACGGTTCTGTCACCGTCGGCCGAGGCCAGCACCACGCTCGCCTCGAGCGCCAGCAGCACCGGCGGCGCGTCGCCGATGGGCGAGCCGGTGCCGAGGTTGCCACCGAGCGTGGCGCCGTTGCGGATCAGCCGCGACGCGAACTGCGGGAACAGGGCGGCCAGCAGCGGCAGCCGGCCGTCCGAGACGGCGCTCGATCTCGCTGAGGGTCAGGGCCGCGCCGATCCGGATCTCGTCGGTCGCCGACCGCTCGAAGCCCCGCAGCTCGCGAGCCGGTCGACCGCCACGACCAGCCGCGCCCGGCGCACCCTTGAGGTTGACGTCGACGCCCCAGTCGGTGCTGCCGGCGACGACGGTGGCCTCGGGCTCCTCGGCGAGAATCCCCAGTGCCTGTTCGAGATCGGTCGGCCTGATGAACAACGCCTCGGCGTCGTGCAGCCGGGTCGGTACGGCGGCCGGCGGGGCCGCCGTACGGCGTGCGGCGAGCGCGTCGCGAGGGCCGGGGACGCCGAGGGCGTAGGCGGCGTCCTTGATCGGGCGGTAGCCGGTGCAGCGGCACAGGTTGCCGCTGAGGGAGTGGAGGTCGAAGCCGTTGTCGCCGTGGTAGCCGTCGTGCGGCTCAGGCGTGCTGCCGTTCGTGGCCTTCCTGCCAGCACGGTAGAACTCCGCGGCCATGCTGCACACGAACCCGGGCGTGCAGTAGCCGCACTGCGACCCGCCCCGTACGGCCATCTCCTGCTGCACCGGGTGCAGCGCTTCGGGAGCGCCCAGGCCTTCGGCCGTCACGACCTCCTGGCCGTCGAGCGTCGCCGCCGGCACCAGGCAGGAGTTGATCGCCGTCCACTCGGTCGCCTCGGACCCGTCGGCCGCCGGCCGCGCGACCATCACCGCGCATGCGCCGCACTCACCCTCGGCGCAGCCCTCCTTGGCGCCGGTCAGCCCGCACGCCGCGCAGGAAGTCGAGGGCGTTGGTGTGCAGCGGCACACCTTCCAGCGGTCGCTGCTCGCCGTTGACGACGATCCCGGCCATCCCACCTCCCGTCGTAGACGCTCAGTCTGCCCCGAGGGCTTGCTTGTCGGAGCCACCTCGGCGGTCGAGGTGCGAGGAGCGCCAGCGACGAGCCTCGAGACCCGGTGAGGGATCAGACCCGCGTCGGAGGTTTCGAGGCTCGCGAGCTCGCACCTCAACCACCGAGGGTGAGGCCGCGCGTGGCGGTTGACGTCCTTGTACAGCAGGTAGCGGAAAGGGCCCGGGCCACCGGCGTAGCAGGCCTGGGGGCAGAAGGCGCGCAGCCACATGAAGTCGCCGGCCTCGACCTCGACCCAGTCGGTGTTGAGCAGGTAGACCGCCTTGCCCTCGAGCACGTAGAGCCCGTGCTCCATCACGTGCGTCTCCGGGAACGGGATCGCGCCGCCGGGCTGGAAGTTGACGATGTTGACGTGCATGTCGTGGCGCAGGTCGTCGATCTCGACGAAGCGCGTCGTGGACCACGCGCCGTCGGTGCCCGGCATCTCCACCGGCTCCACGTCGCGCTCGTGGGTGACGAGGACGCCGGGCTCGTCGAGGCCGTCGACGCGGTCGTACCTCTTCCGGATCCAGTGGAAGGTCGCGGTGGCGTCGCCGGTGTTGCGCAGCGCCCAGTCGACGACCTGAGGCAGGTAGGCGTAGCTGCCGGGCTCGAGCTCGTACGACGTGCCGTCGGCCTCAGCTCAGCTCGCCGTCGACGACGAACAGCACGGACTCCGCGAGGCTCTCGGGCACCTCGGTGCCGCCACCGGGCGAGACCTCGGCGACGTACCAGCTGAACGTCTCGGCGAACCCCGACAACGGCCGCGCCAGCACCCACATCCGCATCCCGTCCCAGCCGGGCAGGTACGACGCGGTGATGTCGCTCTGCGTGCGCGCGGGATCACGGCGTACGCCTCGGTGAACCGCGCGCGGTCGGTCGTCAACGCGGTCTGCGGTGGCAGCCCGCCGCGGGGTACGTGGTAGCGTCATCAATGCCCTTTCCTCAGCAACCGTCCCCGGGGGGCATCGTCGTTCACCGGTACGCCGCGCAACCAGGTCTCGCGGACCGCGCCCTCGAGGCGTTGCCCGGCGTACGCCGACACGGGGTTGCTGGTGCTTGAGCTGTGCGACGTCGACGACGAACTCCTCCTCCGGCGCGAAGCGCACCAGGTCCGCCTGTGCCCCGACCGCGATGCGTCCCCGGTCGCGCAGCCCCACGCGCTCGGCCGGCGCGGCAGCCATCCACTGCACCACGTCGACGAGCGAGTAGCCGCGCGCCCGCGCGCCGGTCCACACCGCCGGCAGGCCGAGCTGCACCGAGGCGATGCCGCCCCAGGCCCGGCCGAAGTCGCCGAGCTCGAGCCGCTTCAACGTGGCCGTGCACGGCGAGTGGTCGGAGACCACCATCTCGATGCTGCCCGCGCCGAGGGCCTCCCACAGTGCCTCGCGGTTGTCGGCCTCGCGGATCGGCGGGCAGCACTTGAACTCCGTCGATCCGTCGTCGATCTGCTCGGCCGCGAAGGTCAGGTAGTGAGGGCAGGTCTCGACGCTCACGTCGGCGCCGGCCCGCCGCCCGAACTCGATGCGTCGAGTGCGGTGGCGCTGCACAGGTGGACGATGTGCGCCCGGGCCCCGGTCCTGATCGCCTGCCGCATCACCCGGGCCACGGCGACGTCCTCCGACTCGCGGGGGCCGCGAGGCGAGGAAGCCGGCGTAGCTGGGGCCGTCGAGAGCGTGGGCGTCGATCAGCGCGCCGTCCTCGGCGTGCACGATCATCAGTGCGCCGATCCGGGCGCACTCTCCGCATCGCGCCCGAGAACGCTTCCGGCCCAGGTGGGGGAACTCGGCGACCCCGGAGTCGAGCAGGAAGCACTTGAAGCCGAACACCCCCGCCTCGTGGAGCGCCTCGAGGTCGGCGAGGTTGCCCGGGCACGGCGCCACCCCAGAAGCCGACGTCGACGAAGCACTGCCCCTCGGCCACCGCCCTCTTGACCTCCAAGGCCGCGACGGTCGTGGTCGGCGGGATCGCGTTGAGCGGCATGTCGAGGATCGTCGTCACGCCGCCGGCCGCAGCCGCGAGGGTCGCGCTCTCGAAGCCCTCCCACTCCGTGCGACCCGGCTCGTTGACGTGCACGTGGGTGTCGACCAGGCCGGGCAGCAGCACCTCGTCGTCGGCGAGGTCGACGGTGCGACCGGCGGCCGGCGGGTCGTCGTACGCCGTGACCGCGACGATCCGTCCGGCCTCGATCCCTACGCACACCGCCTGCTCCGCGTCGTCGACGATCGCACGGCGGGTCCGGATGAGGAGGTCAGCTGCCACGGTAGGTCGAGTACCCAAAGGGCGAGAGAAGCAGCGGCACGTGGTGGTGACGATCGTCGGCGACCGTGAACACGACGACGACCTCGGGGTAGAAGCCGGCCCCCGATGACCAGTAGGCACCGGTGTCGAACCGCAGTACGTAGTCGCCGGGGACCAGCTGCTCCCAGTTGGAGTCGACGCGTCCGTCGTCGTTGGTGACCCTCTCCCCCAACCAGTCACCTGACCGGCTCTCGAGGCGGACGGTCACGCCCGCTGCGGGTCGTCCCGTGGCCGTGTCGAGGATGTGTGTCGAGATGGAGACCATCAGACGAGGGCCTCCAGCCTCAGCAGCGCGATCTGGCGCAGGTTGTCGACGGTCTCGGCGCGTTCCGCCTCGTCGTCGTTGCCGAGCCGGCGATCGAGCTCGGCCAGGATCTCCTCGGCGTCGCGGCCGGCCGCGCGGATCAGGAAGACCCGCCCGAACCGCTGCTCGTACGCCGCGTTGCCGGCCGCCAGCCTCGCGGCGGTGTCGCCGACGGCCGGGTCCACGCCGGCCTGCTCGCGCTGGGAGGCTGCACTCATCTGGGGGCCGTGGCGCTCACCGATCCGCGGGTGCGCCGCCAGGGCCTGGTCGAGCTCCTCGTCGGTGAGCGTGCGAGCCGCGGCGTCGGCGCGGGCCAGCAACGCCAGCCGGTCGGCGTACGGCTGGCCGGCGAGCACGTCGTCGGCCCAGCGCGGCACGGACAGGCAGCCGAGCAGGGGAACTCGGGACAGGTCCATCAGCAGAAACCTGGCACGCCGAGCCAGGCTTCGACAGCCGGCAGTGCCCCCTCGCGGGACACCTGGCACTCGATCAGGCCATACGGGCGGTCGGCGGCGACGAACACCTCGCCCTCGTTGGTCAGCCCCTCGGCGTCGAACCCCGAGAAGTCGACCAGGAAGTGGTGCCTGTTGGGAGCGGAGAAGCGGACCTCGCGCGATGCCGGGCAGCGTGTCGACCACGCACGAGCCCATCAGGTACAGCGTCTCCTGGAGAGCCCGCGAGTACGTCGTGGCGAAGGTCGACAGCAGCGCGTCACGCACCTCGTCGTACGACGCGTTCCAGTCCACCTCCAGACCTTCGTGCCGCCAGCGGGCGACCAGCGAGGTGGCCAGGATCCGGTCGTCGGCCTCGGCCAGGGTGGTGAACTCGTCGACCAGGAAGCCCTTGAACTCGGACCCCGTCGACTTGAGGACCACCAGGTCCTGCAGCCCGGACACGACGTGGGTGGCGTCGCGGCCGACGGTGACCACGCACGTGCGTACCTCGCCGCCCCGGCGCACGAACGCGTGCTTGGCGAGCCGGTTCCAGGCGTACTGCTCGACGCGAACCTGTGCGGTCTGGGCCGCCGGCGTGGCCTCGAGGAGCCGGCGGCCGAGAGCCAGCGCGTAGTCCTCCGGCGATGAGACGCCGTGCAGCTTGGCGTAGGCGAAGGCGGTGTTCTTCTGGGTGTCGGTCGGCAGCACCGCCGACTGTTCGCCGTCGACGTGCGCGGCTTCGAAGTCGCCGCGCAGCGAGCTGCTGACGTTGAGGTCGACGATCTCGTGGCGAGCCTCCGGACGGTCGACGTCGCGCACGATCCGCACGACCCGGCTCTCCGCCTTGCCGTACTGGTTGGCTCCCAACACCGCCATGGCCCGACCTTAGCGACGTCCGTCATCCGCGCCGGCGAGCTTGTCGAGACCCGGGTCCCGCGATCAGGCGGATCGCCGCGCCAACGCCCGAGCTCGGCGTCGCCGAGCCCGCAGTCCTCCTTGACCTCGGACGCGTCGACGGCACCGCAGTCGAGCCCGCGCAGCACGTAGTCGGCCAGGGCGCGAGCCGTCGCAGGCTCGTCGGCGATGCCGCCGCGAGCTCGTCTCGTCTCGACGTAGTCCTGCAGGCGGGCGAGCGCGCGGGGCAGGCCGGTGCGGTAGAAGGCGTACGTCGCGGCGTACCGCGTCGGCAGGTGGCCGGGGTGGAGGTCCCAGCCCTGGTAGAAGCCGTGCTCGAGCGAGCGCGTCACCAAGCGGTGGTGGTTGATCCAGGCGGCGTGCACGTCGTCGGCGTCGCCCACCGGCAACACGTTCGTCGAGCCGTCGGAGAGCCGGACGCCGGTGCCCGCCGCGGCTGCTTGCATCACCAGCTTGGCGTGGTCGGCGACGGGATGCTCCAACGACTGCTGCTCGGCGGCGATCCCGCAGAACGCGGAGTAGTCGTAGGTGCCGTAGTGCAGACGCGGTCAGCCGGCCACCGGCCGCGTGGACCATCCGCGCCACCAGCGCACTGCCGTCGGGACCGAGCACGGACTGCGGGGTCTCGACCTGGATCTCGAAGCGGATCGCCTTGTCGGCCAGCCCCAGCTCGTCCTCGATGGTCGACGCCGCGTGCACGAACGCCGCGACCTGCTCGGTGCTGGTCACCTTCGGCAGCGTGACCACGAAGCCGTCGAGGGATCCGCGCGACTCGGCCAGCGTGGCCACGAAGTGGGTCAGCGTCCGCAAGCCGCGGGTGCGGGTCGGCTTCTCGAAGGACTTGATCCGGATGCCGGTGAACGGCGGGGCGGTCTCGCCCTGCTGTGACTCGGCGAGCGCGTGCGCCGCCTCGCGGACGTGGCCGTCCTCCTCGTCGTCACTCCACTGACCGCGGGGCCGACGTAGCCGTCCTCGAAGTCGATGCGCAGGTCCTCGACCGGCTCGTCCGCGAGCTTCGCCTTGACGCGGCGGATGATGTCGGCGTCGGCGACCACCGTGGCGAACTTGTCGGCGTGCTCGTCGAGCAGCGCCAACGCCTCCTGGCCCCACCGCCGCGCCGTGTCGGCGCCGTACCTGTCGGCGGGCACGTACGCCGTGTGCACCGGCTGCCGTCCCGCTCGCTCGCCCGGGTAGCGCGTCGCCAGCGCCGCGTCCGCGTCCGCCAGCCGTTCGTCCAGCTCGTCGGTCAGGCGGGCGGCGAGCTCGTCGGGATCGATCACGCGTTCACCCTAGGTCAGCTGGTTCGAGGAAGGCGCGCCAGCGCCCGTCACGAAACCCCGTGACGGGCCAGTGCACCTGCGGGATCGTCGTGACGGTCGCTGCGCGACCTCCTCGACCAGCGAGTCGGCTCAGCCCTCCTTGGTGACGCTGGTGTTGGCGAACTTGTCGTGCCAGCCGCGCTTGAGCGGGTCGCTGCTGATCGTCACGGCGATGGCGATGACGGCGACCAGCTCGGCGAGCCCGAAGATAGCCGAGGAGCGGGACGGCGCTGATGATGCCGAGGGCCGCCCAGGCGTTGCGGCGCAGGGCCTCCTCCATCGTCGGGTTGCCGCCGGAGGCGCCGTGCACGCGCATGCTTCAAGATCTGCTTGCCGAAGGTCGGCCGCGGCTGGACTCCATGTAGACGTAGTAGCCGAGGTAGATGATGCCGCCGATGACGCCGGCGACCACGTCGTTGAGGCGACCAGCAGCACGACGTTGACGACGACGACGATCAGGCCGTCGATCAGGCGGGCGAAGAACCGCGTGCCGAGGCCCCCGGGCTGGGCGCCGGCCACCGGGGCGGGCCCGCCGGGGGACACGGGGTAGGCCTCGGCGCCGTACGGGCTCTGGCCGGTGGGCGCGGGCTCGTGCGGGGCCGCGCCGTACGGCGTCTGGCCCGCGGTGGGCGGGTTGCCGGCGTACGGGTCGGCCGGCGGAGGCGGCTGGGAGGCGTAGGGGTTCTGGGGCGGCGGGGGCGGTGCGGACGGCTCGGAGCCGTAGGGGTTCTGGGGCGGCGGAGGAGTACTGCCACCGCCCTCGGGGGTACCTGACGGGGGAGGCGGGTTCTCTGTCATGGCTCGCAGGCTATACCAATCAGCTCCGAAATCGGACTGACCCGCCTGGGTCGCCCCGGGCGGGTCAGTCGGCGAGATTCGGTGGTTGAGGTGCGAGGAGCGCGCTTGTCCTGAGGTGTGAGGAGCGCCAGCGACGAGCCTCGAAGGGACGAGCCTCGAAACCACGCAAGGGAGGGCATATCCCTCACCGGGTCTCGAGACGGGCCTGACGGACCTCCTCGACCAGCGAGGCTGCCTATTCTTCGCCCGGCGATGAAGGCCTCCACGCGGCGGCGGCCCTCGTCGTCGGGCAGCTGGACCGGCGGCGACTTCATCAGGTAGGACGACGCCGAGATGACCGGGCCGCCCTGGCCGCGGTCCTTGGCGATCTTCGCGGCGCGGATCGCGTCGATGATGATGCCGGCAGAGTTGGGGGAGTCCCAGACCTCGAGCTTGTACTCGAGGTTCAGCGGCACGTCACCGAACGCGCGGCCCTCGAGGCGGACGTAGGCCCACTTGCGGTCGTCGAGCCACGCGACGTAGTCGGACGGGCCGATGTGGACGTTGCGGTCGGAGATCTTGCCGGCCAGCTCGCCCTGCAGGTTGGAGGTGACGGCCTGGGTCTTGGAGACCTTCTTGGACTCCAGGCGCTCGCGCTCGAGCATGTTCTTGAAGTCCATGTTGCCGCCGACGTTGAGCTGGTAGGTGCGGTCGAGGGCGACGCCGCGGTCCTCGAACAGCTTGGCCAGCACGCGGTGGGTGATGGTGGCGCCGACCTGCGACTTGATGTCGTCGCCGACGATCGGGACGCCGGCGTCCTCGAACTTCTTGGCCCACACCGGGTCGGAGGCGATGAACACCGGGCAGGGCGTTGACGAAGGCCACGCCCGCGTCGATCGCGCACTGGGCGTAGAACTTGTCGGCCTCCTCGGAGCCCACCGGCAGGTAGGACACCATCACGTCGGCCTGGGTCTCCTTGAGCACCCGCACCACGTCGACCGGGTCGGCGCCGGACTCCTCGATGGTCTGGCGGTAGTACTTGCCGAGACCGTCGAGCGTCGGGCCGCGCTGCACCTCGATGCCGAGGGTCGGCACCTCGGCGATCTTGATGGTGTTGTTCTCGGAGGCGTTGATGGCCTCGGAGAGGTCCTTGCCGACCTTCTTGTCGTCGACGTCGAACGCCGCGACGAACTCGACGTCGTTGACGTGGTAGTCGCCGAACATCACGTGCATCAGGCCCGGCACGGTGGTGCCCGCCTCGGCCTTGGCGTAGTACTGGACGCCCTGGATGAGGGACGTGGCGCAGTTTCCGACTCCGACGATTGCTACTCGGACCGATCCCATGGCGGGTGTTCCTTCCTTCACGGCGTGGCTACGGCGTTTCGGCCGCCGGCGTCGCAGCCGGTGCACTTCTGGTGGTGGGTTTGCTGTCGCTGATGCTGGTGCTGGCGGGGCCGTTGTCCGGGCCCCGCTCGGCGTTGATGAGGTCGGTCAGCCAGTGGACCTCGCGCTCCACGGACTCGATCGCGTGACGTCGCAGCTCGCTCAGGTAGCGGTCGTCGCCGCCGGCAGCGTGCCGCTGGCGGTCGAGGCGCTCCTGGAGGCGGCTGCGCCGGCCCTCGAGGATCCGGAGGCGTACGTCGCTGCTCGTGCGCGAGAAGAACGCGAACCGCATGTTGAAGCTCTCGTCCTCCCACGCGTTGGGCCCGTCGTCGGTGACCTCCTGGGCGAAGATCTCCCGACCGGCCGGCGTGATCTGGTAAGTGATCCGCTGCCGCATCGAGACGGTGCCGGGGTTGGTCACCTCGGTGATCACGCCCTCGCGGAGCATCCGCTTGAGCGCGGGGTAGAGCGAGCCGTAGGAGAGCAGCCGGGTCCACCCGAGCAGCAGGTTCAGACGCTTGCGGAGCTCGTAGCCGTGCAGCGGCGTCTCGTGGAGCAGGCCGAGAACGGCCATCTCCAACGCTGCGCCCTTGCGTGCCACGTGGGCCCCCTTGTCGTCGTTTCGCTCTATCGGTTCAACCTATCGGGCGAACCTATCAAAACGATACATCGATGACAAAGTCGGCCCCTGCGCGATGGTTGAGGTGGCCGATAGGCGCCCACCGATTCGCAGCGCTCGGCGTGGCGCCGCTTCGCAGCTCCGTCTCCCTCGCCTCAGCCCCAGCAGGTCCAGCGGTCGGCTCTCCGAGCTCCATCAAGGAAGCACGAGCGAGATCGAATCTCGGCCACGCCGATAGCCATCGCCAGAGATGGCCGGATGTCGTGTACAGACCTCCGCTCTTCG
The DNA here is from genome assembly GCA_963814935.1 of uncultured Actinomycetota bacterium. Classification (GTDB taxonomy): domain Bacteria; phylum Actinomycetota; class Actinomycetes; order Propionibacteriales; family Nocardioidaceae; genus Nocardioides. The sequence continues at coordinate 3,122 of CAWFEZ010000002.1, read as the reverse complement.
CGCCGAGCCCAGAACCATCGATTGCAACACGCAGATCGTAGTGACGGAACGCCGGCGCCGGCATCACGGCTCGAGCTGACGTGACGTCACGGTCGACAACCCGCACTACTCCTCTGGACGCGCCGGCGTCTCCACTCGGGCATTCCGCCCCCAGGATCCAGCACGTCTACGACGCCGAGGCCGACGCTGTCCGGATCGCGTGCAACGAGCCACTGGTACTTCGGCAATGCCTTCATCACCTTGTCGGCCGGGCCGTCGAGCGGCAGAGCCAGGTCGTACCAGCACACGTGCACCCGGCGACTCGGCCCGTAGGCGCATCCGCGGGTCAACCCTGAGCGGCGAGTGCCTGGATCCCGGCTCTCGCCGTTCGGCGCGCCCCAGCGCACGTCATGGAGTGTCATGCCCTGTTTGCGTCACGCCCGAGCAACCACACCAGGCCGCGGCCGGCTCCGGGGTCACTTGCTCGAGGTGGGCGTCGTCGTATACCAGCGCCACGAGCACAGGAACGCTCGACGCCGGCCTGAGCATGCGCCCATTCGACCACTCTGGAGAACGTCGGCGCCGGTGACGTCGTAGGTGTCAGTGTTGGCTGAGGTGCCCGCACCGCCCAGGGTCTGCAAGTAGACCCGGAACGTCGGGTCGTCGCGCTCCCAGGCACTGTCCCGCTCGTCGACGGAGACTGCCACCACGTCTGGCTCGGTCACCGGATAGATGCTCGCACCTCAACCACCGATGCGGGGTACTGCACGTCACGTGCGCGTTGGTTGGGTGGGGCCGGGGCCGCCCACGTACCCTCGTGGGGTTGTCCTTCCCCACCGCGGGTCCTGCGACCCGCGAGCCACCACGGAGTCGATGAGTTGAGCAAGCGTCGCGCCGAGGGCGCTGCGGTCACCCGCAAGCCCAAGCGCCCGGCCGCGAAGAAGCCGATGAAGCGACGGCTGCTGACCGTGCTGAAGTGGGGGCTGATCGTCGGCCTGGTGATCATGCTGACCGGCATGGGGGCGTTCTACTACGCCTACACCCAGACCACGATCCCCAACCCCAACGCCGAGTTCCAGACCGAGACGACGGTCATCTACTACGCCGACGGCAAGACCCAGCTCGGCACCTTCGCGACGCAGAACCGCGAGTCGATCGCCTACAGCGAGATGCCCGACAACATAAGCAGGCCGTGGTCGCGGCCGAGGACCAGAGCTTCTGGACCAACCAGGGCATCGACCCCAAGGGCATCATCCGGGCGGCGTTCAGCAACGCTCGCGGCAACAGCACGCAGGGCGCGTCCACGATCACCCAGCAGTACGTGAAGATCCTCTACCTGACCCAGGAGCGGTCCTTCAAGCGCAAGCTCAAGGAGGCCTTCCTGTCGCTCAAGCTCCAGCGCGAGCAGAGCAAGCAGGAGATCCTCGAGGGCTACCTCAACACCATCTACTTCGGCCGCGGCGCCTACGGCATCCAGGCCGCCGCGATGGCCTACTTCGACATCCCCGCCAAGGACCTCAACCTCAAGCAGGCGGCCGTGCTGGCCAGCGTCCTGAACGACCCCAACGACCTCGACCCCGCGAGGGCAAGGACGCCAAGGCCGCGCTGAAGGAGCGCTACACCTACGTCCTCGGGTCGATGGCCGACACCGGTGACATCACGGCCGAGGAGGCCGACCAGGCGAGCCAGACGCTGCCGAAGTTCCCCAAGATCGAGGCCGACAGCCAGTACGGCGGCCAGAAGGGCCACATGCTCCGTCTGGTCCGCCAGGAGCTGCGGCAGATGGGCTACTCCGAGGAGGAGATCGACGGCGGCGGCCTGCGGGTCACCACGACGTTCACCCCCGAGGCCATGCAGGCGGCCGAGGAGGGCGTGCTGGCCCAGAAGCCCGAGGGCTTCGGTGACAAGGAGCTGCACATCGCGGCCGCCACGGTCGAGCCCGGCACCGGCGCGCTGCTCGGCTTCTACGGCGGCCAGGACTACCTCGACTCCGAGATCAACTGGGCCGAGGCCGGCGGCATGGTCGGGTCGACGTTCAAGCCGTTCACGCTGGCCACGGCGATCACCGAGGGCTTCTCCCTCGAGGACACCTTCGAGGGCAACTCGCCCTACGAGTTCCCCGACGGCCTCGAGGTGCGCAACGAGGGCGGCGGCGACGGCAACGACTACGGCTCCGAGGTCGACGCGACGTACGCGCTGGAGGAGTCGATCAACACCGCGTTCGTCGACATGTCGGCCTCGATCCCCGACGGGCCCGAGAAGATCGACGGCCATGGCCAACGCGCTCGGCATCCCGCCGGCGAAGCCCGACAAGAAGTACCCCGGTATCCCGAAGGTGAGCCGCGACCTCAGCTCCGACGACGCGCTGATCACCCTCGGCCGCGCCCGGATCAGCCCGATCAACATGGCCAACGCCTACGCCACCATCGCCAACGGCGGCGTGCGAGCCAACGTCCACGTGATCAAGAAGGTCGAGGACCGCAGCGGCGAGGACGCGAAGGTCTACGACGTCGTCAACACCGACGCGCTCGACCCCGACATCGACTCCGACGTCTCCTACGCGATGCAGCAGGTCGTCCAGGAGGGCACCGGCCAGGCCGCGCTGGAGCTGGGCCGCCCGGCTGCCGGCAAGACCGGCACCGCCACCAACGACAAGGACCAGGTGTCCTCGGCGTGGTTCGTCGGCTTCACGCCGCAGCGCTCGACGGCGGTGATGTACGTCCGCGGCGACGGCGACGACCAGCTCGACGGGTGGCTGCCGTCCTACTTCGGCGCCGACTACCCGGCCCGCACCTGGACGGCGATCATGCAGCAGGTCATGGAGGGCATGGACGTCGAGGAGTTCCCGCAGCCGGCCAACGTCGACGGCGAGGCACCGACCGAAGGCCACGACCCCGAGCCCACCACCGCGCCGCCGCCGACGAAGCGGCCGACCAAGCAGCCCAGCCCGACGGACTCGCCGACCGACGAGCCGACCGACGAGCCGACCGACGAGCCCACCGACGAGCCGACCAAGGACCCGACCGGCATCCCGACGACGGAGCCGACGCCCACGGTCACGCCGACACCGACGCCGACGGTGGAGCCCACTCCGTCCACCACGGTCGTGCCGACGGTCACGGTCAACCCGACGCCCTCGCAGC
>CAWFEZ010000001.1:0-85274 GCA_963814935.1 uncultured Actinomycetota bacterium | reverse complement strand
AGGTGGGCAAGACGGGGTTCCAGGCGATCAATGGCCACCGGGACGCCGCGTCCGACGGCCTGCCCCGGCAAGTACCTCTACGCGCAGATCCCGCTGATCCGTCAGTACGCCGCCGCGGCCCAGCAGGGCTGGGCGGGCCGCGAGCTCGAGTCGAGCGTCGCGGGGTCGCCGTACCCCGACCTGCTCGTGCGCAGGAAGTCCGACAGCCAGGTGTACGTCGTGCCTACCAATGGCATGACCCGCTTCGGGCCGCCGACCTCGCTGGGCGGCGGCTGGTCGGGCTTCGACCTGGTGCTGCTCGTGCCCGACGTGACCGGTGACGGCAAGGCCGACCTGCTGGCCCGCTCGGCCGCCGACGGCTCGACCGAGGTCCGCCCGGGTGACGGAGCAGGCGCCTTCGGGCTGCCCATCAGCACCTTCAACAGCCTCGCCGGCCACGACCTGATTGCGGTCGCCGGCGACCTCGACGGCGACGGGCACGCGGACCTCGTCGCTCGTGATCCCGCGACCGGCCGGCTCGACGCCTACCTGGGCAACGGCCAGTCCGGGTTCACGGTCAAGCAGCTCGGCGACAGCTGGGGCAAGTACGCGATGATCTCCGGGCCCGGCGACGTCAACGGAGACGGTCGACCCGACGTCGTGGCCCGCGGCGCCGACGGCGCCTTCTACCTGGTGCCGGGCATCGCGGGCGTCGGGTTCGGCGAGCCGGTCCGGATCCGCGGCAGCTGGAAGGGCTACGACACCATCACCGGCCACGGCGACTTCAACGGCGACGGCAAGGTCGACCTGCTCGTACGCGCCGCCGGATCCAGCAAGGTCTACGTCAAGCCCAACCGCGGCAACGGACGCTTCGGCCACCCGCTGGGGCCGATCGACGCGCCTGCGGGAGCCACCGGCCTGAACGCCGGCGCCTCGGCGTACGGCGCCTCTGCCCCCGACCTGATCGCCCGCACGGGCGACACCGTCGTGCTGCTGCGCAACGCCGGCACCTTCGAGACCGGCAGCCCCATCGCGACGGGCGTCGTGGTCCCCAAGGCCGGCACCATCCTCAACGCCGGCGACTGGGACCGTGACGGCGCTGCCGACATGATCGTGCGCAACCGCAACTCCGGGAAGCTGTGGCTCTACCGCGGCAACGGGCAGGGCCAGTTCGCCGCGCCGACGGCGCTCGCCACGGGCTTCAAGTCGGTCAAGCTGCTGGCCGCCGTCGGTGACATGACCGGCGACGGCTGGCCCGACCTGACCGGGCAGCCGGCCGGCGGCTCGATGCGGATCTACCCGGGCAGCGGGGTCAGCGGGCTCCAGGCGTCCTACGCCGCCTTCAAGCAGATCAAGGCCGGCATCCAGGTGCCCGTCGGTCGCTGGGACGCCGACGGCGCCCCTGACAGCCTCTTCCGCTCGGGGAAGAGGGTCAGCCTCTACCCCGGCAACGGACCGGGTGGGTTCATGGGCGCACGCGCGCTGCGGCTCAACGTGAAGCGCTACGACTGGATGGTGGGCGTCGGCGACATGGGGGTCAACGGCCATTCCGGAGTCGTGGTGAGGGAGAAGAAGACCGGGTACCTCTGGCTGCTGCCGGGCACCGACGCAGGGGTTCTCCACCCGGGTCTTCCTGGCGCAGGGGTTCAAGGGGTACGACCTGGCGGGCTAGGACCGATGAGAACCGTCGTCGAAGCGGCTCGTGCAGCGCTCCGCGGCGGACACCCGGGCCACGTCCTCACCGGAAGTGGCCCCCGAGACGAGCACGAGAGAGCCGCCGCCCCCCAGCGGCTCGGTGAATGCGGCGAGACCGGAGAGGGAAGCCGGGTTCGCCGTCGAGAGGAGTCGGCCGCCGCCGGAAGGAGAGGATCCGGCGGCGGCCCGGCTCCACAGCTCGCCTTGGCTGAGGCGCACATCGGCCCAGGCGACCGCTGGTTCCTCGCTGGTCGGCGGGTCCCACGGCGTGAACGCGTCGGGCTGCGACCAGACCTCCACTCCCACGTCGTGCACCCCGACGGGCAACGGGTCCGCGAACCGGACGCCGAGCGGTCGCAGCGAGCAGGCCAGCACGGGCATGCGGTCGGCGTACGCCGCCCAGTGCTGGAGGCCCGCCGGCCCGCACACCACGGCGTCCGGGTCGTCGTCCTCGGTGACCAGCAGCCCGAGAGCCCAGGCGGCACCGAGGAAGACCGGCCCGAGCCAGTGCGTCGGCAGGTCGACGCGCAGCGACCGCCCGCGCTCCAGGTCGTGCTCCTCGGCGAGCAGGGATGCGGTCTTGGCCACCCAGTTGGCGTACGTCGTCACCGACAGCTCGACCCGCTCGTCCGTGCCGAGGTCGTAGTAGGTCACCAGCGGCTGGCCCGGGTCGGCGCGCAGTCGCTGCGCGAGCACCTCGGCGAAGGTCGTCACCGGAGGCAGGCTAGTCAGGGGCGGGCCCGTCGGAGGCCCCGGCTACGATTCGCGGTCTTGAGTAGCCGAGCGAGAGGCGGGTGGGATGCGCGCGACGTGGGCGGGGCCGTGGCGGCGGTGCTCATGGCGACCGTGCCTGGCCGGCTGCGGCGACTCCACGAGCAGCGGCGCCACCGACCAGCCGTCCGACCGCCCCACCGGCTCGACGACCACCTCCGCCGACCCGAGCCCGACCTCCGAGGCGCCACCCCGAGGAGGAGGGCTGCCCCTACCTGAGCGCCGAGCAGGTCACCGCGGCCCTGGGCACACCCACCCACGAGACCGCCGGCACCATCAACGCCTGCTTCTTCGACCCCGAGGGGGGCGAGGGCGCGAGCGTGCTGCTCAGCCGGGTCGACGTCCAGATCGACCCGGCCGACTACGCCCACCAGTCTCGGCAGCTGTGCGAGGGCGAGGTCACCGACGTCGACGCCGGCGACGTGGCTTTCGCCTGCGTGATGGGGCTCGGGCCCCAGGGTCAGCTGTACGCCGGGCGGGTGCTGGTCACCGTGTCGGTCAACGACGCCGTCGACGACGCCACCGGCATCGCCGACGCTGCCGCCCTGCTCCCCGAGGTCACGGTGCCGCCCACCGGTGGTTGACTCCGCTGGTTGAGGAGGTTGCGCAGCAACCGTCACGAAACCCGTGAGTGAACGGTCTGCTTGACCGTCACGGTTTCGTGACAGGCGCTAGCGCGCCTTCCTCAACCAGCGGGGTGCGGCGCCGGTGGCCACGGCGGCGCACCAGCGCATCGCGCGGTCGTCCACCTCTCGCTGCGACTCGTCCAGGGTGAGCGAGCAGGTCAGCCAGGCGTCACCGAACAGGCCCTGGTAGCGCATGCTGAACGTGCCGCCCTTTCCGGACGCACACGCCGACGATGGCGACCCGAAGTCGGGCTCCCCGGAGGCGTCCCCGCATCTCCGCAGGTCCGCGGCCTGGTCCGCCAGGACGTCGGCGCGTCTCCGCGTCACCGGCGGTGCGAACACCCATGCCTCGGCTGTGCCGTCCCCGGCCGTCCAGCGGCAGCCGTACTCATGCACCACGTCGGCCACGTCGTCGCTGATCTTGATGCGCTGGCCGCTCCGGTACGCCGACACGTCGCCGGGCTCCTCGCCGAGGGCTCGCGTCACGGCAGCCGGGTCGACCTGGTCGCAGAAGGGTGCGCGCGGCACCACCAGCGCGGTGGTGTCGACGTCCTCGAGGGAGGTGCCGCTGTCGACCGCCTCGCTCGGTGCGGCCGTCGGAGGGGGCTCGGAGTCCGTCGAGCCCGAGCAGCCGGTGAGCGCAAAGCAGCAGGCGACGACCCCCGCAGCGATGGCGCGGGCCGCAGGCGACCGTCGTACCGGCGACATGCCTGGAGACTAGGACCCCCACCGTTTCGGCCCGGCGTTTCAGGAAGCTTGGTGGTCCTCGTCTAACCTCGATCCGGTGATTCGCTTCGAAAAGGTCTCCAAGACCTACCCCGGCCAGGGCCACTCAGCCCTCGACAACGTCTCCATCGACGTCGAGAAGGGCGAGTTCGTGTTCCTGGTCGGTGCTTCGGGCTCGGGCAAGTCCACGGCTCTGAGGCTGGTGCTGCGCGAGTCGCGGCCGACCGCGGGCCGGGTCTACGTCGCGGGCAAGGAGATCAACCGGCTGGCCGGCTGGAAGGTGCCGCGGCTGCGCCGCCAGATCGGCACGGTGTTCCAGGACTTCCGCCTGCTGCCCAACAAGACCGTCAACGAGAACGTCGCCTTCGCGCTCCAGGTGATCGGCAAGTCACGCGGCGAGATCACGCGTGTGGTGCCCGAGACGCTGGAGATGGTCGGCCTCGAGGGCAAGGGCGACCGGATGCCCGACGAGCTCTCCGGCGGTGAGCAGCAGCGTGTCGCGATCGCCCGCGCGTTCGTCAACCGGCCGATGATCCTGATCGCCGACGAGCCCACCGGCAACCTCGACCCGACGACGTCGGTCGGCATCATGAAGCTGCTCGACCGCATCAACCGCACCGGGACGACGGTCGTGATGGCGACCCACGACCACGGGGTGGTCGACCAGATGCGCAAGAGGGTGGTGGAGCTGAGCGCCGGCCAGGTCGTCCGTGACCAGGCCCAGGGCGGCTACGGCTTCTCCCACTGATCTCCCGACCGTCGACCCGACCGATTCCCCGACCACGGCTGCGAAAGAGAACGATCCCCTGTGCGTTACACCCTCACCGAGCTGGGCCAAGGCCTGCGTCGCAACCTCTCGATGCACCTGGCCGTGGTGCTCACCCTCTTCGTCTCCCTGACCCTGGTCGGCCTCGGCGTGCTGCTGAACCAGCAGGCGCAGAAGGCCTCCGACTACTGGGGCGGCGAGCTCCAGATCACCTTCTGGCTGTGCAAGGCCCGCGACACCAACCCCGCCTGCGTGGGAGAGGTCACCGACGCGCAGAAGCAGGCCATCGTCAAGGTCGTCGAGGACAACCCCGAGGTCGCCGGCTACCGCTTCGAGACCAAGGAAGAGGCCTACGAGAAGCTCAAGGAGGTCTTCGCGTCCGACGAGCTCGAGGGCTCCGGCTCCGGGCCACCGGTGATCACCGCCGAGGACATGCCCGAGTCGCTGTGGATCGAGCTCAAGGACCCCGAACAGTTCGAGGGGATCATCAGCGCGGTCACGGGCCTCGACGGCGTCTCCGGGCACCGCGACGCGCGCGCCACCTTGAAGGCGATCTACAGCACCATGGACGCCTTGCAGTGGGCTGCCCTCGGGACCGCCCTGTTCCTGGTGGTCGCGGCCCTGCTGCTGGTGGCGAACACGATCCGCCTTGCCGCGTTCGCACGACGGCGGGAGATCGGCATCATGCGGCTGGTCGGCGCCTCGACGCTCTACATCGCCCTGCCCTTCCTGCTCGAGGCCGTCGTCACGGCGGTGGCCGGCGTGGTGCTCGCGGCCGGTGCCCTGCTGGCGTTCGAGAAGTACGCCATCTTGGGTCGGGTCAAGAACGACCTCGCCTTCATCCCGTGGGTCGACTGGTCCGAGGTGCAGTACGCCATCGTCGCCATCGCCATCCTCGGGCCGCTGCTCACCTTGTTGCCGACGCTCGTGTTGACGCGCAAGTACCTCAAGGTGTGACCCGACCCCACTTGGCAAAGTTCCGGGGGCGCGAGCGTGTCGGAGCCTGCAGTCGCGGGGGAGTCAATTAGCGTCGTCGGTGTTCACTTCCCCGAACACCCAAAGGCGAACAGGTGCGTTCCTTCCCCCGCACCGGTTGTCGACGCGCGTCCGCGGCGGTTGCCGCGGTGGCCGTCGGCGTCGGTCTGCTCAGCGTCCTCACCGGGCCGTCGGCCAATGCCGGCGAGCTGCGCGACCGCCAGAAGGCGGTGCACCAGAAGATCGCGCAGGGCCGACCACGAGCTCGAGGAGTCCAGCACCGCGCTGCGCCGGGCCACCCAGGCGCTCTCGCACGCCCGCGAGCAGCTGACCGAGGCGCGCGCCGAGCTGGGCGACGTACGTGCCCGGCTGGAGATCGCGCGGCAGCGTGACGAGGAGATGAAGGCGGCGCTCTCGGCCGCCGAGGCCCGTCTCGAGCAGGCCCGCGCCGACGTCGCCACGGGCAAGGACGCGCTGCAGACCCAGCGTGACGCCGTGGTCGACACGATCACCTCGCTCTACCAGCAGGGCGACCCGGACCTGATGGCCTTCACCGCGATCCTCAACTCCCAGACGCCGTCCGACATCACCCGGCAACGCGAGGCGAACCGCTCGCTGGTCGAGCTGCAGGGCAACGAGTACGACGACCTGCACGCCGCCGAGGTGCTGCTCAAGGTCCACGAGGACGAGGTCGAGGCGGCCACCGCCGAGGTCGCCGAGAGGCGCCAGGAGGCCGCCGACCACCTGGTCGCGATGCAAGGCCTCACCCAGGAGGCGCTGGACGCCAAGGAACGCGTCAAGAGCCTGGTGGGGAGTCGCAAGGACGCCGAGGCGATGGCCTTCAAGGCCAAGCAGAAGGACCGCGCGGCGCTGCGCAAGCTGAAGAAGCAGGAAGCCAGGATCCAGAAGCTGATCCAGGAGGCGATCCGCAAGGCCCGCGAGCGCGCTCGTCGCAAGGCCGCCCGGGCCGCGGCGAAGGCCAACCAGGGCAACGGCCCGCCGATCGACACCAACGGTCTGCTGATGCACCCGGTCAACGGGCCCGGTCACCTCGTCGTTCGGCTACCGCGTGCACCCGATCTACCACTACTGGGGCCTGCACGACGGCGACGACTTCGGCGCCCCCTGCGGCGCCCCGCTGTTCGCGGCGCGCGGCGGCAAGGTGCTCACCGAGTACTACTCCTCGGTCTGGGGAAACCGCCTCTACCTCAACGTGGGCATGGTCAACGGCAACTTCATCACCGTGATCTACAACCACCTGTCGCGCTACAACGTCGGGGTGGGGGCGACGGTGGACCGGGGCGACGTGGTCGGGTACGTCGGCACCACCGGCTGGTCGACCGGCTGCCACCTGCACTTCACGGTCATGGAGAACGGCAAGCCCGTCGACCCCATGAAGTACTTTTGAGGCCTGGCTCCGCTGGTCCAGGCAGGCGCCCGGCGCGCCGTCACGAGACTGACGAGCGAGGTGTGCGCCCTGGTGCGAGGTCAGCGAGACGGATGCTGCGCAACCTGCTCGACCAGCGACGCCGGACAGCTGAGCGCCTGAGAGACTGGCCGGATGCCGAAGGAGCAGGGGCGCAAGCTGATCGCGTCGAACCGGCGCGCCCGCCACGACTTCCACCTCGAGGACACCTACGAGGCGGGGCTGGTGCTCGTCGGCACGGAGGTGAAGTCGCTGCGGGAAGGGCGCGCGTCGCTCGTCGACGGGTTCGTCGACATCGAGGGGCACGAGGCGTGGCTGCACGGCGTGCACATCCCGGAGTACTCCCAAGGCACCTGGACCAACCACTCCGCGCGACGCAAGCGCAAGCTGCTGCTCAACCGTGACGAGATCGAGAAGATCGAGCGCAAGGTCAACGAGAAGGGCTTCACCATCGTCCCGACCGCCCTGTACTTCAAGGACGGGCGCGCCAAGGTCGAGATCGCGCTCGCCAAGGGCAAGAAGACCTGGGACAAGCGCCAGTCGCTGGCCGCCCGCCAGGCCGACCGCGAGAAGGAGCAGGCCCTCGGCCGTCGGCTCAAGGGGATGGACTGACCGACGAGCCGGTCGCGGCGACCCGGGCGTTCTGGGAGGAGCTCGGGATCCCGGGCCTCTTCGACGTGCACGTGCACTTCCTCCCGCCGAACATCCAGCGGCGGGTCTGGGAGCAGTTCGACACGGCCGGCCCGAAGATCGGCCGGGAGTGGCCGATCCGCTACCGGCAGCCGGTCCAGGATCGGGTCGCGCTGCTGCGCGACCTGGGCGTACGCCGCTTCTCGGCGCTGCCCTACGCGCACAGGCCCGGGGTCGCGACGTACCTCAACGACTGGGCGCGCGGTTCGCGACCGACGTGCCGGAGTCGCTGTGGTCGGCCACGTTCTACCCCGAGCCGGAGGCGGCCGCCTACGTCGGCGAGCTGGTCGACGCGGGCGTCGAGGTGTTCAAGATCCACGTCCAGGTCGGCGCCTTCCGGCTCGACGACCCGCTCCTGGACGACGTCTGGGGGCGGCTGGAGTCGAGCGGAACGCCGATCGTGGTGCACGCGGGTTCGGGGCCGGTGCCCAACGCGTTCACCGGTCCGGCGCCCCTGGAGCGGGTGTTGCACCGCTGGCCCCGGCTCGCGGTGGTGGTCGCCCACCTCGGCGCGCCGGAGTACGTGGAGTTCCTCGAGCTGGCCGAGCGCTTCGAGCGGGTGTACCTGGACACCACGATGGCGTTCACGGACTTCTTCGAGCAGATGGCGCCGTACCCGAGCTGCGCTGCTGCCGCGGCTCGCCGACCTGGGTGACAAGGTGCTGCTGGGCAGCGACTTCCCGACCATCCCGTACCCCTACCTGCACCAGCTGGAGTCGCTGGAGCGGCTGGGCCTGGGGGAACACTGGCTGCGCGCGGTGTGTTGGGACAACGGTGCGCGACTATTCGGAATGAACGCTCGCGGCACTCCCCGCTAGGCTGGCCTAATTGGGGTCACAACTCAAGAGGGGCTGATCGGTTTCGACTTGGGACGTTAGTTCCAGGAGAAGCGGGTCGAGGAGCCAGCGTCATCTCGTAAACGATCGCTGGAAACCAATAACTGCCAACGCTAAGCGCAGTCACTTCGCTCTCGCCGCGTAAGCGGTGAACGAAGGGTCAGACCGGGCATCCGTCTCCGTCCCGGACCCTGGCCTCATCTAGGGGACTTGCTGGTCACAACCTGCCAGGTGTAGTGACCGGGACTTTTTCCTGGCTGAGCCCGTCGGCGACGCGTCAACGCGAGTGCCGGGGCCGAGAAACCGCCTTCGTTGACTGCACCCGGAGAAGACCTGGTTCGACGCTCGAGGACGCGGGTTCGATTCCCGCCAGCTCCACGATCGCCTCGCGAGTGAAACGGAAGATCCCCGGCACCAGGTGCCGGGGATCTTCCGTTTCAGGGGTGTCAGACCTAGCGGGACGCTAGATGGACGCCCTCACTTCGCGGCGCTCCAGGAAGCCCGTGATGTCGTGGAGCACCTTGGCGCTCCCGAAGGACACCAGGGCTGCTCCGGCGACGCTCAGGCTGATCTCGTCGGCGACGACCTCTAGGTAGAAGACGCCGATGATCCAGGCCGCCCCGTAGAGCGCTGCCCACAGGGTGCCCGCGTGGCGGCCGAGGATGCTGCACAACAGCCCAGCGCCCACACCACCAATGATGGCTGCGATGATCATGTGTTGTTCTCCTGGTCTCAGGTGGGGGCGGTTCCACTTGCCGAAGCTGCGTCGGGTTGCTGGGTGCGATGGAGACGTACACCTCGCCGCACGTCGCTCTGGTCCACGTGCGGAGTCGCCGAAGACCCGGGCAGCACGCGGGCACTGTGCGCCTTGGCTCACCCGTCGATCTCGGCGTCGGCACCCGCGGATCGCGAGGGTCTGCATCCCTCAGGGTGCGTAGCGACGTGAGCCCTGGCCTGCTGCAGGTCGGCCAGGGCTCACAGCCGACGCAGCCACGTGGATCGATCAGTCCTTGCGGCGGGCCCAGATGTAGAGGGCCATGCCGAGCCCGGCCCCGACCACCACGGCTACGGCAAAGCCGACCGTGGTGCCGAACGCTGTCCCCGCGCATGACCGAGAAGACAATGCCGACCAGCAAGAAGATGAGCGCTGCCGGCGATCATCCGTCGAACAGGCGCGTCCATCGCCATCACGCTACGCAACCCAGAATGACAGGCGAGGGGAAGTAGCGGATCGTTCAGCTTCGGCTTGCTGGTCGGACAAACGCCACCTCGGTTGTTGAGCCACTGGAACTGCTGCCGCAACGATGCCTGCGGCGGCGGCACACCCGAGAAGCGCCGTGGCGCCGCAGATCAGCACCACGATGGTGGCGCTGCCGCCAGCGAGGATGGTGACTGCTGCTCGCCGCCGGCTGAGGTAGATGCACCGCTGCAGGAACCCGCAGCCGCCCTCGGAGAACTGCTGCGGCCCGGACACGACGCACCGCTCGGCGATCCGTGGACTGGCCACCCGGTCCGCATGGACGCCGCTTGGCGCCGCCGCGACCTGGCAGTGCTGGTCGGAGGTGGTTGCTGGCGGCCGATGGGGCCGCCGCCTGGGCGGGCGACATGCCGAAGGCCATCAACGAGAGCGCGATGCCCACGATGAGTGTCCCGAGGCCGACCCGTGAGGCCGCGTTTCGATGATGACGTTGCATGACTCTCCTTGCGTGAGGTGGATGGGTGGGAAGTGCGTCAGTCGGCGCGCTCGTCGGCGCGGGCGACCAGCTCGGAGGGCGTGAGACCGAGCCAGCCGGCCACCCGCTCGAGCTCGACGAGGTCGAACGGGATCTCGCCGTCGAGGCGGGCGGCGACCGTCGGCTCGGTGACGCCGAGCTCCCGGGCGAGTGCCTCGCCGCTGCGGCGCTGCGAGGCCATCTCCGCCCGGATCGCGGCGGCCACGCGTGCTGACCATGACCCGAGATCCATGTTCATGGACGCAAGGTATATCCAAGAACGTGGACTAGTGCAAGTACGTACACCAGTCTGTGAATGTGTACGCTCGATCTCCGTGAGAGCCGGACCCCGCTCGGAGCAGACGCCATTGAGCCTGGCGGTAGTCGACGTCTTGAACCGTCACCTCGCGAAGTCGCCATTCCGGTCCGTGCACGGGCTCGCGAAAGCCGTGCCGACCGTCTCGCGCAGCCAGCTCTACCTCTTGCTGCGCGGTCAGGCCGTCATCGACCTGGCTGAGCTGTTCGCGATCTGCGAGGCCTTGGGCGTGCCGCCGCGTCAGGTGCTCGCGGAGGCCGAGACGGACGCGGGGAGCGCGGCGGCCGTGGCGGCGTACGACGAGCCCCACCCGATCGAGGACGAGCAGGGCGCGCCCGAGGATCCGTGAGGCCGCCCGGCGAGCCGGGTTGTCGGCGCGCCATGGCAGCCTCGGCGCTCTGATGGGGACTCCGCGGGACCGGCTGGACGAGCTGTTCCAGCACTGCGCCGACCTCGGCATCGACGTGCGCTGGCAGGACCTGGGTGAGACGCGGCGGGGGGAGTACCACCGTCTCGACAACACGATCGTGCTCAGCCCGCGGCTCACGGATCGGCAGGTCGTGGCGTGCCTGGCCCATGAGCTCGGTCATGAGCGCTTCGGCCACAGCTGCTCCAGCCCGGCCAACGAGCGGCGCGCGTGGGAGTACGCCGCCGCGCTGGTGATCACGCCCAGGGAGTACGCCGTCGCGGAGGCACGCGTCGGTCCCGACCCGGCGGGGCTGGCGATCGAGCTCGCCGTCACGCCCCGGCTGGTCGAGGCCTGGCGCCGGTGGTGGCACAAGCGCGGCGACCGCGACCGTGGCCTGACCGTGCGCCACCGCGCTCGACGCGGCTCAGCGGAACGCCAGCCTAGGCGGGCCTGCCCGGGCGGGCGGGACACGAGTCCCGGGTGCCCGGGCCCGCCGGACAACACCACGCAGGCCTCCCGGAGGTGTCGGGATCGTGGCCTCAGGCCCGGGGACCGCCGGACGGCGAGCGTCGGCCCATGCGGTGGACGGTGCGGGTGGCAGCGATAGCAACGACGACGATGCTGGCGACGGCAGCCGCGAACGGGGGACCGTCCGCCGCGTCTGTCGAACGGCAGGAGCGGCAGCAGGATCGGGCCCGGCCCAACGTCGTGGTGGTGATGGCCGACGACATGCGGGCCGACGACCTGCGGTTCATGCCCCACGTACGACGTCTCGTGGCCGCCCGTGGGCTCACCTACGCGAACGCCTTCAGCCCCTACCCGTTGTGCTGTCCCGCGAGGGCGTCCTTCCTCACCGGCCAGTACGCCCACAACCACCACGTGCTCGGCAACGAGGCGCCGTACGGGTTCGGCGGCTTCGACGACAGCGCCACGGTGGCCACCGCGCTGCGGGGCGCGGGCTACCGGACGGCGTTCGTGGGCAAGTACCTCAACGACTACGGGCTGGTGCCGTCGCGGGTGACGGGGGAGCCCTCCGCGACGTTCGTGCCGGCGGGCTGGGACGACTGGCACGGCCTCCTCCAGGTGCCGTACCCGGTCGGCGCGGGCACCTACCACTACTTCCACCCGGTGCTGAACAACAACGGGCGAGTGGCGTCGTACGAGGGTCGCTACCAGACCACGTTGCTCGGCCAGGTCGCGCGCGAGGCGGTGCGCGACGCGGCCGGCGAGCGGCCGTTCTTCCTGTACCTCTCGACGCTGGCGCCACACGACGGCCTGCCCCACGAGCCCGACGACGTCGACTTCGCACTGCGGGACAACGGCACCGAGGCCTGGTTCCCGACTCCGGCGCGTCCGGCATGGGTGCGCGGCCGCGCCGACGCGCTGGTCGCCCGCAGCCCTGGTGTCCCCGCGTCGGGACAGCCCGAGGACGACGTCTCCGACAAGCCCCGATCGGTGCAGATGCCGCCGTTGAGCGACGCCGAGATCGAGGCGGAGGCCCGGGTCACCCGGCAGCGCGCGGAGTCGCTGTTCGTGCTCGACCTCGAGGTCGCGCGGCTCGTCGACACCCTGCGCGACACCGGCGAGCTCGACGACACGGTGCTGATCTTCACGTCGGACAACGGCTACTTCCTCGGTGAGCACCGCAAGCGGATGGGCAAGAAGCTGCCCTACGAGCCGTCGATCAGGGTGCCGCTGGTGCTGGCGGGCCCAGGCGTGCCGCCGGGGACCCGTTACGACCCGGTCGTGACCCCTGACCTCACCGCGACGATCGTCGACCTCGCCGGCGCACGGCCGCCGCACCCCGCGGACGGTACGTCGCTGCGCTGGAACATCCGCAACGGCGACCGCGGGTGGACCGCCCCTGTCGTCACCGAGGCGATCGCCGACCGCGCATCGGCCGGCGGCACACCGGCAGCCGCGGCGCGCGGGTTCACCGACGCCCGGACGACGATCGGCCTGCGCACCGCGCGCTACAAGCTGGTCCGGTGGGCCTCCGGGGTGGTCGAGCTCTACGACCTCGAGCGCGACCCCAACGAGCTGACCAACCTGGTGCGCGACCCGGCGTACGCCGCCGTCCAGGCGCGCCTGACCCGGCTGTGGTGGCGCTACGCCGACTGTGTCGGCGCCGAGTGCACGCGGCCGCTGCCCGCGGGGCTCCGGCTCGACGCGGACGCCGCGGCTGAGCTCACCGAGCGCCAGCGCGCCGGCATCGAGGCCCGCTTCGGTGAGCTGACCAGCCAGGCGCGAGGGTCTGCGTCGCTAGCCCTGAATCGCTAGCCTCGGCGAGCATGGACTGCCTGTTCTGCTCGATCGTCGCGGGCCAGACCGCGAGCGCGGTCGTGCTCGACGACGACGACTTCGTCGGCTTCCTCGACATCCGTCCGGTGTTCAAGGGACACGTCCTGCTGGTGCCGCGCACCCACGTCGTGACCCTGCCCGACCTGCCCGCCGGGCTGCGCGACGGCTTCCTGGCCCACGCCCAGCGGCTGGCCACCGCGATGGTCGAGGGTCTGGGCGCCCAGGGGTCGTTCGTCGCCATGAACAACACGGTCAGCCAGTCCGTGGCCCACCTCCACCTGCACGTCGTGCCCCGCACCAAGGGCGACGGCCTGCGCGGGTTCTTCTGGCCGCGCACCAAGTACGCCGACGACGCCGAGATGACCGAGTACGCCGACCGGGTGCGCACGGCACTCGGCTGAGCGTCCTCAGGTCACCCGAGGCCGAATCGCTCGTAGTGCACCTGGCCACGCGGCACTCCCAGCTCCCGCAGGGCGCTGACCACCGCCTGCGGTCATGGGTGGCGGACCGCAGACGTAGACGTCGCGCTGCGCGATGTCGGGCACCATCGCGGCGAGGCTGTGCGCGTCGAAGCGTGGGATCGGTGGGTCTCCCTCGCCGGTCCGTCCCGCCAGGACGCGCAGGTCGGCGCCGCGCTCGCGGGCCAGCGCCTCCAGCTCGGCAAGCAGGACGGCGTCGGCCGTGCTGCTCACGCGGTAGATCAGGATCGTCGGGCCCTGCCCTCGTCCAGCAGCGCGTCCTCCAGCAGCGCGCGGATCGGCGTGATGCCGATGCCGCCGGCGATGAGCAGGCGTGGACCGGGTTGTCTGCTGCAGGGTGGTGAACGCGCCGTAGGGGCCCTCGACCAGGACACGGGACCCGACCGGGAGCTGGCGCAGCCCGGCACTCGTCGTGCCGACGGCCTTCGCCGTCAGGCGCAGCCCCCGCCCGTCGGGCGCGTCGGACAGGGAGAACGGGTTCGCCTGCCACCAGCCGAAGTGGCCGGGGAAGCGCCAGATGCAGAACTGGCCCGCCCGCGCCGGGCAGCGGTCGAGGTCACGGCCGGTGACGTAGACCGACACGACGTCGTCGGACTCCGGGACGACCGCGGCGACCCGGAAGCGGTGGCGCAGGTTGCGGCGGATCGGCACGACCGCCCTGCACACGAGAAGCGAGACGATGACCAGCGCCCACATCGTCCACCAGTAGGCGGCGGCGAGCGGGGCGTCGAAGGAGGTCCCTTCCAGCGCCTGGTGGACCAGCGCGAGCCCGATCGCGACGTACAGGAGGAGGTGGACGTAGCGGAAGACCTCGTAGGGCAGCCGTCTCCGCGCCCATCGCGTCGAGACGACCACGACGACGACGACGATCGCGGCGGCGCACATCCCCAGCAGCGAAGCGGTCACGCCCGCCAGGCTGAGGAACGTCTCGGGCACCGTGGCGTCGTCCAGGCGCGCGAAGCCGAGCAGCACGAACGTCGCGTGGCAGGCGATGGTCCACGCCAGCGCGATCCCGACCCACCGGTGCCAGGCGGTGAGCCGGTCCATGCCCAGCCTGCGGTCCAGCCACGGCAGCCGAGCCACCAGGACCAGCTGGATCATCATCACCGCGGCGACGTGCAGGCCGAAGAACTTCGCCACGGTCAGCACGCCGTTGCGCCCGCGCTCCCGCCGTGAAGAACATCGTCTCGACGATGACCAGGTGCGCCAGCGACGGCGCCACCCAGCACCAGCTCTGCCTTCAGGGCGGGCCGCATGGGCGAACTCTGCCAGGTGGGGCGTCGGGCCGATTGCGGACCCGGATCCCGGCCGTCCTACAGTGGGCGGGCTTTCGAGACGGGCGCCACCGCCCTCCTCAACCAGCGACGTGCAGGAGGACGTCAGATGGGCCGGTTCGACGGACGCGTCGCGGTCGTCACAGGAGCCGCCCGGGGCATCGGCTTGGCGATCGCCCAGCGGTTCGCCGAGGAGGGCGCTCGCGTCGCCGTCCTCGACCTCGACGAGGGTCAGGCCCAGGACGCGGCCGGGAAGCTCGGCGACGGTCATCTGGGCGTCGCCTGCGACGTCGGCGACAGCGCCTCGGTCGAGGCCGCCGTGACGAGGGTCGTCGACGAGCTCGGCGGGCTGCACATCCTGGTCAACAACGCCGGCGTCACCCGCGACAACCTGCTGTTCAAGATGACCGACGACGACTGGGACATCGTGATGAACGTGCACCTGCGCGGCGCGTTCTTGATGTGCCGGGCGGCGCAGAAGGTCTTCGTCGCCCAGAAGTACGGCAAGATCGTCAACCTCTCCAGCGTCAGCGCGCTCGGCAACCGCGGCCAGGCCAACTACGCCGCGGCCAAGATGGGCATCCAGGGCTTCACCCGCACGCTCGGCATCGAGCTCGGCCCCTACGGCGTCAACGTCAACGCGATCGCGCCCGGCTTCATCGCCACCGACATGACCGACGCCACCGCCGCGCGGGTCGGCATGAGCGTCGAGGACTTCCGCGCCGCGGCGGCCGACCGCAACCCGGTCAAGCGGGTGGGCTACCCGGAGGACATCGCGGCGCGTCGCGGCGTTCCTCTGCAGCGACGAGTCGTCGTACGTCACCGGACAGGTGCTGTACGTCGACGGCGGCGCCACGCTCGTCTAGACGGGTGCTGCCGTGACGGGCCCTCGACGCGCCGACACCGCGCTCCTGCGCGGATCCGTTTTGAAAGACAACCACAATGGAGCAGATTCACTGTTCTGCCCCCTGATCGGAGTTCCCCTGTGCGCCACCTCTCCTTGAGCAGAGTCCCGCGCCCCCTGGCCCTCGTCGTCGCCGCGACGCTGACCGCGGCGAGCCTGACTGCCTGCGGTGGTGGCGACGAGGAACCGCAGGCCCAGCAGGCCGACCCGAGCGAGCCCTTCACCCCGGCCGAGGCCGCGGAGGAGGAGGTCACGCCCGACACCTGGCCGCTGACCGGTCTCGAGGTCGCCGAGGGCGAGAGCGCCGCGCTCAAGCACCCGATCCTGGTGACCAAGATCGACAACAGCACCTCCAGCTCTCCGCAGGTCGGGCTCGGCAAGGCCGACCTCGTCGTCGAGGAGCTGGTCGAGGGCGGGATCACCCGGCTCGCGGTCTTCTTCTACTCCCAGGTCCCCGACAACGCCGGCCCGGTGCGGTCGATGCGGGCCAGCGACATCGGCATCGTGCCCGACGACCACGCCTCGGTCGTGACCAGTGGCGCGGCCGGGGTCACCATCCGCCGGATCACCGACGCCGGCATCCCGTTCGTCCAGGAGGGCGGTCCCGGCACCTACCGCGACACGTCGCGCTCGGCGCCGTACAACCTGTTCGCCCACCTCGACGAGACCGCCAAGTCGTTCAAGCAGCAGGCCGTGCGCCCGGCCGACTACCTGCCGTGGGGCGACGGCAGCGACCTGCCCCAGGGCAAGAAGGCCACGACGTTCGCGGCGGCCTTCTCGGGCGGGCACGCCACCGAGTGGCAGTACGACGGCGAGCACTACGTCAACGTCAACTCCAACGCCGGTCCCGACGACCAGTTCCCCGCCGACAGCGTGCTGACGCTGCAGGTGCAGGTGGGCGACGCGGGCTACCTCGACCCGGCCGGCAACCGGGTTCCCGAGACCCAGTTCGTAGGAGAGGGTCCGGCCTGGCTGTTCCACGGTGGCCGGGTGATCCGGGCGACCTGGCACAAGGACAAGCTCACCTCGACGCTCAGCCTCGAGTTCAAGGGCAAGACCGCTCGCGGTGCCGGCCGGCCACGTGTGGATCGAGCTGGTGCCGGGCGCCCCGGGCAACGTCACCTGGCAGAAGTAGGCGGCTCGACCCGCGGCACGCCCGCCTCGGCCAGCGACTGGAGGCCGGTGAGGATGGTCCCGATCGCCGCTTCGACGCGGTCGGCGGCGGCCTCGGGATCCTCGGCGAGCGACACGGACTCGCCGGCCGACGACATCGCGCCGAAGAAGATCCGCGCGAAGGTGCGTTGCATCGCCTCGTCCATCGCGAGCTGACCGGTCGTCAGCACCGCCCCGACGATCGCCAGCACGTTGGCGAAGGTCGAGCGCTCCTCCTGCTCGCGGAACCGCTCGTACCCCAGCACGGCAGGACCGTCCTGGATGACGACCCGCCGGTAGGTCGGGTCGCGCACCACCTCGAGGAACGCGCGCAGCCCGGCCCGCGCCTTCAGCCACGGGTCGTCCTCGCCCTTGATGTGGTCGTGGATGGCCTTTGACGCCGCGCCCTCGACACGCTCGAAGACCGCCTCGAACAGCGCCTGCTTGCCGACGAAGTGGTGGTAGAGCGCGCCCTTGGTGACCCGGGCGCCGGCGACGATCTCGTCGAGGGACGTGCTGGCGTAGCCGTGCTCGGTGAACAGCTCCTGGGCCACGTCGACCAGGGCGCGCTTGGTGGAGGCGGAGTACTGCGCCCGGCGGCCCCCGACACGTGCCTTGCCCCTCACCCGCGGCATGGGATCACCCTACGGTGAGCCGGACGAGACGGTGCCACGCCGACTTGCGACCCGAACGGCTCCGTCGACAGCCCTCGTAGGCGTCCGCTGGGGTCACGAGCGAAGATTTCCCCGGTCGACCGGGGAAATCCACATGTGACCCGAACGGACGCGATCGTGGCTGTCATGGGAGTCCGCTGGGGTCACAAGTGCGGGGTTTACACCCGGTACGGGCTCCTGCGGCATGCGGCACACTGGACGCATGGCCGACCTACGCCCAGATGTTCGGGCCGGGCAGCTGTTGGTCGCGACGCCGATGCTGCTCGACCCGAACTTCGCGGAGACGGTCGTCCTGCTGCTCGACGCCGACGAGAACGGCGCTCTGGGCGTCGTGCTCAACCGGCCGTCGACGGTGCCGGTGGCCGAGGTCCTCGAGCCGTGGGCCGAGGTCGTCGCCGAGCCCGAGGTGCTCTTCCGGGGCGGTCCGGTCTCGACCGAGGGAGCGCTCGCAGTGGGTCTGCTGCGGTCGGTCGACGACGCCCCCGTCGGCTTCCGCGAGGTGACCGACGACCTCGGGGTGATCGACCTCGACACCCCGGTCGAGCTGATCGACGGCAGCCTCCAGGGCCTGCGGATCTATGCCGGGTACGCCGGCTGGGGCGCCGGCCAGCTCGAGGGCGAGATCGAGGAGGGCAGCTGGTACGTCGTCCCCTCGATGCCGCCCGACTGCTTCCGCGACGACACCCACGCCCTGTGGCGCGACGTGCTCCGCCGCCAGCCCGGCGAGATGGCCTGGCACTCCACGCGGCCCCTCGACCCCGACCTGAACTAGCCGAGTCGGCGCATCTTGCACTGCTATTCGGTCGTCGAGTCGGCGCATCTTCACGGAACGATGTGCCGACTCTGCCAGGCCTCGTAGTGGGTGCAAGAGCGCTGCCTCGACCACGGCTACCCCTTGGGGAGGCCGACCAGCTTGCCGATCGTGCCGTCGGCGCCGCTGGCCCAGCACATGGTCGACAGGGTGCCGACGCACTGCACCGAGTGGAAGCCGGTCTGGCCGATGGCGGTCCAGGTCTTGCCGCCGTCGGTGGTGACGTCGGTGCCGTTGGGACCGACCGCGATCGCCGTCTTGGAGTTCGGCACCCAGTCGACGCCGGAGCGGTAGCCGCCGACGTTGCCGCCCCGCGACCAGGTGGCGCCGCTGTCGGAGGTGCGCGCGGTCATCCGCTTGCCGTTGTCCTCCTCGAGGAAGTTGCCGCCCACCGCGAGACCTGTCGTGGCGGTGCGCATGGCGAGGGAGAACACGCCACCGCCGTCGGCGTTCGGCGGGATGGTGGTCTTCGCGACCGACCAGGTGATGCCGTAGTCGCTCGAGTGGAACACCCGCGACGCCGTGCCTCCGGAAGCGATCCAGGCATCCTTGATGCCTGCGGTCTCCACGCAGGTGCCGCTGGCCGCGAACCCGAACTCACCGTCCTTCGCCTTCGGCATCCCGGCCGGGCTGACCTTCTTCCAGGTGTCACCGGCGTCCTGGGTCACGATCACCCGGAACTTGCCGTCGACCGGGTCGCTCATCGCCAGGCCGTGCATGCCGTCCGGGAACATCGCCAGGCAGTCGTAGAAGGCGGTCGCCTCGGCGTTCTTGAACGTGAGGTCCCACGACTTGCCGCCGTCGATGGTCTTGTAGATCCGGCTCTGGCCGCGCGGCCCGATGGACAGCGCCTGGGCGACCAGGTCGCTGTCGGCCTCGACGTCGCGGAAGGCCAGCTCCTTCTCCGCGTCGGGCCGGACGTCCTTCCAGGTCTTGCCGCCGTCGGTCGTCCGCCAGACGCCGCCCTCGTCGCCGCTGACCCAGGCGACCTTGGCGCTGACGGCGTCGAGGCCGCGCAGGCTCTGGTGGGAGTGGGGGAGGTCGACGCGCTTCCAGCTGAGACCGGCCGCCTCGGCGGGTTCGTCTCCGGCTGAGGAGGCCATCGGCACCAACGAGGACGTGAGTACGACGGCCGCGGCCGTTCCGAGAAATGTGCGCATGGTCATCCACCTTGGCCCGTCGATCCGAGACCTGTCCAGCCTCGGTCGTAGACTCCGGGGGTGACCAAGATCGGCTTCTCGACCTCGACGGCGGTCGACACAGACGTCCGTGAGGACCGCCGTACCGTCCCGACCGACGAAGGCGATCACGAGCGCTTCTCCCACTACGTCGACAAGGACAAGCTCACCGAGGCGATGGTGATGGGCACCCCCGTGGTGGCCCTGTGCGGCAAGGTCTGGGTGCCGAGCCGGGCGCCGGAGAAGTTCCCGGTCTGCCCCGAGTGCGAGGAGATCTGGGGCTCCCTCAAGGACGACACCGGAGGGGACTCCCAGGAGTGACCTCGCTCGGACCCGCGTGGCCCGAGCGAGCAGCGTGGGGGACCGCACCGTCCCTGCGCGCCTGGCAGTCGGCCGCGATGACCGACTACTTCGCCCGGTCACCCAAGGACTACCTCGCCGTCGCGACGCCCGGCGCGGGCAAGACGACGTTCGCCCTGTCGGTCGCCGCCGAGCTGCTCGGCCGCCGGATCATCGACCGGGTCACGGTCGTGGCGCCGACCGAGCACCTCAAGCTGCAGTGGGCGGAGGCCGCAGCGAGGGCGGGCATCCCGGTCGACCCGACGTACGCCGCGGGCAAGGGCAAGACCTCGAAGGACTACGTCGGCATCGCGGTCACCTACGCCGGCGTCGCGGTCAACCCGCTGGCGATGCGCATCCGCACCGAGCAACTTCAAGACGCTGGTGATCCTCGACGAGGTGCACCACGCCGGCGACGCGCTGTCGTGGGGCGAGGGCGTCCGCGAGGCGTTCCAGCCCGCGACCCGGCGGCTGGCGCTGACGGGCACGCCGTTTCGTTCCGACATCAACCCGATCCCGTTCGTCACCTACGCGCCCGGGGACGACGGGGTGCCGCGCTCGCTGGCCGACTACAACTACGGCTACGCCCACGCGCTCGCCGACCACGTCGTGCGTCCGGTGCTGTTCCTGGCCTACTCCGGCGAGATGCAGTGGCGCACCCGCGCCGGCGACGAGATCGCCGCCCGCCTCGGCGAGCCGCTGACCAACGACCTCAACGCGCAGGCCCTGCGCACCGCCCTCGACCCGGCAGGCTCCTGGATCCCGGCGGTGCTCGCCGCCGCGGACAAACGGCTCTCCGAGGTACGCCGCCACGTGCCCGACGCCGGCGGCCTGGTGATCGCCACCGACCAGGACTCCGCGCGCGCGTACGCCGCCCTGCTCAGGCAGATCGCGGGCGAGGCGCCGACGGTGGTGCTGTCCGACGAGAAGGCGGCGTCGAAGAAGATCGCGAAGTTCACCGAGTCCGACGCCCGGTGGATGGTTGCCGTCCGGATGGTGTCCGAGGGCGTCGACGTGCCGCGCCTGGCGGTCGGTGTCTACGCCACGACCACCTCGACGCCGCTGTTCTTCGCGCAGGCCGTGGGCCGGTTCGTGCGCGCCCGCGGCCGAGGCGAGTCGGCGTCGGTCTTCTTGCCGTCGGTGCCGAACCTGCTGGGCTACGCCGCCGAGCTGGAGCGCCAGCGCGACCACGTGCTCGGCCGCGTGATCACCGACGAGGCCGACCTGATGGACGCGGAGGCCGCGCTGCTCGCCCGCGCCGAGGCAGGTGAGTCGGCGTCCGACGACCTGCTCGGCAGCTTCGAGGCGCTGGGGTCGCAGGCGCGCTTCGACCAGGCGCTGTTCGACGGCGCCACGTTCGGCCACGAGGGCGAGGTGCACGTCGGCTCCGACGAGGAGATGGACTTCCTCGGCATCCCCGGGCTGCTCGAGCCCGACCAGATGCGTGCCCTGCTGCGCCAGCGCCAGGACGACCGCCGCAAGACCCCCGTCGCCGAGCCGGACACCGTCGCGGCAGTCTCGACGTACGAGCAGCTAGCCGTCCTGCGCCGCGAGCTCAACGGCCTGGTCGCCGCCTGGCACCACCGCACGGGCCAGGCCCACGGGATGACCCACGCCGAGCTGCGCCGCGAGTGCGGCGGCCCCGCGGCCGCCGTGGCGACCGCCGACCAGCTGCGCGAGCGCATCGTCCGCCTGCGCGAGATGGCCGCGCGTCGCACGTCGTAGCGCCTGACCAACGAGATAGTGGCTCCATGGCTCTGCGGTCGCCCGCCAACGCGCGCGCGTTCCACCTGGTGACGTTCCTGGTCGCGGCGGGGGCCGTGGTGCTGCAGCTGGTCCTGATCATCCAGGGCGGGCAGCACCTCGACACCGAGCCGGGCGTGGCGACGGCCGACGACCCGGACCTGGGCACACGCCTGGTGCGGTTCTGCAGCTACCTGACGATCTGGTTCAACGTGCTGGTGGCCGGTACGTCGGCCGTGCTCGCCGCCGAACCCCAGCGGGCGGAGGGGCGGGTGTTCCGGGCGCTGCGGCTGGACGCGCTGGTGCTCGCGGTCGGCGGCGGGGTCGTGCACTGGTTCCTCCTGCGTCCGCTGCTCGACCTCGACGGAGCCGACCTGCTGGCCGACAAGCTGCTGCACATCGTCGTGCCGCTGCTCTGCCTCGTCGGTTGGCTGACGTTCGGGCCACGCGGGCTCATCACGCCGCGCGACGTCGGCGCGTTCTTGGTGGTGCCCGTGGGCTGGCTCGTCTACACGCTGGTGCGCGGGGCGTTCGTGGACTGGTATCCCTATCCCTTCGTCGACGTCGACCAGCACGGCCTCGGCATCGTGCTGGTCAACTGCGTGGGCATCTCGGCGCTGATGCTGCTGCTGGCCTTCGCCGCCAGGTGGCTGGACGGCAAGCTGTCCTCTCCGTTGGTCGAGGAGGGCCGTCAGGCCCGTCACGAGACCCGGTGACCGGGCGGTTGTCTCCTCACCGGGTCTCGTGACAGGCGCTAGCGCGCCTTCCTCGACCAGCGGGCCCTCCTCAACCAGCGGGCATCGACCGCACCAGCGGCAGCATCCGGTAGGGGATCTGCGTCGCGAGCGCGATCACCGTGGTGGAGCGGTCGATGCCCTCGTGGCGGAGCACCTGGTCGATCACCCGCTGGAGGTCGGCGTTGGAGCGGGCGACCACCCGGGCCCACATGTCGCCGGCGCCGGTGATGGTGAACGCCTCGAGCACCTCGGGGATCTCGGCCAGGTGCGCGGCGACGGTCTCGTGCCCGGCGCCCTGCCGGATCTCCAGGGTGAGGAACGCGGTGACGGGGAAGCCGAGCGCCTCGGGGTCGAGGTCGGGGCCCCAGCCCGTCACCACTCCCGAGGTGACCAGCTTGTCGAGCCGGGCCTGGACGGTGCCGCGGGCGACGCCGAGCCGGCGGGAGGCCTCGAGCACCCCGATCCGCGGCTCGGCGGCGAACAGGTCGATCACCTTGACGTCCAGGGCGTCCATGAAGACCTCCGGGGCTGGACAAGTTGCCTAGTGTTTCGCCGTACTGTTGCACACTCTGCCATATGCCGTGCATGGTTGGTCCCATGACCACGACGCACGAGACCCCCAGCACCGGCGGCGCGCTCACCGAGGACGAGCTCAAGGCCGACCTCACCGTCGACCAGCTCAAGCAGCTCGTCGGCCTGGTCGAGTACGACGAGGAGGGCGACGTCTTCCCGGTCACCGGCTGGGACGCGATCGTCTTCTGCGTCGGCAACGCCACCCAGACCGCGCACTACTACCAGTCGGCGTGGGGCATGCAGCTGGAGGCCTACTCCGGCCCGGAGAACGGCAACCGCGACCACAAGTCGTTCGTGCTGCGCTCGGGCTCGATCCGCTTCGTCGTCAACGGCGCGGTCGACCCCGACAGCCCGCTGGTCGAGCACCACCGC
Source organism: uncultured Actinomycetota bacterium (assembly GCA_963814935.1). GTDB lineage: Bacteria > Actinomycetota > Actinomycetes > Propionibacteriales > Nocardioidaceae > Nocardioides. Next base: position 61,810 of record CAWFEZ010000001.1, on the reverse strand, counting down.
AGGCACGGCGACGGCGTCACCGACATCGCCCTCGAGGTCCCCGACGTCGACAAGTGCATCGCCCAGGCCCGCCAGGCCGGCGCGACGCGTCGTCCGCGAGCCCGAGGACGTCACCGACGAGCACGGCACGGTCCGGATCGCCGCCATCGCGACGTACGGCGAGACCGTGCACTCGCTGATCGACCGCAGCCGGTACGACGGCCCGTACCTGCCCGGGTACGTCGCCGCCGCGTCGACGTACGTGAAGAAGGACGGCCAGCCCAAGCGGCTCTTCCAGGCCCTCGACCACATCGTCGGCAACGTCGAGCTCGGCCACATGGACGAGTGGGTGCAGTTCTACAACCGGGTCATGGGCTTCGTGAACATGGCGGAGTTCATCGGCGACGACATCGCCACCGACTACTCCGCGCTGATGTCGAAGGTCGTCGCCAACGGCAACCACCGCGTGAAGTTCCCGCTCAACGAGCCGGCGATCGCGAAGAAGAAGTCGCAGATCGACGAGTACCTCGAGTTCTACCGCGGCGCCGGCGCCCAGCACCTCGCCGTCGCCACCAACGACATCCTCGCCTCGGTCGACGCGCTGCGCGCCAACGGCGTGGAGTTCCTCAACACCCCCGACTCCTACTACGAGGACCCCGAGCTGCGCGCCCGCATCGGCAACGTGCGCGTGCCGATCGAGGAGCTGCAGCAGCGCGGGATCCTGGTCGACCGCGACGAGGACGGCTACCTGCTGCAGATCTTCACCAAGCCGCTCGGCGACCGGCCGACGGTGTTCTTCGAGCTGATCGAGCGGCACGGCTCGCTCGGCTTCGGCAAGGGCAACTTCAAGGCGCTGTTCGAGGCCATCGAGCGCGAGCAGGACCTGCGCGGCAACCTCTGACCCCTGCTCGGGGTCTCACGGCAGGATGGGCGCGTGCCCACGTACGTCGCCTTCCTGCGCGCCATCAACCTCGGCCCGAACCGGAAGTTCGCGAAGGCGCAGATCGTCGAGGCTGTCGAGGACTGCGGGTTCACCGACGTCGAGACCTACATCAACACCGGCAACGTCCGCTTCGACTGCTCGATGAGGTCGCGGGCCAAGGTCGAGGAGGCCCTGGAGAAGGCGTTCCGCAAGCATGCGGGCTTCGAGGTGCCGACCATCGTGTTCACCCCGGCCGAGCTGAAGGCAGATCGCGGCCGACGCCGTCGAGGTGGCGAAGGGTGCATCACGACACCGGCGCCCACTACGTCTCCCTGCTGAAGGAGAAGCCGAAGGCCGCAGACGTCAAGTTGCTCGAGGCTCTCGACCACGGCGACGACCTCGCCGTCATCCGCGGCCGGGGCGCGCACCTGCTGGTGGTGACCCCGTCGGCGCGTGGGCGGCTGAGCAACGCGACGGTCGAGAAGGTGCTCGGCGTGGCCACCAACCGGAACCTCAACGTCATCCGTACCTTGGCCGAGAAGTGGGGCGACACCGGATCGCGCAAATAGCCGTCGCTTCGGCTCGGGGAGAGGCACACTGCGAGCGCAACGAGTTCGAGGGGAGTCGAACCGTGACACCTGAGGTCTTCCAGGCGGCGCTGGAGCGCGGCGACATCGAGACGGCGGGCGAGATGCTGGCCGAGAACGTCGTGTTCCGCAGCCCAGCGGTCTTCGAGCCCTACGAGGGCAAGCCGGCCACGCTCGTGCTCCTGAAGGCGGTGTCCCGGGTCTTCCAGGACTTCCGCTACGTGCGGACCTTCCTCGAGGAGGACGGCCGGGGCATGGCGCTGGTCTTCGAGGCGAAGGTCGGCACCCGTCACGTCGAGGGCGTCGACCTGCTGCGGCTGGACGCGCACGGCCTCGTCGACGACTTCCGCGTGATGGTGCGCCCACATTCCGCGCTCGAGGCGTTGATGACGGCGATGGTCCCCATGATCGAGCTGGTGCTGGCCGACCAGGGCAGCCAGATGGGCTGAGCGCTACTCGACGGTCACGCCGGCAGCGCGCATCTCCTTCAGGGCCGCCCGGGTGGTCTCGGGAGCCACGCCCGCGCACAGGTCGGACAACACCGAGGTGGTGAAGCCCTCGGCCACCGCGTCGATCGCGGTCGCGCGCACGCAGTGGTCGGTCGCGAGGCCGCAGATGTCGACCTCCTCGACCTGATGCTCGCGCAACCAGTCGGCCAGGCTCGTGCCCGACGCCGTACGCCCTTCGAAAGCGGAGTACGCCGCCTCGTGCTCGCCCTTGAGGAAGATCGCGTCGAAGGGCTGGGGGTCGAGGTTGGGATGGAAGGCCTCTCCGTCGGTGCCGACCCTGCAGTGCACCGGCCAGGAGTCGACGAAGTCGGGGTCGCGCGCCCAGTGGTCACCCGGGTCGACGTGGTGGTCCTTGGAGGCCACCACGACGTCGTACGCCGGTGACTCCGGCGACTTCTCGACCCACCGGCTGCAGCAGGTGGGCGATGTCGTGCGCGACCCGGGCGGCGCCGGCGACGGGCAGCGATCCTCCCTCGCTGAAGTCGTTCTGCACGTCGACCACGATCAGCGCGCGCCTCATGCGTCCGAGCCTAGTGAGGCGCTAGCTGGTCGCTCGAGCATCCAGTCGATGACCTCGGGCAGCAGGTCGTCCCACAGCTGCCACACGTGCTCGCCGGGACGGAAGTCCGAGGTCACGTCGGCGCCCTTGTCCTCCAGCATGGCGACGAAGCGGCGGTTGCCCTTGACCAGGCCGGGGGCGTCCTCGGTGCCGGTGGCGACATGGATGCGGGGGAGGCCCTCGGCGTCGGCCTGCTCGAGGAGCTTGAAGAGGTCGGCGTCGTCGGGGATCGATGCGCCGAAGATCCGCTCGAACAGGTCGACGCGCTCGGGCCGCGACGACAGCTCGTCGAGGTCCAGCGCGCCCGACAAGGTGGCTGCGGCGGCGAACCGGTCGGGGTGGGTGAGCGCCAGCTTCATCGCGCCGTACCCGCCCATGCTGAGTCCGGCGACGTAGGTGTTCGCGGGGTCCTGCGAGACGCGGAAGAAGTTGCCGACGATCTGCGGCAGCTCCTCGGCGACGTAGTCCCAGTAGCGGCCGCCGCTGACCTCGTTGGCGTAGAAGCTGCGGTTGACGGCAGGCATCACGACGGCCAGGCCAGCCGCGGCGGCGTATCGCTCGACCGAGGTGTAGCGAAGCCAGGCCGTGTGGTCGTCGGAGAGGCCGTGCAGCAGGTAGAGCACCGGGAAGTCGGTGCGCGGGATCGGTGGCCGGTCTGGGCCGCCCTCGACGCCGATCTGCTCCTCGGTCGGCTGCGGAAGCACGACCGTCATCGAGCAGCCGACCTCGAGGACGTCGGAGAAGAAGTCGCAGGTGACGAGAGCCATGACGGTCAGCCTTCCAGGTGAATGGTCGGGATGACCGGCTCGCCCTTCGACATCTGCTGCACCGACCAGGGGAGCTCCGCCAGTACGGCGGCGTGCCGGGCGCGCGCGTCGACGAGCGGCTCGCGGCCGACGACCTCCCCGTCGCGGACCAGCTCGACGAGGAGCGGCCGGTCGTTGCCGTCGTTGTCGGGCGGGGTGCCGATGCCGATCACCTCGGCCTCGGCCACGCCCTGCTCGTCGAGCCGGCGCAAGCGCGAACTTGCGGCCGCCGATCGAGATCTTCTCCGGGCTCTTCTTGGCCACCGAGACCATCGCGCCGGCGTCGCCCTCGCGGGCGACGAGCTTGTAGACGAAGCCGCAGGTCGGGTGCCCGCTGCCGGTGACCAGCTGGGTGCCCACGCCGTAGCCGTCGACCGGCGCGGCCGCGAGCGCCGCGATCGCGTACTCGTCGAGGTCGCTGGTCACCACGATCCGGGTCTTCGTGGCGCCGAGGTCGTCGAGCTGCTTGCGGACCCGGTGGGCGAGCACCCCGAGGTCGCCGGAGTCGAGGCGGACGGCGCCCAGGCTCGGGTCCCGCGATCTCGACGCCGGCCCGGACGGCCTCCCGCACGTCGTAGGTGTCGACGAGCAGCGTGGTGCCCTTGCCGAGCGAGGTCACCTGCGCGCGAAAGGCGTCGGCCTCGCTGTCGTGGAGCAGCGTGAAGCTGTGCGCGCTCGTGCCCGCGCTGGGGACGCCGTACCGCTGCCGGGCCGCCAGGTTGGAGGTGCTGGCGAACCCGGCGAGGTACGCCGCCCGGGCCGACGCGACGGCCGCCTCCTCGTGGGTGCGTCGCGAGCCCATCTCGATGCACGGCCGCTCGCCCGCGGCCATCGTCATCCGCGACGCCGCCGACGCGATCGCCGAGTCGTGGTTGTAGATCGACAGCAGCAGCGTCTCGAGCAGGACCGCCTCGGCGAAGGTGCCCTCGACGATCAGCAGCGGCGAGTACGGGAAGTACGCCTCGCCCTCGGCGTACCCCCAGACGTCGCCGGAGAAGCGGTAGGACGCCAGCCACTCGCGGGTCTCGTCGTTGACGACGCCCTCGAGCGCGGCCACCGCCTCGTCGTCGAACCTGAACGCCTCGATGGCGTCGAGGGCCCGCCCCACACCGGCCACCACGCCGTAGCGGCGGCCCTCGGGGAGACGGCGCGGGAACAGCTCGAACACCGACCGCCGGTGGGCCGTGCCGCTGTCCAGCGCCGCCTGGACCATGGTCAGCTCGTAGTGGTCGGTGAGCAGTGCCGTCGAGGTCACCGGCACGAGACGTAGGGGCTCCGCCCGCTGGTCGAGGACGGTCGCGCAGCGACCGTCACGAGGCCCGGTGAGGGTTCCGAGGTCTCGTGACGGGCCAGCCGTTGACTCAGCGTCCCTCCTCGACCAGCAGGCGCGAGGCGCATGTGCCAACATGGAGGACGTGTCGACAGCCAGTCCGGTCGAGGTCGACCCCACCACCACCCCCGAGACCGACGACATCACGGTCCTGGCCACGCCGTGGGTCACCATCGTGTGGAACGACCCGGTCAACCTGATGTCCTACGTGACCTACGTGTTCACCAAGTACTTCGGCTACGACAAGAAGAAGGCCGAGAAGCTGATGCTCGAGGTGCACAACGACGGCAAGTCGGTGGTCAGCCACGGCACGCGCGAGGAGATGGAGCGCGACGTCCAGGCCATGCACGAGTACGGCCTGTGGGCGACGATGGAGAAGCAGTGACCGGCCCCTCATGACAGGTTTCGCCCGGCACCGGAAGAGCCGCCTCGTCATCGCGAACTTCTCGGGCTTCGAGGCCGACCTGCTGCGGTCGCTGGCCTCCCAGCTCGTCGAGCTGCTGCGCAACGAGCGCGCCGTGCCGCATGCCACCGCCGACCCGCTCGAGGCGCTGCTCGACTTCACCGGACCGACCGAGGAGCCCGACGACCCGGTCCTCGCCCGGCTGTTCCCGACGGCGTACCCCGACGACGCCGAGGCCGCCGGCGACTTCCGGCGGTTCACCGAGGGCACCTTGCGCGACGGCAAGGCGGACGCCGCGATCACGGTGATCGACTGCCTCGAGGACGCCGGCCTCCCGCCCGAGCTGACCGAGGACGGCCTGGTCATCGACGTCGAGCTCGACGAGCCGACCGCGGAGACGTGGATGCGGTCGTTCACCGACATCCGGCTCGCCCTCGCCACCCGGCTCGAGGTCGAGGAGGGCGACGAGGGCTACTGGGCCGCAGTGCCCGACGACGACCCGCGGGGTCAGGCGCACGACATCTACCTGTGGGTCGGCTACCTGCAGGAGACCCTGGTCGACGCGCTGTCTTCGTAGTTTCGATTCGTCTGCGTCGCCACGCGGTGGAAGTCGCAGCAAACCGCAGACGAATCGGGTTTCGTAGGGTGGCGGGATGCCGATCCCCGAGTTCATCGTCGAGATCCGCAAGATGATCGGGCAGCACGAGATGTGGCTGCCCGGCATCACGGCGGTCGTCACCCGGGGTCCGGCCGATGACCAGGAGATCCTGCTGGTGCGGCGGGCCGACAACGGCGAGTGGACACCGATCACAGGCATCCCCGAGCCCGGCGAGGAGCCGGGTCTCGCGGCGGCCCGCGAGGCTCTCGAGGAGACGGGTGTCGTGGTCAGCGTCGACCGGCTGGCCTCGACGAGCGCGCACCCCGGGATCGTCCACGCGAACGGCGACCGGGCGTCGTACCTCGACCTCACCTTCGCCTGCACCTACGTCTCCGGCGAGGCGCACGTGGCGGACGACGAGTCGCGCGACGTGCGCTGGTTCCCGCGCGACGCGATGCCGGCGATGGCGCCCTCGATGACGCAGCGGATCGCCGACGCCCTGTCGGGGGAGCTGGCGGCGAGGTTCGTCCGCTAGCAGCTTCCGCCGAAGACCCGCTCGACCGAGACACAGGTGTCGTCCCCGCCGGAGACCAGCACGGTGTCGAACCCACGTCCCCCGTCGAGCAGGTCGTCCTGGAGGGTGCCCGCGAGCAGGTCGTGTCCGCCCCCGGCGTGGATGTCCACCGAGGCGCCGCGCGAGGTGCCGCCCACGAGCGTCTCGTCCTGGCCGGTGCCGACCAAGGTCCAGTGGCCCCTGCCCACCTGGACCTCCTCGATGCCGTTCACCGGCATGGTGGTGGGGCCGAAGGCAGCCACCCGAGCGACGCGCTTCCGCAGGTCCACGGTCCCCGTGACTCCCGACAGGGTCGCGACGCCCTGCATCACGAACCGCATGAAGTAGTGGTCGCGGCCCTGGCCACCCGCGACCGACTGCTCGTCGGCGCCCGCCATCAGGACTCCGACGAGCCGGTCGTCACCGGCACCGCCACGCAGCACGCCAGCACCGAGGCCGCCGAGGAGGAGGTCGATCCCCGAGCCTCCGACCAGGGTGTCGGTGCCCTGTCCGCCGCACACCACGTCGTCCCCGCCCAGAGCCTCGACCCGGTCGTCGCCAGCGAGAGCCGCGATCACGTCGTCACCCTCCGTGCCCACCAGCACATCGTCACCGGGGGTGCCGACGATCGTCGTCGGCCAGCCCCCACAGCTCGCCGGTGCAGCCCCGGCCGACGGCGCGACGGCCGTCGCCGCGACGACGAGGAGCGCGGCGGCGACGTACGACGTGGTGGCGCTCATGTCCTGTCCGACGCTGGAACGGCTGGCGTGGTTCACGTTACCCGTCGCCTAGGGTTGGCCGGGTCATGCTGACCATCGACCAGGCGACGTACGACGCGATCGTCGCGCACGCCAAGAAGGACCACCCCGACGAGGCGTGCGGCATCGTCGCGGGCCCCGAGGGCAGCGACCGGGCCGAGCGACTGGTCGAGATGGTCAACGCCGCGGGCAGCCCGACGTTCTACGAGTTCGACTCCACCGAGCTGCTCGCGCTCTACAAGGAGATGTGGGCGCGCGACGAGGAACCCGTCGTCGTCTACCACTCCCACACCGCGACCGAGGCCTACCCGAGCCGCACCGACATCGGCCTGGCCAGCGAGCCGAACGCCCACTACGTGCTGGTCAGCACCCGCGACCACGGGAATAACGAGGGCCCTGTCGAGTTCAGGTCGTACAGGATCGTGGACGGCGAGGTGACCGAGGAAGAGGTCACGGTCGTCCTCGAGCTTGCCCCCAGCTCAACCCCTGAGAAGGAGCCACCCATGGCCGTCGAGGTCCGGATCCCCACCATCTTGCGCACCTACACCGCCGACCAGAAGGCGGTCACCGCCGAGGGTGCCACGCTGGCGGCGGTGATCGACGACCTCGAGGCCAACCACCCGGGCATCAGGGAGCGCCTCCTCGAAGCCAGCGGCGAGCAGGGAGCGGCCAAGACTCTCCGCCGGTTCGTCAACGTCTACGTCAACGACGAGGACGTCCGATTCCTCGGCGGCCTCGACGCCGAGGTCAGCGACGGCGACCAGGTCGTCGTGCTGCCGGCCGTCGCCGGCGGCTGAGGACATCGGGGACCATCGGGACATGAGTGAGCAGCGCACCTTCGTCCTGGTGGACGGCGAGAACATCGACGCCACGATCGGCAACTCGCTGCTCAACCGACGGCCGACGCCCGAGGAGCGACCGCGCTGGGAGCGTGTGACGGCCTACGTCGAGCAGCTGTGGGGGCAGCCGGCCACTGGCCTGTTCTTCCTCAACGCCACCAGCGGGCAGCTGCACACGCCATTCCTCCAGGCCCTGCTCGCCATGAACTACCGCCCGATCCCACTCGCCGGACGCAGCGACCAGAAGGTCGTGGACATCGGCATCCAGCGCACCCTCGAGGCTCTGCTCGAGGTCGACGGCGACGTGATGCTGTGCAGCCATGACGGCGACTTCGCCCCGCAGGCGCGGGCGCTGCTCGGGTCGGGGCGTCGCGTTGGCCTGCTCGGCCTGCGCGAGTACATGAGCACCGAGCTGACCAAGCTGGGGCTGGAGGTCTACGACCTCGAGGACCACGTCGAGGCGTTCTTGTCGCCGCTACCTCGGGTGCGGATCATCCCGCTCGAGGAGTTCGACCCGATGCGGTTCCTCCGATGACGCGCTACGACGACCTGCTGTCGTCGGTCGGCAACACCCCGCTGGTCGGGCTGCCGACGCTCTCGCCGAGCCCCGACGTACGCCTGTGGGCCAAGCTCGAGGACCGCAACCCCACCGGCTCGATCAAGGACCGCGCCGCGCTGGCGATGGTGATCGACGCGGAGAAGCAGGGGCTGCTCCGGCCGGGCTGCACGATCCTCGAGCCGACCAGCGGCAACACCGGCATCTCGCTGGCCATGGCGGCCAAGCTGCGCGGCTACCGGCTGGTCTGCGTGATGCCGGAGAACACCTCCGAGGAGCGCAGCCAGCTGCTGCGGATGTGGGGAGCCGAGATCATCGCCTCGCCCGCGGCAGGCGGTTCCAACGAGGCGGTCCGCCGCGCCAAGGAGATCGCGGCCGAGCACCCCGACTGGGTGATGCTCTACCAGTACGGCAACGAGGCCAACGCCCGCGCCCACTACGACGGGACCGGTCCCGAGATCCTGGCCGACCTGCCGTCGATCACGCACTTCGTCGGCGGGCTCGGCACCACCGGGACGCTGATGGGCGTCGGCCGCTTCTTCCGGGAGAACAAGCCCGAGGTGCGGATCGTGGCCGCCGAGCCGAGGTACGGCGAGCTCGTCTACGGCCTCCGCAACATGGACGAGGGCTTCGTCCCCGAGCTCTACGACGAGACCCTGATCGACGCACGCTTCTCGGTCGGCCCGCGCGACGCCGTACGCCGGGTCCGCGAGCTGTTGGAGCTCGAGGGCATCTTCGCCGGCATCTCCACCGGCGCGATCCTGCACGCCGCTCTCGCGCAGGCCGCCAAGGCCGTCAAGGCGGGGGAGCGCGCCGACATCGCCTTCGTCGTGTGTGACGGCGGCTGGAAGTACCTCTCCACCGGCGCCTACGAAGGCACCATCGACGAGGCCGAGGAAGCCTTGGACGGGCAGCTCTGGGCGTAACCACCCGCTGGTCGAGGAGGTCGCGCAGCGACCGTCACGAGGCCCGGTGAGGTAGGCGCATTCGTTGCGAGGCCTCGTGACGGGCCTGACGGCCCTCCTCGACCAGCGTCTGGCTGCGGCGGCCTTAGGGTGCCTGTCATGCGTGCGTTGCTGCTCAGCGTCCTGCTGGCCGCCCTGCTGGCACCCGTCCCCGCGACCGCCGCACCTGACTCCAGGGCGGCGAGCGCGCCTGTCGAGCTCCACCTGCGCAACGAGATCGCGATCGAGGGCGTGCTGCGCTACCAGCGCACCGTGAAGGTCACCCGAGGCACGTGGAACCTCACACCCGACCGCTACCGCTTCCGGTGGTTCCGCAACGAGACAGAGATCCCGGGCGCAAGGCGGCAGACCTACCGGCTCGGCGTGGCAGACGTGGGACAGCGGATCAAGGCTCGCGTCTACGTCAAGAAGCGCGGCTACGAGTGGGCGCAGGCCACCGCGCGGGCCGACAGCCGAGTCGGCCACCGGGTCCCCGTCCGTCGCACGGTCACCTACCGGATCGAGACGCGCGGCAGCATCTCGACAAGCGTCCGCGAGTTCGCCCGCCTCGCCGCCCAGACGTACGCCGACCCGCGCGGCTGGCGCAACGCAGGCGTCGCCTTCAAGCGGGTCAGCGGCCCCTCGAACTTCTCCCTGGTGCTGGCCGAGGCGAGCTGGCTGCCGCGGTTCTCGAGCGTGTGCAGCGTGCAGTGGAGCTGCCGCGCCGGCCGCTTCGTGGTGGTCAACCAGACCCGGTGGAAGTACGCCTCACCGTCGTGGAACGGCGCCGGCAAGTCCCTGCGCGACTACCGCAACCTCGTGGTCAACCACGAGACCGGTCACTGGCTCGGCCACGGCCACCTCGGCTGCCCCGGTCGCGGCCGGCTCGCGCCGGTGATGATGCAGCAGTCCAAGGGCCTGTTCGGCTGCCGCCACAACCCGTGGCCGTTGGGCAGCGAGCTGTGGTCGCGGTGAGCGCGCCCTTCGCTGGTTGAGGAGGGACTAACTCTTGTCACGGAACCGACCGCCGCTGGTTGAGGAGGGCCGTCAGGCCCGTCACGAAACCCCGGTACAGGTGCGCTGACAAGTCGCGGGGTTTCGTGACAGGCGCTGGCGCGCCTTCCTCAACCAGCGATTCGCGCTGACGAGTCGCGGGGGGGGGGGCTTCGTGACAGGCGCTGGCGCGCCTTCCTCAACCAGCGATCAGGGGGCGGCGAAGACCTCGAGGTCCTGGTCGAAGTCGAGCTCGCTGTGGGGGATGGGGGGCAGGCCGAGGACGTCGAGGACCAGGTTGCCGACGTCGCCGTTGCGGACCGGCTGCTTCGCCGTGCCGTATCCGACGCGGAGCCTGCCGGGGTCGGCGTAGGTCGGGTTGAGGTCGTAGAGGTCGACGCCTGCGGGGACACCGGGGCCCCAGACCAGGAAGGGGATCCGGTAGTCGGCGAACTTGCGTGGGTCGGAGTGGCCGGGACCGAGGCCGCCGTGGTCGGCGGTGACGACGACCAGGGTGTGCTCGCTCGACTCGGCGGTCGCGGAGATGGTGGCGAGCACGCGGCCGACCAGGTAGTCGGACTGACGGACCGCCTTGCGGTACTCCGGCGACATCCAGCCGTGGGCGTGACCGGCGACGTCGGGCAGCGAGATGTGCAGGAACGTGAGGGCTCGCCAGGTGGTCGCCAGGTCGCTCCGGACGGCCTCGACGAGACTCGGCGTTGTCGGCCCTGATCAGCGTGTGGTCGATGCTCTTGGGCCACGAGCGGTTGAACAGGGTGAACTTCGGCTTGGCCGCGAACAACGCACTGCCCAGCCCGGCCGTCTCCAGCGAGGAGAACACCGAGCCGACCTGGCGCCCGGCGGCGGTCTGCACGGTCCGCGGCCGCAGGCGCTCGTCGTTCCAGATGACGCCGTGCCCGCCCCGGCTCCGGTCGACGCGGCGGCTGGTCACCATGCCGGTGTGGTTGGGCAGGGTGAGGGTCAGCTCGACCTCGCTGCGGGCGTTGAACGTGGTCGCGCCCTCGGCGACGAGCCGGTGGAAGGTCGGTGCGTTGGCCTTGCCGAGCAGGGTGATCGCGCGGGGGTTGAGGCCGTCGACCGAGATCACCACGACCCGGCTCACCTCGCTCACCGACCGTTCGCCGGTGACGATCAACGGGGCCGCCGACGCCGGCGTCGCCGCCGAGACCGGACCCACCAGGGCACAGACAAGGGCGGCCGACAGCACCGTACGCAGGGAGCGCATGCCGGACAGGGTACGTGGCATCGACGCCGGTGTCCGTGATCTCGGTCGCGTTGTCATGCGTGGCGCAAGGCCAGCCCCTAGCCTTGCCGGGTGCAGATCGAGGCACCCATCGGCATCTTCGACTCCGGCTTCGGCGGGCTCACCGTCGCGCGCTCGGTCATCGACCAGCTGCCGCATGAGTCGGTGCTCTACGTCGGCGACACGGCGCGCCAGCCCTACGGCCCCAAGCCGATCGGCGAGGTCCGCGAGTACGCCCTCGAGTGCCTCGACCACCTGGTCTCCCTCGGCGTGAAGGCCCTCGTCATCGCCTGCAACTCCGCCAGCGCGGCCATGCTGCGCGACGCCCGGGAGCGGTACGACGTCCCGGTGGTCGAGGTGATCCTCCCGGCCACCCGGCGCGCGGTCGCGGCCTCCCGCACCGGCCGCATCGGCGTGATCTGCACCCGGTCGACGGCCGAGTCGATGGCCTACGACGACGCGTTCGCCGCGGCGCCGCAGGTCACCCTCACGACCCAGGTCTGCCCGCGGTTCGTCGACTTCGTCGAGGCGGGCGTGACTGGCGGCGACGAGCTGATCGGCGTCGCACACGACTACCTCGACCCGCTGGTGGCCGCGGGCGTCGACACGCTGATCCTCGGCTGCACCCACTACCCCCTGCTGACCGGCGTCATCTCCTACGTGATGGGCGACGACGTGACCTTGGTGAGCAGCGCCGAGGAGTGCGCCAAGGACGTCTACAAGATGCTCGTCGCGACCGACCTGATGCGCCAGTCGGGCGAGCCGACCCACCGGTTCCTGACGACCGGCGCGCCCGAGGAGTTCGAGCGGATCGGCCGTCGCTTCCTCGGGCCCGAGCTGGGCGACGCCAGGCAGTTCGTGGGCGGCTTGGACCCAGGCCAGTGTCGCGAGGCGTCAGGTGAGGCTGACCGTCGTCGGCTGCTCCGGCTCCTACCCAGGCCCCGACTCGCCGGCCAGCTGCTACCTCGTCGAGCACGACGACCACGCCGGGCGCACCTGGCGCGTGCTGCTCGACCTCGGCTCCGGGGCTCTCGGCGCCCTGCAGCGGTACGTCGACCCGCTGGCCGTCGACGCGGTGTTCCTCAGCCACCTCCACCCCGACCACTGCGCGGACCTCTGCGGCTACCACGTGCTTCGCCGCTACCACCCCGAGGGCCCGCAGCCGCGCATCCCGGTCTGGGGCCCGGTGGGAACGGCCGAGCGGATGGCCGCGGCGTACGGCCTGCCCGTCGACCCGGGCATGACCGGCGAGTTCGACTTCCGCGACCTACGCCGACCCCGTCGACATCGGCCCGATGACCGTCGAGGCGGTGGCCGTCGTGCATCCCGTCCCGGCGTTCGGGATCCGCGTGCGCGCCGCCGGACGGACCCTCGCCTACTCCGGCGACACCGGTCCGTGTGCCGGCCTCGACGAGCTGGCCGATGGGAGCCGACCTGCTGCTCGCCGAGGCGTCGTTCCGTACCAGCGACAACAACCCACCCGACCTGCACCTCACCGGCGCCGACTGCGGCCGTGCGGCCGCGCTGGGCGACGTGGGACGTCTGGTCCTCACCCACGTGCCGCCTTGGTTCGACCCGGCGCTGGCGATCGCCGAGGCGAAGGAACAGTTCGCGGGAGACATCGCGCTCGCCGCCGCCGGGGCCGTCTACGACGTGTAGCGCAGGAAATTTGCCCGGACGGTCTAGCCGCGACGCTGGCCGAACCGGTGTAATCCGCGCGATTCGCCGGTCAGGCGCGACTGATTCCGTCACGTCTTGCCCGGTGCGAGCGACGTACCCGACAGCGGGACCTGCCCTCGCCGGCGTCGTGCTGCTCCTGGCCGTGCCGGCGTGCGCCGGCGTGCTCCTGTCCGGACCGGCCCAGGGCGCGGGGTCTGGTCCTGCGGCAGCCGAACGCGCACTGCTAGCGGCTCCCGCCCACGGCAAGGCCGCGGTGCAGGCTCTCGGGGACGACCTCGACGTCGCAGCCTCACGCGGCGGACTGAGCGCCGGGAGGCTCCGCGAGCTGCTCACCAGCGACAAGTCGGCCTGGGTCGACCGGTCCGGCCGGTTGTTCTACGTCGACCGCGACCACGCGGACCCGGTCGACGCCGCCGCCCCGGCGACGGAGGCCGCCGCCTTCCCCTACGCCGACAGCTTCCGGCTCCACTCGCGACCCAACGCCACGCGGAAGGTCTTCCTCGACTTCGACGGCCACCAGGTCAGCGACACGGCCTGGAACGACGCGAGCCACCCGGTGATCGACGTGGCGGCGTACACCCGCGACGGCAGCGCCGCCTTCTCCGACGTCGAGCTCGACGTGGTGCAGGAGGTCTGGGCCCGGGTCGCCGAGGACTACGCACCGTTCAACATCGACGTGACGACCGAGGACCCGGGCACCGCCGGGCTGGTCCGGAGCTCCGACGAGGACGCGGCCTACGGCATGCGGGCCTCGATCACCAGTGACCTGACGATGCGCGACGTCCTCTGCGGCGGCGGCTGCGCCGGGGTCGCCTACGTCGGGGTCTTCGACTTCGTGCAGGCCGCGCAGTACTACGAGCCGGCCTTCGCGCTGCCCAAGCCCACCTACACGGCCGCGCAGGTCGCCGAGATCGTCAGCCACGAGATCGGCCACACGCTCGGCCTGAGCCACGACGGCCTGGGCATGTCGGCGTACTACCAGGACCCCACCGGCACCAAGATCTGGTCGCCGGTGATGGGGGCGGGCTACACGCCGCTGACCCAGTTCTCCAACGGCGACTACGTCGGCGCGACCCAGACGCAGGACGACTTCGCGGTGATCGCGCAGCACGGCCCGACGTTGCTGGGCGACGACTACGGCGACGGCCGCGCATCGGCGTACGGCTTGGGCGAGGGCGACGTGACGGTCGAGGGACTCGTGACCAGCCGGACCGACCTCGACGTGTTCGCCGTGACGCGGTCGTGCTCCGGGACGCTGTCGGCCACGCTCACGCCCGCCGTGCTCGGCCCCGACCTCGACACCAGGCTGCGGCTGCTCGACGCGTCCGGCGCGCAGCTCGCCTCGTCGGCCCCGGCGACGGCTCGCGGCGGCACCTGGTCGCCGCTGCTGACCGGCATGGACGCGGCCGTCGCGCAGTCGGTCGGGCCGGGTACCTACTACCTCGAGGTCGACGGCACCGGCCTCGCCGATCCGACTCTCGGCTACAGCGACTACGGCTCGGTCGGTCGCTACTCGCTGTCCGTCACCGGCTGCCCGGGCTCGGTCCACACCGCGACGGCGCCGAGCGCGACCGGTGGTCGTGGCCGTCGAGCGCGACGGAGCGGCGCACGGGCTCCGCCTCGTCTGGGACGCCCCCGCCGACGACGGTGGCGCGCCGGTCACCTCGTACGTCGTGACTGCCGGCGGGCAAGCGGTCACCGTCCCGGCGACGACCCGTGCCTACACGTTCGGTGGGCTCGCGCCGAACACGTCGTACACGTTGTCGATCTTCGCCGTGAACGGCGCCGGAAGCGGTCCGTCCGCCAGCCGGGGGGCGACGACCGGCTCGTTCTCCGGCACCCCGTCGTCCGTCGCCGCCGACCTCGGCGCCGACGTCCGGCCCGACGTCCGGCCCGACGTCCGGCCCGACGTCGACAGGGACCCCGACGGTCGTCCCGACCCTCACCCCCACCAGCACCACCTCGAGCAAGCCGGGCGTCACCGCGACGCCGACCGCGACCCCCACCACGTCGCCCACCACGTCGCCCACCACGTCGCCCACCACGTCGTACGCCGTCCCGGCCGCGCCGCGCGGGGTCTCGGTCAAGCGCGGGAGGGCCGGATCGCCGCTGACCGTGCGGATGTCGTGGGATCCGCCGACCTCGACCGGAGGCACTCCGGTGACGGCCTACGACGTGATCGTGTGGAAGGCCAGGCCCAACGGCAAGGTCGTCCGCTACCGCACGCACCTCCTCGGCCCCAACGCTCGCCACCTCAGGCTCACGCTGCCGGTGGGCCGCTACAAGTTCGCCGTCGCGGCCGAGAACGTCGCCGGCACCGGACCGCGGTCGGCGCGGACGCCGTTCGTGCGACCCCGCTGAGGTGCCGCTCAGGCGAGCCCGGCGTCGTGCACGCACAGGGCGATCTGCACCCGGTTGGTGACGCCGAGCTTGTCGAACAGCCGTGACACGTGGGCCTTGACCGTGGGCACCGAGAGGTAGAGCTCGGAGGCGATCTCGGCGTTGCTGAGCCCGCGGCCGACGGCGAGCGCCACCTCGCGCTCGCGGTCGGTGAGGTCGGCGAGGCGGGCCGTGGCCTCGGGCGAGCGACTGGTGGCCGCCACCTGCCGGATCAAGGAGCGGGTGACGGTGGGCGAGAGCATCGGGTCACCCTGCGCGACCTTGCGGATCGCGTCGACCACCTCCGGCGGCGGGGTGTCCTTGAGCAGGAACCCGTCGGCGCCGGCGGCGAGCGCCTCGACGACGTACTCGTCGGCGTCGAAGGTGGTCAGCACGATCACCCGTGGCGGTTCGTCGAGCGCCAACAGCCGGCGGGTGGCGTCGAGGCCGTTGAGCCGCGGCATCCGGATGTCCATCAGGACGACGTCGGGCCGCAGCTCCGCCGCGCGGGCCACTCCCTCGCGCCCGTCGCCGGCCTCGCCGACCACCTCGAGGTCGGGCTGGCCGCCGAGCATGAACGTGAGCGCCGACCGCACGAGCGGGTCGTCGTCGACGATGAGCAGTCTGGTGACATCCATCAGGCGGCCCACGGTATCCAGCCGCGCAGCACGAACTGCTGCCCGTCGCGGCGCGCGTCGAGCCGTCCGCCGCGCAGCTCGGCACGCTCCGTGAGGCCGATGAGTCCCAGGCCAGAGCCGGGCGTGCGGCTGGGCCCGAAGCCGAGCGGGTTGCGCAGCACGATGTCGACGCCGTCGACGGGGGAGCCGCTGACCTCGATGCGGAGCACGGCGCCGGGTGCGTGCTTGCCGGCGTTGGTGATGCCTTCCTGGACGATGCGGTAGAGGGTGCGGCCGACGACGTCTGGCACGGCCTCCCCGTCGGGGAGCCGGTCGGACACCTCGACGTGGAGGCCGGCCTCGCGAGCCTGGTCCACCAGCGCCGGCAGGTCGGCCCAGGTCGGCTGCGGAGCGCCGGCGAGCTCGCCGGTCTCCGGGTCGCGCAGCACCCCGAGCACGCCACGCAGGTCGGTCAGCGCGTCGTTGGCCAGGTCGCGGATGACGGTGGCGTTGGCGCGCAGCTCGTCGGCGTCGAGATCGCTGCGGAAGCCAAGAGCCCCGGCGTGCATGGAGATCTGGGAGATGCGGTGGGCCAGCACGTCGTGCATCTCGCGGGCGATGCGGGCGCGTTCGTTGCCGCGAGCCTGGGAGACGCGCAGCTCTTGCTCGCCCTCGGCGCGCTCGGCGCGCTGCTCGAGGGTCCAGATCAGCTCGCGGCGCGAGCCGATGTAGAGGCCCCACCCGAGGATGCCCGCGGTCACCACGACGTTGATGATCAGGTCGACCCACCACGGGTCACCGTTGTCGGGCTGCATGGTGGTGGCGACCTGGCCGCTGGCGATGTTCGCCAGCGCGACGATCCCCACCTGCCAGTAGACCCGGCGGGTGGCGAGGGAGACCGCG
Source organism: uncultured Actinomycetota bacterium (assembly GCA_963814935.1). Lineage (GTDB taxonomy): Bacteria > Actinomycetota > Actinomycetes > Propionibacteriales > Nocardioidaceae > Nocardioides. The sequence continues at coordinate 44,631 of CAWFEZ010000001.1, read as the reverse complement.
GCGAGCACGGTGGGTCCTGCGGCGAGTCCCGAGAAGGCACTCAGCGCGCTCGTCAGCAACGCCACCGGGAGCGGCCAGCGACGACGCCACCGGACCAGCGCGAGCGCGGCCACGCCGAACGCGATCTCGACACCGAGCCAGGCGCCGTGCAGATGGGCGGGCACCGACGCGAGCCCGATCGCGCTGATCGCGGCCATCCCGACGAGCCGCCAGAACAAGCCCCACCGCGTCACCGGCCGATGCACGGCGTCGGGAGTGGGACGGTCCATGGACCGAGGCTAGGACGGCGTACGTCGGTCGGCAGCGGTCCGCAGTCGGGGACGCCACCCCTACTTTGGTCACTCAGGGCCCCTGCCGGGGTCCGATGTGGCGCGTCGGCGGCGGTTGGCAAGATGGCCCACATGATCAAAGTCGAAGGCCTCACACGGAAGTACGGGAGCTTCGTCGCGGTCGACGACATCAGCTTCGTCTGCAAGCCGGGCACCGTCACGGGGTTCCTCGGGCCCAACGGAGCCGGGAAGACCACCACGATGCGGGTGATGGTCGGGCTGACGCCGGCCACGGCCGGCGAGGTGTCGATCGGCGGGCTGCACTTCCACGACATCCCCAACCCCGGCCGTCACGTCGGGGTCCTCCTCGACGCCTCAGCCCAGCACGCCGGCCGCACCGGCCGCGAGGTGCTCACCCTCGGCGCCAAGACCATGGGCCTGCCGATGTCTCGGGTCGACGAGATGCTCGCGCTCGTGTCGCTCGACGACACCGAGGCCCAGCGCCGGGTCCGCAACTACTCCCTCGGCATGCGACAGCGGCTCGGCATCGCCCACGCGCTGCTCGGCGACCCGTCGGTGCTGATCCTCGACGAGCCTGCCAACGGGCTCGACCCGGCCGGCATCCGCTGGATGCGCGGCCTCCTGAAGGGTTACTCCGACCGCGGCGGCACCGTGCTGCTCTCCAGCCACCTGCTCAACGAGGTCGAGCAGATCGCCGACGAGATGCTGCTGATCGGCCGCGGCAAGATCGTCGCCCGCGGCACCAAGGCCGAGCTGCTCGCGGGCGCCGGCGGCGCCGGCACTCTGGTGGTGGCCGAGGACAACGACCGTCTGACCGCCGCCCTCGGCGAGCGGGGCCTGGACCACACGCCGGTCGGCCTCGGCTTCCGGGTCGACGCCCTTCCGGTCGACGTCGGCCGGCTCTCGGTCGAGAAGTCCATCGTGCTCACCGACCTGCGCCCGGTCGAGGGCGGTCTCGAAGACCTCTTCCTCGAGCTCACCTCCGACACCCAGCGCGACGACCTCGTCCACGCGCCCGCCCCGACAGGAGCCCCGCTGTGACCACCGCGACTGCACCCATGACCCTCGACGTCAGCCAGACCGCCCGGGTGCCGTTCACCCGGCTCGTCCAGGTCGAGCTGCGCAAGATGTTCGACACCCGGGCTGGGCGCTGGCTGCTGATCTCGATCGCGGCCTTCACCGCGCTGGTGCTGGTCATCCAGCTCTGGGTCGTCCTCGCCCAGGACCTCACAGTCACGTTCAACGACTTCGCGGGAGGCGCCAACATCCCGATGACCATCTTGCTGCCGGTTCTCGGCATCATGTCGGTGACCAGCGAGTGGAGCCAGCGCACGGCGATGGTGACCTTCACCCTCGAGCCGTCGCGCAGCCGCTTCCTGGCTGCGAAGTTCGTGAGCACCCTGATCGTCGCCATCGTGGCCGTGGTGGTGGGCCTGGCGCTGACGATCCTCGCCAACGGCCTCTACGCGGCGTTCTCCGACAACCTCGTGACGTGGGAGCTCGGCCCGTTCCGGATCTTCTGCTACTTCCTGCTCCACGTGTTCGGGATGTCGACCGGGTTCGCTTTCGGAGCGCTGTTCCTCAGCACCCCGGTGGCGATCGTCGTCTACTTCGTCTACGGGTTCATCATCTCCAGCCTGTTCGAAGTGGGTGCCGCCCTCCTCGACTGGTTCAAGGACATCCGGCCGTGGGTCGACTTCTCCTACTCGCAGAACCCGATCATCGAGGCCGACGTGACCGGCAAGGAGTGGGCCCAGCTCGCGGTGTCCGGCCTGATCTGGCTGGGTCTGCCGCTGGCGATCGGCATCTGGCGGGTGCTGAGGGCCGAGGTCAAGTAGGGGGGTGCCTCCCGCTAGGTTGCGGGGCATGACGGCAACCCCGCGCTCGGACGGCAGGTCAGACGACGCGCTCCGCCCGGTCACCCTGACCCGCCACTGGCTCGACCACGCGGCCGGGTCGGTCCTCGTCGAGTTCGGCCGCACCCGCGTGCTGTGCGTGGCCTCGGCGTCCGAGGGCGTGCCGCGGTGGCGCAGGGGCTCGGGCCTGGGCTGGGTGACGGCTGAGTACGCGATGCTCCCGGGCTCCACCAACACCCGCACCGACCGCGAGTCGGTGCGGGGTCGCATCGGCGGGCGTACCCACGAGATCTCCCGGCTGGTCGGGCGCTCCCTGCGCGCGGTGATCGACTACAAGGCCCTCGGCGAGAACACCATCGTTCTCGACTGCGACGTCCTCCAGGCCGACGGCGGCACCCGCACCGCCGCCATCACCGGCGCCTACGTCGCCCTGGCCGACGCGGTGAGCCATCTGCGGTCCGCTGGAGCATTGACCGGCGAACCTCTCACCGGCTCGGTCGCCGCGGTGAGCGTCGGCATCGTCGACGGCATTCCTCGGCTCGACCTCCACTACGACGACGACGTCCGCGCCGAGACCGACATGAACGTCGTGATGACCGGCGACGGCAAGTACGTCGAAGTGCAGGGCACCGCCGAGGGAGCGCCCTTCGACCGTGCCGAGCTCGACGCGCTGCTGGCCCTCGCCGAGCGCGGGTGTGCCGACCTGACCAAGCTCCAGCTGGAGGCCCTCGCCACCCCGCCCCGCGCCCGGTGAGGCTGTTCCTGGCCACCCGCAACGCCGGCAAGCTCGCCGAGATGCAGCGCATCCTGGCCGCTCAGGCAGCCGACGTCGAGGTCGTCGGTCTCGACGCCGTGGCGCCGTACGACGAGCCGGTCGAGGACCGTCCGACGTTCGAGGGCAACGCGCTGCTCAAGGCACGCGCGGGCCTTGCTGCCACCGGGCTGCCGAGTGTGGCCGACGACAGCGGGCTGTGCGTCGACGCCCTCAACGGGATGCCGGGCGTGCTGTCGGCGCGCTGGTCGGGTCCGCCACTGAGTGACAAGAGAGGGGCAGACCTTCGCAACAACGAGCTGCTGCTCGCCCAGCTGGCCGAGGTGCCCGATGACCGGCGGGGAGCGCACTTCGTGTGTGCGGTGGTGTTCTGCCACCCCGACGGCACCGAGGCGGTGGTCCGCGGCGAGATGCGCGGCCGGGTGGTCCGCGAGGCGCGGGGGAGCGGCGGGTTCGGCTACGACGTGGTGTTCGAGGCCGACGATGCGCCGGGCGTCACGACAGCGGAGCTGACGCCCGCCGACAAGGACGCGATCTCCCACCGCGGCAAGGCGCTGCGCGAGATCGGCCCGCTCATCGCCGCCGCCCTACGAACGACGGGCTGACCTGACCAGTCGCCAGATCGTGAAGACCTGCAGGCCGACGTAGGCCAGCGTGAGTGTCCAGCGCGACGATCGCGACCCAGTTGACGCCACCGCAGGTGGTCCCCGACGTGCCGTCGCTGCTCGACCACGACTCACAGCTGGTGGTCACGATGGTGGCCGCGAAGAAGAAGACGACGGCGGCCGGGAAGCCGCTGCCCACGGCGAGGAAGCCGAGCCACTTCTCGCGGTCGGTCCATACCGTCGCGCGCGCCATCATCACCAGCCCGAGGACCCACACCACGAGGGCGATCGGTCCGGTGATGAAGAGGAGCTCTGCCACGACCAGGCAGCCGATCGCCCCGACCCGGCGAGGCGAACGACCTCGACGGCTCGGCGCCGGCGGGAGCGTCGCGCCGGCGGCCGACACCAGCTCTCGCGGAGTGCCGAGCCGCTCGAGCACGTTGCGTACCTCGGCCTCGGACGCGTCGTGGCGCAGTGCGGCGAGGAGGTGCTCGTCGATGTCGGCCACCAGCTCGCGGGCCTGGTCGACGGGCAGCCGGGCCGCCTCGGACCAGAGCCGCTTGAGGTAGTCCTCGACCAGCGGGTGGCCGGGCAGCTGTCGTCATCGCCCCTCCTCGGGCTTGAGGCGCAGGATCGACTCGACGGCAGCGGCGAAGTCGGTCCAGGCCGAACGGAAGTCGTCGAGCGCGCGCTGGCCGGGCCGGGTCAGGGCGTAGTAGCGACGCGGCGGGCCCGTCGGCGAGTCGCGCCAGACGGTGGCCACCAGCTCGTCCTTGCGGAGCCGGCTGAGCAGCGGGTAGACCGTGCCCTCGCTCGCCACCAGACCGGCGGCGGTGAGCTGCTGGACGAGGTCGTAGCCGTAGCGCTCGTCGTCCTCGAGGAGAGCCAGCACGCAGTGCTCGACCGCGCCGCGCCGCAGCTGGGTGACCGCCGCCTCCGCTCCCATGCGTCACAAGGTAGCGCGAGGTAACGTGCCGCACAAGGTAGTCAGTCGTCCACCGATCGAGGTGTGCCGGAGGCGGGACTCGAACCCGCACACCCGAAGGCACGGCATCCTAAGTGCCGCGTGTCTGCCAGTTCCACCACTCCGGCGAGTGCGGACCGATCCTAGGAGGTCAGGCGGCGAGGCCGAGGTCCCGGCGGAGCTTGGCGACGTGGCCGGTGGCCTTGACGTTGTACTGCGCGAGCGAGACCTTGCCCTCCTCGTCGACCACGAACGTCGACCGGATGACGCCCTCGACGACCTTGCCGTAGAGCAACTTCTCGCCGTAGGCGCCGTAGGCCTGCAGCACCGACTTGTCGGGGTCGGAGAGCAGGGTGATGGTCAGGCCGTCGCGCTCGCGGAACTTGGCCAGCTTGGCGGGGGAGTCGGGGGAGATGCCGACGACCTCGTAGCCGGCCGCCTTGAGCGACGACAGCGAGTCGGTGAAGTCGCAGGCCTGCTTGGTGCAGCCCGCGGTCATCGCGTTCGGGTAGAAGTAGACGATCACCTTGCTGCCGCGCAGGCCCGAGAGGGAGACCTGCTCGCCGGTGTCGGAGGTGAGGGTGAAGTCCGGCGCGGTATCGCCGGGCGAGAGTCGATCGGTCACCTGGGCACGATAACCGGACGGGCGGCGTTGGTAGCCTGCGGGCGTGACCAACGAGATGACCTCGCTCGAGCGCGAGATCGAGGCGACGCGCGACCGGCTGGCCGGCACCATCGACCAGCTCGTCTACCGGGCCCACCCCAAGACGATCGTCAGCCGCAGGGTCAGCTCCATCAAGGCCTACTTCGTCGACCCCCTCACCGGGAACCCGCGCACCGACAACATCCTCAAGGTCGCCGGCGGGGTCCTCGGCGCGGTGGCCCTCTTCGTCACCGTACGCCGCGTCGTGCGCTGACTCGCCTACCCGAGGAACCGTGTCAGGCGTGCCAGACAAGGCCCCCATCAAGATGCTCCACGACCGGCTGCTGGTCGAGGTCGACCGCGACGCCGGCGAGCGCCGTTCGGCCGGGGGCATCGTGATCCCCGCTACCGCCGCGATGGGTGCCCGCCGGCTCGTCTGGTCGCGCGTGGCCGCCTGCGGCCCCCACGCCCGTACCGTCGTGGTCGGCGACCGGGTGCTGTTCGACCCCGAGGACAAGGCCGAGGTCGAGGTGCAGGGCGAGACCTACTTCGTGATGCGCGAGCGCGACATCCACGCCGTCGCCGCCGAGCGCCTCGGCGACTCCGACAACACCGGCCTCTACCTCTGAGGTCTGCGGACTGTCCCGCCGTGGCGATGCATTGTCGACCGGGTCAGTCGACTAAGGTGGGCCCATGACGACCATCACCACGAGCCACCTGCCGTCGTACGGCGACGACTTGCGCGTGGTGGCGCCGGCGCCGGGGATCGGGGCCGGCAACTGGGCCGGGGCCGCGAGCGCGGTGCTGGTCGACGGGGTCTTCTGGCTGACTTGGCGCGTACGCCGTCCGCTCACCGACGGCCGTGGCGTCGCCGTGGTCGTGGCTCGCTCCGACGACGGCGAGCACTTCGAGCAGGTCACCGAGGTGCCCCGCGAGACCTTCGGTGCCGAGTCGTTCGAACGCCCGGTCCTGGTACCCGTGGGCGACCTGGGGTGGCGTCTCTACCTCTCCTGTGCGACGCCCGGCTCCAAGCACTGGTGGATCGACAGCCTGACCGCGCCGACCGTCGAGGACCTGCCCGCGGGACGCCAGCAGGTCGTGCTGCCCGGCGACGAGCACACGGCCGTCAAGGACCCTGTGATCACTGCTCGGCCGGACGGCTGGCACCTCTGGCTGTGCTGCCACCCCCTCGACGACCCCGGTCACGAGGACCGGATGACCACGCGCCACCTGACCAGCGCCGACGGCCTCGACTGGAGCGACCGCGGCGAGGTCCTCGCTGGGCGGCCCGGCGAGTGGGACGCCCGCGGTGCCCGGGTCACCACGGTGATCGGTCAAGACCCGCTCACGGTCCTCTACGACGGCCGTGCGGACGCCGTGTCCAACTGGTTCGAGACCACCGGCGTGGCGATGTGGGACGGCGAGCGCCTGGTGCCGGACACCTCCGTGGATCCGATCGCCTCGCCGTACGGCGACGGGGCGTTCCGCTACGCATCGGCCGTGGCGCTGGGCGGTGACAGTGACACAGACGGGGGCCGCATCCGCTACTACGTCGAGGCCGCCCGTGACGACGGCGCCCACGACCTCGTCACGTTCGTGCGCTAGGGGTTTCGAGGCTCGCAGGCTCGCACCTCAACCACCGACTACGCGTCGTTCCTGGAACGAGCCGCGGCTCTCGGTCGAGAGCCAGTCGTCGAAGTTCTCGCCGGTGATCCGCGCGAGCAGCGCGATGTCGTCGGCGAAGAACGGCAGCAGCCGGGCACGGGCTTCCTCCGACAGCTTGGGTCGTGTCGCGTCGCCGTTGGCGAGCCGCCGGAGGAGCGGGGCGCTGGCGCGGCGCCACACCCGTGGAGGGGCGAACTGCCCGGCCCAGGCGCCGGCTCGCAGCAGCCGGCCGATGACAGCCGAACGGGGTCCCGGCTCGACGAAGCTGCGGCTGTTGTCGTGCGGGATGGAGTCGACCAGACCGGGCGTGATCCCCAGGAAGTCGCAGGTACGGTCGACCGCCGCGCGTGGGTCGTCGACGATGGTGCGGTAGCGCAGCACCAGCACCCGCTCCCGGTCGACATAGCTGAACAGGTGCGCCAGCTGTTCGCCGTACCGGCCGAGCTGGGCGTAGCGCCAGAACGGTGCCCAGCCCTTGGCGATCCGCTCGTGCTCCTTCGCGAACGCCGTCTCGAAGTCGGCGATCGGCTCGAGGCCGTCGGACCACAGGTGCATCCAGTTGCTGTAGGCGCGGTCGATGGGGTCGCGGACGACCGCGATCAGCTTGGCTTCGGGCAGGTGCTCGGCGATCCTGCGCTGCGCTGCGCGGTGCCACAGGTAGAACGGCGTGCTCTCACCCCGGACGACGCCGGCGGGCGCTCGCTCGAAGAGCCGCTCGTAGTCTGTCCTGCGCCAGACCCACTCCTGCTGGGAGTGCTTGTCGCCGGGACCCCGCCAGTGCGGCGGCGGCGCGTCGTCGCACATCCAGTACTTCGGCTCCTTGGGGTTCGACATGAAGATCTCGGGATGCTGGGTCAGCGCCGCGTGCAACGCGGTGGTGCCGGCCTTGGGTGCCCCCATCACGATGAAGTCGGGGTGTGCTCGTCGCGCCATCTGTCCTCCCGGCGTAAATGTAGCGAACAGATCGACTTAAAGGTCTATGGGCCCCGCAACATGGGCAACCTGGTGGGTGGGCCCGTGCCTCTCCCTTGGGGTGTGGCACCGTGGAGGAGTCGGCTGCGACGCTCGACAGCCCCGGCAGAAGGCGATCAACCAGCGGTCCACTCGAGGAGGCCACGTGGAGGACAGCCAGCACGACGACTGGACACCGGACCCGACCGAGCGCCCGGAGCCCGAGTCCAGCGACGACATCGCCCGGCGCCGCGCGGTCGAGATCGCCCAGGACGCACGGTTCTGCATGCTGACCAGCACGGCCGGCGACGGTGCCCTCCAGGCCCGGCCGATGACGCCCCAGCAGGTGACCGACGACCTGGAGGCGTGGTTCTTCATCTCGCGGTCCAGCGACCAGGCCAAGGACCTCGCCGCCCGCCCGCGGGTGAACATGGCCTTCGACGGGTCCTCCGACTGGCTGTCGGTCGCCGGCAGCGCCACGCTCGTCAACGACCGGCGACTGGTCGAGGAGATGTGGAACCCCGTCGTCGACGCGTGGTTTCCCGACGGTCCTCAGGACCCCGACGTGGTGCTGCTGCGCGTGGACGCCGAGTCGGCGGAGTACTGGAAGGCGCCTGGTGGCCGGGTCGCCTCGCTGCTGAGCTACGTCAAGGCGAAGGCGACGGGCGCGCCGCTGCGCGGCGAGAGCGGGACGACCGAGCTCGGTGGTTGAGGGCCGCAGACCCCGGTGGTTGAGGAAGGCCGCCGACCCGGTGGTTGAGGAAGGCGCGCTAGCGCCTGTCACGAAACCACCGTGACGGTCGCGCTGACCTTGGCCTGGGCTGCTTGACCACTCACCGGATTTCGAGACGGCTCGCGCCGTCGCTTTGCCTGAGCTCGCAAGCTCGCCCAGCCAAAGGGCGCGCGACGGAGCGGACCAACGCTGTGAGTCCGTTGGTCCGCTCCCGGCGCGGCGATGCATTCGAATCCCCCGATTCCGATGCACCCGACCGGATCCCCCTTGACCACGTAGGAGCAGGGTCCGTGGGGGTTGATACGTGCGAACCAATGTTTTTCTGGAGGTCTACCAACCGGCGCCGAAGCTGACGAACGGCGAGGGAGCCGCGTCGTCGTCGAGGTCGCGCGCGGCGTCCGCCAGCGCGTCGGCGGGGGCGTCGCCCTTGGCCACCCGGGCATGCCAGCCGGCCAGCACCTCGCACGCCACGTCGTCGGCGACGAGGGTGGGGGAGGAGGTCACGCACTGGGCCCCGGCGTGCAGCCAGGCAGCGGTCATGCCGACCACCTCGTCGCCGGAGCGGACCGAGGCGCGGCCGAGCTCGCACGACGAGAGCACCACGAGCCCGGGGGTGTGCGGCAGCTGGTCGATGTCGTATCCGAACCACGGCCCGTCGGCGAGCTCCACGGCGGAGAACAGCGGGTTGTCGCCGGGGTGCCTGCCGTGGCCGGCCAGGTGGAGCAGGTCGACCTTGGCGGCCATGGCGGCGACCTTGGCGGCGACCGCCTGACCGCCGACCAGCATGGTGGCGCGCGGCCAGGCAGCAGCCGCCCGCATCACCTCTTCCTCCGCGCGCTCGAGCGCCGGGCCGGCGACCAGGCCGACCCGAGGCCGTTGCCGCCTCGTCGTACGGCGCAGCTCCAGCCAGCGGGTCGCGGAAGGCGGCACGGTGACCGGGCGGCCGGCGAGCCGGGGGAGCAGCGTCCACGGGGTGCCCGCGAGCTGCGCCGATGGGGTCAGCACGACGCGACGCTCGCCGATCAACGTCATCAAGGGAGCGAGCAGGAGGTCCGAGACGACCCGGAGCCGCTCGTCCAGCGAGCCGCGGATCGCCTCGGCGAAGGGGCCGGCCAGCATCGATGCGGCCATGTCGAGGTCGGCCGCGATCCGGTCGAGGTCCTGGCCGACCGGTTCGGCCTCGCACAACCGCACGATGTGGGAGTCGGTCCCGGTGACGACGACGGCGGTGATCCACCCGTCGACCGCGACATGCGCCACCAGGCACGCGTCGGTGGCGGTGAGCTCGGCCTGTACCTCCGCCAGGTCCGCCGGCTCACCGACCCGACCGCCGCCGTCGCCGTACCAGCTCTGCTCGCGGATGTGGTCACGAAGCTCGTCGAGCCGGCGGCCCTCGGACGAGTGCGGCGAGGGGTCGGCGGCGTACAGCACGCGCAGCTCGGTCAGCTCCGCGGCCGATGCGTCGTCGGCGGGCGGCCGGACGGGCGTCACCCTGCGCTACCAGTGCGCGAGCGCGCTCCGACCACTCGTAGGCCAGTGCGGGCGAGCCTTCCTCGAGCGCGAGTCGTAGCCCCTGCAGCGCCAGGGCGCGCCCATGACCCACGAGGGTGCTCTGCAGGTCGAGGCTGCCGAATGACGACTGCCATGCGTGCAGGTCTGGCAGTCCCGCCGCAACGTGATCGCGGGCGCGGCGGTCGTCCCCCCGCGCATGCGCCAGCTCGGCGCGCACCTCGCGCCACAGCAGGCGCGTCGCGACGGAGTGAGTCCTCGGTGACCCTGACCCGGCGCATGCCGGTTCGCGCGCCTCCGCCAGCTCGCCCCGACGCACGGCCAGCCGAGCAGCCAGGAGGGCCACGATGGCCGACTCACGCCGGTGCCCGTGGCGGCTCAGCTCGGCTACGCGACCTCGTCGGCCCGTGCGACCAGGGCGGGGTCGCGTCGACCCATGCCGACCTCGGCCAGCACCTCGACGGCTTCGGCCTCGGCTCGGCAGCACCTGACTCGCTGCCTGGCTACGGAAATGACGCGCTGCCCGCCGGGCGACAACTCTGGCGCCGGGCGGCATCCTCGCGCAGCAAGGTGCGCGACGAGCGTCAGCTCGCACTCGCGCCTGGAAGTTCCGCAAGCCCTGGTATCCGTACGCCGACGCGGCCGACTGCAGCGCGGCAATCGCCTCGCTGTGCCCTGCCCGCGGCCGTCAGCACCTCCGCGCGGTCCTGCTCGCCCACGGCACGGCACACCGGCGACAGCGGCGCAAGCACGCGGCCGGGCGGACGTCCATCGCCTGCAGGGCCCCGACGATGTCGCCGGTGAGCAGTTAGGCATAGCCCGAGGTTGTGCTCGGCCTGGCGCGTTGGACGTCGAGGCCGGCGCGTCGTCAGTTGGCGAAGGGCCTCGGTCAGGTCGCGATGGCGGCGCGTGGCTGGCGTCAGCCGCGCAGCAGGTGGAGGCTCGCTCGGTTGAGCAAGGCGCGGCCTGCTCCTCTCGGGCTGCCGTCGAGCAATCGGGATGGCCGTCGTGTAGCCGCCAGCGCGCGGTCGTCGTCGCCGACGTGCTCTGTGGATCAGCGCCAGCTGCGACCACGCCAGGCCCGCGTTTCCGGCGCGAGAGCCCCGGCGTCGAGCGAGCGCAAGGCCTCGCACCTGTCCACCTCCCGCGTCGACGGCGCCGGTCTCGGCGTCGATGTAGGCCGGGACAGGTCGATCCTGGCGACGCAGGTCGCGTCGTCGTCGGTGACCTGCCTCGCATGTTCCAGCTGACGGCACGCGCCGTCGAAGCGGCCGTCGTTCATGCGCTGCCACGGCGCGTCGGTGCAGCGCGGCGGCAGCGGGCACCAACCCATCATGGCCTATGCCGTCAGGCCGGTCCTCCACCGTCGTCAGCGCCGACACGGCCTTCCAGCGCGGTCCACGGCGCCGGTCCTGCGCGTCGTGCGCCGGGTCGATCGTGTCGATCGAGCTGCCTGCGGCGACCATGCCAGCGAACAAGGGGGCCGCGAACGACGTGCCGCTCCACAGCGCGAACTGCGACGCTGTAGTCGTCGGGGTCGATGGAGCTCGCGGGCGCTGGTACCGCCGTCGAGCTCCCGCGGCCACGGGCTGCAGCCCGCCCTGGAACGTCGGCGGCGATCGTGCTCATCACCGCCGCGCCGCTAGCGTGGGCGCGAACCCAGGCCCGGCGTTGCTGAACAACGCGTCGGTGGTCCGTTGGGGTTGAGCGCACCGACCGACGACGATGGGGACGACGTCGTGCTCGGGGTCCTGGCCGCCACGAGCGTCGTCCAGCCGGATCCGGCCATGGGCACCAGGCGCGGGGAAGCAGGTCGGGCGGTCGCGTCGTTGCCGGCCGAGCAGACCACCGCGACGCCGCACTCGCCCAGCTCTGCGCAGGATGCCGTACATCGTCGGGTCGAACAGCTCGTCCTGCGGCGTCTCGTGGTAGTAGCCCGAGCGACAGGCTGAGCACGTCGATCGGGTGGCCGTCCGGCTTCGCCGTCGCGGTGCCGCCGCGCCAGCTCCAAGATGTCCTTGAGTGCCTTGACCAGGTCGCTCTCGACGATCGGGCCTTCGGACGCCGACGACCCGCCACGCGACGATGTCGGCGTCGGGACAGGCCTGGTGGATCAGGCCCGCGATGAAGGTGCCGTGGCCGGCCAGCGCGTCGATGCGCACCGTCGAGGGCCCGACCTGGTCGGGGTGCTTCTCCGGGTCGGTGTCGGGGTCGACGTAGCCGATCGGGTCGGCCGCCGAGCCTGACGTCGGTCCGCACGACGCTCTCCAGCCACGGATGCTCGCCGCAGCCGGTGTCGAGTGTCGCGACGACCGGCCGCCGGCCCTTGACCGTTCTTGCTGCGCAGCGGCGCGGTCGCCGACGTAGGCGGATCGGCTGCCGCCCTCCGCTGCCTGACCGCCGTAGGTGGCCACGGCGCCGGAGTGAGCCCTGTCATACGGGTGCGCGGTCGTCGTACGGGATGGCCGTCGTCGTACGGGTTCGGAGTCGACGGTCTGGATGAGTGACGACGTGGTCGAGCCCGACGTGCTGGACGTCGGCCAGCCGCTCGGCCTGGGCGCGCGCGGTCTGGAGCAGCACCCATCCGTCCGGAGCGCTGGTCGCGCTCCTGGGTCTTGACCGCGAGGTCGAGGCGCACCACCTCGCCGGGGCTCTCGTCCTCGTCGAACTACTCGCCCGTCCGTCGTTGCGGCTCGACCGGCCACCCATACCGGTGCGCGCGCTGACGACGTCCTGCTCCTTGTCCGCGCCAGCGCCGGTGCGGGCTCGTGCTGACGGCGACGCTGCCAGCCGAGCGCGTCGGCCATCGCCGCTCGAGGCTGTTGACCGCCTCCTCGTCGCGAGGGCCGCGGGAGACCAGCAGCCGTGGCCCGACGTACACGGTCGGCCGGGGCTCGACCCCCTTGACGGTGAGCGCGGTGCTCGGGTCGAGGACCCGGCCGTTGACGCGCTCGAGGAACGTGAGGCGGTGGCACCCGTGGCTCTCGTGTCAGCGAGCGCGGCGGACTGGCGGACGGGGCGGTTGTCGTCCTGCACGTGCGATCTCCTTCGAGGCCGGGCTCGCGGCCGCTCTGTGCGAGCCGGCTAGTGCGGCTCGTCGTACGGACGCGGTCTCGGCTGCGGTGGCGGCTTCGGCTTGGGCTTCGGTGTGGGCTTGGGCTTGTTCGGGTCAGCCATCGAGGTCCTCACAGTTTCCAGTCGTGGTTCGCGTTCCTGGTGACTTCCCGAGAAGCATGCACGTGGATGACGACGACCGCGACCCAATCGCGGTGTCAGATCCAGAAGGGCGGCGTCGCGACGGGCAGCCGGGAGTCGCTGGAGTCACTCGACTGGTCACTCGACTGGTCACTCGACTGGGGCAGGAACCACAGCCGCGAGAGGCCGGGGGAGACGTTGGTGAGCTCGAACCGGCCGTGGGCGTCGACCTCGACGCCGTCGTACGACGGGTGGCCGGCGGAGGCGCTGGCGACCTGGATGCGCATCGGCAGGCGCGGCAGCACCCAGCCGTCGACGCGGCGGCGGTCGTTGACGGTGCTGATCCGCAGCAGGACCCGGAAGTCGGGGCCGGCGAACTCCAGCGACCACTGCCCGACCTCGGCCATCTGCGAGGTCAGCGACCTGGCGCCGGCGAGCGCGTCGTGGGACTCGACCAGGGTGAGCAGCTCGAACTCGAACTCCAGGTCGATGGCCGCCAGGGTGGCCAGCACGCCGTCGGCGAGGTCGCCGGGCGGTGGGTCGAGGGTCTCCCAGAGGCGACGGATCTCCAGCAGCAGCAGGTCGTCACCGGGGTTCTGGCCCAGGTTGTCGGGCGTGTGGTCAGGTGTCGGGTTCATCGTCCCGCCTCCGTTCGTTCGAGCTCGTGGCGGAGCTTGTCGAGGCAACGGCCGCGGGTCGGACCGATGCTGCCGATGGGCATCTTGAGCTCGCCCGCGATCCTCGCGTAGTCGGGCCGTGGCTCCATCGCGACGATGCGCAACAGCTTCTGGCAGCGCTCGGGCAGGTGGCCGAGGGACTCCCACAACCGGGCCTGCTCGTCGCCCAGGACGACCTCGGACTCGGGCGAGGGCGACTGCGGCAGGTGCCACTCGAGCGACTCGTCGTCCACCGGGTTCGACCGGCCGGCCTTCTTGCTGACCCGCCACGCCTCGCGGCGTGCGGTCGTGCACAGCCACCTGGCCACGGCCTGCGGGTCGCCCACCGTGTGGGCGTTGCGCACCAGCGCCAGCCACGCGGTCTGGACGACGTCCTCGGACTGCTCCCGGTCGAGACCGGTGGCCCTCACGACGTGCCACAGGATCGGGCTCATCACGTGGACCAGCTCGTCGAGCGCGGATGGATCACCCCCGCGCCAGCGTGCGAACGACGTACCAGCAGCGTCCCAGACGGACGCCGGGTCCTCCGTGTCCCGCATCGTCATCACTCCCCCCAAGAGCATGCAGCATGCGCGCTGATACGAGCCAGGGGAAATGTGTCTCAGGACACGTCGAACGCGCGGACTACGATCCCCAGGTGGCCAGCCTCGGCGGTGCGAACCAGGACGTGCGGTTCTGCCGTGCTCCCGACGGTGTCCGCATCGCCTACGCCGTCCACGGTTCGGGGCCGCCGTTGGTGGTCACCACCTGCTGGCTCAGCCACCTGCAGCACGACTGGCAGAGCCCGGTGTGGCGGCACTTCCTGCGCGACCTCGGCCGGGTCGCCACGGTCATCCGCTACGACGAGCGCGGGCACGGGCTGTCCGACCGCGACGTCGACGACTTCTCCCTCGAGGCGCGGATCGGCGACCTGGAGGCGGTGGTCGAGCACAGCGGGGTCGACCGGTTCGCGGTGATGGCGATGTCGCAGGGCGGCCCGGTGGGCATCCGCTACGTCGGTGGACAACCTCGACCGGGTCACCCGGATGATCTTCTACGGCTCCTACGCCGCCGCGCTGCCCGACCCGACCGACGAGGACCGGGAGATGGACGACGCCATCGACCGGATCATCAAGGTGGGCTGGTCACGCCCGACGCCGGAGTTCCGTCGGGTCTTCACGACGCTGATGATCCCGGGCGCGAGCGAGCAGCAGATGTCCTGGCTCGACGAGCTCCAGCGCGTCGCTGTCACCGCCGACACCCTCTACCGCGCACGTCGCCAGCGGGTGCTCGCCGACGCCACCGACGACCTCGCCCGGCTCACGGTGCCGACCCTGATCCTGCACTCGGTGGGCGACCGGATGAACGACTTCGAGCGGTCACGGGTGCTGGCCTCCGGCATCCCCGACGCGCGGCTGGTGCCGCTGGAGAGCAGCAACCACATCGTGCTCGAGGACGAGCCAGCGTGGCGGGTGTTCGTCGACGAGGTGACGGAGTTCCTGCGCCCCGACTCATCCAACGGCGCGGGGTCCGCGTCGCTCGACGAGGTGCTCTCGCCCCGCGAGCTCGAGGTGCTGCGGCTGGCAGCCGAGGGGCTCGACAACGACGCGATCGCCGAGGCGCTGACGCTCAGCGTGCGCACCGTCGAGCGGCACCTGCAGAACGTCTACGCCAAGCTCGAGCTGACGGGCCGCAACGCCCGCACCGCCGCCGTCGCGCGGCTGCACTCGGCCCAGCAGCTGCCGGGTGCGGTGCGTACGCACGCGTAGTCGCGGGCCGTCGTACGACGAGACGGGTTGCGCGTCGGCACCGATGTATCAGCCCCGCTCCTCTTCATAGCGTCGTCGATGTCGCCCGGACAGACCGGGCCACGCGCCAACGGAGGAACCATGACCGTCACCGACCAGCAGAACGACTCGACCGCTGACACCGCGCTGAAGCAGAAGCACGCCGCCATGTGGGCGTCCGGGCACTACGAGAACGTCGCCACCGACCTGATCTCCGAGCTCGGGCCCACGCTCGTGGAGGCTACGCAGATCCACGAGGGCGACCTCGTGCTCGACATCGCCGCCGGATCCGGCAACGTCGCCATCCCGGCCGCCAGGACCGGCGCGCGGGTCATCGCCAGCGACCTGACGCCCGAGCTGCTCGAGGAGGGCACCCGCCAGGCCGCGGCCGCGGGTGTCGTGCTGGAGTGGCAGGTGGCCGACGCCGAGCACCTGCCCTACGACGACGACGAGTTCGACGTCGCCGTGTCGGCGGTCGGCATCATGTTCGCCCCGCATCACCAGGAGGCCGCCGACGAGCTGGTGCGCGTCGTCGCCCCCGGTGGCCGCATCGGCCTGGCCAGCTGGACGCCGCAGGGTTTCATCGGCCAGATGTTCGCGACCATGAAGCCGTACGTCGCGCCGCCGCCGGTGGGCGTCTCGCCGCCGCCGCTGTGGGGCGACGAGGACCACGTCCGCACGCTGCTCGGCGACCGCGTCACCGACCTGCGTTTCCAGCGCCGCAAGGTACGGGTCACCCACTTCGCCGAGCCCGCCGACTTCCGCGAGTACTTCAAGACCAACTACGGCCCGACGATCGCCGCTTACAAGCAGCAGCCGGACGCCCAGCGCGCGGCCGCTCTGGACGCCGACCTCGACGCGCTCGCCGAGCGCTTCGACGTCGGTGACTCCGGCCACCTCGTGCTGGACTGGGAGTACCTGCTGGTGACCTGCCGCGTCGTCTGACCCCACACACCGATTCGTCTGCGGTTTACCTCAACTTCTGCCGCTGGGGGTCGCAGACGAATCGGTGTCCGCGGGTGGTCTGAACCACCTGGGGGAGATGGTCACGGAACGATTTCGGTCGCGCCCGATCCCACCAAAACGCTGTCACGCCCGCGGAGTTCAGGCATGGTGCCCAGCAGGACGAGCGAGGAGGTCAAGGTGCTCGTGCGGCTCGTCGGGATCGCGGCACTGGCTGCGGCCGGACTCGTCATCGCCTACGACATGGGCAACGGTCCGTCGTACAGCGACGGCCCGATGCCCTCCGTGCGCGAGGCCCTGGCGTGCGACGGACACGTCTACGCCACCCGGCAGACCGCCCCGGGCGAGCAGACGACATGGGAGCCGACGCCCGAGACCGCGCTCCGGTCCGGGCTGCTCCAGAGCGAGCAGTGGTGGCTCGAGTCCGATGTGGTGCGCGTCTCGGCGCGCACTGACGGCCGGGTCCTGTTCGTGCTACGACGTCAGCTCCCGCGCCCGCTTCGCCGCCGCGGTCGAGCGCGGCCGTGGCGAGAACGCCGACGTCTGGCGACTGTCTGCCTGGGCGATGTGCGACCCATCAGAGCTCGTCGGGGAGGACGCCGGCCGCCTCCGGTACGGCGTGTGGCTCGACGCCGAGGGCGAGCCGGCGTCGACCAGCGACGTGATGACCCTCCGCGGGCCCGAGCGCTGCGGGTGGGAGGACGTCACCTTCATCGAGGTCGACCGCGCGTCCACCCGTGTCGAGCAGTTCGTGCTCGACCCGTCGGGCGAGCTCGACGACCGTCTCCGGACGACGTACGACGCCCATGCGCGGCTGCCCTTCGACGCCGTCGACACCGGCTGGCGTCGTGGCGGGCTGGCGTTGTGGCTGCAGACCGGCGGCGAGGCGGCGTACCTGGTCAACCTCGCCGACCCCGCCGACGTCCAGCGCTGGCCGCGCGCCAAGGACGCCATCACGTGTGAGTAGTCCGGCGACTCGACTACGTAAAGACGGGTACTGACCGACAGTGACCACTGTCGACCGTGTCGTGAACGCCGAGCCCGCCGACGTGTGGGCGGTTTTGGCCGACGGGTGGCTCTACGCCCTGTGGGTGGTCGGCGCAGCGCGGATGCGTGAGGTCGACGACACCTGGCCCGCGGTCGGAGCCCGGCTGCACCACTCGGTCGGGACCTGGCCGATGCTCGTCGACGACACCACCAGCGTGCTCGAGGTCGAGCCCGGCCGACGGCTCAAGCTCCGAGCGCGCGCCTGGCCGGCAGGCGAGGGCGAGGTCGAGCTGCGCCTCGACGCCACGTCGGGCGGCACGACCGTGACCATGGTCGAGGACGCCGTGTCCGGTCCCGGAGCTCTGGTGCCCAAGCCCCTGCGCGACCCGATGCTCAGGTGGCGCAACGTCGAGGCGCTGCAGCGCCTGGCCCTGCTGGTCGAGAACCGCCAGGTCTCGTGACCGCACCGGCCTACGACGCGGTCGTCATCGGGTCCGGCCCGAACGGCCTGGTCGCGGCGAACCGGCTCGTCGACGCCGGCTGGTCGGTGCTGGTGCTGGAGGCACAGCCGACTCCGGGCGGGGCCGTGGCCAGCGACACGGACGTGCACCCGGGTTTCGTGCACGACACGTTCAGCGCCTTCTACCCGCTCTCGGCGATCTCGCCGACGATGACCTCCTTCGGGCTCGAGGAGCACGGGCTGGTCTGGCGACGCGCGCCCGCGGTGGTCGGCCACCCGCTGCCGGGCGGGTCCTGGGCGCTGATCCACGACGACCGCGAGGCCACGGCGGCGGCCGCCGACGAGCAGCACCCTGGCGACGGCGAGGCGTGGCTGCGCCTGTGCGCCGAGTGGGACGTCGTCGGCGACGCCCTGGTGAGCTCGTTGATGTCCCCCTTCCCGCCGATCCGGGGTGGGCTGTCGCTGCTCGCGAAGCTGCGCCACGTCGGAGGTCTCGAGTTCGTGCGCACCATGCTGACCCCCGCCGCCGACCTCGGCCGCGCGCGCTTCGGCGGCGCCGGCCCGGGGCTGCTCCTGGCCGGGAACGCCGCCCACAGCGACATCCCGATGGACGCGCCCGGGTCGGGGCTGATGGGGCTGCTGCTGGTGATGCTCGGTCAGACCGTCGGGTACCCGGTGCCGGAGGGTGGTGCCGGAAACCTGGCTCGCGCCCTGGTCCGCAGGCTGGAGTCCCGTGGCGGTGAGCTGCGGTGCTCGACGCGGGTGACCGACATCGAGGTGCGGGGCGGACGGGCGACCGGGGTCAGGACCGCGACCGGCGAGAGCTTCGGGGCGCGCCGGGCCGTGGTGGCCGACGTACTGGCCCCGCGGCTCTACCGCGAGCTGTTGCCGGCGTCCGCCGTCCCCGAGCGCGTCCGCCGCCGGCTCGACGCCTTCCAGCTCGACCCCGGCACGGTGAAGGTCGACTGGGCGTTGGACGGACCGGTGCCGTGGGCGTCCGCGCCGGCCAAGGCGCCCGGGACCGTCCACATCGCAGACTCGATCACCGAGATCGCCGAGCACTCGGGACAGGTCAGCGCGGGCCTGGTGTCGGCGCGACCGCTCCTGGTGATGGGGCAGATGACGACCAGCGACCCCACCAGGTCGCCGGCCGGCACCGAGTCGATGTGGGCCTACACCCACGTCCCCCAGCGCGTCGTCGGCGACGCCGGTGACGAAGGCATCACGGGGGCCTGGGACCACTCGGACTGCGAGCGGTTCGCCGACCGGATGCAGGCGCGGGTCGAGCGCCTCGCCCCCGGCTTCGGCGGGCGCGTGCTGGCCCGCCGGGTGCTCGGTCCGGTCGAGCTCGAGGCCAGGAACGAGAACCTGGTCGGCGGTGCGATCAATGCCGGGACCTCGCAGCTGCACCAGCAGCTGGTGTTCCGCCCGATCCCGGGCTGGGGACGCGCCGAGACCGGCGTACCCGGCCTCTTCCTGGGGTCGGCCTCCGCTCACCCGGGTGGCGGGGTGCACGGCGCAGCAGGGATGAACGCCGCCCGCGCGGCGCTCCTGCAC
Organism: uncultured Actinomycetota bacterium; assembly: GCA_963814935.1. GTDB lineage: Bacteria > Actinomycetota > Actinomycetes > Propionibacteriales > Nocardioidaceae > Nocardioides. Next base: position 25,038 of record CAWFEZ010000001.1, on the reverse strand, counting down.
GCCCGGCTGCCGCGGCGGCGACGGGTGCTCTCAGACTGACGGCGGGGTCGGCTCGGCCTCGACGGACGCCGAGGGGTCGCCGTTGCGCGGCAGGCTGCCGCTGTCGACGACATGTTGGGCCACGTCGCGGAGCTTGGTGTTGGTCTGGCTCGAGTAGCGCCGCAAGAGCTCGAACGACTGGTCCATGGTGAGGTCGTAGGTCGCCATCAAGATGCCCTGCGCGACGCCGATCAGGTGCCTGCTGTGCACGGCGGTCTGGAGACCGCTGACCAGCCGCGCGCTGTTGAGCGCGTTGGTCGCGTGCACCGTGAAGATCAGCGCGAGGTCGACGTCGTCGGCGGTGAACGCCTGCGGCTTCGTCGGCGTAGAGGTTCAGGGCGCCGATCGTCTCGGTCTCGGTCGACAGCTGGACGCTGAGCACCGAGCCCACGCCCAGCTTGGCGACGCGTGGTCCCCACCTCGGCCAGCGTTCGTCGTTGGCGATGTCCTCCGCGAGATAGCTGTCGCCGTCCCAGACGGCTTCCAGGCACGGGCCCTCCGCGAGCTCGTACTGGAGGGCGTCGCACGCCGAGGCCAGCTCGGAGGTCGAGGCCGTGGTCTCGACGCGGCCCCGGCGGCGGCGCAGCGACACGCTGGCGAAGTCGCACGCCCCGACGACGGCGACGGCGCGCTCGGCCACGGTCTGGAGTGTCGGCTGCTCCTCGAGCTCAGCCATCAGGTCGCGGCTCAGGTGAGCGAAGTCGGACGCCGACGGCGTGATCTCCACCTGGAACCGCCTTCTCTGGGGGACATGAGTTCGGGGGCTCCCGAAGATGCCCCGAAAGGCTAGCCATCACCCCAACGGGTGACGGCGATCAGCCAGTCTCTTCCGGCTCCTCGAGGCCGTCGCGCAGCTCCGCGAAGATCCGGCTCAGCAGCCGGGACACCTGGGTCTGGGTGACGCCGATCTCGTGGGCGATCTCCTGCTGGGTGCAGTCGTCGAAGAAGCGGAGGCGCAGCACCTTCTTGTCGCGCTCGCTCAGGCGGCGTACGACCGGGGCGAGCACCACGCGGGCCTCCGCTGCCGACTCGGTGACGTCGTGGCCGGCGAGCAGGTCGCCGAGGGTCAGGTCGGAGTCTGAGGTCACCGATCTGTCGAGGCTTGTGGGCGTGAAGCAGCCCTCGGCGGCCAGCGCCTCCTCGACGTCGCCGAGCGGCTCCTCGAGGTGAGCGGCAACCTCGCTCGGTGACGGCGACCGGCCGAGCGTCAGCGACAGTTCCGACTGCGCGGCGAAGATGCGGCTCTGCAGCTCCTGCACCTTGCGCGGCGGGCGCACCATCCAGCCGGAGTCGCGGAAGTAGCGGCACAGCTCGCCGCGGATCGTCGGGACGGCGTAGGAGAGGAAGTCGTGGCCGGCCTCGGGGTCGAACTTGCGGGCCGCCTTGGTCAGCGCGAGGTAGGCGACCTGCTGGAGGTCCTCGTCGGCGACACCGCGGCGGCGGTAGCGGGAGGCGATCGCGTCGGCGACCCCCATGTTGAGCTCCACGACCTGGGCCAGGAGCTGGGCACGCTCGCTCTTGGAGCAGTGGGCGGCACGCGCCAGGAGGTCTGTGGTGCCGGCGGCGCGCTCGGCGCGCTGGGCGGCGTCGGGAGTGTGTACGCGAGCGGGGCGACCGCGTGTTCGGGGTGGAGGTGATTGACGTGAGCGTCATTTGACGACCTGTCTTGGGGTGCCCGCGTGAGCGGGTGAGGCGCTGCCGACTGCTTCGACAGACTCTCGGGTGATCGCCGATGGCTTCAGCACGGCCCCCGTGGGCCGTGACGGCCAAAAGGCCCCAGGCCGTCTCCAGAAAGGTAGTCCCTCCTGGCCCGCGCGAAACTTCACCCTCCCGGGCGGAGAGCGTCCGTCCCGGAGGTCAGGGATCCGGTGACCAGCGAACCCGATCAGGCCGGGTAGCTCACGGACCTCACGGACCGCTCTCGCACGGGCGCGCGAGTGAGCGTGACCGCGGGGACCTCCACGCTGGCGGCAGCGGTCAGGTTGCCCACGGTCGTCGACGGCTCGTGCACGCACCCGTGCCGCAGGGCCCACAGCACTGCCTGCGACCGCGTGGTGACGTGGATCTTGCGGTAGGCGCCGCGGATGTAGGACTTGACCGAGTTGATGCTCAGGCCGGTGGTCCGCGCGATCTCGTGGTTGGACAGCCCGGCGGCGATCAGGCCGACGACCTCGGCCTCACGCGGCGTCAGCGCGGCGCGCTCGATCTCGGAGGAGGCCTCCGTGGTCACGCCGCGGACCACCGTCTCGCCGCCGGCGATCCGGAGCAGCGCGTCGGCGAGCTCGTCAGCAGGCAGGCACTTGGACACGCAGCCGGCAGCACCGTGGGCCAGGGCGACGTCGACGAGCCCCTGCTGGAGGTTCCAGGTGTAGACCACCAGACGCCCGCCCGACGGGCGGTGGGCCAGCCGGTCGAGCGTGTCCTCCTCGAGCGGGACGCGCGTGAAGGTGTCGTGCAGCGTCACGTCGACGAAGGTGGCCAGCCCGCCGCCGGGCGCCGGCGGCACCAGCGTCAGGTCCTCGTACGGCGCGAGGAGAGCGGCGAGACCTTCGGTCACCAGCTCGCACTCGTCGGCGACGGTGACGCGTACCGGTCCCGGTCGGGGTCGGGTCGTGGAGGCGGGTTGCTCGCCCTCCCGAGACGCGGGCGCAGCGGTCTTGAGGTGGGTCATGCGAGGCCAGTACCCAGCCCGCGTCACGTCAGACGCGGCAGTACCTCACGACCGTAGAACTCGATCATCTGCTGGTCGTGCGGGCCCATGTTCGCGATGTACAGCTCGTCGTACCCCGCCGCCGCGTACTCCTGGACCTGCTGCAGGTGGGCCTCCGGGTCGTTGCCCGCGACGACCGACTCGCGCGTGCTGTCCTCGGTGACCAGCTGCGAGGCCTGCTCGAAGTGCTTCGGCGACGGCAGTACCTGGGCGAGCTCGCCCGGCAGGCCGGCGTTGGACCAGAGGCGGTGGGCGTGCTGCACGCCCTCGTCCACGGTGTCGGCGTACGCGACCTTGGCGCCGGCCTGGGCCGGCTTGCCGCCCGTCGCCTCCTTGAAGCGCGTGACCAGCTCGGGGTCGCTCTGGGTGGAGATGTAGCCGTCGCCGATCCGTGCCGCGAGGTCGGTGGCCTTGGGCCCGAAACCCGAGACGTACACGGGCGGCGGGGAGTCGGGCAGCGTGTAGATGCGGGCGTGGTCGACGTGTAGTGCTTTCCGTACGACGTCACGAAGCCGCCCTCCCACAGCTCCCGCATCAGGGCGACGGCCTCCTCGAGCATCTCCAGCCGGACGTCGATCGAGGGCCACGCGTCACCGAGTACGTGCTCGTTGAGGGCCTCGCCGGTGCCCACCCCGAGGGTGAACCGCCCCTGCGTCATCACGGCGGAGGTCGCGGCGGCCTGGGCGATCACGGCCGGGTGGATGCGCACCGTCGGACAGGTCACCGCGGTCGTGACAGGCAGCGAGCAGACCTGGGAGACGGCTCCGATCACGGACCAGACGAACGGGCTCTGGCCCTGCTCGTCGTTCCAGGGATGGAAGTGGTCGCTGATCCACAACGCCTCGAAACCGGCCGCTTCTGCGGCCGTGGCCTGGGCCACCAGGTCGGCGGGGCCGTACTCCTCGCAGGACAGGAAGTATCCGATCTTCACGGCTGCCGCGTACCCGAGAAGTGAGGCGGTGCATGCGGACCGCGCCCGGGGGTAACATGCCGCCCACCGTCGAGACCTGCGCGGCCGGCGGATTCGCGGGCTCGACGGACCCGGACCGCTGAGCGCCCACTCACGCAGCCGAAGCATCGGCCTCCGGGTCCGTCCCGCTCGGGAGGAGACAGTCTCGACATGGGCTCCACCGGCACCGTCCGCGTCGGCATCTCCGGGTGGCGCTACCCGTCGTGGCGCGGCGACTTCTACCCGCGCGGGCTGCCCCAGCGCCGCGAGCTCGAGTACGCCGCGCAGCAGCTGACCTCGGTCGAGGTCAACGGCTCGTTCTACTCGCTGCAGCGCCCCGAGTCCTACCGGCGTTGGCGCGCGGAGGTCCCTGAGGGATTCGTGTTCGCCGTCAAGGGAGGGCGGTTCGTCACCCACTACAAGCGGCTGCGGGACGTCGAGACGCCGCTGGCCAACTTCTTCGCCTCGGGGGTGCTGGAGCTCGGGCCGACCCTCGGGCCGGTGCTGTGGCAGCTGCCCGAGCGCCTGGCGTTCGACGCGGAGGTCCTGGGTGCGTTCCTGGACCTGCTGCCCTCGACCACGGGTGCCGCCGCCAGCCCTGGCGCGCAAGCACGACGAGAAGGTGCCCGAGGACCGCGCCGTCACCACGACCGAGCACGACCGGCCGTTGCGGCACGCCCTGGAGTTCCGCAGCCCGACGTTCGCCGACGAGGCGGCGTACGCGCTGCTCCGGGAGCACGACGTGGCCTGCGTCGTCGCTGACACCGCCGGCCGCTGGCCGAAGGTCTTCGAGGTGACCGCCGACTTCGTGTACGTGCGCCTGCACGGCGACCAGGAGCTCTACGCCAGCGGCTACTCCGCCGCCGCGCTCGACGAGTGGGCCGGGCGCTGCCGCACCTGGGCGGCCGACGGGCTCGACGTCTACGTCTACTTCGACAACGACATCAAGGGCTTCGCGCCGCACGACGCGGTCGCGCTGCTCGAGCGCGTTGCCGTGACGCGGTGGTTTCGAGGCTCGTCGCTGGCGCTCCTCACACCTCAACCACCGAGTCGCATCCGGTGGTTGAGGTGCGAGCTTGCGAGCCTCGAAACCACCATTCCGATCAACCAGCGGAGAGCTGGGCAAGCACCTGCGGCAGCGCCGCTGCCACCTCCCGCGGCGTGTCGTAGACCGCCACCGCACCGGCGTCCCGCAGCTCCGCCTCGGAGTACCCACCGGTCAGCACGCCCACGCACGGGATGCCCGCGCGGGCGGCGGACTCGACGTCCCACACCGCGTCGCCGACCAGGAAGGCGTGCGCCGGAGCCAGCCCGGTCCAGGGCCCGCTCGACGAGGTCGGGGGCGGGCTTGCTCGGGCCCTCGTCGCCGGACACGACCTCGCCGATCATCCGCGAAGCCCTCGACGAGCTCCAGCAGGGCCTCGGTGTCCTCGGGCTTCGAGGAGCTCGCGACCACCTGCCTCAGGCCGGCGTCGCGGCACGCCGCGAGCAGCTCGGCCGCCCCGTCCAGCGCATGCACCTCTGGGCGGCGGAGCCGGAACAGGTCGTCGTGGAGCTTGCGGATCACGTCACCGACGGCGTCCTCCGTGGCGTCGCCTGCCACGGCCGCGACGAGCCGGTCGCCGCCCATGCCGACGGCCCGGTGCAGCCGGTAGGTCGGGATGTCGACGCCGACCTCGCGGAAGGCCTCCTTCCACGCCAGGGCGTGGACGTAGACCGAGTCGACGAGCGTGCCGTCGAGGTCGAGGACGACGGTGTCGGGCCGGGTCATCGCTGGGTCATCGCTGGTCGCGGGTCATCGCTGGGTCACGAGTGCGAGGCCTTGCCGCCCTTGCGGCCGGCCTTCTTCTTCTGGGCGGTGGTGCCGCCCTGGCGCGAGTCGCTCTTCTTCTTCGACTCGCCGCCGTGCTTGGAGGCGTCGGGGGAGTTGGCGATCTTGGCCGCGCGCTCCTTCGACATCCCCTTGTCCTTGAGCGCCTCGTACTGCTTCTCGTTCTTGACGTTGGCCGACTTGCTGGGCATGGCTCCTCCTCCAGTTCCTCCTGCTGGTCTCGACATCCGGAGGTACCCCACGCCCGCACCTGTACGCGTCGAGGGCATCGATTCCGGCGAGTGGGTACCGGAACACGTGACCTCGACCGGCGGCCGCCACTCCGACGACATCGACGGTCGCGTCGGTAGCGCCGAGGACGTCAGGCGGGCCTACGAGGTCAGCGCCCTTCGCGATGGCCTCGGTGATGGGACCGGACCAGATCTTCGCGACGAGCAACGCGGCGTACCGGACGATGTTCGCCCGCTCTGGCATCGTCGGCAGGCCGGTGCTCGACGTCTTCCCCGCGCTGGCGGGTCAGCAGGCGGTCGAGATCCTCGAGCGGGTCCGCCGCACCGGAGAGACGGTGGCGCACACCGGCTGGCGGTTCGACCTGGACGTCGACGGCTCCGGCGAGCTGCGCCCGTTCTACTTCGACTTCTTCGCCACCCCTGTCCTCGGGGCGGACGGCGAGGTCGACGGGGTGCAGGTCACGCAGATCGACGTGACCGAGCGGGTGCTGGAACTGCGCGACGCCGAGCAGGCAGCCCACGACCGCCGGCGCCGCGACGTGGCGGCAGCGGCGTCGCGAGGTTGCAGGACGTGCTGCTGCCGACGGATCTTCCGCTGGTGCCGTGCGTGGACATCGAGGCGCGCTACCTGCTCGCGGCCGGCAAAGGTGCCGGTGGCGACTGGTTCGACGCCGTGGTCCGGCCGGACGGCCACGTCGCGCTCGTGGTGGGCGACGTCGTGGGGCACGGGGTCGGCGCGTCGGCTGTCATGGGCCAGCTACGGGCGGTGCTGCACAGCCAGCTGCTGACTCGGTCGACGTTGCCGGAGGCCCTGGCGGTGCTGGACCGCTACGCCGAACGCGAGATCGAGTCGCGCGCCACGACGGTGTGTGTCCTGGAGCTGGACGCGGACACCGGGCAGCTGGAGTACTGCACGGCCGGGCACCCGCCACCGCTCGTGGTGACGGGCGCCGGCGACGCGCAGTACCTCGAACCGACCGGGGCCGGCCCGCTGGCGACCGGGAAGGGGTTCGCGACGCGACGGGCCAGCCTCGCGGACGGTGACCTCGTGGTGATGTACACCGACGGGCTCGTCGACCGGCCGGGACGCACCCCCGCCGAGAGCACCGTGCAGCTGCGGGAAGTGGTCCGTGAGTCCGCACGCAACGCGCACCTGCGCGCCAGTACGTCGTCGCGCCCTGTCGCGCGCGTGTGCGAGACCGGCCTGGAGCTGTTGACGCGCGAGACGGCGTACGACGACGACATCACGCTGCTGGCAGCGCAACGACGTCCTCAGGCGGCGCCGTTCTCGGCGTCCCTCGACGCGACCCTGGCCACGGTGCCCGCCGCCCGCGACGCCGTCAGCGACTGGCTCCTGCCCCTCGGCATCAGCGGCGTCGACGACCTCGCGGTGCGGCACGCGGTCGGCGAGCTCGTCGCCAACGCCGTCGCCCACGCAAACGCGGGGGAGGACCCGCCCCGCTCGCACCTCGTCGACGTCGACGCCGAGGTCGACGGCGACGGCGTCCTTGCGTGCCGCATCCACGACGACGGGCAGTGGGTCGAGCCAGCGGCGAGCGCGTCCGGTGGTCTCGGCCTCGGCATGGTCAGGAGCATGGTCGACCACCTCGCCATCGACATCCACGGGTCGGGCACCACCGCCACCTTCCGGCACCGGCTGACCCGGGAGGCCAGCCTGTTCGCCCCCGTGCCCGGCACGACCGTCGGGGGTGCGGGCCGCGGGGCCTCGCTGTCCGTCGACGTGGACGACTCGGGCTCCGCCTCGCTGGCGCGGTCGACGCCCAGGGCGCGGAGCGGCTGCGCGTGGCCCTGCACCGCGCCGGACGCGGCGGAACCGCGGAGGTCACCGTCGATCTCACCGACGTCACCTACCTCGGCAGCTCCGGAGTCCGCGTCCTCGCCGAGGCGCTGCGCAGCGAGTCGCGGGTCACGCTCGTGGCTCCGCCGGGAAGCGTCGCCCAGCACGTCCTCGACGTCGTCCAGCTGAGCTGATCTGTGGTCAGGGTGGTCGAGCGGCTGCAGGGGGGCGTCGATCCGAACCGTCTGCTCCTCCCAGTCGACCGGGCCGACGTCGGCCATCGGCACGTAGCCGGAGTGCCGGTGGATGCGGCGTACCAGCCGGTTGAGCAGCCAGGGGCCCTGCTTGCCGTCGCGGTCGTAGCCCAGGTAGCCGCCGGGACGGCCGCGGCCGACGACCAGTCCTTCGGCGACCAGCTCCAGGGGCTCGCGGCGCACGGTGTGGAGGCGGACGTCGAGCACCCGGCCCAGGCTCTCGCCCGTCGGACGTCCGCGCACTCTCAGCTGGAGCACGTCGTTGAGGCGGCGGCGGACGTCGCCGGGCGCGGGCGGTGAGTCGGTCTGGCGCTCCAGCAGTCCCTCGCGCTCGGCGAGCAGGGTGACTCCGCTGCCGAGCTCGTCGACGAGGGCGAGCGCGATCCGCCACGGCACCAGGCGGTTGCTCTCCTGGAGGCCGAGCCGCCGCCAGCTCTCCTCGAGCACCCGGCCGAGCCGGCCGCCGTACCTCGGCACGAGCGCCGGGGGGCCCGGCGAGCAGCCCGGTCACCTCCCAGGAGCCGTCCGGATGCTCGGTGAGCTCGACGTCGTCGACCTTGCAGACCATCAGGCCGTCGCGGTCGACCACCTGGCGGTCCATCAGGTGGAGCACCGCGTCGAGGGCTCTCGGAGGCCGGGTTCGGCTCATCAGGCCCCCATCCTCGTGTAGATCATCAGCGGGATGGCTGCCGTGGCCGCGACCCCGATGATCACGAGGTAGACCATGCCCAGCGTGTTGGCGAGGCGGCCGTTGACGTGCTCGCCCATGTAGTCGGGGTCGTTGGCCACGACCAGGATCGGGAAGTACGTCAGCGGCAGCGCGACGGCGGAGAACACCACCGACACCTCGGTCACCAGGATCGGGTCGACGCCGGTCACGAGCACACCGGTGGCCAGCACCGTCACGATCACCAGCGTGAGGTGGAACCGCGACGCGTCCGGCGGCTTGACGTACTTGCCCCACTGCCATCCGAAGTACTGGGCGATGCTGTAGCCGGTCGACAGACCGGTCTCGCAGGCCGCGCCCAGGGTCGCGGCCACGAAGCCCAGGATCGCGACGGCCAGCCCGACCTTGCCGAGTGCGATCGCCACGGGAAGAGCGACCTGTCCGAGCGTGTCGACACCGGCATCCAGCGGGCCGAAGACGACGGCCGTGCAGCCGGCGATCGCCAGCGACAGCACGCCACCGAGCGGGAAGCCGAGGAACACGTTGAGGCGCATCGTGCCGATGTCCTCGACCGTCCACCGTTCCTCGACGCCGCCGGAGGAGAAGAAGAACACCTCGTACGGCGTCATGGCCGCGCCGAACAGCGCGACGGCGTAGTAGGCCCAGACCGGCCACGGCTCGTCCGCCGGCTTGTCGACCGTCACCAGCTGGTCGGTGAGGTGGCCCCAGTCGGGGTCGAGCTGCCACAGCGCGACGACGAAGACCACGAGCGCAAGACCCAGCAGGCCGAGCACGTTCTCCATGATCGAGAAACGCGCCTTCCAGAGGATGAGCCACACGACCACCGCGACCAGCGGCACGAGCAGCACGTGGTGGACCGAGACGATGAGCTGCACCGCGAGGGCCACGCCGCCGATCTCGGCGATGAACGTGAGCAGCGTGACCGCCATCGAGCCGAAGAGGTTGAGGAGCCCGACGCGTGGTCCGAGCCGCTCACGCACGAGGTCGAAGGTGGCCCGGCGGCTGACGGCCGCGACCCGGCCGGACATCTCGGCGAACACGCAGATGCCCAGCACGCCGACCATCACCACGAGCCCGAGCGACCAGCCGAACCGGGCACCCACCTGGGCGTTGGTGACCAGGTCGCCGATGTCGACGAAGCCGCCGATGGCGGTGAGGATGCCGAGCGCGACGCTGAAGAGCTTCTTCACCGGGTCGTCCTCACTCGAGGCTTCCTCAGGCGGGTGCTCGAGCGTGGACTCCAGTTCCAGCAGGTCCTTGGCCGTCCTGTTCCAGCTGCGACACGAGGTCGGCGTACTCGCCGGTGTCGTGAGCCACCGCCGCGATCCGGGCGTCGGTCAGCAGCCCGGTCGCCTTCTCGAGCTGGTCGTTGACGTCGGACGACCGGCGGTGCTCGACGTCGGGTGGCTGCACCGACGACAGCGTCTCGGCCGCCAGGCCGCCGGTGCGCTCGGCGTCCACGAGCACGTTCTGCAGGTACGCGTGGTGCACCCGCCCCTCCTGCGACTGGATCAGCACGAGGCGGGCGGTCTGCACGGCGCTGACCACGTCACCCACGGCCCGCCTCGCGTCGTACCGCCAGGAGTCCTCGTCGGGGGTTCCGGGCGCGCAACCGGTGACAGCAAGGATCAGCGCCGCGACCAGGGCGGCCACGCGGACCAGGGTGCTGTTCATGCGGTCACGTGCTGCTGCCTCCGCGTCGCGCGGGCTGCGACATCGTCGAGCGCGAGAGCACCGTCACGCGGACATCCTGCCCGGGTGCGGAGTCCCTCATCCTCACCCCATGGGATAGCGCGCACTGCGGTTGTTGGTGGCGGCCGCGACGGCCGGAGACCTCTCAGTTGTTCTGAGGCGAGGACGACAGGTCCGAGACCATGCGGCCGGCGGCGTCCGGGTCACTCAGGGCGATGTCGGCCTGGCTCAGCATCCCGACGAGGCGGTCGCCGTCGATGACCGGGAGCCGGCGGACGTCGTACTGGGTCATCGTCCGCAGAGCCTCCTCGATGTCGTCGTCGGCACCGATCGTGACGGGCTTGCCCTCGGCGAACCTGCCTACCTCGGCCGACTTGGGGTCCACGCCGTCGGCGATGCACTTGACCACGATGTCGCGGTCGGTGATCATCCCGGCGAGACGGTCGTCGTCACCGCAGATCGGCATCGCACCCACGTCCAGCTCGCGCATCCTCTGAGCTGCGGTGACGAGGGTGTCGCTGGGGCGCACGCACTCCGCACCCCGGGTCATGAGCTCTCGTGCAGTGGTCATGTCTTACCTCCTCGCTTCTTTCTCTCGGCCAGGGGACCGGCGGGTGGACCCCTCGCGAGTACCCGACGGCGGCGGTCGCATGCGGGCCGAGGGAACATTCCTCCGACAGGAAACAAGTTGGTGCCTCATTTCTCGGAATCCCTTGTGGATAAGGGGTTCTGAGCCCGGACCCCTGTCGGTGGTCGATGGTTGGCTTGTCCCATGTCCACCACCTACGCCGAGCCCCTGGCTCGGATCAACGGTGGGTTGGACGACCTGGCTGGGATCGCGCCGGAGTTCCGCGGGACCGGTGAGAAGCAGGAGCTGTTGGTGGGGCTGTCGCGGGTGATCGCCCGCGCCCAGGCCGAGCAGCTCCGGGTGCTGGCCACCGCCGACGACGTCGCCGAGGCCACCGGCGACCGGTCGACGGCGACCTGGCTGGCCACCGCGACCCGTGACGCTCCCGGCCGGGTCCGGGCCGACGCCAGGCTCGCAGCAGCCCTGGACCAACGCTGGACCCAGGTGGGCGCCGCGCTCGGGTGTGCGGCGGTGAACCTGGCCCAGGCCCGGGTGATCTGCGAGGCGTTGGAGGCACTGCCCAAGGATCTCGGCGAGGACCTGCTGGCCAAGGCCGAGACGCTGCTGGTCACCGAGGCCGACAAGCTCGGGCCGCGGGAGCTGAGGACCTTCGGGTCCCGCATCCTGGAGTACCTGGCCCCCGACATCGCCGAACAAGCCGACTACCAGCGGCTCCTGGACCAGGAACGCCGAGCCGCCGCGGTGACCCGGCTGACCCTGCGCCGCCGCGGCGACGGCTCCACCGACCTCCACGCCCGCATCCCCGACCTGACCGCCAGCCTGCTACGCACCTTCCTGGCCGCCTTCACCGCCCCCCGCCGCCACCGCCACCGGCCGGCAAGGGGAGACGGTCGAGACTCCGTTCGGGCCCCTCACCGCGCCCATCGAGGACGAGTTCGCGAACCTGCCGATCGCCCGCCAACAGGGCATCGGGTTCCTCGCCCTGCTCGAACGGGTCCTCAAGTCCGACCTGCCCCGCCACGGCGGCAAGGCCACCTCCCTGGTCGTGCTGATCGACCACGACACCCTGCTCGCCGACCTGACCGCCGCCGGGATCGCCCAGACCAGCACCGGGCAGAAGATGACCGCCGGCCAGGCCCGACGGCTGGCCTGCCAGGCCGGCCTGCGAGCCGCCGTCCTCGGCACCACCAGCGAGGTCCTCGACCTCGGCCGCGAGTCCCGGCTCTTCAGCCCCGCCCAACGCATCGCCATGGAGATCCGCGACAAGACCTGCACCGAAGTCCACTGCACCATGCCCGCCGCCTACTGCGAAGCACACCACCCCCAACCCTGGTCCGAAGGCGGCCAGACCAACCTCCACGACGGCAAACTCCTCGACGGCAAGCTCCTCTGCCCCTTCCACCACCACCGCGCCCACGACCCCGGCTGGATCACCCACCACCACCCCAACGGATCCACCACCTTCACCCGACGCCAATAGGCGGCCGATGCCTTCAGAACGCCGCAATCCAAGCCTGCGTGCCGACTCCGGCAGTTCGGCTTTCGCCTCAGGTGAGGTAGTCGTCGAGCGCCTGGATCACGTCGAGGCGCCATCGAGGCACTACCCGGTCGATCGCATGGGCGACGTCCGCAGCCGTGACCACCCGGCCCTGCAACAGGTCCGTCGGAGCAGGGGCTCCGACGTGGACCTCCGACCGGCTCAGGTCGAACCAGTCCGCGCCGTGGTGCCGCATCTCGGCACGCTCCACGATGCTCCGCAGGGCGGCGCGGTCCGAGGCAGCAAGGGCGTCGAGGCTCGTGCAGAACTCATCGGACATCACACGTGTGGGATCCGGCAGAGCCACCGTGTGTGCGACACCTTCATCATCGATCCACACTTCTGGAGTGTTGCACGGAGGGTTGCACGTCGAATCTGGCCCAGGGAGGCTCCTCTTGGACGACGAACGGCATCGGTCGTCCGCATCGCCAGCAGGCTTGCCGCGCATTGCGGCGATCCGGGCTTCAGCTAGAAGCTCACGCCACCCGCCGCGTCCGGTCCCGACCCTGGGCCGCCCTCCCTGCGCCGACGCTCCTCTACTGGGTCGATAAAGCCACCCCGGCGGTCCGTCAGGGTTCCGTGGCTGCTCCGCCACTCCACGATCACGAAACCGACGACCACAACGACGAGGAAGAGTCCGCCTATCACCATGAGCCAGACCGGCATTGCGAGCCTCCTCAGAGCGGGAGCGGTTAATGGCCAGGCTACGCCTGCCGTACACCACGGCGACAGTCTCGCGCTTCGGGTCGGTCTTCACCGCAACCGCGAAGCGCCCGCGATCCCTTCGGTCATGGCCGATGTCCGGGGTGCGTCCTTCGGCCAACTCGCCGCAGCCTCTTCCGGCGCAGACCTGCGGACGGCTCACGTCATCACCGAATCTGGGTATTGACGGCCCGGTGGGCGAGCCACAGGGTGAGGGCACCTGTCCGACTACCAGGGGGTTGCTCCATGCTTGTCCGTCGCCTGTCCATCATCGCCGCCGGAGCCGCGGCGACCGTCGTGCTCACCGCCACCGCGGCGAGTGCGCACTTCTGCTACTTCAACAACCCGAACCCGAACGCGGACGCTGGGCGCGCGGGCTCGAAAGGCTTCGTGTCCTTCGGCGTGATCGCTGCTTCGGAGGGGTTCTGCCCGGCCGGGGCCGAGATCCTGGCCACCGCCGTGGGCGTCACCACCAGCACGCTGATCAACGCGCACGGCGTGATGGCTGGACCCACGGGCGGCAACAAGGCGATCTCGCACCTCGACTTCGTCGCGCTCGAGGCGGCGATCCCCGCCGCGCTGGCCGCCTGCACGTAGCACGCGCTGACGCGGGACCGGCCGCCCAGGGTGGCCGGTCCCCGGTTCGCGCTAGGTGACCCGTGACCGCCCGCCCGCGTCGCCGGTCGGTGTCAAGGTGTCCCCATGACCCGGGTTTCGCTGTCGCGCCTGCCGGGTGGGCGCGTGCTGGTCGTCGAAGGTGGGTCGACGCAGGAGGTGGCGGAGGTCGACCTCCCGGCGTACGTGCGAGAGCGCGAGGTCGACGGGCCGCGTTGGGTGTGGGACGACACCGCCCGGTGGTACCCGTCGCTGTTGGCGGCAGGGGTGCGGGTCGAGCGTTGCCACGACCTGCGGCTGTGCCACCACCTGCTGCGGCGGGCGCCCGCGGTGGATGTGCAGCTGCTGGAGGGTGACGAGTCGCAGCACTGGGACCGGTTCGGGCCGAGCACGCCGTCCGACCCGGCCCTGTTCTCCGTCGACGACACGACCGAGCGCCTGCGCGCCGACCTCGAGGACGCCCGGCAGCTGGCCACCGTGGCCGCGTCGGTCGAGGCCAGCCGGCTGGGGCTGCTGCTCGCGGCCGAGTCATCTGGCGCGCTCATCGCGGCCGAGATGACGTACGCCGGGGTGCCCTGGCGCAGCGACGTCCACCAGGATCTGCTCAGCGAGCTGCTCGGGCCGCGGCCGCCACGCGGCGCCCGGCCACAGAAGCTGGAGGCGCTGGTCGCAGAGGTGCGCGACGCCTTTGACGCACCAGTCCTCAACCCCGACTCGCGGCCCGAGCTGCTGGCCGCACTTCGGCGAGCCGGGCTGGACGTCGCGGACACCCGCGCCTCCACCCTCCGCCGGCTCGAGCACCCGGGCATCGCGTCGTTGCTGCGATACAAGCAGCTGGCGCACCTGTTCTCGACCAACGGCTGGGCCTGGATCGACCAGTGGGTGAGCGGCGGCCGGTTCCGCCCGTCGTACCAGCCCGCCGGCTCGACCACGGGCCGGTGGTCGTCCAACGGCGGCGGCGCGCTGTCGTTCCCGGTGCAGGTCCGGTCGGCAGCTGTGGCGGACGACGGCTGGGTGTTCGTCGTCGCCGACGTCGCTCAGCTCGAACCACGGGTGCTCGCGGGCATGAGCGGCGACCGCGCGCTGGCCCGGTCGGCACGCGGCACCGACCTCTACCAGGGGATGGTCGACGACGGCGCGGTGACCACGCGCAAGGACGCCAAGCTCGGCCTGCTCGGCGCGATGTACGGCGCCACCAGCGGCGAGAGCGGCCGCATGGTCGCGGGACTCACCCGCCGCTACCCCGACGCCTTCGGCCTCGTCGAGGCTGCGGCCAGGGCCGGCGAGCGGGGCCAGGTGGTGCGCACACTCCTGGGGCGCGGATCGCCCGATCTGATGAGCAGCCTGGGCGAGGCCTGGGACCGCGACCCCGACGACCCGCCTGCCGACCCTGACAGCCAGACCCGCCGGCGGCGTGCGTACGGACGCTTCACCCGCAACTTCGTCGTCCAGGGCACGGGCGCGGAGTGGGCACTGTGCTGGATCGCCGACCTGCGCAACCGGCTGTGGCGCCTGGGGGCTGGCATCACGGGGGCCCCGTCACCTCCCGGCCGCATCTCGTCTTCTTCCTCCACGACGAGGTCGTGGTGCACACTCCGGCCGCGCTCGCCGACCAGGTGGCCGAGCAGGCCCGCGAGGCGGCGACAACCGCAGCAGGCCTGCTGTTCCGCGATCTGTCGATCGACTTCCCACTCAACATCTCGATCGTGCGGTCCTACGCAGACGCGGGCAAACCTGGAGCTCCGGACGCCGAACGTCCGGAACCGCTCGTACCTTCGGCGCCATGACCGAGAACCCGGAGGACACACCCTGGGAGCCGCCGTTGTCCGGCTCGGAGGTCGAGCACGTCCTCGGCGCGCTCGACCGGCTGCGCTGGACGTTCCGCTACAAGGCCGACGAGCTCGACGCGGCCGGGCTGGACACCCGCATCGGCCCGTCGTCACTGACCCTGGGCGGGCTCCTCAAGCACCTGGCCACCCAGGAGGACTTCGCCACGGCCGTCAAGATGGACGGCGAGGAGATGCCGGCCGAGTGGGCGGACAACGGCTGGGACGACGACGACGACTGGGAGTTCTCGTCCGCGGCCGGCGACAGTCCCGAGCAGCTCTACGCCCGCTACGACGGCGCGGTCGCGCGGGCTCGCGAGCGCCTGCGCGTCCGGATCCAGGAGGGAGGCCTCGACCAGCAGGTGGCTCTCGCGGAGAAGCTCGGCGAGCCGGTCAGCCTGCGCAGGATCGTGTACGACCTGGTGGAGGAGTACGGCCGCCACACCGGCCAGGCGGACCTGATCCGCGAGGCCGTCGACGGTCGCGTGGGGGAGGACCCGCCCGCCGGCTGGCGCCCCACATCCGCTGGTTGAGGAGGGCCGTCAGGCCCGTCACGAAACCCGGTGACTTGTCCGTTGACCCGTCGCCGGGTTTCGTGACGGTCGCATCGCGACCTCCTCAACCAGCGGTCGTGACGGTCCCTGCGCGACCTCCTCGACCAACGCGCTCGTGAGCCCCGGGCACGCCGACGCCGAGGACCGCTGGCGGGCCCTCGGCGTCGGGTGGGGGGATCTCTCAGGTACCTACTGACGGATCAGGAGCGGACGACCACCAGCTCGCAGCTGGCCGCCACCTTGTCCTTGGCGTCGACGACGACCTTGTCGGCTCCGCCGCCGCAGCGGATCACGTCGGCCTTGCCGTCGAAGGCGAAGATCCGGTCGTTGCCCTGGCCGCCCTGAAGGGTGTCCTTGCCCCTGCCGCCGGTGAGGCGGTCGGCGTTCTTGCCGCCGAGCACGAGGTCGGTGCCGGCCCCGCCGTTGACCTTGTCCTTGCCGGCGCCGCCGTTGAGCTTGTCGTTGTCGCGACCGCCGCGGACCTTGTCGTTGCCCTTCTGGCCGCGGACGCGGTCGTTGCCGCCCTGACCCGTGAGCACGTCCCGACCGGCGTTGCCGGAGAGCACGTCCCGCCCGGCCTGGCCGCGCAGCGTGTCGTTGCCCGACCCGCCCTTGAGGCAGTCGTTGTCGCCGAGTCCGAGCAACCGGTCGTTGCCCTGCTGGCCACGGAGCAGGTCGCGACCGTTGGTCCCGCGGAGCGTCTCACCGGTGGCGAAACCGTTCTGCGTGAGCGCGGCAGCACCCTGGCACGAACCGGTCGCGGCGCCGTTGGGCATGGTGTCGCAGACGTCGCCGATGCCGTCGCCGTCCTTGTCCGACTGTCCGGCGTTGGGAGTGGTGACGCAGTTGTCGGTCGCGTCCGGTACGCCGTCACCGTCGGTGTCGGGCCCGTTGGGTGTGCTGTCGCACGCGTCGCCGATGCCGTCCTTGTCCTTGTCGGACTGTCCGGTGTTGACCGTCGTGTCGCAGTTGTCGGCCGCGTCCGGGATGGTGTCGTTGTCGGTGTCGGGACCGTTCGACGTGCTGTCGCAGACGTCACCGGTCCCGTCGCCGTCGGCGTCGGCCTGGTTCGTGTTGGGTGTCGTCGGGCAGTTGTCGTCTCCGTCGGGCACGCCGTCGCTGTCGATGTCGCCGGTGGTCTGGTCGCACGCGTCCCCGATGCCGTCGCCGTCGGCGTCCGCCTGGTCGGTGTTGGGGGTGGTCACGCAGTTGTCGCTGTCGTCGAACACGCCGTCGCTGTCGGTGTCGGTGGGCACCGTGTCGGCCTTGGTGGCCCGCAGGAGCACGTTGTCGTAGTCGAAGGTGCCACCCACCAGCACCCGGGCGAGAGCGTCGAACTCCGTGATCACGCGGATCTCGTAGTCGTCACCGACGGTCAGTTCGGCAGGGTCGATGTCAACGGCCGCGATCGACTGCCAGGTGGCCTGGTTGGTGACCTGCTTGTCCAGCAGCTCGAGGTTCGTGTCCTCGTCCACGTCGTGCAGGACGACCCGGTACTCCGCGTCGGTCAGCACACCCAGCAGCTGCGCGGCCTGCACCCGGCGGTCCATGGTGAAGAACAACGAGTCGGGCACGTCACCGCCGGCGCCGTCGTAGGTGAACGTCGGGCTCGTCCACGTGACCCTGGCCGAGTCGAGCAGGCCGATGATCGTCGTGCCGACGGAGGTACGGATGAACCCGTCATCGTCACCACCTGCGCCGCCACTGGTCACGTACGCGCTGTCGACCGCGAGGCACGTCACGCCCTCGATGAGGCACGGCAGCGCCGTGTGGGTCTCCACGTCGGTCCAGCCGCCGACCGACGCACCGAAGTCTCGGGACACCTGGGTCGGGTGGTAGTCGTCGGTCACGGCGGCGGCTGCCGTGGCGGTGCCGACGCTGATGGCGATCGCGGCGGTGACCGCCGTGAAGATCCGCGAGGCTCGGAGCCTGCGACGACCTCTCTGGAGGGTCGGTTGATGGGACGTGTCTGTCATGTGTGCTCCCGTGGGGGGTCGGGCATCGGTCACGGAGAGCGAGGGTTTACTCGCGTGTGGCCTTCGTGAAGAACTCAACGCAGGAGCAACAAGACGGTTACGCAGTCGATCGAAACATCTGGACCACTGGTTCAGTCCGGCCCGTCAGTCCGGCGTCAGTCCGGGTTGCGCAGCACCAGCCGATAGGCCTGGATCCAGTCACGGGAGAAACCGTCGACGCACCCCCACAGGTACAGCCGGAACAGGCGGTACTGGCGAGAGCCCCAACGCGCCTCGACGCTCGCCCTGGCGGCGTCGAGGTTCTCGGCCCACTTGCGGGTGGTGATGCCGTAGTTCACGCGGTCGTTGAGCACCACCTCGAGCTCGAGCGGTGACCGGCTGAGCGCCGCGACATAGTCCTTCAGCGACAGCGGGGACCCGTTGCCCCGGAAGATCTGGTTCTCGAAGAAGGTCGTCACCCGGTTCTTGCGCCGCGCCGCGCTGGCGTCGAGGTAGACCCGGCCGCCCGGCCTCAGCAGCGACTGGTACGCCGCCAGCGTGCGCGCGTAGTCGGGCAGGTGCTCGGTGACGCCGAGGTTGACGATGGCGTCGTAGGGCTGGTCGGGACGGTGGGCGAAGAAGTGCTCGCGGCGGATCTCGCAGGGCAGCCCCTGGTCGTCGATGATCGCCTGGACGAATGTCCGCGACGCCTCCGAGATGGTGAGGGAGGTGACGTGCAGACCGTGGTGGCCGCCGTACTCGACGAAGGCGCCCCAGCCGCCGCCGATGTCGAGCACGCGTGCTCCCGGGCCCACGCCGATGGCGTCGAGCGCGTAGTCGAGCTTGCGGGTGATGCCGTCCTCGAGCGGCTCGTCCGCGTGCTCGAAGACGCCCTGCGAGTAGGCGCGGTGCCGGCGGTCGAGGAAGGACAGGAAGAAGTCAGGGTCGTTCTCGTAGTGGTGCTCGATGTAGTCGTGGTCGCTGCGGACCTGCCCGCGCAGGAGCGGGCGGACGAACTTGGCGGCGTACTGCACCGGGTGCCGGTCGGTGAGGATGGCGCGCACGGCGAGGAGCTGGGCGAGGTCACCCTCGGTGTCGAGGTGGCCGTCGAGGTAGGCCTCGCCGGCGCGAACGATGTCGAAGCTGCCGAGCGCGTCGAGGCCCTCCCGGTCGCACACGACGAGGGTCGCCTGGGGCTCGCCCTCCCCGACGACGGCTTGGCTGCCGTCGAGCATCCTGACCGCGAACGGCATGGTGGTCCCGGAGTCGGCGTAGCGCTTGCGCATCTCGGCGACGACCCGGTGAGGGGTCGTCTGGTCCCGGCTGCCCTGCAGGACTCGTGGCCCCCGCATGGTCTCGTCGACGCCCACGTCCCACCCCCCTCGACACCCCTGTCGAAACCCGGGCAAACCCTTCCAGCGGCGCGGAAGGTATGTAAATGGCGACGCGGCCGGGCGCCCGTTGCCCGCTAGACCAGTCGGGCGAGTGGCGGGCGGGGGTGGGTGCCGGCCCCCGAGTGGTCGAGACCGGCACCCACCTGGACGCGCCCCCCGCGGAGCGGAGACCTGAGCGGGCGCGTCGTGTTCCTCCCCCCGGCGGAACGACCCAAGCCTCCACGCCCTGCGGCCAGAGTTCTGTCAGCGCGCTGACACTTGGCCGAAGCCGGGTGCGGCTGTCTGGACCGTTACGGCCGACGTGATCGGCGGCCCGAAACTGCCAACCACTGGCAGCCTTGTGCGCATCTCCCGCATCGTCCTAGCCTGACGCCCGAGGGCAGTGGGATCTGCCCGCCGCTCGGCGCGGCACCGAACTTCGTCGGGCGACCACGGCTCAACGCCTCGACGAGGAGCACACCGCATGCTCGAGCTCACCCGCATCCGTTCCCGGCGCCGGAGCGTCGCCCTCCTCGCCGCCGCCGTGGCCGTCGCGGCCTTCGCGGGAGCCGGTCCTGTGAACGCCGGTGCACCCGCGCCCGTCGCGCAGGCGGTCGCCGGCACACCCGACTTCGGCCCCAACGTCACCGTCTTCGACCCGTCCATGCCGACGGCCGAGATCCAGGCGATCCTCGACGCCCTCGCACGCCGCCCAGGTCGACGACGAGATGGGCACCGAACCGGCACGCGTGCTGTTCAAGCCCGGCGACTACGGCACGCGCCGAGGACCCGCTGCAGATCAAGGTCGGCTACTACACCGAGATCGCCGGCCTCGGCGCCTCAGCCCGACCGACGTCGTCGATCAACGGCAAGCGTCGAGGTCTACAACCGCTGCCTGGCCGACGGCGGCACGCGCAACTGCCTCGCGCTCGTCAACTTCTGGCGCACCCTGTCCAACCTGTCCATCAACGTCAACGCGCCGGGCCAGGACGGCTGCCGCGCCTCGGCGAACTTCTGGGCGGTGTCGCAGGCGGTCTCGATGCGCCGCCTCAACATCTCCGGCGGCGAACCTGTCGCTGATGGACTACTGCACCGCCGGCCCGCAGTACGCCAGCGGCGGCTTCATCGCCGACTCCAAGCTGCCGTTCGTGATCAACGGCTCGCAGCAGCAGTGGCTGATCCGCAACAGCGAGATCGCCGGCTGGTCCAACGCGCGTGTGGAACCAGGTCTTCTCGGGCGTCGTCGGCGCGCCGGACGACGCGGCGTTCCCGAACCCGCCGTACACGACGCTCGACGCGACGCCGGTCAGCCGGGAGAAGCCCTACCTGTTACGTCGACGACGAGGGCGACTACAACGTGCGCGTGCCCGCGGCCAGCACGGACACGAGCGGCATCACCTGGGCCGACGGCCTGACGCCCGGCCGCACCATCCCGCTCAGCGACTTCTACGTCGCCAAGCCCGGCGACTCGGTGCAGGACGATCAACAACGCAGCTGGCGCGGGGCAAGCACCTGCTGCTGACGCCCGGCGTGTACGACATCGCCCGCAGCATCGAGGTCAAGCGCGCCGACACCGTCGTGCTCGGCATCGGCCACGCCACCCTGACCGCGGTCAACGGCGCGATGCCGCTCGACGTCGCCGACGTCCCCGGCATCGTCATCGCCGGCGTCACGATCGACGCGGGCCCCGAGGAGTCGCCCGTGCTGCTCGGGTCGGCAAGCCCGGCAAGGGCCAGTCGAGAGCTCGACCCGGCGCAACCCGACCACGCTGTCCGACGTGTACTTCCGCGTCGGCGGTCCGCACGTCGGCAAGACCGACACCGCGCTCGAGGTCAACAGCGACCACGTGCTCATCGACCACACCTGGGTGTGGCGGGCCGACCACGGCGTCGAGGGCTTCACCGACACCGAGCGCTGGAACACCAACACCGGCCGCTACGGCGCCGTCATCAACGGCGACCACGTCACCGCGACCGGCCTGTTCGTCGAGCACTTCCAGACGTTACAACACCGTCTGGAACGGCGAGCGACGGCACGACCATCCTGTACCAGAACGAGCTGCCGTACGACCCGCCGACCCAGGCCGACTGGATGAGACGGCACCCTCGGGTATCCCGGCTACAAGGTCGCCGACGACGTCGCCGAGCACACGCTCTACGGCGGCGGCGTCTACGTGTTCAACCAGAACAACCCGTCGATCCACACCGAGAACGGCTTCGAGGTGCCCGAGGGCGCCGGGCATCTCGCTGCACCACATCATGACGGTGAACCTCAGCGCCGGCACGATCCACCACGTCGTCAACGGCGTCGGCGACGCGGCCGACACGACGAGGATCGGCGTGCCTGTCTACGTGGTGGACTTCCCGACGCCGTAGGGCCGTCTCGGAGCGAGGTTCCGCGCAAGCCCAGGACACTTTCCGGCATCTGGTGCCGGAAGGTGTCCAGTGCTTCAGACGACGGTGCAGTGGGAGCCGCAGGGACGGACTTTCCCATCCCAGCCCCGCGCGGCGAGGATCCGGCCGATCGTGACGGCCACGCGGCACGGCTGGAGCACCTGTCGCCAGCCGAGCCGCAGCGTCAGCTTCCCCGCGACCGCGCTGCCCAGGTCGCGATCGAGGTCGTCCCATCGGTCCTCGGCGGCTTCGTGACCCAGGCGCCCGTCCAGCTCGACGTCGGTGGCCTGCGCCGCGTACTCGACGTCACGCGTGACGCGCGCGCCGTCGACCAGATCGGGAAGCTGCCGCCCGGCCCGCGGCAGTCCGTGCGCGCGTTCGACATCGCGCAGGTAGCGGCGTTCGAGAGGCGAGAGCGCGCCCGCTCGCACATCGTCGAGGATCTCCGCCAGCAGGCCGCGTCTCGGGAGGCCAGGGGTCAGGTCGAGCTCGCTCGCCAGGCGCGCCGGCGTGGTGGCGCCGCATTGGCAACCATCGGCCAGCACCGAGACCGCCCGGTCCTCTGTGCGAGCCTGCGACGCGACCCGGAGCAGTGCGGTTTCGACTCGAAGCCGCGGTGGGCCGAGATGACCCAGGGCGACCCGGTGGTAGTCGCTCAGTCGGCGGACCACGATGCCAGCGACGGGCCGCACCCGACGGGTCGGCTCGATGGCCACCTCGACCGACGGAGCCTCGTCATGGCCACGCACACCGTGGGCTCGGAGGGCGGCAGCCCCGGACAGTGCGGCCGGTGCGGCGTAGAGCACCGCAGCCCAAGCGCGTTGACGCCAGGACGGCGCGCCGGTGTGGGCGACGTACACACCGGTGAGCATGGGCGCCCACTCCCTGCGCCGTAGTCGGCGTTCGATGACGACGTCGTCCCCGCCGTGCTCGAGTACCTGCCGCCGAGAGACAACGCCGTCTTGCAGGCGCAACAGTCGCGCCAGCCCGGACTCGTCCACCGCGCCACGATGAACGGCCGACTGGTGCCGCCGCCAGTGGCATCGTGATGGCTGTGGAAACCAGCCTGGAGGACTGGACACTTTCCGGCACCTGGTGCCGGAAAGTGTCCGAGGTCTTCGGCCTTAGGTGGCGGTCACGTCACGCGCCCCGCCGTACGTCGTAGCGCAGGTGCAGGGTGTCGGGTGCTTCGAGCGTCCGAACCAGGTCCAGCTCGACGTGCTCGGGTGGAAGGTTGTCGAACAGGCGACGGCCCTGGCCGAGGAGCACCGGCCGCAGCTGGATCTCGATGGAGTCGAGCACTCCGACCTTCAGGGCCTCCTGCGCCGTGTAGGCGCCGTGGAGCATCACGTCGCGCTCGCCGGCCGCGGCCTTGGCCTGCCTGACGCACTCGGCGATCCCTTCGGTGACGTAGTGGACCCGCTCGTAGGGGTTCTCGTCCGGCGGCCTGCTGCCGTCGGGCACGACGAGACTCATCTGCACCCCATCGTCATGGTGGTGCCCACCTCGTAGCCGGCGAAGTCGGCACCGTGTCGACTTCCTCGTGATGACGGCTCCGGTCGACATCGCCTCGTCGAACGCCACCTGCGTTGACGGTCGCTAGCCTCGCCACCGGGCTCACCGACCGTCCTCGTGCGCCGAGGTCGTCGGTTCGAGCTGGCTCGGCACTGGGTGGCAACCAGGCGCGTCGCCGCGAGCTCTGCTCGGGGCGCGCACCGCCCTGGTCGCCAGGGTTGGCGACTGATGATGACTGGCCGCGCCGTTGCCGCAGACCTCGCCGCGGCCGGGGTGGATCACCGACGGGCTGGTCGGCGCACGGACGCGCGGACGGGGATGGCGTTCGTCCTGGTGGCATCGCCGGATGGCGAGAACTCCATCGTGGTGGCACCGGGGGCCAACGATTCGCCGGCTTCCGTCGCCACGGCGGTGCGCCAGCGCCTCTCGGCGGCCTCACGGGGTCCTCGTCACGCAGGCGGAGATCCCGGTCCGCGGCCTTCGACGCCGCGGTCCTGACCGCAGCGGAGCTGGGCTGCCGTGCGGTCGGTGAACCGCGGCCTGGCGCCGTACCGGGTTGTCGACGACGCGGTGCTCGCGCTGTGCGATCCCTTGGTCGTCAACGAGTCGGAGGCCAGCGGCCTGCTCGGTCGCCAGGTACGCCGGGCGTCCGGGGCGCGTGACGCCGCGGCTGACCTGCTTCGCCTGTGCCGCTCCGTCGTCGTCACGGTCGGTGCGGAGGGTGCCGTGGTGGCACATTCCGGCGGCGTGGAGATCATCGAGGCCCAGCACGTGAACGTGGTGGACTCGACGGGTGCGGGCGACGCGTTCACCGGGGCGATGGCCGCTGCGCTCAGCGCGCGCCACGATCTGGTTGCGGCCGTGCGCATCGCCGTACGCGCAGGCAGCCACGCCGTGACGCGCCCGGGCGCCCAGGCCTCGTTCGCCTCTGCGGCCGAGCTCGGCCTTGCCAATCTGTCGGATCCGGCGTGAGCCTTCGTAGTAGGTGTGAGCCGCGGAGACAGACCGCTGTCGGCGGCCTGACCGAGATGAGGAGATGGCACGATGGGTGAGCTGCACGTCAACATGAACATCACGCTCGACGGCGTGATCCAGGCCAACGGTGGTCCCAGCGAGCAGGACGCCGGCTTCGAGTACGCCGGCTGGGAGACGCCGTACGGAGATGCGGAGTCCGGCGCACAGATCACCGAGGACGTCGAGGCATCCGACGCGCTGCTGCTGGGGCACACGACCTACGACATCTTCCGCAGCTACTGGCCGGGCAAGACCGACGGGATCGGGCGGGCCTTCGACCGCGTCCCCAAGTACGTCGCGTCCCGCGGCACGCCAGAGCTGTCGTGGGACACCAGCACCCAGGTCACCGACGCGGGCGCCCAGGTACGTGAGCTGCGTGAGCGGCACGAGCAGATCCACACGTGGGGCAGCGCGGACCTGCTGCAGACCCTGTTTCGCGAGGGCCTGGTCGACAGGGTGAACCTGTGGGTGTGCCCGGTCGTGATCGGGCAGGGCAAGAAGCTCTTCCCCGAAGGCACGACCGCCACCCGGTTCGAGCTGGTCGAGCCGCCGAAGACCTATCCCGGAGGGGCGACCCTGCTACGCCTCCGGCGCCTCGAGGGCCCTCCGGAGACGATGACCGAGCCCGGCAACCCTGAGGACTGACCGGGCTCCGATCTCCGCTGCGAGGCGCCCGGCGGGGCCGTCGTACGCTCAGCGCATGCCCGGTCTGCCCACACGGCCCGGCCGCGTCGCGCGAAAGTTGGTGCAATCGGATATATCGGCCCGCCTCCT